>NZ_JBIRYJ010000005.1:0-224682 GCF_044389785.1 Streptomyces sp. NPDC019443
ACGCGGGAGACCAGCGCACCCAAAACCGTTCGGGATGCGCGCAGTGCCGGGCAGTGGGTCCAAGACTCACTCCTGCTCACTGATTAGGAACGGTGAGGCAACGGTTTCGATCCCTCAGGGACTCCAGTGTGTGAGGGAGGTGCCCATGGGGGAGAAGCAGACGCTGGATGAGGAGTTCCAGCAATTCGCCGCCGTTCGATGGCCGAAGCTGCTGCGCACGGCCTATCTGCTGACGGGGGAGCAGCACGCGGCGGAGGACTTGGTCCAGTCGTCGCTGGAGCGGGTCTATGTGGCTTGGCGCAAGGCGAGCGCGGCCGATGACGACAAGGAGGGCAAGGTCGTCTCCCGGCACCGAGCCGGGCAGCGTGGCGGCCGACCGCACGCCGGCGTCACAGCCAGCCCTGCTGACGCGCCGCCCGCACCGCCTCCATGCGGTTGCGTGTGCCCGTCTTCCCGATTGCCGACGACAGATAGTTCCGTACCGTCGACTCGGACAGATGCAGCGCCGCCGCGATGTCGGAGACCGTCGCACCTTCCACCGACGCGTTCAGCACATCCCGCTCGCGGGCGGTGAGCGGACTCGGCCCGGCGCTCAGTGCGGCGGCGGCGAGCACCGGATCGATCACGGTCTCGCCCGTCAGCACCCGCCGGATCGCCGAGGCCAGCTCCTCGACGGGCCCGTCCTTGACCAGGAAACCCGCGGCCCCGGCCTCCATCGCCCGGCGCAGATAGCCCGGCCGGCCGAAGGTGGTGAGGATCAGCACCCGGCAGTCGGGCACCTCGTCCCGCAGATCGGCGGCCGCGTCGAGCCCGCTGCGGCCGGGAAGTTCGATGTCCAGCAGGGCCACATCGGGCCGTGAGGTGAGCGCCGCATCGACGATGGCATCGCCCCTGCCGACCTGGGCGACCACCTCGATGTCCTCCTCCAGCCCCAGCAGCATCGCGAGCGCGCCGCGCATCATGCCCTGGTCCTCGGCGAGGAGGACACGTACGGACTTGGCGGGCCGGTGGTCACGGGGCATCTCTTCCACGGCGCAAGGGTATGGCGGACCGGTCGCCCAGGCACTGCTCAGTCGGGCGCACCGGCTGCGCGTCCCGCACCGCGTCCACCGGGAGTTCCGCGCTCAGCCGGAAGCCGCCCCGGGGCGACGGGCCCGCCACCAGTGAGCCGCCGGCCGCCGAGAGGCGCTCGCGCAGACCTTTCAGCCCGCTGCCGGGCGTACCCGAGCCAACGCCCCGGCCGTCATCCGTGACCGCCAGATGGACCCGTTCGGGGGTACCGGTGACCTCGATCTCGCAGCGCGATGCCTTGGAGTGGCGTACGACATTGGTGACGGACTCGCGGACCACCCAGCTCAGCAGCGTCTCGGACGGGGGCTCCAGCGGCGGCCCCGACTGCCGGACGACCGGCTTGATGCCGACCGTCGCGAGGATGTCGCGGGCCCGGTCGAGCTCCGTGGCCAGGCTGCCTTCGCGGTAGCCGGTCACCGCCTCCCGGATCTCGGTGAGGGCCTGGCGGCCGACCGACTCGATGTCGGTGATCTGGACGATCGCGGCGTCCATGTCCCGCGGGGCCAGCCGGCGGGCGGCCTCCGACTTGACCACGATGACCGAGAGGGTGTGGCCGAGCAGATCGTGCAGGTCGCGGGAGAAGCGCAGCCGCTCCTTCTCCACCGCCGTACGGGCGAGCTCCTCGCGTGTCGCGCGCAGTTCCCTGACGGTCTCGGAAAGGGCGAGGATCGCGGCGGTCACCATGCAGGAGATGAACGTGCCGTACGCGACACTGACGGCACCCCAGCCGTCCCGCAGCCCGGCGATGACGCCGGCCAGGGCGCTCAGGCCGAGCCCGACCGGGCCGAGCGGCTTCCCCCGTACGACAGATCCGGTGGCCAGGCCGAGCAGCGGGAAGAAGAGCAGCCAACTGCCGCCGTAGCCGATCGCCAGAGCGCAGGTGATCGCGGTCATCGCGACCAGCAGCCAGATCGTGGCGGGCGCTTCCCGCTTCTCCTTCACGAAGGCGCGGAAAACCACGCTGATGTAGAGGGAGTTGAAGGCCAGCAGACCGATGCCGCCGACCCACGGGTTCGGGGTCTTGCCCTGCACCAGGTTGGCGAAGGCGCCCATGCCCATCAGCAGCCACGGCAGCAGGGCGTAGCCGGGCGGGCCCACCCCCTCCGGCGGCCGTGCGGTCTTCTTCAGTTTCAGCACCGCTCCGCTCCCTGGCTCACCGGTCCTCGCGGACCGACGGTACGAGACCTGTGCTGCCGGCGTCTGCGTCTGCGTCATGCGGATCACGCTACGGAGCGGGCACAGGGCTCCGGCAGATGCGCTTGTACGCACTCGGCAGTGACAAATGTCCCGTGTGGACAGCACTTCTGACATGGCGTCAGCAGTCTTCACAAGTAATGGGGGCTGCGTTATACATAGGGCCACCGACTCCTAGAACGCGTTCTAGAACGGGCCAGGGGCCGGTTCCGTACGACCTCGGTGCGGCCGACGGTGCGGACGGCCGCGCCGAGGTCTTCCACTCATCAAGGAGCAGCGTCCTCATGCCCATTGATGCCGCCAAGGCCGTCGCCGCCGAGCCCCGCAGCGCCGAGATCGGCTGGGACCACAAGGACATCCAGCTCTACCACCTCGGCCTCGGCGCGGGGATCCCCGCCACCGACCCCGACGAGCTGCGCTACACCCTCGAGTCGAAGCTGCATGTGCTGCCCAGCTTCGCCACCGTCGCGGGCGCGGGCAAGGGCGTCATCGGCGGGCTCACCGGACCCGGCCTCGACATCAGTCTGGCATCCGTACTGCACGGCGGGCAGACCATCCGGGTCCACCGGCCGATCCCGGTCAGGGGCAGAGCCGTATCGACCTCGCGGATCGCGGCGGTCTACGACAAGGGCAAGGCCGCGATCCTCGTCCTGCGCACCGAAGCGGCCGACGACGAAGGCCCGCTGTGGACGAGCGACGCCCAGATCTTCGTACGCGGAGAAGGCGGCTTCGGCGGCGACCGCGGCCCATCCGTCCGCCTCGAACTCCCGCCCCGCGAGCCGGACAAGGTGGTGGAGAAGGCCATCCGCAAGGACCAGGCGCTGCTCTACCGGCTCTCCGGCGACTGGAACCCGCTGCACGCCGACCCCGAGTTCGCCAAGCTCGCCGGCTTCGACCGGCCCATCCTGCACGGGCTCTGCTCGTACGGAATGGCGCTCAAGGCGGTCGTCGACACGGTGCTCGGCGGCGACGTCGGCCGCGTCCGCTCGTACACCACACGCTTCGCCGGCATGGTCTTCCCCGGCGAGACCCTGCGTATCCGGATGTGGGCCGGAGGCAGCCAGGTGCACGTATCGGTGACGGCCGTGGAGCGCGACGACGCGCCGGTCCTCGCCGACACCATCGTCGAACACGCATAGCCATCCGTACGAGAGGAGCCGCACCGTGCGCGCAGCCGTACTGCACGAGATAGGCCAGGACAAGCTCGAAGTCCTCGACGACGTCGAGGCGGTGGGCTTCGGCCCCGGCAAGGTCAAGATCCGGGTCCGGGCCACCGGGCTGTGCCACTCCGACGTCTCCGCGATGAACGGCGTGCTGCCGCAGCCCGCGCCCTTCGTCCCCGGGCACGAGGGCGCGGGCGAGATCATCGACGTCGGCGACGGTGTGAGCGGCCTGAGCCAGGGAGACCGGGTGCTGCTGTGCTGGCTGCCCGCCTGCGGCGTCTGTCCCGCCTGCAAGCGCGGCCAGACCCAGCTCTGTCTCGCGGGCTTCATGAACGCCGGCACCCCCAACTTCAAGCGCCCCGGCGCCAGCCCCTCTGATGTATTCGGCTTCGCCGGCACCGGCACGTTCACCGAGGAGGTCGTCGTCGACGCGGGCTGCGCCGTGCCGATCCCCGACGATGTTCCCTTCGACATCGCCGCGCTGATCGGCTGCGGCGTCACCACGGGCCTCGGCGCCGCCGTCAACACCGCTGATGTGGCGGCCGGTTCCTCGGTCGCCGTCATCGGCTGCGGCGGGGTCGGCATCGCCGCGATCCAGGGCGCGCGGCTCAAGGGAGCGGCCCAGATCGTCGCCGTCGACCCGGTCGCCTCGCGGCGCGAAGCCGCGCTCAGGTTCGGTGCCACCGAGGCCGTCTCGCCCGACGAGCTGGCCGACGCCAAGCAGCGCGTCACCGCGGGCGAGGGTTTCGACTACGTCTTCGAGGTCGTCGGCAAGTCCGCCACCGCGCGGACGGCGTACGAGACGACCCGGCGCGGCGGCACCCTGTGCGTCGTCGGGGCGGGCGCCATGGACGACTTCCTCCAGCTCAACATGTTCGAGCTGTTCTTCGACGAGAAGCGGATCCTGCCGTCGATGTACGGCGGCGGCGACGTGCTCACCTCGTACGAACGGGCCATCGCCCTGTGGCGGGCGGGCCGTATCGACCTCGAAGGGCTGATCACCCACCGGGTGCAGCTCGCCGGGATCAATGACGCCCTGGCCCAGATGCGTACGGGCGAGGCGCTGCGCACCTGCATCGAGATCTGAAAGGGCTTTGATGTCAATGCCACTTGAGGGCCTGTCCGCGATCGTCACCGGGGCGGGCCGCGGCCTCGGGCGCGCCGAAGCACTCGAACTCGCCCGCCTCGGCGCGAGCGTCGTCGTCAACGACTACGGCCGACCGGGCCGGGACGGCTCGGGCGAGGCGTCGGCGACCCCGGCGGAGGAGGTCGCCGAGGAGATCCGTGCGACGGGCGGCTCCGCCACCGCCCATGATGGCGACGTCTCCGACTTCGCGCAGGCCCGCAGCCTGGTCGAGCTGGCCGTCTCCACGTACGGAAAGCTGGACGTCCTGGTCAACAACGCGGGCATCCTGCGTGACCGGATGGTCTTCTCGATGAGCGAGAGCGAGTGGGACTCGGTGATCCGGGTCCACCTCAAGGGGCACTTCAACACCACCCACTTCGCTTCGGTGCACTGGCGCGAGCGCTCCAAGGCATCCGGAGCACCGGTCTACGGGCGGATCGTCAACACCTCCTCGGAGGCGTTCCTCGCGGGCTCGGCGGGCCAGCCGAACTACGCCGCGGCCAAGGGTGGCATCGTCGGCCTGACCACCTCCACGGCGCTGGCGCTCGCCAAGTACGGGGTCACGGCCAATGTGATCTGCCCGCGCGCCAGGACCCGGATGACGCAGGACGTGTTCGCCGGCTTCGCGGAACCGGCGGACGGCGGGCTCGACCCGCTGGCGCCGGAGCATGTGTCCCCGCTGGTGGGCTATCTGGCCTCGCCCGCGGCGGCGAAGGTCAACGGGCAGCTGCTGGTCGTGCACGGTGGGATGGTGGCGATCGTCGAACGGCCCAGGGTGGCGGCGAAGTTCGACACCTCGAAGGAGTCGTTCTCGTACGACGAACTGGATGCGGTGCTGACCCCGCACTACGCGGACCGCCCGGGGAACGAGACGTTCGCGGCGGCGGAGGTGCTGGGCCTGAAGCGGGGCTGACCGGGGGCAGCCGGTGAGGCTTTTGTCCTCAAGCGCCGGACGGGCTTGAAAATGAGCGCCGGACGGGCGGAAAATCCAGCCCGTGGGGGTCCCCCCGGACGAAGTCTGGGGGAGATTGAGGACGAACCGGCTGCCGGACGGCCCCGTTACAACGCGCCGCGCCCCTCCGGCCGCCGGTGCCTGCCGTGCGCCGGCGTCGCGGACTCCTCCGTCGTCGCCGCACCGCCCCGGTGCTTTCCGGCGCCGCCGGCTTCGGCCCGGTCTGCGGCCGCAGGCTGCGGGCGCTCCTGGGTCGTGTCGGTTCGGGCTTCGGACATGTGGGAAGTCACCCCGTTGTGTTCGCTGATTACGTGTCGCAGGGCACCCGGCCACACCTGCGAACCCCGTCACCGTCGACGTCCGGTCGGTGCGACTGCGTAGCCCCGGCCCGAGAGTTTAACCAGGGGCCCCGCCGCCGGTGAGAGGCGCCTGCTGCAAGGGAACAGGCTTGTACACGATAGGAGTCCCGGCACTCCAGGACGGTTCCCCGCCAGGCCATTCCGATTGTGTTGGTCCTGTGATCACCTTCGTATCCGTGATCACATCCGGTACGTGCGCGTCCGCCGGCCCGTCGATCCGCGCCATCCCGCACGGCACCGCCCTGGTCGCGTACGGGAGTTGCAGAACGCCCTCCCGGCTCCACAGGCCAGCCCCGGCCAACCATCCCTCGGGCGCGGCCAGTTGATGCAGCCGCCGTCCCGAAGGGCGCCACACCCCCAGCCAGGTCCCCGCCGCGCCGTCGATCCGCAGCGCCACCGCGCAGCTCTCCGGCATCAGTACCTGCCCCGGCTGCACGGCGAACGGCGTCACCGCGCAGTCCGCCAGCCGCAGGCATTCGGGAAAGCGGACCGGCCGCAGGCTCCCCAGCACGCCCCAGCCGAGCCGGTCGTGGCCCGGCGCGTTCGAGCGGATCAGCAGCAGGCCGCTGTCCGTGTCGGCCAGCAGCAGCCGGTCGTCGCTGTCATCCGTGATCTGCAGCAGCGGCGTCACTTCCCCGCCCCGCTCCAGATCGACCGCCACCGCCTTCACCGGGCAGCCGGCCAACTGCCGGTCCAGGGCCAGTATCCGCCCCTCACGGTCCAGCCAGACCCCGCCGGAGCAGCGGCCCGGCACCTCGGCGACATACTCGGGGCCGAACGCCCCGCCCGCCACCAGCCAGACCCCGGTCGACTCGGCGCCGGGCGCCAGGGCGTACGCCCTCCTGCCGTCCGGTGCGGGCGGAAGCAGCCGCAGCTCCGCCGACTCGACGGTGCCGAGTGTCAGTTCACCCGTTCCCGGCCCGGTCGGATACAGCAGCGAGAAGGAGTGCCGTCCCGCCACCCGCCGCCGGATCAGCACCCGACCGTCGGCCAGCGGCAGTACCTCGGCTTCGCGCTCCTCGGGCTGGTCCAGCGGCAGCGGCACGGCGTACGGCTCGGGCCCGAGCGTCCACCGCTCCGGGAACAGGGCCTCGCGGCCCCCCGCCAGCCGGGCCGCGTATGCGCCGTCCGCGGTGATCGTGATCCCCGTACGCCCCGCCGCCCCGTCCTCTGTGGCGGTCTCGATGGCACAGGCTGTCATCGGCGCATCACCTCCGGTCACCGAAGCTAGGTATCGCACTTCCTGCCGAACAACACGTGACTCACCACTTCACACATATGGGTGGCCATGCCCGGATTCTCCTGAGGGGCGGGGGGTGATTGTGCTCAGCGGGGTGGCCGTGGATAAAGTTAGGTCCCCCTAAGTACTGGATCAGGAGCACGTCATGTCCCTACGCCGCCGCGGCACCGCCGCCGCAGTCGCCCTTGCCGCCGCGCTCTCCCTCACCGCCTGCGGCAGCCAGGACGGCGGGGACAAGGGCTCCGCCGGCAAGGCTGACGACGGCGGAAAGAAGGCCGTCGCACAGGGCGGCAAGGGCTTCGGCGACGCGGCGGCGAAGACCGCGGCGATGGGCACCGACGCCAAACCCGGCCAGTTCCCGCGCACCGTCACCCACGCGCTGGGCAAGACCGAGCTCAAGACCGCGCCCAAGCGGGTCGTGGTCCTCGACGTCGGCGAGCTGGACAACGTCGCCTCGCTGGGCGTCAAGCCCGTCGGCTACGCCCCCACCGAGGGCGACGAGGGCATCCCCGGCTACCTGAAGAAGGAAGCCGGCAGTCCCAAGAACGTCGGCACGATCAACAACCTCAACCTCGAGGCGATCGCCGCCCTCAAGCCCGACCTGATCCTCGGCAGCCAGCTGCGCGCCGCCGACAAGTACAAGGAACTGTCCACGATCGCCCCGACCGTTTTCTCCATCCGTCCGGGCTTCACCTGGAAGGAGAACTACCTCCTCAACGCCGCGGCCCTGGACAAGACCGCCGAGGCGAAGGCGAAGCTCGACGCGTACGAGAAGAAGGCCAAGCAGCTCGGCACGGACATCGGCGCCAAGAACGCCAAGAAGCCGACCGTCTCGATGGTCCGCTACATGCCGGGCAAGATCCGTCTCTATGCCCAGGCGTCCTTCATCGGCACCATCCTCAAGGACTCCGGCCTGCCGCGGCCCGCGAACCAGCAGGTCGAGGACCTCGCCGTGGAGATCAGCCCCGAGAAGATCGACTCCGCGGACGCGGACTGGATCTTCACCGGTGTGTACGGCGACCCCAAGACCACCAAGCGCGACACCGCCCGGTCCAACCCGCTGTGGAAGAACCTCAAGGCGGTCAAGGCCGGCCAGGCCAAGGACGTCCCGGACGAGACCTGGTACCTCGGCCTCGGCGTCACCGCCGCGGACAAGGTCCTCGACGACCTCCGGGGCTTCCTGGTCAAGTGACCAGCCTTCCTGGCCAAGTGACCAGCGCAGGCCGCAGGGGCACGGAGGACAGGTAGCCTTTCCCTCGTGCCCCGTCTGTCTGAAGTACTCGCCGCGCTCGACGCCCTGTGGCCCGCCGAGCGGGCCGAACAGTGGGACGCGGTCGGTACGGTCTGCGGCGACCCGGACGCCGGGATCAGCCGCGTGCTGTTCGCCGTCGACCCCGTCCAGGAGATCGCCGACGAGGCGATCGAACTCGGCGCCCAGCTGATCGTCACGCACCACCCCCTCTATCTGCGCGGTACGACGACCGTCGCGGCCTCCACCTTCAAGGGCCGCGTCGTGCACACCCTGATCAAGCACGACATCGCCCTGCATGTCGCGCACACCAACGCCGACAGCGCCGACCCCGGAGTCTCCGACGCCCTCGCGGGCGCGCTCGACCTGCGGGTCGTACGCCCCCTGGTGCCGGATGCGACGGACCCGCACGGTCGCCGCGGCCTCGGCCGAATCTGTGAGCTGGACCACCCCGAGACGCTCGGCGAGTTCGCCGCGCGCGCCGCCAAGCGCCTGCCCGCCACCGCGCAGGGCGTCCGCATCGCGGGCGACCCGGACGCCGTGGTGCGTACCGTCGCGGTCAGCGGCGGCTCCGGCGACAGCCTTTTCGACGTCGTACGGGCCGCGGGCGTGGACGCGTTCCTCACCGCCGATCTGCGCCACCACCCCGCGTCCGAGGCGGTGCAGCACTCACCGCTGGGACTGGTCGACGCCGCCCACTGGGCCACCGAGTGGCCCTGGTGCGAGCAGGCCGCGGCCCAGCTCGACGAGATTTCCGACCGGCACGGCTGGGGCCTTCGGGTCCACGTCTCGCACACGGTCACCGACCCCTGGTCCTCCCACCATTCTTCTGGAGCCCCCAACTGAACGCCTCGCCCGCCGACCAGATCCGACTTCTCGACGTCCAGGCCCTGGACGTACGACTGTCGCAGCTCGCCCACAAGCGCAAGTCGCTGCCCGAGCACGCCGAGATCGAGTCGCTCAGCAAGGACCTCACGCAACTGCGCGACCTGCTGGTCGCCGCGCAGACCGAGGAGAGCGACACCGCCCGCGAGCAGACCAAGGCGGAGCAGGACGTCGACCAGGTGCGCCAGCGCGCCGTCCGCGACCAGCAGCGCCTCGACTCGGGCGCGGTCAGCTCGCCCAAGGACCTGGAGAACCTGCAGCGCGAGATCGTCTCGCTCGCCAAGCGCCAGGGCGACTTGGAGGACGTCGTCCTCGAGGTCATGGAGCGCCGTGAGTCCGTGCAGGAACGTGTCGCCGAGCTGACCGGACGGGTCTCCTCGGTCCAGGCCAAGCTCGACGACGCGACCGCGCGCCGGGACGCCGCGCAGGAGGGGATCGACGGCGAGGCCGCCTCGGTCACCAAGGAGCGCGAAGTCGTGTCGGGCTCCGTGCCGGCGGATCTCCTCAAGCTGTACGAGAAGCTGCGCGTCCAGCAGGGCGGGGTGGGCGCGGCCCGCCTCTACCAGCGCCGCTGCGAGGGCTGCCAGCTGGAGCTGAACATCACCGAGGTGAACGAGGTCAAGGCGGCGTCTCCGGACACGGTGCTGCGCTGCGAGAACTGCCGGCGGATCCTGATCCGTACCTCTGAGTCGGGTCTGTAATGCGGGAGTTCGTCGTCGAGGCGGACGGCGGCTCCCGGGGGAATCCGGGCCCCGCCGGTTACGGTGCGGTCGTGCTCGACCCGAAGACGGGGGAGACGCTCGCCGAGGCCGCGGAGTACATCGGCGTCGCGACGAACAACGTCGCCGAGTACAAGGGCCTGGTGGCTGGGCTGAAGGCGGCGAAGGCCCTCGACCCCGATGCGTCGATCCGGGTCCGGATGGACTCCAAGCTGGTAGTCGAGCAGATGTCGGGCCGCTGGAAGATCAAGCACCCGGACATGAAGCCGCTGGCGGCGGCGGCGGCGCGCGTCTTTCCTGCCTCTCAAGTCACGTACGAGTGGATCCCGCGCGAGAGGAACAAGCACGCGGACCGGCTGGCCAACGAGGCGATGGACGCGGGCAAGAAGGGCAAGCAGTGGGAGCCCTCGCGCTCCACGGCGGAGCTCGGCGCGCGCGACGCGGAGGCGGCGAGGGTGGTCGGCGACGCGGCGGCGGGCGCGGCCAGGGCGAGGGCGGCGCTGAGCGGGGCGACGGGTGCGGCCGAGGCGGTCACGGTCCGCGCCGAGCCGGTGGCCGGAGCCGCGGGGGTCGGCGAAGCCGCGCCGACCGCACCGCCCGTCGGGTGGGGCCCCGCCGACCTCGGCGCACCCGCCACCTTTGTGCTGCTCCGCCATGGCGAGACCCCCCTGACCCCCGAGAAGCGTTTCTCGGGCAGCGGCGGCAGCGACCCTTCGCTCTCCCCCGCGGGTCTGCGCCAGGCCGAGGCGGTCGCGGCCGCCCTCGCGGCGCGCGGCACCATCCAGGAGATCGTCAGCTCCCCGCTCAAGCGCTGCCGCGAGACCGCGGAGACCGTCGCGGCCCGCCTGAACCTCGACGTCCGCATCGAGGACGGCCTGCGCGAGACGGACTTCGGCGCCTGGGAGGGCCTGACGTTCGCGGAGGTCCGCGAGCGGTACGGCGACGACCTCACCGCCTGGCTCGCCTCGGCGAAGGTCGCCCCGACGGGTGGCGGAGAGAGCTTCGCGACGGTGGCGCGCCGGGTCGCGGCGACCCGCGACAAGCTGATCGCCCGGTACGAGGGCCGCACGGTCCTGCTGGTCACCCATGTCACGCCCATCAAGACCCTGGTCCGACTGGCGCTGGGAGCCCCGCCGGAGTCGCTGTTCCGGATGGAACTCTCCACGGCATCGGTCTCGGTGGTTGCGTACTACGCGGACGGCAACGCATCGCTGCGCCTGCTGAACGACACGTCGCACCTGCGCTGACGCGATGACCTGGCAGCTGACCGAAGACGTCGACGAGTTCCACCGTGCCGCCGGCGCCTACCTGGCGCGCGACCCCGTCGGCAGCACCGCCCTGCTCACCGTCAGCGAGACCGTGCGGCGGCACGGGCCGCATGCGTACGGGAACGCGGAATCTGCCCGGTTCGGATGGTGGCGGGACGGGGACGGGGGCCACGTGGCGGGCGCGTTCGTGCAGACGCCGCCGCGGCCACCGCTGCTGGGTCCGATGGCCGAGCCGCTCGCCCGCGCGCTGGCGCGGACGCTGCGGGCCGCCGGGACCGGACTCAGCGGTGTGAAGGGCGGTGAGGCACACGCATACGCCTTCGCCGACGAGTGGGCGGGCGCGCACGGCTGGAGCGTCGACGTACGGCTGCGGCTCTTCCGGCTCGGCAGCCTGACGCCGCAGCAGCCCGCGCCGCCGGGCGCCGCGCGCCGGGCCGAGGCCGCCGACGTGCCGCTGGCCGCCGCCTGGATGCGCGCCTTCGCCGCCGACATCGGTGATTCCTCCGGCGCGGACCAGACCGAGAACGTCTCCCGCCGCATCGCCGACGGCTGCCTGTACCTGTGGGAGACGGACGGGCAGCCCGTGTCCATGGCCGCCCGTTCCCCGCTGCTGGCCGGGCAGTCCCGGGTCTCGCCCGTCTACACCCCCTCCGAGCTGCGCGGACGGGGTTACGCCGGTGCGGTCACCGTGGCCGTGAGCCGCGACGCGCTCGGCGCCGGGGCCGAACAGGTCCTGCTCTTCGCGGATTTGGCCAACCCCACCAGCAACGCCCTGTACCAGCGCCTCGGTTACCGCCCGCTCGCGGACTTCGTGGACCTCGACTTCAGCTGACCCGGCCGCTGCAGCGCGGCGGCCTCGGCCGCCAGTGTCTCGACCCCTGCCCAGTCCTTGGCCGCGATCGCGTCCGCCGGCAGCATCCACGTGCCGCCGACGCAGCCCACGTTCCTCAGCGCCAGATACGAGGGCGCGGAGGCGAGCGAGATCCCGCCCGTCGGGCAGAAGCGGGCCTGAGGCAGCGGATCCGCAAGGGACTTGAGGTACGCCGTGCCGCCCGCCGCCTCGGCCGGGAAGAACTTCATCTCGCTCACCCCGCGCTCCAGCAGCGCCACGACCTCCGAGGTCGTCGAGACCCCGGGCAGGAACGGCACGTCCGACGCCTTCATCGCGTCCAGCAGCCGGTCCGTCCACCCGGGGCTCACCAGGAACCGCGCCCCGGCCGCCACCGCGGCATCGACACCGTCCGCCGAGATCACCGTGCCCGCGCCCACCACCGCGTCCGGCACCTCGGCCGCGATCGCGCGGATCGCGTCCAGCGCGGCCGGCGTCCGCAGTGTCACCTCGATCGCGGGCAGACCGCCCGCGACCAGGGCACGCGCGAGCGGTACGGAATCGGCGGCGTCGTCGATGACGACGACGGGGACGACCGGCGCGAGGTCGAGCACCGTGGGCAGGGCAGAGGTGGTCATGCCGTCATCCTGCCCGGCGTAGGCAGCATGCGCAAAGGTCATTGCGTATGCTGCAACACCGCAATGCTCAGTGGATCTGGTTCACCACCACATCCAGCGCCCATGCCTTCCCGGCCCTGCCAGGCGCCTGCGCCTCCACCACGTAACCCAGCTCCCGCAGCGCCTCCACCAGCTCGCCAGGCCCCGCCGGTTTCGCGCCCGCCGTCAGCAGGTCCCGTACCAGCCGACCCTTCGTCGCCTTGTTGAAGTGGCTGACCACCGACCGCTTCTCCACCCCGCCGACCATCTGCGAGTGCAGCACCCGCACCGTCGCCGTACGCCCCGCCACCTCGCCCTTCGGCTTCCACGCCGCCGCATACGCGGAGGACCGCAGATCGAGTACGAGCCCGTCACCGGCGGCTTCCGGCATGGCGGACGCCATGGGCCCGCGCCAGTAAGCCCCGAGCGCGCCCAGCCCCGGCAGCTTCACCCCCATCGAGCAGCGGTACGACGGAATCCGGTCGCCGACCCGCACCGCGCCCCACAGCCCCGAGAAGACCAGAAGCGACTTCCGGGCCCGGCGCCGCGCGTCCGGCTCCAGCGTCGCGAGGCCCAGCGCGTCGTAGAGCACACCCGTGTAGATCTCCCCGGCCGGCCGGGCCCCCGCGGTCCGCAGCTCCACGTTCTTCGCGATCTCGCCGCGCAGGCCCTCGCTCAGGCCGAGTACTTCCCGCGCCTTCTCCTCGTCGGCGGCGCACAGTTCGACCAGTTCGTCCAGCACCGCGGCGCGCGCCCCGGCAAGGCCCGGCAGCGACAGCGACTCCGGCTTCAGCGGAGCCCCGCGCCCGGAAGCGGCCTTACCCTCCGACGGCGGCAACAGCACGAGCACGGCAAGTCTCCTTCGTACGTACGGGGGCGGGGGGTGCGGCCCCCGCGCCAGCGTACGGGGTGCCAAGGCCCCCACCCCGTCCTAGGCTCGGTCCATGCCCCGCCGTCATGTGCACACCACCGGCCCAGCCGAGGATCCCCTGCGGGTCGCCCTCCGGGAGCTGCGTACGACGCTCGGCATGCCGGAGGGCTTCCCGCCCGACGTCCTCGCGGAAGCGGAGTCGGCAGCCAGGGCCCCGCGCCTGCCCGATCACGACGCCACCGACATCCCGTTCTTCACCGTCGACCCGCCGGCTTCCGTCGATCTCGACCAGGCGATGCACCTCGCCCGCCGGGGCAACGGCTTCCGGATCCACTACGCGATCGCCGACGTCGCCGCCTTCGTCGCGCCCGGCGGCGCGCTGGACGCTCAGGCACACCGCCGCGTGCAGACCCTCTACTTCCCGGACGAGAAGATCCCGCTTCATCCGGCCGTGCTCTCCGAGAGCGCGGCCAGTCTGCTGCCCGGTCACCACGCACCCGCGCTGCTCTGGCAGTTCGACCTCGACGCCGAGGGCCGCGTGATCGTGAGCGAGCTGCGGCGGGCGCTCGTACGAAGCCGGGCCAAGCTCGACTACGCCACGGTCCAGCGGCAGATCGACGCGGGTACCGCGGAGGAGCCGGTGGGGCTGCTCAAGGACATCGGGCTGCTGAGGGAACGGCTGGAGATCGAGCGCGGCGGGATCTCGCTCAGAGTCCCCGAGCAGGAGATCGTGAAGCGGGACGGCGCATACTCCCTCACATACCGTGCCCCGCTTCCCGCCGACGGCTGGAACGCCCAGATCTCCCTGCTCACGGGCATGGCCGCGGCCGACATCATGATCGCGGCCGGCACTGGCATCCTGCGTACCCTGCCCACCGCGCCGGGCGGCGCGGTGGCGCGGCTGCGCCGCTCGGCCGAGGCCCTGCGGATCGACTGGCCGCACCATGTCTCGTACGCGGAACTGGT
The DNA here is from genome assembly GCF_044389785.1 of Streptomyces sp. NPDC019443. Taxonomy (NCBI): domain Bacteria; kingdom Bacillati; phylum Actinomycetota; class Actinomycetes; order Kitasatosporales; family Streptomycetaceae; genus Streptomyces; species Streptomyces sp. NPDC019443. Next base: position 14,549 of record NZ_JBIRYJ010000005.1, read on the forward strand.
CCGCTCCCTCGACCCGGACAACCCCCGCCATGCCGCCTTCCTGCAGGACTGCACCACCCTGCTGCGGGGCGCGGGCTACAGCGCCTTCACAGGCGGCGAGCTGCCCTCGCCCGCGGTCCATGCGGCGGTGGCCGACGAGTACACGCACTGCACGGCGCCGCTGCGACGGCTCGTCGACCGGTACGCGGGCGAACTGTGCGTGGCGGCGGTGGCGGGCCAGGAGCCGCCGGACTGGGCCGTGGTCGCGCTCGACGTGCTGCCGAAGGAGATGGCGGAGGGCTCCAAGCGCGCCAACACGGTGGAGCGGGAGTGCGTCGACATCGCCGAGGCCGCGTTGCTGAAGGAGCGGATCGGCGATGTCTTCGACGCGTTCGTGGTGGACGTGAAGGAGCACGAACCGGCTGTCGGCACGGTCCATTTGGAGGACCCGGCGGTGGTGGCGAGGATCGAGGGCGGCGAGGCGAAACTGCCGCTGGGGGAGCGGCTGAGGGTCCGGCTCACGCAGGCGGACCCGGGGTCGGCGAAGGTGCTGTTCGCCCCTGCGTGAACTGGGCCGGGCCGGGCCGGGTCCGCTCGGGCGCGGAGCCTGGTCGACCGGCACCGTGAGCCTGGCCCCCAGGCCTGCCAGGTAGCATGGTCACCACGGCAGACGAGCCGGGCGGACGGCCGCGTGGAGATCTTCTGGATCTCCTCGAGGAACGTCCGGGCTCCACAGGGCAAGGTGGTGGGTAACGCCCACCCGGGGTGACCCGCGGGACAGTGCCACAGAAAACAGACCGCCGGGGACTTCGGTCCTCGGTAAGGGTGAAACGGTGGTGTAAGAGACCACCAGCGCCTGGGGTGACCCAGGCGGCTAGGTAAACCCCACCTGGAGCAAGGTCAAGAGGGGTCGCGGTAGAACGCGGCCCTGCGCGGACGTTCGAGGGCTGCCCGCCCGAGTCCGCGGGTAGACCGCACGAGGCCGGCGGCAACGTCGGTCCTAGATGGATGGCCGTCTCCCCGGCCGCCGCGAGGCGACCGGGTGACAGAACCCGGCGTACAGCCCGACTCGTCTGCCGCTTGCATTTCTGCAGGTCAGGATGCGTTTTCTGGAGCGGCTGGATCGGTGGATCCGCCCCTCACCCGATCCCCTGACCCGAATCGGGCGGACTTCTTCTCGCACGTGGGTGCGGCCCAGTTCTGGCCCAGTCCTGTCCGAACGGTCCGTGGCAGCGGGGGCCGACCGATCCCGATGACCTGCGCCGATTTGGCTCTCGCCGGCCCCGATGGCGTTGGTTCCTGCGTCGCGGCACAGCGCGCCCCGGTGGCGTACAGGGGGAGTCGCGGGTCTCGCATTCAGAGAATCGACGTTGGATCAGATGACAATGAAAACGATTGTCGATAGCGTGTCTTCGCGTCAAGGCGGACCGTCCCGGACGGGTACCGCCGACGCGTCATGCGTCCAACCCGCGTTCTGAGAAGAGGAAGCCGTGGCCCACCTGCTGATGGTCGAGAGCTGGGTCGGATCGATGAGCAGACTGCTGCCACGAGCGATCCGCGAGGGCGGGCACGAGTTCACCTTCCTCACCCGTGACCTGCACCACTACCTGCGCTCCGCCCCTGAGGGCACCGCACACCCACTGCTCGCGGCGCACAACGTGCTGACCGCCGACACCAACGACATCGAGGCACTGCTGCCCTTCGTCGAACGCGCCCACCGAGCGCTGCGCTTCGACGGGGTGATCACCTCCTGCGACTACTACCTTCCGACGGCCGCGGGGATCGCCGGCCGCCTGGGGCTGCCGGGCCCCGCTGCCGCGGCAGTCGAGAACGCCTGCCGCAAGGACGCGACCCGCCGTGTCCTGGCCGACGCCGGAGTGCCGGGGCCGCGCTTCGCGGTCTGCGCGGACTGGGCCGAGGCCGCCGATGCGGCACGGGGGATCGGCTACCCGCTCGTGCTCAAGCCCGTGGATCTGTGCGCCGGGATGTTCGTACGACGCGTCGACGACGAGTCGGAGCTGGCTCGCGCCTACAGGGCGCTCGCGGACTTCCCCGTCAACGCGCGAGGCCAGCGCCGCGAGCCCGTAGTCCTGCTCGAAGAGCTCCTTCACGGTCCCGAAGTCAGCGTCGAGACCGTGTCGTTCGCCGGTGCCTCACACGTGATCGGGGTGACCGACAAGAGCGTCGGCGGGGCGCCGGCCTTCATCGAGACAGGACACATGTTCCCCGCGGCACTCGCCGCCGCTGACGCCGAGGCCGCCGCGGAGACAGCACTTCGAGCACTGAAGGCCCTCGGCCTGGACGGGCTCGTGGCACACACCGAGATCAAACTGACAGCCGACGGGCCACGTGTGGTCGAGGTCAACCCCCGCCCCGCCGGCAACCGCATCACCGAACTCATCCGTCACGTGACGGGGATCGACCTCGCCGCGGCCTGCGTCGACGTGGCCCTCGGCCGCGAACCGGACCTGCGCCGACGAGCCACCGGTCTGCGCAGTGCCGCCATCGGGTTTTTGGTGCCGGACACCGAGGGAGTGCTGGAGTCCGTCGACGGCGCCGACGACGTGCGCACGGCGGCGGGACTGCTGGAGCTCCAGCTCGCCGAGCCGGGCAAAGTCGTCAAGGCAGCAGGCAGCAACAACGAGTACCTGGGCCACGTCATGGCCGGCGACGCCGAGGGCCTCGGGGGCCGCGACCGAGTCGAGACGCTGCTCTCGGCGCTCTGTCCCAAGGTGGTCGGCCGATGACCACCATCACCGGCACGGATGCCACCGCCGCCTCGTACGACGAACTCGTCGAACGGGTGCTCCGCGGTGGCTTCGGACCCGACCCGAGGACTCAGCGGATCGCCGTGGCGTTCACCACGCGCCAGGCCGTACGGCACGACGGGCGCAGCGGCGGCTACCGCAACGAAGTGCTGAGCCTGCGTCTGGCAGAGTTCGTGGGCTCCTGCGCGGTCGAGCCCGGTGGACTCCCTGACAGTGCGGTCGACGACTGCGTCGGCGCGGACGTCGCCCGGCTGTTGGAGCACGAACTTCTGCCGGTACGGGTGGCCGCACTGGACGCCTATCTGATGCACGTCCTCCCCCATGCACTCGCGAGCGGTGCACGGCCCTGTCCACTGCCCGCCGGGAGTTCTCTGGAGAAGTCCCGGGCGCGGGCCAAGGCCGTCGTTGGCCTGCTCGATGTCCACCCGGGACACACGGTGCTCGTCGTGGGCGTGGTCAACTCGCTGCTGGAGGCGCTGCGCGCCCGTGGTCTGGCGTACATACCCTGCGACCTCAAGGGCGGCACCACGGAGTGGGGCGAGCCGGTACGCACCGACGCACTGCCGGAACTGGAGCGCTGTGACGCGGTCCTCGCCTCCGGCATGACGCTCGGCAACGGCAGCTTCGAGCCGCTGCGCAAGCACGCACTGCTGCACGGCAAGCCGCTGGTGATGTTCGCCCAGACCGGAAGCGCCGTGCTGCCGCGCCTCATCGGCGCCGGAGTCAGCGCAGTATGCGCCGAGCCGTATCCCTTCTTCTGGCTCGACGGCGGGCCCGGGACCATCCACCGATACGGCAGCGGTGAGCGCTCCGGAGCCGCCCTGTGACCACGGCCGTCCTCAGCCCCGCGGGCAACCCCGCACTGCTCTCCCTGCTCGGACGGACCCCCCTCGCCCGCATCACCGTCGACCTGCCCTGCCCGCAGCCCGGCTTCTGGGCCAAGCTGGAAGGTCTCGGCGTCGGCGGCATGAAGGCGCGAGCAGCCGTATCCATGCTGCTCGGGGCCAAGGAGCGCGGGGAACTGCGGCCGGGCGCCCCGGTGGTGGAGTCCACCTCCGGAACACTCGGTATCGGGCTGGCCTTCGCCGGTCAGGCCCTGGGGCATCCGATCGTGCTGGTCGGCGACACGGAGCTGGAGCCGTCGATGCGACAGCTGCTGCGCGCATACGGCGCCAGGCTGGAGCTGGTCGACCGCCCGGCGGCCGAGGGCGGATGGCAGGCCGCCCGGCTGGGCCGGTTGCGCGAACTGCTGTCGAAGCTGCCGGACGCCTACTGGCCCGACCAGTACAACAACCCCGACAACATCGTCGGTTACGCCTCCCTCGCTGCCGAGCTCGCCGCTCAGCTGGACCACCTCGACGTGCTGGTGTGCAGTGTGGGCACCGGGGGCCACAGTGCCGGTGTGGTCGGACCGCTGCGGCGGCACTGGCCGGGGCTCCGGCTGATCGGGGTGGACGCCACCGGCTCGACGATCTTCGGCCAGCCCGCCAGGCCCCGCCTGATGCGCGGCCTGGGCAGCAGCATCCATCCACGCAACGTCGCCTACGGCGCCTTCGACGAGGTCCATTGGGTCGGCCCGTCCGAGGCCGCGGACGCCTGCCGAAGGCTCGCTGTCGGCAACTTCGTCAGCGGCGGCTGGAGCACCGGAGCCGTAGCCCTTGTGGCGGCGTGGGCCGCTCGCGTCCACCCGGGAGCCGTCGTCGCCACCGTCTTCCCCGACGGACCGCATCGCTACCTCGGCACCGTCTACGACGACGACTTCGCCGCCACCCACGGGCTCGACCCGGCCACCGCGGCCAGGCGCCCCGTCGAGATCCCTCATCCGCGGGCCGTGGAGGCCACCGGCTGGGCCCGGTGCCGGGCCGTCACCGACCCGCTGGACAGCCGAACCACACGTCTGGAAGAGAGTCCGTGAAGGTCAGTCAGCGCACCGTGCACCTCGAACTCGCCGAGCCGCTGCGCATATCCCGCTCGACGATGGCGGCCCGCGACGCCGTCTGGCTGTTCATCGAATACGAAGGGCAGCTCGGCCGCGGAGAGGCCGTCACCAGCGTGTACTACGGCCTCGACGCACGCACCATCGTGCGGCTTCTGAATGAAGTGGCCCTGGATCTGGCCCGGTTCGGGGATCCCGAGACCGCCCTGGGAGCCCTGCGTACCGGCGCGCTGCCGACGAACGGCATGCCTCCCGCCGTGACCGCTGCCGTCGAATCGGCGCTGCTCGACCTGGCCGGCAAGCGTGCCGGGGTCCCGGTCCACCAGCTCCTCGGCGCCCCCGACGCGCCCTCCGCGGCGACAGCCCGCACCATCGGCATCACGCCGCCGGGGCAGGCCGAAGCCCAGGCCGGACGCCTCGTACGGGACGGTTTCTCGGTTCTCAAGATCAAGGCCGGTGTCCCGGACCCCGAGGACGACCTGAAGCGTGTACGGGCCGTGCGTGCCGCGGCTCCCCACGCTCGGCTGCTCCTGGACCCCAATGGAGCCTGGACCGTCTCCACGACGGAGAGGCTGCTGCCCCGCCTCGCGGAGCTGGGAATCGAGGCCGTGGAGCAGCCGATCGCACCCGGTGACCCCGAGGCGCTGGCGGACCTCGCCGAACGCTCGCCGCTGCCGGTCATCGCCGACGAGGACGCCATCGGTTACGAGGACGCCCGCCGTCTCGCCGGGCGGGTACAGGGCATCAACGTCAAGCTCGCCAAGTGCGGCGGCGTCACCGCGGCACTGCGGATCGCCGAACTGATCGCCGGCACCGGTACCGAGCTGATGCTCGGCTGTCTGACCGCCAGCACGCTCGGCATCGCCCCCGCAGTACATCTCGCCGACCGCGCCCGGTGGATCGACCTCGACGGGCATCTGCTGCTCGCCCACGACCCGTGGACCGGCATCGGCGGCGCCGACGGCATCGTAGGGACGAGCCTGCGCCCGGGGCTTGGCGTGCACGCGCGCACCAAGGGGGATCTCGGGTGAAGACGTGGCACGAGATACGCGGCTTCCCCCTCGCGATACGGCTCCTCCTGGTCAACCAGCTTGGCGTCAACACCGGTTTCTACCTGCTCATCCCGTACCTCGCCGTGCATCTGAGCGAGGACCTCGGGCTGTCGGCCGCTGTCGTCGGCATCGTGCTCGGCGTACGCAACCTCAGCCAGCAGGGCCTGTTCCTCATCGGCGGATCGGCATCGGACCGGCTGGGAGCGCGCGGAGTCATCATCGCCGGATGCGCGCTGCGCACCGTCGGCTTCGGGCTCTTCGCACTCGGCGACGGACTGACGGTGCTGATGGCCGCCTCCGTGCTCAGCGGCCTGGCCGGGGCGCTGTTCAACCCGGCCGTACGCGCGTATCTCGCCCAGGAGGCAGGGGAGCGCAAGGCCGAGGCGTTCGCCCTGTTCAACGTCTTCGCGACCACCGGCGCCCTGATAGGGCCGCTGCTCGGCAGCGCCCTGCTGCTGGTCGACTTCCGTGCCTCCGCGCTCACCGCGGCCGGGATCTTCGCGGTGCTCACGATCGCTCAGGCCATGGTGCTTCCGGCCCGCGAGGTCACACCGTCCGCGAACAGCGTCCTCGGGGACTGGCGAGAGGTGATCGGCAACCGCGGCTTCGTGGCGTTCGCCGTTGCCATGGTCGGCATGTTCACCATGGAGAACCAGCTGTATCTGCTGCTGCCCAACGGCGCGCGCCGGGCCACCGGCTGGGACGGCGCGGCCGGCATCGTCTTCCTCGTCGGCACCCTCACCAACCTCTGGCTGCAACTGCGCATCACGCGGGCGCTGAAGAGCCGGGGCAGCCGGGCGAGATGGATCAGCGCGGGGCTCACGCTGATGGGGCTGGCCTTCATACCGCCGATGACGGTGGCGGGGGCCGGGACAGCGCACGGCGGCGTCGGCGACGCGGTGCTCGGCGCGCTGCCTGTCCTGGCCGGGGCGCTGCTGCTCTACCTGGGCGTCATGATCGCCCAGCCTTTCGTCATGGAGCTGATCCCCCGCTTCGGCCGCCCGGAACTCACCGGCACGTACTTCGGGCTGTTCTACGTGGTCTCGGGCATCGCCGCGGCCGTGGGCAACACGGTCGTCGGCTGGGCCATGGACGCCGGTGAGCGCGCGGGGGCGCAGTGGCTGCCCTGGGCGTGCTGCCTGGCCTTCGGACTCGCTTCCGCCTCCGGCGTCGCCTGGCTGCACCGCCGGCGAGTGCTTCCCGCCCAAGTGGCGCCCGTACCGGTGCCGGTGTGAGGAGGCAGAGATGAGAAGCGCAAACCTGCTGACCGACAACCCGGCCCTGTACGAGGCCCGTTTCCCCGACGAGGCACGGCTGGCGGGGCGCTGGGCGGAGGACTGTCTGCGGCGGTACGGGGCCGGTCCGCGGGTCCTGGACATCGGCTGCGGCACCGGCCGTGACGCCGCGTATCTGCATGGGGCCGGCCGCATGGTCGTCGGCGCGGATCTGTCCGAGGCGATGCTGGAGCACGCCCGCGTGCACCACCCCGGTCCGGAGTACGTGCAGGCAGACCTGCGCGGATTCAACCTCGCAGAAAGGTCCTTCGACGCCGTCGTGTGCCTGGACAGCGCCCTGTTGTACTGCCACACCAACGACGAACTCGACGGCTTCCTGGGCTCCTGCCGCCGCTCTCTGGCGCCCGGCGGGCTGCTCGTCGCGGAGATGCGCAACGGGGCCTTCTTCCTCGGCCGTACCGAACTGCTCGTCACCTCGTCCGTCAATGAATTGAGCTGGCAGGGCATCACCTACCGGTCCACCACGACGCTGCGCGTCGACCGGACCGCGCAACTGCTGTGCCGCACCCGTGTATGGACCGCCGACGACGGATCGCCGCCCGTCGAGCAGCGCTCCGCGTGGCGGCTGCTCTTCCCCCAGGAGTTGCGCCATCTCCTCGCCGTTCACGGCTTCGAGGTGCTCGCGCTGTACGACGGGCCCGGTCCTCGTACGGAGCCGCCGTGGCGTGAGGGCGATCTGCCGGCCGCTACGGCCGATGCCGACCGGCTCCATCTCGTCGCCCGTCCGAGGCACTCCAACTGACCCCCGCCCCCCCCACACGCCGATATCCGCTCGCACTGCAAGGACACCTTCATGAACGACGTCCCCGTCAACGACTCCCGCTTCCCCGGCCTGCGCCGCCGGGGCTTCCTCGCCGCAGCCTCAGGCGCGGCCGGACTCGGCGCGCTCGCCCTCGCCGGCTGCGCCGGCTCCGGAACCGCCGCCGACCCCGCCAAGGGCGACGGCAAGCCCAAGCGCGGCGGACGGCTGCGCGCCGCCTTCGCCGGTGGCGGTGCGAGCGAGACCCTCGACCCGCACCTGGCCAACCTCTTCGCCGATGCCGCCCGTGCCAAGGCCCTCTTCGACAAGCTCGCCGACTACGGACCCGATCTCTCCGCGCAGCCCCGGCTCGCCTCGGCATGGGAACCGAACGCGGGCCTGGACCGCTGGAAGGTCACCCTGCGCAAGGCCGCCTTCCACAACGGCAAGCCGGTGACCGCCCAGGACGTCCTCTACAGCTACCGCCGCATCGCCGACCCGGCGAAGGCATTCCGGGCCAAGGCATCGCTGGAGCCCATCGACCTGAAGGCCAGCCGCGCTCTGGACGAGCGGACCATCGAGTTCGTTCTCAAGCGCCCGACCGCCGAATTCCCCAACGTGCTCGCCGCGTTCGGCGCGTACATCGTCCCCGACGGGCTCAAGGACTTCGACAAGAAGCCGGTCGGCAGCGGCCCGTTCCGCTTTGTGTCCTTCGCTCCCGGCAAGTCCGCCGTCTTCAAGCGCAACGACGCCTACTGGGACGGCGCTCCCTACCTCGACGAGCTGGAGTTCGTCGTCGCCAACGAGGAATCGGCACGCGCCAACGCCCTGCTCGGCGGGCAGGTCGAGTACGCCCACGAGCTCAACCCCGCCACCGCCCGCGCCCACGAGAACAAGGGGCAGATCCAGATCGTCCGGCTCCAGGGCAGCGCCATGCAGGGCTTCGTCATGAAGACCGACCGGCCGCCGTTCGACGACAAGCGGGTGCGCGAGGCGTTCTTCCTGATCGCCGACCGCAAGGAACTGGTCGACGGCGCCCTGTCCGGCGCGGGCGAGATCGGCAACGACCTGTTCGGCAAGGGCTACGAGTACTACGCCGGAAGCCTGCCGCAGCGCGAACAGGACCTCGACCGGGCCCGCAAGCTGCTGAAGGAGGCCGGCGCCGAGAAGCTCAGGGTCACCCTCGATACCTCCCCCGTCGCCGCCGGATTCACCGAGGCCGCGGCGATATTCCGTGACCAGGCGGCCAAGGCCGGAGTGAGAATCGAGATCAGGACCGGCAGCAAGGACAGCTACTGGAAGGACATCCTCGACTCCGGGACCCTGGCCTCCTACCGCTCCGGCGCCATGCCCATCGAGTCCCACATCTCCCAGCGCCTGCTCACGGGGTCGACCACCAACGCAACCCACTGGCGGCACAAGGACTTCGACGCCCTGTACCAGCAGGCACAGTCCACCAAGGACAAGAAGGACCGCACCGCTGTCTACGAGCGCATGCAGCGCCGCCTGCACGCCGAGGGCGGCTTCCTGATCTGGGGCTTCGCCGACTGGATCCTCGGCACCGCCCGCAGTGTCCGCGGCGTCGAGCAGAAGGCACCCGCCAACTCCCTCGACTGGGCGCGCTTCGACAAGGTCTGGCTGGCGTGAGCGGACTACGCTCCTGGGCCGCCCGGCGGCTGCTGCTCGGCGTGGCGCAGACGGCAGCCGTCGTACTGCTCGTCTTCGTCCTCACCGAGGCGCTGCCCGGCGACGCCGCCGTGGCGCTCGCCGGCGACCAGCCCGACCCGGAGCGGATCACGGCCATCCGCGAGGCGATGCACCTGGACCGGCCGGCGTACGAACGCCTGGCGGACTGGGCGGCAGGGCTGCTGCACGCGGACTTCGGCACGTCGCTGGCCTCGGGGCGGCCCGTCAGCACCTACATCGCCGACGGATTCGGGCCGACCGTGCTGCTCGCCGTGCTGACGATGGTGCTGCTGGTGCCGGTCGGAGTCGGCCTCGGTGTGCTGGCGGCCCGCCATGAGGGTCGGCTCGCGGACCGGCTCGTCAGTTCGGTGACGCTCGGTGTGTACGCGGTCCCGGAGTTCGCCTTCGGCGTACTGCTGGTCACCGTGTTCGCCCTGCGTCTTGGCTGGCTGCCGCCGACCGCTGTCGGATACGGCACCGATCTGCTCGCCCACCCCGCGGTGCTGGTCCTCCCCGTCCTCGTCCTGCTGTCCCGGCCGGTGTGCTCACTGGCCCGCCTGGTACGGGCCGGCATGATCGACGCGCTGGCCTCGCCGTACGCCGCCCACGCCCGCCGCTACGGCATCTCCGGCGCCCGCGTCCGGTACGCCCACGCGCTGCCCAACGCCATCGCGCCTGCCGCCCAGCAACTCGCCCGGACGATCGACTGGTTGCTGTGCGGGGTCATCGTCGTCGAGGCCCTGTACGTGATCCCCGGGCTCGGAACGGTGCTGATGAACGCTGTCGCGGAACGCGACATCCCCGTGGTCCAGGGCCTCGCGGTGGTCTTCGGACTGACCACCGTCGTCCTCAACCTCGGCGCCGACCTGGTCGCCCACCGCTTCGCGCCGCGGGCGGGGGTGGCTGCATGAGGCAACGCGTCACGCTCGGTGCGCTGATCGTCGGCGTACCGCTGGCCCTCGCCCTGCTCGGACCGCTGTTCGCCGGAGCCCCTGGCCCACGGGCCGCCTCCTTCACCCTCGGCGGCGAACACTGGCTCGGCACCGACTTCGTCGGACGGGACGTCTGGCGGCAAGTGCTGCTCGGCGGACGGTCCGTGGTCCTCGTCGCCCTGGCCGCGACGGCCCTGGCCTATCTGGTGGCCCTGCCACTCGGGCTCATCAGCGCGCTCACCCGCCGGACTTGGCTCGAAGAGCTGCTGATGCGGCCCTTGGACGTGCTGCTCGCCGTGCCGTCGCTGCTGATGATCCTGCTGGTCGCCGCCGTCTTCTCGCCAGGGGCGGTGGGCCTTTCACTGCTGGTCGCCGTGGTGAACATCCCGGACGCCGCGCGGATTGTCCGCGCGGCCGCGGCCGAGTCGGCCTCACGCCCGGCCGTCGAGGCTCTGCGCATGCAGGGGGAGACCTGGTGGCGCATGGCCGTCGGCTACGTCGGCAGATCGATCGCGCGCACACTCGCCGCCGACGCGGGCGTACGGCTGACAGGCGTGCTCTACCTCGTGGCCACGGCGGCCTTCCTCGGCGTCGGAATCGCGCCGGACGCCTCCGACTGGGCGGTGATGGTGGACCGCAACCGTACGGGGCTGTTCGTACAGCCCTGGGCCGTGGTGGTGCCTGCCCTGCTGATCGTCGCCCTGACCATGGGGAGCAACCTGCTCTTCGACGCCCTACTGGAAAAGCCTCACCGGAAGAGAGGAAACGGGCGTGAACACGGTCGCTGAGGTCACGGACCTACGAGTCGAGATCGGCGGCCGGCCGATCGTCGACGGAGTCAGCTTTCAGGTCCGGCCCGGGAAGGTCACCGCGCTCGTCGGCGCGTCCGGCAGCGGCAAGACGACCACGGGCCTCGCGCTGCTCGGCGAGTACCCGGCGGGTGCCCGGGTGACCGGAGACGTACGCGTATCCAACCGCCTCGTCGGATACGTACCCCAGCACCCCGGCGCCGTCCTCAACCCCGCACGCCGGGTCGGCGCACTGCTCCGGGACATCGCGCGCGACCAAGTGCGGAGCCTGCCCAGGCGCGAGCGCCGGGCCGCCGCCCGGACGCGCATCCTGCACGCCCTCTCCGTCGCGCAGCTCCCCGAGGGAGAGGCTCTGCTTCGCCGCCGTCCGCACCAGCTCTCGGGTGGCCAGCAGCAGCGCTTCGCCCTGGCACAGGCACTGCTGCTCGGTGCCGGGGTGGTGGTCGCGGACGAGCCGACCACGGGGCAGGACGTGCTGACGAAGCGGCGCATCGTCGACCAGCTCGCGGCGGTCGCCCGGCAGGGCATCGCCGTGGTCCTGCTGAGCCACGACCTGGACGTCGTCCGGGCCCTCGCCGACGAGGTTCTGGTCATGCGCGGCGGCCGAGTGGTGGAAGCGGCTCCCGCGGAGCAGCTGTGGCTCGCACCGCGGCATCCCTGGACCGCCGAACTCCTGGGGGCAGAAGGGAAGACGGGTGACAGCCCGCCCACGCGTGCAGGACATGCGGCACTCCAGGTACGTGACCTCACGGCGCGGCACCGCGACGGCGCCCGCAGCACCGCGGAGGCGGTGCGCGTCCCCGAACTCACCCTCCGCGCCGGCGAGTGCCTGGCCGTCGTCGGGCGCTCCGGCAGCGGCAAAACCACGCTCGCCCGCTGCCTGGCCGGACTCCACCGGGACTACGCAGGCGATGTCCTGCTCGACGGCACCCCGCTCCCGCGCAGCCTGCGCGCCCGGACCCGTGAGCAACTGGCCGCGGTTCAGTACGTCTTCCAGGACGCGAAGGCCGCGTTCGACGAACATCGCCCGGTTCTGGACCAGGTGGCTCGCACCGCGGTCCGGCTGCGCGGAGCGGATCCGCGAGTGGCTCTGACCGAGGCCCTGGACACCCTGACCGGCCTCGGCCTGACGGAGGCGCTGGTACGTCGCAGGCCGGGCCTCCTCTCCGGTGGCGAACTCCAACGGACCGCGCTCGCACGGGCCCTGCTCGCCCGGCCACGGGTGCTGATCTGCGACGAGATCACCTCCGGACTCGACACGGTCACCCGACGCAGCATCCTGAACACGCTCGCCGGCCTGCTGCGCGACCGACCCGAACTGGCCTTGGTCCTGATTACCCACGATCTCGACGCGGCAGCGGCCGCAGCTCGGATCGCCGTTCTGGAAGCCGGTGAGCTCATCGAGCAGGGACCGGCGCAGCAGGTGCTCGACTTGGCGCATTCGCCGGTCAACCACTCCAGTTTTCGTACTGGTTGTGTGGGGCAGGGACCGGTCTGGCCTGGCTGACGCTGATGAACGGGATGACGCCGTCGTTGACGGGGTCTTTGGTCCGTTGGCTGGTGTAGGTGCCGGTGACTTCGAGCCAGGTGTCGGGTTGCAGGACGGCGGGAATCTGTCCGGACAGGCCGATCTTGACGGGTTGGGCGTCGGCAGCGCAGCAGTTGAGGACCATGCGGGTGAGGTAGGGGGCGCCGCTGCGGTCGAGGGTGATGAAGCCGGTAACTCTGATCCGCCGGTCGCCGAGGGAGCGTCCGTGGTCGTAGACCGCGCGGCCGGCGTAGTCGACGACGCTGAGCCGGAGGGGGTCGCTGGCGGAGAGGGTGGGGAAGCCCCAGGGTGGTTGCAGGGCCGTGCCGGTGCGCATGGCGCTGTAGGAGCCAAGTGCGGGTGGGGCGGCCAGGATGAGAGCGAGCAGGGGCAGGACGAGGAGCCAGGAGACGCGTGGTTCGCGGTGGGCATGGCTGCTCTGGTCGTGGCGCCCACGCTCGGGCCGGCTCTCCTTGGTCGCGCGCGGCCGTAGTTCGTACCAGACGGTGGCGATGGCCGCGACGATCAGGACGATGCCGGCCACGAGCAGCAACGGGCGCAACCCGGCCTTGACGTAGCGCAGGTAGAGATCGGTGAAGCCGGCGTGCAACACCGCCCCGCCGACGAGGAACAGCACGGCTGCTTGCGCCTGCCGGTTCACAGCAGGACCGCCCCGACCAGGGCCGACATGAGGACGGCCAGGGTGAAGGTGGCGGGGGCGAACCGCAGCGCGAACCCCCGGCCGAACGTGGCGGCCTGCATGGCGAACAGTTTCAGGTCGATCACCGGTCCGACGACGAGGAATGCCAGCCGGGCGGTGAGCGAGAACTGGGACAGGGACGCGGCCACGAACGCGTCGGCCTCGGAGCAGATCGACAACAGCACCGCGAGGATCGCCAGGGCGAGGACCGACACCACAGGGTTACCGGCAGCGGTGTGCAGCCAGCTTGCCGGTACCACGGCTTTGAGGGTGGCCGCGGCCATCGCGCCGACGACGAGGAAACCGCCGGCGTGCATCACGTCGTGCCGTACGGACCCCCAGAACGCCGCCCCCTTGCTGAGGCCGTCCGACGACGGATGATCCGGTGGGCGCAGCCAGTCGGTGCGGCCCAGCCGCTGCCACAACCAACCCATCGCGCACGCCACGAGCAGACTCGCCACGAACCGGGCGAGGACCATCTCGGGGTTGCGGGGAAACGCGACAGCGGTGGCGGTCAGCACGATCGGATTGATCGCCGGGGCGGACAGGAGGAACGCCAACGCTGCCGCGGGGGTGACGCCCCGGCGCACCAGCGCACCGGCCACCGGCACGGAGGCGCACTCACAGCCGGGGAGGACCGCCCCGGCCATCCCGGCCACCGGCACCGCGAGGGCGGGCTGTCTCGGCAGCGCGCGGGCGAAAAACGATGGTGGGACGAACACCGCGATGATCGCCGACAGCAGCACACCGAGCACGAGGAAGGGCAGGGCCTGGACGAACACCGCGACGAACACGGTCATCCAGCTCTGCATCACCGGCGCGGACAACGCCCGGCGGATCGGCCCCTGCAGCGCAACCACCACAAGCAGCAGCATGGTCAGGACAAGGGATGAGTTGAACTGCCAGCCCTCCGGATCGTCCGCGTCACGGTGGTCAACCCGAGTCGGGGCTGCCTTGGTGGTGGTCACGGGTGAGGTACCTCCGGCAATGGCAGGGCTTCGTGGAGTGGTTCCCGTCCACCTTCAGTACGCCGGTTCGGGCTCGGCTTCTCATTCTTGAGTGGGGGTTCGGCTCCACTTTGAGCTACCAGTTCTTCGTGCGATCATCCAGTGGAGTGGGCGGCGCCGATCAGTGCCCGCCTGGGCGGATCACTCCGCCGACCCCTCCAGCGAGCGCTCAGCGACACCACCCAGGTGCGCCTCGAAGACCTCCGACGCGTACGGCGTGAGCGTGCGCAGGGCCACCATCGCCGTGATGATCACGTCGCACAGCTCCGACTCGACGTCCTGCCAGCTGTGCGTATGGCCCTTCCGCGGGTTCTGGCCCGTCGCGCCGATGATGGCCTGGGCGACCTCGCCGACCTCTTCCGACAGCTTCAACATCCGCAGCAGCGTCTCCTGTTGGGGCGGCAGGTCGCTCTCCGCGTCGAGCCAGGCGTGCAGGCGGCCTACCGTGTCCCAGATGGGGTCCATGGTGGTGTCCAGGGTGTGTTCCATGCGGGAAGCCTGCCATGTGCGGTGCAGGGATGGAGGGCCTCTTCCGGGCCGCCCTCGCGCCCGGCGCCACCATGTCCGAAGACGGCAGTGATCGTCACCTCGACGGCTGGACCGACCGCGAGATCTTCTCGTCGCGCGGGCACATGGAGGTCGAGTCGCAGTCCGCCGACGGGCTGAGCCCGGTCGGCCGGTACCGCAACGACACCTGGGGTGAGATGCGTACCGCCTGGAAGTTCATCGTCGAAGGCGGGAAGGCCGGCCGCTTCGAGACCGGGCAGGCCTAAGGGCTTCTCCGCCGATTGCGTATCGGTGAAAAGGGAATTGCGCACGGCGCCGGCGCCGACTCGCTGCGTCTGGGGCCTATGCGTTGCGTTTGACTTCTATATGCGTACATGTCTACGTTGGATTCAGATTGAACGATATATTCGTCTTCATTTCTGGCGAGAAGACGAACAATCTCAACATCCCGATCGACGACCACGTGGTCGTTCGGTTGTCCGACGGACGGATGCACCGCCGCGGGGTCTGCTGTACTCAGCAGCCCAGGCGGGCCCGATGCCGCGCATGTCAGCGTGTGAGTCGGCGATGGCAACTCCCGCCATATCCAAGGCCGATGTACCGGACCCCTTCGCGAACGCATCATCGCCCGGCGCCGACGTCACCGTGGCCGTGCAGGGCTCGGGCCCGTCTACGCTCCCGGGAAGGGAAAGCATCATGCGGGTAACGACATCCAGGACTTTCCGGCTGCTCGCCGGTCTGTTCGCTGCTCTGACTCTGACCTTGGGCGGAGCCGGCGTAGCCAGTGCCACCAGCACGTCCAACCCGGTTTCGTCGGGCTATTGCGACTATTACTGGGACGGTCGCTCCTACGTCTACTGGTGCCATGACAACCGCGGGAACCGCGACTTCCGCGACAACCGCTTCGACCACCGCGACTTCCGCGACAACCGCTTCGACAATCGCTTCGATAATCGCTTCAACGACGGTGTCCGCATCATTGTGACGCTACAAGGCTGACGGCGAATCACTTCGGCAAAGCCAGTCGGCCTCCTTCCTAGGCGGCCCGGAACCTTCCTAGGCGGCCCGGAATGTGCGGCGGTACGCGGCGGGGGTTGTGGCCAGTGCGCGGTGGAAGTGCTGGCGCAGGCTGTCCGCGCTGCCCAGGCCGCTTCGCTGGGCCACCGTGTCCACCGGCAGGTCCGTCGTCTCCAGCAGTTCGCGCGCCCGCCCGAGACGCTGCTGGTTGAGCCACTTCAGCGGGGTCACACCGACCTCCAGCGCGAAGTGGCGGCCGAACGTACGCGTACTCATCCCGGCCCGTGACGCCAACTCCGCGATCGTGAGCGGCCGGTGGAGCCTCGCCACCGCCCAGTCCAGCACCGGCGCGAGGCCCTCTGCCCGCGGCGGCGCAGGGGTGCGTGGCGGGGCGTACTGCGTCTGGTCGCCCTCCCGGTGCGGGGCCACCACCATCCGGCGGCCGACCTCCGCCGCCGCTGCCGTGCCGTAGTCGCCGCGCACGATGTGCAGGCACAGGTCGATCGCGGCTGCGGTACCCGCGCTGGTGAGGATCGAGCCGTCGTCGACGTACAGGGAACGGTCGTCGACCCGCACATACGGATAGCGACGGCGCAGCTCCTCCGCGTACATCCAGTGGGTCGCCGCCGTACGGCCGTCCAGCAGACCCGCCGCGGCCAGCACGAACGCGCCCGAGCAGAGCGAAGCGATCCGCGCCCCGCGGGCGTGCGCCTCGCGCAGGGCGTCGAGGAGCGCGGCGGGCGGCTCGTAGCCGTTCATCATGCAGGCCGGGACCACGATCAGATCCGCCTCGCGCAGGCCGTCGAGGCCGTGCTCGGCGGCCAGTTGCAGACCGCCGGGCGCGCGCTGTGCGCCGCCGGGGGCGGTGGCGCACAGCACCAGGTCGTACCCCTCGCCCGCGAACACCGCGCACGGCACGGCCAGCTCGAACAGGGAGGTCTCCTCCAGCAGGGTCACCGCCACACGAAGTGCCATGGCGTAAATCTAGGGGAAGCTGACGTTTACGCCAATGGTGCGGCGAATCCGCAGGTCGGATGGTGGGTCCATGGCTACCAACCCACTCACCGAGTCTCGTCGGCTGGCGGTCGCCGGTGTCTCGGCGATCGGCGTGACCTTCGGCTTCGCGCGCTACGGATACGGACTCTTCCTCCCCGAGCTGCGGGACGAATTCGGCCTCTCCGTCTCCCTGGTCGGGCTCATCGGCAGCGCCACCTACGCGGGATATCTCGCCGCATTGCTGCTGGTCGGCGCCCTTGTCGCGCGCTTCGGGCCGCGGCCCCCGGTGCTCGCCGGCGGGCTGTCCGCGGCCGTCGGCATGGGGCTGGTCGCGCTCGCCCGGGGGCCCGTGCTGCTGGTCACCGGGCTGATCCTGGCCGGTACGAGTTCCGGCTGGGCCTGGGCCCCGTACTCCGACGCGGTCGACCGGATGGTTCCGGTAGGGCGGCGTGAGCAGGTCATGGGCACGATCGCCGGCGGCACGGCCTTCGCGGTCGTCGTCGCGGGACCGCTCGCGCTGCTCGCGCGCGGCACCGGCTGGCGGTACGCATGGCTGGTCTTCGCGCTCGCCGCGCTGGCGGCGAGCGCGTACAACGCCCGTGTCCTGCCCGGGGGTTCGGGCAGGAAGGCCAGGACGTCAGGGCGGCCGGGCTACCGCCGAAGCGCGCTGCCGCTGCTGCTCACCGCCGTGCTGTACGGCCTCGTCGGCGCCGTCTACTGGTCCTTCGCCGTGGAAGCGGTCACCGGCGCCGCCGGCACCGGCTCCGCCACCGCGCCGCTGTTCTGGTCCCTGATGGGACTGGCCGGCACCGCGGGCGCCCTGACCGGTCATGCAATCGCCCGCTACGGCCTGCGCCGCGTCCACGCCGCGCTGTTCGCCGGCATCGCCGCCGCGGTCGCCCTGCTCGGCGCCGCTCCCGGCTCGCTCCCCGCGGTCGCCGTCTCCGCGCTGCTGTACGGGCCGTGCTTCATGGCCGGGTCCGGGGTCCTCGCGGTGTGGAGCTACCGGGTCTTCCCCGAGCGGCCATCCGCCGGGTTCACCGTCACCGTCTTCTTCCTGGGACTCGGGACGATCGCCGGGCCCGCGCTGCTCGGTGCCTACGCCGAAGTGCACGGTCTGCGCGCCGCGTTCCTCGTCACGGCGGCGGTCGCGGTCCTTGCCTTGGCGTGCGCGCCAACTCGTAGCGTGCGCGCACATGGACGCCATCGGCAACAGCACTGGGAACAGGACACTGGGACTTCACAGCGGGATCGAGGTCAGCGCCCTCGGCTTCGGATGCCGGGCGATCGGCGGTGAGTGGCAGGATGCCGCGGGCAACCCGCTGAGGTGGGGCGCGGTGGACGACGAGGACAAGGCCCCCCGCACCCCCCAACCTCACCCCGGCCGATGTACGGCATCCCCGTCGCCATCACCGTCGCGAACTGCACATTCGCCTCCAGCGGCAGCTCCGCCATATGGAGCACCGTCCGCGCCACATCCCCTGCGTCCATCACCGGTTCCACCACCACCTCACCGTTCGCCTGCAGGATCCCCGCCCGCATGCGCTGCGTCATCTCCGTCGCCGCGTTGCCGATGTCGATCTGGCCGCACGCGATCCGGTACGCCCTCCCGTCCAGTGACAGAGACTTCGTCAGGCCCGTCATCGCGTGCTTCGTCGACGTGTACGGCGCCGAGTGCGGGCGGGGCACATGCGCCGAGATCGAGCCGTTGTTGATGATCCGGCCGCCCTGGGGGGACTGGTCCTTCATCATGCGGAAGGCCGCCTGCGCGCACAGGAAAGCGCCTGTCAGATTGACGTCCACCACCGAGCGCCAGTCCTCGTAGGAGATGTCCTCGAAGGGGACCCGGGGGCCCGACGTTCCCGCGTTGTTGAACAGCAGGCCAACACCGCCGTGGCGTTCGCGCACGGTGGCAAACAGCGTGGTGACATCCGCAGGTGACGTCACATCAGTGGGGACGCACAGCACATCCCCACCCGACAGCGACGCCGTCTCATCCAGTGCCTCGGCGCGTCGGCCCGCCAGGGCCACCGACCAGCCCGCCCCCGCCAGCGTCAGCGCCACGCTCCGGCCGATGCCCGAGCCCGCTCCCGTCACCACGGCAATCTTCGCACCTGCGTTCATGGACGCGCAGCGTAGTCGCCTACTTGTACCCGGAACTCATCCGACCGACACGCGGATGTTGTGTACTCGACAACGCAGAGTCGTCGGCCCCCACTCCAATGCGAAGGGACAACAGTCGTCTGGGGAGGGGCACATGAGACCCGCACCGCACGCACCCGAGCTCCGCGCTGCCGCCCGGCACATCGGCCGCCGCCGGTTTCTCACCGTCACCGCCGCCGCCGCCGCACTCGCTTTCGCCGTCAATCTGCCCGGCACCGCCCGCGCCGCCGAGCTCGACGCCAAGAAGATCACCGAGGACCCCTTCACGCTCGGTGTCGCCTCCGGAGACCCGCAGCCCGGTTCCGTACTGCTGTGGACCCGCCTCGCGACCCGCCCCTACGAGCCCGACAGCGGACTGCCCCGCGCCAAGGTCCCGTTGCTCTGGGAGCTCGCCCACGACTCCCGCTTCAGCCGTATCGCCAGACGCGGATCCGTCATCGCCCACCCGGAGTTCCACCACAGCGTCCACGTCGAAGTCACCGGCCTCGGCAACGACCGCCCCTACTACTACCGCTTCCGCGCCGGGAACTGGATCAGCCCGACGGGGCGCACCAAGACCGCGCCCGCCCGGGCCGCGCGGATCAGTGAGCTGAAGCTCGCCGCCGTGTCCTGCCAGGCGTACCACGACGGCTACTTCACCGCGTACAAGCACCTCGCAGAAGAGGACCTCGACGCCGTCTTCCACCTCGGCGACTATCTGTACGAGTACGCCGTGAACGCCGTCGGCGGCGCCCGGAAGTACACCGACCGGGTCCTCCCCGCCCACTTCAACCGCGAGACCGTCACGCTCGAGGACTACCGGATGCGTTACGGCCTCTACAAGTCGGACCCCGACCTCAAGGCCGCGCACGCCGCGCACCCCTACGTCCTCACCTGGGACGACCACGAGACCGAGAACAACTACGCGGGCGACATCCCCGAGAACAACGTCCCGCCGGAGGAGTTCCTGCTGCGCAGGGCCGCCGCCTACCGCGCGTACTGGGAGAACCAGCCGCTGCGCAGGCCTCAGCGGCCCGAAGGCTCCGACATGCAGCTGTACCGCAGGCTGCACTTCGGGCGGCTCGCGCAGTTCGACATCCTCGACACCCGCCAGTACCGCTCCGACCAGGCGTACGGCGACGGCTGGCAGGTCCCGGGACCGGACTCCGACGACCCGTCGCGCACCCTGACCGGCGCGACCCAGGAGCGCTGGCTGCTGGGCGGCTGGAAGAGCTCCCGCGCCCGCTGGAACGTGGTGCCGCAGCAGGTCACCTTTGCGCAGCGGCGCGACGTCCCGACCACGCCGTACAAGGTGAGCATGGACGCCTGGGACGGGTACGCGGCCTCGCGCGGACGCGTTCTGGACGGCGCCGCGGCGGCCGGCATCGAGAACCTGATGGTCCTCACCGGCGATGTGCACCGCGGCTACGCGTACGACCTGAGGCGGGACTTCAACGATTCCGGCTCGCCCGTCGTCGGCACCGAGATCGTCGCCACCTCCATCTCCAGCGGCAAGGACGGCGAGGAGCGGCCCGCCAACTACGACACCCTCAGGGCCGCCAATCCGCACATGAAGTTCTACAACGGCCGCCGCGGCTATGTGACCGTCACCCTCGGCGAGCAGCAGGCGCGCGCCGACTTCAAGACGGTCAGCGCCGTCACGACGCCGGGCGCGCCGATCATCACGGCCGCGTCGTTCGTGACCGAGGCCGGCGACCCGGGGCTCAAGCCTGTGTGACCCATTCGCCCGGGTAGCGGACGCCGACGCGGTCCCGTACCGCGTCGAGCGTCCGCATCACGCCGAGGCTGCCGTTGGGGTCCCCCATGCCGAAGGCCAGGGGAGGTACCAGCGGCGACTCCGTCTCGCCCGCCCGCAGACATCGCATCGCCTCGGCCGCCTCGTGCTGGAGGCTGTCGCGCCGCCCCTCCGACGCCGTCACGGGGGTGCCCGCCGTGACCGAGCGGGACAGCAGCGCCGTCGCCCCGGCCCCGCCTCGAAAAAAGGTCTCGACCACTCCGGACGAGCTGAGAGCATAGGGAGGGATTCAAAGACATGGAGACGCAATGCCGAAGCCGGACAGCGGCCAGACCAGCACAGAAGGACACATACCAGCCGCCGATGACCCGGCTCTCGTGACGTCGGCAGGCCCCGCACCTGTTGCGGCGGCCGACCCGGCACCCCTGGCGGCGGCCGACCCAGCACCTTTGGCAGCCGCCGACCCGGCACCTTTGGCGGCGGCGCGCCGCGTCGGCTTTTTGGTCACCCTCGTCCTGGGCGGCCTCACCGCCCTGCCGCCGCTCTCCATGGACATGTACCTCCCGGCGCTGCCCGCGGTCACCAAGTCGCTCGGCTCGCCCGCCGCGACCGTCCAGCTCACGCTGACCGCGTGCCTGGCGGGCATGGCGCTCGGCCAGCTCGTCGTCGGCCCGATGAGCGACCGATGGGGACGTCGCCGCCCGCTGCTCATCGGCATGATCGTGTACGTCGCCGCCACCGCGATCTGCGCGCTGGCCCCCACCGCCGAGCTGCTGATCGGCTTCCGGCTGCTGCAGGGACTCGCGGGCGCGGCCGGCATCGTCATCGCGCGGGCCGTGGTCCGTGATCTGTACGACGGCGTGGAGATGGCCCGGTTCTTCTCCACGCTGATGCTCATCTCCGGCGTCGCGCCGATCATCGCGCCGCTGATCGGCGGACAGGTGCTGCGGATCACCGACTGGCGCGGCATCTTCGTCGTTCTCACCGGCGTCGGCATCGTGCTCACGCTCGTGGTGGCGAAGTGGCTGCACGAGACGCTGCCGCGGGAGAAGCGGCACAGCGGCGGCGTCGGCGGGGCCCTGCGCACCATGCGCGGACTGCTGTCCGACCGGGTCTTCACCGGCTACACGCTCACCGGCGGGCTCTCCTTCGCCGCGCTCTTCGCGTACATCTCCGCGTCGCCGTTCGTCGTCCAGGAGATCTATGGCGCATCGCCACAGACCTTCAGCCTGCTCTTCGGGGTCAACTCCATCGGTCTGATCGCCGTCGGCCAGATCAACGGCAAGGTGCTGGTGGGCCGGGTCAGTCTGGACAAGGCGCTCGCCTTCGGGCTCGGCGTGATCACGCTGGCCGCGACCGCGCTGCTGCTGATGACGGCGGGGGTGTTCGGGAAGGTGGGCCTGCTTCCGGTCGCTGCCGGTCTCTTCGTGCTGATGTCCGCGATGGGTCTGGCCATGCCGAACACCAACGCCCTGGCCCTGATGCGCACCCCGCACGCCGCGGGCTCCGCGTCCGCGCTGATCGGCACGTCCTCGTTCCTCATCGGGGCGGTCGCCTCACCGCTCGTCGGGATCGCGGGCGAGGCAACGGCCGTCCCGATGGCAGTGGTCCAACTGACCTGCGCGCTGGCCGCGATGGGCTGCTTCATCGGGCTGTGCCGTCCCTGGCAGCGGCGCGCCGAGGCTCTCTGACACGGGCTCTCAGGGGCCCCTCTCGGGCCTCTCACGGACCTCTTACGGGTCCCGGCTACCGCTCGCGGCGCGGGTAACCGATCAGATGCAGCCGGTCCTTCGTGTCCGTCCAGCTGAAGATCCCCACCCCCGCGGTCTCCGCGCCCGGCAGCCGCACATTGGGGCCCAGCGCCTGGGGCACCGCGGTGGCCAGATCCAGCTCGATCGGGGCGCCGCCGCCGGCCAGCGCGTCCGCCGGGCTGCGAGCGCTCGTCGCTCCGTACGCCGTGCCGGAGTCGGTCACCGTCGTCAGGGTCAGCGGCTTCGATCCATCCGACTGCTCGAAGCAGTACGCCTTGCGCTGCTCCAGGTCGAAGGCCAGATTCCCGGCGACCAGATAGTTGCCCTCGGGCGCGAGCACCGCCTGCGGATACTCGCCCGGCTCGATCGCGGGCTTGTGGCAGCGCACCTGCACCAGCGGCTTTCCGGCGGCCGTGTCGTGCACCGCCCAGATGTCGTACGTACCGGCGTCCCTGCTGCCCTTCGCGGGCTGCCACTTGGCCAGTACATAGCCGGGGGCGACCGAGGTCGGAACGCCGGACGCGGGGTCGGTGCGGGCCGGGGCCACGTTCCGGCTGTACCAGCCGCCGCGGACCCAGAAGCCCGGGTCGCCGCTCAGCAGCAGGCCCTTGTCGGTGACCCCGCGGACCTCGGTGAGGCGGCGGCAGCCCGTACAGCCTCTGGGATGGCCGAGAGCGGTCTCCGGCACCTGCGTGACCTCGCCCGAGACCGGGTCGACGACCGCGCTCCTGGTGCGGCCGTCGCTGATGAGGACGCCGGGGCCGATGCCGGAGACGGTCGGCGCGGCGGGCCACGGGACCTCGACCCGCTGCCGGGTGCCGTCCGCGACGTCGTACAGATCGAGCGCGACGAAGGTGTCCGCCGTCGTCAGCGCGTCCTCGCCCGCCTTGCCGTACGACCAGGTCACGAAGTACTCGCGGCCGTCCTTGGCGACGGACAGCAGGCGCGGGAACTGGTCGGCGGACTCGGGCGGATGCCAGGGCGGTCCCGTCCAGCCGGGCCTGCCGGTCGCGGCGTTCAGGGTGCGCAGCCGGAACCGTTCGTCGTCGACCCGCTCCAGATAGCCGATGCGGCCGCTGTCCTGCGCGATCGCGTACCGCGGGGGCGCGTTGAAGATCTCCGCGTGGGAGATCTCCCAGCCCTGCGAGGTGTCGTACGCGGACGGGACGGTGAGCCGGGTCAGGGGCGCCGCGCTGTGCCGGGCAGGCTCGCGGGGCTTGTCGTCGGCGGCCCGGCCGCCCTCGCCGCCGCACATGCTCAGCAGGAGGAGCAGCGCCAGCACGAGCACCCCGGCCACCAGGGACACGCGCACGACCCTCTGTCTCATGGTCCCCCCGTGAGCGGTGCGCCACGTTCCGTGTGCGGCGAGGGCCGTCAGCGTAGCAACAGCCGTCGCCCCGCCAGGAGTTCGATTCCGTCGCTGTCCCGTCCCGGTTCCGTGCCTAGAATTTGTCGGTGAACGCCACCCACCCCACCGCGGAAGTCCTGCGCAGCGCCCTGGCCGCGCAGCTGGCCGACCTGCCGCCCACGCAGGCGGCGCAGGCCGTCGAGCGGCTGATCGCCAACTATCGGGGGACCACCCCGACCGACGCGCCCGTGCTGCGGGACCGCTCCGATGTCGCCGCGTACGCCGCGTACCGGATGCCCGCGACCTTCGAGGCGGTACGGTCCTCGCTCGCCGCTCTGCGGGCCGCGGCCCCCGAGTGGGCCCCGGCCACGCACACGGACATCGGCGGCGGGACGGGCGCGGCGAGCTGGGCGGTCGCGGAGGCCTGGGAGGAGGACGCCCCGCGCACGACCGTGCTGGACTGGGCCGAGCCCGCGCTGGCGCTGGGCCGTGAACTGGCCGTCGCATCGGGGGTGCCCGCGCTGCGCGCGGCCCAGTGGCAGCGAGCGCGGATCAGCGCGGCGCTCCGTATCGAGAGCACTGACCTCGTCACTGTGTCGTACGTCCTCAAGGAGCTCACCGCCAAGGACCGCGCGGCCGTCGTCAGGGAGGCGGCCCGCGCCGCCCAGGCCGTTGTGATCGTCGAACCCGGCACCCCCGACGGCTACGCCCGCGTGATCGAGGCCCGCGACCGCCTGATCGAGGCGGGCCTGACGGTCGCCGCGCCCTGCCCGCACAGCGCCGCCTGCCCCATCGAGCCCGGCTCGGACTGGTGCCACTTCGCGGCCCGGGTCAGCCGCTCCTCGCTGCACCGCCAGGTGAAGGGCGGCTCACTGCCGTACGAGGACGAGAAGTTCAGCTATGTCGCGGCGGTCCGCTTCCCGGCCACACCGGCCCCCGCCCGGGTTACCCGCAAGCCCCAGATCCGCAAGGGCCTGGTCCTGCT
The DNA here is from genome assembly GCF_044389785.1 of Streptomyces sp. NPDC019443. Lineage (NCBI taxonomy): Bacteria > Bacillati > Actinomycetota > Actinomycetes > Kitasatosporales > Streptomycetaceae > Streptomyces > Streptomyces sp. NPDC019443. Next base: position 39,482 of record NZ_JBIRYJ010000005.1, read on the forward strand.
CGACCTGTGTACAAAGCCGCAGGAACTCCGCCGCGAAACGGTGGCCAAGCGCCACGGCCCGCTGTACAAGGCGGCACGGGACACGGAATGGGGCGACGCGTGGCCGCGGGACGCCTCCGGCGGCTGACCGGCGACTTATCACCTACGAGACGATACGTCTCGGCTTATTCTGTTGATAGATTGACGTAATGACCGAGACCAAGGCCCCCGACTCCAGCCGGCGCAGCGAGCGCTCCCGCCGCGCCATCTACGACGCCGCCCTCGCCCTCGTCGGCGAGGTCGGCTACGCCAAGACCACCATCGAGGGCATCGCCGCCCGCGCCGGCGTCGGCAAGCAGACGATCTACCGCTGGTGGCCCTCGAAGGCCGCCGTCCTGCTCGAGGCCTTCCTCGACCTCGCCGAGCAGGCGTCCGAGGGCGAGAGTGAGATCCCCGACACCGGCGACCTCGAAGCCGACCTCAAGCTGGTGCTGCGGGCCACGGTCGACGAGCTGAACAGCCCTGCCTACGACGGCCCTTCGCGTGCGCTCGCCGCCGAGAGCGTGGTCAACCCCGAACTCGCCGCGCAGTTCGTCCAGAAGCTGCTCGAACCGCAGCTCCAGCTGTACGTGAAGCGGCTGCGCGCCGCCCAGGACACCGGGGGAGTACGCGCCGACATCGACCTCCGTATCGCCCTGGAACTGTTCACCGGACCGCTCACCCACCGCTGGCTGCTGCGTACGCTCCCGCTCACCCACGACTACGCGGACGCGATCGTCGAGTACGCACTGAACGGCCTCGCACCACGGTCCTGATTACCGGATCGGGGGGTGCGGCCACCCCGCGCCCGGGAAGGTGGGACGATGGCAGAGTCCGCCAGGGCGAGCGTGAGGTGTGAGGGGATAGATGGGCGACGGTATCGGCCGCTACCGCGGCACGGAGAACAGGTTGTCCCGGGAGAGCCGGCTGCCCCAGTGGCTGCGCCGACGCCCCAAGAACACCGACGCCGACGACTCCCGCCGCGAGACTCTGCTGCTGGCTGCCGCCGCCGCGGGACTGCCGCTCGCGCCCGCCGCGCACCCCGTCTCCTACCGATGTTCCTGTGAGCGCATCGGCTGTCCCACGCCCGGCAGGCACCCCGTCTCCTTCGCCTGGCAGACGCAGTCCACGACCGACCCCGCCCAGATCGAGCGCTGGGCCACGGGCCAGCCGCAGGCGAACTTCATCACCGCGACCGGCATGGTCCACGACGTACTCGACGTCCCCCTGGAAGCCGGCCGCAGCGCGCTTGCCCGGCTGCTGGAACGGGGCATCGAGGTCGGCCCCGTCGCCGAGTCCGGCAGCGACCGGATGCTGTTCTTCACCGCCACGCGCGGCACTCCCGAGGACGAGGACGAGTGGTGGCCCTGCGAGCTGGACTGCCACCCCGAGACGATGGACGAGCATCCGGGACTGCGCTGGCACTGCCGAGGCAGCTATGTCCTCGTACCGCCGGCGCGGTTGCCCGGTGAGCTCGAGGTGGCCTGGGTGCGCGGGCTTGAGTATCCGCTGCCGGATCCGCTGACGCTGCTGGAGACGCTGACGGACGCGTGCGCGAAATGGGCGGGCGGGGTGGAGGGCCTGGACCGGCACGAGGTGGCGTGGCCGCTGGGCCGCTAGGCCTTTTCTTGACCGGGGCTCTGCCCCGGACCCCGCGCCTCAATCGCCGGCGGGGCTGATGTTCGGGCATATCAAGCCCGTTGGGGGTCCCCCCGGACGAAGTCTGGGGGAGATTGAGGACAACGCCCGAAGGGCGTACGGGTCTGGGGACCTGCCCCCAGTTCGGTTACGGCACGCGCGTTCAACTCGCGTGCCGCTACGACCCCTTCGCCGCCGTAAGCCCCGTCAGCCGGCCCAGCACATCGACCTCCCCGCTGTCCACGCCGCCCGTCGGCACCGTCACCGCCTGGCTGGAGACCCGCTCCTTGGTGACCGTGGACTTCACCTCGCCCGTCAGCAGCGCCTTCACATCCGGGTGGACCTTCAGCCGTACACCCTTCGCGGCGGTCTGCCGCTCGTAGTTGCGCACGGCGAAGAAGACCAGCGCGTTGCCGTCCTCGGTGACAAGGCCGAGCGGCGCGAAGTCGTCGGAGTCCAGCGGCTGGTCGATGTACTGCGTGGACATCCCCGGCAGGTTCGAGTCCTTCTTGCGGGACGCGCGCCAGCCCGAGGTGTGCGGACCGTCCTTGAAGTGTTCCGGCTTGCCGTTCTGCATGTACGAGGAGTACTCCTCGCTCAGATCGCGCGGGGCGACCGCCAGCGCGGCGCTGTCCGGCGCGACCGGCTCGGCCCAGCCGTCCTTGTCGGTCTTCAGGGCAGGTATCCGGCCGGGGGACAGGATCGTCAGATACGCCGCCTGCCACAACTGGTCCGCGCCGTTGCGCACGAAGACCAGCACCCAGCGGTTGTCCAGAGCGCCCTTGTCCTGATCCCGGTTGGAGTCGACGTCCGCGAGGAAGAACCGCGGCCAGCCCGCCTTCTTCGGAATGGTGAACTTCGCGTCCGTCAGCTCCAGCGGCACATGCTGCGGGTTGCCGTCCGGGTAGTTGACGCTGCGCGCCTTGAGACCGGCCTGGTTGATCGCGCCGAGCGCACCGGTGACATGGGCCGCGTCCAGGGCCGGATCGTAGGCCTTGTCAGCCTTGTTGTACGCGTCGGTGAAGTCCTTGAGCGCCTGCGCGGCCTCAGACTTCGTCGCCGACGGTACGACCTCCCGCTCCCCGTGCACCGTCACGCACCCGCTCGCCGTCAGGCACAGCACCGTCATCGCCGCGAGCCCTGTCGCCGCCCGACTCAGCCTTCTCATCGGTTGCCTTCTGCTCCTTGACCCCCACTGACCGTCCGAACCCTACCGGGGCCAGGAACAGCCCGAGCGTCGGGACCAGATACAGCGCCCACACCGTGACCTGGAGGACGGTCGGGTCGGGCTGGAAGTTGAAGACGCCCTTCAGCAGTGTGCCGTACCAGGTGTCCGGCGGGATCGTCGTGCTGATGTTGAAGGCCTTGTCCGCCAGACCGCCCAGGAAGCGGGCCTCCTGGAGGTCGTGGACGCCGTACGCCAGCACCCCGGCCGCCACGACGACCAGCATGCCGCCGGTCCAGGTGAAGAACTTGGCCAGGTTGATCCGCAGCGCGCCCCGGTAGAACAGCCAGCCCAGCACGATCGCGGTGGCGATGCCGAGCAGGACGCCGATCAGCGGCGCCTGCGTGCTGTGGCTCTCGTCGGTGGCCGCCCGGACCGACGCCCAGACGAACAGCGCCGTCTCCAGGCCCTCGCGCCCCACCGCCAGGAAGGCGGTCGCGACGAGCGCGCCCGTACCCATCTCCAGCGCGGCGTCCAGCTTGTCGCGCAGCTCGGACTTAAGATGCCGCGCCGTGCGCCGCATCCAGAAGACCATCCAGGTCACCAGGCATACCGCGAGGATCGACAGTGAGCCGCCGAGCAGCTCCTGCGCCTCGAACGTCAGCTCCTGAGAGCCGTATTCGAGCGCGAAGCCGAACCCGAGCGAGATCGCGACGGCGACCCCGATGCCGGTCCAGATCGGACGCAGCGCGTCCCGTCGCCCGGTCTTGACCAGATACGCGATGAGGATGCAGACGACCAGGCTGGCTTCGAGGCCCTCGCGCAGGCCGATGAGATAGTTGCCGAACACGTCGGGTCCTTTCCGTGCGGGCGGGTCAGGAGAACAGCGCCCGGCCCCACCAGTCGTCCTTGTCCCGGACTCCCGGCGGAACGGCGAACAGCGCCGAACCCACGTGCTGGATGTACTCGTTGAGGTCGTCGGCGGCGAGGGAGCGCTGCACCGGGACGAAGCCCTTGTCGACGTCGCGCTGGTACGCGAGGAAGAACAGCCCCGCGTCCAGGCGGCCCAGACCGTCCGTGCCGTCCGTGAACGAGTAGCCGCGGCGCAGCATCCTTGCGCCGCCGTTGGAGTCCGGGTGCGCGAGACGGACATGTGCGTTCGGCAGCATCGCCTTGAGGAACGGCTCGTCGCGTTCCTTGGCCTTGCCGACCGGCGCGCCCTCGCCCTTGTCCCGCCCGAAGATGTCCTCCTGCTCGCTGAGCGGAGTGCGGTCCCAGGTCTCGACGTTCATCCGGATCCGGCGCGCCACGAGATACGAGCCCCCTGTCAGCCAGCCCGCACCGTCCTTCTCGGACACCCAGACATGCTTGTCGAGCGCAGCCGTGTCCGTACCCGCAATGTTCCGGGTGCCGTCCTTGAAGCCCATCATGTTGCGCGGGGTCTGCGCCTCGGGCGTCGTCGACGAGGTCTTGCCGAAGCCCAGCTGCGACCAGCGGACCACGACCTTGCCGAAGCCGATGCGGGCGAGGTTGCGGATCGCGTGCACCGCGACCTGCGGATCGTCCGCGCAGGCCTGCACGCACAAGTCGCCGTCGCTGCGCGCCGGATCGAGGTTGTCGCCGGCGAACTTGGGCAGCTCCTCCAGGGCCGCCGGGCGCTTGCCCTCAAGGCCGAAGCGGCCCTTGGCGAACAGGGACGGGCCGAAGCCGATGGTCAGCGTGAGCCGGGACGGCTTGAGGCCGAGCGCCTCGCCGGTGTCGTTCGGCGGGGCCTCCGCGAGACCGCCGAACGCGCCCTCGCCGACGGCCTGTCCGGCCGTCATACGCTCGGCCGCCCGCGTCCAGTCCTTGAGCAACTGGATCAGCTCGGCGCGGTCCTTCGTCTTCACGTCGAAGGACGCGAAGTGCAGCCGGTCCTGGACGGCGGTGGCGATGCCCGCCTGGTGCGCGCCGTGGAAGGGGACGGCCGCGCCGCTCGTGGCCGCGGGCACTGCCGTGTCCTCGCGGCCGACGGCGAGCGCCGCGCCGCCGGCCGCGGCGGCGCCGAGCGCGAGGCCCGCACCGCCCCAGCCGAGCAGCGAACGACGGGACGGAGCCTTGCCGCCGGTCTCCTCGGCCATGGCGCCGGTCTCCTCGGACCTGCCGGTCTCCTCGGACGTGCTTGTGGTCTCTTCGCGCACGTTTGCGGTCTTCTCGGACATGAGGTGGCCCCCTCTACTTCACAACCGCGGCGGCGAGCTTGGACAGCGGCTCGGCGAGCGCGTTGACCGCGTCGCTGAGCTCCTTGCGCTCCGCATTGCCGACCTTGTCGTACGACGTGAACTCGTACGAGGTGGTGTCCTTGCGGTACTTGTCGAGCAGCTTGTTCAGCGCCGCGAACTGCTTGTCCAGCTCGGCCACAAGCTTCGGGTCGTTCTTCGACGCGACCGGCTTGAGCAGCTCGTGCGACTTCTGCGCACCCTCGACGTTCGCCTTGAAGTCGACGAGGTCGGTGTGGCTGTAGCGCTCCTCCTCACCGGTGACCTTGCCGGTGGCGACCTCGTCGAGCAGCTCCTTGGCACCGTTGGCCATGGAGGTCGGGGTGATCTCGGCCGTGCCGACCTTCTTCTGCCAGACAGTCAGGTCATTGATGAGGGTGTCGGCGAGGGCCTTCTCCGCCGGGCCGATCTTCTTGGTCTGCCACAGCGCCTTCTCGAGGGTGTGCCAGCCGGTCCACTTCTGGCCCTTCTCCAGGCCGTCCTCGCGCAGGTCGACCTTCGGGTCGATGTCGCCGAAGGACTCGGCGACCGGCTCGGTGCGCTCCCAGCCGATGCGGGAGTCGGCGTACGCCTTCTTGGCGGCCTCGATGTCGCCGGCCTTCACGGCGTCCGCGAAGACCTTCGCCTTGGGCAGCGTCTCGTCGGCCTGCGTCTGCACGTACTTGCGGTACGCGGCGACGGCTGCGTCCATCTGCGGGCTGCGCTTGGCGACCTTGCCGCCGCCGGTGGCGGTGACTTGCTGGCGGATGCCGTCGCCCTTCATGCCGGGCTTGCAGGCGATCTCGTACGAACCGGCCTTCACCTCGGCGGTGAGCTTCTGCTTCGTGCCGGGGCCGATGTTCTCGCGCTCGGAGACGATGCGGTCGTCGGGGAAGAGGATGTAGACCTCGGTGACCTTGGAGCCCTTGTTCTCGATGGCCAGCTCGACATGGCCGGCCGGGAACTCCTTCTTCGACACCTCGCAGGAGTCGTCCTTCGCCGTCACGCTGATGCCACCGTCGCCGCCCTTGGCGTCGCTCTTGTCGGCGCAGCCCGTAACGGCGGTCAGGGCAGCGGCGGTTGCGGCGGCGGTGACGACGGACAGACGGACGGCTCGCATACGGGCTCCACAAAGGACGAGTACCGGGGGTACGGGGGGTGAGGCGGACCTAACTTAACCGAGGCTTACCTCACCAATGCCCACGGGTCCAGTGATGTAGCTCTCAAATCCGGGCCTCGGGCACGGCACCGTCACGGCAAGGTCGAACGAACGTCAAGTTGTCCTCTTCGGCCGATGGCCGGGGGCGCCGCGGGCCGGGCCTCGTTGATGCTTGAATGCCGGGGTGAGTGAACTGGACGTACTGAGTGTCTTCTGCGGCCCCGACGGCCGGCACGGGAACACGCTCGGAGTCGTACGCGACGGCCGCACATGCCCCGACACGGCGTCCCGGCAGGCCCTCGCCGCCCAACTCGGGTTCAGTGAGACCGTCTTCGTCGACGACGCCGAGCGCGGCGTCGTCGACATCCACACCCCCGGCCTCCGGCTTCCCTTCGCCGGGGACCCCCTCGTCGGCGCCGCCTGGCTGCTGGATCTGGAGGCGGTCAACCCTTCCCCTGCCTTCGGCGGGGAGACCCCTGTCGCGGACGAGGTGTGGGCCCGGCAGGACGGGGAGTTCACCTGGATCACCGCGCGCGCCGAGTGGGCGCCGCCGCAACGACTGGAGCGGTACGCATCCCCGGCCGAAGTCGACGCGCTGCCCGCGCCGCCGTCCGGGGAGGGCTCGCTCTACGCCTGGGCCTGGCAGGACGAGGCCGCCGGACGCGTACGTGCCCGCGCCTTCCCGCGGCGCGACGACGGCATCGTCGAGGACGAGGCGACCGGCGCCGCCGCGCTGCTGCTCACCGCCGAGCTGGGGCGGGCCCTGAACATCACTCAGGGCAGGGGGTCGCAGATCCTGACTGCCCCCGGCCCCGACGGCACCATCGAGATCGGCGGCCGCGTACGCTTCGCGGCCCCCGTCCCCCTTCCCGTATCTGCTACGCGCTGAGCCGGAACTCCGCCCCCAGCTCCCGGAACACCGCCCCGTTGTACTCGAACGCCCGCTTGCACTCGTCGACGATCCGCTTCTTCTCCAGGTCGTCCGCGTTCACCGCGTCCAGCAGCTCGCGGTAGCCCCGCTTGAACGCCGCCGGGTTCGGGATCTGCTCGAATACGTAGAACCGCACCCCGTCGCCGTTGCGTGCGAAGCCCCACGTCCGCTCGGCCTTGTCGCGGATGATCTGGCCGCCGGAGAGGTCCCCGAGGTAGCGGGTGTAGTGGTGCGCCACATACCCCGCGGGCCAGCTGCGCGCGCACTCGGCGATCCGTGCGGCGTACGCGGCGGTCGCGGGCAGCGGCGCGAGCCCCTCGCGCCAGTCCGCACCGCGCAGATGCGCGAGGTCGCGCTCCAGCTCGGCGGTGCGCATCAGCTCCGGCCGGATGAACGGCCCGGCCACCGGGTCGTCCTTCAGCGACCCCGCGGCCTCCTCCAGCGCCCGGTACACGAACCACAGCTGCTCGGTGTAGCGCGCGTACGCCGCCACACCGAGCCGGCCGCCGAGCAGATCGCTCATGAAGGTCGACGTCTCCGCCTCGGTGTGCTGCTCGTGCGAGGCAACACGGATGAGTGTCGAGAAGGACGTGTCCAAGGCGGGCCTCCTGGGACCGATGGGGACGGGAAAGGAAGCGGCGACGGCACTCACGGTTGCCAGCACCGATCTTCCTACTTAGGCTTACCTAAGTCAATGTGTTCCCGACGGCCTGTCGGTAAAAACGCTACCCCTTTTGACGGTCAGGGCAACGTGAGAATCTCGGCCCCGCTCTCCGTCACCACCAGCGTGTGCTCGAACTGCGCGGTCCGCCTCCGGTCCTTCGTCACCACGGTCCAGCCGTCGTCCCACATGTCGTACTCATGCGTGCCGAGCGTGAGCATCGGCTCGATCGTGAAGGTCATACCCGGCTGCATCACAGTGGTCGCGTGCGCGGCGTCGTAGTGCGGGATGATCAGCCCGGAGTGGAACGACGAGTTGATCCCGTGCCCGGTGAAGTCGCGGACCACGCCGTAGCCGAAGCGCTTGGCGTACGACTCGATGACCCGGCCGATGACATTGACCTGGCGGCCGGGCTTGACGGCCTTGATGGCGCGGTTGAGGGACTCCCGGGTCCGCTCCACCAGCAGCCGCGACTCCTCGTCGACGTCGCCGCAGAGGTAGGTGGCGTTGTTGTCGCCGTGGACGCCGTTGATGTACGCGGTGACGTCGAGGTTCACGATGTCGCCGTCGCGCAGGACCGTGGAGTCCGGGATTCCGTGACAGATGACCTCGTTGAGCGAGGAGCACAGGGACTTGGGGAAGCCGCGGTAGCCGAGGGTGGAGGGGTACGCGCCGTGGTCGCACATGAACTCGTGCGCGACCCGGTCGAGTTCGTCGGTGGTCACCCCGGGCGAAATGTGCTTGGCGGCCTCCGCCATCGCCTGCGCGGCGATGCGACCCGCGATGCGCATCCGCTCCACGGTGTCGGAGTCCTGGACCTCCGGCCCGGTGTACGGGGTGGGCGCGGGCTTCCCGACGTACTCGGGGCGCGGGATGGCTCCGGGGACGGAGCGGATGGGAGAGAGCTCCCCTGGGACGAGCAGCGACTGGCCAGACATGACAGCGAGTCTAACCAGGGGCCATGGGGCAGCATGGCTCCAGAGGAAGGAGCCGACGATGGCCCTGTTCAAGAAGCGCACGGCCGGAAAGCCGGGCGAGTGGTACTACTGCCTCGAGCACAAGAAGGTCGAAGAGGGCCCGGAGTGCCCGGCGAAGAACCGCTTCGGTCCGTACGCGTCGCGCGAGGAGGCGGAACACGCGATGGAGACGGCGCGGGAGCGGAACCTGGAGTGGGAGAACGATCCGCGGTGGCATGACGCCGGCCGGCCGGCCGACGACGACCCCGCGTAACGGGTACGAGGTCCGTGCTGCGGGTGGCCTGCGGCGCTTTCCCCGCACCCCGCCCCTTCCCGAACTGGGGCTTCGCGCCAGAACCCGCGTCTGAGTCGCCGGCGGGGCTGAGAGCGGGGGTTCCGTCCCGGACCCCGCGCCTCAATCGTCGGCGGGGCTGGAAGCGCGGGCTCCGCCGCAGACCCCCCGCGTCTCAGTTGTCGGCGGGGCTGAGAGCGGGGGTTCCGCCCCGGCCCCCGCGTCTGAGTTGTCGGCGTGGCTGAGAGCGGGGGTTCCGTCCCGGACCCCCCGCGCCTCAATCGTCGGCGGGGCTGAAAGCCGGGGCTCCGCCCCAGACCCCGCGCCTCAAACGCCCGCGGGGCTGGAAAATCCAGCCCGTGGGGGTCCCCCCCGGACGAAGTCTGGGGGAGATCAGAGGACAACGCCCGAAGGGCGTACCGGGGTACTGGGGTCTGGGGGCTTGCCCCCGGTTCAGGAAGGCCCGCCGCGGGCGGTCAGGCCCGCTCCGCCATCTCCTCCCGCTGCGCACGCCTCCGCACCGCGTCCTCGTCCGTCTCCGCGTCGTACGTCAGCAGCTTCGGCAGCGCCGCCGCCAGCAGCCCCACCGATGCCACGCACGCCACACCCCCGCTCCAGATCGCCGGGCGCGTGCCCGTCCAGCCCGCCAGTGCGCCCGCGCGGACCTGGCCCAGCTGTGGGCCGACGCTGTACGAGAGCACCTCGATGCCCGCCAGGCGGCCGCGTAGTTCCTCCGGGATCGTCTGGTTCCAGATCGTCGAGCGGCCCAGGCCGCTCAGCATGTCGCCCGCGCCCGCGAACGCCAGGCACAGCAGCACCAGCCAGACGTTCGAGAACCAGCCCGCCGCCGCGATCGCCACGCCCCAGCCCGCCGCGCCGAAGACCACGAACAGGCCGTGCCGCCGCACCCGGGACGTCCAGCCGCTGGTCAGGCTGAGCAGTACCGAGCCGACCGAGCCCGCCGCGTACATCAGGCCCAGCGCCCACTCCGCGTCCAGGTCGTCCGCGAGGAACGGGAAGATCGTGTTCGGGAAGGCGAAGAACATCGCGGCCAGGTCGATCGCGTACGTCCCCAGAAGCACCGGACGGGACCAGGCGTAACGCGCCCCCTCCGCGATGCCCCGCAGCGACGGCTTCTCCGCGTCGTGCGCCGGCGGGGCCGGAGCCAGACGCAGGCACAGCAGCACGGACGCGACGAAGCCGGCGACCGTGATCGCGTACGCCGGCGCATGACCCGCGTACGCCACCACCAGACCCGCCAGCGCCGGCCCCACGATCGCGCCCAGCTGCCAGCGCAGCGCGTTGAGCGCGGCCGCCGCCGTGAGCTGGTCGTGCGGGACGATGCGGGCCATCAGCGAGTCCAGTGCCGGGCGCTGCATGCCGACCAGCGCGGAGACCCCGGCCGCGACCACGTACAGCGGCCACAGCATCGGGTCCGGGAGCAGCGCGTTCACCAGCAGGATCACGGCCAGCAGACAAAGGCCCGCCTCGGTACCGAGGATCAGCTTGCGGCGGTCGACCGCGTCGGCCAGCGCCCCGCCGTACAGGCCGAAGACCACCAGCGGCACAAGCTCCACCGCGCCCATCACTCCGACCGCGAGCGGGGATCCGGTGAGGTCCTTGATCTGGAGCGGCAGCGCGACCATCGCCATGAAGCTGCCGAAGTAGGTGACCAGGCCCTGGATCCACAGCAGCCGGAAGTCGCGGGACGAACGCCAGGGCGACAGGTCGGGCAGGATCGCGGAGAGCTTGGAGGCCATGGTCACAAAGCATGCTCCGTGCCTGTCGTGGCCCGAGCAACCGATTTACCGGCCTGGCGGGGGGCTACCAGCGCGCCGGTGGGGGCGAGGTGAGCTGGTCCGCGAGGCGTGACAGCCGGTCCCGGAACCTCCGCCGTCCCCGCGCCACCGGCAGGCTGTTCTCCCCGGCCGCCGCGCTGACCAGATGCTGCACGGTGTCGATGTCCACCTCGTCCGCCCGCTCCGCCACCGTCAGCGCCTCGTGCGCCAGACCGTGCACTTCCGGGTCCCCGCCGTCCAGCGCCAGCACCGTCGCCCCGGCCCGCCGCGCGTCGTGCACCCGCTCGAGCAGCCCCGCGTCCGGCCGCTCCGGTGCCACCACCAGCAGGGTCTCGCCCCGCCGCGCCGCCTCCAGCCTGCCGAGGCCGACCGCCAGCTGCGCAGGGTCGCCGGGCCGCACCCGGTGTCGTACGAGCGTCGGTGTCAGCTCCGGCTGCCCGGACCAGGCCGCCTCGTCCACGAGATGCGCGGCCAGATGCCACGGCTCGTACTCCTCGGTCCCCACCAGCAGCAGCCCGCCGCCCTGGGGCACGACGGACGACCGCAGCACCCCCGCGAACCGCCTGGTCGCCGCGGGCCAGCCCGTGCCGGCCAGCACTTCGCGCAGCAGCGCGACGCGTACCGCATCCATGGCCCCGCATCCTGCACCACAGTCGCGCCGGGCGGGGCGGGTTGCGAGCAGCTCACCCGTTCGGGTGCCGATACCAGGAAGTAAGGTCAGGCGCATGACTTCTACTGACAGTGCAGGCACCGCGCCGAAGGCCCCGGCCAAGGATCCCTGGGACCTCCCCGACGTGTCCGGCCTGGTCGTCGGCGTCCTCGGCGGCACCGGTGACCAGGGCCGCGGGCTCGCGTACCGGCTGGCCAGGGCCGGGCAGAAGGTGATCATCGGATCCCGGGCCGTGGAGCGTGCCGAGACCGCGGCTGCCGAGCTGGGTCTCGGCATCGAGGGCGCCGACAACGCGGAGTGCGCGCGGCGCAGCGACGTGGTGATCGTGGCCGTGCCGTGGGACGGGCACGCCAAGACCCTCGAAACGCTGCAGAAGGAGCTCGCGGGCAAGCTCGTCGTCGACTGCGTCAACCCGCTCGGCTTCGACAAGAAGGGCGCGTACGCACTCAAGCCGGAGGAGGGCAGCGCCGCCGAGCAGGCCGCCGCCCTGCTGCCCGACTCGCGGGTGACCGCCGCCTTCCACCACCTCTCCGCCGTGCTGCTGCAGGACGCCTCGATCGAGGAGATCGACACCGATGTGATGGTGCTGGGCGAGGCGCGTGCGGACACCGACATCGTGCAGGCGCTGGCGGGCCGCATCCCCGGCATGCGCGGAGTCTTCGCAGGCCGGCTGCGTGGCGCCCACCAGGTCGAGTCGCTGGTCGCCAATCTGATCTCGGTGAACCGCCGCTACAAGGCGCACGCGGGTCTGCGCGTCACCGACGTGTAGCGCGTCACCTATGTGTACGCGGTGCGGCCGCCGACGGGGCATGGGGGACACTGGGCGGGACGTACCACACCCGACAGGAGCCGTACCCCATGCCCCGCCTCGCTCTCTACTCCCTGATCCTCTGCACCCTCGCCGTCGTCGCGGCCGTGATCTCCTTCGCGCAGGGCAGCTGGCTCGGCATCGTCTGGGTATTGCTCGCGGGGCTGGCCTCCAACATGACCTGGTACTACCTGCGCCGGGCGAAGACCACTACCGGCTGACGACCGCCTCACAGCCGGGGTTCCGGTCGCTCCAGAACTGGTAGAAGTCCTGGCCGCAGTAGCTGTAGTCCTCATGCACGCCGAGCCCGCTCAGCACCGCGTCGATCACGCTGAAGAACGCGAGGTTCACCTCGGGGATGAACAGGATGCCGAAGACGGCCAGCAGCCCGAACGGTGCGTACGGCTCGACCTGGCGGCGGATCTTGTACGAGAGCCAGGGCTCGATCATGCCGTAGCCGTCAAGGCCCGGCACCGGCAGGGAGTTCAGAATCGCGGCCGTGATCTGGAGCAGTGCGAGGAACGCGAGCGCGAACCGGAACACCCACGGCACCCCGTCCAGCGCGTCCAGCCAGAACGGCGCGGTGCACACGACCGCGAACAGCAGATTCGTCAGGGGCCCCGCCGCCGAGATCAGGCTGTGCTTCCAGCGCCCCGTGATGCGGCCGCGCTCGATGAAGACCGCGCCGCCCGGCAGACCGATGCCCCCCAGGATCACGAACAGCACGGGCAGCACGATGCTGAGCATCGCATGGGTGTAGACGAGGGGATTGAGCGTCAAGTACCCCTTGGTGCCAATCGAGATGTCGCCGCTGTGCAGTGCGGTGCGGGCGTGCGCGTACTCGTGCAGACAGAGCGAGACGATCCACGCCGAGGTGACGAACAGAAACACGGCGATCCCCGGGCTTGCCGCGAAGTCCGTCCACACCGCCCAGCCGGTCACCGCCATCACGGCCACGATTCCGAGGAAGACCGGGCTGATCCTCCGGTCGCTGTGGCGGCTTGTGGCGGTGGTCATGGGTGCGGCTCCTGAAGGCTGGGGGTTCCCCCACGCCCGCCAGGGCCAAGGGGGAGGGACGTGCGGATCGACCGTACCGGTGACGTGGGGTGAACGTCCCACGGATGCCGCGAGGTTCCTGCTGCCCTGGTTCCCGCCGGTTATTGCTGCGCGGGTCCGGTTCCTTACCGGTGACAATGGGCGGGTGCACTATCGGGTACTCGGCACCACTCAGGCTCTCCACGACGACGGCACGCCCGTCGCGCTCGGCGGTGCGCGGCTGCGCGCGCTGCTGGCGGTACTGGCGCTGCGGCCGGGGCGTACGGTCCCGGTCGGCGTCCTCGTCGACGAGGTGTGGGCAGGCGATCCGCCGGCGGACGCGGTGGGCGCGGTGCAGGCGCTCGTCGGGCGGCTGCGGCGGGCGCTGGGGCATGCGGCGGTGGCGTCGGCGGACGGCGGTGGTTACCGGCTGTGTGCCGACGGCGACGAAGTGGACCTGCACCGTTTCGACCGGCGCGCGGTGGAGGGGGCGCGGGCGCTGGAGGAGGGCGACGCGGTGAAGGCGGCGGCGCTTTTGGACGACGCGCTCGCGCTGTGGCAGGGGCCGGTGCTGGCCGATCTGCCCGACCGTACGGCCGAGGCCGCGCGCTGGGAGGCCCGCCGGCTGGACGCCCGCCGCGTGCGCCTCGCGGCGGCGCTGGCGCTCGGCCGGGCGGAAGAGGCGCTGCCGGAGCTCGCCGCGCTGTGCGAGGAGCACCCGATGGACGAGCGGCTGCAGGTGCTGCGGCTGCGGGCGTTGCGGGACGCGGGGCGTACGGCGGAGGCGCTGACCGCGTATGAGGCCGTCCGCCGCGACCTCGCTGCGCGCCTGGGCACGGACCCGGGCCCGGAACTGCGCGCGCTGCACGCGGAGTTGCTTTCCCCCACCCCGCCCCTTCCCGAATCGGGGCTCCGCCCCGAACCCCGTACGCCCTTCGGGCGTGTGTCCTCAATCTCCCCCAGACTTCGTTCGGGGGGACCCCCACGGGCTGAATTTTCAGCCCCGCCGGCGATTGAGGCGCGGGGTCCGGGGCGGAGCTCCGGGGACGTTCCCGGCAACCTGCGTGCACGGCTCACCTCCTTCGTCGGGCGCGACGCCGACATCCACGCCATCCACGGCGACCTCCGCCGCGCCCGGCTCGTCACCCTGCTCGGCCCCGGCGGGGCCGGGAAGACCCGGTTGTCGCAGGAGGCCGCCGAGCGGGCCGTCGACGGGGCGGGGGAGCGGGAGAACCCCTGGCCCGACGGCGTCTGGCTGGCCGAACTCGCGCCGGTGGACGACCCCGAGACCGTGCCCGAGGCCGTCCTCACCGCGCTCGGCGCCCGCGAGACCGTGCTGCGCGGCGCCGGCGCCGAGGAGCTGCGGGCCGCCGAGCGGCACAGCGACGACCCCCTCGTACGACTGGCCGAGCACTGCTCACGCCGTCGCATGCTGCTGCTCCTCGACAACTGCGAGCATGTCGTCGGCGCCGCCGCCACGCTCGCCGAGCGGCTGCTGGAGAGTTGCCCGGACGTCACAGTGCTGGCGACCAGCCGGGAACCGCTGGGCGTGCCGGGCGAGTTGGTGCGCCCGGTAGACCCGCTGCCCGACCCGATGGCGCTGAAGCTGCTCGCCGACCGCGGCGCCGCCGCCCGGCCCGGTTTCCGTATCGACGCCGACGAGGTCACCGCCGCCGCGTCCGCCGAGATCTGCCACCGCCTCGACGGACTGCCGCTCGCGATCGAACTCGCCGCCGCTCGCCTCCGGATGCTCACCCCACGCCAGATCGCCGACCGTCTCGACGACCGCTTCCGCCTGCTGACCAGCGGAAGCCGTACCGTACTGCCGCGCCAGCAGACACTGCGTGCCGTCGTCGACTGGTCCTGGGACCTGCTCGACGACGCCGAACGCGCTGTCCTGCGGCGGCTGTCCGTCTTCGCGGGCGGCTGCGACCTCCCCGCCGCCGAGGCGGTCTGCGCGGACGCCGGCGAGGACCGCGGCAGTCTGGACGTCGCCGACGCGCTCGGCTCGCTCATCGACAAGTCCCTCGTCGTCGCCGCCCCGGCGCCCGACGGGCAGATGCGCTACCGCCTCCTCGAAACGGTCGGCGAGTACGCGGCCGAGCGGCTCGACGAGGCCGCAGAGCGCACCGCCGTCGAGCGGCAGCACCTCCTCCACTACCGGGAGTTGGCCCGCACCACCGACCCCCTCCTGCGCGGCCCCGGCCAGCGCGCCGCCGTCGATCTGCTGCAGTTGGAGTACGAGAATCTGCGTACCGCGCTCCGCCGCGCCGTCGCCGCCCGCGACGAGCAGGAGGCACTCCACCTCGTCCTCTCGCTGGCCTGGTACTGGCAGATGAAGGATCTGCGCACCGAAGCCAGGCACTGGACCACCGCCGCGGGCGATCTCGGCCCCGACCCGTTCGCGCCGCCCGCCGAGCCCGCGCCGCCGGTCTTCGAGCGTGTCACGGACGCGCCGCCGCCCATGTCGCCCGAGCTGCTGCAGGAGGCCAGGCGTGGCGCGGCGCTGATGCGGATGATCTTCATGGACTACGTCATCGAAGAGTGGGCCTCGCCTCAGAGGCTGGAGCGGCTGCGCAGGATCACCCAGGTCTATCGGCCCGGGCTGCCGCAGACCTGCCGGCCCCCGGGGTCGTTCTGTTTCTTCGCCGTCGTGATCACCGGGGACACGGAGCAGCTCAAGGAGTTCCTGAAGGCGACCGTCGACGCCTGCCGCGCATACGGATACGAATGGGAGCTCGCCGCATCCCTCCAGGCGCGGGCCAACGTCCTCGCCAACCGCAGTGAGTGGGCCGGCGACGCGGCCACCGACGCCAACGAGGCGCTGGAAATCTTCACCCGGCTCGGCGACGCCTGGGGCGCGGCCGAGGCCCTGTCCGCGCGCGGCGAGGCGCATGAGCGGCGCGGTGAATACCTGCTCGCCGCCGAGGACTTCACGGCCGCCATCGGATACGCGGAGCAGATCGGGGCCCAGGCCCAGACGGCCGTGCTGAGCACCCGCCTCGGCGGCAACCTGATGGAGACGGGCGAGGGCGAGCGCGGCGAGGCGCTCATCCGCGAGGTGCTGGCCACGAGCCCGAGCGTGGCGAACGAGTCGACGGCCATCGCCCGGCTGCTGCTCGCCCTGTGGCTGGGCCGCACCGGCCGCAGCCAGGAGGCGCGCGCCGAGATCGAGGTACTGCGCGAGCAGTTCAGGTCCAACACCTTCGCGATCTTCGAGGGCATGGTGATCGGCTTCCTCGGCTGGCTGGACTTCCTCGACGGCCACTACGAGTTGTCACTGGACCGGGTGCGTACCGCACTGGCCAAGGCGCAGGATCCGCTGACCCGGATGGTCGCCCCGCAGATGCCCTCCGTGTACCTGGTGACTGCCGCAGGGGCGCTGGCCCGGGGCCGCCCGGAGCGCGCGCGGGACGCGGCCCGGCTGCTCGGCGCGTCCGACGCCCTGCTGCCGCCCGGCCACTTCGCGCCCCGGTACGAGCGGGACAACAGAGCCGTTTCCGAGTCCGCGGTGCGCGCAGTGCTCGGCGAGGCAGCCTACGAGGCCGCGTACGCCGAGGGCGGCGGCCTCACTCTCGATGAGGCCACCGCCCTGGTGTGACCGAGTGACCCTGCCTCAGGATCAGGTCTTCTTACGGAACTTGGCGACCGCGAGCGGCGCCGTCACCGCCGTGATGACCGCAGCCCAGCCGAGCGTCATCCATACGGATTCGGCGACCGGTCCGCCGTTGATCAGATTCCGTGCCGCGTCCGCGAGGTTGGAGAGCGGGTTGTAGTCGGTGAAGCTCTGCAGCCAGCCGGGCATCGTGGTCGGCGGGGCGAAGATCGACGACCCGAACTGCAACGGCATCAGTACGAGCATGGCCGTCCCCTGGACGGCCTGGGCCGTCTTCATGGTGAGACCGAGCAGAATGAAGATCCACATCAGCGACGCGCCGAAGGCCATGGACAGGCCGACGGCCGCGGCCAGTCCGAGGACCGAGGTGTGGATCTGCAGGCCGAGCAGGAAGCCCATGGCGAGCAGGATGGTGGTGGCGACCAGCATCCGGCCGATCTCGACCACGATCTTCGCGATGAGGACGGAGGACCGGGCGATCGGCATGGACCGGAAGCGGTCCATCACGCCCTTCTTGAAGTCGTCGTTGACGCCGGTGCCGACGGCCATGGCGATGTTCATGCCCATCATCGCCATCAGGCCGGGGATCACATAGTTCACGTACTCCTGCTGGTTGCCCTTGCCGGAGATCGCGCCGCCGAAGACGTACACGAACAGCAGCGTGAAGATGACCGGCATCAGCAGGACGTCGAACATCGACTCCGGATCCTGCTTGATCTGCAGGGCGTTGCGGCGCACCAGCGCGCCGATGTGCCGCACATTTGCCCGCAGGCCGATCCGGCCCTCGCCGGGAAGCGCCTTGGCCGGCGCAGCGTTGACCGTTGCCGCGCTCATGCCGCGACCTCCTCGGGAATCGCGTCGGAGATCTCCGACGACAGGGTCTTCTCGCCGGTGATCGCCAGGAACACCTCGTCCAGGCTGGGCAGATGGGTGCCGATGTGCGCGATGCCGAATCCGCGGGCGCCCAGCAGGCCGACCACCGCGGTCAGTTGCTCGTCGCTGAGGATCGGCACGTACAGCAGTCCCTCGTCCGGGGCGGCATGCGCCCCCGCGAGCCCGTCCAGGCCGGCGTCGGCGACCGCCGCCGCCATCGCGGACAGCTGCGCCGGATCGCTGGGCCGTATCTGCAGGGCGCGGCCGCCGACCTTCGCCTTGAGCTCGTCCACCCGGCCGTTGGCGATGACCCGCCCGCGGTCGATGACCGTGAGCTCGCTCGCCAGCTGCTCGGCCTCCTCCATGTACTGGGTGGTGAGCAGGACGGTCGCCCCGTCCGCGACCATCCGTCGCACCTCGTCCCAGACCTCGTTACGGGTCCGCGGGTCCAGGCCCGTCGTCGGCTCGTCCAGAAAGAGCACCGCCGGGCTGCCTATCATCGAGGCGGCCAGGTCGAGCCGCCGCCGCATGCCGCCGGAGTACTGCATTGCGGGCCGCTTCGCGGCCTCGGTGAGCGAGAAGCGTTCCAGCATCTCGTCGGCGCGGCGGCGGGCGTCCCTGCGCGACAGGTCGAGCAGCCGCCCGATCATGTAGAGGTTCTCCCAGCCGGACAGCTTCTCGTCGACCGAGGCGTACTGCCCGGTGAGGCCGATGGTGCGGCGCAGCTGCCGCGGCTGCCTCACCACGTCGTAGCCGGCGACGACGGCATGGCCGGCGTCCGGGACGACGAGGGTGGAGAGGCAGCGTACGAGTGTGGTCTTGCCGGCGCCGTTGGGGCCGAGGACACCGACGACCGTGCCCTCGCGCACGTCCAGGTCCACCCCGTCCAGCGCCTTCGTCTCGCCGTAATGCTTTACGAGGCCTCGTACCTCGACGGCGTTGTTGTCGATTCGCGTCATGCCGTACACGGTTCCAGCAGCCACCGACAGACCGCCTACAGATCACCGACAGACCGCCTACAGATCACCGACAGATCACTGACAGATCACTGACAGACGCCGACAAGCCGCTGACAGCCGCACCTGCAACGGGGGAGGGGCAGGTCAGACCCCGTGAAGCTACGCGGAGGGCAGTACTACGCGGGCCTGGCGTAGTCCCCGAAGCCGGCCCAGTCGAGCACGACGCACGGCTCGTCCCCCACCACCCACG
This sequence comes from Streptomyces sp. NPDC019443, assembly GCF_044389785.1. Lineage (NCBI taxonomy): Bacteria > Bacillati > Actinomycetota > Actinomycetes > Kitasatosporales > Streptomycetaceae > Streptomyces > Streptomyces sp. NPDC019443. Next base: position 58,549 of record NZ_JBIRYJ010000005.1, read on the forward strand.
CGTCATGGCCGGGCGCGACGGAGATGAAGTCGCCGGGTCCCGTGTCCACGGACTCGCCGTCGTTCATGACGATCTTCATCTGCCCGCTGATGACGTATCCGACGTGAGCGGCCTCACAACTCTCGGTGCCCGCAAGGGGCTTGACGTGCTTGGACCACTGCCAGCCCGGCTCGAACACGGCCCTGCCAACCGCACCTTGGTCGGTGTTGAGAAGGGCGAGCTTCCCCTTGCCGTCCTCGAAGGGCCGGGTTTCATCGGCCGAGTCGAAGTTCCTGGAAACGATTCCGGTCATGGTCATCCGCCTCCCGGCGGAGAGAGGGGCGGCCCCGAGTGTCAATTCCAGGCTACGCCGCGGCCCCCGGGAGGTCTCCCGCACGCCGACAGCCCGCCGATGGGGGATGTCGGCGGGCTGTCGTCTGTGCCGGGGGTGGCCGGTGGGTGGTGCTCAGTGGAAGGTGTGCTCCTCCTGCGGGAACGCACCGCCGACGACGTCGTCGGCGAAGGCCTTCGCGGCGTCGCCGAGCGTCTGGCGCAGGTTGGCGTACTGCTTGGTGAAGCGCGGCACCTTGCCGCCCGTCATGCCCGCCATGTCGGTCCAGACGAGGACCTGGGCGTCTGTGTCGGGTCCCGCGCCGATGCCGATGGTCGGGATGTGCAGGCTGCGGGTGATCTCGGCGGCGACCTCGGCCGGGACGAGCTCCAGGACGACGGCGAACGCGCCCGCGTCCTGCGCCGCCTTGGCGTCGCGGACCAGCCGGTGGGCGGCCTCGTCGCTGCGGCCCTGGACGCGGTAGCCCATGGTGTTGACGGACTGCGGGGTCAGGCCGAGGTGCGACATGACCGGGATGCCTGCCTGGACGAGCAGTTCGGTCTGTCCGAGCGAGCGCTCGCCGCCCTCCAGCTTGACCGCGCCGACGCCCGCGTCCTTGACCAGCCGGGTGGCGCTGCGAAGGGCCTGGACGGGGCCTTCCTGGTACGAGCCGAAGGGAAGGTCGCCGACGATGAGGGCCCGCCTGGTGCCCCGTACGACGGCGGCGGACAGCAGCGTCATCTCGTCCATCGTGACCGGCACGGTGGTCTCGTAGCCGAGATGGACGTTGCCCATGGAGTCGCCGACGAGCATGACCGGGATGCCGGCCTCGTCGAAGACGGACGCGGTCATCGCGTCGTATGCGGTGAGCATCGGCCACTTCTCGCCGCGCTCCTTGGCGGCGGCGATGTCGTGGACGGTGATACGGCGAGTGCCCTTGCCGCCGTACAGCGCCTTGCTGCTGTCGGTGGGCTTCTGGGCAGCCTGAAGCGTCATGGCTAACGGCTCCTTCGTCATCTCGAGGCGCCCTCACGGCGTCCCCGGATCACCCCCATGGTGGCACCTCGTGCCGCTCCGGCGGAAGGGGACCCGTACGTTGGGTAGAGTGTCCGATACGAGACGGTCTCGTATCGAAATTAGGCTAGGCAGGGGATCATGTCGACTCCGTCCGGCCCACCTGCCCCTCCCCGCATACCCGAGGCCGTCCACCGGCGGCGCTGGGTGATCCTCACCGTCCTGATGTTCAGCCTGCTCATCGTCGTACTGGACAACTCGATCCTGAATGTGGCGGTCAGGACGATCGCCAGCCCCGAGCCCACGGGCATCGGCGCGACCCAGAGCGAGCTGGAGTGGGCGATCAACTCCTACACGCTCGTCTTCGCGGGGCTGCTGTTCACCGCGGGCCTGTTCGGCGACCGTTTCGGCCGCAAGAAGGCGCTGTTCTTCGGCGTCGCGGTCTTCGGCGTGGGCTCGGCCCTCGCGGCGTTCTCCGGCTCGCCCGGCGAGCTGATCGCGTACCGCGCGGTGATGGGTTTGGGCGGGGCCTTCGTGATGCCGGCGACCCTCGCCGTACTGATGGACGTGTTCGAGCGCCAGGAGCAGCCCAGGGCCATCGGCATCTGGGCGGGCAGCGTCGGCGTCGGCATGGCCATCGGCCCGATCACCGGCGGGCTGCTCATCGAGCACTTCTGGTGGGGCTCGATCTTCCTGGTCAACGTGCCGGTCGTGGTCGTCGCGCTGATCGCGATGGCGCTGCTCCTGCCGGACTCCAGGGACCCGGACCCGGGGCGTATGGACCCGCTCGGCGTAGCGCTGTCCGTCATCGGGCTGATCCTGCTGGTGTACGGAATCATCCGCGGCGGCGAGCTGGCGGACTTCTCGACGCCGTCCGTGCTGCTGCCGATGCTGGGCGGTCTGGTGGTACTCGTCTGCTTCGTACTCCACGAGAGGCGCAGCGACCATCCGGCCATCGACATCACGTACTTCAAGAGGCCCGCCTTCGCGGCGGCGGTCGCCGCGATCGCGCTGGTCTTCTTCGCGCTGACGGGCGTGACCTTCTTCTCCGCGTTCTATCTGCAGAGCGTGCGCGGCTACGACGCGCTGGAAGCGGGCCTGCTCATCCTGCCGCTGGCCGTGGCGCAGATGGTCGTCTCGCTGCGCGCGCGGCTGATCGTCGACCGGTTCGGGGCGCGGACGGTGTGCACGGTCGGCATGCTGCTGGTCGCCATGGTGCTGGGGGCTTTCGTGATGTTCGATGCCTCGACCCCGCTGTGGGTGATCGAAACGGTCCTCTTCGTGCAGGGCACGGCGATGGCGCTCATCACGCCCCCGGTGACGGTCTCGGTGATGCAGTCGCTGCCCCGCGAGAAGGCGGGGTCCGGCTCGGCGGTCAGCAACACCTTCCGCCAGGTCGGTGGGGCACTGGGTGTCGCGGTGCTCGGTTCGCTGCTGTCCACGCAGTACCGGGGTGCGATCGAGGGGCACCTCTCAGCGGTCCCCAGCGGTGCCCGGCAGGCCGCGGGTGAATCGATCGAGGCGACGCTCGCGGCCGCGGAGAGACTCGGCCAGGCGGGCAGGGCGCTGATCGTCCCGGCGAACGAGGCGTTCTTGCACGCGATGCATCTGACGGCGCTGGTATCGGCGGGTGTGGCGCTGATCGGCGCGCTGGTGGTGGCTTTCTTCATGCCGGACGGCCGGAAGAAGGAGCCGGAGCCGGAGCCGGACCCCGGGCCGGAGCTGAAGAGCGCCGAACGCGGGCCGGAGCAGGTGCTGCCCGGTGGCCAGGGGCCCGTCGGCGAGAATTGCCGGCGATGACGAGGCGAGAGGCGGACCGGACGTGCCGGTGAAGGACCACCAGGACCACCAGGACAACCGCGGCCAGAGCGGCGAGCCCCCCGCGCGACGCGGCACCCTGGCCACGGGACGGCGTGGGCGGCCCCGGAGCGAGGCCGTCGAGCGGGCCATAGTCGGGGCCGTTGTGCGGCTTCTCGAAGACGGCGTGCCGCTCTCCGAGCTCTCCATCGAGCGCATCGCCCGCACCGCCGGCGTCGGCAAAGCCACCATCTACCGCCGCTGGGACGGCAAAGAGGCCCTCTTCGTCGACGTCGTCCGCTCCATGGAGCCCGTGGACCCGCCGCTGCCCGGCACCTGCGTACGTGACGATCTCGTCGCGATGGTCGAGATGCTGCGGCAGCGCGGCCTCGCCAAACGTTCCTCCGCCCTCCTGCACAACGTTTTCGCCCAGATGCAGAGCTATCCCCAGTTGTGGAACATGTACCACCACACCTCCATCGCCCCCCGCCGCGAGCGGATGGACGAAGTGCTGCGCCGCGGCATCGCGAACGGCGAGATCCGCGCCGACATCGACTTCGGTCTGCTCGGCGACCTCTTCGTCGGCCCGATGCTCGTACGGACCGTGCTGCGCCCCGGGGGCACGCCGGAAGAGGGCAGCGCGGAACGGATCGTCGACGCCGTGCTGGAGGGCGTACGCCCCGCAGAAGGTCCGCCCCACTGATGCCCCGCTGACGCCCGGCCGACGTCCGGCGAGGGGCAGTCCGAAGTGTGCGTGTTCTGTCACAGCGTCCCCACCTGGCCCGTTACGAGGAACCCGGTGCGCCGCGCTGTCGTCATCGAGGCAGAACGGCCGTCGGGCGACGGCGAGGAAACACCTCCATCGCCTAGTGTCGACGGCGAGGCGTGACGGCAAGGCAGTGAGGACAGCTCCATGGCGCAGGCGTACAAGACGGAGACCGCCAACGGCACCAACGGCAGCCCCGAGGCCGGGCGGACCGGAGCACGGGTCCGGAGCCTGCTCCAGCGCTGGCGCGGCGACCGCGGCATCTGGCGGCGCGGCGTCGTCCTCGCCTGCTTCGCCGTCTTCATCGCCCTGTTGATGATCCTGCACGCGCAGATCCCCAACCGGATCGGCAACTTGGGCAGCCTCACCGAGACGTTCCTGCCGTGGCTGGGCGTGTTCATCCCGGTGATCCTCGTCGTCGCCGTGCTGCGGCGCTCGGCCACCGCGCTGATCGCCCTGCTGCTCCCGGCCGTTGTCTGGCTGAACCTCTTCGGCGGGCTGCTGTTCAACGACAAGTCGGGCGCAGGCGGCAATCTGACCGTTGCCACGCACAACGTCAACGCCGGCAACCCCGACCCGGCGGGCACCGCCAAGCAGGTCGCCGCCTCGGGCGCGGACGTGGTCGCGCTGCAGGAGCTGCCGGTCGGTCAGGTCTCCACGTACGAACAGGCGCTGGCAGGGACGTACAAGTACCACGCGGTGGAGGGCACGGTCGGGCTCTGGAGCAAGTACCCGATGACCGACACGGCGCCGGTGGACATCCAGTTGGGCTGGACACGCGCCGTGCGCTCCACCGTGCAGACGCCGCAGGGCGCGGTCGCGTTCTACGTCGCGCACATGCCGTCCGTACGCGTCAAGCTCAACGCCGGCTTCACCGCCAGCCAGCGCGACAACAGCGCCGACGCGCTGGGCGAGGCCATCGCCCGCGAGCGGGTCGGCAAGGTCGTGCTGCTCGGCGACCTCAACGGCACGATGAACGACCGCTCGCTGAACGCGGTCACCTCCCAGATGCGCTCCACGCAGGGCGCGGCGGGCGACGGCTTCGGCTTCAGCTGGCCCGCGTCGTTCCCGATGGCGCGCATTGACCAGATCATGGTGAGGGGCGTCGAGCCGGTCTCGTCCTGGACGCTGCCGCAGACGGACAGCGACCACTTGCCGATCGCGGCGCGCATCAAGATGTGACCTTCCCCGACCCTCCCCCTACGCCCTGGCGGGCGTGGGGAGACCCCCACTTCCCGAACTGGGGGCAAGCCCCCAGACCCCCGTACGGTCTTCGGCCGTGTCCTCAATCTCCCCCAGGCTTCGTCCGGGGGGACCCCCAACAGGCCTGAAGTTCCGCCCGTCCGGCGGAATTTCAGGCGCCGCCCGGGCAAAACTCAAGCCCGCCCGGGCAAAACAAGCCCCTCCGGCGATTGAGGAGCGGGTCTGGGGCGGAGCCCCGGAAATCAGCCTCGCCGGCGTTTGAGGCGCGGGGGCTTGGGGGCGGAGCCCCCAGTTATGTGACGGCAACCACCCGTTCATCCGTGGGAACAAACCGCGTGCGAGCATTTGTTTCGAAGGAGAACTAACTTCGGAAAGGCACCTCCATGCCCCTCGCGCTGCTCGCGCTCGCCGTATCCGCCTTCGGCATCGGCACCACCGAGTTCGTGATGATGGGCCTGCTGCCCAATGTCGCCGACGACCTGAACACCTCCGTCCCCACGGCCGGCCACCTCGTATCGGCGTACGCGATCGGCGTCGTCATCGGCGCCCCGCTGCTCACCGCCCTCGGCTCCCGCGTCCCGCGCAAGCGGATGCTCCTGCTGCTGATGGCCCTGTTCACGGTCGGCAACCTGGCATCCGCCCTCGCCCCCGGCTTCGGCTGGCTGATCGCGGGCCGCGTGCTCGCCGGGCTGCCGCACGGCGCGTTCTTCGGCGTCGGCGCGGTCGTCGCGGCGCGCCTGGTCGCGGACGGGCGGCAGGCGCGCGCGGTGGCCACAATGTTCCTCGGCCTCACGGTCGCCAACATCGTCGGCGTACCGGCCGCCACGCTCCTCGGCCAGCACCTCGGCTGGCGCGCCACCTTCCTCGTCGTCACGGTGATCGGCCTGGTCGCGATGGCCGCGCTCGCCCGGCTCATTCCGTACGTACCCGTCGACGCGCAGCAGAGCGTGGGCCGCGAATTGCGCGCACTCGGCAACCGGCAGGTGCTACTCGGCCTGCTCACCGCGGTGTTCGGCTTCGCCGGAGTCTTCGCGGTGTACTCCTACCTCGCCTCCATGACGACCGAGGTGATGGGCTTCGGCGAGTCCTCCGTGACCCTGGTCCTCGCCCTCTTCGGTATCGGCATGACGCTCGGCGCGCTGGCCGCCGGCCCGCTGACCGACCGGGCGTTGCGCCCCACGCTGTACGGCTCGCTGGCCGCGCTCGCGCTGGTGCTGGTGGCCTTCCGGTTCACCGTGCACATCCAGTGGGCGGCCCTGGTGACGGTCGTGGTGCTCGGCGCGGTCGGCTTCATGACCACCACACCGCTCCAGATGCTGGTCATGAAGAAGGCGCAGGACGCCCCGACGCTGGCCTCCGCCTCCAACCACTCGGCCTTCAACCTCGCCAACGCGGGCGGCGCCTGGCTCGGCGGCGCGGCCATCGCGGCCGGCTGGGGCTGGAGCTCCCCGGCCTTGGTCGGCGCGGTCCTGGCGGCCGCCGGTCTGGCGATCGCGGTGACGGCGGGCCTGCTGGACCGTACCGAAACGGGGGCCTCCCGCGTGATCGCCGCAGGAAGCCCCCGTACCGCGGAGCAGCAGGTCAGTGCGTCGTCGTCTCCCGCCAGCGGTTCGTGATCGGCAGTCGCCGGTCCTTGCCGAAGCCCTTGGCCGAGATCTTGGTGCCCGGCGGGTACTGGCGCCGCTTGTACTCCGCCGTGTCCACCATCCGCAGCGTCTTCGCCACCAGCTCCTCGCCGAAGCCGGCCGCGACGATCGCGTCCTTGCCCCGGTCCTGGTCGACGTACAGCTCCAGGATCCGGTCCAGTACGTCGTAGTCCGGCAGCGAGTCGGTGTCGACCTGGCCGGGGCGAAGCTCCGCGCTCGGCGGCTTGGTGATGGACGCCTCCGGGATCGGCGGGGTCTGGCCGCGCTCCTCGGCGGCGCGGTTGCGCCACTTCGCAAGCCGGAAGACCGTTGTCTTGTAGACGTCCTTGATCGGCCCGTACGCGCCGACGGAGTCGCCGTACAGCGTCGAATAGCCCACCGCCAGCTCGGACTTGTTGCCCGGCGCGAGCACGATGTGGCCCTCCTGGTTGGAGAGCGCCATCAGCGTGGTGCCGCGCAGCCGCGACTGGAGGTTCTCCTCGGCGAGACCGGTCAGGCCGAGCGAGCTCATGTACGCGTCGAACATCGGCTCGATCGGCACGGTACGGAAGTTGAGCCCGGTACGCCGGGCAAGCTCGGCCGCGTCGCCCTTGGAGTGGTCGGACGAATACTTCGACGGCATGGAGACGCCGTACACGTTCTGCGCGCCCAGCGCGTCACAGGCGATCGCGGCGACGAGCGCGGAGTCGATGCCGCCGGACAGCCCGATCAGCACCGAACGGAAGCCGTTCTTGGCGGCGTACGCGCGCAGGCCCACGACCAGCGCGGAGTAGACCTCCTCGTCGTCGTCGAGCCGGTCGGCGTAGCCGCCGGACAGCTCGGCCTCGTACGCGGGCAGCGGCTCCTCGGAGATGACGACGCGCTCGATGCGCAGCCCGTCGTCGACCACTCCGGTCGGCGGCTCGGCGGAAGCCGCGGGCAGCTCCAGGTCCAGGACGACGCTGCCCTCCGCGAACTGCGGGGCGCGCGCGACGACTTCACCGGCGGAGTCGACGACGATCGAGTCGCCGTCGAAGACGAGCTCGTCCTGTCCGCCGATCATCGCGAGGTACGCGGTGGTGCAGCCGGCCTCCTGGGCGCGCTTGCGCACCAGGTCCAGGCGGGTGTCGTCCTTCTCGCGCTCGTACGGCGAGGCATTGATGGAGATGAGCAGCCCGGCCCCGGCGGACCGGGTGGCCGGGACGCGGCCGCCGTCCTGCCAGAGATCCTCGCAGATCGCCAGCGCGACGTCGACGCCGTGCACGCGGATCACCGGCATGGTGTCGCCCGGCACGAAGTAGCGGAACTCGTCGAAGACGCCGTAGTTCGGCAGATGGTGCTTGGCGAAGCTCAGCACCACCTCGCCGCGGTGCAGCACGGCGGCTGCGTTCTGCGGCGCGCCGGCGGGCTGGCCGTAGCGGGGCTGGGCCCGCTCGGAACGGTCGAGGTAGCCGACGATGACCGGCAGCTCGCCGAACCCTTCGTCGTCCAGCCGAACGGCGAGGGCGCGCAGGGCGGCCCGGGACGCGTCCACGAAGGACGACCGCAGGGCCAGGTCCTCCACGGGGTAGCCGGTCAGCACCATCTCGGGGAAGGCGACGAGATGCGCCCCCTGCTCGGCGGAGTGCCGGGTCCAGTGCACGATCGCCTCGGCGTTGCCGGAGAGATCGCCGACGGTCGAGTCGATCTGATTCAGAGCGAGGCGTAGTTGAGGCACGCGGCCCAGTGTAATCGTCTGTCTGACGCGATGTCCTGGCAGGGAGGTGTGGTGCGCCCCACGCCCCCCAGGGCCTACGCCCCGAGGGCCTACGCGCGGTAGGCGACGGTCGTCATCATCCCGGACTCCGAGTGGTAGATGTTGTGGCAGTGCAGCATCCACAGGCCCGGATTGTCCGCGTCGAAGTCCACGGTCACTTTGCGGTGCGGCAGGACCGCCGCCGTGTCCTTGCGGGCGCCGGACCCGTTGATGCCCGCCAGAGCGAAGGTGTGGCCGTGCAGATGGATGGGATGCCACATATCCGTGGCGTTGATGAACACCATGCGGACCCGCTCGCCGTCGCGAATCGAGTAGAGGCGCTCCGGGGAGTAGGGCTCGTCGTCGAAGGCCCAGTTGTACTGCTCCATCCCACCGGTCAGCTTGATCCGCATGATGCGGTCCGGCCTGCGCCGGGAGAAGGCCACGGACTCGTCGGGTTCGAGGCGGGCGGCCGACTTCAGCACTTTCCGGTCCAGCTCCGCCGGACGCACGGAGGGCGCGGGGAGCTCCCCTCCGCCGGTGCGCAGGACGGCCATCGACGAGGCCTTCTTGCCCTCGGCGAGCGCGGTGAGCGGAAAGACCCCGTCCTCGGCGGTGACCAGTACGTCGTACCGCTCGCCCATGGCCACGAGCAGGGCATCGGTCTCGGTGGGGAGGACGGGGAAGCCGTCGGTGTGGGTGACCGTCAGCCTGTGGCCGCCGAGCGCCACCCGGAAGGCCGTCTCACCCCCGGCGTTGATGATGCGCAGCCGGATGCGGTCGCCGGGCTTGGCGATGAACTGTGAAGGGTCGTCCGGCGTACGCCCATTGATCAGGTAGTGCGGGTAGGCGACATCGCCCGCCTCGCCGCCGAGCAGATTGCTCTTGGTGCCCCTCAGCAACCGGGGTGGGCCGGACGGACGGGACTCCGGCGACGGCGATCCCGATGCCGTCGCCGTTGCCGACCTGGACGGTGTGCCACTCCCGTGGCCGTGGTGCCCGGAGCCGTGATCCATGCCTTTGCGGAGTTCAGCGAGCACCGAGTCCGGCGTGGAGCCGTCGACTCCGTCCACCCAGTCGTCCAGGAGGATGACCCACTCCTTGTCGTACGACAGCGGCTCCTTCGGGTCCTCCACGATCAGCGGGGCGTACATACCGCGGTCCAGCTGCACACCCGAGTGCGGATGGAACCAGTACGTGCCGGGGTGGGCGGCCACGAAACGGTACGTGAACTCCGCGCCCGGGCGGATCGGCTCCTGCGTCACACCCGGCACCCCGTCCATGTCATTGCGCATTGAGATGCCGTGACAGTGCAGCGAGGTCTCCTCCGGCAGGTTGTTGGCCAGGGTGAGCGCGAGAGTGTCACCGGCCGTGAGTCGTACCTCCTGGCCCGGCAGCCGGTCTCCGTACGCCCACGATTTGACCGTCCGGCCGCCGCCGAGCTCCAGCGGGGTGGCCGTGGCGGTCAGCCTGAAGCTGCGGACAGGGCCGGAGCCTCGCGCCTCCTCGTACCCGAGGACCTCCGGGCCGTCGGGGGCGACATAGCCCTCCGGGGTGTCAGGGGCGACATAGTCCTGCGGAGTCGCCGTCGGAGTACTGCCCCCGTGGTTCATCGATCCGTGGCCGGTGCCCGACGAGTCGGAGCAGCCGGCCAGAACTCCCGCACCGGCGGCGGCGATTGCTGCGCCGAGCACGGCGCGGCGCGTGTGGTGAGCGCGCATGGCTGAATGCACCTCGTGGTGTGTGGTGATGCGTGGCAGATGGGCGCGTCCGCTGCTTCTGGTACACCGCCCGGAGCGGGGAGGTTCCCAGGCAGCCGGGCGCACTTCTAGATCCGCAGCACCGACAGCCTTGCGAGGAGGGTCTTGCGGGGAATCGGGTTGGGCCAGAGCGCGCGGAGTATCCGGGCGTGCCAGGCCGCGAGCAGAGCGACCGGGTCGGTCCGCAGCAGCCCCGCGGTCAGCAGGACGAGGGTGACGGTGTCCAGCACGGCGAGGTACAGGGTCATCGGGTCCGTGCCTATGCCCGGCAACTCCGGTCCGGTGTTCGGCAGGCCCACGGGACCGGCGGTGTGGTCGCCCCCAGGGGGCGTCATGTCCACCGCCGAGGACGAGACGGTGTGCTCCACCGCCGAGGACGGCACTATGTGCTCCTGCGCACCGCCACCGTGACCCCGCACCGGGGGTCCCACCATGTGCATCGTGGCGATCCCGAACAGCAGCGCCACGAACAGCAGCAGCTGTCCGAACCGCGCACGCCGACCGATGACCATGATCCGCAGCCTACCCCCACCCGGTATACGTCAATAGGCGACCCGCCCTTATGAGCCCACAATGTGCGGAAGTGTCCGCGCCGCCCGCGGCGGCGTCTGGTCACCGGGGGGCCGGGCAACGGCTCCAAGTGCTCTTCGTGGCAGGCTGACCGTCGGTACTCGCGCTGTCCCTGGCGCGGGAGGGGGCGAAGGAGCGACGGGTGACCTTTGTGCGAGTGGGAGGCGTACCGCACCACGTGGTCGTCGAAGGCAGCGGCCCGGTCTGCGTACTGAGCGCCGGGCTCGCGATGAGCTGGTTCGACTGGGACCCCGTGGTGCCGCTGCTCGCCCCGCACCTCACCGTCGTCCGCTTCGACCGCCCGGGTCACGGGTTGAGCGGCCCGGCCGCCGTGCCGCCGTCCGCCGCCGGGGAGGGCCACCGCATCGCGGGCGTACTGGACGCGCTCGGCCTGGACGGTCCCGCCGTCGTCGTCGGGCACTCGATCGCCGGGTTCCATGCGGAGGCCTTCGCCCGTCTGCACCCCGCCCGTACCGCGGCTGTCGTGCTCGTCGACTCCAGCGTCGAGGAACACGCGCGCGTGCCCGCCGCGCCCGCGGCCCGCACGGCGGTGGCACGTGGTGTCGGCGCCGCCCTGTCCGCCGTGGGCGCGCCCGCCGCACTCGGGCCCCTCACCCGTCGCGCCGTGGTCCGCCTCTCCCGCACCGCCGGCGGCGACCCGGCCCCCGCCGCCCTCGTACGCCGCTGCTACGCCACGTCCCGGGTGCTGCAGGGCGCGCTCCTGGAGAACACCCACTACCTCGCGGTCGCCGCCGAACTCCTCGCCCTGCGCGAGCGCCACGCCCTGCCGGACGCCCCGGTCGCGGTGCTCGCCGCGGCAGCAGGCGGAGAACGCTGGATCGAGCGGCAGCGCGCACTTGCCCGGCAGCTCGGCGCCCGCTTCGAGGCGGTCGCACCGGCGGGGCATCTGATGATGCTGGACCGCCCGGACGCGGTGGCCCGGGCGATTCTCGACCTGCCCGGGGCCGGCGGTGACGGGCAAGCCCTACGAGAGGTGCGGGCAGGCTCCGGTACTCCTCAGGCGTGGGCGTAGACCCGCTCGACCCACTCGGCGATCTGCTCGTCGCTCAGATGCTGGGCCAGATCTGCCTCGCTGATAATGCCTACCAGCCGCTTGTTCTCGATCACCGGGAGCCGGCGGATCTGGTGGCCCTCCATCTCGTTCAGCACCGAGTCCACGTCGGCGCCCGCCTCGATCCAGCGCGGCGTGCCCTTGGCCATTTCGCCCGCGGTGATCTGTGCGGGGTCGTGTCCCAGGGCCACACAGCCGACCACGATGTCGCGGTCGGTGAGTATGCCGCAGAGTCGTTCGTCGGCGTCGGCTATGGGCAGTGCACCCACATTCAGTTCGCGCATCAGCTGCGCCGCACGGTCGAGGGTCTCGTGCGCGGGGATCCACTGAGCCCCGGGGTGCATGATGTCTTTGGCGGTGGTCATGGGTTCTACCTCCTGCGTCCGGTATGCCCCCCAGCGCACCCATTGTCGTTGGGCCGTTCGGAGTACGCGACCGCTGCGAGGCGAGGACGAGGCATGCCGCTCTGCGCGGCCGTCCGTCCGCCCCGGATCAGCTGGCGGCCGACCGGGGCGGACGCCTGATACGAGATCAGGCGAGGACCTCTGGTGCTCAGGTGCTCAGGTGCTCAGGTGCTCAGGTGCGGGCTTCAGCGCCCCGCTTGCGCAGCAGGTCGACCATCAGATCGACCTCCGAGCGCTGGGCGTCCACCATCCCCTGGGCGAGACTCCGCTCCGTATCGACGGTGCAGAGCTTCACACAGCCCTCGGCCATGGTGATCCCGCCGTTGTGGTGGCTGATCATCAGCTGGAGATACTCGATCTCCGCCTGCTTGCCACTGGCCTTGCCGAGCCGCGCCAGATCCGCATTGGTCGCCATGCCCGGCATCAGCGAGCCGTCCTTGGCCTGATGCCCGCCGCTGTGTCCGGAGTGCGCGCCGTGCTCGTCGTTCTGCGTCCAGGCCATCGGCTCGCTGTCCGCGGAGACCTTGGGCAGACCCCACAGATCAAGCCAGCCCAGCATCATGCCGCGCTGGTTGGCCTGGGTGTTGGCGATGTCGTACGCGAGCCGGCGCACCTCGTCGTCCTGGGTACGGTCCCGCACGATGAAGGACATCTCCACCGCCTGCTGATGATGGACCGCCATGTCGCGCGCGAAGCCCGCGTCCGCCGAAGTCGCCGTCGGGATCGGCGGACGGGACCTGGCGTCTTCGCCGCCGCCCGCGGAGGCCACCGTGGCGGCCCCCGCGAAGAGCAGGGCGAGCACGACCGCCGTGATCGCCGCCCAGTGCGTACGGGTCGGACGGATCACTGAGCGCCCAGCCCGCCCGTGCACGCCGCACCCGGCTCCGGCGTCTGCGCGCCCTGCACGTACTTGGTGAAGAACTTGCTCACGCGTGGGTCGTCCGCGCTGTCGACGGTGAGCTGCTTGCCCCAGGCACTCAGCATGATCGCGCCGGCCTGGTCCTTGACCGGGCTCATCAGCGAGTACGTCGTCTTCTTCACCTTCTCGCTCAGCTTGGTCACGTCTGCGGCCGCAGCCTTGTCGTTGTAGGTCACCCAGACCGCGCCGTGCTCCAGCGAGTGCACGGCGTTCATGTCGGGGACCGGCTCCTTGTAGACGTCGCCGTTGCAGTTCATCCACACCTGGTTGTGGTCGCCGCCGACCGGCGGCTTCATCGGGTAGCTGACCGCCTTGTCGACGTGTTTGCGGCCGAGCTTCTTCGCGTCCCAGGTCTTCTCACCGGTGACGGGAGCCTTGGCCTCGGCGACCTTCTGCTCCTTCTTCTCCGACTCCTTGTTGAGTACGAAGACGCCGAAGCCGACGAGACCGGCCACGACGACGCCGCTGACGGCGATCGTGATGATGCGGCCGCGGCGCTCACGGGCTTGTTCGGCGCGGCGCATCTGCTCTATTCGGGCCCGGCGGTCGTTGTTGCGGGAAGCCATGGTGGTGTCGTCCTTCGTGAAGTCTGCGGCGATCAAGGGGCTGGGGGGAGGCGGGGCCTGCTACGTCCGCAGCACTTGAAGAACGTGAAGGCCCGGGGCGCGTGGCAGCGCTTCCGAGCGGGGCAGCCGGGAGGCGGGCGGCGGGGGACCGAGGTGCGGGGGCTGCGCCCCCGCATCGAGCGGGGCGTCCAGCGGCGGCGCGGTGAGCACGGCGGGCCTGACCAGCGGCAGCAGCCCGCAGGCGCCCCTGTCGTACGGGCAGGTGTACGCGGTCTCGACGTCCGAGGCGGAGATCGCGGATTTCGCGGATGTCGCTGAGACCGCGCGTATGTGGTGCGGGCTGGACGGGGTCGCGGCAGGGCTCGTACAGATGAAGAGCGCGCCGAGGAGCGTCGCCACGGCACTGAGCAGCGCCATAGGACGCGCGGTGCGCGCGGTGCGCGCGATGTGGTTGAGCCGCGAACCCCCCATGGCCGCAGATCGTAGTGTGCGGGCGCGCCCGGCACCTCATACGGGGGCCGGTAATCGCTGGGAAATGCCCGTAAGCAAGCTATCGGGGGGCCTTCAGGGTCGTCTCAGGGCACGCCCTGACCCACAATGGGCTCAGCCGGTACAGCGGCCAATGGACGGGGTACGCAACGCGCCTGAAACCCGTGGGTGGCATGCTCGTATGGAGCAGGCGGCTTGACCAGCAAGGATGGGTGGAAATGGATAAGCAGCAGGAGTTTGTGCTCCGTACGCTCGAGGAGCGCGACATCCGCTTCGTGCGCCTGTGGTTCACCGATGTGCTCGGCTTCCTGAAGTCGGTCGCGGTGGCTCCCGCCGAGCTGGAGCAGGCCTTCGACGAGGGGATCGGCTTCGACGGCTCCGCGATCGAGGGCTTCGCACGGGTCTACGAATCCGACATGATCGCCAAGCCGGATCCGAGCACCTTCCAGATCCTGCCGTGGCGCGCCGAGGCCCCCGGCACGGCCCGGATGTTCTGCGACATCCTCATGCCCGACGGCTCCCCGTCCTTCGCCGACCCGCGCTTCGTCCTCAAGCGCATCCTGGCCAAGACCTCGGACCTGGGCTTCACCTTCTACACCCACCCCGAGATCGAGTTCTTCCTGCTGAAGGACAAGCCGCTGGACGGCACACGCCCCACCCCCGCGGACAACTCCGGCTACTTCGATCACACCCCGCAGAACGTCGGCATGGACTTCCGCCGACAGGCGATCACCATGCTCGAATCGATGGGCATCTCGGTGGAGTTCAGCCACCACGAGGGCGCGCCGGGCCAGCAGGAGATCGACCTGCGGTACGCGGACGCGCTCTCCACGGCGGACAACGTCATGACGTTCCGCCTGGTGATGAAGCAGGTCGCGCTGGAGCAGGGTGTCCAGGCGACATTCATGCCGAAGCCCTTCAGCGAGCACCCCGGCTCCGGGATGCACACCCACCTCTCCCTCTTCGAGGGCGACCGGAACGCCTTCTACGAGTCGGGCGCGGAGTACCAGCTCTCCAAGGTCGGCCGCTCCTTCATCGCGGGCCTCCTCACCCACGCCGCGGAGATCTCTGCCGTGACGAACCAGTGGGTCAACTCCTACAAGCGCATCTGGGGCGGCTCGGCCCGCAGCGCGGGCGCGGGCGGCGAGGCCCCGTCGTACATCTGCTGGGGCCACAACAACCGCTCGGCGCTGATCCGCGTCCCGATGTACAAGCCGGGCAAGACGGGCTCCGCACGCGTCGAGGTCCGCTCGATCGACTCCGGTGCCAACCCGTATCTGACGTACGCGGTGCTGCTGGCGGCGGGCCTGAAGGGCATCGAGGAGGGCTACGAACTCCCGGCCGGCGCGGACGACGACGTGTGGGCGCTCTCGGACGCCGAACGCCGGGCGATGGGGATCGAGCCACTGCCGCAGAACCTCGGCGAGGCGATCACGCTGATGGAGCGCAGCGAGCTGGTGGCCGAGACGCTGGGCGAGCATGTCTTCGACTTCTTCCTGCGGAACAAGAAGCAGGAGTGGGAGGAGTACCGCTCCGAGGTCACGGCCTTCGAGCTGCGCAAGAACCTCCCGGTGCTGTAGCCGGACGTACGCAGCGGACGGCCGGGCCCGACAGGGGGCCGCCCGTGCGGATGCGAAGCGCGTGGTGTGCGGTGACCCTGGAGGTGTGGGGGCCCATGCGCGAGGAGGCTGACCGGATGTCCATGATGGACAAGCTCAAGAGCATGCTCAAGGGGCATGAGGCACAGGCCGACAAGGGCGTCGACAAGGCGGGTGACTACGCCGACGACAAGACCCAGAGCAAGTACACCGGTCAGGTCGACACCGGCCAGGACAAGCTGAAGGAGCAGTACGGCTCGGACCGGCGGGAAGAACCGCCCCAACCCTGACCGTGGTGCGGTCTCGGATCACCTCATGCGGCGGCTGAGGGCGCGGACGCACTGGTCCCGCGTTCCCGGCCGCCGATGTCTGTGTGGTCGGGGGTGCGCCATGCCGACGCCCGCCGGTCTCCAGCCGCTCCAGCCGCTCTGGCCGGGGCGCAGCACCTCCGGGTGTGAGTAGTTGCGGTACAGAATGTGCCGACGCGATCCCGAACGCGCCGCCCGCCGGGCCATCAACCAGCTCAACCAGCTCGGCTGCACCGTCACCCTCAACCCCAACGAGAACGCGGCCTGACAGCCAAACGCGGACACCCGGCGGCCCACCACAGCCACCGGGCGCTCAGCCCTGCCCACGCCCACCCTGACCAGGTTCTATTTAGGCGTCAGAGAAGGGGCTTCCGTCCGCGACAGTTTCAGCATACGCTGAAATTAGTTTCCCCATGTGAGGAAATTAGGAGTGGGTCATGCACGCGTTCAAGGACGAGTGGAGCTTGTGGGTGCCGCATCAGGGTTCGGCGTCTGCGCCGGAGCTCGCGGCGGAGCTGGGTGGCCCGGTCGAGGGTGGCGGTGCGTCGCACGAGCGCCAGCAGTCGAAGCTCGCTCCGGCCGGACCCCAGCTGGCTCACCGCCCCACCGTCACCCGCTGCGGGAAGCGGACTTTCCCGCAGTACGGCGACCGGCACGGGGCGACTGGCCGCTTCGCCGACGAGGACCTCTGTGGCGCCTGCTATCGGACCCTCACGCCGGAGGACCAGGAGCGCGCCTTCGAGCACGAGCAGCCGGAGCTCACCAGCGAATAGCCCCGAAAGGCGGGGCCCCACCACAGCGATAGGAGACCCCGCCATGGCCAACCTTGCTCTGATCTACCCGATCGCGGCCGCTGTCGGCGCTACGTACGCGGCCGCCGCATGGGCCTGGAGCCGCTTCAAGGCCGGGGCCCGGGCGGGCGTGTCCCCGGGATCCCCGCAGCACCAGGCCGCGCTCAAGTCGGTCGAGGACCGCACCGCAACCCAGTTCACGTACCTGCCGACCGCGGTGCAGGCCGCGCACGACCAGGCGGCCATCGACCACGCCGACACCGACCGGGGCAGCCCATGACCGAACCCCCGACCACCCCACGAGGAGGTGAACACCATGACCATCACCACCCTGATTGCGGCCGCTGTGGTGCTCACCGCCACGGCGGCCGCCGCCATATGTGCCCACCGCGCCCGTACGGCACGACGCCACCCCGCGGCCGGCGGTACCCGGACCCGCCGGGGGCAGGTTGCGGCGGGGTCGTCCCCGGGGGAGGTGATCGCGACGCCGCAGGAGGACGCCGACCTACGTCGGCCGTCCGCTGAACCCACCACCGTCCAACCCGAACCCGAGGGAACCGCCATGCCCAATCTCGCCACCCTGCTGACGGGCTCCGCGTCGGTGCACGGTGACCGGATCGCAGTACGGCACGAGACCCGCGCTGACCTACGCCCAACTGGACGACCTGAGCGCACGGACCGCCGCGCTGCTGCAGGCCCGTGGCGTCCGCCCGGGTGACCGGGTGGCCGTGATCATGCCCAACGTGCTGCATTTCCCCGTCGCCTACTACGGCATCCTCCGCGCAGGCGCCGTCGTCGTGCCGATGAACCCGCTGCTCAAAGCACGCGACCTCAACACGGCCGTGGCCGCGGGGGCCACGCTGACCCTCCTCACCCGGTTCGATCCGGCGGCCGCGCTGGAGACCATCCGCAGGGACGCGGTCACCGTCCTCCTCGGCGGCCCAACGATGTACGCGGCACTGCTGCATGCCGAGCTTCCCGACGGCTTCGACGCCGCCCGCCTGCGCCTGGCCGTCTGTGGCGGCGCGTCGCTTCCGGTCGAGGTGCTGCACGGCTTCGAGAAGCGTTTCGGCGTCGAGGTGCTCGAGGGTTACGGCCTGTCCGAAACCTCTCCGGTGGCCGCCTTCAACCCGCCGGACCGCCCACGCAAGCCCGGCTTCATCGGACTGCCCGTCCGCGGCGTCGAACTGCGGCTGGTCACAGAGGACGGGACGACGGCCGGGCCCGGCGAGGTCGGCGAGATCACGATCCGCGGCGAGAACGTGATGACCGGCTACCACAACCGGCCGCGCGCCACCGCCCATGCGATCCGCGACGGCTGGTTCCACACCGGCGACCTCGCCCGGGTCGACGAGGACGGCTACTACTTCATCGTCGACCGCAAGAAAGTCTTGTCGCCGCTGAGATGGTCAGGACGGGTGCGGGGGCGACCGGCTGCGAGCCGGGGACACTGAGGCGTTCCAGAACGGGGATGAGCTGCGGGGCATCGCCCCACTGGCCCGGATTGATCAGTAACGCCAGAGGGCGTCGCCCGTCCTCACCGGCCAGATGGATCTTGCTCGTCAGGCCGCCCCCGGGAGCGCCCCCGTCCTTCGTCGGGGCGGTGAGACGGGGACCACGACCACTTCGAGCGTCCAGTCCATGCCGATGCCTCCTGGGCGGTCAGCGGTTGGCTGTGTGCGTCACGAAGTCTGCCCAGACCTCCGGCGCGAAGGCGAGTTGTGGGCCGGTTGTGTTCTTGGAGTCGCGGACGTGGATGGCGCTGGGGGTTCCTGCGACCTCGACGCAGTCGGAGCCGGGCTCGTTACTGCTGTAGCTGCTCTTGAACCACTTCAGCTCGGGCTCGATGCTCATGTCTCTCCCCGCACTTTCTCGATGAGGGCCAGCGACTCCCTTGGCGTGAGAGCCTGCGCCCGGATGCTTCCATACTGCATCTCCAGGAACTGCACCTCCCTCGGCGTGGAGATCAGCCGAGTGATGTGCTGCACCTCTGTGTACCCGAGGGTGGCGCCGCTCCGGAGTTTGAAGAGGCGGAATCCGCCAGCCAGGCCGGCATGGTCCTCCAGGCTCGTAGGCATCACCTGGATCTCGACATTCCGGAACTGCCCTACCTCCAACAGCCGTTCGAGCTGTCGTCGGTGCACCATTCTGCCGCCAAGCGGGCGGCGCAGTGTCACTTCATCCTGTACGAAGCTGAAGACCGGCAAGGTCTTCGTTTTGTCCACGATCTCCTGCCGCGCCATGCGAGCGCCCACCTCGCGCTCGATGACTTCTTCCGCGAGGAGCGGACGCCTCATGCCGAACATGGCCCGTGTGTATTCCTCCGTCTGCAACAGCGCGTGGAGCGTGTGATTGTTGTACGCGCCGAGCTCGACCGCCTCCGACTCCACCTTCGCCAGGTCCCGAATCTTCTTCGGATACCTGGCCTCCTCCACATCCCTCTGCATCGCGGAGATCTTGCCGCCCGCCCCCAGGACGTCATCCGCCCTGACCAGGAACGCCTCCTTCGGCGCCCGGCGTCCGCGCTCCACCGACGAGACCTGTTCCTCGCTGTACCCGATGGCCGTCCCCAGCTCCGCCTGCCGGAGCCCCGCCGCCTCCCGCCACACCTTGAGCTGGCGGCCGACCGCCCTCAGGACCGCCCCGCTCTCGTCGTCCCAACTCTGCTGCTCCGTACCGTCGTCCATGCCGCCCTCCTCCGAGCACCCGCACTGCCCGGACCGACCCGGACCCTGCCCGGACAGTAACGCTGCGTACCCACGTCGTTGCTGTTCAGAGTAGGTGCGGGTGGCCACGCTGAGTGACGTGAACCAAGAAATCACCCAGACTGCGACGTCTGTACGCCACTTCACCGTGCTGCTCTCGCCCACGTGCCGAGGCGCGCGACTCGCCCGCCGGCTGACGGTGCAGCAACTCAACGACTGGGGGCAGCCGTACGAGGCCGCCGGGCAGATCGTCGCCGAGCTCGCGGCGAACGCCGCGCTGCACGGGCGTGTGCCCGGACGGGACTTCGGTCCCACGGTCCGCCTCACGGAGACGGGGACGGTGTGCGTCGAAGTTACGGACACCCGCGCGGACCGCCTGCCCTGCGTACCCGAAGGCCCGTTGCCCGAAGGCAAGTCGGGGCGTGGGCTGCTGCTGGTCGAGGCGTACGCCGACAGGTGGGGACCGTGCTTGGGGCTGCACCCTGCAAGACCGTATGGGCGGAAATCGGCCAGTCTGCGCAGCTCTGACCGCATCACGGTTCTCACGACCCGGTGGCCCGCTGCCCGGTGGGGCTCGACGTCAAGGAGTAAAGGACCCTGGGAGAGAACCGTTCCCACCCACCCCCAGCCCCCGTCACTCACACGAGTGATCAAACCCAACTCGGCTGGCGCATATGCCACTTCGCGGTGCAGGCTCGGCCTCGACAACCGCACACATGTGACGGCCCCCGGCCGGGACGGCAATCCCGAACGAGGGCCTGACCACCGAGGAAGTAGACCCTTCCTGATGGCTGAGCAGCAGCTTAACGCGCTCCCGTGCGCGTCGCCTTCCGTTCCCACGTCCGGCATCCGGCACATCAACCGCCGCCATCCGGACCGCTTCACCGTGGTCGGAAACCACCTCGCCCAGCACGGCGAACTCTCCCTCACCGCCATCGGGTTGGCGGTGCACATCCAGTCTCTGCCCACCGGCGCGAAGGTCTCGATCAAGGCGCTCGCCGAACGCTTTCCCGAGGGCGAGGTCCGCATCGCCGCCGCTCTCCGTGAGCTGGAGGCTCATGGCTATCTCGTCCGTACGCGGGAGCGCCTGCCGTCGGGCCGGGTGATCACGCGTACGGTCTCGTACAACAACCCCCATGCGGCGGACCCGAGTTCACCCTCGACGGAGCCGCAACCATCGCTCCCCGCTCGGGCTGCTCCCGTGCTGCCCCTGCCCTCGCCAGTCGCCGGCGACCTTCTCGCATCCTTACGGGGCGCGGACCCTCGCCTCCTCCTCGCGGAACGCGACATCCGCCGCCTCGCCCCGTACGTCGCCGCATGGCTGGAGCGCGGCATCGAGCCCGACGCCGTACGTCGCACCCTCACCGCCGCGCTCCCCGTGGGCCCGGTCCACCACCCGGCGGCGCTGCTGGCCCACCGCCTCACCGAACTGCTTCCCCCGCCACTCCCCGCGAGCGTCGAGACTCCACGCCCGGACCCGCTCCAGAACTGCGACCGCTGCGACCGCGCCTTCCGCGCCCCGGACCCGGGATGCTGCCCCGCCTGCACCACAAGAGTTGCCGCGGCCTAGCAGGTACACAACCTGTACCTTGGAGGTATGGCTTTGAAGCGCACCAACGTCTACGCCGACGACAGCGACCTCGCTCTGATCAAGGACGCTGCCGCCCGCCTGGGTGTCTCGGAAGCCGAGATAATCCGTGAGGGCATCCACCGCATCGCCCTGGCCCATCGCGTCTGGGACGAGCCCTTCGTCACCGACGAGGAGACGTTTGACCTGGGTGAGCCCATCACCAGGGACGACATCCGCGCGGCAGCGACCGACGGCCACGACACACGGGAACGCCGCAACCGGGGGCACGCGGCGTGATCGCCATCGCCGACACCTCTGGACTCCTCACCCTCTTCAACCGCTCCGACCCCGCACACCAGGAGGCCAGAAAGGCCGCTGATCAGTGCGGCTTCCTCGTCGCCACCCCCCTGGTCCTGACCGAGGTGCATCAGGTGGCCACCAGCCGCGCCGGGCGTGCCGCCGCCGACGGGATCCTTCGCTCGCTCACGTCTCGCGTCCGGCAGATGCGGCTGGTCCTGGCCGCGACGACCCCCGAGATCCTCGAAGCCGCTCTGGCGGTACGTGCCCGGTACGAATCGCTCGACCTCGACCTGGTCGACGCGGTGAACGTCGGCCTGGCCGCCGAGTACGACACGGATGCCGTCCTGACCCGGGACATTCGCGACTTCCGGACCGTCAGGCCGCTGGGCGGCAGATACACCCACTTCCGGATCCTGCCCGACGACGTATAGCGCGCCCAGTGTGTCGCTCAGCGGTCGGTCCTCGTCGCCACGGGGGCAGATCAGCCCCATCTCCTGGTTCAGGGACCTCGGCGGCGCCGTAGCCCGGCCGGCGGCTCACCGGATGCCGCCCCGCTGGGGGACCGGCAAGGTGGCTCCAGCAGGACTTCCCGCACAGCCTTGCCCACTGAGGCGCGACGCCACGGGTGCTGAGCCGGCGAGGGAAGTGCTGGCCGCATTGCATTGTTGGTAGGTACACCTACATTCGTATCGAGGAGCCATGGTGCACTCAAACGCCGAACGCCCCGGCGATGTCGTCGCCCGGCTGCGTGCCACCTTCCGCAGCGGGCGTACCAAGCCGCTCTCCTGGCGCAGGGAGCAGCTGACCGGCCTGCGGACCATGCTGACCGAGCACAGTCAGGAATTCGCCGCCGCGCTCCGTGCGGACCTGGGCAAGAGCGAGCGCGAGGTGTTCCGTACCGAGATCGGCTCCACCGTGGGCGAGATCGACCACACCCTGGAACACCTGGAGGAGTGGCTGCGACCCGAGCCCGCCGAGGTTCCCGAACGTCTCCGTACGGCGACGGCATGGACGGTGCATGACCCGTTGGGTGTCGTACTGGTCATCGCGCCGTGGAACTATCCGGCGCACCTGCTGCTCGCGCCGGTGGTCGGCGCGCTCGCCGCGGGCAACTGCGTCGTCGCCAAGCCGAGCGAACTGGCTGCGGCCACCTCCCGGGTCATCGCCGAGCTGCTGCCGCAGTTCGTCGACAGCGACGCGCTGGCCGTGGTGGAAGGTGCCGTCCCGGAGACCACCGCCCTGCTGGAGCAGCACTTCGACCACATCTTCTACACCGGCAACGGAACCGTGGGCCGCATCGTGATGCGCGCGGCCGCCGAGCACCTCACCCCGGTGACTCTGGAGCTCGGCGGGAAGTCGCCCGCGTTCGTCGACCAGGGCACGGACCTGCAGACGGTGGCCTCCCGGCTCGTGGCCACGAAGTTCCTCAACGCGGGGCAGACCTGCGTGGCCCCGGACTATGTGCTCACCGACCCGGTGACCGCGAGCAAGCTCGAGGACGCCCTGGAGACGGCTGTGCGGCAGACGTACGGCGACGATCCGGCTGCCTCGCCCGAATACGGCCGGATCGTCGACGAACGGCACTTCGACCGGCTGACCGGCCTCCTCGGCTCGGGCCGTCCGGTCGTCGGGGGCGAGCACGACCGCGCGAGCCGCTACCTCGCCCCGACCGTACTGGCGGGAGTGGCGCCGGACTCCCCGGTCATGTCCGAGGAGATCTTCGGCCCGATTCTGCCGATCGTGGAGATCGCCGGCCTCGACGAGGCCATCGCGTTCATCAACGAGCGGGACAAGCCGCTGGCGCTGTACGCGTTCACGGACTCGGCCGCGACTCGCGACCGGCTGCTGGCGGAGACCTCCTCGGGTGGCGTCGGGTTCGGCCTCCCGCTGGCTCATCTCACGGTGTCCGATCTGCCTTTCGGAGGTGTGGGCGAGAGCGGCATGGGCAACTACCACGGCCGCTACTCGCTGGAGACGTTCAGCCACCGAAAGGCTGTGCTGGACATGCCGCTCGGCTGAATCGCCCCGGCACCGACCACTTCTGCGCACCGATGAATCCGGAATACTGACCCGCTGCGGCCGGTTCGATCCGCCCAGTCGTCCCGCTCAGCGGTCGGCCAGCGGTGCCGGGGCCTGCTGGACCACCCAGCCGTTGCCGTCAGGGTCCCTGAAGAACATGAACGAGTTCCAGGTGTCGCCGCTGCCGTCCTCCCAGCCGTTCGCGCCCAGGTGCTGGACGTTGCTGACCTCCACGCCACGGTCGGACAGTTCGGCGTGGGCCGTGTGGATGTCCGTCACGCACAGCTGGAGGCCCTGGAGCGAGCCCGGCTCCATCTCGCGCTGGCCCGGAGAAGGGGGCATGCCCGAGGTGAGGGCGATCGAGCAGCGGGAGCCCGGTGGGGTCAGCTGGATGATGCGGGTGTCGTCGCTGATGCGGGTGTCGGTGTCGACCTTGAAACCACAGTTGTCCTCGTAGAAGCTTTTCGCCCGGTCCAGGTCCGTGACCGGAACGTTGACGACTTCGAGCGTCCATTCCATCGGTGCTGCTCCCTATCACTGTGCGAAATCACTGTGCGAATCACTGTGCGAACTAAGTGAACTGCCAGCGGGTCTGGGCGTACGGATCGCCCTTCCCGAAGCCGAAGGCCGTCCGCGGCTCCACGCGGAAGACCAGGGCGGGGCCGCCGTCGCCCACGAAGGCGCCGTCGCGGACGTCGAACTGCCAGTCCGCACCGTACTTCTCGGTGTATGCGGCGGCCAGTGAGCGCAGTCGCGCCTCGTCACTCACGCGCACCGCCGTGCCCTCGATCACCAGGTCGTAGCCCTCCTTGAGGGCATTGGCGCCGGTGGTGAGGACCACCTCCTGATTGTCGCGGAGGTTCTTGGCCTTGCGCTCGTCGGCGCCGGTGCAGAAGTGCAGGCCGCCGTCCTGCCACACGGCGATCAGCGGGGTGACGTGCGGGCGGCCGTCGGGGCGGACCGTCGACAGCCAGAAGATCTCGGCGGCCTCCAGGAGGGCGATCGCCAGGGCCCAGTCGGCGGCAGTGGCCTTCGGGTCGCTGTAGCGGGCGTCCAGCTCGGTCATTGGGGTCCGCTCGGGCAGGTGCGTGTTTTGAGGCATGGCGCGGTCCTATCGCATTCGGGGTCACCGAATGTGTTGACCGCGCCCGGCCTCCGTACTCATCGGCCGACGGTCATCCCGCCGGATGCCGGGCTGCGCACAACGGCGAGGATCACCGGGGTCCCCCGAGGGCCCCTGCGGCTAGGCTCGACTCCGTACCTTGATCGGGATCGAGCCGGACATACCTTGATCGGGCAGGACGGGAGACGGCGGAATGACGGTGCCGGGACGCAGAAGCAGTACCTTCACGCGGCTGCTGCGGCACGGCTTCACCGATCCCTCCGCCGCCGAGCGGCTCCTCGGCCTCGCCGACATGGCATCCGTACGGACCGACCCGGTGCTCCTCGACGCGCTCGGCGCGGCCGCCGATCCCGACCTCGCGCTCCGCAGCCTCGTACGGCTCGTGGAGGCGCAGAAACCGGTGGTCCGGCAGAGCCTCCTCGACACCCTGGTCAGCGCGAAGCCCCTGCGCGACCGGCTGCTCGGCGTGCTCGGCGCGTCCGAGGCGCTCGGTGACCATCTGGCCCGCCACCCGAGCGACTGGAAGGCCCTCGTCACCTACGAGGCGGCCGATCTGCACCCGGGAGTCGAGGAGTTCGAGTGTGGCCTCGCCGACGCGACCGACCCGGTCACGCTGCGGATCGCCTACCGGCGGTGCCTGCTCTCCATCGCGGCCCGCGATGTGTGCGGCACGACGGATGTCGCCGAGACCGCCGCCGAACTGGCCGACCTCGCGACGGCCACGCTGCGGGCCGCCCTCGCCATCGCCCGGACCGCCGCGCCCGGCGACGCCGCGCTGTGCCGGCTCGCCGTCATCGCCATGGGCAAGTGCGGTGGCCACGAGCTCAATTACGTGTCCGACGTGGACGTCATCTTCGTCGGCGAGCCGGCCGAGGGCGCCGACGAGAGCAAGGCCATGCAGGCCGCGACCCGGCTGGCTTCCCACCTGATGCGGATCTGCTCCGAGACGACGGTCGAGGGCACGATCTGGCCCGTCGACGCCAATCTGCGGCCCGAGGGGCGCAACGGTCCGCTGGTGCGCACCCTCTCCAGCCATCTCGCCTACTACCAGCGCTGGGCCAAGACCTGGGAGTTCCAGGCGCTGCTGAAGGCCCGGGCGGTCGCCGGTGACCCCGCGCTCGGCGAGGAGTACATCGAGGCCGTCTCACCGCTGGTGTGGCAGGCCGCCGAGCGCGAGAACTTCGTCGCTGACGTGCAGAAGATGCGCCGCCGCGTCGTCGACAACATCCCGGTCGCGGAGGTCGAGCGCGAGCTCAAGCTGGGCCCCGGCGGGCTGCGGGACGTCGAGTTCGCCGTACAGCTGCTGCAGTTGGTGCACGGGCGCGGCGACGCGACCCTGCACAGCGGCAGCACGCTGGACGCGCTGCGGGCGCTGGCGGGAGGCGGGTATGTGGGGCGGGCGGACGCGGCGCAGCTGGACTCCGCGTACCGCTTTCTGCGCGCCATGGAGCACCGCATCCAGCTGTACCGGCTGCGGCGTACGCATCTGGTGCCGGAGGACGAGGCCGATCTGCGCCGTATCGGCCGCTCACTCGGACTGCGTACGGACCCGGTCGCCGAGCTCAACAAGGAGTGGAAGCGCCACGCGTCGGTGGTGCGGCGGCTGCACGAGAAGCTGTTCTACCGGCCGCTGCTCGACGCCGTCGCACAGCTCACGCCCGGCGAGACGCGGCTCAGCCCGGAGGCGGCGCGGCAGCGGCTCGAGGCTCTGGGCTACGCCGATCCCGGCGCCGCCCTGCGCCATCTGGAGGCCCTGTCGTCGGGCGTGACCCGCAAGGCCGCGATTCAGCGGACCCTGCTGCCCGTGCTGCTCGGCTGGTTCGCCGACTCGGCCGACCCGGACGCCGGCCTGCTGGGCTTCCGCAAGGTGTCCGACGCGCTCGGCAAGACGCCCTGGTATCTGCGGCTGCTGCGGGACGAGGGCGCGGCCGCGGAGAACCTGGCCCGGGTGCTGTCCGCCGGGCGGCTCGCCCCCGATCTGCTGCTGCGGGCGCCCGAGGCCGTGGCTCTGCTCGGCGACCCGGAGGGTCTCAAACTGCGCGGCCGGGACCATCTGGAACAAGAGATCCTGGCGGCTGTCGGGCGCGCGGACACCGCGGAGGTGGCGGTCGCCGTGGCCCGTGGCGTACGGCGCCGCGAGCTGTTCCGTACCGCCGCGGCCGATCTGATCGGCTCGTACGGCACCGAGGACAGCCCGGCCGAGGCGGACCCGGGGGCGCTGGTGGACCGGGTCGGGAACGCGGTCACCGACCTGAACGCGGCGACGCTCGCGGGCGCGCTCAGGTCGGCGGTGCGGGAGCACTGGGGCGACACGCTGCCGACGCGGTTCGCGGTCATCGGCATGGGCCGCTTCGGGGGGCGCGAGCAGAGTTACGGCTCCGACGCGGATGTGCTCTTCGTGCATGAGCCGCGCGAGGGGGTGGACGAGCAGGAGGCGGCCCGCGCCGCGAACACCGTCGTCACAGAGATGCGCAGACTGCTGCAGGTGCCGACGACGGACCCGCCGCTGCTGATCGACGCGGATCTGCGGCCGGAGGGCAAGAGCGGCCCGCTGGTGCGCACGCTCGCCTCCTACGAGGCGTACTACCACCGGTGGGCGTTGGTGTGGGAGAGCCAGGCGCTGCTGCGGGCGGAGCCGATGGCGGGCGACATGGAGCTGGGCCGGCGCTTCCTGGACCTGGTCGATCCGCTGCGCTACCCCGCCGAGGGTCTGGGCGACGACGCCGTACGCGAGATCCGCCGGCTGAAGGCCCGGATGGAGTCCGAACGCCTTCCGCGGGGCGCGGACCCGACGCTCCACACCAAGCTGGGCCGGGGCGGGCTGAGCGACGTCGAGTGGACGGTCCAGCTGTTCCAGATGCGCCACGGCTGGGCGGAACCGGGCCTGCGCACGACGCGGACCCGCGAGGCGCTGGCGGCTGCCCACGCGGCGGGCCTGATCGTGACGGAGGACGCGCAGATCCTGGACGAGGCGTGGGTGATGGCGACGCGGGTGCGCAACGGCGTGATGCTGGTCCGCGGCCGCGCGGGGGACACGTTCCCGTCGGACGGGCGCGAACTGGGGGCGGTGGGGCGGTACTTGGGGTACGGGCCGGGACATGTGGGGGACATGCTGGACGACTACCGGCGGATTACGCGGAGGGCGCGGGCGGTCGTGGAGGAGTTGTTCTACGGGGCGTAGGGGGCAGGGCTGCCAGGGTGCGGGCCCGGGGTCCTCCCGTGGCGGCGGTCCGGGCATCGTCCCTTGTCGGGCGTGGGCATCGGCGCCCCCTAGCGGCGCGAGAACCCCAGCGCGCGAACCACCCGCGGGCGGCTCGCCTCCTCTTCCACCGCCGGGACCCGCTGCGACAGCTGGTGCGGATAGGCCTGGAACCACGCGTACGACAACACGAAGCCGAAGGCCAGGCAGATCATGCCGCCCACCGCGTCCAGCCAGAAGTGGTTCGCGGTGGCCACGATGACGACCAGCGTCAACGTCGGATAGAGCAGACCGAGGATCTTCGCCCACGGCGCCGACGCCAGCGCGAAAATGATGATGCCGCACCAGAGCGACCAGCCGATGTGCATCGACGGCATCGCTGCGTACTGGTTCGACATGTTCTTCAGGTTGCCCGAGGCCATCGAGCCCCAGGTGTGGTGGACCAGGACCGTGTCGATGAAGTCGTTGCCGTTCATCAGCCGAGGCGGCGCGAGCGGATACAGGTAGTAACCGACCAGCGCCACGCCTGTCGTGGCGAACAGGACAAGACGGGCAGCCGCATAGCGGCCCGGATGACTGCGGTAGAGCCACACCAGGACACCGATCGTCACAATGAAATGCAGCGTGGCGTAGTAGTAGTTCATCGAGACGATCAGCCATGTCACCGAATTCGCGGCGTGGTTGACCGATTGCTCCACTGCCATGCCGAGTGCCTGCTCGGCATCCCAGATCCAGTCCGCGTTGCGCAGTGCCTGTGCCTTCTGTTCCGGAACGGCATTGCGGACCAGCGAATACGTCCAGTAACTCACCGCGATCAGCAGGATTTCGAACCAGATCCGCGGGCGGCTGGGCGACCGTAGCTGTTGCAGCCGGCTGCGCGAAGGCGCTTCGGTGACCTCGTCCGCCATGGGTGACGGGGTGGCCGTCCGGCCTTCCATAGTCTTCACGGTCGATTCACCCATGGGACGAGAGTCTGCCAGATGCTGCCTCCACACTGATCATCCCCCGGTCTGGTCCTGTTTTCATTGTCTACACCTTAGGGACGACGGTCTCCACCGGGTCCCTGTGAGGGGCGCTGTACGGGCCCCGCGGCGGTCGATCCCCGTACCACCAGCTCCGGCATGAAGACGAATTCGCTGTGCGGAGCGGGAGTCCCGCCGATCTCCTCCAGGAGGGTGCGGACAGCGGCCTGTCCCATGGCCTGCACCGGCTGCCGGATGGTGGTCAGCGGCGGGTCCGTGAACGCTATGAGCGGGGAGTCGTCGAAGCCCACCACAGAGACATCGCGCGGCACATTCAGGCCCCGCCCACGCGCGGCCCGGATCGCGCCGAGCGCCATCATGTCGCTCGCGCACACCACTGCGGTGCACCCGAGCCCGATCAGGGCGCCCGCCGCGGCCTGGCCGCCTTCGAGGGTGTAGAGGGAGTGCTGGATCAGTTCCTCGGACTCCTCGGAGGCGAGACCGAGTCGGGCCTCCATGGCCTGCTGGAAGCCCTCGATCTTCCGCAGTACGGGAACGAAACGCTTCGGGCCGACCGCCAGGCCGATCCGGGTGTGGCCGAGTGAGACGAGATGGGTCACGGCGAGATGCATCGCGGCCCGGTCGTCGGGCGAGACGAAGGGGGCCTTCACCTTGGGCGAGAAGCCGCCCAGGAGGACATAGGGGACGCCCTGTCCGCGCAGCTGGTCGTAGCGCTGCATATCGGCGGTGGTGTCCGCGTGCAGGCCCGAGACGAAGATGATTCCGGAGACCCCGCGGTCCACCAGCATTTCGGTGAGCTCGTCCTCGGTGGAGCCGCCCGGGGTCTGGGTGGCAAGGACCGGGGTGTAGCCCTGCCGGGTCAGGGCCTGGCCGATGACCTGGGCGAGCGCCGGGAAGATCGGGTTGTCGAGCTCCGGTGTTATCAGGCCGACCAGGCCGGCGCTGCGCTGCTTCAGCCGCACGGGGCGCTCGTATCCGAGCACGTCGAGCGCGGCGAGTACGGATTCGCGGGTGGCCGCGGCCACACCGGGCTTGCCGTTGAGCACGCGGCTGACTGTGGCTTCGCTGACCCCCGCCTGGGCTGCGATGTCGGCAAGCCGTGCGGTCACGGGACTGGACCTTACCGGTCGCACGTCAGATTGCCCACCACGCACAGCAATCGGCCGGAATACGGGCTGTGTCACCCACCGGCTCCATGCTCTCGGAGGAGATCAGCAGCCGTCCCGGCAGCGGCAGTTCGATCTCCGATCCGGTGGTGTTGAGGGTGCAGACCAGGCCCGTACGGGACAGCGCGAGCAGCCCTTCGGGCCCCGGCAGCCACCGCATCGGGCCGCCCGGCAGCGCACGGCGCAGCGCCAGCGCCGAGCGGTAGAGCTCGAGCGTCGAGTACGGGTCGCCGGTCTGGGCCGCCACGGACAGCTCCCGCCAGCTGCGGGGCTGGGGCAGCCAGCTGGTTCCGGGGCCGAAGCCGTACGGCGGCTCCTGGCCGGACCACGGGATCGGCACCCGGCAGCCGTCGCGGAAGCCGTCCTGCCCTGCTGCCCGGAAGAAGGCGGGGTCCTGGCGCACCTCGTCCGGCAGGTCGGTGACCTCGGGCAGTCCGAGCTCCTCGCCCTGGTAGATGTATGTCGAACCGGGCAGCGCCAGCATGAGCAGCCCGGCCGCGCGGGCCCGGCGCAGACCCTGCTGACCGCCGCCGTAGCGGGTGGTGTGGCGGACCACGTCGTGGTTGGAGAGCACCCAGGTGGTCGGCGCCCCCACCGAGGCGGTGGCGGCCAGTGACTCGTCGATCACGCTGCGCATCGCCTCGGGGTCCCACGGGCACCGCAGAAACTGGAAGTTGAAGGCCTGGTGCAGCTCGTCGGGGCGTACGTACAGCGCGAGCCGGTCCGGGCTTGGGGCCCAGGCCTCGGCGACGCCGATCCGGTCGCCGGGGTAGGAGTCGAGGAGCCTGCGCCAGGAGCGGTGGATCTCGTGCACCCCGTCCTGGTCGAAGAAGGGCAGTGTCTGTGCGCCGATCAGCCTGGCCTGTTCCTTGTGGCCGATGTCCGGCAGGCCGGCCGCCTTGACCATGCCGTGCGCGACATCGATACGGAAGCCGTCGACGCCGAGGTCCAGCCAGAAACGCAGCACCGAGTCGAACTCCTCGTGCACCTCCTCGTTCTCCCAGTCGAGGTCGGGCTGCTCGGGCGCGAAGAGATGTAGGTACCACTCACCGTCCGGTGTCCGGGTCCAGGCGGGGCCGCCGAAGACCGACTCCCAGTCGTTGGGCGGCAGCTCGCCGGCAGGGCCCTTGCCTGGCCGGAAGTGGTAGCGCGCGCGGGCCGCTCCTCCGGCCAGGTCCGCGAGCGCGGCCCGGAACCAGGGGTGCTGGTCCGACGTGTGGTTGGGGACGACGTCCACGATCACCCTCAGGCCCAACTCGTGGGCGGTGCGTACGAGATCGTCCGCGTCGGCGAGATCCCCGAAGAGCGGGTCGACGGCCCGGTAGTCGGCGACGTCGTAGCCGCCGTCCGTCTGCGGGGAGGCGTAGAAGGGCGTGAGCCAGACGGCGTCGATGCCCAGCTGTGCGAGATACGGCAGACGCTGGGTGGCCCCGCGCAGATCGCCGATGCCGTCACCGTCGCTGTCGGCGAAGGAGCGCACGTACACCTGGTAGATGACGGCATCGCGCCACCAGCCCGGGCTCTCGGTGGAAGAGCTTGCAGGGTGCGGCCCTTCGGCGGCCGTGGGCGCCGGAAGGCCGATGGCGGCGGCGAGCTCGTGGGTCATATGGGGTCCCTCTCGTTACTGTCCGGGGCGGGGGGACGTACATCTAACGAGGTCAACGTGGGTGCGGGCCCGTAGTGACGGTGGGCTGGGGACCAAAATAACAGTCTATGCAAGGGCTTGCGAAGGTCTTTGCAACCCTCTGTGGAGTGCCCGCGAGTAGCGCAAGTGGTCCGCCGTCAAGCGATGCTATGGCAACCCTCAGGACACATGGATGTAACGATCCCTCGCTCTTGCAGAAAATTGCCGCAAGGTCTTTCGGCTCTCTTTCATCCTTGTTACGTTCCTGCCGAACCCGGCGCCGCGAGGGAGCGGTCGGCAGGGGGCCTGGTCGCCTCCGCCATCTCGGGCATCTCTGAAGGAGTTCACATGCGGCGTGGCATAGCGGCCACCGCGCTGGTAGCGGCACTGGCACTGGCAGCGACGGCGTGCGGTGGGGGCGACAGCGGTGACGAGGCCGCCGGCCCGGTCACCCTGACCTGGTGGGACACGTCCAACGCCACCAACGAAGCGCCGACGTACAAGGCGATGATCGCCGAGTTCGAGAAGGCGAACAAGGACATCAAGGTCAAGTACGTCAACGTCCCGTTCGACCAGGCGCAGAACAAGTTCCAGACCGCGGCCGGCAGCAAGGGCGCTCCCGACATCATCCGCGCCGAGGTCGGCTGGACCGCCTCGTGGGCGAAGTCGCAGTTCCTGGCCCCGCTGGACGGCACGGACGCGCTCAAGGACACCGGGGACATCACTCCCTCGCTGCTCAAGCAGGCCCAGTACCAGGGCAAGACCTACGGTGCGCCGTTCGTCACCGACTCCCTCGGCCTGATGTGGAACAAGGAGATCCTGAAGAAGGCCGGCTTCGACAAGGCGCCGACCACCTGGGACGAGGTCAAGAAGGTCTCCAAGGCGGTCAAGGAGAAGGCCGGAGTCGACGGCTTCCAGCTCCGCGCCGACGCCTACTTCGAGCTGCCCTACCTCTTCGGCGAGGGCACCGACATGGTCGACGCCGCCGCGAAGAAGATCACGGTCAACTCGCCCGAGGCCGTCAAGGCCGTCGACCAGAGCAAGGCTCTGCTCGCCTCGCCGGGTGTCGCCAAGCTCGATGTGACCGCCGACTCCTACGCCCACATGATGGACGCGTTCAACACCGGCAAGGTCGCGATGATCGTCCAGGGCCCGTGGGAGCTGACGAACATCTACAAGGGCGCCGCCTTCAAGGACAAGGCCAACCTCGGCATCTCCGGCGTCCCGGCCGGCTCCACCGGCAAGGCCGGCGCCCCGACCGGCGGCCACAACCTCGCCGTCTACGCCGGCTCCGACAAGGCGCACCAGGTCGCGGCCCAGAAGTTCGTCGGCTTCATGACCTCGGGTGAGACCCA
Source organism: Streptomyces sp. NPDC019443 (assembly GCF_044389785.1). NCBI lineage: Bacteria > Bacillati > Actinomycetota > Actinomycetes > Kitasatosporales > Streptomycetaceae > Streptomyces > Streptomyces sp. NPDC019443. The sequence continues at coordinate 91,520 of NZ_JBIRYJ010000005.1, forward strand.
GGCCAAGATCGCGCTGAAGAACGGCACCCTGCCGACCCGCACCTCCGCCTACACCGCCGAGGTCAAGGCCACCCCTGGCATCGCCGAGTTCCAGAGCATCCTCTCCGGCTCCGCCCGGCCCCGTCCGGAACTGCCCGAGTACAGCTCGCTCTTCGCCGACCTCGGCACCAACCTCACCGCGATCCTTCAGGGCAAGGTGAGCACCCAGAAGGGCCTCGACACCACCGCCGAGTCCTACAAGAAGCTGCTCAAGGACTTCTCCTAAGGCACCCACCGGCCGTCCGGACCGCTCCCGCACAGGGACGGGACGGACGGCCGCCCGTGGTGGTACGGCCCCGCCCCCGTTCGGGGCGGTCCGTACCACCACGCCGTACGCCCGCTCAAGAATCTGTCGTAAAGGTGTCGAAGATGACCGTCGCCGTCGAGGGCGGAAGCCGAAAGACCCAGCGTGGAAATGCACCGCGCCCCGGGCCGATGAGCCGTATCAGGCAGTCGTACAACCGGAATTGGTATGCCTGGGCGATGGTGGCCCCGGTCGTCGCGGTCATCGGCGTGCTGGTGCTCTACCCCCTGGGCCGCGGCATCTACCTGTCGCTGACCGATGCAGACAGCACCAACGTGGGCCGGACGATCGGCGTCAACAAGATCCCCGACAGCTTCTCGTGGGTGGGCTTCGACAACTACACGGAGATCCTCTCCGGCGGCGACCACCAGTTCTGGCCCCACTTCACCTGGACCATCGTCTGGACGATCGTCTGTGTGACCCTGCACTACGGGATCGGCCTGGGGCTCGCCCAGCTGCTGAACCGCAAGATGCGCGGCCGCACCTTCTACCGGATGGTCCTGATCCTGCCGTGGGCGGTGCCGACCTTTGTCACCGTCTTCGCCTGGCGGCTGATCCTCGCCGACGACGGCGGCGTCCTCAACATGGCTCTGGAATGGGCCCACTTGCCCACCCCGGCCTGGCTCAGTGAGCCCTTCTGGCAGAAGACCGCCGCCATCATGGTCAACACCTGGGTCGGCGTCCCCTTCATGATGGTCTCTCTTCTCGGCGGCCTGCAGTCGATCCCGCCCGAGCTCTACGAGGCCGCCGAGGTGGACGGCGCAACCCCCTGGCAGCGCTTCCGCTATGTGACGCTGCCCGGCCTGCGCTCGGTCAGCAGCACCGTCGTCCTGCTCGGCGTCATCTGGACCTTCAACCAGTTCGTCGTCATCTTCCTGCTGTTCGGCAACAACTCGGGCACCGAAGCCCAGATCCTCGTCACCTGGGCGTACCGCCTGGGCTTCGGACAGGACCCGCGCGACTACGCCGGCTCCGCCGCGTACGGCGTCATCATCCTGTCGATGCTCATCGTCTTCGCCTCCTTCTACCGGCGCTGGCTGGCCCGCAACGAGAAGGCCGTCTGACGGCCGCCCAGGCCGTCGAGCGACAGCACCAGCCATGACGAAAGAGAGGGCAGCCAACCCCATGAGCACCACAGCAGAACTTCCGGTCGCGGGAGCGGCAGAGGCGGCCGCCGCCGTCCCGCCCCGCAAGCGCCCCGCGGACAAGCGGCACCTCAAGCGCGGAGAGCGTCCCCGTTCCGCATCCGTGCTGATCCACACCGTGCTGATCATCGCGAGCTTCATCGCCGCCTTCCCGATCGGCTGGATCGCCTGGATCTCGCTCGGCCCGGACAAGACCGACTTCCTCCACCCCGGCAAGATCGCGGACAAGATCAGCTTCGAGAACTACACGACGGTCCTGAACGACACGTCGTTCCTCCAGTGGTTCGTCAACTCGCTGATCGTCGCGCTCGGCACCTGTCTGCTCGGCGTCTTCATCGCCGCCAGCTCCGGCTACGCGGTCTCCCGGATGCGCTTCCCCGGCCACCGCCAGCTGATGTGGACCTTCCTGGTCACCCAGATGTTCCCGGTCGCCATCCTCATGGTGCCGCTCTACAACATCCTGGCCAACCTGGGTCTGCTGGACACGTACTGGGCCCTGATCCTGGTCTACTGCACCACGGCGATCCCGTACTGCGCCTGGCTGCTCAAGGGGTACTTCGACACCATCCCCGCGGAGATCGACGAAGCCGGCCGGATCGACGGACTCACCCCGTTCGGCACCTTCTACCGGCTGATCCTGCCGCTCGCCCGGCCGGGCCTGGCGGTGGCCGCGTTCTACACCTTCCTCACCGCCTGGGCCGAGGTCGCCTATGCGTCGGTGTTCATGCTCAGCGACGACAAGTACACCCTCGCCATCGGCCTGACCACCTTCATCAGCGAACACGACACCCAGTGGGACCTGATGGCCGCGACCTCCGTGCTCATCGCCATCCCCGCGTCGCTGTTCTTCTATCTGGTCCAGCGCCACCTGGTCACCGGCCTCACCGCCGGCGCCGCCAAATCCTGACCCCCACGAACCGGGGCACCCGGCTGCCTGACCGGCCGGGTGCCCCTGCTGCCTGATGTTCCGCCCGAATCGCTGCACCGAGCCTCAGAGGGATCGAGAATGACCCAGTACCTGGCTGACGCCCATCACGCCGACCTGCCCGCGCATTGCGCGGACTGGTGGAGAGACGCCGTCATCTACCAGGTCTACCCCCGCAGCTTCGCCGACGGGAACGGCGACGGCATGGGCGACCTTCCGGGCATCCGCAGCCGGCTGCCGTACCTCAGGCAACTCGGCGTCGACGCCGTGTGGCTGAGCCCCTTCTACGCATCGCCGCAGGCCGACGCCGGCTACGACGTCGCCGACTACCGGGCCATCGACCCGATGTTCGGCACGCTCCTCGACGCCGACGCGCTGATCCGCGACGCGCACGACCTCGGGCTGCGCATCATCGTCGACCTGGTGCCCAACCACTCCTCCGACGCCCACGAATGGTTCAAGCGCGCGCTGGAGGAGGGCCCGGGATCCGCGCTGCGCGACCGCTACCACTTCCGTCCCGGCAAGGGCGCCGACGGCGAACTGCCGCCCAACGACTGGGAGTCCATCTTCGGCGGCCCCGCCTGGACCCGTACGCGGAACCCGGACGGCACCCCCGGCGACTGGTACCTGCATCTCTTCGCCCCCGAGCAGCCCGACTTCAACTGGGAACACCCGGCCGTCGCCGACGAGTTCCGCTCGATCCTGCGCTTCTGGCTCGACATGGGCGTCGACGGCTTCCGCATCGACGTCGCCCACGGCCTGGTCAAGGCGGCGGGTCTGCCCGACATCGGCGGCAGCGACCAGCTGAAGCTGCTGGGCAACGATGTCATGCCGTTCTTCGACCAGGACGGTGTCCACGAGATCTACCGCGCCTGGCGCACGATCCTGGACGAGTACCCGGGCGACCGCATCGCGGTGGCCGAGGCATGGACCCCCACCGTCGAGCGCACCGCCAACTACGTGCGCCCCGACGAGCTGCACCAGGCCTTCAACTTCCAGTACCTGGGCACCCACTGGGACGCGGCCGAGCTGCGCCGGGTCATCGACGCGTCGCTTGACGCCATGCGGCCCGTCGGCGCCCCGGCCACCTGGGTGCTCTCCAACCACGATGTGACCCGGCACGCCACCCGCTTCGCGGGCCCGTCGGCCGGCACCCAGATCCGTGAGGCCGGCGACCGTGAACTGGGTCTGCGGCGGGCCCGCGCCGCGACCCTGCTGATGCTGGCGCTGCCCGGATCCGCCTACCTCTACCAGGGCGAGGAGCTGGGACTTCCCGACGTCACCGACCTGCCCGACGAGGTCCGCCAGGACCCGGCGTTCGGCCGCACCGAGGGCCAGGACGGCTTCCGCGACGGCTGCCGGGTGCCGATCCCGTGGACCGCCGGCGGCCCTTCGTACGGCTTCGGTGCGGGCGGCAGCTGGCTGCCCCAGCCGGACAGCTGGGCCGGGCTCAGCGTCGAGGCGCAGACCGGCGACCCGGACTCGACCCTGGAGCTGTACCGCAGCGCCCTGGCGGCCCGCCGTGAGCACCCCGCGCTCGGCGCGGGCGACGCGGTCGAGTGGCTGGACGCCCCCGAGGGCGTGCTCGCCCTCCGGCGCCCGGGCGGCTTCGTCTGCACCGTCAACACGACGGGCGCGTCTGTACGGATACCGGCCCCCGGCCGTGTCCTGCTGGCGAGCAGCGCCGTGGAGCCGGCCGACGGCGAGGCCGAACTGCCCGCGGACAGCGCTGTGTGGTGGACGGTGTGACGATTTCCCCGTCACGGGTCGGCGCCGTCCAGTCCGGCGCCGCCCCGCGGCTCGCGGACATCGCGGCCCAGGCGTCGGTCAGCGAGGCGACCGCCAGCCGGGTCATGAACGGCAAACCGGGAGTGGCGAGCGGCACCCGTCAGCGGGTGCTCGCGGCGCTCGACGTGCTCGGATACGAGAGGCCCGTACGGCTGCGGCAGCGCAGCGCGGGCCTCATCGGCCTGCTGACCCCCGAGCTCACCAACCCGATCTTCCCCGCCTTCGCCCAGGCCGTCGAGCAGGTCCTGGCCGGGCACGGCTACACCCCGGTGCTCTGCACCCAGCTGCCGGGCGGTGCGACCGAGGACGAGCTGGTCGAACAGCTCCAGGAGAGCGGTGTCAACGGCATCGTGTTCCTTTCCGGGCAGCACTCCGACACCTCGGCCGATCACACCCGGTACGCCGAACTCGTGGACCGGGGAGTCCCGTTCGTCCTCATGAACGGCTACAGCGAACACATCAGCGCGCCGTGCGTCTCCTGCGACGACCGGGCGGCGATGCGGACGGCCGTGCACCATCTGGCCGAGCTGGGGCACGACCGGATCGGCCTCGCGATCGGCCCCCTCCGCTATGTGCCGGCCCACCGCAAGGCCGAGGGCTTCACCGACGGTCTCCGCTCCATCCTGGGCTACACCGCCGCGGCGGCCGAACAGTTGGTCCAGCGCTCGCTGTTCAGCGTCGAGGGTGGCCACGCGGCGGCCGGTGCGCTGCTGGACAAGGGGTGCACCGCCATCGTCTGCGGCAGCGACATGATGGCTCTCGGCGTGGTCCGGGCGGCCCGGGAGCGCGGACTCGATGTGCCCTACGACCTCTCGGTGGTCGGGTTCGACGACTCGCAGCTGGTGGCGTTCACGGATCCGCCGCTGACCACGCTCCGCCAGCCGGTGAAGGCGATGGCGGCCGCGGCGGTCGGCGCGCTGCTGGAGGAGCTGCAGGGAAGTCCCGTACAGAGCACGGAATATGTGTTCCAGCCCGAACTCGTGGTTCGGGGCACCACCGCGCAGGCACGCCGGTAGGCGCGTGACCGGACCGGCCGGCCGGGCGCGTGGGGCCCGGACCTGCCGGGCCCCCGGCCGACCGGCCCGGAGTCATGGTTGAACGTAACACCACTGCAAAACTTGCGAAAGGTCTTGCAGTTGGGAAACCGCAAGATTTCTGCGGCGCGACGAGAGTGTGTCCAAAGGGTTGACCCTGGGCCGGGGGGCTCGTACGGTCGCGACCGCAATAACTTTCTGCGTTCTTGCAGCAAGAACCGTCAGAGACATCATCGGAACCATCAAAGGCCTTACGGGCACGGCGCGTTGCCGGACAAGGCTGCACCGTCACCCGCACCTCCCCCCATGCAGGAGGAAACATGGCCGGCAGACCTCTTGCCGCGGCGCTCGCCCTTGTGGCGGGCGCGGCGGTGAGTGTGATTGCACCGGTGGGCCCCGCGCAGGCGGCCCCGCCGGGGGACAAGGACGTCACGGCTGTCCTTTTCGAGTGGAAGTTCTCGTCGGTCGCCAAGGCGTGCACCGACACCCTGGGCCCGGCCGGCTACGGCTATGTCCAGGTCTCCCCGCCCCAGGAGCACATCCAGGGCAGCCAGTGGTGGACCTCGTACCAGCCCGTCAGCTACAAGATCGCCGGACGGCTCGGCGACCGCGCCGCGTTCAGCAGCATGGTGAGCGCCTGTCACGCGGCGGGCGTCAAGGTCGTCGCCGACTCGGTGATCAACCACATGGCCTCGGCGGACGGGACCGGCACCGGAGGCTCGTCGTATACGAAGTACGGCTACCCGGGGATCTACTCCGGCGCCGACATGGACGACTGCCGATCGCAGATCACCAACTACCAGGACCGGGCGAACGTCCAGAACTGCGAGCTGGTCCAGCTCGCGGACCTGGACACCGGTGAGGACTACGTACGCGGACGCATCGCGGCCTATCTGAACGACCTTCTCTCGCTCGGCGTCGACGGCTTCCGCATCGACGCGGCCAAGCACATGCCGGCCGCCGACCTCGCCGACATCAAGTCACGTCTGTCGAACCCCGGCGTCTACTGGAAGCTGGAGGCGATCCACGGGGCGGGTGAGGCGGTCTCGCCGAGCGAGTACCTGGGGTCGGGGGATGTCCAGGAGTTCCGGTACGCCCGTGACCTCAAGCGGGTCTTCAACAACGAGAACCTCGCGTATCTGAAGAACTACGGCGAGGGGTGGGGGTACATGGAGTCGGGGAAGTCGGCGGTCTTCGTCGACAACCACGACACCGAGCGCGGCGGGGACACCCTCAACTACAAGGACGGCGCGAACTACACGCTGGGACACGTCTTCATGCTGGCGTGGCCGTACGGGTCGCCGGACGTCCACTCCGGCTACGAGTGGACCGACAAGGACGCCGGACCGCCGAACGGTGGCACCGTGGGGGCCTGTTACACCGACGGCTGGAAGTGCCAGCACGCCTGGCGCGAGATCGCGTCCATGGTGGCCTTCCGGAACACGGCGCGCGGTCAGGGCGTCGTGAACTGGTGGGACAACGGCGGCGACCAGATCGCCTTCGGGCGGGGCTCGAAGGCGTACGTCGCGATCAACCACGAGGCTTCGTCGCTGACCCGCACCTTCCAGACGTCGCTGCCGGCGGGCGACTACTGCGACGTGCAGTCGGGCAGAGGCGTGACGGTGAACGGCTCGGGCCAGTTCACGACGACACTCGGCGCGAACACGGCGGTGGCGCTGCATGTGAACGCCCGAAGCTGTGGGTCGAGTTCTGCGCAGGGCGCGTCCTTCAACGTCAGCGCGACGACGGTGCCCGGCGAGAACATCTACGTCACCGGCAACCAGTCGGCCCTCGGCAACTGGAACACGGGCAGCGCGCTGAAACTGGACCCGGGGAGCTATCCGGTGTGGAAGCTGGACGTCTCGCTGCCGGCCGGGACGGCGTTCGCGTACAAGTACCTCCGCAAGGACGCGTCGGGAACGGTCACGTGGGAGACGGGCGCGAACCGGACGGCGACGGTGCCGTTGTCCGGGACGGTGACCTTGTCGGACGCGTTCCGCACCTGACACCACGCCCGCGGTGCGGCCCTGACCCCGGGGGCTCCGCCCCGGACCCGCCCCCTACGCCCTGCGGGCGTGGGGGACTCCCAGCGCCTCAATCGCCGGCGGGGCTGAATATTCGGCCCTGACCTGGGGCTCCGCCCCAGTCTCCCCCAGACTTCGTCCGGGGGGACCCCCAAGGGGCTTGAGTTTCGGCCGGACGGGCGGAAATTCAAGCCCGTCCGGCGATTGAGGACATGCGGCCGAAGGTCGCATACGGGGTCTGGGGGCTTGCCCCAGTTACGGGAAGGGGCGGGGTGGGGGAACGCCCCGCGCAGCGGCTCCGCACTCGCACCCCGCCCTCGACACCAACACCTCCGCCCCACCCGAAGGAGAACCCACCGGTGACCCCCACCCCCCGCGTCAGCGCGGCCGGCATCGCCATAGGCACCGCCGCCGCCCTCCTCGCGGCGCTCATATCCGCCGGGCCGGCCGCCGGCACGCCCAGACCCCCCTCCCCGCCCTCCGACCGGGCGCTCGCAGCCACGCCCGCGCGGCACGATCTGACGCGGGAGCAGTTCTACTTCGTCCTGCCCGACCGGTTCGCCAACGGCGACACCTCCAACGACCGCGGCGGTCTCACCGGTTCGCGTCTCGAGACCGGCTACGACCCCACCGACAAGGGCTTCTACCAGGGCGGCGACCTCAAGGGCCTCACCCAGAAGCTGGACTACATCAAGGGCCTCGGCACCACCGCCATCTGGATGGCGCCCATCTTCAAGAACCGGCCCGTCCAGGGCACCGGCAAGGACGCGTCCGCCGCCTACCACGGGTACTGGATCACCGACTTCACCCAGGTCGACCCCCACTTCGGCACCAACGCCGACCTGGCAAAGCTGATCGACAAGGCCCACGACAAGGGCATGAAGGTCTTCTTCGACGTCATCACCAACCACACCGCCGACACCGTCGACTACGCCGAGAAGAAGTACGGCTACCGCCCCAAGGGCGCCTACCCGTATCTGGACAGGAGCGGCCGGCCCTTCGACGACCGCGAGCGGATCGGCACGGTCGACGCCGGCTCATTCCCGTACACCCCGACGGCCGGCGGCCAGAAGGTCCCCGCCTGGCTCAACGACCCGACGATGTACCACAACCGCGGCGACTCCACCTTCGCCGGCGAGAGCTCCGAGTACGGCGACTTCTCCGGCCTCGACGACCTCTGGACCGAGCGCCCCGAGGTCGTCAAGGGTATGCAGCAGATCTACGAGAAGTGGGTCCGGGACTTCGGCATCGACGGCTTCCGCATCGACACCGTCAAACATGTCGACATGGACTTCTGGACCCAGTGGGCGACCGCGCTGGACGCGTACGCGGCCGAGCGCGGCCGGGACGACTTCTTCATGTTCGGCGAGGTCTTCGCCGCGGACACGGCGATCACCTCGCCGTATGTGACCCGCGGCCGGCTGGACGCCACGCTCGACTTCCCCTTCCAGGACGCCGCCCGCGCCTACGTCTCGCAGGGTGCGCCCGCCGACAAGCTCGCCGCCGTCTTCGGCAACGACTACCGCTACACCACCGACAAGGCCAACGCCTATGAGCAGGTGACCTTCCTCGGCAACCACGACATGGGCCGCATCGGCACCTTCCTCAAGCAGGACAACCCAAAGGCCGACGACGCCGAGCTGCTGAAGCGCGCACGGCTCGCCAACGAGCTGATGTTCCTGGGCCGCGGCAACCCGGTGATCTACTACGGCGACGAGCAGGGCTTCACCGGCGCGGGCGGCGACAAGGACGCCCGCCAGAGCCTCTTCGCCTCGAAGACCGCCGACTATCTGGACGACGACCAGCTGGGCACGGACCGCACCCACGCCTCTGACGCGTACGACCCGGCGCACTCCGTCTACCGGTCGATCGCCGCGCTGTCGAAGCTCACCAAGGACCACCCGGCGCTGCGGAACGGCGTCCAGCAGGAGCGGTACGCCAAGGACTCGGTGTACGCCTTCTCCCGTACGGACGCAAAGGCGCGCACTGGGCCCATCGAGTATCTCGTCGCCGCCAACAACGGGACCGCGCCCAAGACGGTGACCCTGCCGGTGGACGCCGTGGACTTCCGTGTCCTGTACGGCGGTTCGGGCACCGTCCGCGCCACCGAAGGCAGGATCACGGTCACCGTGCCCGCGCTGTCGTCGGTGGTGCTCCGGGCCGCGAAGCCCCTGGCCGAGCCCGCCGCCAGGCCGACCGTGACCCTCGAGGCCCCCGCCGCCGGGGCCACCGGCACCGTCGAGATCACGGCGGACGTCACCGGCGGACAGCTGAACCGCGTCGTCTTCGCCGCCCAGACGGGCAACGGCAAGTGGCGCACTCTCGGCTCGGCCGACCATGCCCCGTACAAGGTCACCCAGTACATCGACCAGAAGGTGAAGGCCGGAACACTCCTGCGCTACAAGGCAGTTGTGGTGGACAGCGCGGGACGCACCGCGAGTGCTCTCGCTTCGACGACCGCCGGTCAGGCCCCGCCGCCCGAGAAGCCGGTGGCCGTCGAGCGCGACTACGCCGTCGTCCACTACACGCGGACCGGCGGCGACTACGACGGCTGGCAGCTCAAGTCCGGTGACACCGCGGCTTCCTTCACCGGGCGGGACGCCTACGGCGCCTTCGCCTGGGTCAAGCTCCCCGAGGGCGCCGCGACCGTCCCGTACACCGTTGAGAAGAACGGCACCGCGGACGGCCCGCAGCGCACCGTCGACCTCGCCCGCACCGGCGAGGTGTGGATCGAGCAGGGCAAGGACGGCCAGGCCGACCGCGTGCCCGACGGCGCCTACCCGCCGCAGGACAAGACCAAGGCCGTCCTCCACTACCACCGGGCCGACGGCGACTACGACGGCTGGGGTCTGCACACCTGGTCGGGCGCCGCGTCGCCGACCGACTGGTCCAAGCCGCTCCTGCCGGTGCGCAAGGACGCGTACGGAGTGACCTTCGAGGTGCCGCTGGCGGCCGGTGCGAACTCGCTCAGCTACATCGTCCACAAGGGTGACCAGAAGGACCTGCCGACCGACCAGTCACTGGACCTCGCGACGTACGGACACGAGGTCTGGCTGCTGGCGGGGCAGTCGAAGTATCTGCTGCCGCAGGCCGGCGGCGCACCCTCCCTCGACCTGGCCAAGGCGGAGGCCCAGTGGATCGACCGGGACACCGTCGTCTGGAAGGTGAAGGCCACCGACGCCACCAGCCAGCAGCTGGTGTACGCGAAGGACGGCGGGATCTCCGTCGTCGACGGGGCGCTGTCGGACGAGGGCCGCTGGCTGCGGCTCGCACCGTCCGCACTCAGTGACGCGCAGAAGGCCAAGTACCCCCATCTCAAGGACTATCCGGCCTTCACCGTCGACCCCCGCGACCGGGACAGGGTCCGTGAGTCCCTGCGCGGCCAGCTGATCGCCACCCAGCGCGCGGCCAATGGTGCGCTGCTCGCCGCCACCGGCGTACAGATCCCGGGTGTACTCGACGACCTGTACGACGCGACCGGAGCGAAGCTCGGGCCCGTCTTCGACAACCGCGGCCGCCCCACGCTCTCCCTCTGGGCTCCCACCGCTCAGTCCGTCTCCCTCGATCTCGACGGGAAGACGGTCGTGATGCGGCGGGACGGCGCGAGCGGCGTCTGGTCGGTCACCGGGCCGAAGAGCTGGGCCCGGAAGCCGTACCGCTTCACGGTGAAGGTCTGGGCACCCACCGTCCAGAAGGTCGTCACCAACAAGGTCACCGACCCGTACTCCACCGCCCTGACCACCGACTCCGCCCGCAGCCTGGTCGTCGACCTCGCCGACCCGAAGCTCGCACCCGCGGGCTGGGCCTCGACGAAGAAGCCCACGGCCGTGCCGCTGCGTGACGCGCAGATCCAGGAGCTGCACATCCGTGACTTCTCCGTCGCGGACGGCACATCGAACCACCCCGGCCAGTACCTCGCCTTCACCGACCGCGACTCGCAGGGCATGAAGCATCTGCGCGCGCTCGCCGCCTCCGGCACCTCCTACGTCCATCTGCTGCCGGCCTTCGACATCGGCACCATCCCGGAGAGGAAATCCGGCCAGTCCTCACCCGCCTGCGACTTGAAGGTGTACGCACCCGACTCCGACGAGCAGCAGGCCTGTATCGCCAAGGCCGCCGCGAAGGACGCGTACAACTGGGGGTACGACCCGCTGCACTACACCGTCCCCGAGGGTTCGTACGCCTCCGACCCGGAAGGGACCCGGCGTACGGTCGAATTCCGGCAGATGGTCCAGGCCCTGAACTCCAGCGGCCTGCGCACCGTCATGGACGTCGTCTACAACCACACCGTGGCGAGCGGCCAGGCCGACAAGTCCGTACTCGACAAGATCGTGCCCGGCTACTACCAGCGGCTGCTCGCCGACGGCGCCGTCGCCACCTCCACCTGCTGCGCCAACACCGCGCCCGAGAACGCCATGATGGGCAAGCTCGTCGTCGACTCGGTCGTCACCTGGGCCAAGGAGTACAAGGTCGACGGCTTCCGCTTCGACCTGATGGGCCACCACCCGAAGGCCAACATCCTCGCGGTGCGCGCAGCCCTCGACGAGCTGACCCCCGCCCGTGACGGCGTCGACGGCAAGAAGATCATTCTCTACGGGGAGGGCTGGAACTTCGGGGAGATCGCGGACGACGCCCGCTTCGTCCAGGCCACCCAGAAGAACATGGCAAGAACGGGAGTGGCGACCTTCTCCGACCGGGCCCGCGACGCGGTGCGCGGCGGCGGCCCCTTCGACGAGGACCCGGGCGTCCAGGGCTTCGCCTCTGGGCTCTACACCGACCCCAACTCCTCGTCGTCGAACGGCACCGAGGCCCAGCAGAAGGCCCGCCTTCTGCACTACCAGGACCTGATCAAGGTCGGTCTTACGGGCAACCTCGCCGCGTACACCTTCACCGACAGCTCCGGCCGCACCGTCAAGGGTTCCGAGGTCGACTACAACGGCGCCCCCGCCGGGTATGCCGCCGCTCCCGGCGACGCCCTCGCCTACGCGGACGCCCACGACAACGAATCCCTCTACGACGCTCTCGCCTTCAAGCTGCCGCGGGGCACGTCCCCGGCCGACCGCGCGCGTATGCAGGTGCTGGCGATGGCGACCGCGGCGCTCTCCCAGGGCCCCGCGCTCTCCCAGGCCGGGACGGACCTGCTCCGTTCCAAGTCCCTTGACCGCAATTCCTACGACAGTGGCGACTGGTTCAACACAGTCCACTGGGACTGCCGGGACGGCAACGGCTTCGGCCGCGGGCTGCCGCCGGAGGCGGACAACAAGGCCAAGTGGCCCTATGCCAAGCCTCTGTTGACGGCCGCATCGCTCACGGTGGGCTGTCCGCAGATCAACGGCGCGTCGGCCGCCTACCGTGATCTGCTCACCATCCGCGCCACTGAGCAGGCATTCAGCCTGGCCACGGCGGGCGAGGTGCAGTCCGCGGTCTCCTTCCCGCTCTCCGGGAAGGACGAGACACCGGGCGTGATCACCATGCGGGCCGGGGATCTGGTCGTCGTCTTCAACGCGACGCCCGAGCAGCAGACCCAGCGGGTCCCGGAACTGGCCGGGAAGCCGTACGCCCTGCACCGCGTCCAGGCCGCGGGCGCGGACACTACCACCAAGGCATCGTCGTACGAAGGGAGTTCAGGCAGCTTCACCGTCCCGGCGCGCACCGTCGCAGTCTTCACCCGGGGCTGACCATCGCGCGATAGCGTGTGGATGGACTACAGAGCGGAGTGTCCCCGATCCGAGGGGAAGCGGGACATGAGCGGAGCCGGCGACGCCACGGTGCTGGTCGTCGACGACCTCGAGGCCAATCGCTACGCCATGGGCGCGGTGCTGCGCCGGGCCGGTCACCGGGTGGTGACCACCGCGTGCGCCGGCGACGCACTGATCGAGCTCGACACGAGACTCAGGTCGGGTGCGTTGCCGGACGCCGCGCTGGTCGACATCGGCCTGCCCGACATGAACGGCTTCGAACTGTGCCGCCGGATCAAGGCCCATCCGGAGATCGCCGCGATGCCGGTGGTGCACTTCAGCGCCGCGGCGATCTCCCCGCGAGACCGCAGCCGCGGACTCGACGCGGGCGCGGACGCGTATCTGACGATCCCCGTCGAGCCGGAGGAGATCGAGGCGGTGATCAGGGCCGCCCTGCGCGGGGCCCGCTCCCGCCATGACGCAGAGGCGCAGGCCGACCGGCTGACCCGGCTCGCCGCCGCGACCACGGAACTGCACGGTGCGCACGGCCCGCAGGAACTGGCCGACCTGGCCGCGGCCGCCACCGCCCAGCTCACCGGCGGTCCGGCCGCGGCCTTCGTCTTCGGCGCGGAGGACACGCTGTACGCGGGCAGCCCCCGGCGGTACGACTGCCCGCCGGACGCCGAAGCGCGGGCGGCCGTGGCCGGTCTGCTGCGGCGGTGCATGGCCGGCCGTACGGGCGTACATCCGCTGATCGCGCCGCCGCCGCTGTGGCCGCCCGGGTTCTTCCGGCCCGAAGTCCCCGGCGGCGCGGCCCTGCTGCTCGCCGGCGACCGCCCCGACCAGCCGCCGATCTGTCTTGCCCACCCCGCGTACGCCCCCTGCGACCCGGACACCGCGTCGCTGCTCGGCCGGCTCGCCCATGACACCGCCCTCACCGCCCAGACCCTGCGCACCGCCGCCGAGGAACGCCATGTCGCGCTCACACTGCAACACAGCTTCCTGCCCCAGCAGCCGCCCACCCTGCCCGGCGCGGAACTCGCCCTGCGCTATGTGCCCGCCTCCCGCAACGCCGAGATCGGCGGCGACTTCTATGTCGCCCTGACCACGGCGGCCGGACTGCTGGTCGGCGTCGGCGACGTCGTCGGCCACTCCCTCGACGCGGCGACGGTCATGGTCGAACTGCGGCACGCCCTGCGCGCGTACGCCACCGACGAGAGCGACCCGGCCGCGCTGCTGCGCCGCCTCGACCGGATGCTCCAGCGCTACCACCCGGAGGCAACGGCCACGGTCTGCCTCGCCCTGATCGACCCGAGGACCGGCCGCACCCGGATCGCGAACGCAGGCCATATCCGCCCGCTGATCGTGACCGGCGACGGCAGCGCGGCCTACGCCCGCAGCTCCGGCCCGCTACTGGGTCTGGGCTTGGACCGTCCCTGCCCGTCCGAGGTCCAACTGGCCGAATCCGAGCGGCTGTTGATGGTCACCGACGGCCTGATCGAGACTCGCGGCACAGACCTCACGGTCTCCCTCGAACGTCTTTGCCGCACCGCAGCGCACGCACCGCCGGGCGTCTTGGCGCTCTGCGACACGCTGCTGGACTGCTTCGGCACCCGCGAGGACGATGTGGCCCTGCTGGCCCTTCAGCTGACGAGTCTGGAGCCGTCCCAGCGCTAGCGCTGAGCCGGCACCTTGGGCAGCGCGGGCGCCAGCGACATGAGCCGGCCGACCAGATCGCCGAACGGTCCCTCTGCCGGCTCGTCCGCCAGGATGCGCAGCAGGATGCCCGCCATCTCCTCGTCGTACGCCGCACTCACCGCGCACAGCGCCGCGAAGTCGTGCACCAGCTGCAACTCCAGCTCGCCGCGCGGAACCCGCCGCCCGTCCAGCCAGATCAGCGCGGTCGACTCGGCGAGCGACACCCAGGACCGTACGACCAACTCCAGCCGCGAAGGCGGCGTCTCGATCCCCAGATGGGCCAGGATCTGCTCGTACGCGGCCTGCCTGACCTCGTCGATCATCGCGTTCGTCGTTGTCGATCCAACGGCGGGACCGCCCCGCATCAGCGCCGAGAACCCCGGCCCGTGGTCGTCCACGAAGTCGAAGAACCGGCCCATGACCCGCAGCAGCCGCGCCCCGAGCGGACCCTCCGGCGGCTCCAGGAACCGCCCGGCCAGCTCGTCGGCGGCCCGCCGCAGCGCCGCCTCGTACAGGCTCTGCTTGCCGGGAAAGTAGTGGTAGACGAGCGGTCGCGAGATGCCCGCGGCCGCCGCTATCTCGTCGATCGACACCTCGTCGGGGGAGCGGTGGCTGAACAGCTCCAGCGCCACACCGATCAGCTGCTGTCTGCGCTCCTCGACGCCCATCCTGCGGCGTACCCCGGTCGTCATACGAACACCCTAACGGGCGTCGTCCACAGGTCCAGGATCAGCCGCCCGCCCCGGCAGCGGATGGCCGAGAGCGGCCTCGGGAGGGGCCACAGGAGCGGTTCAGTGCAGCGCGCCCACGCGACTGCCGTCCGCCAGACGGCCGTTCAGCTCCGCCCGCGCGCCCTCCCGAGCGGGTACCGCCAGCAGCTTGCCCTTCGCGCTGCCGTCGACCCCGCCCGATGTCGCGAGCGATGTGAACTGCCCGCTGCCCGCCGCGAGTACGTACCACCGTCCCGCCCGCGACTTCCAGAGCACGCCCGCCAGCACCTTCGGATCGCGCACCCCGCAGGCGGGCGAGTCCTCGGCCCGCGCCGCGATCGCGGCGGGGGCGCCGGCCTGCGCGGCCGGGGCCTGGAACTGTGCCATGACCCGGCTTCCGGTGCCCTGCCAGGTCTCCGCGCGGGTGCACAGCCAGTGAGCCGTGCCGTTCGAATCGGGCAGCGGCTGCTTCGCGTACTGCCACGAGTTGACGCTGCGCACACCGTGCGCCCGCACCCCGGGCAGCAGACAGGCCGTGCGGGCCCAGAAAGCGCGCTCCGCCTTGCCGGTGACGTCCCGCGGGGCGGACGGCGGGCCCGAGGTGAGCCGGGCGGGGGTCAGTTCACCGAGATCGGTCAGCAGCCGGTCGGCCGTGTCGTCGCGCAGCTCCAGAACGTCCCAGGCTTTGCAGTCGCGCGCCTGCGCCGGACTCGCCAGCGGGGCCGTGAGCCCGTCCTCGTCGCGGGACAGCGGCCGTGGCTCCGACGTCGGGTCGAGTAGGTTGCGTACGGCGGCCTTCCGTACCCAGGGCGCGGTCAGATAGCGGACATTGCCGTCGGTGCGGCCTGCCACCAGCGCGCCCGCCGAGGCGGCGTCGGCCCCGTCCGTACGCGCGAAGTCGAGCGCCACGCCGCCGGTGCCGCCCTTGGGCTCGGCGTATCGGACGACGCGCAGTCCGTCGTGCAGAAGCACCACACGCGCCTGGTCGACCTCGCCCGCGTACAGCAGCTGCGGCGGACCCATCGGCGGGCCGGGCGGTGTGCCGGGGGTCGCGGAGACCTGGACCGCGCTGCCGGGCCTGGCCCAGACGGCGAGCGCGCGGCGCAGCAGGGCATGGTCATCGGTGAGACCTCCGCGGGCCGGCCAGACGGAGAAGTCCGTACGGGACAAGTGCTGCCACGCCGTGGGGGAGACCCGCGTCAACCGGGCAGGATCCAGGGCGGATTCGGCGGCGGGATTACGGGCGTACGGCGGCGCGGCCGCACCGTCCGGACCCCAGCCGTCGCCCGGCAGCCCGAGC
This sequence comes from Streptomyces sp. NPDC019443, assembly GCF_044389785.1. Taxonomy (NCBI): domain Bacteria; kingdom Bacillati; phylum Actinomycetota; class Actinomycetes; order Kitasatosporales; family Streptomycetaceae; genus Streptomyces; species Streptomyces sp. NPDC019443. Next base: position 108,165 of record NZ_JBIRYJ010000005.1, read on the forward strand.
AGCGCGCCGCACACCGCGAGGGCCGCGGCCGCCACCAGTGCGGCCTTGACGTGCTGGCGGCGGCGCATCAGATCGGTGGGGCGCGCCTGCAGCGAACACGGGTCGAACTCCGGGGATTCGAGCAGCGCGACATCCCCCGCCGTGTCCATCCCGTCCGCCTCGGCGAGCGCCGCATGCGGGTCCGCCACCCCGGCGGCGGTGAGGGCGTGACGTACATCGGTGTCGGGCAGCTCCTCCAGACCGCGCAGTACATACGCCGCCCTGGCGGGCCCGGAGAGCGCGGAGAGCCGCTGGTCCAGAGCGAGTTCATCGGCGCCGCCGGAGCGCGGGAAGACCCGCAGGCCCCAGACGTGCGGCAGCAGCGGCGGCAGCTGGGCGCGCTTCGGCCAGGCCGCCCGCATCAGCGGAAGCCCGGCGTCCAGGGCCTGGCGCAGCACCCGCCCCCGTACATACGCGTACCCCGGGTCGGTGTCGCCCTGCGCGCGGCGGGAGGGCGGGATCGCGGCGTCCGCGGCTCCCGCGGGGGTGGTGCGGCCGCGCGGGAGCGAGCGCTGCACGAGGGCGTGCGCGGTCAGCACACGGCGGTTGCGCCCGAGGGACGGAGGCAGTACTAGATACGCCATCCGCACGAGCCGGGGGTAGTGCTCGACCAGGGCCGCCTCGGCCTGCTCGACCGAGACGGGGCCGGGGGCGGGAGCGGGGGCCGACGGGGCGGGTGTGGTGACGACATCCTGTGGGCGCACGTTCAGCAGAACGAGCGAATGGTCCTATGGTCACCGGCACACCCCGATCGGGGCAGCGGGCGGTGCCGTCGTCGACCGTGCCGCCGTCGACCGCGCCGCGTTCAGCCGGCCAGCCGCTCGTGGATGCGCTCGATCGCCGCCGCGGGGACGCCGAGCCCTTCGCACACGTACTTCTCCATCGTGCCGTAGCGGCCATCGACCTCGTCGAGCGCCGCGGCCAGATACTCCGGCACCACGCCGATGATCGCCAGGGCGGTCTCGGGGTCGCCGCCCTGCGCGATGTATCCCTCGACGAGCGGGGCGAAGGCCTGCCGTACCGCCGGGTTGACGGCCAGATACTCCGCCTCGACGGTCTCCGGCTCCGCACCGAGCAGGGTGAGGACGATCGTCGCGGCCCAGCCGGTGCGGTCCTTGCCCGCCGTGCAGTGGAAGAGCAGCGGGCCGGACTCGGGGTCGGCGACTTCATTGAGAAAGGCGCCGTAGGCGGCGCGTGCCGAGCCGGTGCTGACGAAGCCGCGGTAGGTGTCGGCGAACAGCGCGTGCGCCCGGCCGCCGCCCAACTCCCCCTCGGCGAGCACCGGATCGGCCAGCACCCGCTTGAGCTGCGCGGCGGCCGGCATCTTGCCGGACGCCACCTGGTCGGCGAGCACATCGGCGAGCAGCAGCCGCCCGCCCGGCGGGATGTGGTCCGGGCGGGCGAGGCGCTCGGCCGCGGTGCGGAAGTCGACGACCGTACGGATCCCGAGCGCGGCGACGACCGGATCTGCGGCGGGGTCGAGCCGGTCGAGCGACCCGGAGCGGAAGAGCAGACCGGATCGTACGGAACGGCCGCAGCGCAGCGGAGTGCCGCCGAGGCCGCGGAGGTTGGCGACGGTGGTGGCGGGGATCGCGGTCATGGCGGGCGGCTCCCTGACTCAGCACATCGATATCTGCTGGATCTACCGGAAAGATCCTTTTCTTACGGAACGGTAGTCGACGGCGGCGCCGCGATCGACCAACCGCTGAACCGCACCGTTCCCCGGGCCCCGCTGCCGCCGCTGGCGGCGCTCATGAAGAGCCCCACGTCCTGAGCGGCGGCGGCTCTCGGCACGGACACCGTGGCGATCGTGCGCCAGGTGGCGCCGTCGTCCGTCGAGCAGGTACCGGTGAAGGAGGTTCCCGCGTTGCGGGTGAGCCTCAGCAGTACCGGGGCCTTGACGCCGGTGATGCGCCTGTACGTGTCCAGGATGCCGTCGCCGTTCGTGTCGTACGACAGCACGATGCCCTGGCCGGGTGTCGCGGCCAGATTCAGGAAGCCGGCGGCGCCGGGAGTGGCAAGGCTGTTGCGTACGACGATGCCCGCCCGGGCCCAACTGCTGGTGTTCTCCTGGGAGTCCACCCGCAGGACGACGCTTGTTCCAGCAGTGAGCGCGCCCTCACGGTAGGCGGTGCCGAAGTGGGTGGTGCCCCGCCACAGGTCGTTGCCCGCGCCGTTGATCGCGAAGCGGTCGCCGAGCTGTCCGAAGACCGCCCTGTTGCTGGTGAACGTGCGCCACTCGGGATCGAGCGGCGACGCCATCCAGAGAGCGTCCTTGTGGGTCACGGTCACCCTCCCCCAGCCTTCGGCCGGGGGGACCCCCATCTCGCTCCGCTCCTCGCCGCGCGGGCCGTACTGTGTGCGCAGTTCGTACGGCATCGGGACCAGCGGCTCTGTGAGGGGTTCGGCCGGGGCCGTCACCCGCCAGCCGACCGCGCCGGTGCCGCCCGCCGGGACGCTCGTCAGGAACGGCTCGCCCTGTGGCTCGGCGGCAAGACCCGTCAGGGCGAAGTCGACGCGTCCGGTGGATCGCAGCCCGTTCAGATTGCGGAAGGCGGCCGTGGCGATCCCGATGCTGCCGGGCGTGAAGGCCGGCGGGTCCACGGTGACGTCGACGAAGCCCTGGTAGGGGGCGGTCGCGAGGGTGTCGTACACCCGCCGGGCCGTGCGGTACGCGTCACCCGTCGCCCGCACCGGATAGGCGCGCCGGTCCTTCGTCCAGGCCTCCTCCGCCGGATACCAGTCGAAGGACTTGGGCGCGCGGCCCTCGGCCATCGCGGCGGCCTGCTCGTCCAGATACGCCTCCCACTGCGGCACATGGACGTCGTTGATCAGCCCGTGCCAGTCGCGGTTGGCGTAGTTGCTGAGCTCGGCCGCCGCCGCCCGGTCCGCCCACGTGGTGATCAGCGCCCGGGCGGTGCGCTCCAGCTCCACCGCCTCTTCCGCGCTGGTGGCCAGCCGTTTGGCGTCCTCCAGCCAGGGGCCGAGAAGGAAGGCACGATGGCAGCCGGCCATCGTGTCGCTCAGCCGCATCAGCTTCAGCCACAGGGCGGTGAGGGCGCGGAAGGTGTCCACGTCCTTGCTCAGACAGGCGACGCGCAGCGGGAGCTGCAGCGTACGGGAGCGGTTGGCGAGGGCCTGGCGGGCCAGGTCGGTCACATCGTGGCGGTAGGCGTCACTGCCGCGCAGCGAAAGCCGTACACCGAGCAGCGCCGCGAACGCCTGGTCGAACGCAGCCGGGTCGAAGGCGGTGCCGATGGACGCGGTCAAGCTGGGGCGGCGGCAGAACAGCGAGTCGTACGGGCGGCCGTCGGTGCTGGTGAGCTTGTACGCGGTGGCGGCGAGCGCGGTGAAGGCGGTGCGCGCCGAGCTGTCCTCGCCGCCGTAGCGGAACTCGGCGTACTCGGCGAACCATGCCTCCCGGTCGATCCGCTCCTCGCGCCAGGCGAGCTCGCTGAACAGCTCCAGGGCGGCGGGGTCGCGCTCGGCGGCCTCCGGCATGTACGCGGTGCCGGCCAGCGCGCTGCCCGGCTTGTCGCGCCAGGCGGTGAACTTCTGAGTCCACCGGTCGGTGTTCGCCCCGAGGTACGTACGCCCGCCGAAGTTCGGGATGGTGCCGAACGCGTACGGAGCGCCGCCCCAAGACGCCTCGCGGTCGGTGACCGTGTCCAGGTCCGAGAGCCCGTCGACGATCAGCACCCGGTCGGTGTCGATCGCGTCGAGGAGCGCGGGCCGAGGGTTGGACTGCCAGCCGAGGATCACCCAGGTGGCCCCGGGGCGGGCGGTGTGCAGGGACGTCTCGACGGCGCGGGCGGCGTCCGCCACCGGGACGTCCCCGGCGGTGCCGCCCTCGTGCAGCAGGTCCATCTTGAAGTGGCCGACGTCGCCGAACAGTTCCGACTGGTGCCGGTAGAAGGCGGCGGCGACGTCGGCGAAGCTCTGGGTGCGGGGGTCCAGCCAGTCGGGGCGGCGCAGCCCGTTCCAGCTGCCCTGCGGGATGACGCGGGCGTCGCCGGGATTGCGGGCGACGAAGCCGTCCGGGACCGTGCCGAAGTAACCGGGCAGGACCGGGTGCATACCGAGTTCGCGCATCCGGTCGCAGATCCTTCTGCCGAGGCCGGTACGTCTGTCGATGAGCTCGGGGGAGAGGGGGCCGCCGTACTCGCTCATGTTCTGCAGCAGCCACCACGGCTGGTGGGATGGCGCGGGCAGCCAGGTGCGGGCCTCTGTGTCGGAGTATCCGAAGTCCATCAGGAGCCGGTGGTAGACCGCCTCCTGGCCGGGTGTCACCAGCACCTCGTTGCAGCCGTGCAGGGCGAGGACGTCGAGCAGCCGCTCCCAGCTGGCCCAGTCGGCGTACGGGGCGGTGTAGCCGTCGTGAGTGTCGTTGTACGCGAACCGGTGCGGGACGGTCGCCGACCGCTCGAGCGCTGTGCGGGGCGCGGGCAGCCGCCCCGGCAGGTCCAGCTGGCTCCCGGACCATGAGATGTGTGCCCGGCAGACGTACTTGAGGTACCAGTGCACTCCGGTGAGGAGTACGGCGGGACTGGTGCCCGCGACCTCGATACGGCCGGTCGAGCCGGTGACCCGGAAACGCTCGGGGCCCTCCAGCGCCCGGAGCCGGAACTGGCCGGCGTGCCGGGGCAGCAGCCGCAGCAGTGCGGCCTGTGCGGGGGCGGTGGCGAATCGGGCCGCGGGTGCGGCGGCCGCGGGGTTGTGTCCGGCCAATGCCGCTCCCACGCCGATCGCTCCCGCTGTGCCCAGCACCGTACGTCTCGACAGCTCGATCATCAGCGCTCCTCCGTGTTGCTCACGTGACAACAGGTGCGTGCGGAGCGCAGGTTATCGGGAGTTCCCTCGCGCAAAAGGTTGCTGACAGGGCACGATGGCTGGATGCGGACGAGTACGAACACGGGCGCGAGGCGGACGGCCCGCGCAGCACTGGCAGTTCTGGCGCTGACCCTTGCCACGGCCTGCGGATCGGGCGACGACGGCGACGGGCGTGGCGGAGACAAGGATCCCAAGCCTCCGAAGACGGCGACGGGCACCCTGGAGCAGCTGGCCGAGAAGGCGGAGTGCAAACCGAACATCCAGACGGATGCGGCCGAGCTGCGGCAGGCCAACTGCACGACCGGCGACGGCAAGTATGTGCTGGCCACCTTCGCCACCGACAGAGGGCAGCGCGAATGGATCAACGAGGCCAATGACTACGGCGGCTCGTATCTCGTCGGCCGCAAATGGGTCGCGGTCGGCGACGCGAAGGTGGTCACGGCGCTGCGCGGCCGGCTCGGTGGGAATGTGGAGACCGGCTCGCAGCACCACTCGGGGAGTAGTGGTGGCAGTGGGGGGAGCGAGCAGGACCACTCGGAACACCACGGGAGCTGACCGCGCAGGTATGGGGTGGGGGGCCGTGACAGCCGGATCGGCCCCCCGCTCAGGGGAGCCGATCCGGGTCGTGTCAGGGGATCAGTGCCAGCGGGTCACTGGCACTTCTGACCGGTGTTGATGCAGTCCACCACCTCGTTCATCAGGTCCTCGTCGAAGACGTTGATGAAGTCACCGTGGTCGGTGATCGGCTTGTGCAGCTGCTCCGGGAAGGAGTCGACCGCGAAGCCGGGACCCGGCGGGACGTCGTAAACGATCCGCTGGACCAGCTGCGGGATCGCCTGGAATCCATTGCCGCAGTTGCCGTTGTCGTCCGCGAAGGCAACATGGGTGCGGTGATTCGCACTGTCGGTGTTCTGGCCGTCCCAGCAGCTCTGGAACTTGAAGCTCCGTACCACCTGGCTGCCCTCGGGGCAGATCGGGTACTTGTCCTTCAGCTGCCGGTCCTCGAAACCGGTGCAGCTCCAGGAGGCATTGGCATTCGCGTCACCATTGGTGAATGCCTTGGCGTCACCGGTGATGATCCGCAGGAAGCGGGGCATTGCGGTGACCTTGCTGACCGGACTGCCGACGAAATTCAGCGTGACCTGGGACGGAGTCTGGATCTCTCCGACGTTCTTGTCATTGCCGCCGCCGTCGGCGTTGGCGTCGTTCTCGTCCTGCCCGTTCTGAAGTCGCAGGACAGGCCAGTAATACGTGGACTTGTCGCCCTGGTTCTGGCAGGTGGTGTCACCTCCTGCGAGATCGTCGTCGCTGGCGAACGCGTCATTGGCCTGATTGCCGACGTAATCGTGCATATGGTGCGCGCCGTTGGCCACACCTGGGGCGACGATGACATTGTCCGGGTTGAACTTTCCGTTCTCGTTCTTCCCGCATTCGGTGGTGAAGGTGCCTTTGGATCCGCCGCCCTGCTGCTGGGGCTGCTGGACGTTCGGCTCTACGGACTGGATGTCGACGAAGTCGGAGGCTTCGGGGCCGTTTCCGGCCTGCCCGCCCTGGTCATCGCCTTGACCGTCGTCCTGGCCGCCATCCTGGCCGCCATCCTGACCATTGTCCTGGCCGTCACCTTGACCGTCGTCCTGTCCGTCTCCCTGTCCGTCGCCGTTCTGTCCGTCGTCTTGTCCGTCGCCGCCGTTGTCACCTTCGCCGGCGTTGTCGCTGTCGTCGGCGCGCATGACGCAGGGGGCGAGGTCATCAAGCCCCTGCGGCTGCTGGCCGGCCCGGCCGATGGCGCCGGAAATACGGTCGATGCTCGCCGCCCGCTTGTCCTTCAGCGGATTCAGAATGGCGTTCTGGGCCAGTTGGGGATCCTGTTCGATCTGCTCCCTCTGTTCTGCGAACTTCTGGTACGCGTCGGTGATCTGGCTGTCCATCGTTGCCAGTTCCCGGTCGACTTCCGGACGCGCCTGTTCGGGCACGTCTGGCAAATCGTTCGCGACCTCGGGGCAGTCGATGGTGGAGGCCGTCTCTCCGGCGCCCTTTGTCTGATTCTGCGTCTGCTCGTTCTGCTGGCCGGACCAGGACCAGCCTTCGCCTGCGGAGGCATACGTATTGACCGCGACCAGTCCACCCCCGCCCAGGATCAATGCGGCCGAGGCGACTATCGCCCGGTTCGCCAGAGTCGAGCGTTTTCTGTTGCGTCCCATGGAACTCCTCTGCTTCGTTGCCGGGTGTGGGTTAGGGGGGTCCCGGCAGAGGGAGAAGCGCGACGTTCCCCGGCAGAGGGAGAAGCGCGACGTTCAATACGGCTGGGGCTCATGGGGTGTTCAGCCGCTGTTGGAATTCGTAGAAATCTCCATGAGTAAACCTGGTGCATTGCGCTGAAGTCGGACGGCGGTGGGGATGGCAGGATGGACGCCATGACCGAGATCCAGACCCCCCGACTCCTCCTGCGCCGCTGGCACGACGACGACCTCGTCCCCATGGCCGAGATCAACGCCGACCCGGAGGTCATGCAATGGATCGGTGACGGCTCGGTCCGCGACCTGGAGCAGACGGCGGAGGCCATCGAGCGCTGGGAGGATGAGTGGGACGAGGAGGGCTTCGGCCTCTTCGCCGTCGAACTGCTCGCCTCCGGCGAACTGGCCGGCTTCGTGGGCCTGTCCGTGCCGCACTTTCTGCCGGAGGTGCTGCCCGCCGTGGAGATCGGCTGGCGGCTCGGCCGGCCGTTCTGGGGTCAGGGGTACGCCTCCGAAGCCGCCCACGCCTCACTGGAGTTCGCGCTCCAGGACCGCGGCCTGGACCGGGTGATCAGCATCGCGCGACTCGGCAACGACGCGTCCGAGAACGTGATGCGCAAGCTGGGCATGGTGCTGGAGCACGAGACGACGCACCCGGAGTTCGGCTACCCGCTGCACGTCTACGCGATCGACCTCACGGAGTACCAGGCCTGACGCTGCCGCGGGTTGTCCACGGCTCTAACCGCGGTCCAGATACGCCAGCACCGCCAGCACCCGCCGGTTGTCGTCGTCCGACACCGGGAGCCCCAGCTTCCCGAAGATGTTCGAGGTGTGCTTGGCCACCGCCCGCTCCGTGACCACGAGCTGCCCGGCGATCGCCGCATTGGAACGGCCCTGCGCCATCAGCTCCATGACCTCCAGCTCACGCGGCGTCAGCCCGCCCATCGGCTTGTCCTGCGTCCGCCGCGACAGCAGCTGGGAGATCACCTGTGGATCCATCGCCGTACCGCCCGCTGCCACCCGCCGTACCGAGTCGATGAACTGCTCCGCGTCGAAGACCCGGTCCTTGAGGAGATAGCCCACCCCGCCGTTGCCGTCGGCCAGCAGCTCACGCGCGTACAACTGCTCCACATGCTGGGAGAGAACGAGCACCGGCAGCCTGGGCCTCGCCCGCCGCGCCGCCAGTGCGCACTGCAGGCCCTCGTCCGTGTGCGAAGGCGGAAGCCGGACGTCGACGACAGCGACGTCCGGCTCCAACTCCGCGAGCGCTTTGGTGAGTTCGGGACCGCTCTCCACGGCGGCCAGGATCTCGAAATCGTACGCCTCGAGCATGCGGACGAGGCCGTCGCGCAGCAGGAACAGATCTTCGGCTAGTACAACTCGCAAGGAATCTCCATGGTGACCATGGTGGGGCCGCCTGCGGGACTGCTGACGGCGAGTACGCCGTCGAATGTACCGAGCCGGCGTTCGATGCCGCTCAGGCCCGAGCCGGTACCGACGGCCGCGCTGCCCGTGCCGTTGTCCGTGACCGCGATACGCAGCGAGCCGTCCGAGTGCGACATGTCGACCCAGATCCGGTCGGCGCCCGAGTGCTTGACCGCGTTGGTGAGGGCCTCGCTGACCGCGAAGTACGCGGCCGACTCGACCGGAGCGTCGGCGCGGCGCGGCAGCTCCACGTCCACCTCGGTCTTCACCGGCAGCCGCAGCGCCAGCGCCTTGACCGCGTCGCCGAGCCCGCGCTCCGCCAGGACCGGCGGGTGGATGCCGCGGACCAGGTCGCGCAGTTCGGTCAGCGCCTCGGCAGAGGACTCGCGGGCCTTCGAGATGAGCTCCTTGGCCTGCGCCGGGTCCTTCTCCATGAGCGCCTCGACGGTGCCGAGGTTCATGCCCATGGCGACCAGCCGGGCCTGCGCCCCGTCGTGCAGATCCCGCTCGATACGCCGCAGTTCGGCCGCGGAGGTGTCCAGCGCGTCGTGCCGGGTCTCGGTGAGCCGGCCGATGCGCTGCTCCAGCTCCTCCTCGCGGTTCGGGGTGAGTACGGAGCCGGCCAGCCGGAAGTGGGTGCGCACCAGGAACGGGTTGCCGTACAGCGCGGCCTTTAGCCAGACGACTCCGAGCAGCGCGGCAAGACCGGCAGTGCCCCATCCGTCGACCGGTACGAAGGAATACCAGTACGTGCCGTCCGCCTCGACGATCGGCAGCCACAGACCGGCCAGGAGCAGCAGTCCGAAGATGCCGTCCAGAATCAGCGCCGGCGGGAGGATCGCCACGATCGCCCCCGCGCTCATGTCCACCAGCAGCCACTGCAGGTCCCGCCAGGTCGCCGGGTCCTTCAGCATCAGCGTGCAGCGCTCGACCTGCCCGGTGATGCCGGTGCGCAAGTCCCGGGGGAAGGGGCGGTACGGCACCGGGATCCGCACCGACGACCACTGGGCCGCCAGCAGCCGCCGCTGATTGACGTGGGCCCGCACCAGGGACAGTACGGCGGGAGTGGTGAACACACCCACGCCTATGGGGATCAGGGAGATGGAGACCACCGCCAGGACGAAGAGCGTGATCGACCCGATCAGCGCCATCAGAGCCAGCGCCAGACCTTGTGCGCCGGCCACCATCGCGTGACGTGACTTCGACGTATTCATTGGGGGTTCCCCTCGTTGCCCGGTCTCAGGCACAAGTGTGGCCGGACCGCTGCGCGGTGGCACTGGCCCCCGACACCGTGTGGGGGTGTACCTGGCACCACCCCGAAGACGCGGGGGCTCGACCCTGACCTGGGGCTCCGCCCCAGACCCCGCGCCTCAATCGCCGGCGGGGCTGGTATTCGGGGCTCCGCCCCGGACCCCGCGCCTCAATCCCCCCGGACGAAGTCTGGGGGAGATTGAGGACAACGCCCGAAGGGCGTACCGGGGGTCTGGGGGCGTGCCCCCAGTTCGGGAAGTGGGGGTCCCCCACGCCCGCCAGGGCGTAGGGGGAGGGTCGGGGAACAAGCCCGCCGCAGGCGCCCCGCTCAGCCGCCCAGCACGCCCGCCTCCACCTCAGGCGCCAGCCCCACCACCGGACGGTCCCCCCGCTGCGGCGGCGCCCCGCCGATGGACTCCAGCCACCTCCACGTATCCGTCACCGTCGACGCGACCGGGCGGCAACTCAGACCCCCCGCAAGCGCCTTGCCGACGCTCACCCCGTGGATCGCGTTGTGGAGTTCCGGCTGTTCCGCCCGCGGGATCCAGATCGGGAGATCCGTCCAGGGCTCGATGCCCGCAGCCAGAAGCACCTCCGGCGGCGTCCAGCGGAGCTCCGCCGACGAGCCCGTGGCCCTCGCGCAGGCCTCCAGCAGGTCGCGCATCGTCGTGTGCCCCGGCTCGCTCACCACGTTGTACGGGCCGCTCAGGCCCCGCTCCGCAGCCAGTACGACCCACTCCGCGAGGTCGCGTACGTCGATGTACTGCAGCGGCGTGTCCCGCGGACCCGGCGCGAGCACAGCGCCGCCGCGGGCGATCCGGCGCAGCCACCACGGCAGGCGGCCGATGTTCTCCCAGGGGCCGATGATCAGGCCCGCGCGCACCAGCAGTGCACGGTCGTCGCCGAACGCGTCGAGCGCGGCCAACTCACCGCCCCGCTTGGCCTCCGCGTACGGCACCTCGCCCGCGTCGGGCGAGCCCTCCACCACCGGGCTGGTCTCGTCGTGGCCGAGCGCCGGGGGCCAGGCGTACACCGAACAGCTCGACACATAGACATAGCGACCGACCCGCCCCGCCAACAGCCGCGCCGCGTCGCGCACGACGGACGGCGCGGCCGACCATGTGTCGACGACGACGTCCCACTCCCGATCGGCCAGCGCCGCGAGCCCGTCCGGCGCGGTCCGGTCGCCGAGCAGTGTGGTGACGCCGGCGGGCGCCTCGTGCCGCCCGCGGTGGAAGACCGTGACCTCCCAGCCACGCCCCAGCGCCGACTCGACGACCGCACGGCCGACGAACTCCGTGCCCCCCAGTATCAGAAGTCTCATAACGGCGACTCTGCCTGGTGAGGAGGGGCCAGGCACAGGGATTCCGCTGCCCGCGGAAGGCGGCCCCCTCCCGCAACCGCCGCATGGGATGACAGCATGTGCAGACCATGACAATGACGGATGCCCGGTCGCCGATACGCGCCCTGCGGGCCGCACTCTTCGCGGCGGTGTGCATCGCACTGGCCGCCACGGGGCATTCGTTCATCTCTGCGCATGACATCCCCATACCGGCGCTGCTCACCGCCTTCGCCGCGACCACGGCCGTCGGCTGGTTCGCCGGTGGACGACGCCACGGTCTCCCCGCCATCGGCACCGGCCTCCTCGCCGTCCAGGGCGCCCTGCATCTGATCTTCTCCGGAGCCGGCCGACATCCGTCCCGGCACCATCACGCCGAGCCCGCCACCACAGCCGTGGGACCCATGGACGTGGACGCCGGCATGCTCGCCGCCCACCTCGTCGCCGCCGCCGTCTGCGCGCTCTGGCTGGCCCGCGGCGAGGCCGCCTTCTTCCGGCTCGCCCACGCCGTCGGGCACCTCGCCTTCACCCCGCTGCGCCTGCTGCTCACTCTCGTCCTGCCGCCCGCGGCCCCACGCCCGGTCCCGCAGAGCCCGCGGCCCCGGCGCCTGCACGGCGTACACCTCGCGCACGCGCTGACCCGGCGCGGCCCGCCCGCGTTCCCCGCACCCCTCGCCACGGCCCCCGGAGCAGCCGCCTGACCTGGGGCCGGTCCCCCCATGTCAGCGTCAACTCCCTAGGATCACCATGGCCATTGACGTCCCCACGCAGACCGACGAATCCGAGACAACGACCGCGCCAGGCTCCACCTGGAGCGCACTGCGGCCCCTCGTCCTGCGTATGCACTTCTACGCAGGACTGCTCATTGCCCCCCTGCTGCTTGTCGCCGCGACCAGCGGACTGCTCTACTCCCTCTCCTTCCAGGCAGAGAAGATCCTCTACAGCGATGAGCTGACCGTCCCCGTCGGCGACCGCGCCGTCCCGCTCTCAGCCCAGGTCGACGCCGCCCGCAAGACCCACCCGGACGGCACGGTGACCGCCGTCTGGCCCTCGTACGAGGACGGCGCGACCACACGCGTACTGATGACCACCCCCGACGTCGAGGAGGGCAAGTCCCTCGCCGTCTTCGTCGACCCGTACACCGCGGACGTACGCGGCGAGCTGACCTCCTTCGGCGGCTCGGGCGCCCTCCCGCTGCGCACCTGGCTCGACGAGCTCCACCGCGATCTGCACCTGGGTGACCTCGGCCGCAACTACAGCGAAATGGCCGCCAGTTGGCTGTGGATCGTCGCACTCGGCGGCCTGCTGCTCTGGCTCGGCCGGCGGCGCAACGCCAAGCGCGCCTTGTTCGTCCCCGAGCGCGGCGTCAAAGGCCGCCGCAGGACGCTCTCCTGGCACGGCTCGGTCGGCCTGTGGGCGGTGACCGGACTCGTCCTGCTCTCCGCCACCGGACTGACCTGGTCGCGGTACGCGGGCGAGAACATCGGCGCGGTCCAGGACCAGCTCGGCGGGGCCACGCCCACCGTCTCCGCGACCCTCGAAGGCGGCGGCACCGACGGCGGTCACGAGGGCCACGGCAGCGGACACACAGGAGCCCACCAGGGTGCCGACGTCGGCGTGGACAAGGCACTCGCATCGGCCCGTGCCGCCGGCATCGACGGAAAGATGTCGGTCATCCTGCCGGCCGAGGGCAGCGGCTACATCGTCAAGGAGACCGACGCCAAGTTCCCGGTCCATCTGGATTCGGTGGCGGTCGACCCGAAGGACGGCAAGGTCATCGACGAGCTGCGGTTCGCCGACTACCCGTTGCTCGCCAAGCTGACCCGCTTCGGCATCGACGCCCACACCGGCGTCTTCCTCGGCCTGGTCAACCAGCTGGCCCTGGCCGCACTCGCGCTGGCCCTCATCCTGCTGATTCTTTGGGGCTACCGGATGTGGTGGCTGCGCAGGCCCACGAAGGAACGGAAGCTGAGCGCGGGCCGCCCGATGCCGCGCGGCGCGTGGCGCAAAGTGCCGATCACCCTGCTCCTGCCGATCGCCGCCGTGACCGCGGCGATCGGCTGGTTCGTCCCGATGCTGGGCATCAGCCTGCTGGTCTTCCTGGTGGTCGACCTCGCAATGGCGGGCGTGGCGAGGGCCCGGTCCCGCGCCTAGCGGGAAACCGGGCCCAGCGCTCAGCTCACGGAGCGTACTTGTAGCCGACCCGCCGCACGGTCTGGATCGTGCGGCGGTGCTCGGCGCCCAGCTTGCGGCGCAGCCGGGCCACATGGACGTCGACCGTCCGGCCGTCGCCCACATGCCCGTAGCCCCACACGGTGGTCACCAACTGGTCGCGGGTGTGCACCCGGTGGGGGTGCGCCACCAGATGCGCCAGCAGTTCGAACTCGAGGTAGGTCAGATCCAGCGTCCGCCCGTCCACGTGGGCGGTGCGCTGGAAGCTGTCGATCGTCACCGGACCCGCACCCTCCGTGCCGTCGACCGGAGCGGCCGACGGCACCAGCGGGGGCCGCTGCTGATCGGCCGGTACGAGGACGAGGTAGCCGACCATCGGCGGCTGGCCCGGCAGGGTGGGCAGGGTGTGCTGGGGTGCGGGCAGCCAGGTGGCCCCCGGCGGCAGGAAGTCCGCCACATCGACGAGGCTGCCCGGCGCGACGATTTCGTCGCGGTCGACGGCCCGCAGCCGATGGCGGCCCGGATTCACGGGTTTGGGGTTGACGGCGGTCGCAGCGGATACGGCGGAGAAGGAACGGGAGTTCGCCATGAGGGCTCAGCTCTTTCGCGCGGAGGAGTCGTCGAGTCGGTAGGACGGACGTACGTCGTGCGCGCTGGCCGAAGACCGGGGTGAGCGGCTTTAGAGGGCCTGCGCGTTCACCGCGCGGCAACACACCCGGTCGAAGTCATGGTGCTGCCGGGACGGCCAGAACGGCTCAAGGTCGCTGCGACCTGTCGCGATGTGCTGGAAGCTGGCCATGCCCCTATTGAACCAGATGGCGTCGCGCGGCAGCAGTGGCCTTCCGCACGTTGCCGGGTATTTCCGGGGGGCAACCCGGACCGTCGACCGAAAGCCTGCCTGAAAGCTTGCCAGAAAGCCTGCCTGACGGTCCTTTGGCGCGACGCGCGCCAAAAAGCGCCCACCGGCCGGACCGGTGGGCGCCCTTTCGTGCCAACTGCGGGGATCAGACCTGGCCGGCCTTCTCCAGTGCGGTGCAGCAGGTGTCGACGAGCAGCCGCGTCACCACGTACGGGTCGACGTTGGCGTTCGGGCGGCGGTCCTCGATGTAGCCCTTGCCGTCCTGCTCGACCTGCCACGGGATACGGACCGAGGCGCCGCGGTCGGAGACGCCGTAGCTGTACTCGTTCCACGGGGCGGTCTCGTGCAGACCGGTCAGGCGGTCGTCGATGCCCGCGCCGTAGTTCTTGACGTGGTCGAGCGGCTTGGAGCCCTCGCCCAGCGACTCGCTGGCGGTGATGATCGCGTCGTAGCCCTCGCGCATCGCCTTGGTGGAGAAGTTGGTGTGCGCGCCCGCGCCGTTCCAGTCGCCCTTGACCGGCTTGGGGTCGAGCGTCGCGGAGACCTGGAAGTCCTCGGCGGTGCGGTAGAGCAGCCAGCGCGCGACCCACAGCTGGTCGGAGACCTCCAGCGGGGCGAGCGGGCCGACCTGGAACTCCCACTGGCCCGGCATGACCTCGGCGTTGATGCCGGAGATGCCCAGGCCCGCCTTGAGGCAGTTCTCCAGGTGCGCCTCGACGATGTCACGGCCGAAGATCTCGTCCGCGCCGACGCCGCAGTAGTAGCCGCCCTGCGCGGCCGGGAAGCCGCTCTCGGGGAAGCCGAGGGGGCGGGCGCCCTTGAAGAAGGTGTACTCCTGCTCGATGCCGAAGATCGGCTCCTGCGCGGCGAACTTCTCGGCGACCCCGGCGAGCGCGGCACGCGTGTTGGACTCGTGCGGGGTCATGTCCGTGTTGAGGACCTCGCACATGACGAGGACGTCGTTGCCGCCGCGGATCGGGTCCGGGCAGGAGAAGACCGGCTTGAGAACGCGGTCGGACGCGTGGCCCTCGGCCTGGTTGGTGCTGGATCCGTCGAAGCCCCAGATGGGCAGCTCGGCACCATCCGTCAGTATCTTCGTCTTCGAGCGAAGTTTGGCGGTCGGCTCAGTGCCGTCGATCCAGATGTACTCAGCCTTGAAGGTCACGGGCCTCATCCTTTGCGGGTGCAGCGGTATGCCGCGCAGCTTCGCAATCCGTGATTTCCCGGCCGTTGCCCGTTTGTGAACCCCGCGTTACGCCGGGCCGGTGACGGCCCTGCCGGCGTCGTGAGGCCGGTCAGCCCGCCGCGCCGAACACGCGGTGCAGCTCCCGAATCCTGGAGCGGGTCTCTTCCCGGTCGCCCAGCAGGAATTTGTCGTTCCATTTCCACAGCAGCTCGCCGCTGATATCGGCGACCATCTTGCGGAAGAACTGACTCGTCGGCACCTGCGCCGTCGCGAAATGGTGCGCGCCCTGCTGGTCGATGAGCAGAAGGTATTCCTGACGTGCCTCGTTCACCTGCGGCAGCTCGGACAGGGATCCGATTTCGCGGCATTCGAAGCTGTTCCGGAAGAACGGCGCGACCGGTGCGTCCAGGGGTACGACATGGAGATGCGCATGGTCGATTCCGCAGGCGGAACTCAGATTCGGGTCGCACAATCCGTGCTCGAAAGCGATGACTTCCGATCCATAGCCTTCGCGAATGACCGACACGACGCGCCTGCGCAGCATTTCCAGTTCCGCGAGAGCCGCCGGGGAGAGGTCCGCCATCGACAGCGCGTGCTCGTCGGGCACGATGAGCACATGCCCGCGGGTCAGCGGTGCGACATCCGCGACGACCACGAAACCGTTCGCCCGTGTCAGTACGTCGGAGGCCAGTTCCTCGCGGCCGAACAGGCTGCGGAAGGCGGTGGTTTCGGCGTCATGGAGCACATCGCACAGCAGGCACTGCGGGGCGTCGGCCGGGTCCGGCGGACCGGTGATGCCCAAGGGCTGGATCGTCTCCACCGCCTGCGGGTGGTGTCCGGTGCCTGGGGTGAACTTCACGGCGGTGTGCATCATGATCCCGTTTTCTGCGAGCAATGAGTCGAGAGCCTCGTTCCGACCGTCGTGCTCGGCGAGTGCAACAATATGCCTGGCATTGATGCCTGCGGACCTGAGGGCGGTCATGCAATCGACCAGATGATGTCCACTCAGTGCCACATCGTGCAACAGGACGACACGGTCGCCCTTCTCGTAAAAGCCCTCCACAGGATTGTCACGGTTCGGCCCGTAAGGGCTTACATAGACGGCAGGGAACGGTAGCAAGTCGGCCGCCGCGCTCAAAATACCGGTGGCCGCCACCTTCGATACGGCAAGCAGTGTCGGTCGCATTACCTTACGGTTGACCAGTTCGGCCACATGGTAGGCCAGGTGGCCCGCAAGTACCCGCTGGTCAAGGGATTCCGGCGTAACCCGGGTCAGATCGAGATAGCCGGCGACCGGCGTCTTCACGGTATGTCCGACTTGTTCTTCGTGCCCGTAGGAGAGCGCGTACCGGCGCAGGATGTCGAGGACCAGCGGCTCGGGAAGCCTGGGAAAGGCCCGCGAGTCGAGCTGGTCGCACAGCACCCGCGCCTTCAGCCGCACCCGGTCCCGCGGCTTGGCCGCCGGTGCGAGCCGGCTGAGCAGCCCGGCGATCCTCGCCCCGTTGCTGCTTGCCGCGTCCAGGCTGCGCAGCCAGGGCACGATTTTCGGCTCCATCTCCACCGACTCGTACACCGAGGGATCCTGGAAGGACGTCGGCGACGCAAGCCGCAGATGCACCACCCCGCCCAGATCCGACGGCAGATCCGGATCGGCCACCGTCACGATCGCCACCCGCGCCTGCCCCAGCCGGCCGGTGAACAGCCCGTACTCCAGCAGCACATTGCCCGCCGGAGAGTAGAGGGTCTCGCCGCGCCGGGTGGTCCGGTCGTCGGGCGTGGCGATGATCAGCGCCCCGTCGGCCTCGTTGAGCAGCCGTAATAACGAGTCCAACAGCGTCGCCCCCGGTGGGAAACACTGCTGGCTCCACCACAGCATCGGCTCCACGCCCTGCCGCGCCAGCACGGCCGCCACCGCCTGCGCATACGGCCGGCCCTCCGTGGACGAAGCTATGAACACGCGCGTCATGCGGGCTGCTCCTGCCGCTCACCTGCCGCGGGCGTCGCCCGGCCGCGCCGCCCCCCGTGGTGCCCGGAGTTTAGTCTCTGGCCATCCGCTCGACCCCCTGCTTGAGCAGGGACTCGAAGCCCGCTGAACGGATCCGGCGGACAAGATCGGCGTAGCTCGTGCCCAGCGCCTCGGAGAGCCGGAAGGTCTTGAGATAGGCGACGCGGCCCTTGTGGTCGGTGATCGCCTCGCCGATGTGCTGTTCGGACTCCCCGCGCCTGAAGGGCGGCAGGAAGCGCCACAGGCTGAACGAGCTCATCGCGTAGACCCGCTCGAAGGAGTACGACGCGTCGAGCAGCCGGGCAGCCAGCAGCGTGTCGTGGTTCTCGGCCCACGCGCGTTCCTGCGCCCGGGCCGCGGCCCGAAGGTCGGCGAGCGTCTTCAGGTGCCCGCCGTCACGGACGCGCGCCGCGAAGTCCGGCACCGGGCCGCCGAAGAAGGCGTACTGGTGGACCAGTTCCCCGTACAGATCCTCGATCAGGGACGGGTGCAGGGCGCGGTAGTCGGCCGGATGCGGTACGACGAAGGCCGCGGCGAGCGAGTCGGCGGCGTACACCAGCACTCCGCACTGACCGGGGTGGATCTCGAAGATCCGCAGCGCTTCCCCGAGGCCGCGCACCTGCCATCCGGCGTACGCATCCTCGGCGCGCGGCGACAGCCCCTGGCGTACCGCCTGCTGGGACCACTCGTCCCAGACGATGGACGGGCCGCCGAAGTGCAGTGCCAGATAGCCCTCCAGCGCGAGATGGAGGGGCAGGAAACGCAGCCGGTTCTCGGCGACCCCCTTGGTGGAGCGGCGCTTGGCCAGCCGGTGGTGACGGCGTACCGGCACACAGGCGGGCGGCTGATCGCCCAGCTGCGTTCCGTACGCGGCCGACTGGCCGCCGTCGCCCGACCAGTCCGCGACGAAGCCGTGCGGAATGTAGGAGAGGTAATGCGCACGAGAGCCGAGATCGACCTCGCCGTAGCCGGCGCCGTAGATCTCGTGACACAGCCGCAGCCCGTCCACCGGCTGTTCGCGCACCAGCGGCACGAGCCGGATGCCGCCCCAGACCTGGGCGGGCATGGTCGTAAGCCCGGTCATGTCCAGCTTGTTCACGACGCCCCCTGAAGGAACCGCTCCGTACGGCGGTCGAGATACGCCTGCAGCTCCGGCAGGCCGGTACGGCCCTCCGCGAACTGCGCTATCTCCACCAGCGCCGCCAGATCCTCCGCGTCGCGGATGCCGGCCGTCGGCACACTCGGCGCGAGGCGGCGCACATCGAAGCCGTCCGCGTCGTATACAGGGTTCACATGCACGATACTTGTGCTCCGGCCGGGGTCGAGCCTGGTGCGCCAGACCCGCAGCACCTCGCCGGCCAGTCCCGGCGGCGCGTTGTCCCAGCCGTCCGAGACGATCACCAGCCGCTCGGGGGAGTGCTCCAGCGCGTCCAGAATCCGGGTGCCGAGCGGAGTCGGCCCCCACGGCCGCACCAGCAGCGGATCGGCCGAACCCGAAGTCCAGTGCGCGCGGTACGAACCGGCCAGCGCCTCCAGCAGGAAGTGGCAGCCGAGCGCGACCGCGAGCGGACGGCGGCGCTTGACGCCCGAGCCGGACGAGGAATAGCTGTCGTCCAGCACGGCCGCGACCCGCCCCCACGTCCCGGCGTACGGCCCCGCGGCACGCAGCGCCGCGGCCCGCAGCGCGCCGGTCAGCTCGGCCCGCCGCCGCAGCCGCTCGGCCCGCTCGAGCGAGAGGACGTACAGGGCGAGGCGGGTGAGCGGCATGACGCTCAGCTCGGTTCGCGTCCCGGCCGCCTGCGTACGCAGGCGCTCAAGACGGGTCATCCGCGGCGCGATCCGCTCCAGGAACGCCTCGCGGGCGATGCCGTGCTTCGCCGCGAAGCCCTCGGCGACGGTGAACGGCAGCTCGTAGACCGCGCTCTGCTCGAAGTGGGCGCGGCGGTAGGCCTCCAGGGAGCCGTGGTCGTAGCGCACGCGCCTGCCGGGCCGGAACAGGAAGTCGCCGAACTCACCCTTGCCGAACTCGCCCTCGCCGAACGGAAGATGGGCGTGCCGTGCCGCGGTCTTCAGCCCGCTGCGGTACTTCACCGCGTCATGGCCGAGGTCGGGCCGCGCCGCCAGCCAGTCGCGCAGGATCGCGCGCGTACGGCGGTTGTTCACCTTGGCGGCGCGCAGCGTACGGAACAGCCGATAGACGCGCTGCGGCGGCAGCATGGCAAGCCTGGCCGCGATCAGTCGCCCCTCCGCCCGCTTCTGCTCGGCGCCCGCATCGCCCGCCGTGCGCAGCAGCTGCTCCACGATCCGCGCCGCGTTGTGGTCGTTGATGTCGAGGGCGAGCGAAGACGCGTACACGGAACGGTAATTGACCCGTACATACTCATGCAGGAAGGAGAGCGACAGTCGCTGCTCATACGCCTGCGAGCGGAATTCGCGCTGTCCGGTCGCCGTGACGGCGGCGTTCACGAAGAGGAGCACGTCCTCGGCCGCGATCAGGTCGGCGTAGGTCTCCGCCATTGATTCCCCCTGCGTACACACACGGAAGCCGGCCGGGGAATGGGGGCGCGATCAGCGAAATCACTGCGTCACAAGCAAGTCCCGGAAGTCGCACCGGAGTCCCGCGGCCGGCTGGCGAAAAACGTAACACCGTTGGCTTTGCGTTATGCGGGATTTTTCCGCGGTTGGCACACTGGCGGCA
This sequence comes from Streptomyces sp. NPDC019443, assembly GCF_044389785.1. Lineage (NCBI taxonomy): Bacteria > Bacillati > Actinomycetota > Actinomycetes > Kitasatosporales > Streptomycetaceae > Streptomyces > Streptomyces sp. NPDC019443. The sequence goes on from NZ_JBIRYJ010000005.1 coordinate 128,203, forward strand.
TGACGAAGCCCGCAAAGCAGCTGCGTGCCGGACTCCTCGGCGCCGGCCCCTGGGCGGAGCGCACCCAGGCACCCGCGCTCGCCGCCCACCCTGATGTCGACTTCGCCGGGGTGTGGGCCAGGCGGCCCGAGGCGGGCGCCGTCCTCGCCGCCGCGTACGGCACGACCGCCTACTCCGGCGAGGACGGGGCCGACGCTCTCTTCGCCTCCTGCGACGCGGTCGCCTTCGCGCTGCCGCCGGACGTCCAGGCGCCGCTCGCGGCCAGGGCGGCCGCGGCCGGCTGTCACCTTCTGCTGGACAAGCCGGTCGCGACGAGTGTGGCGGCGGCGCGGGAGACGGCCTTGGCGGCGGAGCGCGCCGGGGTCGCCTCTGTGGTCTTCTGCACGCTGCGCTTCGCCGCGGACACGGTGCCCTGGATCGCTGAACAGGCCGCGGTGGACGGCTGGTTCACGGCCCACGCGCAGTGGCTCGGCTCGCTGTACGCGCCCGGCCAGGACAGCCCGTACGCCGCGTCGCCGTGGCGGCGTGAGAAGGGCGGGCTGTGGGATGTCGGTCCGCATGTGCTGTCCGTACTGATCCCGGTGCTGGGCGATGTGACTGCGGTGACGGCCGCGCGTGGCCCGGTGGACACCGCGCATCTGGTGCTGCGGCACACCTCGGGGGCGTCGAGCACGGCGACGCTGAGCCTGAGCGCGCCGGTGAAGGCGGCGGGCGCGAGCATCGAGCTCATCGGCGATCACGGGACGGCCGCGATGCCACAGGGGGGCGACGCGGTGCGCTCGTTCGGTGCGGCGGTGGACGCGCTGCTGGAGTCGGCGCGAACGGGGCGGGCGCACGACTGCGACATACGGTTCGGGCTGCGGCTGACCGAAATCCTCGCTGAGGCAGAGGCCGAGCTTCTGCAGCGCGGGTAGCAGGGAGCGGGCCAGGACGGTGCCGTCGCCATGGGGGTGGAGAACGGCACCGTCCTGATTTCCGTCAGGGGTCAGCCGACGCGTTCGATCCGCGCCTTGCGGATCAGGAACTTGCCGGGCTCGCGGACCTGCTCGAAGGCCGCGTTGTTCAGCAGGGCGCAGCTGCCGGAGACGGAGGCGACCTTGACGGTCGTGGATTTGCTGTTGTCGAGGTTGGTCACCTTGAGGGTGGTGCCGACCGGGAACTGGTTGCTGGATGCGGCGGGCGCGCCGCCCTCACCGGACAGGGTCACGGTCGAGCCCGCGCAGACGACTTCGCCGCCGGCGCCCTGGCCGCCGCCTTGACCGTTGCCGGCCTGGTCGCCGGCCGGCGGCTGCTCTTCTGCGGGCGGCTGCTCCTGCGCGGGCGGGTCGGCGGGCGGCTGTCCCTCGGCCGGCGGCTGCTCTTCAGCCGGGGGCTGCCCTTCGGCCGGGGGCTGCTCGGCGGGAGGAGCGGCCTCGCCCCCACCCCCTCCGACCTCGCACCCGGAAGCCGCCTGCTTCCGCTTGATCTCCTCGATCACAGCCTGCCGGTTGGCGATCCGCGCCTCGGACTGCGCATCCGGATTCGCACGCTGGCCGGCGATGAAGTTCTCGTTGTTCTGCAGGGCGGTGACCAGTCCGTCGCAGGCTACGGACGCCTGGCTGGTGCCGGTCATCGCCACTGCCGTACCGCCGATTGCGACGGCGGCGCCGACGAGCAGAGCGATCTTCTTTTTCGGGCTGAGCGTCTTCTTGCGGGACACGTGGGACTCCTGTCGGGTCGGTTCCGTGTGCCGTTACGTACGAGTAGGAATCCCGGCTTTCTCAGCCGCCTCACCTACAACATCCTTAACTTTCCTTAAGGCAGCGAGCGGCAGAGGGCGTCCAGCGCCCCGCCGTAGATGTGCTCGGAGGCGTCGCGTATCCGACGACCAGCCCGTCGCGTCCGTCCGCCGGAAAGTCCGGGTGGCGGTAGTCGGCCGGCCCCTCCACCGCCAGCCCCTGCCAGGCCGCGGCCTTCACCACGGCACGCTCGGTCCCCGGCGGGAGTTGGAGCACGGCATGCAGCCCCGCCGCGATCCCGGTCACCCGCACCTGCGGAGCCGGCTCCGAGGAGCGCCTGCACATGACCGCGGTCCGGCGGCAGGCGAAGCACTTCTTCACGGAGAAGGAACAGGCGGCGCTCGCCCTGACCGAGGCGGTCACGCTGGTCGCCGACGGGGGAGTGCCGGACGCGCTGTACGCACAGGCGGCGGCCCGCTTCGACGAGCAGGAGCCGGCTCAGCTTCTCGCCCTGATCTTCACGATCAACACCTGGAACCGGATCGCGCTCGCCACGGGGAAGGTCGCGGGCACGGGACGAGCGGTGACCTCGATGTGACGCCCTAGGACCGCCCGAGCGCGTCCCGTACGGCCTCATCCGTCCGCGCCACGACAGCCGTACCGTCGTCAGCCGTGATGATCGGCCGCTGAATCAGCTTGGGGTGCTGCGCGAGGGCAGCCACCCACTGATCCCGCGAACCCTCGTCCCGCGCCCACTCCTTGAGCCCCAGCTCCTTCGCCACGGCTTCCTGCGTCCGCGCGATGTCCCACGGCTCCAGCCCGAGCCGCCCGAGGACGGCGCGGATCTCATCCTCGCTCGGCACGTCGTCGAGGTAGCGCCGGACGGTGTACGCGGCGCCCTCCTCGTCGAGCAGATTGATGGCGCTGCGGCACTTGGAACAGGCGGGATTGATCCAGATCTCCATGCCGTCACCGTACCGCTCACACGCCCCTCAAACACCGTCTGGCCAGGGGGGATTGTCAGTGGCGGCCGGTAGACTGAACAGTAGTTCGGGATGGTCCCGCCACCGCGCCAGGAGGTTGCCGATGGCCGTTGCCACACTCATGACGAAGCCCGTGTACCAGCCGCTGAAGACGAAGCCGCTCCCGGCAGGACAGCCGCGCGAGTGGTACGTCTCCCACAACCGCCGACTGAAGGCCATGCGCCTGGCGATCGCCCTGCTCGACTCGGGCGTCTACCACCCGGCGACGGCCGACAATCGCAAGATACGAGCGACGGCGGAGAGCATCGGGATCCACCCGCCGTCGGACACGACGTGCCGGATGGTGCGGGCACTGATCCGTTACGGCCGCTGAGCGTCACGTCCCGCCGCCGCCACCTCGGGTGACGGCGGCGGGACGCGTGTCCGCATGTCTGCGTCTTCGTATGTCTGCGTCTTCGCGTGTCCGCATTGTCCTGACGGCGGGCGGTCATGGGTCTGTTGGCGAAGGCGCTGAAGAGGTCCCTCGTAACAAGCTGGTGGTCCCGGGTAACAACCCGCGCGCCCAAGGGTGCGGTTGGTGAGAAATAGGGCATTCTGACCCCCTCTCGCTTCGAGTCGCCCCGGGGGGCAGACATGTCGCATCCGCACCGCACCCTTCGTTCCCTTCGTAGATTCCTCGTCCTCTCGGCCGTCGGAGTGCTGAGCGCCGCCACCACGCTCGCCTCCGCCCCGCCCGCCGCTGCCGAACCGGCCACGGTGGTCCCCTATCCGGCGGGAGCGAGCGCAACCCGCTACTCCGGACTCGCCTTCGACACCTGTACGGCGCCGCCGCTGACGGCCATCCAGGCGTGGAGTGCGTCCCCGTACCGCGCCGTCGGTGTGTACATCGGGGGCGTCAACCGCACCTGCGCCCAGCCGCAACTGACCGCGTCGTGGGTCGCGTCCGTGTCGGCGCTGAAGTGGCGTCTGCTGCCCATCTACAAGGGCCTGCAACCGCCCTGCGGCGGCAAGCCCACTGACGCCAAGATCAGCTCCGTCGCGGCGACCGCCAGGTCCCAGGGCACGGCGGCGGCCACCGACGCCATCGCCAAGGCCAAGGCGCTCGGCATGCAGCCCGGCAGCGCCTTCTACAACGACATCGAGCACTACGTCCAGACGGATACCACTTGCCGGGCCGCAGTGCTGTCGTACGTCTCCGCCTGGACGAAAGAGCTGCACCGGCTCGGCTATGTCTCGGGCGTCTACATGAACCTCAACCTCGGGGCGAAGCAGCTCTCCGACGTCTACACGTCCACCGCCTATGCCCGTCCCGACGCGCTGTGGATCGCCCGCTACGACGGAGTCGACTCCCTGAAGGGCTGGACCAGCATCGCCGACTCCAAGTGGGCCTCCCATCAGCGGGCGAAGCAGTTCAAGGGCGACCACAACGAGACCTACGGCGGCGTCACCATCAACATCGACACCGACCGGCTCGACGCTCCGGTCGCCACCGTGGCGTACACGTACACGGCGACGAGCTCCACCACACTCAACGCCCGCACCGGTCCCTCGACGGGCTACCCCGTCGCCAAGTCGTACGTGCCGGGGTCCTCCCTCAAGGTGGTGTGCCAGGCGCCCGGTTCCACCGTCGGCAGCACCCGCGTGTGGAACAAGCTCTCCGACGGCACGTACGTCACGGACTACTACGTCAGCACCCCGTCCAACGCCACCTACAGCGCCCCGCTGCCGCGCTGCACTTACCCGTACCAGACCACCGCCCCCGGCGGGCTCACCGAGCGCAGCGGCCCCGGCTCCTCGTACGCCGCCGTGGGGACGTTGCCCAACGGGTCCCTTGCATGGGTGTACTGCCAGCGAGCCGGCTCGGCGGTCGGCACCAGCAAGATCTGGGACAGGACGGACAACGGCCGCTATGTCTCGGACTACTACGTGGCCACCCCCAGCAACACGACCTACAGCAAGCCGGCTCCGCGCTGCTGACGGACGCGGGTCCGGTGTCGAGCCCGGCGGCGATCAAACAGGCCGCCGGGCTCGCCCCGCCCACGTCGGCAGGGGGCCGGCTGCCGGGGCGCGATCACGGCCGGGGCGCGTTCAGATCCTGGCGCTGAGGCGCGCCTTCGCGGCGGGCCACTCCTCGGCGAGGATCGCGAAGTAGACGCTGTCCCGCCAGGTGCCGTCCGGCCGCTGCTTGTGTCGGCGCAGCACTCCTTCGCGCTGCGCACCCAGGCGGGCGATGGCGGCCTGAGACCTCTCGTTCATGTGGTCGGTCTTCAACTGCACGCGCCCCATGCCCAGTTCATCGAAGGCATGGCTCAGCAAGAGCAGCTTCGTCTCGGTGTTGACCGCCGTACGCCAGGACGCGCGGCCGTACCAGGTCCAGCCGATCTCCAGCCGTTCGTTCTCCGTATCGATGTCCATGTACGTGGTCCAGCCGACGGCCCTGCCCGTCGCGCGATGAATCACGGCGAACGGCAGGTACTCGCCCCGCTCGGCGGCGGCAAGCAGCTCACTGAGCTTGAACCCCAGTTCCTCCTGCGTGCGCGGCGTCGGCCCGCCCTGCCAGCGCCACACCTCGTCGTCCCCGCCGCCCGCGGCGAAGAGGTCGCCGAGATGATCCGTCGTCAAGGGTTCGAGACGCACGTGATGGCCGGTCAGCGTCACAGGAAGCGGTGTCTTGGCAGGCATGGCTCGAAGGGTAGCGCCCACCTGCACTAGCTTCAATCAAGTTCTGCACTAGTGCAAAAGGTCGCCGCAGAGGCCGTGCGGTGCGGCTAGGGTGCCCAACTGTCCTGACCGACGAAGGGATCACAGTGGCTCAGCCGGAGACCGACGACCGTCACCAAGCTGCCCTCGCGCCCGCGCTCGAATCAATGACCCTCCTCGTCGCGGCCGTAATCGTCCACGACGTGGCGACCGACCGTGTGGTCCTCCTCCAGCGCGGCCCGAGCAACAAATTCGCCCCAGGCATGTGGGATCTCCCCGTCGGCAAGAGCGACCCGGGCGAGCCGATCACCCAAACCGCGGTTCGCGAACTCCACGAAGAGACCGGCCTGATCGTCAAGTCCGACGCTCTGCGGGTGGCGCACGTCATTCATGGCGCCTGGGGCGTCGAAGCGCCCAACGGATTCCTCACCGTCGTCTTCGCCACCCGCGAATGGTCCGGGGAGCCCGAGAACCTCGAACCCGGGAAGCACGCCCAGGTCTGCTGGACCGACGCCAGAGCCCTTCCCGCGGACTTCGTACCCACGTCGGCCACAGCTCTGCGCCGGTACCTGGCCGGTGGAGCAGAGGTATCCCTGAACGGCTGGGCAACGTGACGAATCGGTCCCGGTCCGGTCCGGGCCTCCTCGCGGCTCGAATGTGCCCGCGTCTGCACAGTGTGGCGTGTCACAGACAACTCGGCGGCGCTGTGGGAGCTTCAACTCTGATACCCCTCAGTTGAGTTGATGACGAGCCGAGGCTCCGTGGCCTCCGGCTCGGGACGGTCTGCCCGCACGTGGAGAGGATCGAATGAGCACTCTGGAAGCCATGGCGCTCGACCAGGTGGTCGACACGGCCCGGTATCCCCTGTCCGAACTCGAGAGCGCCGAGGGGCAGGCCGTGGTTTCCCGTGCCCGGCGCGAACTGCTGACTCTCGGCTGCACCGTGCTGCCGGACTTCATCCGCCCCTCGCTCCGCGACGTCCTGCGGCAGGAGTGCTCGGCCATCGCCCCCCGGGCGCACTTCGACGTCGAAACGGTCAACGTCTACAACATCGCGGTGGACTCGGCCCTGCCGGAGGACCACCCCGGCCGGAGGACCTTCCAGCGGGGCAACGCGTTTGTCGCGCGGGACCGCGTCCCCGCAGGCTCCCTCATCAGCAGGCTCTACTCCCACAAGGTGTTCCAGCGCTTCATCGCCGACTGCTTCAGACTGCCGCAGCTGCACGAGCTGGCGGACCCGCTCTCCGGGCTCGTTCTCAACGTCGTCGCGCCAGGCATGGAGCATCCCTGGCATTTCGACACCAACGAGTTCACCGTGAGCATGCTCACCCAGGAAGCGCAGGCCGGCGGCGTCTTCGAGTACTGCCCGAACATCAGGTCCGCGCACGACGAGAGCTTCGACGACGTACGGGACGTACTGGACGGCCGGGGCGAGCGGATGACCCGGCGCCTCCCCCTGCAACCTGGTGACCTGCAACTGTTCAAGGGCCGCTACTCGCTGCACCGGGTGAGCCCCGTGCAGGGCGAGGTCGCGCGCCACTCCGCGATATTCGCCTACAGCGAGCGCCCCGGCGTCATCGGGAGCGTGGCTCGGACCCGGCAGCTCTTCGGCCGGGTACTGCCCGAGCATCTGGCAGCCGAGGGCCGGGCCGTCCGGAGCGATCAACTGCTGGATTAGCGGCGCCGAGGACATACGCCGGCCAAGGACGTGCGCGCTCGGCCGCAGTCGTCGTAGGCCGTCCCCCACTCTGCGATCCCCGGAGGAGTAAGCCCTGTGCGTTTCGACGCGACCGGAAAAGTCTCGCTCGACCACATCTACACCCAGCCCGATCCGCGCAGCTATTTCAGTGTGCTGCGCCCGCTCGGCTACTGCGTTCCGCAACAGGCCAAGCCCTACTTCGCGAAGCTCGTCAAGGAGTACCGCGAGTCCCAGCACGTCGCGGTCCCGAAGGTGCTGGACATCGGGTGCTCGTACGGAATCAACGCCGCCCTGCTGAAGTACGACGCGACCATGGACGAGCTGTACGCGCGCTACTGCGGCGAGGACCGCGAGGGGGAGAGCCGCGAAGCCCTGCTGGTCCGCGACCGGGAGTTGTCCCGGTCGAGGCGGCCCGCGCGGCGCATCCGCTTCGTCGGCCTCGACTCCTCGGACAGCGCGCTGTCCTACGCGCTCGAGGCCGGGTTCCTCGACGACACGGTGCACGCCGACCTGGAGGCGCACGAGCCCACACCACGGCAGCGCGCCCAGTTCGCCGGGACGGACCTGGTGATCTCGACGGGCTGCATCGGCTACGTAACCGAGCGGACGCTCACGCGCGTCGTCCGTTCGCAGGGCGCCCGTCGGCCCTGGATGGCGCACTTCGTGCTGCGGATGTTCCCGTTCGACCCCGTCGAGCGCGCGCTGGACGAGCTGGGGTACCGGACCACCCGTGTAGAAGAGGTGTTCAAACAGCGGCGGTTCGCCTCCCCGGAGGAGCAGGCGCTCGTGCTGGAGAGGATGTCGGCCGCCGGGGTGGATGCGCGGGGCCTGGAAGCGGAAGGCTGGCTATACGCACAGCTCTACCTCTCCCGGCCGTACGGCACATCAGGCCCCTGAGGCCGGGGGCTCGCCGCCGGCGAGGAAACCACAGGTCACCACGATCCGAATCGAGAGCAGAATTGAACACCAGCCAGCACATGGCAGCCATGACGACCTTCGCCCAGGAGGACAGCCTGCCGCGCGTGCCGCTGCCCACGCTGGAGGCGAGCTGCGAGAGGTTCCTCGCATGGTGCGCGCCGCTGCTGACCGCCGACGAACGGGCGGCGACCGAGGCAGAGGTGACCGCCTTCCTCCGTCCTGACGGCCCCGGCCGGGTCCTGCAGGCGGCGCTGGAGGAGTACGACGCCACGGAGGGCGTGCACAGTTGGCTCGACACCTTCTGGCCGTACCGCTACCTGGGCCGCCGGGACCGGATCGCGCTCAATGCCAACTTCTTCTTCCTGTTCAAGGACTCCGGCCGGCCGCAGGTGGAGCGTGCGGCCGGGCTCATCGCCGGGGCCGTCAACTACAAGCGTCAGCTCGACCAGGGGCTCATCCCGCCGGTGGTGCAGCGCGGTGTGCCCCAGTCGATGGTGCAGAACAAATTCCTGTTCTCCGCCACCCGGATCCCCGGCGCGCAGCAGGACACCGTCCGCGCCCCCTACTCCGCGCAGTCGCCGGGCCCGTCCAAGGCCCGGCACATCGTGGTGTTCTTCCGGGGCGGGATGTTCCGGCTGGACGTGCTCGGGGCGGACGGTGTCCCGCACAGCCTGGACGACCTCGAGGCGGGGCTGCACGCCGTAATGAAGGCCGGCGCCGAGCCGGCCGCCGCGGACACCGCGGTGGGCCACCTCACCACCATGGCCCGCGCGGAATGGGCGGCCGCCCGGGAGTCGCTGCTCGCCTGCCACCCCCGCAACGCGGACGCGCTGGACGACATCGAGACCGCGCTGTTCTGCGTCTGTCTGGAGGACTTCGCACCCGCGGACACCCAGGCGACGTGCGACGAACTGCTGTACGGCGACCGCGGCAACCGCTGGTTCGACAAGGCCGTGTCCTTCATCGTCTTCGCCGACGGCCGGGCGGGGATCAACGTGGAGCACTGCGAGCTGGACGGAACCACCATCCTCAGCTTCACCGACGCCCTGCTGACCACCCAGGCCGAGGAGCACTCCAGCCAGTCCGGAGCCCGCTCCCAGGGGCTGCCGGCGCTGGAACCGGTCGTGTTCGAGCTGGACGACGCCCTGCGAGCCCAGGTGCGCTCCGCCGCCGACACGTTCGCCGCGTACGGGGAGAACACCGCGACCAGCACGGTGTCGTTCGCGGACTTCGGCAGCAACGCGGCCAAGGCGCTGGGGGTGTCGCCGGACGCGTTCGTTCAGGTCGCCTACCAACTCGCCCACCAGCGCGCCAAGGGGCACCTGGGCGCCACGTACGAGTCGATCGCCACCCGGCAGTACCGGCTCGGGCGTACCGAGGCCATGCGCGTCGTCACCCCCGGGATCCGCGATTTCGTCGCGGCGATGGAGGACCCGGCAGCGGACGCGGACACCCGGCGCGCCGCGTTCCGGGCAGCCGCCGAGCAGCATGTGGCCCGAGCGAAGGAGTGCCAGCTCGGGCAGGCGCCCGAGCAGCACCTGTGGGAGCTGGAGCTGATCCAGCGGCGCCGCGGGGCGGAGCTGGGAGTGAGCGAGCAGCCGGCGCTGTACCGGACGCCCGGCTGGCTGACGATGCGGGACGACTACCTGAGCACCAGCTCCGCGCCGTCCGCCAACATCCAGTACTTCGGCTTCGGCTCGACCAGCAGCAGGTGCATCGGCGTCGCGTATGTGCTGCTGCCCGAGCGGTTCAACATCTATCTGAGCACGCCGCTGGCGGTGGCGGACCAGATGCGGACCTTCGCCGACCGGCTGCGGGAGGCGGTGGGCGAACTGCGGGAGCTGCTGGCGCCCGAGCGGTCCGGGAACTGACGGAGAGCCGAAGGGGCCGCCACCCCGCGTCGGGGCGGCGGCCCTTTCCGCACCGGGCCGCGCGGAGGGCCGCTCAAGTCGCTGGGTCTGTGACCTGGGCCTACGATTCTCCTGGAGCTTTGCCCTCTCGTGACGGGAGCCGGCTCATGACGCGCTTGTACACACGGCTGCGCAGGGGGGCGGCTGCCGCCGTGGCGGCCGGGCTGCTGGTCATCTTCCTGCCCGCGGAATCCGCGTACTCCCAACCCACCCCGGAACCAACCGCATCCGCATCCGCATCCTCCGCCTTCCCGCAGCTCACTCCCGCCGTGTCCACGCAGTTGGACAAGGCAGTCACACAGGTCATGCGCGAAGCGAACGTGCCCGGCGTGACGGTTGGACTGTGGGTTCCCGGCAAGGGCAGTTACGTCCGCGCGTTCGGGGTCGCCGACAAGGCGACGGGCGCGCGTATGTCCACGGACCTGTATATGCGGATCGGGAGCGAAACCAAGACGTTTACCGTGACTGCCCTGCTCAAGCTGGTCGACCAGGGCAAAGTCGGCCTGGACGACCCGATCGGGAAGTACGTGGACGGTGTCCCCAACGGAGACCGGATCACCCTGCGCGAGCTGGCGGGGATGCGCAGCGGGCTGTTCAACTACTCCATGGACCCGGGATTCTTCAAGGCACTGACAAGCGATCCCCGACGGCCGTTCACACCGCAGGAGTTGCTCGCGTATTCCTTCAAGCACCCTGTGCAGTTCCAGCCCGGCGAGAAGTTCGATTACTGCAACACCAACTTGATCCTGGTCGGCCTGGTGGTGGAGAAGGCCAGCGGTCAGCCCCTCGCGGAGTACATCAAGCAGAACGTCCTGGAACCGGCGGGCTTGAAACACACACTCTTCCCGAAGGCCGCGGAGTTCCCGACGCCACACGCCCACGGCTACACCGACCAGACGGCGACCGGCAAGGTCGAGGACGCGACGGACTGGAACCCCTCCTGGGGCTGGGCCGCCGGAGCCATGATCTCCGACCTGAACGATCTGCGCAGCTGGGCCCACACCCTGGCCACCGGCACACTGCTCAGTCCCGCCACGCAGGCTCAGCGCATGAAGATGTCCCCCAGCGGCCTGCCGGACACCGGTTACGGCCTGGGCATCTTCAACGTCGCGGGCTGGATCGGCCACAACGGCTCGCTGCCCGGCTACGAGTCCCTGGTCGTCTACCTGCCGGAGGCGAAGGCGACGCTGGTCGTGCTCCTCAACACGGACATCAACTACAAGGGGTCTGAACCGAGCACGCTCTTCGGCCAGGCGATCACCCGCATCGTGTCCCCGCAACACGTCTTCAAACTGCCCGCCCAGCCGGCGGGGCAGTGAGCCGGGCCGGCGGCCGTGGGAAGCAGGCTGCTGGTACCGACGAGAGGGCCGCCGGCCGCGCTCTCCGGTGAGGGAAGAGCACGGCCGACGGCCCACAGACGGCTTCGTTCTGGCCCTCCTCCTTGGGACCCGGCTCGAGGATTACCTCAGGCGTAAGACGACGGCCCAAGAAGCGGGGCGTACAGTCCCGCCTCACGGCGTAAGCGAGGATCGGGTGTCCGTGGTCGTCCGGGAGGAGTCACCTGGTGTCGGGGCATCTGGCTCCCTGCGGGACTCATTACTGAGGCTTGTTGGGCAGGAACTCATGCAGTGCGGCAGCGACTTCGGATCGGGCGCGCCGTGCGACCCTGGGACCGGCCTGGGCTATGCGGCCTCCGCCTGGTCGGCGAGCAGCAGCTCGGACAACTGCTCCTGAGTAGCGGCGTATGCAGGGTGGTTGGTGATCGTCGCGCGGTCCCGAGGACGCGGGATCGGCACCGGGATAATCGTGCGCACCGACGGCTGCGGCGGGTTGGACATGACCACGATCCGGTCGGCGAGCAGAATCGCCTCATCGAGCCCGTGCGTGACCATGAGTACCTTCTCGGTCTCCGACTCGTTGCCCCACAGCTCGACGAGTTGTTGCTGCAATCGCGAGCGGGTGAGCGCGTCCAGCGCACCGAACGGCTCGTCCAGTAGCAGGGTGCGGGGTCCCACGGCGAAGGCCCTGGCGACCGCGGCGCGCTGAGCCATGCCGCCCGACACCTGACCTGGGCGCTTGTCGCGGTGTTCCCAGAGCCCGACAGCGGTCAGATACCGCTCGACCATGTCGTCGGCCTTTGTCCGAGACCAGTCCGGCCGTGCCGCGCGGACGGCCTCGCGCACATTGGAGAGAAGGCTCAGCCGGGGCAGCAGTGAGTAGTTCTGGAAGACCATCGCCCGTTCGGGACCCGGCCCGGTGACGGTCTGACCGTCCACCACGACCTCACCCGCGTCCGGGCGGACCAGCCCACCGACCAGATTGAGCAGCGTCGACTTGCCGCAGCCCGAGTGGCCGATGAAGGAGACGAACTCCCCTTCGTCGACGGTCAGGTCGACACCCCGCAGGACATGCTGAGCGGCTGCCCCCCTCCGGCGGAACTTCTTGTGAAGCCCGCGGATCTCGACGGTCACGACTGAACCTCCTCGATAGCTACCTTGCGCGAAACCCGCACGAGAATCACGTCAAGGACCAGGCCGACAAGACCGATGAGCACGATCGCTGCGACGACTGTGCTGAGGTTCCCGGCGTTGTACGAGTCCCACACGAAGAACCCGATCCCCGCACTGCCGGAGAGCATCTCGACCGCCACGATGACCATCCACGCGATGCCCATCGACAGCCGCAGTCCGGTGATGATGGACGGCAAAGCGTTGGGCATGAGCACATGCCGTAGGTAGGCCAGGCGGCCGAACCGGAATACTCGCGCAACGTTGCGGTGGTCCCGCGGGATCTCCGCCGCGCCGGCCGCGGTGTTGAGCAGCGTTGGCCAGAGCGCGGTAATGAAGATCACGAATACCGAGGCCTGGTCGGCGTCCTTGAACACGACCAGCCAGATCGGGAACCAGGCCAGTGGCGACACGGGACGCAGCACCTGCACCACCGGGTTGAACGCCAGCCAGGCCCGGTGGCTCGCGCCGATGAGCAGGCCGGCCAGTACCCCGACCACAGCGGCCAGCGCGAAGCCGGTGAACACTCGCTGCAGCGAGATGCCCAGTTGACGGCCTATTCCCTTGTCGTTCGGGCCATTGTCGTAGAACGGGTCCGCGAGCAGGTCAACCAGCGCCCGGGCCCCGTCGAGCGGGGTCGGGACGTCAGCTGACCGGGACGCGGCAAGCTGCCAGAGCAGCACGATGGCGGTGGTACCGACCATGGCCCAGCTGATGCCGCGGCCGATCTCGGCGAGCCGGCTCCCCCAGACGCCGGGGTCGGGCGGGCCGGACGGTTGTGGCGCGGTGGCCGGCGCCACTGCAGAATCAGCCTGGTCCGTGCCGGTCAGCGACGTGGTCATTGCCGCTTCGCCTCCTCCTGGGGCTTGGCAGGATCGAACGTCGCGCCATCGAGCTTGACGGGGAACGGGCTCATGTCGTCGCCCGGTACGTCGATGCCCTCCTTGCCGGCGACCTCTTCGTAAAGGTCGCGCAGGACGATCTCATCGGCGATCTTGGCGTAGGGCGGCGCTTCCTTGAGCAGTCCGAAGCGCTGATACTGGCTCAGGAACCAGATCGCGTGCGCGCGCCGTGGCGCGGAGGCCTTGCCGTCGCGGAAGAACATCATCTGGTCGCCGCTGTACTTCTTCTCGCCGAGGTCGGCTCCCAGCTCGTAGGTCCCCAGCAGTCGGCCTTCGATGTCCTTCGCAGGCGCGTTGACGTACTTCGCGGCGCCGATCGTCGTCGCCGCCTTGGCGCGGTTGTCCAGGTCATCGAGCCACTTCGCCGCCTTGAGGATGGCCCCCATCACGTCGGCCAGGACTTCTTTGCGCTCCGTTGCGAACTTGGCGCCCGCGACCAGGGCCTTCTCCGGGTGGTGCTGCCACAGGTCCTGGGTGGTCAGGTGAGTGAAGCCGATGCCTTGCTGGACGGCGACGGCGTTCCAGGGTTCCCCGACGCAGTAGCCGTCCATATTGCCGACCTTCATATTGGCAACCATCTGGGGTGGCGGGACCGGAACGATCTTGACGTCCGACAGATCGGCCTTGGTGGCTTTCAGCCAGTAGCGCAGCCAGGTGTCGTGCGTGCCGCCGGGGAAGGTCATGGCCAGGGTCGGCGACTTCTTCTCCAGCAGTGCCCGGGCGGCTTCCAGGTCCGCGTAGCCGGCGTCGGCGAAGTCCTTCTTGAGGGTGATGGCCTGGCCGTTGTTGCTGAGCACCATGGCTATCTTGAGGTCGGTCGAACCCGTGCCCGCGATCTTTGAGGCAACGGACAGAGGGAGGCTGAAGAGGGCATGAGCGGCATCGATCTGCCCGTTGAGCAGGTTGTCGCGGGTGGCCGGCCAGGAGGCCTGCTTGATCAGTTCGACGTTGAGGTCGCGCTCGGCGAAGTATCCGAGTTCCTTCGCCATCACCAACGGAGCACAGTCGGTCAACGCGATGAACCCAAGTCGCACGGTACGGCCGGGCTTGGCTGATGAGGACTTCTTGTCGGCCGATCCGCACGCGGTGAGGGCGCTGCCCAGTGAGGCAGTGAGGGCGGCTGTTCCAGTAAGGCGCAGGAAGCCTCTGCGCCCGAGGTTGTTCTCCATGGCCAGAACGTAGGGGTCCACCGCGACAGTGGAATTGCGTATGTGTCAAGGGCGTAAATCACACATCTCGCAGCTCCATGGGCACGCAGTGTGAGGCGGGGGAAACGAGCCGCGACTCCTCCGGAGTTCACAGAACGGTGGTGTGCACCTGTGCTGAGCAGGACATGGTGGAGAGCGGGATGAGCGTCGACAGCCGCATTCGGACCGGCCTCGAGGTCGAGCCCGGACCGGCCATGTGGTTCTCCATCAGCGCGTGTCGGCTTCCGTCAGGGGTGGCGACCGTCGCCGCGCGACCCGCCACGTTCAGCGCGTCACCGGTCGACGTGTTCCAGCGGACGGCGGACGGTGGCGGCGTGCGGGGGTCGGCACCGTCCGGTGACGTGTTGGGCCGGAAGCCGAGCGTGCTCAGGACGGGCCGGCCCTCGACGCCGCATTCAGCGCGGACGTCGAGGGCAAAGGCGACGACGGAGCGGCCCCCGCCGCGGCCTGAAAAACACCCATAGAAACGGCCGTCGGCCGCGTCTTCCGGGAGCGGAAGAACACGGCCGACGGCCCACAGACTGCCCAGGCGAACGGAAACCCGCTCTGACCTGCGGCGTTCTTAGATGTCGAAGTACAGCTCGAACTCGTGCGGGTGCGGCCGCAGCTGGATCGGGGCGATCTCGTGCGTCCGCTTGTAGTCGATCCACGTCTCGATCAGGTCCGACGTGAACACCCCGCCCGCCTGCAGGTACTCGTTGTCCGCCTCCAGCGCCTCCAGCACCGCCGGGAGCGAGGTCGGGACCTGCGGGACGCTCGCGTGCTCGTCGGGGGCGAGCTCGTAGAGGTCCTTGTCGATCGGCTCCGCCGGCTCGATCTTGTTCTTGACGCCGTCGAGGCCCGCGAGCAGCAGTGCCGAGAACGCCAGGTACGGGTTCGACGACGGGTCCGGCGCGCGGAACTCCACGCGCTTTGCCTTCGGGTTCGAGCCCGTGATCGGGATGCGCATCGCCGCCGAGCGGTTGCGCTGCGAGTAGACCAGGTTGACCGGCGCCTCGAAGCCCGGGACCAGGCGGTGGTAGGAGTTCACCGTCGGGTTCGTGAAGGCCAGCAGCGACGGGGCGTGCTTCAGGATGCCGCCGATGTAGTAGCGGGCGGTGTCCGAGAGGCCCGCGTAGCCCTGCTCGTCGTAGAAGAGCGGGGAGCCGCCCTGCCACAGCGACTGGTGGACGTGCATGCCCGAGCCGTTGTCGCCGAAGATCGGCTTCGGCATGAAGGTCGCGGTCTTGCCGTTGCGCCAGGCGACGTTCTTCACGATGTACTTGAAGAGCATCAGGTCGTCGGCCGCGGCCAGCAGCGTGTTGAACTTGTAGTTGATCTCAGCCTGGCCGGCCGTGCCCACCTCGTGGTGCTGGCGCTCGACCTGGATGCCGGACGCCTCCAGCTCCAGGGAGATCTCGGCGCGCAGGTCGGCGAAGTGGTCGACCGGCGGGGCCGGGAAGTAGCCGCCCTTGTAGCGGACCTTGTAGCCGCGGTTGTCCTCGACCGCACCGGTGTTCCAGGCGCCGGCCTCGGAGTCGATGTGGTAGAAGCCCTCGTTCGACGTGGTGTTGAAGCGCACCGAGTCGAAGACGTAGAACTCCGCCTCCGGGCCGAAGTACGCGGTGTCCGCGATGCCGGTGGAGGCGAGGTAGGCCTCCGCCTTCTTGGCGATGTTGCGCGGGTCACGGCTGTACTGCTCGCCCGTGATCGGGTCGTGGATGAAGAAGTTGATGTTGAGCGTCTTGTCCTTGCGGAACGGGTCGAGCCGCGCCGTCGACAGGTCCGCGCGCAGCGCCATGTCGGACTCGTGGATCGCCTGGAAGCCGCGGATCGACGAGCCGTCGAAGGCCAGCTCGTCGGACGGGTCGAACGCCGTCGCCGGGATCGTGAAGTGCTGCATCACGCCGGGAAGATCGCAGAACCTGACGTCGACCATTTTGACGTCGTTGTCCGCGATGAACTTCTTGGCGTCGTCGGCGTTCTGGAACATCCAACTCCTCCTACTCCCGACCCGGGGAAGGGCGGGGTTGTAGCTCTTCGTGCGGCCAGTGCGGTGGCACACGCTGAGACCCGACCTTAGGCAGACGGGATTTCTCAGGCATGACCCATTTGTTTCGCCGAAGTTAACCGGGTCGGGAGTCGGAGCCGCGTCAAGGCCCCGCCTTCAGGTGGGTGAAACCGGGCGCAGTACCGTGTACGGGTGGACAACAGGCAAGCAATCGGATCGTGGCTCTCCGGGCCCCGCGCGGCGGCCGAGGACATGGGCGCCGAGTTCGGTCACCGGGGTGAGCGGCTGGGTCTGCCGGAGGCGGGACCGGGCTCCATCGCCCCCCTCGGACGGCGCTTCGGCGCCGTCCTCATCGACTGGGGGCTGTGCCTCCTGATCGCATACGGGCTGTTCGCGAACGGTGACCGGCAGGGTGCCGGGAACTGGGCGCTCGGCATCTTCCTCGTACTGAGCGTGCTGACCGTCGGAACCGTCGGCTTCACGCCCGGCAAGCGGATCCTCAGGCTGCGCGTCATCTCCGAGGACGGCGGGCGGCTCGGGATCTTCCGGGTGATCGTACGCAGCGTGCTCCTCTGCCTCGCGATCCCGGCCCTCATCTGGGACCGCGACGGGCGCGGGCTGCACGACCGCCTCGCCCGCGCCGTACAGGTGAGGATCTGACCCGGTAGAAGAGATACAAGAGGCGGCCCGGACGCATTCGTCCGGGCCGCCTCCGCATCTCGTACGTGTATCTCGTACGAGGTCAGCGCATCTTTCCGCCCCGCGGCATCCGCATACCCTTCGGCATCGGACCCTTCGGCAGCGGCATATTGCTCATCAGGTCGCCCATCGCCCGCAAGCGGTCGTTCGCCGCCGTGACCTGCGGGCCGGTGAGCACCCGCGGCAACTTCAGCATCGTCGTGCGCAGCTTCTTCAGCGGCACCTGGTCCTCGCCGGTGCCCACGATGATGTCGTGCACCGGCACGTCCACCACGATGCGCGCCATCTTCTTCTTCTCGGCCGCCAGCAGCGACTTCAGCCGGTTCGGGTTGCCCTCCGCCACCAGCACGATGCCGGCCTTGCCGACCGCCCGGTGCACCACGTCCTGGCTGCGGTTCATCGCCACCGCCGGGGTCGTGCTCCAGCCGCGGCCCACGTTCTCCAGCACCGCGGCCGCCGCACCCGGCTGGCCCTCCATCTGCCCGAAGGCCGCTCGCTCGGCGCGGCGTCCGAAGACGATCGCCATCGCGAGGAAGGCCAGCAGGAATCCGAGGATGCCCAGATAAACGGGGTGGTCGATCAAGAAACCGATCGCGAGGAGGACACCGAAGGTGACGATTCCCACAGCCGCGACGACAAGACCGACCTTCGAGTCGGCCTTCCGGGTCATCTTGTACGTCAGGGCGATCTGCTTCAGTCGCCCGGGGTTCGCAGCAGCGTCAGCGCTGTCTGAGTTTGCCTTCCTCGCCATAACCAGAAGTTTACGTGGCTCAGGAAGTGCGGTCGGCCACGGCCTCCAGTACATGCTGCGCGTCGACCCGGTCCTTGGCCCGGCGTCGGTCTTCGAGGACCGCCGTCCATGCGTTCCTGCGGGCGGTGCGCTGGCCGCTGCCGAGGAGCAGCGACTCCATGGCGCGCAGGGCATCGGTGACGGACGGGATGGCGGTAGCGCGTACGGGACGAACCGGCGCGGCCTGCATGTGGATGTCCCCCCTCGGGGTGAGATCGGGGTGCGAGACGAAGAGCGGGAGCGGTGCGGGGCAGTACGGGGAGCGGTGCCTGCTGTGCACAGAGCGAGCGGTGCGTGCTGTGCGTAAACCCAGGGTCACTGATTGGTGTTACCAGGGCATGACCGACCGGTCAAACACCGATGAAACCTTTATGCGCCGCGTCCGAACGCTGACGCGGCCCGTACGCCGCCCCCGACCTGCGGGGAGGGTACGAGCCGCGTACAACTCGCCATTACTGGCCAGTAGTCGTCTGTGCCCGAATTCACACGGCTTGCGACGAGACCGCCGCGCCCCGGCGCTCGATCGCCTGCTGGTACAGCCGGCCCGCGCGGTACGAGGAACGGACCAGCGGACCCGACATCACACCGGAGAAGCCGATCTCCTCGGCCTCCTCCTTCAGCTCCACGAACTCGTGCGGCTTCACCCAGCGCTCGACCGGGTGGTGGCGGACGGAAGGACGCAGATACTGGGTGATCGTGATCAGCTCGCAGCCCGCGTCGTGCAGGTGCCGCAGCGCCTCGCTGACCTCCTCGCGCTCCTCGCCCATACCCAGGATGAGGTTCGACTTGGTGACCAGGCCCGCCTCGCGGGCGCGCGTGATGACCTCGAGGGAGCGCTCGTAACGGAAACCGGGGCGGATCCGCTTGAAGATCCGCGGCACGGTCTCGACGTTGTGCGCGAGCACCTCCGGGCGGGACGAGAAGACCTCGGCCAACTGCTCCGGCACCGCGTTGAAGTCGGGGATGAGGAGCTCGACCTTGGTGCGGCCCGCCTCGCGCTCCGACGTCATCGAGTGGATCTGGCGCACCGTCTCGGCGTACAGCCAGGCGCCGCCGTCCTCCAGGTCGTCGCGCGCGACGCCGGTGATGGTGGCGTAGTTCAGGTCCATGGTGACCACGGACTCGCCGACGCGGCGCGGCTCGTCGAGGTCGAGGGCGGCGGGCTTGCCGGTGTCGATCTGGCAGAAGTCACATCGCCGGGTGCACTGGTCGCCGCCGATGAGGAAGGTCGCCTCGCGGTCCTCCCAGCACTCGTAGATGTTCGGACAGCCGGCCTCCTGGCACACGGTGTGCAGACCTTCGCTCTTCACGAGTTTCTGCATCTGCGTGTACTCGGGACCCATCTTCGCCCGGGTCTTGATCCACTCGGGCTTACGCTCGATGGGCGTCTGGCTGTTCCGGACCTCCAGGCGCAGCATCTTGCGTCCGTCGGGTGCGACTGCGGACACGTCCGGCTCCCTACGACTTCGATTCTTCGGCGGACACCAGGGTACGCCCGTTATTTGTGTGGCCCTACGTCTGGCCAACCCCAGGCCGCAGGGGTGCATTCCCTAGACGGCGGCCTCGATGGGCCTCGGTCGCAGGTCCGCGTTCTCCAGGACGGCCCGCAGGTGCTTCTCGGTGACCGGAAGCACATCGGCGATGGTGACTTCGCGGCCCAGCTCGTACGCCAGTGACGTCACACCCGCGTCCCGGATCCCGCACGGCACGATCCGGTCGAACCAGGTGTTGTCCGGGTTCACATTCAGCGCGAAGCCGTGCATCGAGACGCCCTTGGCGACACGGATGCCGATTGCCGCGAGCTTGCGGTCCTCGCGGCGCTGGCCGGCGTTGGAGGGTGCGTACTCCGGGCCGTTGAGCCGCGGGTCGAACTCCTCGTCCTGCAGCCGCGGGTCGAAGTCCAGTGAGAGACCGCCGATCGCCGGGCGGTCCTCGACCGGGTCGCCCAGCACCCACACACCGCTGCGGCCCTCGATACGGGTGGTCTCGAGGCCGAACTCCGCGCAGGTGCGGATCAGCGCGTCCTCGAGCCGGCGCACATGCGCGACGACGTCCACCGGGCGCGGCAGCTTCAGGATCGGGTAGCCCACCAGCTGGCCCGGGCCGTGCCAGGTGATCTTGCCACCGCGGTCGACGTCGACGACGGGGGTGCCGTCCAGGGGGCGCTCGCTGTCCTGTGTGCGCCGGCCCGCCGTATACACCGGCGGGTGCTCCAGGAACAGGCAGGTGTCCTCGATCTCGTCGGCGAACCGGGCGGCGTGGACCTCGCGCTGTTTCTGCCACGCCTCTTGGTACTCGACGGCTTCGTCGCCGAACCCTAGTTGGACGAACCGCAGCTCACTCACGGCTGAGCCTCCCTGGAACCCTCACCCTGCACAACCTTCACCCTGCACTCATCACGCCCATGCAACTGTACGGCGGCTCGCGGGAGGCCGACGGGTCAGGTGCGTCCCGTCAGCGACTTCCCCAATCCTCACACGATCGGATGAATGTGGGGCGAAGCTGGCGGGCCGGGCGCGAAGGGTCGCTAAATTCACGCCGTTCCATAGGGCTGCTCGCGGCCCGGAAGGCAGGAGACCGCACAGCTGATGACGGAACGATCCCCACAGCGCATCCCCAACCGACAGCTCGCCGCGCTGATCGCAGAAGCCGGATTCTCCAACGCAGGTCTTGCCCGCCGAGTGGACCAGCTCGGACTCGAACACGGGCTGGATCTGCGGTACGACAAAACCTCCGTGACCCGCTGGCTGCGCGGCCAGCAGCCTCGCGGCACCACCCCCGCCCTGATCGCCGAGGTGTTCACCCGGCGGCTCGGCCGCCGGCTGTCGGCGCAGGACCTGGGGCTCGACGCGTGTGCGCCCGTATACGCCGGTCTTGAGTTCGCGGCCACGCCCGAGGAGGCCGTGGACATCGTCAGCGGGCTGTGGCGCAAGGACTCCGGCAGCCATGCGGAGCTGCGGAAGATCGCGTTCACTCCGGCCGGGCTTGTCGTGCCGAGCAGGGACTGGCTGATCGGGCGGGCCGACGAGCGGGTCAGCCGGGGAGAGGCCGGGCAGAGCGGGACCAGCCGCGTCCCCGTGCAGGGCCGGGTCGCCGTCCCCCGGCAGCGCTCCACCGACCGGGGGCCCGGCCAGAAGGTCTCCAGCGGCGACATCGCGGCCCTGCGCTCGGTCGGCGAGCTGTTCCGCACCCTCGACCACGCCTACGGCGGCGGGCACGCCCGGCAGGCGCTGGTCCGCTATCTCGAGCACGAGGCCGAGCCGATGCTCCGCGGCACCTATGGGGAGGTCACCGGGCGGCGGCTGTTCGCCGCGGCCGCCGATCTGACCCGGCTGGCCGGCTGGACGTCGTACGACATCGCCGCCCACGGCCTCGCCCAGCGCTACTTCGTCCAGGCGTTACGGCTCTCCCAGGCTGCCGGAGACCGCGCATACGGCTCCTATGTGCTGGTGACCATGAGCCGCCAGGCGGTCTATCTCGGGCATGGCCGGGAGGCGGTGCAGCTGACGCGCGTCGCCCAGCAGGGCGTGGGCTCGTCGGCGCCGCCGGTGGTGCAGGCGCTGCTGCACGCCGTCGAGGCGCGCGGGCACGGCGTGCTCAGCGACGTGCGGGCGTGCACCGCCGCGCTGGTGCGGGCCGAGCGGGCGCTGGAGACGGCGCGGCCGGGGGACGATGTGCCGCACTGGGCGCGGTTCTTCGACGAGGCGCAGCTCGCGGACGAGTTCGGGCACTGCCACCGGGATCTGCAGCAGTACAGGGCCGCGGCGCAGCACGCGGAGCGCTCGCTCCAGCTGCGCGCTCCGGCGTTCGCGCGCAGCCGGGTCTTCTGCCGGGTGGTGCTGGCCTCCGCCCGGCTCGGCCTGGGGGACCTGGACCAGGCGTGCGCGCTGGGGGCGGAGGCGGCGCTGCAGGCGTCTGAGATGCGGTCGGCGCGGGCGACGGAGTACGTACGGGAATTCGAGCGCCGGCTGGAGCCGTACCGGGATGCGGCGGCGGCACGGAATTATCGCGACCGGGTGGCAGCGCTGGGCTGAACCCGGGGCTTCGCCCCGGACCCCAGTCCCCAATCGCCGGACGGGCTGATATTCAGCCCGTCCGGGCCCCGGCCAGGCGCTGCGCTCTGGCGGACAGCCTTCAGCTTTGGCGGGGCCCAGGGCGGAGCCCCGGAAATCAGCCTCGCCGGCGATTGAGGCGCGGGGTCCGGGGCGGAGCCCCGAGCAGGGCGGTTACGCCACCGCCGACAGCGCGGCCGCCTCCTCGTAGCCCTGTTGGACGCCGAAGTCCCGCAGGATCGCGTCCGCCGCCCTGCGGCCCGAGAACAGCGCGCCTTGGACCGTACTCGTATCGCGGTGGTCCCCGCAGACGTACAGCCCGGACAGCAGCCGCACCGGGCGGCGCGGATCGTGTGGTGGGGGCATCGCCGGGACCGCCTCCGGGTCGTGGTGGACCGCGAGCAGCTCCCAGTCGGCGGTGGGTGTGCCGTACAGCGTGGCGAGATGGGCGCGGACGGCCCGGTCCAGCTGCGGCGGGGGAGTCCCGAGCACCGTCGACGAGATCAGCACGCGGTCGGTCGGCGCGCGCGACGGGTCGACCTCGCTCATCACGGCGGTGTGCGAGACGGGCCCACTGCGGTCCCCGTCCAGCACCAGGGCGGGGTCGGCGAGCGGGGCCTCGGGCGCGGTGTGGTGCAGCACCGTAACCGGGTGGAAGGACGGCACCCGCAGGCCCGGCAGCAGCTCGGCGGCCGCGCGGGCGCCGGTGGCCAGCACCAGGGCACGGCAGCCGAGTTCGCCGTACTCCTCGGTCACGACGCGGTTGATGGAGGCGTCGGTGACACGGATCCCCGTGTGTACGGTGCCAGGCGGCAGGGCGGCTGCCAGCTGCCGGGGCAGAGCCGCCGCGCCCCCTTCCGGTACGCACAACCGGCCGCGTGCGAAGCCGCGCAGGGCGAGATCGGCGCACCGGCTAGAGGTGGTCAGCGCCGGGTCGCAGAGCAGTGCGGACAGCAGAGGGCGCAGGAAGCCGTGGAGCGTACGGACCGGCACGCCGCGGGCGCAGAGCGAGCCCGCCGTGGGCCGCTCGGGGCGGGCCAGCAGGCGCTCCACCGGGGTGGCCGCGAGACGGGCGAGGGACGCGCCGAGCCGGGCCTGGTCGAGCGGCCTGGGGGCGCTTGCGAGGGCGCGTGCGACCGTGAATGCTCCCCCTACGCCCCGGAGGGCGTGTGGGGACCCCCACCGTGCGCCCCCTGGTTCACCGGACCGCCTGACCACCTCTCCGGTCCGCTGGAGCCGCCCCCCGCTGTGCACGAGCACACCCGGCGAGAAGGGCCGCAGGACGACGTCCGCGAGCCCCTTTGTGCGGCGCAGTTCGGGATACGAGGTGTTGAGCAACTGGCCGATGCGGTCGAGCCGGAAACCGTCGATCTCCTCCGTGGCCATCCGGCCGCCCACCTCTGGGGCGGCCTCCAGGACACTGACCTTGATGCCTGCGCTGATGAGTTGATGAGCCGCCGAGAGACCGGCGATCCCGGCCCCGACGATGACGACGTCCGCATGATGAGCGGTGCTGCTGAGCACGTGCCCCTCCCCGAGGTCGGCGCGGCTGGTGGGAGCCTCATGCCCCCAACAGGCCCCCGGAATGCCCGAGTCGGACAGAGAGTAGGCAGCGGTGGCCGAACCGCGAGTCGCGCATGCGGTGGAGCACCGGGGCGCGGGGGCGCACACGGCTATTGCGGGGGCGCTGCCCCTGACCCCGCGGCTCTTTTTCGGGGACGCGGCTCCTTAACCCCGCGGCTCTTTTCCGGGGGCCGCCGCCCCAGACCCCGCGGCTCTTTGCCCGGGCTGCGCCACTGACCCCGCGGGCCGGGCGCCGGGCTACCGCAGGGCCGCGCGGATCGCCTCGTCGATGCCCGGGAACGCGAAGGAGAAGTCCGACTCCAGCAGCCGGTTCGGCAGTACCCGCTGGCTGCTCAGGACGTCCTCGGCAAGCTCGCCGAGGACGACGCGCAGCACCGGCGCGGGGACCGCGAAGAACGCGGGACGCCGCAGCGCCCGGCCCATCGCCTCGGTGACCTCGCGGTTGGTGACCGGGTGGGGGGCCGTGAGGTTCACCGGACCGGACAGCGACTCCGTGTCCAGGATGTGCCGCAGCGCCGCCACTTCGTCGTGCAGCGAGATGTAGCTCCAGTACTGCCGGCCGTTGCCGAGCTGCCCACCGACGCCCGCCTTGAAGATCGGGAACATCCGGCCCCACGCCCCGCCCTTGCGCGCCACCACAAGCCCCGTGCGGGCGAAGGCGGTCCGGATGCCCGCCTCCTCGGCCGGGGCCGCCGCCTCCTCCCACTCCACGACCAGCTTTGGCAGAAACCCGTCGCCGGGCGGTGCGCTCTCGTCCACCGCACGGTCCCCGGTGTCACCGTAGAAGCCGACCGCGCTTCCGCTGATCAGCACCCGGGGCGGTGCATCCAGGGAGGCGACCGCCTCCGCGATCGCGGCCGTGCCCAGCACCCGGCTGTCCCGGATCTCCTTGCGGTACGCGTCGTTCCAGCGGCGCGCGCCGATCCCCGCCCCGGCGAGATGCACGACGCCCTCACAGCCGACCAGGCCGCCCACGTCGACGTACTGCCGATGCGGGTCCCACTCCACCTCGTCCCCTGCCCGCGCGGGGCGGCGCACCAGGCGCACCACCTCGTGCCCGTCCGAGCGCAGCGAGCGCACAAGTGCCGTACCGATGAGTCCGGTGGAGCCGGTGACCGCGATCCGCATGGGCACATCCTGCCCCCGTACGGCCGCATGGCACAGTGACCTTATGTCCGAGTCGCACATATGCCCCGCACTGCGTACCGACGAGGCAGACCTCGGTGAGCTCGAACGGGACACCTGGTCGCCGCTGCACGCGGTGCAGCCGAGGCCGAAGCCGCCGTACGACAGTTTCTTCGACTCGAACCACCGGCCCGAGGACCTTCTCGTCGCCGAGGACGCCGACGGCACGGTCATCGGCTACATCCGGCTGATCGCGCCCACCCCGCTCGCATGCAACCGGCATGTGCGGCAGATCCAGGGTCTCGCCGTGGCCGAACGGGCGCGCGGGCGGGGGATCGGGCGGGCGCTGCTGCGAGCCGCGTTCGCCGAGGCGCGGCGGCAGGGTGCGCTGCGGATGACGCTGCGGGTACTGGGCCACAACAAACCGGCCCGTGCGCTGTACGAGTCGGAGGGCTTCGCGGTCGAGGGCGTGCTGCCGGGGGAGTTCTACCTGGACGGGCAGTACGTCGACGACGTGATGATGGGCCGCAGCCTCACCGCGTGAGCAACGTCGTGACCAACGGCCTTGAACCGGGCGGGAGTTCTCACGGGTTACCGAAGCGGTCCCAGAGCCGGGGGAAACGTTGCGCCAGCGCCTCGTCGTCGTCGAAGTCGAACGGCGTCCCGGCCGGCTCGGCCGTCTGTGGCGGGATCCCGAGATCCGGCGCGACGACCCCGGTGAGCTGCTCGTACGCCTCGTCCGCCGCGTACCCCAGCTCCTCACCGTCCCCGTCGATGTCCTCGTCGAACTCATCGAGCAGCTCGGCCAGCGTGTCCGGGCCGTGCAGCGCGCCCTCGAAGATCTCCCGGCCCTGCCCGATCAGCCAGCAGCGGAAGTAGTCGAAGGCGTCGTCGCTCGCGCCGCCGAGGAGCACGGCGGCCGCGCCCCACAGATCCCAGGTGTACGCGCGGTTGTAGCGGGCCTCGAAGTGCCGCGCGAAGTCCAGCACGGAGTCGGGGTCGAGCTGCAGCAGCCGCTCGACCAGCAGTTCGGCATGGTCCTCGGGGTCGCCCTCGGCGGCCTCGCGGGTGCTGTCGATGATCTCCCAGAACTCCGTCTCGTCCATCACGGGACAAGCATCGTGGTTGGCGGGGGGCGGCGCACGCGGAGCCACCGAAATGCTGACTCTTTCGAATGGCGGACAGGAGATGTCGGGTATCCGTGCGACCGTCGGCGTATGACGACGGACACACCGACGGACACACCACTGACAGGGAAAGTCGCACTGGTCGCGGGCGCCACCCGGGGCGCGGGGCGCGCCATCGCCGTACAGCTGGGCGCGGCCGGAGCGACGGTGTATGTGACGGGACGAACCACTCGCGAGCACGTCAGCGAGGTCGGCCGGACGACAGAGACCATCGAAGAGACGGCGGAGCTGGTCACGGCGGCGGGCGGCGAAGGCATCG
The DNA here is from genome assembly GCF_044389785.1 of Streptomyces sp. NPDC019443. NCBI lineage: Bacteria > Bacillati > Actinomycetota > Actinomycetes > Kitasatosporales > Streptomycetaceae > Streptomyces > Streptomyces sp. NPDC019443. The sequence goes on from NZ_JBIRYJ010000005.1 coordinate 154,433, forward strand.
CCGTACCGGCGGACCACCTGGAGCCCGAGCAGGTACGGGCGGTCGTCGAGCGGATCGACCGCGACCACGGCCGGCTCGACATCCTGGTCAACGACATCTGGGGCGGCAACCACCTGCTCGACTTCGACACGAGGATGTGGGACGTCGAGCTGAGCCGCGGGCTGCGGATGATCGAGCTCGGGGTGAAGAGCCACATCATCACCAGCAGCATCGCGCTGCCCCTGCTCGTACGGCGGCCACGGGGCCTGGTCGTCGAGGTCACCGACGGCACGGCCGAGACCAACAAGGGCTTCCGCGAGAACTTCTACTACGACCTCGCCAAGAACGGCCCGATCCGGATGGCCTTCATCCTGGGCGAGGAGCTGAAGAGCGTCGGCGGCGCGGCGGTGTCCGTCACCCCTGGCTTTCTGCGCTCCGAAGAAATGCTCGACATCTTCGGCGTCACCGAGGAGACCTGGCGCGAGGCGATCGACAAGCAGGCGCACTGGGCGCTGTCCGAGTCACCGGTCTATGTCGGCCGGGGGGTCGCGGCGCTCGCCGCGGACCCGGAGCGGGCCCGCTGGAACGGGCAGTCGCTCTCCAGCGGGCAGCTGGCGAAGGTGTACGGCGTCACGGACGCGGACGGCAGCAGGCCGGACGTCTGGACGTACATCGCGGAGGAGGCGGCGGGCGCGGACCCGTCCAAGGACGACTACCGGTAGGGAGTACTGGTTGGGATTACTGGTAGGGAATACCGGTGGGGACTACCAGTGGGGCCGCGTCCAGCGCGGGAGGGCTGTCACTGATACAGCCGCGCCGCCCGGTCCGCGGCCTCGGCGAAACGGGCGCGCAGATCCGGCGGCGCAAGCAGCTCCGCATGGGGACCCAGGCCGAAGAGCTGGCCGAACGCGACCTCGTGGGATTCGACGGGCAGGGTGAGCGTCACCCGGCCCTGCCCGTCCGGGGGTTCGGCCGCCGCCAGCGCTTCGCGGGCCGCCGCCCGGTCCGTGACGTACGGCAGCCGGCGCGCGCCCTCCTCGGTGACCCGGACCACCACTTCGGCGTGCAGTATGGAGCGCGCGAACTGGGCGGCGCGCTCCTCCCAGAAACCGGGCAGGTCGAACTCCTCGTCCCGTACGAAGAGTTCCCCGTCCGCGTCCACCGCCGTGAACCGGTCGATCCGGTACACCCGGAAGGCCGCATCCGCGCGGGCGCACAAGTACCAGACGCCCGCCTTCAGTACGAGTCCGTACGGCTCCAACTCCCGCTCGACCTCGGTGTCCTGGCGCCGGTAGCGGGCCCTGATACGGCGGTCGTCCCACACCGCGTCCGCGACGGCCGGGAGCAGCTCGGGCGTCCCCGGCTCCTGGTACCAGCCGGGAGCGTCGAGATGGAAGCGCTGGGCCGCGCTGTGGGAGGCGTCCCTGAGCGAGGGCAGCAGCGCCGCGGACACCTTCAGGCGTGCCGCGGACGCCGCGTCTTCGAGGCCCATCTCCCGCAGCGCGCCCGGGAGCCCGGACAGGAAGAGGGCCTCGGCCTCACTGCGCCCGAGCCCGGTCAGCCGGGTCCGGTAGCCGCCGACGAGCCGGTAGCCGCCGGCCCGCCCCCGGTCGGCGTAGACCGGGACGCCCGCCTCGGACAGCGCGAGGGCGTCCCGGGTTATGGTCCGCTCCGACACGTCGAGCTCGCGTGCCAGCTCGGCCCCGGTCATGGAGGGCCTTGCCTGGAGGAGCAGCACCATCTTGATCAGCCGGCCAGCACGCATGCCTCCATCATTGCGCAGCTCAGGCGAGCGGCTCCTGGAGTTCGGTCACCCACTTCTCCTTGTCCGGCGGGCACTCGAGGTAGATCTCCCGGGCGTAGCCCGCCGAGCTGTGGCCGCCCGCGTCGATCCATTGGGCCAGGTTCTGGGCCGTCGGCACGATCGCGTCCATCGGCCCGCGGTGCACGATCGTCGCCGCCCGCTCGACGGCCGGCAGATCGGCGATCTCGAAGTCCGGGCCGGGCTCCTGACCGGCGGCGACCGTGCACCCCGCGTGCACCAGGATCGCGCCGTCGCCCTCCTGCGCGTCCTCGTAGTACGCGATACCGGGCCCCGTCGGGGTCACCCCGGCCGCCTTCAGCCGACGGAACAGCTCGTCGTACAGCGGGCTGATGACCGGGCCGATGTGCTCGGGCGCGTAACTGGCGGCCACGGCGGTCAGTTCGGCGACCCGTACCGCCGGCGTGCTCTTGATCATGACGTCCTGGGTGGGCATGTGACCCTCGCTCTCGATCGACCGGAGCCTCGCCTCGACCTGCGACAGCCTGGCGGCCGCCGCGGCCATCGACTCTTCCAGTTCCGCCTGCCGCAGCTTGAGCATCCCGCGCAGCTCCTCCGTACTCACCCGCTCCTCGAGGATCTCCTGCACCTGCTGGAGCGTGAAACCGAGATCCTTGAGGGCGACGACACGGTTGAGCTGGGCGAGCTGCGCCGCGGTGTAGTAGCGGTACCCGCTGTAGGGGTCGGTGTGGGCGGGACGCAGCAGCCCGATCGCGTCGTAGTGACGCAGCATGCGGGCCGACACACGGCCGTGCCTGGCGAAGTCTCCGATGGTGAACATGACGTCTCCCAGTGCACGGCTTCACACGGTGTCAGGGTCAAGCATCGTCGATGGGCGATGACGAAACCCCCGGCGGCCGTCGGGCCACCGGGGGTTACGCAGGCCCTCTTCAGGGCCGGGGGTTACTCAGGCCCTTCTACAGGCCGTAGCGCTCGCGCGCCTCCTTCACGGCCGAGGCCGGGACCTCGCCGCGCCGGGCCAGCTGGGCCAGCGCCGCGACCGTGATCGACTGCGCGTCGACGCCGAAGTGGCGACGGGCCGCCTGACGCGTGTCGGAGAGACCAAAGCCGTCCGTGCCGAGCGAGGAGTAGTCCTGCTCGACCCACTGGCTGATCTGGTCCGGGACCTGGCGCATCCAGTCGGACACGGCCAGGACCGGGCCAGGCGCGCCTTCCAGCGCCTGGGTGACGTACGGGGTGCGCTGCTCGCCACGGAGCAGAGCCTCGTCGGCCTCCAGCGCGTCGCGGCGCAGCTCGCTCCAGGACGTCGCGGACCAGACGTCGGCCGCAACTCCCCAGTCCGCGCTGAGCAGTTCCTGCGCCTCAAGGGCCCAGTGGATCGCCGTGCCGGAGGCGAGGAGCTGGAGCCGCGGCGCGTCCGCGGAGGCGGCCGCACTCTCCTTGAAGCGGTACAGGCCGCGCACGATGCCTTCCTCGACACCCTCCGGCATCGCGGGCTGCGGCTTCGGCTCGTTGTAGACCGTCAGGTAGTAGAAGACGTTCTCGTTGTCTTCGGGGGCCTGGCCGTACATCCGGCGCAGACCGTCCTTGACGATGACGGCGATCTCGTACGCGAACGCCGGGTCGTAGTTGAGCGACGCCGGGTTCGTGGACGCGATCAGGTGCGAATGGCCGTCCGCGTGCTGCAGGCCCTCGCCCGTCAGCGTCGTACGGCCGGCCGTCGCGCCGACGATGAAGCCCTTGCCGAGCTGGTCGGCCAGCTGCCACATCTGGTCGGCCGTGCGCTGCCAGCCGAACATCGAGTAGAAGATGTAGAACGGGATCATCGGCTCGCCGTGCGTCGCGTACGACGTCGACGCGGCGATGAAGTCCGCCATGGCCCCGGCCTCGGTGATCCCCTCGTTGAGGATCTGGCCGTCCTTGGCCTCCTTGTAGTACATCAACTGGTCGCGGTCGACCGGCTCGTACGTCTGGCCCAGCGGGGAGTAGATGCCGGCCGACGGGAAGAGCGACTCCATGCCGAAGGTGCGGGCCTCGTCCGGGACGATCGGGACCCAGCGTTTGCCGGTCTCCTTGTCCCGCATCAGGTCCTTCACCAGGCGTACGAAGGCCATGGTGGTGGCCATCTCCTGCTTGCCGGAGCCCTTTTCGAGCGCCTTGAAGCCGCGCGCGTCCGGCTCGGGCAGCGCCACCGCGTGCACCCGGCGGGCCGGGGCGGGGCCGCCGAGGGCGGCGCGGCGCTCGTTGAGGTAGCGCACCTCGGGGGAGCCGGCGCCGGGGTGGCCGTAGGGCACCAGGCCATCCGCGAAGGCGCTGTCCGCGATCGGGAGTCCGAGCAGGTCGCGCATGCTCTTGAACTCGTCGGTCGTCAGCTTCTTCATCTGGTGGTTGGCGTTCTTCGACTCGAAGCCCTTGCCGAGGGTGTAGCCCTTCACCGTCTGCGCGAGGATCACGGTCGGCGCGCCCTTGTGCTCGACGGCCGCCCTGTACGCGGCGTACACCTTGCGGGCCTCGTGGCCGCCGCGGGAGGTGAAGAAGCATTCGGCGACCTTCGCGTCGCTGACCAGCTTCGACAGCTCGACGAGCGCGGGCTCGGCGCCGAAGAAGTGCTCGCGGATGTACGCGACGTCGCGGGTGGCGTACGTCTGGAACTGCGCGTCCGGGACCTCACGCAGGCGGCGGACGAGCGCGCCGGTGACGTCCAGCTGGAACAGCTCGTCCCAGGCGGAGCCCCAGAGCGACTTGACGACATTCCAGCCGGCGCCGCGGAACTGGGCCTCCAGCTCCTGCACGATCTTGAAGTTGGCGCGGACCGGGCCGTCGAGGCGCTGCAGATTGCAGTTGATGACGAAGGTCAGGTTGTCGAGCCGCTCACGGGCCGCGAGGGCGAGGGCGGCGGTCGACTCGGGCTCGTCCATCTCGCCGTCGCCGAGGAAGGCCCAGACGTGCGAGTTCGCGGTGTCTTTGATGCCTCGGTTGTGCAGATAGCGGTTGAAGCGCGCCTGGTAGATCGCGGAGAGCGGGCCGAGGCCCATGGAGACGGTGGGGAACTCCCACAGCCAGGGCAGGCGCCGCGGGTGCGGGTAGGACGGGAGGCCGTTGCCGCCGGCCTCCTGCCGGAAGTTGTCGAGGTGCGCCTCGGTGAGGCGGCCGTCGAGGAAGGCGCGGGCGTAGATGCCGGGGGACGCGTGGCCCTGGATGTAGAGCTGGTCGCCGCTGCCGTCGCCCTCCTTGCCGCGGAAGAAGTGGTTGAAGCCGGTCTCGTAGAGCCAGGCGGCGGAGGCGAAGGTGGCGATATGGCCGCCGACGCCGAAACGGGAGCCGCGGGTGACCATCGCGGCCGCGTTCCAGCGGTTCCACGCGGTGATGCGGGCCTCCATCGCCTCGTCGCCGTCGAAGGCGGGCTCGGCGGCGGTGGGGATGGTGTTGACGTAGTCCGTCTCCAGAAGCCGGGGCAGGGGGACCCCGGCGGTCTCGGCGTGCTGGAGGGTGCGGCGCATCAGGTACGCGGCGCGGTGCGGGCCGGCATGCCGGGTGACGGCGTCGAGGGACGCCGCCCACTCGGCGGTTTCCTCGGCGTCGCGGTCCGGGAACTGGTCGAGCTCGCTCGGAAGCTTGCCTACGGGGTCGGTCATGATCGCCGCCTTCCGGACAGGAGGGGGGTGGAGAAAGGGGGCCTTGTCTGGCAGGACAGGGCGAGGGGTTGGTGAACCCCAGGTCGACTGTAAGTCTCTGATCGATGATCGATCAAAGCCTGGGGGGAAATTGGCATTCGGTGCCGCGAAATGGGGCACTCGGTGCCGCGAAAATTGGGCGCATTTCGGGCGCGGCGGTGCGCCGGTCACCCGGGGCTGCCCGGTGACCCGGTGTGTCCGTCCTCAATCGCCGGACGGGCTCGAAACGCGCCCGGCGTCTCGGGCCGCCAACCGGTCTCAAGCCCGTCCGGCGTTTGAGGACGGAACCGGTGACCGGCGTTTCGGGGTGCCAATCAAGCCTGTCCGGCGTTTGAGGACGGACCGGGTGACCGGCGTTTCGGGGTGCCAATCCCAGCCTGTCCGGCGTTTGAGGACGGAACCGGTGACCGGCGGCTCGGGGCGCCAGTTCCAGGCCGTACGACCGCGTCACGCCCGCGTCCGCCGCGTCACGCCCGCGGCGCGCAGCCCAACACATGCGCCTTCACCAGCGCCCCGATCTCCGGATCGCGCCGGCGAAACGCCTCGACCAGTTCCTCGTGCTCCTCCGCGTACGACTTCTGCACCGTCCCCAGCCACCGGATCGACAGCGCCGTGAACACCTCGATCCCCAGCCCCTCCCACGTGTGCAGCAGCACGCCGTTCCCCGCCGCCCGCACCAGCTCCCGGTGGAATCCGACCGTGTGCCGCACCTGCGCGGCCGAGTCGCCCGCCCTGTCCGCCGCGTACAGCGCGGCCACATGCGGCTCCAGCGCGGAGCAGTCCTCCGCCAGCCGCCCGGCCGCCAGCTCGGCCGCGATCTGCTCGAGGCCGGCCCGCACGGGGTAGCTCTCCTCCAGGTCGGCGGCCGTGAGATTCCGTACGCGTACACCCTTGTTGGGCGCCGACTCGATCAGCCGCAGACTCTCCAGCTCCCGCAGCGCCTCGCGCACCGGCGTCTGGGACACCTGCAGCTCCGTCGCGATCCGCCGCTCGACGATCCGCTCGCCGGGCTTCCAGCGGCCGCTGACGATCCCCTCCACGATGTGCTCGCGGATCTGTTCGCGCAGCGAGTGGATGACGGGCGGGGTCATGAGGGCTCCTGGGGAGGGCATCGCGGACCCTGTCATTATTGCCGCCGCTCGTCGGCGGCGAGATCGCGCAGTAGCTCCACGCACTGATCGACCCAGTCCTGCACACCGAGATCCTGGAAGATCCACATCGCCAGGTGGCACTGGTCGCGGCCTTCGGTGAACCGGCCCTGGAAGCCGTAGGTCCGCGCGATGCCGTACAACGCCTGGGCCTGCGCCATCCGGTCGTCCGTGGAGCGGGCCAGTTCAAGGGCCCGGTTGTAGCAGCCGAGGGCCGGCTCGTATCTGCGCTGCCCGCGGTGCGCATGCCCGATGCAGGTGAGGGCATACGCCTGCGCGCTCACGTTCCCGATCGCCGCGGCCAGCGTCACGGCCTCGTCGAAGTAGGCAAGGCCGTCCTCGTCCCGGAACTCGTAGCGATGCGTGTCGCCGATGCCGGTCAGCGCGTATACCTGAGCCACCAGGTCGCCGGTGGCGCGGGCGAGTTCCAGCGCCTGCTCGTAGTGGGTACGGGCATCCGCGTACCGCTGCTCGACGCTGTAGGTGAGCGCGATGCCGTTCAGTGACTCCGAGGTGGCCGTGAGGTCGCCGTCGGCGAGTTCGAGGGCCCGCCGGTAGTGGGCGCGGGCGTCCCCGAAGCGGAACTGCAGCCGGTGGGTCTCTGCGATGCCGTTCAACGCGTAGACCTGTGAGGCCCGGTCCCGCGCCGCGCGGGCCAGTTCGAGCGCACGCTCGTAGTGGGAACGGGCGCTGCCGTACCGCTCGTTGAGGTAGAGCCAGTAGCCCGTGCCGCTCTCCAGCTGGGTCGCGCGCTCCCAGCCGTCCCTGGATGCCGCGTCCGCCGCCAGCTCCAGCTCCGAGGAGTGCGATTTCAGCCAGGCGCGCGCCTCGTCGGCCGAGGCGAAAGCCGTGCCGTCGGCGGTGGGCGCGCTATGGGCCGGAGCACCGGTGAGCACGGACAGCGCGTGTGCCAGCGAGCCGAGCAGATGTCCGTACAGACTGCGGCGTACGGCCGTCCCGTGCAGCGCGGGATCGTTCTCGGCCACCACCTGCGCGTAGTGCCGGAACAGTCCGTGGAAACCGAAACGCCCCCGCGTGGCCAGCAGGACGTGACGCTGCTGAAGCCGACCGAGCCGCAGCGCGGCCGTCGCCGCGGGGATCGACATCATCGCCGCCACCGCATCCCCGGCGAAGTCGGGCCCTGGGTGCAGCGCGCAGTGGCGCAGGGTGAGTTGAAGCTCGCGCGGCAGCCGGTGGTACGACGCCAGGAACGCGGCCCTGACCGGGCCGTCCGCCTCGGGGAAGTCCCGTAGCGGATCGGGGGCTTCCATCGCGGCCAGCAGATCCGCCACCGCGGTGTGCCGCAGCGCCCAGCCCATCGGGCGCAGGGCCACCGGCAGCCTGCCGCAACGCTCCGCCAGACGCGCCAAATCGTCCTGAGGCAGGGCGCATTCGTCCGTGTCACCGGCGATGTGCCGCAGCAGGGCGACCGCGTCCCGCTCCGGCAGCAGCTCGGCGCCGAGCGAACGGCCGGCCGGGATGTGCTGATTGCGGCTGGAGATCAGAGTGAGACACGCGGCGTGTGGGCCGGGCAGCAGCGGGCGGATCTGCTCTGCGTCATAGGCGTTGTCCAGCAGCAGGAGCACGCGCCGGGTGGACAGCCAGGCACGCCACGCCTCCTCGCGAGCATCCCGGTCGGCCTCGATGTCCGTACGCCCGACCTGCCGCAGCAGGCTTTCCAGTACCTCGTCGGGGTCCCGGGACTCGGGCGCCTGACGACCGTCGTCCGGCTCCGAACCCGGCGCGAAACCACGCAGATTGATCTCGAACCGGCCGTCCTCGAACTGCTCGGCCCACGGCGAAGCCGCCGCCCTGCGCAGGATCTCCGTCTTCCCCACACCGCCCATGCCGTGCACCAGACAGACCATGGAGCGACCGTCCGAGATGACCGTCCCGGCGAGGTCGGCGAGTTCGGCCAACTCGCGGCGGCGTCCGACGAAGGTGCCGTCCGGCGCGGCGAGCGTGTTGGGACGGATCGCCACGGGTGCGGAGCCCCTGACAACAGGGGCAGGACCGGTGTACGCGGCGTTCCTGGCCAGGACGATGTCGCTGCCCGCGTTCCGGGTGCCCAGCTGGGGGAGCGGGCGGCCCTTGCCGGACAGCCGCGCGTGCAGATGCCGGTAGAGCGTGCTCACATCCAGCAGCTCACGGTGCTCCTCCGGGACCCCGTCGGTCAGCAGGCCGACGAGTTCGCCGGTGAAGGCGCTGTACGTCTCGCCCGGCGGACACAGCGCCGTCGCGGTGCCGGAAGCGGCGGTCAGTACGCAGGTGTTGTCCGCGATCTCGACCTGCTCCGCCACCGACTTCAGGGCCTGGGCGCCGGCCGCGGCCATGCCGCCAGTGATGGCGCGTCCGCTGAAGCAGCAGTCCAGGACGACCACCTTGCGCCGGGCCGGCGAGCGGGTGACCGCCCGCCGGAAGTCCTCGTAGCGCAGGCTCAGATACCACTGGTCGTCCGCGCAGGTCTGCGGCGTCGCCAGATACAGCCTGCGGTCGTCGTCGGGGTCGATGAGGCCGTGCCCGGCGTAGTACACCAGCAGCGTGTCCGTGGCTTCGCGGGCCGCCCGGTTCAGAGCGGCGAGGACCTCTACCGGATCCTCGGGGTCCAGATACGCGGAGCAGTGCGCGTCCGGAAGCCCCCAGGTCGCGTCGGCCGTCAGCAGTCGCCGCAGCTCTTTCACGTTGTTCGCGACGCCCGGGAGCGCCTCGAGGGAGGCGTCCGCGAACTGGTGCGCCCCGATCAGGACAGCGCGTGACGCGCCCGTGCCGGGCAGGGTCACGACGGCTCTCCGCCGTCGCTTCCCTCCTCCTCGCCGGCCGACGGCAGCGAGCGCAGGATCTGCTCGATCTGCTCCGCCGAGGCGTTGGGGATCGTCATGGTGGTGCCGCCGCTCGTGACCCGCACCTCCGTCCCGGACAGTGTGGAGCGGCGCGCGGTCCGCCAGTTGGCAAGGGTCACGGCGAGAGAAGTGAACGCGATGCTGTTGCTGAGGATCACGTTCACCGCGTCGAGCGTGCCCATGGCCCCGCCCGGGGTGTCGTCCCCCGAGGCGAGCGGGGGTGCGAGCCGAGGGGCGAGCCGCCGTGTGCGGTCGTCGCGGCGCAGCCAGTCGTGGAGATGGATCAGAGCCACGCCATCGCCCGGAACGCTGAGCTGGATCTCCATACGAACGGCTCTCCCCCTGTGCGCCGACCCTGGTCAACCAGCATGCCCGGCACGGGCGTTGGGCCGCCACTGAAAGCGCGGAAGAGAGCGCGGAAGAGAGCGCGGAAGGAGCGCGGACGAGGCGTGGAAGCGGGCGCGGATGACGCGGATGAGGCGGCGCGCACATGAGTGTGCCCCCGTCCGGCGGACCGGACGGGGGCACACCCACAGGGCTGGAGCCTTACAGGCCGAGCTCGACCTCGAACTCGCCGGCCTCCAGGATCGCCTTGACCGTCGTCAGGTAGCGGGCGGCGTCGGCGCCGTCCACCAGACGGTGGTCGTAGGAGAGCGCGACGTACGTCATGTCGCGGATGGCGATGGTCTCGCCGAGATCCGGGTGGTTGATGACCACCGGGCGCTTGACGGTGGCGCCGATGCCCAGGATGGCGGCCTGGTTCGGCGGCACGATGATCGTGTCGAACAGCGCACCACGCGAACCGGTGTTGCTGATGGTGAAGGTCGCGCCGGCCAGGTCGTCCGGGGTGATCTTGCTGGAGCGCACGGCGCCGGCGAGCTCCGCGGTCTTCTTGGCGATGCCGGCGAGGTTCAGGTCGCCCGCGCCCTTGATGACCGGCGTCATCAGACCCTTCTCGGAGTCCACGGCGATGCCGATGTTCTCCGAGTCGAAGTACGTGATGGTGCCCTCGTCGTCGTTGATCCGGGCGTTGATGACCGGGTGGGCCTTCAGCGCCTGGGCCGCGGCCTTGACGAAGAACGGCATCGGGGACAGCTTGACGCCCTCACGGGCGGCGAAGGCGTCCTTGGCCTTGGCGCGCAGCTTCATCAGCTTGGTGATGTCGACCTCGACGACCGAGGTCAGCTGCGCCTGGCTGTGCAGGGCCTTCATCATGTTGTCGCCGATGACCTTGCGCATCCGGGTCATCTTGACGGTCTGACCGCGCAGCGGGGACACCTCGAGGCCCGGGGCCTTCGCAGCGGCGGCCGGGGCGGCGGCCGCCGGTGCCGGAGCGGCGGCGGCCGCCTTGGCCGCCTCCGCGGCGGCGATGACGTCCTGCTTGCGGATACGGCCACCGACGCCGGTGCCCTTGACCGCTGACAGGTCCACGCCGTTCTCGGCGGCGAGCTTACGGACCAGGGGGGTCACGTAGGCGTCACTGGCCTCACCTGCGGCGGGGGCGGCCGGGGCAGCCGGTGCCGGGGTGACCGGCGCCGGAGCAACCGGAGCAGCCGGAGCCGGAGCGGGAGCCGCGACCGGAGCAGGACCCGGCGCGGGGGCGGCCGGAGCAGCAGGTGCGGCCGGGGCCGCGGGAGCCGCAGGGGCAGCCGGTGCCGGTGCCGGAGCAGCGGCTGCGGGGGCCGGAGCCGGGGCGGCAGGCGCGGGGGCGGCAGCCGGAGCGGCACCCGGGGCGCCGATCACGGCCAGCTTGGCGCCGACCTCGGCGGTCTCGTCCTCGCCGACCACGATCTCCAGCAGCACACCGGAAGCCGGGGCCGGGATCTCGGTGTCGACCTTGTCCGTGGAGACCTCGAGCAGCGGCTCGTCGGCCTCGACGGTCTCGCCGACCTGCTTGAGCCAGCGAGTGACGGTGCCCTCGGTGACGCTCTCGCCGAGCGCGGGGAGGACGACGTCCGTGCCGGTGGCGCCACCTGCCGGAGCGGCAGCGGGAGCCGGGGCGGCCGGAGCCGCGGGGGCCTCGGCGACCGGAGCCGGGGCGGCAGGCGCGGCCGGGGCCTCGGCCGGGGCGGCGGGGGCCTCGGCAGCTGCCGGAGCCGGGGCGGCGGCGGGCGTACCGCTGCCGTCGTCGATGATCGCCAGCTCGGCGCCGACCTCGACGGTCTCGTCCTCGGCCACCTTGATGGACGCGAGGATGCCCGCGGCCGGGGCCGGGATCTCGGTGTCGACCTTGTCGGTCGACACCTCGAGCAGCGGCTCGTCGGCCTCGACTCGCTCGCCCTCGGCTTTCAGCCAGCGGGTGACAGTGCCCTCGGTGACGCTCTCGCCGAGCGCCGGAAGGGTTACGGAAACCGACATGGTTTCAGTTGCTCCTAACGGATGGGGTCTCCCCAGCTCGCGCGGAGCGCCGAGCGAGGGGACGTGCGGAAGTGTCGTCGCGCCCGAGGGGCTCAGTCGTGGGAGTGCAGGGGCTTGCCCGCGAGTGCCAGGTGGGCCTCGCCGAGCGCCTCGCTCTGCGTGGGGTGCGCGTGGATGAGCTGCGCGACCTCGGCCGGCAGAGCCTCCCAGTTGTAGATCAGCTGAGCTTCGCCGACCTGCTCGCCCATACGGTCACCGACCATGTGGACGCCGACCACGGCACCGTCCTTGACCTGGACGAGCTTGATCTCGCCCGCGGTCTTGAGGATCTTGCTCTTGCCATTGCCCGCGAGGTTGTACTTCAGGGCGACGACCTTGTCCGCGCCGTAGATCTCCTTGGCCTTGGCCTCGGTGATGCCCACGGAGGCGACCTCGGGGTGGCAGTAGGTCACCCGCGGCACGCCGTCGTAGTCGATCGGAACAGTCTTCAGACCGGCCAGCCGCTCTGCCACCAGGATGCCCTCGGCGAAGCCGACGTGCGCGAGCTGGAGCGTGGGGACGAGGTCGCCGACCGCCGAGATGGTGGGCACGTTCGTCCGCATGTACTCGTCGACCAGGACATAGCCGCGGTCCATCGCGACACCCTGCTCGTCGTAGCCGAGACCGGCGGAGACGGGGCCGCGGCCGACGGCGACCAGCAGCACCTCGGCCTCGAAGGCCTTGCCGTCCGCGAGGGTGACCCGCACACCCTCGGCGGTGTACTCCGCCTTCTCGAAGAAGGTGCCCAGGTTGAACTTGATGCCGCGCTTGCGGAACGCGCGCTCAAGAAGCTTCGAGCTGCTCTCGTCCTCGACCGGCACCAGGTGCTTCAGGCCCTCGATGACGGTGACGTCGGAGCCGAAGGACTTCCACGCCGAGGCGAACTCGACGCCGATGACGCCGCCGCCCAGCACGATCGCGGACTGCGGGACGCGGTCCAGCTTCAGCGCGTGGTCCGAGGAGATGATGCGGTTTCCGTCGATCTCCAGGCCCGGCAGCGACTTCGGTACGGAGCCGGTGGCGAGGAGGACATGGCGGCCCTGAACGCGCTGGCCGTTGACGTCGACAGAGGTGGGGGAGGACAGCCGGCCCTCACCCTCGATGTAGGTGACCTTGCGGGAGGCGACCAGACCCTGGAGACCCTTGTACAGGCCCGAGATCACCTCGTCCTTGTACTTGTGGACGGCCTCGATGTCGATGCCCTCGAAGGTGGCCTTGACACCGAACTGGTCGGCCTCACGAGCCTGGTCGGCGATCTCGCCGGCGTGCAGCAGAGCCTTCGTGGGGATGCATCCGTTGTGCAGGCAGGTGCCGCCGACCTTGCCCTTCTCGATCAGGGCGACGTCCAGGCCCAGCTGAGCTCCACGCAGCGCCGCAGCGTAACCGCCGCTACCACCGCCGAGGATCACTAGGTCGAAAACGGTGCTGGCGTCGTTCGCCACGTCACGTCCTCCATGCATGTGCGCCGGTCGCCGGTCCTCGACCGGGCGGCGGCTGGTGTTCGGCCGCTGTTTCTTCGGCCCTGTGGTGGGGGCCCTGTCCTGCCGAGAACCCATCTTCGCACTTGTTGACGGGAGGCGGGACGCGGGGCCGGGGTCTGGGACGGCTGATCGACCGTCCCGCGGGGTTACTGGCCCGTACGAACGTACGGATTCCGTTGAAGGCGAACCTAACAACACGGACGGCCCCGGACGTATGCCCGGGGCCGTACAGAGAGAAAAGCCTCAGTCCTCGGCCTCGGTCCTCAGCCTTAGCCCTCAGCCTCAGCCCTCAGCCTCAGCCCTCAGCCTCAGCCGAGGTCGCCGGCGGCGGTGCGCTCGGCGAGCTTGACCAGGGTGCGGACCGCGGAGCCGGTGCCGCCCTTGGGGGTGTAGCCGAACGGCGCACCCTCGTGGAAGGCAGGGCCCGCGATGTCCAGGTGCGCCCAGGTGATGCCCTCGCCCACGAACTCCTGCAGGAACAGACCGGCCACCAGGCCGCCGCCCATCCGCTCACCCATGTTGGCGATGTCGGCGGTCGGGGAGTCCATGCCCTTGCGCAGCTCGGCGGGGAGCGGCATCGGCCAGGACTGCTCGCCGACCTCCTCGGCGATCTCGTGGATGGAGGTACGGAATGCGTCGTCGTTGGACATGATGCCGAAGGTGCGGTGGCCGAGAGCGAGCACCATCGCGCCGGTCAGCGTCGCGACGTCCACGATGGCGTCCGGCTTCTCCTCGGAGGCCTTCCACAGTGCGTCGGCCAGCACCAGACGGCCCTCGGCGTCGGTGTTGAGCACCTCGACCGTCTTGCCGCTGTACATGCGCAGGACGTCGCCGGGGCGGGTGGCGGTGCCGGACGGCATGTTCTCGGCGAGGGCCAGCCAGCCGGTGACGTTCACCCGGAGGCCGAGGCGGGCCGCGGTGACGACGGCGGCGAACACCGCGGCGGCGCCGCTCATGTCGCACTTCATCGTCTCGTTGTGGCCGGCGGGCTTGAGCGAGATGCCGCCCGAGTCGTAGGTGATGCCCTTGCCGACCAGGGCCAGCGTCTTTTCCGCCTTGGGGTGCGTGTAGGCGAGCTTCACCAGGCGCGGGCCGTGGGCCGAGCCCTGGCCGACGCCGAGGATGCCGCCGAAGCCGCCCTTGACGAGGGCCTTCTCGTCGAGCACCTGCACCTTGATGCCGTGCTCCTTGCCGACGGCGGTGGCGACGGCGGCGAAGGACTCGGGGAAGAGGTCGTTCGGCGGGGTGTTGATCAGGTCGCGGGCGCGGTTGATCTCCTCGGTCAGCGCGATCGCGCGCTCGGCCGCGGCCTTGTGCGCCTTGTCTCGCGGCTTGGCGCCGAGCAGGGCAACCTCGCCGAGCGGCTGCTTCGCCCCGCTGCCTCCGGCCTGGGAGGCACCGTTCTTGGAGTCCTTCGCGTCCTTGTCGCCGCCCTGATAGGCGGTGAAGGAGTACGCACCGAGGAGCGCGCCCTCGGCGATCGCCTCCGCGTCCTCTGCCGCCTCGACCGGCAGAGCGAACGCGGCCTTCTTCGAGCCGTTCAGCGCACGGGCCGCGGCGCCCGCGGCACGCCGCAGCGACTCGGCGTCGTACGCCTCGTCCTTCTCCGGCACCGCGCCGAGGCCGACCGCGAGGACGACCGGGGCCTTGAGCCCGGAGGGGGCGGGGAGCTTGGTCACCTCGCCCTCGGCACCGGTGGCGCCGAGGGTGTCGAGAACGGAGGCGAGCTTTCCGTCGAACGCCTTGTCCACGGCCTCGGCGCCGGGCGCGACGACCGGGCCCTTGGCGCCCTTCGCGACGCCGACCACGAGGGCGTCGGCGCGCAGCGTCGCCGCGCCGGCAGTGCTGAGAGTGAGAGCAGTCACGGTGGTGAAATCTCGCTTCCGTTGAGTTCCGGGGCCGTAGAGGGGGTGGATCGACACCCCACACTGGACAAGAGCCTACGCGCGGTCACATGTATCGCTCACGGCGGCGGCGGTTCACTCGTCCGTGGCGCTGCCCCGCGGCCCGCCGCGCTCGTCTGTGCTCTGCTGTGCCGTGCGACCGCACACCGCACACGCACACGGCACACGCACACCGCCCTCCCGTACGCACTGGAGCCCGCCCTGTGAGACGCGTACCACCGCCGCTCGTGCTCCTCCTCCTCGTACTGGCGGGCTGCACCTCCCCGCCGGACGGCAAACCGCCCGCCGAGCGTTGGCGGCCGGAGCCCGGCCTGGCCTGGCAGTGGCAGCTCAGCGGCAAGCTCGATCCGACCCTGGACGTGCCGGTGTACGACATCGACGGCTTCGACCACCCGAGGTCGGCAGTCGCCGATCTGCACCGCCGCGGCCGCAAAGTCGTCTGCTATCTCTCCACCGGCGCGTGGGAGGAGTTCCGCCCGGACGCCGCGAAGTTCCCGAAGTCCGTCCTCGGCCGCGGCAACGGCTGGGACGGCGAGCGCTGGCTCGACATCCGGCGTACGGACATCCTCGAACCCCTGATGGCCGAGCGCATCGAGATGTGCCGGGCCAAGGGCTTCGACGCGGTCGAGCCCGACAACATGGACGCGTACGCCAACCCCACCGGCTTCCCCATCTCCGCGGCCGACCAGCTCCGCTACAACCGCCTGATCGCCCGCCTCGCCCACGACCGCGGGCTGGCCGTGGGCCTGAAGAACGACCTCGACCAGATCCCGCAGCTGGTGGGGGACTTCGACTTCGCGGTCAATGAACAGTGCGCGGAGCACGACGAGTGCGAGCGGCTGACGCCGTTCATCAGCGCGGGCAAGGCGGTCTTCCACGTCGAGTACGAGCTGACGACGGAGGAGTTCTGTCCCGAGGCGCGGCGGCGGAAGCTCAGCTCGATGCTGAAGAAGTACGAGCTGGGTGTCTGGCGCCGTCCCTGCTAGCCGCCGAGCACCAGCGCGACGAGGCAGACCGTCGCCGCGGTCTCCGCCAGCGCGCCGAACACGTCGCCCGTCACCCCGCCGAAGCGGCGTACACAGTGGCGCAGCAGCAGTTGGGCCGCGCCGAGGCCTGCCAGGACCGCCAGGGCGTGGTGGACCGCGCCGTACCCGCCGAACAGCGCGCCCGCCGCCGCGCAGGCCGCGGTGACCAGAGCCACGACGGCGAGTCCGGTGCGTACGGGAACGACCTGTGCGACCGCCGCGCCGAGGCCTTCGGGGCGGGCCGCCGGGATGCCCGTGCGTGAGGCGAGGGTGAGGGCCAGGCGCGCGGTCACGCCCGAGACCGCGGCGCCCACCGCGCCGCACGTCCAGCCCTCGCCGTACAGCTCGGCCACCGCCGCCACCTGGGCGAGGAGCAGGAACAGCAGCGTGATGACCCCGAACGGCCCGATGTCCGACTGCTTCATGATGCGCAGCGCGTCCTCGGCGGGCTTTCCGCTGCCCAGGCCGTCGGCCGTGTCGGCGAGGCCGTCCAGATGGAGGCCGCGGGTGAGCGCGGCCGGGACGGCGACCGTGGCCGTCGCGGCGAGCAGCGGGCCGGAGCCCAGGAGCGTCAGCAGCCCGCCGGCGCCCGCGGCGAGCAGGCCGACGACCAGCCCGGCCAGTGGCGCGCACAGCATTCCGGCGCGCGCCGTGTCACGGTCCCAGCGCGTGACGCGGACCGGGAGCGCGGTCAGGGTGCCGAAAGCGAAACGTATGCCGTGGCGTATGCCGTGACGTGTGCCGTCCAGAGGAATCATCGCGCGAAGGGTAGCCCGGCCGGACTGACGGTAAATTGCGCATATCGTGCAAATCGGGAGCGGGTGGCATGGGATGGGTCACTGGTTTTACCGCAACATCGTCGAGCCGGGGAAGCTCCCGATGCTGTTCGCGCTGGCCTCCTTCATCGTCACCTTCCTGGCGACCCGTACGATCACCCGGCTGATCAGGGCGGGCAGAGGGCCGTTCAAGAACGTCACGCCCGGCGGCATGCACATCCACCATGTGGTCCCCGGCGTCATCCTGACCGTGGTCGGCGGCTTCGGGGCGGTCGGCAGCGCCCGGCACGGCCCCTCCGCGGCGGCCTGCGCGATCATCTTCGGGATCGGCGCGGGCCTCGTACTCGACGAGTTCGCGCTCATCCTTCATCTCGACGACGTCTACTGGACCGAGCAGGGCCGTCAGAGCGTGGAGGTCGTGGTGCTCGCCGCGGCCCTGGCGCTGCTGGTCCTCAGCGGCTTCGCACCGCTCGGCGTCAATCAGATGACCCCCGACGAACGCCAGGACCGCGCCACGCTGATCGCGACACTGTTGATCAACTTCCTCCTTGTGCTCGTCGTGCTCTTCAAGGGCAAGCCACGGATGGCGCTCATCAGCGTCCTGGTGCCGTTCGTGGCGCTCTTCGGGGCGGTACGGCTGGCCCGGCCGGGCTCTCCCTGGGCCCGCCGCTTCTACCGCAAGCGGCCCAAGGCCCGCGCCAGGGCCCGGCTCCGCTCCTTCCGCCACGACCGCCGCTGGGACCGGCCACGGCGCAAGTTTCAGGACCTGATCGGCGGCGCCCCCGACCGGCTGCCGGCGCGCAAACGCTGACGCCTGAGCCGGCGCTGCCGCAGCGCCGAGAGCGCGCACACCACGAGCACCGCCGCGATCGCCGCCAGATGTTCCTTGCCCGCGAGGTTGTCCTTGACCAGCACCTCGACAACCATCGACACGATCACCAGCGCCGCTGTGAGCCAGGCCCGGAAGCGCCAGCAGACGAAGAGCGCGAGGCCGACGACCGCCGCCGACGGGCCGGTGTCGACGACCTGCGCGTCGGTGGCGGGCAGCCCGAAGAAGCCGTCGGGGCCGAGCGCGATGCCGATCCGTGCGTACGTAGTCCCGGCCAGCGTCGAAACGTACGCGATCACCAGCGTCCGCCACCGGCCCAGAGCGATCTCCGCGATCCCGAACACCAGCAGCACCTGCGCCAGCGCACCCCACACCGGCAGATCCAGCGCCGGTACGAACAGCGACAGCGGGGTGCGCAGCAGGGCCACCCAGAGCGGGTCCTCGGCCTTGACGAAGCCGATGTCGTGGACCGGGCGGAAGCCCCAGGACTGGTTCTGCACCAGCTGGAAGAGCGCCGTGAGGCAGACCGCCCCGAGCGTCATCGGAACGGCCCGCCACTTCTTCGTGACGAGCGCGTTGCGCAGGGTCGCGTACAGCGGCCCCCACTCGCGGCGCGCGAAGGCGCGCACCGTGTTCAACGCTTGGTCTCCAGATGTCTGCGGTGCATCCACTTGGGCAGCCCGGGCGCCTCCAGGAAGCCCTCGGCGCGGCCCGCCGCGAGGCCGATGCGCAGCAGGTCGGCGCTCTTCTCGAAGAGCATGAAACGTGGCTCCCAGATGGGTCGGTACTTGGCGTTCGCGCGGTAGAGGGACTCGATCTGCCACCAGCGGGAGAAGAAGCTGAGGAGCGAGCGCCACAGCCTCAGCACCGGTCCCGCGCCGAGCTTCGAGCCGCGTTCGAAGACCGACCTGAACATCGCGAAGTTCAACGACACCTGGGTGATCCCGATCTCCTCGGCGCGCTGCAGGAGTTCGATGACCATGAACTCCATCAGGCCGTTCTCGGAGTCCCGGTCACGGCGCATCAGATCGAGCGAGAGCCCCTCGGGCCCCCACGGCACAAAGCTCAGCACCGCCCGCAACTCGCTCTCTCCGTCCGTGCATTCGAGCATCACGCAGCGGCCGTCCGCGGGATCGCCGAGCCGCCCCAGCGCCATCGAGAAGCCGCGTTCGGTGGCTCCGTCGCGCCAGTCGTCTGCGCGCCCCAGCAGTACGTCCATCTCCGCGGGCCCAATCTCCTCGTGGCGGCGGATCCGCACCTCGTACCCGGCGCGCTTGACCCGGTTGTAGGCCTGGCGCACGGTCCGCATCGCGCGCCCGTCCAGGGTGAACTCGTCGGTCTCGACGATCGCCTCGTCACCCAGCTCCAGCGCGTCCAGGCCGTGCCGCGCATAGATGGTGCCCGCCTCCTCGCTCGCCCCCATCACGGCCGGGATCCAGCCGTGTTCACGAGCCTCGGCCAGCCAGGGGTCGATCGCGCCGGGCCAGGCCTCCGGGTCGCCGATCGGATCGCCGGACGCGAGCGAGACCCCGCCCACCACGCGGTAGGCGACGGCGGCCTTCCCGGTCGGGGACCAGACGACGCTCTTCTCGCGGCGCAGCGCGAAGTAGCCGAGCGAGTCCCGGTCGCCGTGGCGTGTGAGCAGCGCGCGCAGCCGCTCCTCGTCGCCCTCGGTGAGCGGGTCGACGGCCCGGCGGGAGCGGAACGCCGCGTAGAGCACGGCGAGCAGCAGCAGCGTGGAGAGGACGTTGATGGTGACGTTGACCCAGCCGGGTGTGCTGATGCCGGCGAAGGGGGAGTCGTCGGCGGCCAGCGACACCAGCCGCATCACGCCGTAGCGCCAGCGCTCCAGGAAGGTGGAGTGGCCGGCCGAGGTGTTGGTGACGGTGACGAGTATCGCGGCGAGCAGCGAGGTGACGAGCAGCCCGCCGGCCGCGACGGCGGCGGCCAGCTTGGGGTTGGTGCGGTCGCCCTTCGCGTAGAACTCCCGCCGCCCGAGCACCAGGGCCAGCACGAAGGCGGACGTCAGGACGAGTGAGATCCAGTTCTGCGCGTGCTCACGGACGTCCGGGTCGACGGCGATCGCGAGGAAGAAGAGCAGCAGAAAGAGCCCGGCCAGTACGGAGTTGAGGATCCAGGCGGCCCGCTTGCGGCGGCGCATGGTGATTGCCAGGAAGAGGGTGAAGGCCCCGGATGCGAAGCCCGCCGTGAGCAGATACGGCGTGAAGTAGTCATCGATGTTGTGCCGCCGAAGATCCTGGCCGAGGGAGACCCAGACGGCGCTCAGGAGGTTGACGAACGTCACGGCGCGCAGATACCAGACGGCGAATGCCGCGCTGCGCCGTGAGCGGACGGTGCTTCGGCCCGTGCTCCGGCTCGTACCCGTGCCCGCCGTACTCGGACTCGTACCAGTACTCGTACTCGGTCTCGTACTTGTACTCGGGCTCGCCTCTTCGGTGGACAAACGGACCTCTCCCATGAAACGCGATGATATGGGGCATCACGCGTCATAGTGGGCGAGGATGCGGCCGCCCGGTCGAGGGCGGCCGCACCGGCCCGTCAGTCCGTGTCGCTCCCCACCGGCTCCGTACGCTCCGGCAGTTCGGCCGCGAGCGCGGCCGACGCCTGGACGAGGGGGAGCGCGAGCAATGCCCCTGTTCCTTCGCCCACAGTGACGCCGTGATCGAGCAGCGGGTTGAGCGCCATACGGTCGAGCGCCTTCGTCTGCGCCGGTTCGCCGCTCACCTGGCCCGCCAGCCACCAGTCCGGCGCGCGGAACGCCGCACGCTGCCCGACCAGCGCACACGCCGCCGATACGACTCCGTCGAGGATCACCGGCATCCGGCGTACGGCGCTCTGCAGCAGGAAACCCGTCGTCGCGGCCAGATCCGCGCCGCCCACCGCCGCCAGCAGCTCCAGCTGATCGCCGAGCACCGGCCGGGCGCGCCGCAGTGCGTCACGGATCACCGCGCACTTGCGCATCCAGGCCAGATCGTCGATGCCCGCGCCGCCGCGGCCGGTCACCACCGAGGCGTCCGTGCCGCACAGCGCGGCGATCAGCGTCGAGGCGGGCGTGGTGCCACCGACGCTCAGATCGCCGAGTACGACCAGGTCGGTGCCGGAGTCGGCCTCCTCGTCGGCGATCGCCATGCCCAGGCGTACGGCCGCCTCGGTCTCCTCGATCGTCAGCGCGTCCTCGATGTCGATACGTCCGCTGCCGCGCCGCACCCGGTGGCGTACCACCTCGTCCGGCAGCAGTCCCGGGTCGCAGTCGAGCCCCGCGTCGACGATCCGCACCGGCACGCCCATCCGGCGGGCCAGCACGGCGACCGGGCTCGCGCCCTCCAGCGTGGCGCGCACCAGCTCGTGCGCGGAGCCGGACTCCCGGCCGGAGACGCCCAGTTCGGCCACACCGTGATCACCGGCGAACAGCACCACGCGCGGCCGCTCGATCGCCTTGACCGGCACGGAGGCCTGCGCGGCCGAGAGCCACTCGCCCAGCTCGTCGAGCCGGCCGAGGGCGCCGGGCGGGACGGTCAGCCGCTCCCGGCGTTCCTCGGCGTCACGCCGCATACCGCTGTCGGGACGCTCGATCAGGTCGGAGAAGTCGTCGAGATTCAGCCTGCTCATTCGCCGAACAGTACCGGCAGCGGTGTCGCGGCAGGGCAGCGCCTGTCAGCTGCGCAGCACCACGGCCTGGCCTGCGACGACCAGCAGGACGTGCTCGCACTCGGCGGCGAAGGCGGCGTTGAGGCGGCCCAGTTCGTCGCGGAAGCGGCGCCCGGAGGCGGTGGCCGGCACGACGCCGCTGCCGACCTCGTTGGTCACCGCGACGACGGTGCGCGTGGTCTGCCGTACCGCGGCGACGAGTTCGGCGACCCGCTCGTGCAGCGCCTGCTCGCCGTCCGCCGCCCAGGTGGCGTCGTCCCAGGCGCCCACCCGGTCCATCGCGTCGGTCAGCCACAGCGAGAGGCAGTCGATCAGCACCGGCGGCCCCTCCTCGGCGAGCACGGGTACGAGATCGCAGGTCTCGCTCGTACGCCAGGAGCCCGGGCGCCGCTCGCGGTGCAGGGAGACCCGGGCGGCCCACTCGGCGTCCCCCTCGCGATGGCCGCTCGTCGCGACGTACAGCACCTCGGGGAAGGTCTCCAGCCTGCGCTCGGCCTCCAGGGACTTGCCCGAGCGGGCGCCGCCGGTGACGAGGGTGCGGCGGGGGATGTCGGGCACGGCGTGGTACTCGCCGACGATCAGCGTCGTCCCGTCCGGTACGGCCCGCGCGCCCGCGGCGGCGAGCCGCCGGCCCAGCTCGGGGCGTCCGCCGGTGACGTCGTGGTCGATGTGCACGGCGATGATGTCGGTGGTCGCGCCGATCGCGCCGGTGGCGCGCAGCCGGGCGATCGCGTCGGGCCGTCCGATCACATCGGCGACGACCATCTCGTATGCCGCGCGGCCCTCCGCGAGGCCTGCGGGCGAGCCGCCCGGCGGAAGGTAGAGCAGCCGCTCGCCCTCCGGGGACGTCACCTCGTACCCCGTGCCCGGCTGATCCATCGGGACGGCCCGCACCCGGTGCCCGCTGATCAGCGTCAGCTCCCGCCCGTCCGGCACCCGCCCGGCCGTGGGCAGCCCCGCGGGCAGATCCACGGCGGGCCCGTTGTGCGGATGCGTGAGCAGCACCTGCCGTACGCCGACGAGCGAATGCCCGGCCCGCGCGGCGGCGAGGGCGGCGCCCGGGGTGAGGTCGAGCAGCAGGGCCCCGTCCACGAGCAACGCGGTGGCGGCCCGCGCGGACGCTCCGCGCGCGCTGGCGCAGGCGGCGCACGGACAGTCGGGCCGGGGGAGTCCGGCGGGGGCGCCGGTGCCGAGCAAAGTGAGTTCCACGCTCACGATCCTCCCGCGTCACCGCGGGGCGTGCGCGCCCGGCTACGCTGCGGGCAGGAAAGAGATCACTGGTGGACCTTGGGAGGCGGACATGGCATGGACGTGGCGGTTCGAGAAGTCCGACGGATCGGAGGTCCAACCGGCGGTGCAGCCGGAGGAGTTCACGACGCAGGGTGACGCCGAGTCCTGGATCGGCGAGTACTGGAAGGAACTTCTCGAGGGCGGCGCGGACCAAGCGGTGCTGTCGGAGGACGCCACAAAGATCTACGGCCCGATGAGCCTGCACGCGAACGAGTCGTAGCCGGGGAGGTTCGGGGGCGCTGGGGGTACGAGGTACCCCCAGGCCAGGCCCCGTGGGGCGCTCCCCGACGCTGTCGGAGCCTCGCGCCGGAACGTCGCCGTCGGCGTCGCAGGACCGCCCCGCTCCACGAACCGCACAGGCGCGCGCTGCCGCCGTCCGGTCCCGACTGCGCGAAAGTGCCGGGCAGAGCCTCGCGGCGCGAGGCGGCAGCCCCGTAAGGGGATCGGGGGTCGCCCCGTACCTGGCCAGGGGGCGTATCAGTGGTCCGCGGAGACCCGGCCGCCCGTCTCCACGCAGCGCGGCAGGATGTCGGTTTTGGCTCCCCGCTTCGTAGTGGAGCCCCACAGTCCATAGAATCCGCCGCTGTGACCCGACAGAAGAACGCGGTATTCGTCGACGCCTCGGGGCGCCGGCGCCGCCTGGTGAGGTATGCGTCCATTGTCGTAGGTGCCGCGTGCGTCTGCTTTGTTGTCATTGTTCTGACCGGGCTCTTCGGTGCCGGGCCGACCGGCGGTCCGCTGCCCTGGAGCCGGAGCGGGCAGGATCCGGCCCCCACCGGCGAACCGACGCCTTCCACCGCCGCCGAGTCCCGGGAAGCCGCCGACGACGAGGCCGAAGTGGACCCGGTCTCCGACACGGCCTCTTCCGCGGCCCCCGCCACCAAGGGTGCCGACGCATCGGGAAACCCCGGCACCGACGCAAACGGCCCGACCGCCACCGCGGCGCCGGAGCCGGCTCCGACGGCAAGTGCTCCTCCCGGAAACTCCGGCAACGCCCCCCGGCGCAGCCCGGCTGCGGACGGCAAGGGCCCGAAGTGACCCGGCACGCCCTGCGCCGCGACCCCCGTGCCCACTGGGTGCTCCTGAGCCTCACCCTGGCCGTCGCCGCCACCGCGCTGCTCTTCAGCGGCTACGGGAGGCACGAGATAGCCCCGACCGTCGCACCCGCCACCCGGTGCCCGGCCACCCCGGCGCCCGACTTCGCCGACGGTCCCGTCCTGCGCAAGGCCTCCAGAACCTCAGAGGCCGCGGGCTCCCGGATGCCCTCCGGCAGCGTCGCCCTCACCTACGACGGCGGCCCCGACCCGGCCTGGACCCCGCGCCTTCTCGACCTGTTGAAGCGGCACGACGCCAAGGCCACGTTCTTTCTCACCGGCACCGAGGCCGCCGCCCACCCCGATCTGGTACGCCGGATCAAGGACGACGGCCACGAGATCGGCTCGCACACCTACACGGACGCCAATCTCGCCGGCCTCTCCGAGCCCCGTGCCCGACTGGAGCTCGCCCTCACCCAGAACGTCCTGGCCGGCACAGCGGGCATCGGCACCCATCTGCTGCGCCTTCCGCACACCACTGACGTCGCCACCCTCTGCGCCGACATGGGCGAGGCGGCGCGGCGCGCCATCGCCGACGGCTATGTCCTCGTCGCCGCCGACTCGTCCGGCCGTGACGCCGCCCGGGGTGCCGTACGCCAGCTCACCGGCTCGCCCGGCGCCGTCACGGAGACCGAGCGGCTGTTGACCACCACCCGCGGTGACCGGGTCACGTACACGACCGTCGGCGCCGGTCTCGGGCTGCGGGGCACCACCTACGCCGTCTCCACCGCCGCCGAGTGGAAGGGCGCCGCCGTCGTCCGCGCACAGCAGGCGTCGCGGGCCTTCGCCGACGGCATGACCTGGTTCCTGCTCGTGGCCGGTGGGATCACCGTGGCCCGGCTGCTGATGCTGTTCACCGTCGCCCGTGTCCATGTGAAACGCGTACGTGCCAAGCGCTCCCGACGTCGCGGCGCCCCGCGCTTTCCGCCCCTCACCGACCCGGTCTCGGTGATCGTCCCCGCGTACAACGAGGAAGCGGGCATCGAGGCGACCGTTCGTTCGCTGCTCGCCTCCACCCACGGTGCCGTGCAGATCATCGTTGTCGATGACGGTTCCACCGACCGGACCTTCGAGATCGCCGAGGCGATAGACGACCGCCGGGTCATGGTCGTCCGTCAGCCCAATTCCGGGAAGGCCGCCGCCCTCAACACCGGCCTCGCCTGGGCCCACTTCGACATCGTCGTCATGATCGACGGCGACACGGTCTTCGAGCCCGACGCGATCTTCAATCTGATCCAGCCGCTCGCCGACCCGCGCGTCGGCGCGGTCAGCGGCAACACCAAGGTCGGCAACCGGCAGGGTGTCCTCGGCCGCTGGCAGCACCTCGAATATGTCATCGGTTTCAACCTCGACCGCCGCATGTTCGACGTCATGGAGTGCATGCCGACCGTTCCGGGCGCGATCGGAGCGTTCCGCCGCGAGGCCGTGTGCGGCGTCGGAGGGGTCAGCGAGGACACCCTCGCCGAGGACACCGACCTCACCATGGCGCTGTGCCGGGCCGGCTGGCGCGTGGTCTACGAGGAGTCGGCCATCGCCTGGACCGAGGCCCCCTCGACGGTGCGTCAGCTGTGGAAGCAGCGGTACCGCTGGTGCTACGGCACCTTGCAGTCCATGTGGAAGCACCGCGGCGCGCTGCTGGAGCGCGGCGCCGGGGGCAAACTCGGCCGCCGGGGCCTCACCTACCTGCTGATGTTCCAGACGGTCCTGCCGTTGCTCGCCCCGCTCGTCGATGTCTTCGCCCTGTACGGGTTGCTGTTCCGGGGCGCGGGTCAGGCGGCGGCGGTCTGGCTCGCCTTCACCGCGGTGCAGGTCTTCACCGCGTTGTACGCGCTGCGTCTGGACCGCGAGAAGTTCGAGCCGCTGTGGACCCTGCCGCTCCAGATCTTCGTCTACCGGCAGCTGATGTACCTGGTCGTCGTTCAATCGGTGGTCACGGCCCTGATGGGTAACCGCCTTCGGTGGCAGCGAATGCAGCGCAGCGGGTCGGCGACGGACGTCCTGGAGGACCGTCGTGCGATGAGTGTCTGACGTACCTGCCGGCGGTGCGGCTGATGGAAGCCGGTGTGGCGGGTATCGGCGTTTCATCGGCGTGAGACGTGCTCGGCCGGTGAACGGCGCTTCCGGCCCGGCCCGGCCCGGCCGGGCCGGGCCGGCCCGGCCCGCCGCCAGTCAGGTCTCCGTCCCGCTGTACGCGGGCGGCGGAGGCGTTGGACTCAGCCACCCGCCGGCGTCGGCGGCGCGAAGCTGCCGTTTCCCGGGGGCGCGTGGCGCGGGTGTGCGCCTCGGTCCCGCTGGTGGTGGCGGCGCGAAGCTGCCGCTACCCGGGGTGTGGGGGCGCCGGCCCCCACGTACCCCCACCCCGCCCCGAGGTCTGGGGCCTGCCCCAGTCTCGGGAAGGGGCGGGTAGGGGAAATCCTTCGCGCGCCCACCACGGACCCGGCGCCCCCTCAGATCTCCCCCAGCGTCACCTCCACCCTCCCGCTCTCCCCGCCCCGCAGATACGTCACCCCCACCCTCTGCCCCGGGCTGTAAGACGCCAGCGCCTCCGCCAATGACGTGATCGTTGTGATCTCCACGGAGCCCAGTTTCGTGACGATGTCCCCGGCCCGGAGCCCCGCCTTCTCCGCCGCGCCCCCCTTCGCGACCTCCACCACCGCCACCCCCGCCGGCTGGTAGTTGTCGTCCAGCACCGTCCGCGCCGTGATGCCCAGCGCCGCCCGGCCCGAGTCCGTGACCTTGCCGTCCTTGATGATCTGGTCCGCGATCGACTTCACCGTCGAGGCGGGGGCGGCGAAACCGATACCCGGCGCCGGCGCGCCCTCCATCCCAGGATCCGTCGCCGCCAGCGTCGGAATCCCGATCACCTCGCTGTCCAGATTCGCCAGCGCCCCACCACTGTTGCCCGGATTGATCGCCGCGGACGTCTGCACCATGTTGGCGAGCGTCGCGCCCGTGCCGCCGGCCTCCGGGCTGTCCGTCACGGTGCGGCCCACCGCCGAGACGATGCCCTGGGTGACGCTGCTGGACAGGCCCAGGGGCGAGCCCATCGCCAGGACGATATGGCCGACCTCGACCTTGGCGGAGTCTCCGAACCTCGCGGGCTTCAGCCCTTCGGGGACCTTGTCCAGCCTGATGACGGCCAGGTCCTGCTGTGGGAAGGAGGAGACCAGCTTCGCGGTCATCGCCTGCTCACCCGTCGCCGCCGTCACCAGGAAGGACTTCTCCGCGCCCACCACGTGCGCGTTGGTGACGACATGGCCCTTCGTGTCGTAGACGATGCCCGAGCCCAGACCGCTGCCCGCCTCGATCTGGACGACCGACGGCAGCACATTCCTGATCACGGTCTGGTAGTCGCTCTGCAGATCGTTGTCGGCCACCGGCGCCACCGCCCGCGTCGAGGACTCCGGCGTCGACGAGCCGGTGCAGCCCACGGCCAGTAGGACCGCGCAGACCGTCGCGGTCACCGGCAGCAGCACATGACGTCGTACGAGGGAGGCATCCATGTCCGGAGTATCGCTTTCGCCCCCAGGGCCTGGCCTGCGTTGCGCATCCGATCAGGGGGCCGACGCCAGGAACTGAGTCGCCGCCAGTTCCCCGTACAGCGGATCCGCCGCCACCAGCTCGCCGTGCGTGCCCACCGCCCGTACCTTCCCCGCGTCCATCACCACGATCCGGTCCGCCAGCGTCACCGTCGACAGCCGGTGCGCCACCACCAGCACCGTCACATCCCGGGCCACCGCCGCGACCACATCGCGCAGCGCCATCTCATTGACCGCGTCCAGCTGCGAGGTCGCCTCGTCCAGGAGGAGCAGCCGTGGCCGCCGCAGCAGCGCACGGGCGATCGCGACCCGCTGCCGCTCGCCGCCCGAGAGTTTGGAGCCGCGGTGCCCGACCACCGTCTCCAGGCCGTCCGGCAGCCGCTCCACGACCGCGTCGAGCCTGGCCCGTACGAGCACGTCCCGGATCTGTTCCTCGCTCGCGTCCGGCGCGGCGAAGACCAGGTTCTCCCGCACCGTCCCCGCCAGCACCGGGGCGTCCTGCTCGACATAGCCGATCGCGGCGCGCAGATCGGCCAGCGGCCAGTCCCGTACGTCCCTGCCGTCGACGAGGATCCGTCCGCCACTCGCCTCGTAGAACCGCTCGATCAGCCCGAAGACGGTCGTCTTACCGGCCCCGGACGGGCCGACGAAGGCCGTCATCCCGGCGCCGGGAACCTCGAAGGAGACTCCGTGATGGACGTACGGAAGATCGTCGCGGTAGCGGAAGGTGACGTCCTCGAAGACCACCGACGCGGGACCCGTGCCCGCGTCCCCCCGCGGAGTCGTCAGCGTCTCCGTCTCCAGCCGCTCCGCCTCCACGATCCGCGCGATCGCCGCCGAGCCCACCTGGTACTGCGAGGCCGCCTCCACGAGCCTCGACACCGGGTCGATCAGATAGAAGAGGAAGAGCAGGAAGGCCACCAGCGTGGATACGGAGATCGCGCCGGAGGCGACCCGAGCCCCGCCGATCCCCAGCACCGCCAGGAACGACACCTGTACGGCCAGACCTACCGACGACCAGGCCGCCGACTGCCACTTCGCGGACCGTATGCCGTGCCGCCATGCCTCCCGCGCCGCCCTCGACACGACCGCCGTCTCGCGCTCCTCGGCCCCCGACGCCTTGACCGTACGGAAGGCCCCGAAGGCCCTCTCCAGCACGGTGGAGATCTCGCCGACCGCCTCCTGCGAGCGCTGCGTCGCCTGCGCGATCCTCGGCATCAGCAGCCCGACACAGCCGCCGATCAACACGATCACGCCCAGCGTCACACCGAGCAGCACCGGGTCCATCAGGCCCATCATCACGATCGTGGCGACGAAGGCGAGCCCGCCGGTCGCCGCCGAGACGATCGACTGGGTGGTCACCGCACGCAGCAGAGTGGTGTCGGAGGTGACCCGGGACATCAGATCGCCGGGCTGGGTCCGCTCCACCTCCGGTAGCCGCAGCCGCAGCAGCCGCCCGATCAGGGTGCGGCGGGCGGCCAGCACCACGGACTCGGCGGTGCGCTCCAGGATGTACGCGCCGACCGCCTCGATCGCGGTGCCGAGCACCACCAGCGCGGTGAGCAGCGCCAGGATCCCGGTGATGGACTGATCGTCGCCGAGCCGGTCGACCAGGGTCTTGGCCGCGAGCGGCTGGGCAAGACCGGTGACCGTGCCGACCAGGGTCAGGGCGGCACCGAGCGCGACGACCCAGCGGTGCGGGCGGAAATGCGCGTACAGCGCCCGCCAGGTCTCCCGGGCGGGCAGTCTGACGGGCGGCTTCTCGACGCCAGTGGCGTCTGCGGGCTCTTCGGGCTCTGCGGGCTCTTCGGTGTCTGTGGTCTCTGCGGACTGTGTGGCGTCTGTGGTGTCTGCGGTTTTCGCGGCGGTTTCTGCGGTGGTCACCTCAGCGAAGACGCGAAAACCCCCTGAACACCTGAGCGGTTGCCCGAATCGGCTCAGCCGCGTACGCCGCACAGATGCAGCAGGGCCGCGACCCGGCGGTACGGATCCGTGCGCCCCGCCCGGTCCTCCGCGGCCAGCAGCCGCTCCAGCTCGTCGGCGGCGGGCAGTTCGGTGTCGTTCGGCACGTTGTCGGTGAAGACCCGCACCCCGTACCAGGCGTGCAGCGGCGCCGCGATCCCCGCCAGCGTCGCCGTCAGCGCGTCGAGCCGGTCCGCCCGCACCGCAAGCCCGAGCCGGTTGGTGTACGTGCCCGAGTCGAAGGCGGTCAGTGCCCCGGACCAGTCCCCGGCCAGCCCCGGCCGCATGGCCAGCGCGTCCCCGTTCCGTACGAGCAGGGAGAGCAGGCCCCCGGGCGCCAGCATCCTGGCCAGGCCCGCGAGCATCGCGTCCGGTTCCTGGACATACATCAGCACCCCGTGGCAGAGCACCACGTCGAAGCTGCCGGGCAGGAAGTGCACCCCGGTGTCCCGGCCGTCGCCCTCGATCAGCCGGACCCGTTCACGGATCCCGGCCGGCTCGGTGGTGAGCGACTCACGGGCCGCCCTCAGCATCTCGGCATCGGACTCCAGACCGGTCACCGTGTGCCCGGCCCGCGCCAGGCGCAGCGCCTGGGTGCCCTGGCCCATGCCGACGTCGAGGATCCGCAGCCGCTGCCCGACGGGGTAGCGGGCCGCTATCTGCTCATCGAGCTGACGGGCGACGAGCTCTTGGCGGACGGTGTTGCGCAGCGCCCCGAGCCCACCGAGCCAGCGGGCCGCAGCGCCCTCGAAACCGACCGTGCTCAGGGCCGCTCTCCGCGCTTGACCTGCGGCTTCGGCAGACGCAGTCGGCGCATCTGGAGCGTACGCATCAGGCCGTAGGCGACGGCGCCGCGCTTGGGCTCGTCCGGGAACCGCTCGTTCAGCTGCTTCTTCAGCCTGATCGACAGACCGACCGAGTCGACGATGATCAGGACGATCACGCCGAGCCAGAGCAGCAGAGCGATGTTCTGCAGGGAGCCCACCCGGACCATGCTCAGGACCAGGATCACCACCGCGAGCGGCAGGAAGAACTCCGCGATGCAGAAGCGCGAGTCGACGAAGTCGCGCACGAACCGGCGGACCGGTCCCTTGTCACGGGCCGGCAGATAGCGCTCGTCACCGCTGGCGAGTGCCTCCCGCTGCCTGGCCAGATCCGTGCGGCGGGCCTCCCGCTGGCGCTTCATCGCCTCCTTGCGGTCGGCCGGCGCGCTGGAGGCACGGCGGCGCTGGGTCTGGGCCTCACTCCGCTTGGGCGTGGGGCGGCCCTTCGGGGCCTCGGGGTCGCGGGGCTGCTTGGAGAGGTCCAGCGGCACCTTGTCGGTGGGGGACTTCTCTTCCTTGGAACGGCTACCAAACACAAAGCCCAAGGGTACGGGGTGGAACGCGTCGACCCAACGCCGGTGGGGAACGATCCCGCAACACCGAGCGTCTGTAGGGGACAGAAGCCCGGCGGAAGCCGGACAGAGCGGGCGTTGCCCAAGGTTTCCCTGACGGCCACCTACTCCTTGCGCCGGATCGGATCCCTGGGCACTCGTCCTTGGGGAGGAGCGCATCCGCGCTCGAACAGTGCGGTAATAGATGCAGGGCCCGTACTGTGGGTTCTGTTGGAGTGCTGAAGCTGAGTCCGTCAGAAGGGGGCGCGCGAAGCCCATGAGCGGTGTCATGAAGCGTATGGGGATGATCTTCCGCGCGAAGGCAAATAAGGCCCTTGACAGGGCCGAGGATCCGCGCGAGACCCTCGATTACTCGTACCAGAAGCAGCTGGAACTGCTGCAGAAGGTGCGCCGCGGAGTCGCCGATGTGGCGACCTCCCGTAAGCGGCTCGAGCTGCAGCTGAACCAGTTGCAGGGACAGTCGACCAAGCTGGAGGACCAGGGCCGCAAGGCACTGGCGCTGGGCCGCGAGGACCTGGCGCGCGAGGCGCTGTCCCGCCGTGCCGCGCTCCAGCAGCAGGTCACCGACCTGGAGACGCAGCACCAGACGCTGCAGGGCGAGGAGGAGAAGCTCACTCTCGCCGCCCAGCGGCTGCAGGCCAAGGTCGACGCCTTCCGTACGAAGAAGGAGACCATCAAGGCCACCTACACCGCCGCCCAGGCCCAGACCCGGATCGGCGAGGCATTCTCCGGAATCTCCGAGGAGATGGGCGACGTCGGCCTGGCGATCCAGCGGGCCGAGGACAAGACCGCCCAGCTGCAGGCCCGGGCCGGCGCGATCGACGAGCTGCTCGCCTCCGGCGCCCTGGACGACCCGTCCGGGATGGCCAAGGACGACATCGCCGCCGAGCTGGACCGCATCTCCGGTGGTACTGATGTAGAGCTGGAACTGCAGCGGATGAAGGCCGAGCTCGCGGGTGGCTCGACCTCGAAGCAGGCCATCGAAGGCGGCACGACCGACCAGCAGGACGCCGCTCCGCAGCAGAACACCCCGCACAAGTTCGACAAGCAGTAGGGACTCGTCATGATCGTACGGATCATGGGGGAGGGGCAGCTGAAGCTGGCGGACAGCCACTTCGGCGAGCTCAACAAGCTGGACGACGAGCTGCTGGCCGAGATGGAGAGCAGCGACGGCCCCGGCTTTCGGCAGACCCTCCACGCGCTCCTGGAGAAGGTCCGCGAGCTCGGCGAGCCGCTGCCGGACGACTCCCTGGAGCCGTCCGAGCTGATCCTCCCGGCTCCGGACGCGACTCTCGAGGACGTACGGCAGTTGCTCGGCGACGACGGCCTGATCCCTGGCTGACGCTTCCACTCCAACAGACAGCGGCGCCCCGCTCCGGCCGGTCCGGAACGGGGCGCCGCTGTGTGTCCGTCGCTCCCCGGGAAGTACGCCGCTACCCGGGAAGTACACGGCCGTCGCGACACGCCGTACCGTTGCTGGATGTGACCTTTACTGCCACCGGGTTCGCCCGCACCCAGCGCTGGCTCCGTGCGCATCCGCTGGCGTTCGACGGCGCGCTGGCCGTGGCGGTACTGCTCTGCATGCTCGTCGGCTCCTTCGCCGACCCGAACGGACCGCACGGGCCGCAGTTCGGGAGCCGTACCCCCGAACTGCGCAGTGTGGTGCTGATGGTCCTGGTCGCAGGCGCCCTCGTCTTCCGCCGGCGCAACCCGATGGCCGTGCTCGTGTTCACCACCACGGTCTCCGTCGTCGAGCTGGTCGCGGGCGATCCGGCCGCCCCGGTCGCGATGAGCGCCGTGATCGCGCTCTACACCGTCGCCTCCCGCACCGACCGGCCCACCACCTGGCGGGTCGGCCTGCTGACCATGGCCGTGCTGACCGGCGCCGCGGTGTTCTTCGGCTCGACCCCCTGGTACACGCAGGAGAATCTCGGCATCTTCGCCTGGACCGGCATGGCGGGGGCCGCGGGAGATGCCGTACGCAGCCGCCGTGACTTCGTCGACGCGATACGGGAGCGGGCCGAGCGCGCCGAGCGCACCCGAGAGGAGGAGGCCCGCCGCCGGGTCGCCGAGGAGCGGTTGCGGATCGCCCGCGACCTCCACGACGTCGTCGCGCACCACATCGCCCTGGTCAATGTGCAGGCGGGCGTCGCCGCCCATGTCATGGACAGACGTCCCGATCAGGCCAAGGAAGCCCTCGCGCATGTACGGGAGGCCAGCCGCTCCGCGCTGAACGAACTGCGTGCCACGGTGGGCCTGCTCCGCCAGTCCGGCGACCCGGAGGCCCCCACCGAACCGGCTCCCGGCCTCGATGTGCTCGACGAGCTGGTCATCACCTTCCGGCAGGCCGGTCTGCCGGTCGAAGTCGCCCGCGCCGACGACGGTGTCCGGCTGCCCGCCGCCGTCGACCTCGCCGCATACCGGATCATCCAGGAGGCGCTGACCAATGTGCAGAAGCACGCGGGCCCGGACGCGAAGGCCGAGGTGAGTGTGATCCGGGTCGGCCCGACCCTGGAGGTCACCGTGCTGGACAACGGCGCGGAGGCGGACGGGCCGAAGGACGGCGGCGGCCACGGTCTGCTCGGCATGCGCGAGCGCGTCACCGCACTCGGCGGCGCCCTCACGGCGGGGCCCCGCTACGGCGGCGGTTTCCGTGTACAGGCGATACTTCCCCTCAAGGCCCGTTCGGGGGAGGACAGATGACGATCAGGGTGCTGCTCGCCGACGACCAGACACTGCTGCGCAGCGCGTTCCGGGTGCTGGTGGACTCCGAGCACGACATGGAGGTGGTCGGGGAGGCCGCGGACGGCGCCGAAGCGGTCGCCCTCGCCCGCTCGGCCAAGGCCGATGTCGTCCTGATGGACATCCGGATGCCCGGTACGGACGGTCTCGCCGCGACCCGCATGATCAGCGCGGACCCGGAGCTCACCCAGGTACGCGTCGTCATGCTCACCACCTTCGAGGTGGACGAGTACGTGGTGCAGTCTCTGCGGGCCGGGGCCTCGGGCTTCCTCGGCAAGGGCGCCGAGCCGGAGGAGCTCCTCAACGCCATCCGTATCGCCGCGGCGGGCGAAGCGCTGCTCTCCCCGGTCGCGACCAAAGGCCTGATCGCCAAGTTCCTTGCGCAGGGCGGCACTTCGGACGACGGGCCGGAATCCCAGGCGTACTCCGAGCGGCTCGACGCGCTCACCGGGCGCGAGCGCGAAGTCCTCGTCCTGGTCGCCGGCGGCCACTCCAACGACGAGATCGCCGAGCGGCTCGAAGTCAGCCCGCTGACCGTCAAGACTCATGTGAACCGGGCGATGGCGAAACTTGGCGCCCGCGACCGCGCCCAACTCGTTGTCATTGCGTACGAATCGGGCCTGGTACGCCCAAGGGTGGAGTGAGCCGGCGGCTCGGCGTACTCCAGCTGCGGTATGCGCGAGATAAGGAACTGGACCTGCGGTCGAGGGGTGAGCCCCTTCGAATGGCTGATCGTATAAGCGGGGGGCCGTCGCCTGTGCCCGCCATACCCTCAACGTTCCTCCTGCCGCGAAAGCCACAGAAGAGAGACCCCATGTCCTGGCTGTCCAGATTCAGCCTGTCGCAACGGGCCTTGATCGGTCTGATGTCGATCGTCGCGATCGTTTTCGGAGCGATCGCCATCCCGCAGCTCAAGCAGCAGCTGCTGCCCTCCATCGAGCTCCCGATGGTGTCGGTGCTCGCCCCCTACCAGGGCGCGTCTCCCGATGTGGTCGAGAAGCAGGTCGTCGAACCGCTAGAGAGCACGCTCAAGGCCGTCGACGGAATCAAGAGCATCACCTCCACGGCGAGCGAGGGCAACGCCGTGATCATGGCCAGCTTCGAGTACGGGGACGGCACCAAGCAGCTCGTCGCCGACGTGCAGCAGGCCGTGAACCGGGCCCGCACCCAGCTCCCCGCAGATGTCGACCCGCAGGTCGTCGCCGGTTCGACGGACGACATCCCGACCGTCGTCCTCGCCGTCACCTCCGGCAAGGACCAGCAGGCACTCGCCGACCAGCTGGAGCGCACCGTCGTACCGGCGCTCGAGGACATCGACGGCGTCGGCCAGGTCTCCATCGACGGCGTCCAGGACTTGCAGGTCTCCGTCACCCCCGACGACAAGAAGCTCGCGGCGGCCGGCCTGAACACCATGGCGCTCGCAGAGGCGCTGAAGGCGGGCGGCGCGACCATGCCAGCCGGCTCCTTCGCCGAGGACGGCAAGAGCCGCACGGTCCAGGTCGGCGGCGGCTTCACCACGCTGAAGCAGATCGAGGACCTGCGGATCGCGCCGACGCCGCCCGCGGACGGCAAGCCCGTACGTCTCGGTGACGTCGCGACGGTCAAGCAGACGCCGTCGACCGCGGTCTCCCTGACGCGTACGAACGGCAAGCCCAGCCTCGCCGTCCTCGCCACCATGGACAACGACGGCAGCGCCGTCGCCATCTCCGACGCGGTCCGGGACAAGCTGCCCGGACTGCGCAAGGACCTGGGCTCCGGCGCCGAGCTGACCGTCGTCTCCGACCAGGGCCCGGCGGTCTCCAAGTCGATCTCCGGTCTGACCACCGAGGGCGCGCTCGGCCTGCTCTTCGCGGTGATCGTGATCCTGGTCTTCCTGGCCTCGCTCCGCTCCACCCTCGTCACCGCGGTCTCCATCCCGCTGTCGGTCGTCCTCGCGCTGATCGTGCTGTGGACCCGCGACCTGTCGCTCAACATGCTCACGCTGGGCGCCCTGACCATCGCGATCGGCCGGGTCGTCGACGACTCGATCGTGGTCCTGGAGAACATCAAGCGGCACCTCGGCTACGGCGAGGAGCGGCAGAGCGCGATCATCACCGCGGTGAAGGAGGTCGCGGGCGCGGTCACCTCGTCCACCCTGACCACGGTCGCCGTCTTCCTGCCCATCGGCCTGACCGGCGGCATGATCGGCGAGCTGTTCGGCTCTTTCTCGCTGACCGTCACGGCAGCCCTGCTGGCCTCGCTGCTGGTGTCGCTGACCGTGGTGCCGGTGCTGTCGTTCTGGTTCCTGCGCGCGCCGAAGGCCGTACGGGGGATCGACCCGGACGAGGCCCGGCGCAAGGCGGAGGAGAAGGAGGCGCGCAGCCCGCTGCAGCGGCTGTACGTCCCGGTGCTGCGCTTCGCGACCCGGCGCCGCCTGACCAGCGTCGCGCTCGCAATCGTCATCCTGGTCGGCACCTTCGGCATGGCCCCGCTGCTCAAGACCAACTTCTTCGACCAGGGCGAGCAGGAGGTCATGTCCGTCAAGCAGGAGCTGGCCCCCGGTACCAGCCTGGAGGCGGCCGACGCCTCCGCGCGGAAGGTCGAGAAGGTCCTCGACGGCCTCGACGAGATCAAGGACTACCAGGTCACCGTCGGCTCCTCCGGCTTCATGGCGGCCTTCGGCGGCGGTACGGGCGCGAACCAGGCGTCGTACCAGCTGACCCTGAAGGACGCGGCTTCGTACGAGAAGACCCGTGACCGCATCGACGAGGAGCTCGGCAAGCTCGACGGCATCGGCGACACGACGATCGCGGCGGGCGACGGCTTCGGCAGCCAGGACCTGAGCGTCGTGGTGAAGGCGTCAGACGCGGACACGCTGAAGAAGGCGTCGGAGGCGGTACGGGCCGAGGTGGCGAAGCTCGACGACGTCACCGACGTACAGAGCGACCTGGCGCAGAGCATCCCGCGGATCTCGGTCAAGGCGAACGCGAAGGCGGCGGACGCGGGCTTCAACGAGACGACGCTGGGTCTGGCCGTGGGCCAGGCAGTGCGCGGCACCCCGTCGGGCAAGGCGATCCTGGACGACACCGAGCGCGATGTCGTGATCACCTCTGCGAAGCCGGCGCGGACGCTGGCGGAGCTGCGGGCGCTGCCCCTGGGCCCGGTGAAGCTCGGCGACATCGCGGACGTGAAGCTGGCGCCGGGACCGGTCTCGATGACACGGATCGACGGCTCGCGGGCCGCGACGATCTCGGCGAAGCCGACGGGCGACAACACGGGCGCGGTCAGCGCGTCGCTGCAGAGCAAGCTGAACTCCCTCGACCTGCCGGAGGGTGCGACGGCCTCCATCGGCGGCGTCTCGGAGGACCAGGACGAGGCGTTCGCCTCGCTGGGGCTCGCGATGCTGGCGGCGATCGCGATCGTCTTCATGCTGCTGGTGGCGACGTTCCGCTCGCTGATCCAGCCGCTGATCCTGCTGGTCTCGATCCCGTTCGCCGCGACCGGCGCGCTGGGGCTGCTGATCGCCACCGGCACCCCGATGGGTGTCCCGGCGATGATCGGCATGCTGATGCTCATCGGCATCGTGGTCACCAATGCGATCGTGCTGATCGACCTGATCAACCAGTACCGCTCGCAGGGCCTGGGTGTGGTGGAAGCGGTCATCGAGGGCGGCCGCCACCGGCTGCGCCCGATCCTGATGACGGCGCTCGCGACGATCTTCGCGCTGCTCCCGATGGCACTGGGCATCACGGGTGAGGGCGGTTTCATCGCCAAGCCGCTGGCGGTGGTGGTGATCGGCGGCCTGATCACCTCGACGCTGCTGACGCTGCTGCTGGTGCCGACGCTGTACGCGATGGTGGAGCTGCGGAAGGAGCGGCGCGCGAAGAAGAGGGCGGCGAAGCGCCTGAAGAAGTCGGGAGGTGAGCCCACCGCGACCCTGAAGGACGCGGAGGAGCCGGCCCCGGCCAACGCATAACGCTTTACCCGACGCCACCCGGCCCGGACCCCTTCGGGGGCCCGGGCCGGGTGGCGTCGGGCCTCCGGGCAGGCGCCCGTGCTCAGCCCAAGGGCTTGTGCAGCACGATGCACGGGCGGCCGTGCTCGGCGTCCTTGCGGCGGGCCAGCTCCTGCCAGCCCTGGGACGTCCAGAAGCGCGGCGCCGGCTCGTGGTTCTCCAGAACCGCGAGGCGCAGCCCCTCGCGGCCCTCGTTGTGGAAGCGCTGTTCCGTCATGTCGGCCAGCGCGTGGCCGATGCCCTTGCGGTGCAGTTCGCCGTGGATCATCAGCATGCCGATCCAGGGCAGGCCGTCCACCGGATGGCGGTCGAGCAGGGACAGGATCCCGTTGAGCCGGCCCTGTGGATCCCGGGCGAGCAGGATCTCGGCGCCCTCCCTGCCGGCCTCCTTGCGGAGGTCCGCCTCCACCCGGTCGGCGCGGATGTTCCCGGGGTCGTACTCACCCGCGGCCCGCCAGTACTCCGGATTACTCGCGTACAGGTCCACCACCTCGGCGATCTCCCGAGGGGAGAACCGCAGGGGGAAAGAAAGAACGTGGACATGCGGGCCAGGGTATACAGACGCCACGATGGGCTTGCCGGCCTGCCGCACCCGCAAGGAGCTCCGCATGGCGACGTATGTGCTCATCCCCGGTGCCGACGGTCGCGCCTGGTACTGGCACCGGGTCGTGCCGATGCTGCGCGAACGGGGACACGATGTCATCGCCGTCGACCTGCCGAGCGACAACACCGCCGGCCTCGCCGAGCACGTCGACGCCGTCATCGGCGCGATCGGTGACAAGGCCGCCGCACCCGGCCCCGTCCTCGTTGCCCAGTCCCTCGCCGGCTTCATCGCCCCCTTGGTCTGCGAGCGCACGCCCGTCCAGCAGCTGATCCTCGTCAACCCCATGATCCCGGTCCCCGGCGAGACCGCGGGGGAGTGGTGGGACAACACGGGCCGGGCCGAGGCCGCCAGGGCCTTCGCGGCCGAAGAGGGGCGCGACCCCAACGCCGGATTCGACCTGGTCGTCGACTTCTTCCACGACGTACCGCAGGACGTCACCGACGAGGCGATGTCCGCCGAGGCGTCCGGCCCCTCGGAAGCCCTGTTCACCGAGCCGTGGCCCCTCCAGACCTGGCCGGACGTCCCCACCCGCTTGCTGCTGGCACGCGACGACCGGTTCTTCCCGCTCGCGTTCCAGCGGCGTATCGCCGCGGAGCGCCTGGAAGGCGTCCCTGTCGAGGACCTGCCCGGCGGGCACCTCGTCGCACTGAGCCATCCGGTCGAGCTGGCCGACCTGATCTGCCGCACCGAGGCCTCGTCCTAGCTGGGGAGGCCTCGTCTCGTAGGGCCCGAAGCGATACAAAGGGGCGCCCCGGTCGACACGACCGGGGCGCCCCCCATCCCCCTCGGTGGTACGTCCTACGGCAGCGCCAGCATCCGCTCCAGCGCCAGCTTCGCGAAGCTCTCCGTCTCCTTGTCGACCTGGATCCGGTTCACCAGATTGCCCTCCGCCAGCGACTCCAGCGCCCACACCAGGTGCGGCAGGTCGATGCGGTTCATCGTCGAGCAGAAGCAGACCGTCTTGTCGAGGAAGACGACCTCCTTGTCGGGGTGCGCGTTCGCGACCCGGCGGACCAGGTTGAGCTCGGTGCCGATCGCCCACTTGGAGCCGGCCGGGGCCGCCTGAAGCGTCTTGATGATGTACTCCGTCGACCCGACGTAGTCCGCGGCGCTCACGACCTCGTGCTTGCACTCCGGGTGCACCAGGACGTTCACGCCCTCAATCCGCTCCCGCACATCGTTGACCGAGTCCAGCGAGAAGCGACCGTGCACCGAGCAGTGCCCGCGCCACAGGATCATCTTGGCGTTCCGCAGCTGCTCGACGGTCAGTCCGCCATTCGGCTTGTGCGGGTTGTAGAGGACGCAGTCGTCGAGCGACATGCCCATGTCCCGTACGGCGGTGTTCCGCCCGAGGTGCTGGTCCGGCAGGAACAGTACCTTCTCGCCCTGCTCGAAGGCCCAGTCCAGCGCGCGCTTCGCGTTCGACGAGGTGCAGATCGTCCCGCCGTGCTTGCCGGTGAAGGCCTTGATGTCCGCGGAGGAGTTCATGTACGAAACGGGCACGACCTGCTCGGCTATGCCGGCCTCGGTCAGCACGTCCCAGCACTCCGCGACCTGCTCGGCCGTCGCCATGTCGGCCATCGAGCAGCCGGCGGCCAAGTCGGGCAGCACGACTTTCTGGTCGTCGGAGGTCAGGATGTCCGCAGACTCGGCCATGAAGTGCACACCGCAGAAGACGATGTACTCGGCCTCCGGCCGCGCCGCGGCGTCCTTGGCCAGCTTGAAGGAGTCCCCGGTGACGTCGGCGAACTGGATGACCTCGTCGCGCTGGTAGTGGTGGCCGAGGACGAAGACCTTGTCCCCGAGCTTCTCCTTGGCTGCGCGAGCGCGCTCCACCAGGTCCGGGTCGGACGGGGACGGCAGGTCGCCGGGGCACTCGACACCGCGCTCGCTCCTGGGGTCGGCTTCGCGGCCGAGCAGCAGCAGGGCGAGCGGCGTCGGCTGGACGTCGAGCTCCGGGCGGGCTTGGGCGGTGGTCACGACACGCACCCTTTCTTTTCTGCAGACAGACCTTCTCGTCTATTTGACGCTATCTATCATAACCCCTTCACGTCACTTTGACGATGGCGATAGCGTCGATGTGACGCACCCCCCGTCCACAGGTCAGTGCCCCTTCCCGATCCGGTGTGCGAGCATGAAGGGGAAAGACTAGGGCTCGACCCGGAATGAATCCGGGGCCCCGCCGGTTGCAATCGTCGGCAAGCAGTCTCCGTACAACCCGGGAGAGAAGCAGATGTCCGTATCGGACGAGACCACCACCGTGAGCGACGGCATCCTCCTGTCCGACGCCGCCGCGGCCAAGGTCAAGGCCCTGCTGGACCAGGAAGGCCGGGACGACCTGGCGCTGCGCGTCGCCGTTCAGCCCGGCGGCTGCTCGGGCCTGCGTTACCAGCTGTTCTTCGACGAGCGTTCGCTCGACGGCGATGTCGTCAAGGACTTCGGAGGCGTCAAGGTCGTCACCGACCGGATGAGCGCCCCGTACCTCGGTGGCGCGTCCATCGACTTCGTGGACACGATCGAGAAGCAGGGCTTCACGATCGACAACCCGAATGCGACCGGGTCCTGCGCCTGCGGCGACTCCTTCAGCTAAAGCTGCGTACGCACGAAGGCGGCGGCCCCTGGAAATCAGGACCGCCGCCTCCGGCATGCCCAGGCGCTACTTCAGCGGGACGGCCTCACCCGTCGCTGCGTCCACGACCTTCCGGTCGCCCAGCGGCTTGTCCAGGGTCACCTTCTCCGTCAGCTCCTTGGCGATCATGATGCAGACGCGCTTCGGATCCGGGTTCGACTCGGTGATCGTCACCTTCACCTGACTGCCGCTCTCGCTCGCCTTCGCCGCGTAGTCGCTGCACACCCCGCCCCAGAACGTCAGGCTCAGCGTCCGCCCGTCCCGCCCGTCCACGCTGTACGACAGGACGCGCCGGTCGGACGGCGCCGCGGGATCCTGCGGCGGCTCGGTCGGCTTGATGTCCTTCTGCGGCGTGGCCTCCTTCAGATACTTCGGGTCCACCGCGGGCTGCGTGACCGTGAACGGCTGGGCGCCGCCATTGGGCTTCACCTCGAACAGCCACGACGGTACGAGCGCCTGCTGCCCGTCCACGAACTGAGCGGCCAGCCCGAAAACCGCCTTGCTGACAGTCAGCCGCTCGGGGCCGGCCGGCTTGCCCTTGGGCTCGCACGGCGCCTCGGGCTTCTGCTCGCCCTCCAGCGGCACCGGCGTGGCGCAGCCGCCGATCCCGATCGTGCCGCTGTCCCGGCCGGCTTTGTTCAGCTGCTTCAGTGCCTCCTGTGCGGAGAGCACCGGATACTCGTCGCTCTTCACGGGCTTCTTCAACTGCCCGCTGCCGCCGACCACTTGACCGTCCGCGCCGACCTGGATCCCGGTCGACCAGCCGTACGTCGGCAGCCCGCCGACAACCGGGTCGGCGTTCACCACCCGTACCGCGCCCATCAGTTGGCGGGCGTCCAGCTCGGCGTCGCTCTGGCCGAGTGCGTTCAGTACGGGGGCCGCGGCCTTCTTCGCGGCCGCCTCGCTCACCGGCGCGGTGCGGGCCGCGCTCTCGCCCGTCGTCGCCCTGTCGGCACGGGACGGACAGACATCGACCTTCTTGCAGTTGTCACCGCTCGGCGAAGTCCCGAACCTGGCGAACGTCCAGGTGCCCGGCGCCTGCTTGTTGACCTGCAGCAGCGGGCCCGAGCCGTCCTTGTCCGCCCCGATCTTCCAGTCCGGGCCGGCCGGCCGCGGTGTGCCGGGCACCCCGAGCGCCTTCGCCAGCGCCGTCACCTCGGCCGCGGTGACAGCACCCTTCGTACGGTGGACGGACGCCTTGTCGGGACCGTCCGGCAGCTTGCCCTCGGCCCGGTAGACGACCCCGCCACCCGAGGGGTCGGGCTCACCGGGTGCGATGCCGGGGCTGCCGGTTGAGGTGTCCAGGGAAAGCAGCGGCGGCTTCGCGTCGCGCTGCGCGCCGCTCTTGGCGTCCGCGCTGCCGTCTCTGCCGCCGAAGCCGGATGTGGCGAAGTACGCACCGCCGCCACCCGCGACCAGCACCGCCGCCGCCACCGAGGCGACGGCGAGCGGGGAACGCCGGCGGCGGGGGCTGTCGTGCGTGTTCTCCGTGCTGCTCACCGCATCGCTCCTTGTCTCGTGTCCCCGTTGTACGGGGACACGGATGGGACGGAGCGGGGGAGCGCACGGTTCCCTTGTGCGCCCTCAGTCGTCGGCCCTCGGCCCTCGGCCCTCGGCCGTCAGTCGTCGATCGTCAGTCGCCGTAGTCGGACATCGCGTCGATCAGCCGGGCGGACGAGGCGGGCACGACGACACCGTGGATAAGGGACGGCGGCACCGGCGCGGGCACGGCGGCCGCGGGCACCACCCAGTGCGGAGCCATTCGCGCACAGTCGCCGCGCAGCAGGTCCAGGCTGATCTCGGACTCCCGCGGCTCGCGCGGGGCGATGTGCTTCGTCATATCCGCACCGTACGCACCAGGGACTCCCGGAAAAAGGCCTACTATCGGGTAGTTTACGCACTTCAGTCAGGGTGCTCGGACCCGGTAGCGTTAACTGTCAACGCCCCCCCTTCTCAGGAGCGTCCCAGCCGTGCGAATCGCAGTCACCGGCTCCATCGCCACCGACCACCTCATGACCTTCCCCGGCCGCTTCGCCGACCAATTCGTCGCGGAGCAGCTGCACACGGTCTCCCTCTCCTTCCTCGTCGACAACCTCGATGTGCGCAGGGGCGGAGTCGGCGCCAACATCTGCTTCGGAATGGGCCAGCTCGGCACCGGGCCGATTCTGGTCGGCGCCGCCGGGTCCGACTTCGACGAGTACCGCGCCTGGCTCGACCGCCACGGCGTGGACACCGACTCCGTCCGTATCTCGGAGGTCCTGCACACCGCGCGCTTCGTCTGCACCACGGACTCCGACCACAACCAGATCGGCTCCTTCTACACCGGCGCGATGAGCGAGGCGCGCCAGATCGAGCTCAAGTCCGTCGCCGACCGGGTCGGCGGCCTCGACCTCGTGCTGATCGGCGCGGACGACCCCGAGGCGATGCTCCGCCACACCGAGGAGTGCAAGACCCGCTCGATTCCGTTCGCCGCGGACTTCTCCCAGCAGATCGCGCGGATGAGCGGCGACGACATCCGCACCCTCCTCGAGGGCGCCACGTACCTCTTCTCCAACGAGTACGAGAAGGGGCTCATCGAGTCCAAGACCGGCTGGAGCGACGTAGAGATCCTGGACAGGGTCGGCCACCGGGTCACCACACTCGGCTCGAACGGCGTTCGCATCGAGCAGGCGGGCGAGGAGCCGATCGAGGTCGGCTGCCCGGAGGAGGACGCGAAGGTCG
Organism: Streptomyces sp. NPDC019443; assembly: GCF_044389785.1. NCBI lineage: Bacteria > Bacillati > Actinomycetota > Actinomycetes > Kitasatosporales > Streptomycetaceae > Streptomyces > Streptomyces sp. NPDC019443. Next base: position 197,909 of record NZ_JBIRYJ010000005.1, read on the forward strand.
ACCCGACCGGCGTCGGCGACGCGTTCCGGGCGGGCTTCCTCTCAGGCCTGTCCTGGGGTGTGAGCCTGGAGCGCGCGGCGCAGGTCGGCTGCATGCTGGCGACGCTGGTCATCGAGACGCTCGGCACGCAGGAGTACACGCTGCGGCGGGCTCACTTCATGGACCGCTTCACCAAGGCGTACGGCCACGAGGCGGCGGCGGAGGTCCAGGCCCACCTGAGCTAGCCGCCGGGGCTCCGCCCGGACCCCGCTCCTCAATCGCCGGACGGGCGGAAATTTCAGCCCGTCCGGCGATTGAGGACACTCCCCCTACGCCCCTGCGGGCGTAGGGGGAGTAAGGGGGTCCGGGGGCGGAGCCCCCACCACGCCGCGGGCCCCGCGCATCACGCCAGCCGCCGCACCACGTACGCCGAACCCCGCTCGGCCGGCTCCTCCCTCACGTACTCCTGCCCCCGCATCTCGCACCACGCCGGGATGTCCAGCCGCGCCGCCTCGTCGTCCGACAGGACCGTCACCGTCTCGCCGACCGGCACGTCACCGATCACCTTCGCCAGCTCGATCACCGGAATCGGGCAGCGTTTGCCCCGGGCGTCGACGATCAGGGGTCCCGCCGTGCCCGCCACCGAAGGCGTCACCGGCGCGCCGAGCCGCTCCCGTACTTCCGCCACCACCCCCGGCAGGACCTCCAGGAAGCGGTCCACGTCCTCCTCCGGCGTGCCGAGGGGGAGCGAGACGCGGACATTTCCCTCCGAGAGCACGCCCATCGCCCGGAGCACATGGCTCGGCGTGAGCGTGCTGCTCGTACAGGAGGAGCCCGACGATACGGAGAACCCGGCCCGGTCCAGCTCGTGCAGCAGAGTCTCCCCGTCGACATAGAGACAGGAGAAGGTGACGAGATGGGGGAGCCGGCGCACCGGATCGCCCACCACCTCCACATCCGGGACCAGCTCCGGGACCCGCGCGCGGATCCGGTCCACCAGGGCCCGCAGCCGTACCGCCTCGTCCGCAGCCTCGGCCCGCACCGCCCGCAGCGAGGCCGCCGCGGCCACGATCCCCGGGATGTTCTCGAAGCCGGCCGACCGCCCCGACTCCCGCTCGTCGGCGGGGCCTTGGGATGCGAACCGGACACCCTTGCGTACGACGAGCAGCCCGACCCCCGCCGGACCACCCCACTTGTGGGCGCTTCCCACGAGCAGCGACCAGGCCCCGGCCACCGGCCCCCACGCGAGTGATTGCGCGGCGTCGACCAACAGCGGCACCCCGGCCGCCCGGCATGTCTCGGCGACCTCGGCCACCGGCTGCTCCGTACCCACCTCATGGTTGGCCGACTGCAGGCATGCCAGCGCGGTGTCCTCCCGCAGGGCGGCGGCGTACGCGGCGGGGGAGACCGCTCCTGACCGCTCCACCGGGACCTCGGTCACCGACCGGAAGTCCGCCCCGCCGTCCGCCCCCTCGTACGAGGTCGCAGCATGGAGCACCGAGGAGTGCTCGACCGCGGAAACGACCAGGTGGCGCCCGACACGCCGACGGGCCGCGAGCGCGCCGGAAATTCCCAGGTGAACCGCGCGCGTCCCCGAAGGAGTGAAGACGAGCTCGTCCGGACGGCAGCCCACGGCCTCCGCCGCGGCCTCCCGCGCCGCGTCCAGCAGCAGCCGTGCGCGCCGCCCCTCGCGGTAGAGCCGGGCGGGGTCGGCCCAGCCCTCGTCCAGGGATGCCTGCAGGGCCTGCCGGGCAACCGGGTGCAGAGGAGCGGATGATGCGACGTCGAAGTAAGGCACACTGCCACGCTAACCCCCATACGCGGAGGGGGCGTCAGATGTCCTCCGGAGGCCGGGATTCCAGGGGCGTTCCACCCCTTCGGGGTGTCGGGCGGCGCGTTAAGCACCCTCCCCGCGCGACCCCAAATAGCGTCCAGTAGGGTTTGGTCCGCATAAACATCCAAACCCCTGCCCGCGTCAGGGCCGGCGACCGACCAGCGAGACGGCCGCGGCATGCCGCGCGGGCCGAGACTCTCGGGAAGGCGCTACGTGAGTCCCAACGGCTCCGACCGCTCGTCGCGGCGCCCGATGCGGCGGAAGCTGCTCCAGGTGCTGACCGCGGGCGTGGTCCTGGCGACCGCCTCTGGTTGCACATACAAGGACTTCCCCCGCCTTGGAATGCCCACCCCGGTAACGGAAGAGGCCCCTCGGATCCTCTCCCTCTGGCAGGGCTCGTGGGCGGCAGCGCTCGTCACGGGCGTGCTGGTGTGGGGTCTGATCATCTGGAGTGTCATCTTCCACCGGCGTAGCCGCACCAAGGTGGAGGTACCTCCGCAGACCCGGTACAACATGCCCATCGAGGCCTTGTACACCGTGGTTCCGCTCATCATCGTTTCGGTTCTCTTCTACTTCACCGCGCGTGATGAGTCGAAGCTCCTCGCCCTCGAAAAGCCCGCCCACACGGTCAATGTGGTCGGCTACCAGTGGAGCTGGGGCTTCAACTACGTCGAGAACGTGGAAGGCTCCAAGGGCGACGCCAAGACCAACAAGGAACTGAAGGCCGTCCCGGACAAGTACCGCGCGGACTTCCCGGCGAACGCGGGCGGCGTCTACGACGCCGGCATCCCCGGCACCCGGAACCCCCAGACCGGCAACCCGGGCCCGACCCTGTGGCTGCCGAAGGGCGAGAAGGTCCGGTTCATCCTGACCTCTCGTGACGTCATCCACTCCTTCTGGGTGGTCCCCTTCCTGTTCAAGCAGGACGTCATCCCCGGTCACACCAACGTCTTCGAGGTGACTCCGAACCAGGAGGGCACCTTCCTCGGCAAGTGCGCCGAGCTCTGCGGCGTCGACCACTCCCGGATGCTCTTCAACGTCAAGGTGGTCTCCCCGGAGCGCTACCAGCAGCACCTGAAGGAGCTGGCCGAGAAGGGGCAGACCGGCTTCATCCCGTCGGGCATTGAGCAGACGGACCCGGCCAGGAATGCGGAGAAGAACCAACTGTGAGCATCCTCAACGAACCTCAGGGTGCCGCCGCAGCAGCTGACGACTCGTACGAGAACGAGCTGCCGGTACGGCGCAAGCAGCCCGGCAATGTGGTGGTGAAGTGGCTGACCACCACCGACCACAAGACGATCGGCACGCTCTACCTGGTCACGTCGTTCGTGTTCTTCTGCATCGGCGGCCTGATGGCGCTCTTCATGCGCGCCGAGCTGGCCCGTCCCGGCACGCAGATCATGTCGAACGAGCAGTTCAACCAGGCGTTCACGATGCATGGCACGATCATGCTGCTGATGTTCGCGACGCCCCTGTTCGCCGGATTCGCGAACTGGATCATGCCGCTGCAGATCGGCGCGCCCGATGTGGCGTTCCCGCGGCTGAACATGTTCGCGTACTGGCTCTACCTCTTCGGCTCGCTGATCGCGGTGGCCGGCTTCCTCACCCCGCAGGGTGCGGCCGACTTCGGCTGGTTCGCCTACTCCCCGCTGTCGGACGCGGTCCGCTCGCCGGGTATCGGCGCCGATATGTGGATCATGGGTCTGGCCTTCTCAGGCTTCGGCACGATCCTCGGTTCGGTCAACTTCATCACCACGATCATCTGCATGCGCGCGCCCGGCATGACGATGTTCCGGATGCCGATCTTCACCTGGAACGTGCTGCTGACCGGTGTGCTGGTCCTGCTCGCCTTCCCGGTGCTGGCCGCCGCGCTCTTCGCGCTGGAGGCCGACCGGAAGTTCGGGGCCCATGTCTTCGACGCGGCCAACGGCGGCTCGTTGCTCTGGCAACACCTCTTCTGGTTCTTCGGCCATCCAGAGGTGTACATCATCGCCTTGCCGTTCTTCGGGATCGTCTCCGAGGTGATCCCCGTCTTCAGCCGCAAGCCGATGTTCGGCTACATCGGCCTGGTGGGCGCGACCATCGCGATCGCCGGTCTGTCCGTGACGGTGTGGGCGCACCACATGTACGTCACAGGCGGCGTGCTGTTGCCGTTCTTCTCCTTCATGACCTTCCTGATCGCGGTACCGACCGGTGTGAAGTTCTTCAACTGGATCGGCACCATGTGGAAGGGCTCACTGTCCTTCGAGACACCGATGCTCTGGACGATCGGCTTCCTGGTCACCTTCACCTTCGGTGGACTGACCGGCGTCATCCTGGCCTCGCCCCCGATGGACTTCCACGTCTCCGACTCGTACTTCGTCGTCGCGCACTTCCACTACGTCGTCTTCGGCACCGTGGTCTTCGCGATGTTCGCCGGCTTCCACTTCTGGTGGCCGAAGTTCACGGGCAAGATGCTGGACGAGCGGCTCGGCAAGATCACCTTCTGGACGCTGTTCATCGGCTTCCACGGCACGTTCCTGGTGCAGCACTGGCTGGGCGCCGAGGGCATGCCGCGTCGTTACGCGGACTACCTCGCCGCCGACGGCTTCACCGCGCTGAACACCATCTCCACGATCAGCTCGTTCCTGCTCGGTCTGTCGGTCCTGCCGTTCCTCTACAACGTCTGGAAGACTGCCAAGTACGGCAAGAAGATCGAGGTCGACGACCCGTGGGGCTACGGTCGTTCGCTCGAATGGGCGACGTCGTGCCCGCCGCCGCGGCACAACTTCCTCACCCTGCCGCGGATCCGCAGCGAATCCCCGGCGTTCGACCTGCACCACCCGGAGATCGCGGCGCTCGACCAGCTCGAGCATGCCGGCCACGGCGCCGGCGTCATCGCCGGTGAGAAGGAGGCAGGCAAGTGAGGATCCAGGGCAAGATGTTCCTCTGGCTGAGCGTCTTCATCCTCGCCATGGCCATCCTGTATGGCGTGTGGTCGAAGGAGCCGGCCGGTACCACCGCGCTCTTCCTGGGCTTCGGCCTGAGCATCATGATCGGCTACTACCTGGCCTTCACGGCCCGGCGGGTCGACTCCATGGCGCAGGACAACAAGGACGCCGACGTGGCGGACGAGGCCGGCGAGGTGGGGTTCTTCTCCCCGCACAGCTGGCAGCCGTTCTCCCTGGCCATCGGAGGTGCCCTGGCCTTCCTGGGCGTCGTCTTCGGCTGGTGGCTGCTGTACTTCTCGGCCCCGGTCATCCTGGTCGGTCTCTGGGGCTGGGTGTTCGAGTACTACCGCGGTGAGAGCCAGAACCAGTAACACCGCGTCAGCAGCACACGGGCCGGGCCCGGATCCCCCTCACTCCTGAGGGGGATCCGGGCCCCTCGTTTGGAGTCACCCGGCGCGCCGTTGCAGACCTGTCTTCATAACGTGTGCTTATGAACCAAACGCCGCGCTTCCGCACCGTTCTCAGCTGCACCCTGCTGGTTGTGTCCTTCGGGGCGGCAGCGGCCGCGTGCGGCGACTCCGACAGCCACCCGCTCGCAGCGAAGCCCTTCGACGCGGCGGAGCAGGTCTCCTTCAACACGCCCAAAAGCAGGGCCAAGGTGGACCCCGACAAGCCCCTCGAGGTCACCACCAACGGCGGCGACGGCCGGATCACCGATGTGACGGTCACCGACGACTCGGGCCACCACCTCGCGGGCGAACTCTCCGCGGACGGCGCCCGCTGGCGCTCCACCGCGCCGCTGTCGGCCGGCGTCAAGTACACCGTGAAGGTCTCCACGGAGGACGAGGACGGCGCCCCGGGCGCACGCACGCTCACCTTCGAGACATCCCCGGCCAAGCGGCTGCTGACGGTCAAGTTCGGCCCGAAGGCGGGCACGTACGGCGTCGGCCAGCCCATAACCGCGGAGCTCAGCGCTCCGGTCAAGGCCAAGGAGGCCAGGGCCGTCGTCGAACGCGCCCTGAGGGTCGAGTCCGAGCCCTCCGTGGAGGGCTCCTGGTACTGGGTCGACGACAAGAAGCTGCACTTCCGCCCGAAGGAGTACTGGCCCACCGGGGCGACCGTCAGCGCCACCAGCAACCTCCAGGGCGTCAAGGTCTCCGACAAGATCTACGGCACCGCCTCGGAGCCGCTGGCGCTCACCATCGGGGACCGAATAGAGGCCATAACCGACGCCGGAGCGCACAACATGACGGTCCTGCGCAACGGAGAAGTGATCAACACCATTCCGGTGACCACCGGCAAGCCCGGCTTCTCCACCCGTAACGGAATCAAGGTCGTGCTCGGCAAGGAGTACTTCGTACGGATGCGCGGTACCAGCATCGGAATCGCCGAGGGCAGTTCAGACTCGTACGACCTGCCCGTCTACTACGCGACACGCGTCACCTGGAGCGGAGAGTACGTCCACGCCGCGCCCTGGTCCGTCGGCTCACAGGGGTACGCGAACGTCAGCCACGGCTGCACCGGAATGTCGACCGGGAACGCCGCGTGGTTCTACAAGACCGTCCGCGAGGGCGACATCGTCAAGGTCATCAACAGCCGCGGGAACGAGATGGACACCTTCGGCAACGGCTTCGGCGACTGGAACCTGGCCTGGGACAAGTGGCGCAAGGGCAGCGCCCTGGTGGCCGACACCAGGGACGGCAGCGACCCCACGGCGGCGGCGAGGCTGCGTCCCCAGGTCTGACCGGCCCAGGTCTGGCGGGTCCCGGGTCTGACCGGCCCGGGTCTGACGGGTCCGGGTCTGACGGGTCCGGGACTGACGGGTCCCGGGTCTGACGGCCCTGGTCCTACGCGTCCACGCCGAGCCGGCCGCGCAGCAGGGCGGCCAGTGCGTCCGCGAACTCCACCGGATCGACCGGAAGGGTCACCGCGGCGTCCGCACGGCTCCAGGTGGCCAGCCAGGCGTCCTGTGGGCGGCCGATCAGCAGCAGCACCGGCGGGCAGTTGAAGATCTCGTCCTTGATCTGCCGGCATACGCCCATGCCGCCCGCGGGAACCGTCTCGCCGTCCAGGACGCAGACGTCGATGCCGCCCTCGTCGAGCGCCTTGAGGACAGCGGGCAGGGTCGCGCACTCCAGGAACTCCACCGGCGGTACGTCGGCCGCCGGCCTGCGTCCCGCCGCCAACCGGACCTGCTCCCGGGTGCCCGAGTCGTCGCTGTAGACCAGGACCGTGGCAGTCGCCTGCATTGTTCCTCCGTCGTTGGATCAGGAACCGATGCGCCGGATGCTACTCCGTCCGACTCCCTGTCAACAGCAGTTCGGGCAGTGCTTCGATGGGCCGTTCGGGCTGGACAAAGCCCACTGACACACCGAACGGCACCCCCCGGAGTGAGGGCGGGATAAGCGACCGACATAATGTCGGTCGTGGCGACAGCAACGACAGTAGAAACCGGGCACGCGCACCCGTCGGTCAATCGGCCGAACCTCACCAGCGTCGGAACCATCATCTGGCTGAGTTCCGAGCTGATGTTCTTCGCGGCCCTCTTCGCGATGTACTTCACCCTGCGATCGGTGACGGGTGCCGAGTTCTGGAAGACGCAGGCGGATCACCTGAACTTCCCGTTCTCGGCGACGAACACCACGATCCTGGTGCTCTCCTCCCTCACCTGCCAGCTCGGCGTCTTCGCCGCTGAGCGCGGTGATGTGAAGAAGCTCCGCACCTGGTTCGTGATCACCTTCGTGATGGGTGCGATCTTCATCGGAGGCCAGGTCTTCGAGTACACCGAGCTGGTCAAGGACGCGGGCCTCTCGCTCTCGTCCGACCCGTACGGCTCGGTGTTCTACCTGACCACCGGTTTCCACGGCCTGCACGTGACGGGCGGACTCATCGCCTTCCTGCTGGTTCTCGGGAGGACCTACGCGGCCAGGAGATTCACTCACGAGCAGGCAACCGCCGCCATCGTCGTGTCCTACTACTGGCACTTCGTCGATGTCGTCTGGATCGGCCTCTTCGCCACGATCTACATGATCAAGTAGTGGCGCGGGCAGCTCGCTGCCTGAAGCAGACACAGTCCAGAAGCATCGACGCAGAAGATCCTGACACCGGGGTAATCCGTGAAAAAGCTCTCCGCACGACGACGCCATCCGCTGGCGGCGGTCGTCGTCCTACTCCTCGCGCTGGCGGCTACTGGGGGGCTGTACGCCGCGTTCGCACCCGCGGACAAGGCGCAGGCCGATGAAACCGCCCAGTCACTCGCCATCAAGGAGGGCAAGAAGCTCTACACCGTCGGCTGCGCCAGCTGCCACGGAACCGGCGGTCGGGGCACCTCTGACGGCCCGAGCCTGGTCGGCGTCGGCTCCGCCGCCGTCGACTTCCAGGTCGGCACGGGCCGGATGCCGGCCCAGCAGCCGGGCGCCCAGGTGCCGAAGAAGAAGGTCATCTACTCGCAGAGCGAGATCGACCAGCTCGCGGCGTACGTCGCCTCCCTCGGCGCCGGTCCGATCACGCCGACCGAGAAGCAGTACAGCCCCGAGGGTGCGGACATCGCCAAGGGTGGCGACCTGTTCCGCACCAACTGCGCCCAGTGCCACAACTTCACCGGTGAGGGCGGTGCCCTGACGGACGGCAAGTACGCCCCGAACCTCGAGGACGCGGACCCCAAGCATGTCTACGAAGCCATGCAGACCGGCCCGCAGAACATGCCCTCCTTCCCCGACACGACGCTGCCGGAGCAGCAGAAGCGCGACATCATCGCGTACCTCCACACCGTGAACAGTGGAGAGGCCGAGAGCCCCGGTGGCCTCAAGCTGGGTGGCCTCGGCCCCGTCAGTGAGGGTCTGTTCGGCTGGGTCTTCGGGCTGGGGACACTGATCGCAGTTGCCGTCTGGGTCGCGGCCCACACCGCTAAGGCCAAGAAGTCATGAGTAGCCAAGAGATTCCAGAAGAGAACCTGCCTGCTGAGCAGGACACCGCGCACGGCGCGGTAAAGGTCGCCGACGACCCGTTCGCGGACCCGGGGCTGCCGCCCCACAAGCCGCGCATCCAGGACATCGACGAGCGGGCCGCCAAGCGCTCCGAGCGCGCGGTCGCCTTCCTGTTCACGCTGTCGATGCTGGCCACCGTCGCCTTCATCGCCTCGTACGTCATCTTCCCGGTCGACAAGAACGTGTACATCTGGCCGATCGGCCATGTGAGCGCGCTCAACTTCGCGCTGGGCACCACGCTCGGCATCGCGCTCTTCTGCATCGGCGCGGGCGCGGTCCACTGGGCCCGCACCCTGATGTCCGATGTGGAGATCGCGGACGAGCGGCATCCCATCGCGGCCCCTCCCGAGGTCAGGGCCAAGGTCATGACCGACTTCGCGGCGGGCGCCGAGGAGTCCGGGTTCGGCCGGCGCAAGCTGATCCGCACCACGATGTTCGGCGCGCTGGCGCTGGTGCCGCTGTCCGGTGTGGTGCTGCTGCGAGACCTGGGCCCGCTGCCCGAGAAGAAGCTGCGGTCCACCCTGTGGGCCAAGGGCAAGCAGCTCATCAACATGAACACGAATGAGCCGCTGCGTCCCGAGGACATCGTCGTCGGTTCGCTGACCTTCGCCATGCCCGAGGGCCTGGAGGAGGACAGCCACGACTTCCAGAAGGAAATCGCCAAGGCGGCCCTGATGATCGTCCGGATCCAGCCGGACGACATCAAGGACAAGCGCGAACTCGAGTGGTCGCACGAGGGCATCGTGGCGTACTCGAAGATCTGCACCCATGTCGGCTGCCCGATCAGCCTGTACGAGCAGCAGACGCACCACGTGCTCTGCCCCTGCCACCAGTCCACCTTCGACCTCTCCGACGGCGCCCGTGTCATCTTCGGCCCGGCCGGTCACGCCCTCCCGCAGCTGCGGATCGGCGTGAACGCCGAGGGCAACCTTGAGGCGCTCGGCGACTTCGAAGAGCCCGTCGGTCCTTCCTTCTGGGAGCGCGGATGAGTACTACATCTGATACGAACCGCAAGGCACCCGCGGGTGAGCGGGTCGCCGACTGGGCGGACGGCCGGCTCGGGATCTACTCCCTGGCCAAGGCCAACATGCGGAAGATCTTCCCGGACCACTGGTCCTTCATGCTGGGTGAGATCGCCCTCTACAGCTTCATCATCATCATCCTCACGGGTGTGTATCTGACGCTGTTCTTCCACCCGAGCATGAACGAGGTCGTGTACGAGGGCTCGTACGTGCCCATGCAGGGCATCCGGATGTCCGAGGCGTACGCCTCGACGCTGGACATCAGCTTCGACGTCCGCGGCGGTCTGCTGATCCGGCAGATCCACCACTGGGCGGCGCTGATCTTCGTCGCGGCCATGATCGTGCACATGATGCGCGTCTTCTTCACGGGCGCCTTCCGCAAGCCGCGTGAGATCAACTGGCTGTTCGGCTTCCTGCTGCTGGTCCTGGGCATGTTCACCGGCTTCACCGGCTACTCGCTCCCCGACGATCTGCTGTCCGGTACGGGCGTCCGGTTCATGGAGGGCGCGATCCTCTCCATGCCGATCGTCGGCACGTACCTGTCGTTCTTCCTCTTCGGCGGGGAGTTCCCCGGCGGGGACTTCGTGAGCCGGTTCTACTCGATCCACGTCCTGCTGCTGCCGGGCATCATGATGGGCCTGCTGGTGGCCCACCTGATCCTGGTCTTCTACCACAAGCACACGCAGTTCGCGGGCCCCGGACGTACGAACAACAACGTCGTCGGCATGCCGCTGCTGCCGGTCTACATGGCCAAGGCCGGAGGCTTCTTCTTCCTGGTCTTCGGCATCATCTCGATCATCGCCGCGGTCGCTTCGATCAACCCGATCTGGGCTCTCGGCCCCTACCGTCCGGACCAGGTGTCCACCGGCGCTCAGCCGGACTGGTACATGGGCTTCTCGGAGGGCCTGATCCGGGCCATGCCCGGCTGGGAGATCAACTTCGCGGGCCACACCCTCGCTCTGGGTGTGTTCATCCCGCTGATGATCTTCCCGATGATCCTTGCGGTGATCGCGGTCTACCCGTTCGTCGAGTCCTGGATCACCGGGGACAAGCGCGAGCACCACATCCTGGACCGCCCGCGCAACGCTCCGACCCGTACGGCCTTCGGTGTGGCCTGGCTGACCTGGTACGTCATCCTGCTGATCGCCGGTGGAAACGACATGGTCGCCATCTTCTTCCACCTGTCGATCAACCACATCACCTGGTTCGCCCGGATCGCCTTCTTCGTCGGCCCGGTGATCGCCTTCATCATCACCAAGCGGATCTGCCTCGGTCTCCAGCGCCGCGACCGGGACAAGGTGCTGCACGGACGCGAGTCCGGCATCATCAAGCGCCTGCCGCACGGTGAGTTCGTCGAGATCCACGAGCCGCTCTCGCAGGGCGAGCTGTACAAGCTCACCTCGCACGAGCAGTACAAGCCGGCCGAGATCGGCCCGACGGTCGACGAGAACGGTGTCGAGCGCAAGGTGAAGCTCACGGAGAAGCTGCGGGCCAAGCTCAGCAAGGGCTACTACGGGGGAGACAGCCAGATCCCCAGGCCCACGGTCGAGGAGTACAAGGAGATCACGAGCGGCCACGGCCACCACTGATCCCACCCGGCCGCGAGGTCGCCACAGCTGGAGCCCCGTCCATTCGTCGGACGGGGCTCTTCGCTGTCTGCTGGGCTGGATAGGGTGGACCCATCCCTATTCGGCTGTGGACCCAGGAGTGGACCATGAACGTTGTGACCCCGGTTGGCGGCGACAGCGTGGCGGACCTCTCCTGGCCCCAGGTGCTGAACGCTCTCCTCGACAACCGCGACCAGAGCGCGGAGGCCACCGCGTGGGCCATGGACCGTATCCTCAGCGGCGAGGCGACGAACGCGCAGATCGCAGGCTTCGCGGTCGCCCTGCGCGCCAAGGGCGAGACCGTCGAGGAGATCTCCGGTCTCGTACGGACCATGTACGCGCACGCGAACCTGATCGAGGTGCCCGGGCCGAGCGTCGACATCGTCGGGACCGGCGGCGACGGCGCCAGGACCGTGAACATCTCCACCATGTCCGCGATCGTGGTCGCGGGGACGGGTGCGAAGGTCGTCAAGCACGGCAACCGCGCCGCGTCGTCGGCGAGCGGCGCGTCCGACGTACTGGAGAAGCTCGGCGTCAATCTCGAGCTCACCCCGCAGCGGGTCGCCCAGGTCGCGGAAGAGGCGGGCATCACCTTCTGCTTCGCGGTGAAGTTCCACCCGGCGCTGCGGCATGTGGCGGCCGCCCGCAAGGAGCTGGGCATCCGCACCACGTTCAACTTCCTCGGCCCGCTCACCAACCCGGCGAAGGTGAAGGCACAGGCCACCGGTGTCGCGGACGCGCGGATGGCGCCGATTCTGGCCGGTGTACTGGCCGAGCGCGGTTCCTCGGCGCTGGTCTTCCGCGGCGACGACGGCCTTGACGAGCTGACCACGACGGCGACCTCCCGGGTGTGGGTGGTACGGGACGGGGCGGTTCGGGAGGAGGCATTCGACCCGCGGGACATCGGCATCGGCCTGGTGCCGGTCGAGGCCCTGCGCGGCGCCGACGCCTCGTTCAACGCGGATGTCGCGCGCCGGCTGCTCAGCGGCGAGACCGGGCCCGTACGGGATGCCGTGCTGCTCAACTCGGCGGCGGCTCTCGTCGCGCTGGAGCCGACGGAGGGCACGCTGAACGAGCAGCTGGCGGCGGGCATCGAAAGGGCCGCCGAGTCGATCGACTCCGGTGCGGCCAGAGCGGTGCTCGAGCGGTGGGTTGCCGCGAGCAACGCCTGAGACTGCAGTGGCGTGAGGCAAGGCGTGGTTCGGTTCCTGTCTCAGGAACTGGACCTCGCCTTGCACGCTGTGGGACGTATGGCAGGATGCTCCTCAAGGTCATGAGTGACAGCGATTACGGCCCCGGCTCGCTGTCCGGCAACCCTCCGTCCGTGGCGGGGTGCCCCGGGTGAAGACCAGGCCGTAGGCAGCGAGGTCTGCGGCAAGCGCGGACCCCTGCAAGCCCTGGGGTCCTGGTCCTCAAGGGAGCAGTCTCGTGAGCAAGCGAATGCGATAGGGCTACACGCCCCTTCTTCAGTGCGCCTCCGTGCGGCCGTTGCCGTGTGTTCGAGGCAACCCCTGTGCGCCGAGCGGCCGTTGAGTGCCGATGCACAGGTTCTACCGAAGCCATTCCCCCTTGTCCTGCCGGGAGATACCGCCATGTCCGCACGCCCGAACGCCGCTGCCACCGCGACCGCTGTCGCCCCCGCCGCCACCGCTGATGCCGACCCCGCCTGTGCCGCGCCGCTTCCCGTCCTCGGCCGGGACGTCACCGTCCCGCTCGTCACCGGCGGCGAAGTCACCTACGCCGCACTCGACTACGCGGCGAGCGCCCCGGCCCTGCAGCGGGTGTGGGACGACGTGGCCGCGTACGCCCCGTACTACGGCAGCGTGCACCGCGGCGCCGGGTACCTCTCGCAGCTGTCCACCGACCTCTTCGAGAACAGCCGGGTCACGGTCGCCGAGTTCCTCGACTGCCGCCCGGACGACCAGGTCGTCTTCACCCGCTCCACGACCGACTCGCTGAACCTGCTGGCGGCCGTGATCCCCGCCGACTGCGAGGTCTTCGTCTTCGAGACCGAGCACCACGCCTCGCTGCTGCCCTGGAGGGACGCGCGGGTTACGTATCTGAACGCGCCGCGCACGCCGGAGGACGCCATCGCCACCCTGGAGCGCGCGCTCGCCGAACGTGACCCTTCCCCTCGCTCTTCGAGCTGGGGAGACCCCATCGGCCCGGCGCTGGTCTGCGTGACCGGTGCGTCCAATGTCACCGGTGAGCTGTGGCCGGTGCAGGAGCTCGCGGCCGCCGCGCACGCCCATGGCGCGCGGATCGTGCTCGACGCGGCTCAGCTCGCGCCCCACCACCCGGTCTCCGTACAGGAGTTGGACGTCGACTGGGTGGCCTTCTCCGGGCACAAGCTGTACGCGCCGTTCGGCTCGGGCGTGCTGGCCGGCCGTGCGGACTGGCTGCAGGACGCGGAGCCGTACCTCGCGGGCGGCGGTGCCTCGCGCAAGGTCGCGCGGCGTGCGGACGGTGGCGTGGACGTCGACTGGCACACCACGGCCGCCCGTCACGAGGCCGGTTCGCCGAACGTCATCGGCGTCTACTCCATCGCCTCCGCCTGCAAGGCGCTCACCGAGGCGGGCTTCGACAACCTGGTCGCCCGGGAGCAGCACCTCGTCGCGAAGGTCCGCGCGGGCCTGGCCGAGGTTGCCGAGGTGAAGGTGCTCTCGCTGTTCGGGGACGACTCCCCCTCGCGTTCCGCTGGGGGGACCCCCACGCGGGTCGGCGTCATCTCCTTCGTCGTCGAGGGCTGGAACAGCTCGCACTTCGCGGCAGCGCTCTCGGCGGAGTACGGCATCGGGGTACGGGACGGGCTGTTCTGCGCGCACCCGCTGGTGCGGACCCTGCTGGGCAGCGACCCGCAGGACCCGGGCGAGTGCGGCGCGCCGGAGGCGGAGCCGGGCGAGCGCTCGCTGAACGCGATCCGGGTGAGCTTCGGGGCGGGTACGCCGGACGAGCATGTGGAGCGTTTCGTACGGGCGGTGAAGGAGCTGGTGCGCGAGGGCGCCAAGTGGAACTACCGCACGGAGGACGGCCGCTGCGTCCCGGCCGTGTGACACCGGGCTCCGCCCCGGACCCGAACAAGCCCGCGCCAAAAGGCGCGGGCTTGTTGTGTATGTGGCACTACGCGCTACGAGTCCAGGCCGATCGCGAACGCCGCCTCCAGGTCGTGCTGCGAGTACGTACGGAACGCCACATGCGTGTCCGTGCCCTCGACGCCCTGGATCTTGCTGATGCGGCCCGGGATGACGTCCGCCAGGTCGTCGTGCTTGGCCACCCGCACCATCGCGATCAAGTCGTACGTGCCGGTGACGGAGAAGACCTCGCTGACGCTGTCCAGCGCGGCGATCGACTCGGCGATCTCGGGGATGCGGTCCACGCTGGTCTTGATGAGCACGATCGCGGTGATCACGGTTGGCTTTCTCCCTCGGTGGCCGCTGTTTGGGCCTTCACTCTAGTCGCATGCCGGAATCGTCCCCAGGCGTAGAGAAACCCGGCCCCGAACCCCACCAGATGTGCGAGATACGCGACGCCGGGGCCGCTGCCCGCGCCCTGTGCCGCCAGCCACTGCAGGACGAACCAGAAGATCAGCACAATCCACGCGGGGAAGCGCAAGGGCAGGAAGAAGAGGAACGGAAAGAGACTGGTGACCCGGGCCTTAGGGAAGAGGAAGAGGAACGCGCCGAGCACGCCCGAGATCGCACCGGATCCTCCCACCAGGGTCTGCTCGGAGTCGGCGTTGGCCGCCGCGTAGGCGAGCAGCGCGAGATAGCCGCAGCCCACATAGAAGAGGGCGAACTCCAGCTGCCCCATGCGCTCCTCGGCCATCGCCCCGAAGACGTAGAGGAAGAGCATGTTGCCGAGCAGATGCAGCCAGCTGCCGTGGACGAAGAGGGCGGTGAAAGGGGTGAGGAGCGGGTGGAGGGTGCCGGGTGAGCTGTTCAGCAGTTCCGCCGGGATCACGCCCCAGCGTTCGAAGTACGCGCTCTGGGCGGCGAGCAGTGTGTCACCGGTGCCGTACACAGGGTTGAGGCCTGAGACCGGGCTGAGGAGGAACACCGCACAGCACACGGCGATCACGCCGTATGTCACCGCGGGCCCCGTCACCGCGCCCCGTACCGCAGCTCGTGCCGCGCCCTGCCAACTGATCATGGACAGAGCATGGCGTAGTGGGCCTGAACGGTACAGAGTGCCTCGCCGCGCCATCGGGTCCCGGTGAGGCCGTAGGGTTACGGGCAGTACATCCGCGGTTCGACGGCGCACAGCGGCACCTGGATACGCACGACGAAAGAGGACGGCACGATGACGACGGTTCCCCCGCCGACGGCCGGTACCCGCTGGCGCTGCACGCTCTGCGGCAACCTCACACGCTTCGATGTCACCCGTTCCTCCAAGGTCGTCGAATACGTCCATCTGGACCTGGCCGGAGAGCCGACGGTCGAGGAGCGCGAGGTGGTCAGTGAGACCATCGAGTCGGTGCGCTGCCGTTGGTGCAACGCGGTGGACCAGATCGAGCTGGTGGACAGGCCGGGCGCCGGCTCCTGAGGGAGCGGCCCGAACGGGTAGTGGGGTGACGGATCGTGGAGCAGCCTGCAAGCGGCGCTGAGCCGGCCGGTGCGGCCGGTGACGCCGCCGAGGCGCTCGACCGCCCGTTGCCGGAAGGCGTACGGCGCAGGGTCATGGCGCTGGTCTCGGATGCTTTCGGCGGCCTGACCGTTGCCGAACTTCCGGCCCAGCTGCGGCAGTACGCCCGGTTCACCCCCACCCGGCGCGCCAAATTCGCGGGCAACGCGATGGCCGCCGCCCTCGAGAGCGACCCGGTTTTCCGGCAGCGTATCGGCGAGCGGCTCAGCCATGCCCAGCCGGAGCTGTCCCGGGCGCTGGAGTCCGGATCGCCGCCCGCGGCCGCCGACCCCGTCGATGTGGCGGCCGCCGCCTATGTGCTGCGACCCACCGGATGGGTGAAACTTGTCGCCGCCGCGGGTGAGGAGGCCCAGCGCGCGGACGCCGAGCGCGCCGACGAGGCCGGGCGGCGCGAGCTGGAGCGGCTGCGCGAAGAGCTGACGGAGGCTCGCGGCCTGACCAAGAGCGAGACCGAGCGGCTGCGCACGGAGCTGGAGGCGGCCCGTAAGGAAGCCGAAACGCTTCGCCGAAAGCTGCGCAGCGCCCAGAGCGATGTGAAGCGCGGCGAGGCCGCTCTGCGCCGTAGAGACGCCGAAATCGAAGCCATCAGGTCGGAGGCCGCGGCGCAGGTCTCGGCGGCCGAGAGTGAGAGCCGCCGGCTCAAGGCCCGCCTCGGCGAGGCGGAGGCCGCGCTGGAGGCGAGCCGCCGGGCCGCCCGGGAGGGTCGTTCGATCGAGGACATGCGGCTGCGGCTGCTGCTGGACACGGTACTCGACGCGGCCCAGGGGCTGCGCCGGGAACTGGCCCTGCCGCCCGTCTCCGTCCATCCCGCCGACACGGTCGACGCGGTCGAGCCGGGCCGGATGTCGCCCAAGGACATCGCGGCCCGTGCGCTCTCCGAGTCCGATCCCGCGCTCCTCGACCAACTGCTCGCGCTGCCGCAGGCGCATCTGGTGGTGGACGGTTACAACGTCACCAAGACCGGCTATCCGACGATGCCGCTGGAGAAGCAGCGGCTGCGGCTGCTCGGCGGTCTGTCGGTGCTCGCGGCGCAGACCGGCGCCGAGATCACCTGTGTCTTCGACGGGGCGGAGCTGGCCGCTCCGGTGCTGCTGGCACCGCCGCGCGGAGTGCGGGTGCTGTTCTCCAAGCCGGGCGTGACCGCCGACGAACTGATCCGACAGCTGGTACGGGCGGAGCCGCCGGGGCGGCCCGTCGTG
The DNA here is from genome assembly GCF_044389785.1 of Streptomyces sp. NPDC019443. NCBI lineage: Bacteria > Bacillati > Actinomycetota > Actinomycetes > Kitasatosporales > Streptomycetaceae > Streptomyces > Streptomyces sp. NPDC019443. Next base: position 215,107 of record NZ_JBIRYJ010000005.1, read on the forward strand.
GTGGTCTCCACCGACCGCGAAGTCGCCGACGGAGTGGCGAAGGCGGGCGCGAGGCCCGTCGCGTCCGCCTTGTTGCTGAAGCGGCTTTCGCGCGTCTAGTTAACTGCCGTGCCAAATGCCCGAATTGGCTATTTGTCTGACGGACGTAGTGTCAAGTGGCAATTACTACGCGTGTGATGCAGGTAAAGAAAACGCTCAGCGACCGAGATTTTTCTCGACAGGATTTGAACTGATCACAGGAAGGTCACTAGGGTCGGGCCTCGAACCTTCGCGCGGTTGATCGCTCACCCGGGGCGACAGCGAAGGAACCGCCGAGTTCGTGCAGTTCAGTCCTTTATTTCCCCGTAAGGACCTGAAGTGCGGACGCCGGGGATTCAACCCCCCACAGCCCGGTAGGCGGCTCGAGGAAGAAGGAGCTCGCCTTCGTGGCGTCCCACCGTCGTCCCAAGCAGCCGAGCCGCACCCGTGTGACCGTGCTCACCGCGACCGCCGCCGCGGCCGTTGCCCTGACCTCCCAGGCCGCACAGGCCGACCCGAAGCCGAGCAAGAGCGAGGTCAAGGAGAAGGTCGACAAGCTCTACGAAGAGGCAGAGGCGGCCACCGAGAAGTACAACGGGGCCAAGGAGCAGCAGGGGAAGATCCAGAAGCAGGTCGACGCCCTGCAGGACAAGGTCGCCCGCGGACAGGACGAGCTCAACACCCTGCGCGACGGCCTCGGTTCGGTGGCGAGCGCCCAGTACCGCTCCGGTGGCATCGACCCCGCGGTGCAGCTCTTCCTCTCCTCGGACCCGGACACCTACCTGGAGAAGGCCTCCGCGCTGGACCAGCTGGGCGCCAAGCAGTCCGAGGCGCTGTCGGAGATCCAGGCCAAGCAGCGGACCCTCGCGCAGCAGCGCCAGGAGGCCCAGGACAAGCTTGCCGACCTGGCCAGCACCCGCAAGGAGCTGGGCGAGAAGAAGAAGGAAGTCCAGACCAAGCTCGCCGCCGCGCAGAAGCTCCTCAACTCGCTCACCGCGCAGGAGCGTGCCGCCCTCTCCGCCGACGAGTCGCGCGCCAACCGCGCCAGCTCGCGTGCGGATCTCGGCAACTCGGTCCCCGCCTCACAGCGCGCGGGCGCGGCCTTCTCCGCCGCCCAGAGCAAGATCGGTTCGCCGTACGTCTACGGCGCCTCCGGTCCCAGCTCCTTCGACTGCTCCGGGCTGACCTCCTGGGCGTACGCGCAGGCCGGTGTCTCCATACCGCGCACCTCCCAGTCGCAGGCCAGCGCCGGCACCCGCATCTACTCGCAGGGTGCGCTCCAGCAGGGCGACCTGGTCATCTTCTACGGAGACATGCACCACGTCGGCTTCTACGCGGGCAACGGCCAGGTGCTGCACGCCCCGAAGCCCGGTGCCAGCGTGCGCTACGAGTCGATCAACAACATGCCGTTCCAGTTCGGCGTACGCATCTGACGCCCAATCGGGGGATTTCCCGCGCCTTTAACTGACGTCGCGCCCCGCCGGTGACCTGTGGTCTCCGGCGGGGCGTCACTTTCTGTGCATGTCAGGGCCGTTGGCCGCTGTGTGATCGCCCGGCTACTGTCTGCCGCGCAACATCCCTCGTACAGCGGAAGGGAGCGCGGCCCGTGGCGCCCCATCGACGGCTTTCACAGTCCGGCCTCACTCAGAGTGTCCGGGTCACCGTTCTGTCCGCCGCGGCGGCAACGGCCGCTGCGGCGCTCGGGGCCGCACCGGCGAGCGCTGACCCGCACGACACCGCGGAGAGCGCCCGGGCCAAGGTCGACCGGCTGTACGAGGAGGCCGAGCGGGCCACCGAGCACTTCAACAAGGCCGGTGAGCGGGTCGAGCGGCTGCGCGAGCAGGTGGCGCAGGCGCAGGACAGCGTGGCCCGCGGCCAGGAGCGCGTCAACCGGATGCGGGGAGCGCTCGGTTCGGTCGCGGGCGCCCAGTACCGGTCGGGCGGCATCGACCCCGCGCTCGCCCTGCTGCTCTCCGCCGACCCGGACACCTACCTCGACAAGGCGGCGACCCTGGACCGGATCAGCGAGCGGCAGGCAACCGACCTGCAGGACCTTCGGCGGGCCCAGCGAAGACTCGGCCAGCAGCGCACGGAGGCCTACCACGACCTCGCAGAGCTGGAGCGCAGCCGGAACGCCGTCGCCCACCACAAGCAGACCGTCGAGCGCAAACTCGCCGAGGCGCAGCGGCTGCTGAACGCCCTTCCGTCCGAGTACCGCGCCGCCTTCGACCGGGCATCCCGCTCCGGCCGCGGCTCCCTGCCCGAGCTCTCCGGCCTCGCGCCCGCCTCCTCGCGGGCGGCCGCCGCGGTGATGGCGGCCCGCAGCGCCGTCGGCCGCCCCTATGTGTGGGGCGCCAACGGGCCCTCCGGCTTCGACTGTTCGGGGCTCACCCAGTGGTCGTACGCGCAGGCGGGCGTCGGGCTGCCGCGCACCTCGCAGGCGCAGCGGTATGCGGGCCGGCAGGTCTCGCTGTCCGAGGCGCGGCCCGGCGACCTCGTGACGTACCGCAGCGACGCCAGTCATGTCGGGATGTACATGGGCAACGGGCAGGTCGTACACGCGCCCTACCCCGGAGCGGCGGTCCGCTACGACCCGGTCGGCATGATGCCGATCTCGTCGGTCACCCGCGTCTGAGCCGTGTTCCGTTCCGCGCCGCGTTCCGTACGATCGTCCACGTGGCAGGTCGGGGGCGCATGGGGCGTCGAGCGGTACGGCGTGCGGCGGGGCTGTGCCTCGCCGCCGCCCTGCTGGCGTCCGGCTGCGCGGCCCCCGAGGCGTCCGACACCACCATGCGGGACATCCAGCGCACGCTCGACGGGCGTGCGGCCGCCGTCCTCGGACATGACGAGAGCTCCTATCTGGCCGCGCTCGATCCCAAGGCACCGGTGCTGCGGGCCACGGAGCGCAGGGAGTTCCAGAACCTCGCGGATGTGCCGCTGCGCTCCTGGGAGTACCGGCTGAGCGATGTGAAACGGCAGGGCGCGCGGGCGGTCGCCGAGGCCGAACTGCGCTACCGCATCGACGGCTACGACACCGCCCCGGTGACCGCCTCCCGCACGCTGGAGCTCGCCGAACACGAGGGCCGCTGGTACATCACGGCCGACCGCGCGAGCAAGCAGGGCGGCCAGCAGCTCTGGCAGCAGGGCGATGTCCAGGTCGTCCGGGGCAAGCGGAGCCTGGTCCTCGCCGTCGGCCAGGACGTGGCGCGGCTGCGTGCCCTCGCGACGAAGGCCGACCGGGCCGTGCCCGCCGTCTCGGACGTCTGGCGCTCCCCCTGGGCGGGGCGCCTGGTGATCCTGGTCCCCGCCTCGCTGGACGCCATGGGAGGGCTGCTGGGGGCGCCCGCGGCCGGGTACCGGGGGATCGCGGCGGTCACCACGGGCGAGACCGGGGCGGCCGGGACAGCGCCCGCTGACCGGGTGATCGTCAACCCCGAGGCGTACGGAGCGCTCGGCGACTCCGGCCAGGGCATCGTGCTCACGCATGAGGCGGCCCATGTGGCTACGCGCGCGTACACCTCGGCGGCCACCCCGATGTGGCTCTCGGAGGGCTTCGCCGACTGGGCGGCGTACCGCGGCACGGGCCGCAGCGCCGGGCAGACCGCCCCCGAACTCCAGCGCGCGGTCGTGCGCGGCGATGTGCCGACCGCGCTGCCGTCCGACAAGGACTTCGCCTTCGGCGGCGGGGACAAGCTGGCGCGCGCGTACGAGGGCGGCTGGCTGGCCTGCGAGCTGATCGCCGCGCGCTGGGGCGAGAAGAAGCTGATGTCGTTCTACCGGGCCGTCGGCGCGGGGAAGCACCGGGCGGCAGCTGTCGAGAAGGCTATGGCCGATGTACTGGGCACGACGCGGGAGGACTTCACGGTGCGCTGGCGGGAGTATCTGCGCGAGCGGCTGGACGGCTGAGCGACAGGCGGCGGCGCGGTTCGGCCACCGTCTGCCGCCACAGCCGCAGGCACGCGGTGAGCGTCGCCGCGACCAGCAGCCCATTGCGTACGGCCAGCAGCAGCACGCCCAGCCGGTCGCCGGCCACCACGTGCGCGAACCAGACCGGGAACTCCAGCAGCGTGACCCCCGTGGCGGCCAGCACCAGCCAGCTGGGAAGAGCCATCCGGCTGCCCCGGAAGGCCAGGCACGCGGCGGCCAGGCCGATCAGCCAGATCATGTACTGGGGGCTGATCACCCGGCTTGTGGTGGTGAACAGCAATGCCGCGGCGAACGCCGCGTCGCACGGCGTGCTCGGCGCGAACTTCTGTGCCCGCAGCCGCCACAGGGCCAGCCAGCCGAAGGCGAGGAGGGTGAGGGCGAGGGCGAGCGTGGAGACGAGCGTGACGTACGGGCCGACGAACTCCACCGACCCGTAGTTCAGCAGCACCTCGCCGTGCCAGCCGAAGTGCCGCGCCACTTGGAAGACCAGCGCGCCCAGCGACTCGATCTCGGTGCCCCGGTCGCGCTGGAAGGTGAGGAACGCCAGCGCGCCCGGCATCGTCGCGTAGAACAGCAGCGCCAGGGCGGCCGCCGTGCCCGCCGCGGTGGCCCAGGAACGGCGGGTGGCCCGGCCGCGCGGGGTGCCCACGACCAGCAGCAGCGGCCAGACCTTCAGCAGGGCACCGAAGCCCGCCAGCGCGCCCAGGGTGCGCGGATGGCGTGCCCCCGCCAGCAGGGCGGCGACGGCGACGGCCGTGACCATCAGGTCGTAGCGGGCGTACGCGGTGGGGCCCAGCAGCGGTACGCCCGCGACCCACACCCAGCTGCCGCGCTGCGACTTGCCTGGCCGCCCGCCGGCGTACAGCAGCAGGCTCAGCACCAGCGCGTCGCAGAGCAGGGCGAGGACGAAGAAGGCCGATGCGTAGCCGAGGAAGGGCAGCAGGGCGGGGGAGAGGATCGCGAGCGCGGCGGCGGGCGGGTACTGCCAGGCGACGTCGTCCAGCGGGAAGGTGCCGGTCTTCAGCACCTCGTACCAGCCTTGGTAGATCACCGAGATGTCGCTGGTCACATCGGGGCCGGGGAAGGTGACGACCTTGAAGACGCAGAGCAGCAGCGCGGTCCTGGTGGTGATCCACACCAGAACGATGCACACCGGGACGATCCACACCGGGAGGGGAAGCCGCGTGCCGCCGCCGCTGCCGCTTGCGTCCGCCATGAGCACCTCATCCCATTCATGGGGAATTGTGGGTGCCCATGATGCCGGGCAGGGCTGTGCCTGAGCGGTGAGGCTGGGCCGTTGGGTACTGTCGGCGGCGATGCACAAGACCCTGATCGTGACCAACGACTTTCCGCCCAGGCCCGGCGGCATCCAGGCGTTCCTGCACAACATGGCGCTGCGGCTGGACCCGGAGCAGCTCGTCGTCTACGCCTCCACCTGGAAGCGCGGCCGCGAGGGTGCCGAGGCGACCGCCGCGTTCGATGCCGAGCAGCCCTTCACGGTCGTACGAGACCGTACGACGATGCTGCTGCCGACCCCGCGCGTCACCCGAAGGGCGACCCAGCTGCTGCGCGAGCACGGCTGCGGATCCGTGTGGTTCGGGGCGGCCGCCCCGCTCGGTCTGATGGCGCCCGCCCTGCGCAGGGCGGGGGCGCGGCGGCTGGTGGCCACCGCGCACGGCCATGAGGCGGGCTGGGCGCAGCTGCCCGTGTCCCGGCAGCTGCTGCGGCGGATCGGCGAGGGCACGGACACGATCACCTATCTGGGTGAGTACACACGCTCGCGCATAGCCGCCGCGCTGACGACGGAAGCGGCCGGCCGCATGGTCCAACTGCCGCCCGGCGTCGACGAGAAGACCTTCCATCCGGGCTCGGGCGGGGACGCGGTCCGGGAGCGCCTGGGGCTCGCCGACCGGCCGGTGGTGGTGTGCGTATCGCGGTTGGTGCCGCGCAAGGGCCAGGACACGCTGATCCTGGCGATGCCCGAGATCCTGGCGAAGGTGCCGGAGGCGGTGCTGCTGATCGTAGGCGGCGGTCCGTACGGGAACGATCTGCGGAAGCTGGCGAACGAGACCGGGGTCGCGCAGTCGGTCCGCTTCACCGGCTCCGTGCCCTGGGAGGAGCTGCCCGCCCACTACGGCGCCGGCGATGTCTTCGCGATGCCCTGCCGTACCCGAAGGGGCGGCCTGGACGTCGAGGGCCTCGGAATCGTGTACCTGGAGGCATCGGCGACCGGTCTGCCGGTCGTCGCGGGCGACTCGGGCGGCGCCCCCGACGCCGTACTCGACGGAGAGACGGGCTGGGTGGTCCGCGGCGGCTCGGCCGAGGAGTCGGCCGAGCGGATCGTGGCCCTGCTCGAAGATCCCCGGCTGCGGCAGCGGATGGGGGAGCGCGGCCGGGAGTGGGTCGAGGACAAGTGGCGCTGGGACCTGCTGGCCGAGAAACTTCGGACACTTCTCTGAGCTGCGTAAAGTCTTTTTTGATGGTGCGTCAGTTTTAAGCCGCGCGGAGCATGGGCGGAAGGTGAGATTCCGCCCATGCTCCGGACATGACATCACATCTGACGCGCCGTCAACTGCTGGGTATCGCCGCCCTGCAGACAGCGGCCGCGCTCGGCTTCACCCGCATTGGTCTCTCCTCGGCAGCCGCCATCCAGCCGGCGGCCGCCGACTACGCCCCCGCCATCGTGATCGGTTCCGGCTACGGCGCCGCCGTCGCCGCCCTCCGCCTCGGCGAGGCGGGCGTGCGCACCCTCGTCCTGGAGATGGGCCGGCTCTGGGACACCCCGGGCCCGGACGGAAAGATCTTCTGTACCACCGGGGCGCCCGATCGGCGTTCCATGTGGTTCCGCACCCGCACCGAGGCGCCGCTCGCCACGTTCCTCTGGCTGGACGTCGTCAACAAGGACATCAGCCCCTACCCCGGTGTCCTCGACCGGGTCCGCTACGCCGAGATGTCCGTCTTCGTCGGCCGGGGAGTCGGCGGCGGATCGCTGGTCAACGGCGGAATGGCGGTGACCCCGCCGCGTACGTACTTCTCCGAGGTGCTGCCCCAGGTAGACGCCGCGGAGATGTACGGCACGTACTTCCCGCGGGCCCGCCAGATGCTGGGCGTCAACACCGTCGACCCGGCCTGGTTCGAGTCCACCGAGTGGTACCGCTTCTCGCGGATCTCGCGCAAGCACGCCCAGAACGCCGGACTGAAGGCCGTCTTCGTGCCGAACGTCTACGACTTCGGCTACATGCAGCGCGAAGCCGCCGGCCAGGCCACCAGGTCGGCGCTCGGCGGCGAGGTCATCTACGGCAACAACCACGGCAAGCGCAGCGTCGACAAGACCTATCTCGCCGCCGCGCTCGGCACCGGCAACGTCACCATCCAGACCATGAGCCGGGCCAGAGGTATCCGGACAGAGCCTGACGGCAGCTACGTCCTGACCGTGGACCGCACGGACACCGCGGGCCGCGTCGTCGAGACCAAGGAGATCGGCTGCAGGCAGCTCTTCCTCGGCGCCGGCAGTATCGGCAGCACCGAACTCCTGCTGCGCGCCCGGGAGAAGGGCACCCTGCCCGGACTCAGCACCGAGGTCGGCAAGGGCTGGGGCCACAACGGCAATGTGATGACCGGCCGCGCCAACCACATCTGGGACACCGTCGGGGCGAACCAGGCGACCATGCCCACCATGGGAATCGACGACTGGGCCAATCCCACCAACCCCGTCTTCGCCGAGATAGCGCCGCTGCCGATGGGGTTCGAGCACTGGATCAGCCTCTATCTGGCGATCACCAAGAACCCGGAGCGCGGCAGCTTCGCGTACGACGCGGCGACCGACTCGGCGAAGCTCGACTGGACCCGGTCGCAGAACCAGCCCTCCGTCAAAGCGGCCAAATCGCTCTTCGACCGCATCAACAGGGTCAACGCCACCATCTACCGGTACGACCTCTTCGGCGGCAACAAGACCTTCGCCGACGATTTCACGTACCACCCGCTGGGCGGCTGCGTACTGGGCCGGGCAACCGACAACTACGGCCGCGCCAAAGGGTATTCAGGGCTGTACGTCACCGACGGCGCCCTGGTCCCCGGCTCGATCGGGGTCAATCCGTTCGTCACCATCACGGCGCTCGCCGAACGGAACATGACCCGGATCCTCGCCGAGGACCCCAGCGGCTGATCAGCCGCGGTAGATCGCCTCGATCTCGTCGGCGAAGTCCTTCGCCACCACATTGCGCTTCAGCTTCAGCGACGGCGTGATGTGTCCCGCCTCTTCAGTGAACTGGGAGGAGAGAATGCGGAATTTCCGCACCGATTCCGCCTTGGAGACGGCCGCATTGCCGTCGTCCACCGCCTGCTGGACCTCCGCGAGCAGATCCACATCGTCGCGCAGCGAGGCCGCCGTCGAACCGGCCGGCTTGCCGTGGTCCGAGACCCAACGCCCCAGGAATTCCTCGTCGATGGTGACCAGCGCGCCCACGAACGGCCGCCCGTCGCCCACCACCATGCACTCCGCGACCAGCGCGTGCGCGCGGATGCGGTCCTCGATCACCGCGGGAGCGACGTTCTTGCCGCCCGCGGTGACCAGGATCTCCTTCTTGCGGCCCGTGATCGCGAGGTATCCGTCCTCGTCGAGGGTGCCGATGTCGCCCGTGTGGAACCAGCCGTCGGCCAGCGCCTCCGCGGTCGACGCCTCGTTGTTCCAGTACCCCTGGAAGACATGCTCGCCGTGCAGCAGCACCTCGCCGTCGTCGGCGATCCGCACCACCGAGCCCGGCAGCGGCTGACCGACCGTGCCGATCTTCTGCCGGTCCCACGGGTTGAACGCGGTCGCCGCGCACGACTCGGTGAGGCCGTAGCCCTCCAGCACCGTGAAGCCGATGCCGCGGAAGAAGTGCCCCAGCCGCTCGCCCAGCGGTGCGCCGCCGGAGACCGCGTACTCACCGCGCCCGCCCAGCACCGCCCGCAGCTTGCTGTAGACGAGCCTGTCGAAGACCTTGTGCTTGAACTTGAGACCGATCGACGGGCCCTCGGGGGTGCCCAGCGCGCGGCTGTAGCTGATCGCCGTCTGCGCGGCCTTGTCGAAGATCTTGCCCTTGCCGTCAGCCTGCGCCTTGGCGCGCGCCGAGTTGTAGACCTTCTCGAAGACGCGCGGCACACCGAGGATCAGCGTCGGCCGGAAGGAGGCGAGCTCGTCGGTGAGGTTCTTGATGTCCGGTACGCAGCCGAGCTTGATCGGGGCCATCACGGCCGCGAGTTCGACCATGCGGCCGAAGACATGCGCGGCCGGGAGGAAGAGCAGCACGGAGCTCTCGCCCGTACGGAACAGCGGTTTGAGGCGCTCGACCAGGTTGCCGCACTCCGCGAAGAACGCGCGGTGGGTGAGCACACAGCCCTTGGGGCGGCCGGTGGTCCCGGATGTGTAGACGATGGTCGCCGCGTCGTCCGCCTTGGCGCTCCCGCTGCGCTCGTCGAGCAGCTCGTCGGAGATCTCGGCGCCGGCGGCGGTCAGTTGCTCCACCGCGCCCTGCTCGATCTGCCAGCTGTGGCGCAGGCTGGGCAGCCGGTCCCGTACCGACTCGACGGCGGCGGCGTGCGCCTCGCCCTCGACGATCACCGCGACCGCGCCCGAGTCGCCGAGGATTC
>NZ_JBIRYJ010000005.1:224780-610145 GCF_044389785.1 Streptomyces sp. NPDC019443
CGCAGGCTGGGCAGCCGGTCCCGTACCGACTCGACGGCGGCGGCGTGCGCCTCGCCCTCGACGATCACCGCGACCGCGCCCGAGTCGCCGAGGATCCACTGGACCTGCTCGGGCGAGCTGGTTTCGTACACCGGCACGGTCACCGCGCCGGTGCTCCAGATCGCGAAGTCCAGCTGCACCCATTCGTAGCGGGTACGGGACATCAGGGCGACCCGGTCACCGGGCTGCACACCGGAGGCGATCAGGCCCTTGGCGGCGGCCCGCACCTCGGCGAGGAACTGGGTGGCGGTGACGTCCGTCCAGACGCCCGCCACCTTTCTGCCCATCACCGCGACATCGGGATGCTGAGCGGCATTGCGGCGGATGAGATCCGTCAGGTTGCCGTCCGCGGGGACCTCGTACAGGGCCGGAAGGCTGAACTCGCGCAAGACTGCTGCTCCTCATCGGGCGCCGGCGCCACGGCTCTGTGTGATGCACCGGTTGCGGTCCAAGATCGGGCAGGTGCTCAGTGGGGTGAGCACGACTGGACTGCCCGGACGTTACCCATCAGTACTCGGTTCCGGATAGGGGGTTCCGGCCAGATGTTCCCTGCGTCACACGTGATGGCGGTGCTTCGCGCAGAGTAGTCCACACTCATGACGACTCGGAAGAACGGCTGGTCCGCCCCGCTCTACCGAGCCGTGAACCGGCGTCCTAGGGTGATCACCATGCGAGGCATTCGAGTCAACGTGGTCAGTGACGTACACGGCAATGCCAAGGATCTCGCTATGGCGGGAGACGGCGCGGACGCGCTCATCTGCCTCGGTGACCTCGTGCTCTTCCTCGACTACGCCGACCACTCGCGCGGCATCTTCCCCGACCTCTTCGGCGTCGAGAACGCCGATCTGATCGTGGAACTGCGCACCGCCCGCCGCTACGACGCGGCCCGCGAGCTCGGGCGCAGACTCTGGGCCGAGCTGGAGACGGACCGGGAGACCGCCATCGAATCCGCCGTGCGCCGCCAGTACGCCGAGCTGTTCGCGGCCTTCCCCACCCCGACGTACGCCACATACGGCAATGTCGATATGCCGACCCTCTGGCCGGAGTACGCACGGCCGGGCACCACCGTCCTCGACGGCGAGCGCATCGAGATCGGCGGCCGCGTCTTCGGCTTCGTCGGCGGCGGGTTGCGCACCCCGATGCGCACTCCGTACGAGATCTCCGACGAGGAGTTCGCCGCCAAGGTCGAAGCGCTCGGGGAGGTCGATGTGCTCTGCTCGCACATTCCCCCGGACGTTCCCGAGCTGACGTACGACACCGTCCCGCGTCGCTTCGAGCGTGGCAGCCGAGCCCTTCTGGAGGCGATCCGCCGCACCCGGCCCCAGTACGCCCTCTTCGGCCATGTCCACCAGCCGCTCGCCCGCCGGATGCGCATCGGCTCGACGGAGTGCGTGAACGTCGGGCATTTCGCCTCGACCGGTCGCCCCTGGACCTTGGAGTTGTGAACCGCTGGGCCTGGGAGCGGTGACTGGCCGGGCCCTGGAGTGGTGACCAGTCGGGTCGCGATAGCCTGCACCCCACACCACCCCCGGTCCGTACCGCACTGTGAGGAGCCGCAGCGATGGCGGAACACACCAGCTCGAGCATCACGATCGAGGCGGCGCCGGCCGACGTGATGGGCGTGATCTCCGACTTCGCCCGTTACCCCGAGTGGACCGGCGAGGTGAAGGAGGCCGAGGTGCTCGCCACCGACGCCAAGGGCCGCGCCGAGCAGGTCCGGCTGGTGCTCGACGCCGGCGCGATCAAGGACGACCACACCCTCGCCTACACCTGGAACGGTGAAAACCAGGTCAGCTGGACTCTGGTGAAGTCCCAGATGCTGCGCGCCATCGACGGTTCGTACACCCTCGCCGCGGTCGGCGGCGGTGACCGCACCGAGGTCACCTACCAGCTCACCGTCGACGTCAAGATCCCCATGCTCGGCATGATCAAGCGCAAGGCCGAGAAGGTCATCATCGACCGCGCACTGGCCGGTCTGAAGAAGCGCGTCGAGAGCGGGCCCGCCGCCTGATGCGCACGGTCCTCGTCACCGGGTTCGGCGGCGCGGGCCGAACCACCGTCGCCGCTGCCACCGCGCTCGCCGCGGCCCGGCGCGGCCAACGCGCCCTGTTCCTCTCCGCCGAGTCCGGCGACGTCTTCGGCGCGCCTGTCACCGGCCGCCCCGACGCACCGGACGGGATCACGGACGGCCTGTGGGCCGCCCGCATCGACTCCGGTGCCGACTTCCGCGCCGAGTTCCTCTCGCTCCAGGAGCGCGCCGGCGCCGGGCTCGATCTGCTGGGCGCGGCGCGACTCGAGGACGAGGAGCTGACCGGGCTCCCCGGCAGCGAGCAGTTCGCCCTGCTGCGGGCGCTGAGGACCGCCGCCGCCGGCGACTGGGACGTGGTCGTCCTCGACCTGCCGCCGCTGCGCGAGACCATCGCGCTGCTCGCCCTGCCCGAACAACTGCGCCGCTATCTGCGCCGCCTGCTGCCGCCGGAACGGCAGGCCGCACGGGCCCTGCGCCCGATGCTCGCCCAGCTCGCCGGTGTGCCGATGCCCGCGCAGTGGCTGTACGAGACCGCGGCCCGCTGGGACAGCGAACTGGCCGCCGTCCAAGCGATGATCGAATCCGTCGGCACGACGCTGCGGGTGGTCGCCGAGCCCGGACCCGCGGCCGCCGACGCCCTGCGCACCGCCCGCGCCGGGCTTGCGCTGTACGGACTGCCGGTCGACACCCTCGTACCGAACCGGATCCTGCCGCGGGGCTCGGCCGACAGCTGGCTCGCGACCCTCTCCGCACAGCAGGAGAAGTGCCTGAGCGAGTGGTACGAGGACTGGGCGCCCCAAGGCTCGATCCGCGAGGCGCCCCACCTCGGCCGGGACCCGCGCGGCCTCGAGGACCTTGCCCTCCTCGACACCGGAGAAGGGCTCGCCGTCGAAGCCGTCGGTGCCCTCGAAGCCATCGGAGCCCTCGCACCGCACCGGCACCGCGGCGAGCGTCGCGAGGACCCATGGCGGGTCGCGGAGGGGCACGGCACCGACAGTGTCTTCGTCTGGGAGCTCCCGCTGCCCGGCGCCGTCAAGGAGGAGCTCGCACTCGTCCGCCGAGGGGATGAACTCCTGATCACCGTCGGACCGTTCCGCAGGATCGTGCCGCTGCCCTCCGCGCTGCGCCGCTGCACCGTGGCGGGCGCGGGTCTCACGGAGGGCGTGCTGCGGGTCCGCTTCCAGCCCGACCCCGAACTGTGGCCGCGGGCACGCTGAACGCGCTGCCTCCATTCGGGTACCGTCGAGCGTACAAACCCTCAGTTCTTCCGCCAGTTCTTCCGCAGGAGTACGCCATGAGCGATGCCACCGAGCGTCCCGCCGTCGACGACGACGCCTGGGCCAAGGCGTGCGCCGAGGACCTGGAGGCGGAGAAGGCCCGCCGCCGCGCCCAGTACGGGCCGCCGCCCGGCTCGGCCGGTGAGGAGCTGCGCAAGCTCCTCGACGCGGTCGCCGACAAGGTCTCCTCGTTCCAGACGTCGCTGCCCGGCATGGCCGCGCAGAACACCGTGCAGCAGCTGGTCAACCAGGCGAAGGCCGCCGTAGAGCCGGTCATAGAGCGCAACCCTGAGGTCTTCGACCACCTCACGGCGGCGGGCGGCGAGCTGCTCGCCGCGTATCGATCCGCGGTCGAGGGCCATGAGCGACGCTGGACCCAGCGGCCCACCGCCTCCAAGGACGACCAGGACCCGCGTGACGACGGACCCGGCGCGAGCGAGCACATCGACCTGGACTGAGCAGGCCGTGCCCCGCCCTCGGGTACGGTTGGCCATAGCGGGGCTCGACCGAAAACTGAGGGACACATGGGACTCACCATCGGCGTCGACATCGGCGGCACGAAGATCGCAGCGGGCGTGGTCGACGAAGAGGGCACCATCCTCGAGACGCACAACGTGCCCACCCCGTCGACGCCGCAGGGCATCATCGAGGCGATCTGCTCGGCCGTCGCCGGGGCCGGCGAGGGGCACGAGATCGAGGCGGTCGGCATCGGCGCCGCCGGATACGTCGACGACAAGCGTGCCACCGTCCTGTTCGCGCCCAACATCGACTGGCGCCACGAGCCGCTCAAGGACAAGGTCGAGCAGCGCGTCGGCCTCCCGGTGGTCGTCGAGAACGACGCGAACGCGGCGGCCTGGGGCGAGTACCGCTTCGGTGCCGGCCAGGGCCACGAAGACGTCATCTGCATCACCCTCGGCACCGGGCTCGGTGGCGGCATCATCATCGGCAACAAGCTGCGCCGCGGCCGCTTCGGGGTGGCCGCGGAGTTCGGCCACATCCGGGTCGTCCCGGACGGTCTGCTGTGCGGTTGCGGCAGCCAGGGCTGCTGGGAGCAGTACGCCTCCGGGCGCGCTCTCGTCCGCTACGGCAAGCAGCGCGCCAACGCCACCCCGGAGAGCGCCGAGATCCTGCTCAGCCTCGGCGACGGGACGGTCGACGGCATCGAGGGCAAGCACATCAGCGAGGCCGCGCGGCAGGGCGACCCGGTCGCCGTCGACTCGTACCGCGAACTGGCCCGCTGGGTGGGCGCGGGCCTGGCCGACCTGGCCTCGCTCTTCGACCCGTCCGCCTTCATCGTCGGCGGCGGCCTCTCCGACGAGGGGGAGCTGGTCCTCGACCCGATCCGCAAGTCCTTCCGCCGCTGGCTGATCGGCGGCAGGTGGCGTCCACACGCGCAGGTGGTCGCGGCACAACTGGGCGGCAGGGCGGGCCTGGTGGGCGCGGCGGACCTGGCCCGCCAGGGCTAGGTTCTCTGTCCTCACCCCAGACTTCGTCCCGGGGGGACCCCAACGGGCTTGATTCTTGAGCGCCGGACGGGCTTGATTTCGGCTGCGCGGGCGGGCTGGGGGTCCGTCGTCAATCTCCCCCGGACGAAGTCTGGGGGAGATTGAGGACCACGGGTCCCCCCCCACGCCCGCCAGGGCGTAGGGGGCGGGTCTGGGGCGGAGCCCCAGAAAGGACCCGCACCCGCGTATCTTGCTGCGCATGGCGATCACCGCACTGCCAAACTCCCGCACCGAACCGGACGGTTCGGCCGTGATCCGCGTGCTCAGTTACAACATCCGCTCCCTGCGCGACGACGAGGACTCGCTGGCCCGGGTGATCCGCGCCTGCGCGCCCGACCTGGTGTTCATCCAGGAGGCCCCGCGCTTCTTCCGCTGGCGCAAGCACGCGGCGCGGCTGGCCGCCAAGAGCGAGCTGGTGGTGCTGACCGGCGGGGCCACCGCCGCCGGCCCGCTGCTGCTCTGTTCGCTGCGGGCGACCGTGGAGCGTACGGAGGATGTGCTGCTGCCGCTCACCCCCCGCCTGCACCGGCGCGGCTTCGCCACGGCGGTCGTACGGATCGGGAGCGCCCGGATCGGGCTGCTCAGCTGTCATCTGAGTCTCCAGGGCGACGAGCGCTACGCGCAGGCCGGGATGCTGCTGGACCGGCTGAAGGCGATGGACGTGCCGTACGCGATCGCGGCGGGCGACCTGAACGACCGGCCCAGCGGCCGGAGCTTCCGCAGGCTCGCGGGGGAGCTGCAGGACTGCTGGGCGGTCGCGCCCTGGGGCGGCGAGCACACCTCGACACCGAACGACCCACACCAGCGGATCGACGCGATCTTCGCCACCCCGGGAGTCGAAGTGCTGGGCTGCGGAGTGCCGTTGACCCTGCCGGGCATCACCCAGGCCGACCTTCGCGCGGCGACGGACCACCTGCCCGTGCTGGCGGCCCTACGTGTTCCCGCGGTGTCGTCCGACGGACCGAGCGCCCGCTGAGCCGCGTCCGACGGCCGGAGGCCGACGCCGCGTCGAGAAGCCGCGTCGAGAGTCAGACCACCGCGCCGCGGCCCGGATCGTCGTCGTCCTCGTCGTCGCCGTGCGACATCCGGGCCACCAGCGTGCCGAAGCCGCCCAGGAAGCCGCCGACGCAGAGCGTCGTCAGCCACCACGTCATGTTCCACTGGAGCAGCACCGCCACCAGCATCAGTACCGGCCCGCCGACCACCGCCAGCCAGGCGAACTTGGCCGTGACATCGGACTCCGGCAGCGGCGGCGGCTCCGGCGGTACGAAGTGGCCCTCGTCGCTCTCGTCGAGGTCGTCGTCCTTCGCGTCGGCCACCTGGTAGTCGCGCGGGCCACCGATCCCCGGCGCGAACGTGATCGAGCTGCCCAGCGCGGGCTTGTCCGCATCAGGCACCGCATCAGGCCCCGCAGCGGGCCCCGCGTCAGCACCCGCGTCCGGATCCTCCGGATCGGGCTCGGCCTCCGCCGCCCTGTCGTCCTTCGGCGTCTTGTTCAGATCACCCTCGAGCAGGGCGAGGTCCTCCACCGACTTGAACGGCTTGGCGCCCGGCGGGTCGGCCGGTTCCTCGCCGTACCCCTCGACGATGGCGGCCCAGGCGGCCTCCTCGTCGATCGGCTGCGGCTCGCGGTCCGCATCGTGCTGCTCAGCCACCGGTGGTGCTCTCCTTCTTCCCGATACTCGGAGCGAGCCGACCGATGAACGCATAACTCTCGTCGAAAATCCGCTCCGCATCGTGGTCCAACGTCGCCACGTGGTAGCTCTGTTCCAACAGGATCTCCGAGACGTCCGTGGACGAGACCCGGCTCAGGATCCGCGCCGAGTCGGCAGGCGGCACCACATGGTCCTGCGGGCTGTGCAGCAGCACCATCGGCTGAGTGACCTGCGGCAGCTCGCCGTCGACCAGCCGGAAGAAGTTACGCAACGAGTGCGCGGCGTGCAGCGGCACCCGGTCGTACCCGACCTCCTCCGAGCCCTCCTTGGCGATGTCGCTCGTCAGCCCCTTTGTCGTACGCACCAGGTGGCGCGCGACCGGCAGGGCGTACGCCGACAGGCCGTGGACCTTGTTCGCCGGGTTCACCACGACGATGCCGCTGACCGCGTCCCCGTGCTTCGCGGCGAGCCGCAGCGTCAGCGCCCCGCCCATCGAGAGCCCGAAGACGAAGACCTGGCTGCACCGCTCGACCAGCACCCGCAGCTCGCGGTCCACCTCTGCGTACCAGTCCTGCCAGCCGGTGACCTGCATGTCCTCCCAGCGCGTGCCGTGTCCGGGAAGCAGCGGCAGGGACACGGTCAGTCCGCGCTCCGCCAGATACTCGGCCCAGGGGCGCAGCGACTGCGGGGAACCGGTGAATCCGTGACAGAGGAGGACGCCGACCTCGCCGCCTTCGTGGCGGTACGGCTCGGCTCCAGGAAGGACCGGCACCTGGGTCTCCTGTTCGTGAGTGTCTGAAGGGTGTACTTCACCGTACGCGACCGGACTGACACCGACCAGGTCCGTAAGCCCCCCGGCACAGGGATGACTGACCCACCTCGGGATAAGGTCTGTTCGACAGCACACAGGAGGCACTCGAGTTGATCTACGGCGCAATGAAGTTCTCCATCGGGGGCTCACTGAAGCTTGCCTTCAGGCCTTGGGTGGAGGGCCTCGAGAACATTCCCGCCGAGGGGCCGGCGATCCTCGCGAGCAACCACCTGTCCTTCTCGGACTCGTTCTTCCTGCCGGCGGTCCTCGACCGCAAGGTCACCTTCATCGCCAAGGCGGAGTACTTCACATCGCCCGGGGTCAAGGGCAAGCTGACCGCCGCCTTCTTCAAGGGCGTCGGGCAGCTCCCGGTGGACCGCTCGGGCGCGCGCGGTGCGGGTGAGGCGGCGGTCAAGGCCGGGATGGATGTCATCGCGGGTGGTGGCCTGTTCGGCATCTACCCGGAGGGCACCCGCTCCCCGGACGGCCGCCTCTACCGCGGCAAGCCGGGCGGCCTCGCGCGCGTGGCGCTCGCCACCGGCGCTCCGGTCATCCCGGTCGCGATGATCGACACCGAGAAGATCCAGCCGCCCGGCAAGGTGGTCCCCAAGCTGATGCGCCCGGGGATCCGGATCGGCAAGCCGCTCGACTTCAGCCGTTACCACGGTATGGAGGGCGACCGCTTCATCCTGCGCTCGGTGACCGACGAGGTCATGTACGAGATCATGAAGCTGTCCGGCCAGGAGTACGTCGACATCTACGCGACGGCCGCCAAGCGCCAGATCGCGGATGCGGAAAAGGCGGAGAGGGCCGAGAGGGCGGCGGCCGAAAAGGCCGCGAAGGCGAACAAGCCCGAGAAGCCGGAGAACACGGACAAGGCGGGGAAGACGGACCGGCCGGCAGCCTAGCCGCGCCGTCCGTCCTGGGGTGGGGGATATGGCCAAGCGCGAGCGTGTCGTGCGGATGTCGGTCGAGCTGCCGCTGTGGCGTGCGCTGGCCGCCTACCGCGTACTGACCATGGTCTACGCGGTGCTTCTCTTCGTCGTCAACCCCAGCAAGTTCGAGCGCCCCTGGGTCGCGGCCGGCTTCCTCGCGGTGATGTCCGTATGGACGCTGGTCACGCTCCCCAAGGTGGCCAACGCTGCTCGCTGTACCAAACGCTTCCTGGTCGCCGATCTCACCGTCGCGCTGACCGGGATCATGCTCACGCCCCTAGCCGACGCCCAGGCCCAGACGCAGGACGGCCCGACCCTGCCGACGATATGGACCGCCGGATCCGTCCTCGCGTTCGCCATCAAGGGCGGCTGGCGCTGGGCGGGCTTCGCGTCCTCACTCGTCGCCGTCGCCAACATCATCGAGCGCGGCCAGCCCAGCCGGGACACCTTCCACAACGTCCTGCTGGTCTGGGTCGCCTCCATAGCCATCGGTTACGTCGTCGAGGTCGCCCGCGCCTCCGAGCGCACCCTCGCCCGCGCCCTGGAGATCGAGGCGGCGACCCGCGAGCGGGAGCGGCTGGCCCGCGACATTCACGACAGCGTGCTCCAGGTGCTCGCGATGGTGCAGCGGCGCGGTACGGCGCTGGGCGGCGAGGCCGAGGAGCTCGGCAGGATGGCGGGGGAGCAGGAGGTCGCCCTGCGCACCCTGGTCTCCAGCGGTCTGGTACCCACCACGCGTGCCTCCGAGGACGTCTCACTCGGTGCCGTGGTCCGCACTGTCGACGACGACGATCCGCCCCAAGGGCCCGAACTGCACGACCTGCGCTCGCTGCTGGCCCGGCACGCCGGGTCGAAGGTGACCCTCTCGGAACCGGGCGCCCCGGTGCTGCTCCCCGCCGCCGCGGCGGCGGAACTCGCCGCCGCTGTCAGTGCCGCCCTGGACAATGTCCGCAGACATGCCGGCGAGGACGCCCACGCCTGGATCCTGGTCGAGGACTGGCCGGACGAGGTGATCGTGACGGTACGGGACGACGGCCCGGGTATCCCGGAGGGCAGGCTCGCCCAGGCTGAGGGCGAGGGCCGGCTCGGAGTCGCCCTCTCGATCCGCGGGCGGCTGCGGGATCTGGGCGGCTCGGCCGAGCTGATCTCGGTTCCGGGCCAGGGCACAGAAGTCGAATTGAAGGTCCCACGGGGGAAGGCAGTCACATGACGGACCAGCAGACGATCAAGGTGATGGTCGTCGACGACCACCCGATGTGGCGGGACGCGGTCGCCCGCGATCTGGCCGCGGCCGGATTCGAGGTGGTGGCGACGGCCGGTGACGGTCCACAGGCCGTGCGCCGGGCCAAGGCCGTCGCGCCCGACGTCCTCGTCCTCGACCTCAATCTGCCCGGGATGCCGGGCGTTCAGGTGTGCAAGGAACTCGTCGGCTCCTACCCCGGCCTGCGGGTCCTGGTGCTGTCCGCCAGCGGTGAGCACGCGGACGTACTGGAAGCGGTGAAGTCCGGTGCGACCGGCTATCTGCTCAAGTCGGCCAGTACGGAAGAGCTGAGCGACGCCGTGCGGCGCACCGCCGTCGGCGATCCGGTCTTCACGCCGGGCCTCGCCGGCCTGGTGCTCGGTGAGTACCGCCGCCTGGCCTCCGAGCCCGTCCCCGCGGCGGGTGCGGACGAGCCGAAGGCCCCGCAGCTGACCGACCGGGAGACCGAGGTGCTGCGACTGGTGGCCAAGGGGCTCTCGTACAAGCAGATCGCCGAGCGCCTCGTCATCTCGCACCGCACCGTCCAGAACCACGTGCAGAACACCCTCGGCAAGCTCCAACTGCACAACCGCGTCGAGCTCGTGCGGTACGCGATCGAGCGGGGCCTGGACGACGCGTAACCCCCGTCCCCTCCCCGTACGAGTGAAAGCCGGACGTCAACCTCCGCATGACGCACAGGAATTGACCTTTCGCCCCATCCCGCAGTGACCTGGATCACCATTAGCGTGGCGGTCATAAGGCTCACCAGGCGAAGGGAAGTTTTCATGCGCGTCGGAGTACTGACCGGGGGCGGCGACTGCCCCGGCCTCAACGCTGTCATCCGTGGTGTCGTCCGCAAGGGCGTGCAGGAGTACGCGTACGAATTCGTCGGCTATCGCGACGGCTGGCGCGGACCCCTCGAAGGCGACACGGTTCCGCTCGGCATCCCGGCCGTCCGCGGCATTCTGCCCCGCGGCGGCACCATCCTCGGCTCTTCGCGCACCAACCCCCTCAAGGAAGAGAGCGGCATCCGCCGCATCAAGGAGAACCTCGCCAAACACGAGGTGGACGCGCTGATCGTGATCGGCGGCGAGGACACGCTCGGCGTCGCGACGCGGCTTCACGACGAGTACGGCATCAACTGCGTCGGCGTGCCCAAGACCATCGACAACGACCTGTCCGCCACCGACTACACCTTCGGCTTCGACACGGCGGTCGGCATCGCGACCGAGGCCATCGACCGGCTGCACACCACCGCCGAATCGCATATGCGCGTCCTGGTCGTGGAGGTGATGGGGCGGCACGCGGGCTGGATCGCCCTGCACTCCGGTCTGGCCGGCGGCGCCAATGTCATTCTCATCCCCGAGCAGCGCTTCGACGTCGACCAGGTGTGCGCCTGGGTGACGTCGCGTTTCAAGGCCAGCTACGCCCCGATCGTGGTGGTCGCCGAGGGCGCAATGCCCAAGGACGGCGAGGCGGTTCTCAAGGACGGCTCGCTCGACTCCTTCGGTCATGTCCGGCTCTCCGGCGTCGGTGAGTGGCTGGCCAAGGAGGTCGAGCGGCGTACCGGCAAGGAGGCCCGCACCACCGTCCTCGGCCATGTCCAGCGCGGCGGCACTCCGAGCGCCTTCGACCGCTGGCTGGCCACCCGCTTCGGGCTGCACGCGATCGACGCGGTGCGGGACGGGGACTTCGGCAAGATGGTCGCGTTGCAGGGGACGGACATCGTGCGCGTTCCGATTGCCGAGGCGACGGCGAAGCTGAAGACGGTGGACCCGAAGCTGTACGAGGAGGTCGGGGTCTTCTTCGGCTGACGGTTGCTGTTCCCGGGGGCGCTGCCCCCGGACCCCCGCGCCTCAAATGCCGGCGAGGCTGAGTATCCCGCCGGTCGGCCTGAAAGTTCAGGCCGACCGGCGGGAGTTCAAGCCCCGTGGGGGTCCCCCCGGACGAAGTCTGGGGGAGATTGAGGACACGCGCGAAGCCGTACTGTGAGGGTCCCTCCCCCACGCCCGCAGGGCGTAGGGGGCGGGTCCGGGGCGGAGCCCCGGTTACGGCGATGGGGCGGGGTGGGGGAAATTCAACCCCGGCCCACCCGCGTCGTTGAGGCGAGGAGGCCGTGGATCACCTCCGGTCCCCGCATCGTCAGTACCGACTCCGGATGGAACTGGATACCCGCGAAGCCTGTGCCCCGCAGGGCGTGCACCTCCGCCGAGAGGGGATCGCGGGCGACCTCGACCCCGTGCGCCTCAAGCTCCGCCGCCGCAGCGTCGTCGCAGCGCGCCGTGAAGCTGTTGTAGAAACCCACGGTCTCGTTACGCCCGAAGAAGTCGATCCGCTCCTGCGCCCCCTGGTGCGGAGCGTCCTTCCGTACGATCTCCAGGCCCAGCTCGGCTGCCATCAGCTCATGGCCGAGGCAGACGCCGAGCAGGCCGTGGCGGTGATCGCGCAGCAGATCGGCGGCGAGCGCGCGCAGAAAGCGCATCTTCGGGTCGGTCGCGTCGGCCGGATCGCCAGGACCCGGGCCGAGGACCACCGGCCCGGTGTGCGCGAGGACCGTCTCGCGCAGGCCCGGCTCGTCGTACCGCCGCACCGTCACCTCCAGGCCGGTGGAGCGCAGCAGATGCGCCAGCATCGCGGTGAAGGTGTCCTCGCCGTCGACCACCAGCGCGTGCCCGGTCAGCCGGGCGCTGCGCTCCTGCATCCGCAGCCAGAACGGCGCGAGGTCGGCGCGGCGGGCGTCGAGGGCGGCCCGCACCCGCGGGTCGTCGGCGAGATTCGGGCGCTCGGCGTGCTCCTGCGGCCGCCCGGGGCGTACGCCCAGCGCGGCCAGTACGCCCGCCGCCTTGGCGTGCGTCTCGGCCACCTCGCCCGCCGGGTCGGAGTGCCGGACCAGGGTCGCCCCGACCGGCACACGCAGGGAACCATCGGCGTCGATGTCGGCGGTACGGATGAGGATGGGGGAGTCCAGGGTCTGCGCGCCGACCTGCCCTTCCCGCCCGCCACCCGCGTTCTTGCCGATCAGCGCGAGCGCGCCCGCGTAATAGCCGCGGCCGCCCACCTCGTGGCGCTCGATGACCCGGCAGGCGTTCTGCACCGGCGAGCCGGTGACCGTAGCCGCGAACATCGTCTCCTTCAGCACCTCACGCACATCGAGCGACGAGCGGCCGCGCAACTCGTACTCGGTGTGGGCGAGATGAGCCATTTCCTTGAGCCGGGGCCCGATGACGACGCCGCCCATGTCGCCGACGGTGCACATCATCTTCAGCTCCTCGTCGACGACCATGGAGAGCTCCTCGCGTTCCTTGCGGTCGCCGAGGAAGCCGAGCAGCGCTTCGGGGGTCGGGCCCTGGGGCGGATAGCGGAAGGTGCCGCTGATCGGGTTCATCACGACGGTGCCGCCGCTCATCCGGACATGGACCTCGGGGCTGGCACCGACGAGGGTGCGCTCGCCGGTGTGCACGACGAAGGTCCAGTACGCGCCGCGCTCGCTGGCCAGCAGCCGCCGGAACAGGGCCAGGGCGTCGGCCCGGCCGAAGCCGGGGATGCGGCCGGTGTACGTGCGGCGGACAACGAAGTTCGCGCCCTCGCCCCGGCCGATCTCGTCCTCGATGACGCGCCGGACGATCCCCGCGTACTCCTCGTCGTCGACGTCGAAGGCCCCGCCCTCGACCCGGACATCGTGCGCCGGAAGCGCCTCCAGGGCCTCGGCGAGCGGCACTTCGTACGTCTCGTCGGCGACGAGCACGGACAGCGGAGTGCCGTCGTCGCGTACGTCGAAGCCGCGCTCCCTGATCTGGCGGAACGGGACCAGGGCCAGTGAGGGACGGTCCGCGACCGGGATGTCGGCGAGCGACTCCGCCTCGTGCACGGCGCCGATCAGGACCTCGACGGTGTCGTGATCGTGGCCGGGGGTGCGTCTGCGCAGCAGGGCGAAGGGCGGGCAGTCTTCGTCGAGCAGTCTGCTGATGGGCATCCGGTGTTCCTTCCGAGTGGTCCGAGTGGTCCGAGTGGGAGGAACGGCCCGTGGAAACGGGAAAGGCCGCCCCTCGGGGCGGCCTTCGCGAGCTGTGTGTACGCGCAGTCAGTGGGCCGCCGGATGAGCGGTCCACCACCAGGTCTGAGTCGAGTGCGCGAACATGACGCCGACCATAACGCATCCGCCCGCGGCGCCGCAGCGCGTCCGGGGAGCGGACGGCCGCGGTGCCGCGGGCGGATCACACCTTGTGCGTCACACCAGCAGGTCTCAGACCAGCAGGTTGTAGATCTGCCAGCCGGTGGCGATCTGTGCCCTGGCGGCGAACGGGGCGGTGGCGCTGCCCGTGCCCTTGTACAGCCACAGCACGCCCGAGGAGTCCCGGGCGATCAGGTCCGGCCTGCCGTCACCGGAAAGGTCGCTCGGTCCGTTGAGGACGTTGTAGATCCCCCAGCCGGAACCGACCTTGACCCTGGCGGCGAACGGCGCGGCGGCATTGCCCGTGCCCTTGTAGAGCCACAGCACGCCGGAGGTGTCCCTGGCGATCAGGTCCGCCTTGCCGTCCGCGGTGATGTCTCCGGTGTCGGTCAGCGCGTTGTAGATCTGCCAGCCGGGGCCGACCTTGACCCTGGCTGCGAAGGGTGCGGTCGCACTGCCCGTGCCCTTGTAGAGCCAGAGCACGCCGGACGAGTCGCGCGCGATCAGATCGGCGATGCCGTCCGCGGTGATGTCCCGGGCGCCGGTCAGCTGGTTGTAGATCCCCCAGCCCTTGCCCACCTCGGTGCGCTTCAGGAAGGGCGCCGACGGATTACCGCTGCCTCGGTAGTACCAGAGCACGCCCGAGGTGTCGCGGGCCACCATGTCGCCGACGGCGTCGGCGCGCAGAGCCGTCATCGAGGTCACCGCGTTGTAGCCCTGCCAGCCGCTGCCGACGCGGTAGCGGGTGAGGTACGGCGCGGTCGCGCTGCCGGTGCCCTGGTACTGCCACAGCACGCCCGAGGAGTCGCGGGCGAGCGTGTTGTACCGGCTGGTGCCCGCGTCCGGGACGGTGCTGTTGCTCTGCTGGACGTCGCTCGCCTTCACCCACGCCATGCGGTGGTTGTAGCGGATCGGGACGTAGAGGTCGGTCTTGCCCTCGACCCGGAGCTGCGTGGAGCCGAAGTAGTCGTCACCGAGGACCGCCTCGCCTGCCTTCACATAGGCCTGGCCGGAGGGGAAGGTGTACTTCGACAGGTAGTCGGGGTTGTCCGTCGGCGCGGTCTCGCCGGTCCCCTCGTAGGCCGAGGCCTCGGGGAAGGAACGTCCGTAGACTCGGGCCGTCGCGCCGGCCTTGAGCTTCACCACGGTCCCACCGGTGACGGGCGCGGTGTACTGACCGCCGGGGTTGTAGAACCAGGCCTTCTGCCCGCCGTACCAGATGGCCGTCCAGTTGTACTGCGCCTCGGCGACGACGTAGGTACCTCCCGCGAGGACCTTGTTGCCCCAGTTCGGGCCGTCGCTCCACAGCACGTTGGGGATGTACGGGTCCTTGATCGGCGTGGCCGTCGACGCCGTCGTGTACAGGTACCCGAAGTTCGCCGGCTGCTTGGCGACGGTGCTGCCGTTGTACGTGATCGTGGGCTGGTTCGCCGTGGTGAACGGCGGCACGACACGGACCAGTTGACCGGCCTTGAGCAGGCCGCCGGCGCCACCGGCGCCCGTCGGCGCGCCCAGCAGCGACATGTAGTGGTTCCAGTCCCAGAACGGGCCCGCGTCCCAGTGCATGCCGGCCACCTTGGCGTCCAGCTGACCCGGCACCTCGTCGTGGCCGATGATGTGCTCACGGTCCAGCGGAATGCCGTACTTGGCCGCCAGGAACTTCACCAGGGCCGCGGAGGACTCGTACTGCGGCTCGGTGTACCAGCTGCCCGCCTTGATGGCGTAGCCCTCGTGCTCCAGGCCGATGGCATGCATGTTGACGGTCCAGTTGCCCGCATGCCATGCCAGGTTCTTGTTCTCGACCATCTGGGTGACCAGACCGTCCGAGGCGCGGATCAGGTAGTGCGCGCTTCCCCTGGCCGCGGAGCTCTGGAAGGTGGCGATGGTGCCGTCGTAGCTGCCCTCGGTGTCGTGGATGACGATCTGGCGGATGCCGAACCCGCTGGCGGGACGGTCCGCGAGCGTGTAGTTGCGCTGGCCGGTGCTTGGGACCTCGGCCGGGATGTAGTTGCAGTTCAGGCCCGACGGGCACTCGGGCGTCGGAACCGCCGTCGTGCTCGCGAAGGTCGCGGCGAGCGGGACGTTCGACGGCTTGACCGGCTCCACCGAGGGATCGGCCGGCAGCGTGACGAGCTGGCCATCCGTGGTGAGCTCCCGCTCACCGGTCTTGATCGACTCGAAGACGCGCTTCGCGAAGAGATCGGCGCCCTTCTTGTCCGGCGACTCACTGAAACGGGCGACGGCCGGGTACCACTGCCCCGGCTCGTCCGGCAGCTCGCCGGTCGCCTGGCGCTGGTACTCCGCGAGCAGCGCCGCACCGGCGCGGATGCTCTCGGCCGTGCGGTTCTTCACGGAGTCTGTCGAACCGTCGATCAGCTCGGCGGCCTTGTCCAGCGTGTGCAGCCGCGGGTCGTCGGTGTCGACGGTCTCCTCCGGCAGGCTGCGCAGCATCTTCGCGGCGTCGAAGGTCTTCTCGATCGCCGGGTTGCCGCTCGCGTTGAGATGCGCGAGGCGCTCCTTGCCGTCCGGCTGCTCCACGTCCTCCGGGTCGACCTGGGTCAGCCCCATGACGTTGTACGCGCCGGTCGTGCTCGGCAGTCCGTCGTGGGCCTCCCAGCGGGTCTGCCGGTACGAGACCGCCATCAGCACGCTCTGCGGAACGTCGAACTCCCGAGCCGCGTCCTCGAACTGGGACTGCAGCACCGCGCTCGGGGGCCCTGGCTTGCCGTCTGTCGAAGAGTCCAGGAAGCCGGGCGAGGCCACGGCGATGGTGCCGATCGTGGCGGTGGCGACCACGGCTGTGGCGATGCCGTAAATGAGCAGCCGTCTCTTGCGGTCCCTGCGGTGTCCGCGGTTCAAAGCCCCACCCCTGTGTCACTTGTTTCACACTGAACTGATTGGAAACCGGCGAGAGGCTAGCAGCTCTGGGAGCCCGGCCGCGCAGAGATATAAGGCCCGGCGGCTGAACAGCCGATGTCGGAACGCTGGACCACGCGTCTCATTTACTGGGCGGTCGAAGGAGCGCCCGCGCGGACCCCGTAATGTTGACAGGGTGACCGTGAACGCTAAGACCACCGCTGCCGGTGGCAACACCTGGCGAGACCTGCCCGCGGCGCAGCAGCCCGAGTACCCCGATGCCGAGGCTCTGCGCGATGTGATCGCGGACCTCGAGTCGTATCCGCCGCTCGTCTTCGCGGGCGAGTGCGACCAGCTGCGCGCCCGGATGGGAGCCGTCGCCAAGGGCGAGGCGTTCCTGCTGCAGGGCGGCGACTGCGCCGAGGCCTTCGACGCCGTGTCCGCCGACCACATCCGCAACAAGCTCAAGACCCTGCTCCAGATGGGCGCGGTGCTCACCTATGCCGCGTCCGTGCCCGTGGTGAAGGTCGGCCGTATCGCCGGCCAGTACTCCAAGCCGCGCTCCAAGCCGACCGAGACCCGCGACGGTGTGACGCTGCCGACCTACCGGGGCGACTCCGTCAACGGCTTCGACTTCACAGAGGCGGCCCGCATCCCGGACCCCGAGCGCCTCAAGCGGATGTACAACGCCTCCGCCGCGACGCTCAACCTGGTGCGTGCCTTCACCACCGGCGGCTACGCCGACCTGCGCCAGGTGCACGCCTGGAACCAGGACTTCGTGAAGTCGTCCCCGTCCGGCCAGCGCTACGAGCAGCTCGCCCGCGAGATCGACAACGCGCTGAACTTCATGAAGGCCGCGGGCACCGACCCGGCGGAGTTCCGCACGGTCGAGTTCTACTCCTCGCACGAGGCGCTGCTGCTGGACTACGAGGGTGCGCTGACCCGCACCGACTCACGCACCGGCCGGCTGTACAACACCTCCGGCCACATGGTCTGGATCGGCGAGCGCACCCGTCAGCTGGACGGGGCGCACATCGAGTTCGCCTCGCAGATCCGCAACCCGATCGGTGTGAAGCTCGGCCCGACGACCACGGTCGACGAGGCGCTGCAGTACATCGAGAAGCTCGACCCCGAGCGCGAGCCGGGCCGGCTGACCTTCGTCGTCCGTATGGGCGCCGACAAGGTCCGCGACAAGCTCCCCGAGCTGGTCGAGAAGGTCACCGCCTCCGGCGCCACGGTGGCCTGGGTGACCGACCCGATGCACGGCAACACCTTCGAGGCCGCCTCCGGCCACAAGACTCGCCGCTTCGACGACGTGCTCGACGAGGTCAAGGGCTTCTTCGAGGTCCACAAGGCGCTCGGTACGCACCCGGGCGGCATCCATGTCGAGCTCACCGGTGACGATGTCACCGAGTGCGTGGGCGGCGGCGACGAGATCTTCGTCGACGATCTGCACCAGCGCTACGAGACGGCCTGCGACCCGCGCCTGAACCGCAGCCAGTCGCTGGACCTGGCCTTCCTGGTCGCCGAGATGTACCGCGACCAGTAGTGACGGATCAACGACGGTGGGGCGCGGATCGATGTGATCCGCGCCCCACCGTCAATTCCGGGGCTTTTGCGCACCGGGTCCGCCGGGTAAGGTTAGGTTAGCCTCACCGATCATCGGGAAGGCGCCGCCTATCGATCCCGTCCGGGAGGTGAACCGCGTGTACGTCTGCTCCTGCTTCGGCATCACCGAGAAGCAAGTGAAGGAACACGCGGATGCAGGCGCCTGCACTCCCCGCCAGATAGCGTCGGTCTCCAAAGCCGGAACCGACTGCGGATCGTGTGTACGCCGTATCCAGGGGATCCTCGGTCGTGACGTCTGTCCCCGCCGGGAGCTGCTCGAGCAGGGCAACAGCGCCGCCGTGCTGGCGACGGACCCCGGCTCCGCCCCCGGGACCGGGCTCGGCGAAGCGGCCTAGCCCTCGGGCCGTGGTCTAGCCCTCCGGCGGTGACCTGGCCCTCGAGCTGCCCCTCCGGCGGTGACCTGGCCCTCGAGCTGCGGCCTAGCTGTCGGGTTGCTCGATCAACTGCGCGATGTACAGCGCCTCACCGAGCTTCTCCACAAGCTCCAGCTGGGTGTCGAGATAGTCGATGTGGTGCTCCTCGTCCGCCAGGATCGACTCGAAGATGTTCGCGGACGTGATGTCGCCCTTGCCGCGCATCACTTCGATTCCGCGCCGGAGGCGGTCGATCGCCTCCACCTCGACCTGCCGGTCGGCCTGGAACATCTCGGTGACCGTCTGGCCGATGCGCACATGGAACAGGCGCTGGTAGTTCGGCAAGCCATCGAGGAAGAGGATGCGGTCGGTCAGCACCTCTGCGTGCTTCATCTCGTCGAACGACTCGGACCGGGTGTACTTGGCGAGCTTCGTCCAGCCGAAGTTCTCCTGCATCTTCGCGTGCAGGAAGTACTGATTGATCGCGGTCAATTCGGCGGTCAGCTGCTCATTGAGAAACTCGATGACCTCGGGGTCGCCCTGCATCGCAGAGGCTCCTTCCGCGCGTGTGACTTGGGCAGGTGCGCGAATCCTCGCACCGCGGCAGGGGAGCGTCCAGTAAGTGCATGCTTAGTAGGAGTTGCCCGAATCGGGCCAGACCTGGTCATGACCACCCCTCCCGGTCTGTCACCATTGAAGGCATGGGTCAGCCGGAGAGCCGGGAATACCGCGCATCAGAGGAGTCCGAGCTTCCGCCGGGGCAGCGACTCCAGCGTGGCTGGCCGGTCACTCACTACGGGCCCGTACCCAAGTTCAGGCCGGACCGCTGGGAGTTCAGGGTTTTCGGCGCCACGGCGGACGGCGACAAGCGCTGCTGGAACCACGAAGAGTTCTCGGCGCTGCCCTTCTCGACGGTCGTCGCCGATCTGCACTGCGTGACGAAGTTCAGCATGCTGGGGGCCGAATGGGGCGGTGTGCCCGCCCGTACGGTCGTGGAGCTCGCGCCGCCCGCGCCGAACGTCACCCACGTCATGGTCTGGGCCGAGTACGGATTCAGCGCCAACCTGCGGCTCTCCGACTTCGTCTCGGACCGCACGATCTTCGCGACCCACAAGGACGGTGAACTGCTCACCGCCGAGCACGGCTTTCCGCTGCGTCTTGTCGTCCCGCATCTGTACGCCTGGAAGGGGCCCAAGTGGGTCCGTGGCGTGGAGTACATGACCACCGACCGCCGCGGCTTCTGGGAGGAGCGTGGCTATCACAATCTCGGCGACCCCTGGCGTGAGCAGCGCTACTCCTATCAGGAGGAGCCGGGGGACGGCCCGGAGCTCTGACCCCCGGGGGTTCAGTGGTGGTACTGGTGGACCACCGCATGGCCCTTGCCGCGGCCGATCATCCACTTGTTGACGGGTGTGGTGATCAGGAAGGCGGCGACTAGGGCGATCGCGAGCACCCACCAGAACATCGCGTCACCGAGGTGGGCGTCCATCGCGCCGGGCCACACGGCGATCACACCGTTGTCCATCAGCTCCATGACGGCGATGGAGAGGGTGTCGGCGGCGAGGGCGACCCGGAAGGCGGTCCTGAAGTCGACGCCGGCCTTGAGGACTCCTCGCAGGGTGAGCGAGTAGCCGAAGAAGAAGGCCAGGACGATCGCGAGGATCATCGTCGGGATGTTTCCCCAGCCCAGCGCGGTGCCGATGACCATGCCGAGTACTTCGCCGATGGCGCAGCCGGTGAGGCAGTGCAGCGTGGCCTGGGCGGCCATGGACCAGCTGACGGATCGGTGCTGTGTGTGGTGCTCATGGTGTGCGTGCTGGGCGTGAGTGTCGTGCCGCATGTGAGACCCCCCAAAAAAACCAGGCAGCGGTTCCTGTCGACAGCAAGAAACCGTATACCCCCTAGGGGTATTCCCGGGTTGTTCAGCGGAGCTTCTTCAGCCGCGCCACATCCGCTGCGTGCCCTTCCTTGCCGCCGGGCGTCTCGATGATCAGCGGTACGCCCTCGGTCGCCGGATGCTGCATCAGCGTCCGGAACGGCTCCTCGCCGATATGGCCCGCGCCAATGTTCGCGTGTCGGTCCTTGTGAGCGCCGGCCACATCTTTGGAGTCGTTGGCGTGGATCAGCTTCAGCCGCCCTTCACCGACCGTCTCCACCAGCAGATCCAGAGTCTGCGCCATCCCGTGCGGCCCGGTCAGATCGTGTCCCGCCGCGAAGACGTGGCAGGTGTCCAGGCAGACGCCCAGCTTGGGGTGGGCGTCGAGCGCCTCGAAGTACGGACCGAAGTCCCAGGTCCGTGAGCAGAGCGAGAAGCCCTGGCCCGCCGTCGACTCCAGCAGCAGGAACGGGTCGTCGTCGTGCGTCAGCTCGTCCAGCAGCGGCAGCATCCGCTCCCGCACCTGCGCCAGCGCCACCTCGCGGGTCCGGCCGCCGGTCGCCGAGCCGGTGTGCACGACCACGCCCAGCGCGCCGATCTCCCGGCCGCGGCGCAGTGAGTGCCGCAGGGACTCCACGGACTTCTCGGCGGTGGCCTCGGTGTGCGAGCCGAAGTTGATCAGATACGGGGCGTGGACGTACGCCGATATCCCGTCGGCCGCGCACTCGGCGCGGAACTGCTCGTCCTGCACCGGGCTCCCGGCAGGCGTCGCCCAGCCACGCGGATTGGCCACGAAGACCTGGACGGTCTCCGCCTCCAGCTCACGGGCGTAGGCGAGACCGGTCCTGGCGAGGCCGCCGGCCACGGGGACATGGCCGCCGACGGGGTTGCGCATCTGAACTACAGCCCCTTGGTCTTGATCGTGATCGTGCTGCCCTCGGGGGCTTGACCGCCGCCCGCGACGGACTGGCTCTCGACGGTGTCGCCGAGGAAGGGGAAGTTCTTCTCGACCTTGACCTCGAAGCCCGCGGACTCCAACTCGCTGGTGGCGTCGTCGACCTTGTCCCCGACGACATCGGGGACCTCGATCATCCGCGGTCCCTTGGAGACCGTCAGCGTGATCGTGTCGCCGCGGGCCAGCTTGGCGCCCTCGGCCGCGGACTGCTTGGCGACGGAGCCCGCTTCCTCGGGGGAGTTGATCCGCTCGGGGGCGACCTTGACCTTGAACCCGGCGTCCTTGAGCGCGCTGGTGGCGTCCGCCAGGGTCTCGCCGGTCACGCCCGGTACGTCGATCGGGGAGCCCTTGCTGACGACGAGGGCGACCGCGGAATCGGGGCTGCGTCCGGTCCCGGCCTCCGGATCCGTGCTGATCACCGAGCCCTGGTCGATCTCGTCGCTGAACGCCTTGGTGACCACTCCCGGCGCCAGACCGAGCTTCTTCAGCTCGCGTTCCGCCTTGGTGAGCGGCTGGCCCTTGACGTCCGGGACCCGGACGATCTCCGGGCCGCGCGAGATGACGATGATCACCGAGCCGTTGCCGCGGATGCGCTCATTCGTCGCGGGGTCGCTGTTGATGACCGTGCCGCGTTTGACCGTCTCGCTGAAGTCGTACCGGACCTTCTTCACATCGAGCCCGGCGCTCTTCAGCTGCTGCCTGGCATCCTTCTCGGTCTTGCCGATGAGGGCCGGGACGCGGGTGAACTGCCCGGAGTTGATGTACCAGACGCCCGCACCCACGCCGAGCACCAGGAACACCGCGACCAGCGTCGCGACGACGCCGCGCCTTGGCACGGACCGGCGCCGGGACTGCTGGGGCTGGTGCGGCGGCTCGGAAGGCGGCATCGCAAGCCGGGTGGTGTGGTTGACCACCGGCTCCTCGCGGGCGAGCACCCGCGGGATCACGTCCGTGGCGTCCTCCTCGTGCGCCCGCTCGCTCCCGCCCTCCGCCGTGTCCTGGGTGTGCGCCTGCGGCGGCACCAGGTCCAGCTGCTCGTCGCCGAGCGGAGCACGGGCCTCGCGGACCTGCGCCAGCAGCGCCACCGCGTCGTACGGACGGACCTCGGGATTGCGGGCGGTGGCGCTCGCGACCAGCTCGTCGAGCTCGACGGCGAGCCCGGGGACCAGCGCGGACGGCGCCGGAATGTCCTCGTTCAGATGCTGGAAGAGCACCTGGGCGGGGGTGTCTCCGGCGTGCGGCTTGCCGCCGGTCAGCATCTCGTAGAGGACGACCCCGCAGGCGTACACATCGGCGCGGGTGTCGGCCGTGCCGT
This sequence comes from Streptomyces sp. NPDC019443, assembly GCF_044389785.1. NCBI lineage: Bacteria > Bacillati > Actinomycetota > Actinomycetes > Kitasatosporales > Streptomycetaceae > Streptomyces > Streptomyces sp. NPDC019443. The sequence continues at coordinate 247,427 of NZ_JBIRYJ010000005.1, forward strand.
ACTCGATCTGCTCGGGGGCGAGGTAGGAGACCGTGCCCAGCACCGTGCCGGTGGTGTTGGTGACCGAGCCCACGGCTCGTACGAGACCGAAGTCGGCGACCTTGACCCGGCCGTCGTCCCCTATCAGCACGTTCTCCGGCTTCATGTCCCGGTGGACGAACCCGGCCCGGTGCGCCGCGCCGAGCGCCGCCAGCACGGGCTCCAGAATGTCGAGCGCGGCCCGCGGCTGGAGCGCCCCGCGCTCGCGCAGCACGTCGCGCAGGGTGCAGCCCGCGACGTACTCCATGGCCAGATAGACGTACGCGCCCTCGGCGCCCTGGTCGAAGACCGCCACCACATTGGGGTGGGCGAGACGCGCCACGGATTTGGCCTCGCGGATGAAGCGCTCCACGAAGGAGGCGTCGGTGGCGAGGGCCGGGTGCATCACCTTGAGCGCGAGCACCCGGTCGAGTCGGGTGTCGACGGCCCGGTAGACCGTGGCCATACCGCCGACGGCGATGCGCGCGTCGACGCGGTAGCGGCCGTCGAGCACCTGCCCGACGAGGGGGTCCTTGAGGGTCGTATCCACGCTGGTGATTCTACGAGCCACCGGTGACACGGCTGACGACTCGGGGCGGGACTGGAGCCGAGCTGTAACGCTGCGCGGGCCTACGCCGGGGGCTCCGCCCCCGGGACCCCCGCGCCTCAATCTCCCCCAGACTTCGTCCGGGGGGACTCCCACGGGGCTTGAATTTTCTGCTGGTCGGCCTGAATCCTCGGGTCGACCGGCGGAAATCAAGCCCGTCCGGCGATTGAGGACAGCGCCCGAAGGGCGTCCGGGGTCTGGGGCGGAGCCCCCAGGCGGCGGAGCCGTAAATCGATGCAGCGGGTAGGGGACTGGCTCCGCGCTCCGGTCAGAACGCGGGCCGCTCCGGGTCGAGGACCGCGCGGCCCTCGTGAGGGGACGACGCCTCGGCGAAGTGCCGACGCGGAATGCGCCCCGCCCGACGCGCCAGCCGCCCCGCCTCCACCGCATGCCGCATCGCCTCCGCCATCAGCACCGGCTCCTGCGCGCGAGTGACCGCCGACGCCAGCATCACCGCCGCGCAGCCCAGCTCCATCGCCAGGGCCGCGTCGGAGGCCGTGCCCGCGCCCGCGTCCAGCACGACCGGCACGCGCGCGTGCTCGACGATCAGCTGGAAGTTGTGCGGATTACGGATGCCGAGACCGGAGCCGATCGGCGAACCCAGCGGCATGATCGCCGCGCAGCCCGCGTCCTCCAGCCTCCGGGCGACCACCGGGTCGTCATTGGTGTACGGCAGGACCGTGAAGCCGTCGTCGACCAGCGTCTCGGCCGCATCCAGCAGCTCGATCGGATCGGGCAGCAGGGTGCGCTCGTCCGCGACGACCTCGAGCTTGATCCAGTCGGTGCCGAGGGCCTCGCGTGCGAGCCGGGCGGTCAGCACGGCTTCGCCCGCCGTGAAGCAGCCCGCCGTATTGGGCAGGACGCGGATGTTCAGCTTCTCCAGGACGGACAGCACGGAGCCCTGGACGGTCGGGTCGAGGCGGCGCATCGCGACGGTGGTGAGTTCGGTGCCGCTCGCGACGAGGGAGCGTTCGAGTACGTCGAGGCTGGGTGACCCGCCCGTACCCATGATCAGGCGGGAGTTGAACGTGGTGCCGCCGATGGTGAGACGGTCGTCGGCCATGCCGGTCAGCCTCCCTGTACTGCGGTGAGGACTTCGACGCGGTCGCCGTCGTCGAGGAGGGTGCCGGACCACTGGCTGCGTGGGACGACCGCTTCGTTGACCGCGGCCGCGACCCCGGAAGGGGCGGCGGTGAGGGCCGCCACCAGGGTGTCCAGGGTGGTGCCGGTGGCGAGCTCACGGGACTCGCCGTTGACGGAGACGTTCAGGACATTCATGCGGGCTGCTCCTGGGGCACGGGGGAGAAGCGGCGAGGAGTGAAGGGGAGGGCCTCGTCCGGCAGCTCGCCGGTGACCAGCACGGCGGCCATCACATCGCCGGTCACGGGCGTGAGGAGCACGCCGTTGCGGTGATGGCCGGTGGCCACGTGCAGGCCGGGCAGGGCGGTCGGGCCCAGCAGCGGGGCGTTGTCCGGGGAGCCGGGGCGCAGACCCGCGCGGGTCTCGGTGAGCGGCAGCTCCGTGATGCCGGGCACCAGCTCGTGCGCGTCGCGCAGCAGCTCGTACACCCCGCCGGCGGTGACCGTGGTGTCCCAGCCCAGTTCCTCGCTGGTCGCGCCGACGACCAGCTCGCCGTTCGCGCGCGGCACCAGATAGACGTGGCTGCCGCGTACCACGGCCCGTACGGTCCGGGAGAGGAAGGGTGCGTACGCAGGCGGCACGGTGAGCCGCAGAACCTGGCCCTTCACCGGCCGTACCGGAGGCAGCACATCCGCCGGCACACCGTCGAGACTGCCGCTCAGTGAGCCGCCCGCGAGGACGACCTGGTCCGCGGTGAGCTCGCCGGCGTCCCTCAGCACTGCTCCGGCCGCCCGGTCTCGAACCACCGAAAGACGCTCCGCCCAGCCGCGGTGGAAGACCACCCCTGCCCGCTCGCAGGCCGTCACCAGCGCCGCGGCCAGCCGCCGCGGATCGACCTGGTGATCGCCGTCGACTCGCAGGCCCCCGCGTACGCCCGGCGCGAGCATCGGCTCCAGACGGCGGCATTCACGCCCGGCCAGCCACTCCGACTCCAGGCCGGACCGGCGCTGCAGGGCGTGCAGTTCACGCAGGTGCGCGCGGTCGTCGGCGTCGAGCGCGACGGCCAGCGTGCCGCATGCGCGGTAGCCGACATGCTGCCCGCTCGCCTCCTCGAGCTCGGCGACGAACGCCGGATAGCGCCGGGCGGACTCCACGTTGAGGCCGAGCAGCGTCTGCTCGCCGTAGTGCAGCTCGGTGACGGCGGCGAGCATGCCCGCCGCGACCTGTGCCGCCCCGCCGCCCGGCTCCGGATCGACGACGGCGACGCGCAGTCCGCGCTGCGCCGCACGCCAGGCCGTGACCAGGCCGATGATTCCGCCCCCGACGACGAGGACATCTGATGTACGAGACATGGGCGTCCAGCCCCTCCCTTCGCCGGCATGACCCGGATCAGGTTCGTACGGTCGGAGGCCGTCCAGCCTCCCTCTCAGCCCGGTGCGCCGGGCTCCCGCGAGTGCCTTACGGTGGCCACCCTAACCCCAGCCCTCAACTCGCAGTAAGGGAGCAGCAGCTGTGGCACGGTCGCTCGACGGACTCGTACTCTCGCCGGTCGCCGACCAGGCTCCGGGCCAGGTGGGGACCCGCACCCGGTTCACGTACCACGAGCGGGACGGCCGGATCTGGGCCGAGTACGAGGGCGGCGACGTGGTCCGCGGCCACCTCGTGGGGACGCGGGAGGGCGACCGGCTGGACTTCCGGTACGTCCAGCTGAAGACGGACGGCCGGACGGCCTCCGGGCACTGCGTCTCGACGGTGGTCGAGCTCGAGGACGGGCGAGTGCGCCTGGAGGAGACGTGGGAGTGGGAGTCTCAGGAGGGCAGCGGGACGAGCGTTGTCGAGCAGCCGGTTACCTGACGGGCTGTCAGATGCGTAAGGTTGTCGGGTGAGCGAGCAGCAGACAGCACAGGGCGTGCGGCGCGTGGTCGTCGTCGGCGCGGGGATGGCCGGCGTGCAGACCGCCGTGGCCCTGCGCGAACAGGGGTTCCCGGGCCCGGTCACAGTGATCGGCGCCGAGCCCCACCAGCCGTACGACAGGCCCCCGCTCTCCAAGGCGATCCTGCTCGGCAAGGCGGAGGGGTCGGCCTTCGAGCTCGACTTCGAGGCGCTGGACATCGGACTGCGGCTGGGCTGCGAGGTGACCGGCGTACGCCCGCAGGCGCACGAGCTGGACACCGAGGCAGGGCCCGTCCCGTACGACGTCCTCGTCATCGCCAGCGGCGCGGAGCCGATCACGCTGCCCGGCGCCGAAGGCGTCCCGGGCGTCCATCTGCTGCGCACCCTCGACGACGCCGCCCGGCTGCGCCCCGTCCTCGTGCGGCAGCACGACATCGTGGTCGTCGGCGCGGGCTGGATCGGCGCGGAGTTCGCGACAGCCGCCCGCGAGACGGGCTGCTCGGTCACCGTCGTCGAGGCCGCCGACCGCCCCCTCGCGTACGCCCTGCCCGCCGAGGTCGCCGCCCCGATGGCCGACTGGTACGCGGAGTACGGCGTCGAACTTCTCACCCACGCGCGCGTGGCCGACGTCGAGCCCGGCACGGTGATCCTCGCGGACGGCCGGCAGCTCCCGGCCGGGGCGGTGGTCGTCGGCATCGGCGCACGCCCCGCCACCGGCTGGCTCGCCGACTCGGGCATCGCGCTGGGCCCGGACGGAGCAATCACCGCCGACGAGCATCTGCGCACCTCGCTGCCCGATGTGTACGCCGTCGGGGACTGCGCCTCCTTCCCGTCCGGCCGCTACGGCGAGCGGCTGCTCGTGCACCACTGGGACAACGCCCTGCACGGGCCGCGCACGGTCGCCGCCAATGTCGTCGCGGGCGCACTGGGGCAGCCGCTGGAGGTCTACGACCCGGTGCCGTACTTCTGGTCCGAGCAGTTCGGGCGCTTTGTGCAGTACGCGGGCCATCACCCGGCCGCCGACACGAGGGTGTGGCGGGGCAATCCGGCGGACGCCACGTGGTCGGTGCTGTGGCTGCGTGAGGGCGCGCTGGTCGCGCTCCTCGCCGTCGGCAGGGCCCGCGATCTGGCGCAGGGGCGCAAGCTCATCCTGGCCGGCGCGCGGCTGGATCCGGATCTCGCCGCCGACCCCTCCGTCCCTCTGAAGGCGGCGGCTGTCCAGGGCTGAATGCGGGCTGCTGTCCGGGGTCCGGCTACCGACTGTCAGTCTGGGATGGCACGCTTGTCCTGTGACCGAGATTGACGCAAAGATCGATGCTCTCGTCCCCGCCTGGCTCCACCTTCCCGACATCGCGGAAATGCTCGATGTCGAGGTGACACGCGTACGGCAGCTGGTCAAGGAGGGCCAGCTGATCGCCGTGCGCCGTGGTGAGAACCGCGCGCTTCAGGTGCCTGCCGCCTTCATCGACGGCAACAAGGTGGTCAAGGGTCTCGCCGGGACCCTGACGCTCCTGAAGGACGACGGCTTCACCGACGAAGAGATGCTTGAGTGGCTCTTCACCCCCGACCCGACCCTGCCGGGCACGCCCGCGCAGGCGCTCAGCGAGAATCGCGGCACGGAGGTGAAGCGCCGGGCCCAGGCGCTCGCCGTCTGATGTCCTGAAGACAACACCACGCGGTGTGCGGGCAGGGGGGCCAGTGGCTCCTGCCCGCACACCGCCGACCCACCCGGGGGGAACACCCATGTCCACGGCTCGTGCGCTGCTGTCCGACGCCCGGCTCTATCTGTGCACGGACGCCCGCAAGCAGCAGGGCGACCTCGCCGGGTTCCTCGACGCCGTGCTCTCCTCGGGGATCGACATCGTGCAGCTGCGCGACAAGGGCATGGAGGCCGCCGAGGAGCTGGAGCACCTTCAGGTCTTCGCCGACGCCTGCCGCAGGCACGGCAAGCTGCTCGCCGTGAACGACCGCGCGGATGTGGGCCATGCCATCGGCTCCGACGTGCTGCACCTGGGGCAGGGCGATCTGCCGGTCCCGGCCGCGCGCGCGATCCTCGGAGACGAGGTGCTGATAGGCCGCTCCACGCACGCCGAGTCCGAGGTCGACGCGGCCGTCGCCGAGGAGGGCGTGGACTACTTCTGCACCGGCCCCTGCTGGCCCACCCCGACCAAGCCCGGGCGGTACGCCCCCGGACTCGGCCTCGTGCGGTATGCCGCGGGGCTTGAGACCGGCCGGCCGTGGTTCGCGATCGGCGGGATCGACGCGGGCAACCTCGACGAGGTGCTGGACGCGGGCGCGCGCAGGATCGTCGTCGTGCGGGCGATCACCGAGGCCGACGACCCGGCAGCGGCGACGGCCTCCCTCGCCAAGCGGGTGCGGGAGCGTATTGGATAACTGTCCGAAGGGTGGACAGTAACCCGGCAAATTCGGACATATTTCCTCTGTTCGGTTGGGTGACCGGCGCGCCCTGGATAACCTGCGGGTATGGCCCTCGGTACAGCTTCGACCAGGACGGATCGCGCACGGACCGTGCGCGAGCTTCTTGCAACCGGCAAAACTTCCTACTCCTTCGAGTTCTGGGCGCCCAAGACCGAGAAGGGCGAGCGGAATCTCTGGAATGCGCTCCGCAGGGTCGAGGCGGTCGCCCCCAACTTCGTCTCCGTGACCTATGGAGCCGGCGGCTCGACGCGCGCCGGCACGGTCAAGGCCACCCAGCAGATCGCCGCCGACACCACTTTGACGCCTGTCGCGCACCTCACCGCGGTGGACCACTCCATCGCCGAACTGCGCAACATGATCGGCCAGTACGCCGACGCCGGGATCCGCAATATCCTCGCCGTCCGGGGCGACCCGCCCGGCGACCCGATGGGAGAGTGGGTCAAGCACCCCGAGGGCGTGCGGTACGCCGCCGAGCTGGTCCGGCTGATCAAGGAGTCCGGTGACTTCTGCGTCGGCGTAGCGGCCTTCCCCGAGATGCATCCGCGCTCGGAGGACTGGGACACCGACATCCGGCACTTCGTCGACAAGTGCCGGGCCGGCGCCGACTACGCGATCACGCAGATGTTCTTCAGGCCCGAGGACTATCTGCGGCTGCGCGACCGGGTCGCGGCCACGGGCTGCGAGACCCCGATCATCCCCGAGATCATGCCGGTCACCAGCGTCAAGCAGCTTGAGCGGTTTGCGCAGCTCAGCAATGCCGCGTTCCCGCCGGATCTGAAAGAGAGGATCCTCACCGCCAAGGACGATCCGGCCGCTGTACGCTCCATTGGCATCGAGTTCGCGACGGAGTTCTGCGCAGGACTGCTCTCCGAGGGAGTCCCCGGACTGCACTTCATTACGCTCAACAACTCCACGGCGACGCTTGAAATCTACGAGAATCTCGGACTGCACGAGCAGTCGTGATCGGTCGTACCGGCCCCGACCCGGGGCGACGGCCGTAGGAGAGGGGCGGGCATGGGCTGGACGGTCCTCTATATCGCGTTCGGTGTCGTCGCGCTGTGGCTGCTCGGTGAGGTGCTGCTGCAGTACAAGGCGCGGCTGCGCTGGAGACTTCTCGCCTTCGTCGGATTCCTCGGCGTGGTCTTCGGCGTCCTGCTGCCCTCCGTCGTGGTGATCGCGGTCGGCGCGATCGCCTTCGCCGTCGGCCAGACGTATGTCACGCTCTCCTTCCGCCGCGGCTTCTCCACGGGCTGGGCGCTCGGCGGAAGCCCGGGCGTGAGCCCCCGCCGCAAGTCGGGTGCCAAGTCGGGGGCGGCTTCGCACGAGCCCTCGCTGGAGGTCACCGACCTCTCCTACGAGCCTGCCGCGCCGTACGAGCCCGACCCGTACGAGTCCGGTCCGTACGAGCCCGGTCCGTACCAGCCCGCCGCGTCGGCGCCGCAGCCGGAAGCGGTCTACGAGCCGCAGCCGCTCCCGGACGACACCGGGCAGTACGGCGTGTACAGCGAAGCCGCCTACGCGGCCCAGCAGCAGGACCAGAGTCAGAACTACGCCCGGTACGGCGGCGCGTACGACAGCTACTCCGGCTACGGGCAGCAGCAGCCGGCGGGCCAGGACAGCTACGCCGGGCAGTACGACTACGGCACAGGGCAGCAGCAGCAGTACGCCGCGTACTCCGACCCGTATGTGGGCGGCCAGCAGTACAACACGTACGAGACGTACGACAGTTACGGCGGCCAGCAGCAGTACGCCGACCCGTACGCCCAGAACCAGTACAACGAGACGCCGCCCGGCGGGGTGTGGGTGCCGCAGCAGCGCGACGGCGAGCAGGAGGTGCCGCCGATGCCGCAGGAGCAGCCCTCCCCCTACGGCTACGACACCGGGTACAACGAGCAGCAGTACCGCTACTGACAGCCGGATACCGGCGGCTGGTCACTGACAGCCGGTTACCGGGAGCGGGTTACTGGGAGCCGCGGAAGTCCGCGCCCTCCACGATCAGCCCGGCCACCAGCGCCCCCGACATTCCCGCGTGCGCAAGACCGCCGCCCGGGTGCGCGCGGCCGCCCACCAGATACAGGCCGGGCAGCCGTGTGCTGTTCGCGGGATGCAGATAGCGGCCGCCCTCCCCGGCGAGCGCGGGCGCGGGCAGCGGTCCCGTCTCGGCGGGCGTCAGGGTCTCGTGCCACAGCAGGCGCTCGCGTATCTCCGGTACGGCCGCGGACGCGGCGTCGATCAGCACCTCGGCGTACCTCTCGCGCAGCGACGCATGGGTCCAGTCGACCGGGCTGCCGTGCCCCATGACCGTCGCGGAGAGGGTGACCGCCTCGTGCTCGTCGTCGGGGCGGGTGCGGGGGTCGTCGGGCCGCAGCACGGTGACGGTGGGCCGCTCGGCCGTCTGCCCGCCGAAGACCGCGGCCGCCTCCGCCCCGGCGTCGGGAGAGTGCAGCACGCTCCGGTGGACGGCCGATGCGGGCCGCGCCCCGCGCAGGGCGAGCAGCACGGTGAACCCGCCGGGCAACTGCCCGCCATCGGCGCCCTGTTGAGGCCGTACGTCGCCGTCCCGCCACAGCTCGTGTCCGACGAGATCCGGAGCCTCGGCGCCCGCCACCACATGGTCGGCCTCGGCGACGGTGCCCCCGGCGAGCTCGACCCCCGCCGCCCGCCCGTCCTTCTCGACGATCCGGGTCACCTCGGACCCGAAGACGAACTCCACCCTGCGGGCCAGACATCGCTCGTAGACCGCGCTTGCCAGCTCGCGCATCCCGCCCTCGACGTACCAACTGCCGAAGGTCTGCTCCATGTACGGCAGCAGGGCGGCGCTCGCCGGGGCGTACCGGGGATCCAGGCCGTACGCCAGGGCGTACCCCTCGAACAGCGCCGCAAGCCGCGGTTCCGCAAGCTCCCACGCGGCGACCTCGGAGACCGTGGAGGCCTGCCGGGCGCGCAGCAGCCTGCGCTGGCGCGGAGCTGGATACGGATCGCGCTTCAGCACCTGCCAGTCCGTCCACAGCGGCTCTTCGAGCAGTGGTCGCCGGGAACGGTCCCAGGCGTCCCTGGCCCGCCCGAGGAACGCGCCCCACCGCTCGCCCGCTCCCGCGCCCAGCGCGGCTTCGAGCGCGGTGACGATGCCGGCCCGCGAGGCGTTCGGCAGGGACACCTCGGTGCCGTCGGCGAACACATGACGGCTTGACGGGTCCACCTGGACCAGCCCGACGCACTGCTCCAGCGGCTCCTTGCCGGTCTTGACGAACAAGTCCCGCCAGACGGCGGGCAGATGCAGCAGACCGGGGCCGGTGTCGAAGACGAAGCCGTCGCGCTCGAACCGGCCCACCGCGCCGCCGTAGCTCGCCGAGCGCTCGTACACCGTCACCCGGTGGCCTGCCACGGCCAGCCGGGCGGCAGCCGCCATGGCGCCCATCCCGGCGCCGATCACCGCAATCCGTGCCATGTCCGCGACTTTATCGGCACACCTCGGACCCTCGGATCCCCGGCCGCCTCGCGGCGCTGCCCCGGCGACGACCAGCGCATCGGTCCGAGAGGGAGTACGGACGCGGACGCGATCGTGACCAGTCGGCCTGCCGGGCGGGTGGGGGTGAATACGGACGGCTGAGTATCCGTACCTAGTGGGTGAGATGAGTACGCGCGCGGATGGGGTCTCACCTGCGTAGAAGGAAGAGTGGAGACCACGGAAGGGGCGCGGCGCCGGTACCGCCGGCACGGGGCGGCGGAACGGCGCGGCACCCCCGACGGAACGGGGGCGCACGACGGAGGGCCCGATGACCAGGGTCCTCCGGCACCACGGGGGAACGGGGGAGACGGGGGACACGGGGGAACGGGGGGACACGGGGGTAACACGCCGGTCCGGCGGGGCTCGGGGGGATCGAGCCTCGCCGGACCGGCACTTCTGTGTCGTACGGCCCCTCACGTGGCCGCAGGCGCGGGCCTGCTCGTACCGCCCCTTCAGCGGCCGCTGACGCGGCCGTGCAGCAGCCGCGACAGGGCCGCGTGCACATCGTCGAGCGACCGCTCCGGCTGGAAGGCCTGCCAGTCCAGCGCCGCCACCAGCACCATCCCGACCAGCGCCGCCGCCGTCAGCGGAATGTCGATCTCCTCGCTCAGCTCGCCGTTCTCGACGGCCTCCCGCAGCACCGTCTCGACGACGGCGACCGCCTGCTGCCGTACGACGAGAAGCGTCGACTGCCAGGCCCTGTTGGTGCGCCACAGTTCGGCGACGTACAGCTGGGTGAAGGCCGGATAGCGGTCTATGAAGCCCAGACCGGCCTTGATCATCGCGTCCAGCGCCTCGACCTTGGTGCGGCCGTGCTCCGCAGCCTCGTCGGCGGCGGACTGCAGCGAGGCGGTGAGCAGGCCGACGCCGTACCGCAGCAGCTCCTCGAAGAGCTCGGTCTTGCTCTTGAAGTTGTAGTAGACCGTGCCCTTGGCGACCCCGGCGCGTTCGGCGATCTCGTCCACCGTGGTGGCGGAGAAGCCCTGCTCGGCTATGAGCGTGACCGCGGCCTCGTAGAGCCTTGCCCGGGTCGCCCGGCGTCTGGTGCTGGTGCTGTCCATGGCGTCCATGGTGTCGATTCTCACAGGTCGGCCCGCCTCACAGACTCAGCTCGGGGTGCAGACGGTCGAGCGTCCACACCTGCTTGCGCCGCGCGGACACGGCGGTGAGCGCGATCGCGCCCGCGGTGAAGGCGATCAGCACCGCGCACGCCTGCCAGACCGGGCCGAGTCCGCCGCCCGTGATGAGCCTGCGCAGCGCCTCGACGACGTAACTCATCGGGAGGAAGGGGTGGATGGCGTTGAAGAACCCTGGGCTGGTCTGGACGGGGTAGGTTCCGCCGGCCGAGGTCAGCTGAAGCATCAGGAGGGCGAGCACGAGGATCCGGCCCGCGGCCCCGAAGCGTGCGTTCAGCCACTGGATGATCGCGGCGAAGCAGCAGGTGACGAGGGCGAGGAAGGCCACCGTCCCGGCCGCGTACGCCATCTTCATGCCGAGGCCCCAGTGCAGTACGGACATCAGCGCGGCGACCTGGGCCAGGCCGATCGCGGCGACGGGCAGCCAGCCGGCCACGGCGATCCGCCAGGCGGAGGCGCCGGCGGCGAGGGCCCGCCGGTTCAGTGGCTGGATGATCATGTACGCGACCATCGCGCCCACCCAGAGGGAGAGCGGGATGAAGTACGGGGCGAAACCGGTGCCGTAGTTGGGCGCCTTGTGCAGCGACTGGCTGGCCAGCTTGACGGGGTCGGCCATCACCTCGGTGCGGCGGTCGCGGTCCTTCTTGTCGTAGTCGGGGATCTTGTCCACGCCGTCGTTGAGTCCGCCGGCCAGCTCGGTCGAACCGTCGGCGAGTTTGAAGAGGCCGCCGTCCAGGCTGTTGGCGCCCTTCTTGAGCTTGCCGACGCCGCTGTCGAGATCGGTCGAGCCGGTCTTGGCGCCGCCCAGGCCGGTGTGCAGTTTGTCCGCGCCCTGAGCGACCTTCTTGGCACCCGAGTTGAGCTCGTTGATCTTTGCGACGGCGTACTCCAGGTCCTCGTCCAGGCGCGGTGACCGCTTGGCGAGGTCCGTCGCCTGCCGCTGCAGCGTGGCGAGATGGCCGTCCAGCGTCTTCAGATTGCCGTTGTTGTCCTTGATCAGGGCATTGACGTCGTCGGCGACCTTGGCGACATCGGCCGCCGTGTCCTTGGCGGTCTTGAGGTCGGAGCAGAGGGCCGGGTCGGGCAGCACGGCGTCCTCGCAGCGCGCCTTGTAGATGCTGCTCAGCTTGTCGGCCGACTTGTGGGCGAGGGCCGCGCGGCCGGGCGCCGTCTTCACGAGGATGCCGAGGTTGCGGCGTACCGCCTGGGACGAATCGGCGACCAAGCGGGCCGTGTCACCGATCGTCGTGCCGTTGTCCTTGAGGTACGGACGGACGTCGGCGGCGATCTTGTTGACCTTGTCGGCGAGCGCCTGGGTGCCGTCGGCGACTTTCTGCGAGCCGGTCTCGAGCTCGCCCGCACCCTTGTTCAGCTTGGTCAGGCCGCCGGCCAGCCTTCCGCTGCCGTCCTTGGCGTCCTTCAGGCCGTCCGCGAGGTCCTTGGAGCCCTGCTTCGCCTTGCCGACCCCGTCCTTGAGCTTGTCGGCGCCCTTCGCCGCCTTCTCGGTCGCGTCATGGATGTCGGAGAAGGAGATGAAGATCCGGTCCAGGAACGTGCGGGAGGTGTTGGTCGATGCGGCCGTGCGCACCTCCGAGAAGACCGTCCGCGAGATCTGACCGACGATGTAGTTGTTGGCGTCGTTCGTACGGACCTGGAGGGCGCCGGTCTCGGGGGAGTTGCCCGAGCTGGACGCGATGCGCTCGCTGAAGTCCTTCGGCATGGTCAGCGAGAGGTAGTACGCGCCGTCCTCGACGCCCTTGCGGGCATCGGCGGCGCTCACCTCGTGCCATTCGAAGACCTTGCTCTCGCGCAGGCCCTTGGTGATCTCGTCGCCGGCGGCGATCTTCTTGCCGGCGGCGGTGGCTCCCCTGTCGTCGTTGACGAGGGCGACGGGGATCTTGTTGAGCTGTCCGTACGGGTCCCAGAAGGACCACAGGTACAGCGCGCCGTAGAGCAGCGGCAGCAGCAGGACCGCGACGAGTGCGGCGCGCGGCAGCTTCCCCCTGCCGAACCGCTTCAGCTCAAGCGCGGCGAGTTTCGGCGATCGCATCGGCCGTCCCCTCCTCGTCTTCTGTGGTGCTTTCTGTGGCGTCTTCGGTGGTGTCTTCGGCCGTCTCGGTGTTCTCGGCCGTGCCGGTGTTCCCGGTCGTCTCGGTGCTTTCGGCTGTGCCGGTCTCTTCGGCTGTGCTGGTGCTTTCGACCGCGGTCGTGCGGATGGCGGTCGTGCCCTCGGGCGCCTGGCTGCACACGGCGAGCACCGTCGTGCCGGCCTCGGCGACGGAGCGCAGCAGCTGCCAGGCCTCGGCCCGGTCCACGTCGGAGAGCTTGAGGTCGGTGTCGTCGACTGCGAGCAGGCCGGGGCGGCCGATCAGCGCGAGGGCGACGTACAGGCGCATCGCCTCCAGCCGCTCCAGATCGCGCACAGAGGTGCGTTCCTGCTTGGGGAGTGCGGCCACGTCGAGTCCGGCCGCCTCGAGTGCCGTGTCGATACGGCTCCGGGCCGCGGCGATCCTCTCGGCGCGCGGGCGCAGCAGGGCACGCAGCGAGCCGTCGAAACGGCGCTGCAGCAGGGCCCGTTCGCGCAGATGCTCGGCCACGGTCAGCGCGGGGTCGAGCTCGCTGACCCCAGGTACCGGTCCGAGCGCGCTGATCCTGCGTACGGCCGCCATCTTGCGCGGTAGCGGCAGACCGCCGACCTCGGCACTGCCCTCGGTGGGGCGCATCCGGCCGGTGAGCGCGAGCAGCAGGCAGGTGCGGCCGGAACCGGACGGGCCCTCGATCGCGATGAGTGAGCCGGGCTCCGCCTTGATGCTCACCGAGCGGAACGCCCAGCCGCGGGGGCCCTTGAGCCCCAAGTTCTCGGCGGTTACATCCGCCCCGTGCGGGCTGTCCACGCACCCTCCCCCATTTTTGTACTGACCAGTCAGTGCAAAAGTACCTCCGAACCTGTGATCGAAGCAAAGGCGCAGGTCAGAGCCGATTGTCAGTGGTGCCCTCCACGATGGACACATACGGCCACAGTGCCGTCACACGACGACAGGAGGTTCGTCATGGCCAGCTCCTACGCAGCAGCCGCACACCGGCGCCGCGCCACCGGCCCTGCCCCCTCACTGACCGGACCGGCGAACGACATGCACCCCGTCCTGCGGCGGGCCTCGGCACCGCCCGCCGCCCTCGACCTGCTCGCCCAGGCCCGTACGGGACTGGACGAGGCCGCCACTCTCGAAACGCCGAACGAGCAGTACGCCACCGCCCATCTGGCCGCCCTGCGCACAGCGGCCGCGGTGCTGGCCGCCCGCGGCCGACCGGAGATCAGCGCACGCCGCAGGCAGCGGATCCGAAGCGCCTGGGAAGTCCTGCCGGAGATCGCGCCCGAACTCACCGAATGGAGCGCCCTGTTCGCATCGGGCGCCCGGCGCAGGGCGCGCGCGGAGGCGGGCATACAGGGCGCGGCGAGCCGCCGCGACGCCGACGATCTGCTGCGCGACGCGGCGATGTTCCTGCGCATGGTCGAGCGGCTGCTGGTGCTCCAGCCGGTGCTGCCGCAGCCGAGGACCGAGCAACCGGAGACGGGGGACACCGCGGGGTGAGGCGCAGGGCAGCCGCCGGCAGTGAGACGGAGGGCTGGGGCGCCCGGCGGAGGCAATAGGGTGGACTGCGTCTTCAAGGTATTCAACGTATTCGCACCGTCCGAGGAGTCAACTGCCGTGTCGGACCTGATGCGCCCCCGCGCCTCCCTCCGTACCGCCGTGGTCTGGGACGTCCTCAAGGACGCCCTCGACCGCCGGGTCAAGGCAACCGGGACGGACACCCTGGACGTCCTCGACACCGGCGGCGGCAGCGGCTACTTCGCGGTGCCCGTCGCCCAGCTCGGGCACCGCGTCACCGTGGTCGACCCCAGCCCGAACGCACTCTTCGCGCTGGAGCGCCGGGCCGCCGAGGCCGGTGTGGCCGACCGGGTCCACGGGGTCCAGGGCGACATCCACGGCCTGTTCGACGTCGTCGAGCGCGACGGGTACGACGTGGTGTTGTGCCACGGCGTCCTGGAGTACGTGGACGACCCCGCCGAGGGCGTACGCAACGCGGTGGACGCGCTCCGGCCGGCCGGTGCCATCAGCCTGCTCGCCGCCGGGCTCGGCGGGGCAGTCCTGGCCAGGGCGCTGGCCGGGCACTTCGCCGAGGCCCGCCAGGCGCTCACCGACCCCGCGGGCCGCTGGGGCGAAGGCGACCCGGTGCCGCGCCGCTTCACCGCCGAGCAGCTCACCGAGCTCGTCGCCGAGGCCGGTGTCGAGGTGGGTGCCGTGCACGGCGTAAGGGTCTTCGCCGACCTGGTCCCGGGCGTCCTGGTGGACACCGAGCCCGGCGCCCTCGACGCGCTGCTCAAGCTGGAGGCGGCGGCGGCCGAGCTGCCCGCCTTCCACTCCGTCGCGACCCAGCTGCACGTTCTGGGCGAGAAGCGGGGCTGATCAGCGGCGCAGCCGCACATGGAGTACGCCACAGACCCCCCGATCGTGGGCTGAGCCCCGTATGATCGGAGGACACCATCCGGCATGACGGATCGGAGGTTGGGGAATCTACGCCTCAGCACCTAAGCCGCCATGGCGGCCCGGACTGGCGAATTGGCGTAGAGGGCGGGTTTCACGGGGGCGATTCCCTGCCTATCCTGAAAGGGCCGCTTACCGGTCGCCCCCCGCGGCCGACGACTAGGAGGACTCCGTGCCGCTCTCGGAGCACGAGCAGCGAATGCTCGAGCAAATGGAGCGAGCGCTGTACGCCGAAGATCCCAAGTTCGCGACAGCGCTTGAGGGAAGCGGGCTGCGTACATACACCCGGCGACGGGTCTACCAGGCAGTCGTCGGCTTCCTGGTGGGTATCGCGCTCCTCATGGCTGGAATGGTCGCGCAGCAGATCTGGATCAGCGTGGTGGGATTCCTCGTCATGCTGGGCTGTGCGGTGCTCGCGGTCACCGGATGGCGCAAGGCGCCCAAACCGGGTGAGCAGCAGACCCTGGGGGACACGGCAGCTCCCGCCGGCCGCCATCCCCGTCGGCGCAGGTCGATGATGGCCCGGATCGAGCAGCGGTGGCAGCGCCGCCGCGATGAACAGGGCCACTGAACCGCATTTTCAAAACGTGCTGAAACGGTGAGGGGCGACGCTCAAGAGCGTCGCCCCTCACCGTTTCTCGTACAGCATCTCGAGTTCTCGTACAGCACGTGCGTTCTCGTACGGCAACTCGAGCCGGGAGTCGGGCCGGGCTCGCGCCCGGCTCGCTGCCGTCAGCCCCGTGTCAGCCCCGCTGCCGGGATGCGCGGCGCAGGATTCCCGACCACCGGCCGGCCGGCCACTGGCTTGCGGACCACCGGTCAAGACGCCAGCGGCGCACGCCCCACCGGTCCGTGACGGACGCCCAGCGGGCCGACAGGGCCCACACCACTCGGACGGTGGAGCGGGGCGCGAGCAGTGCCCACAGCCGCGTACCGCGGCTCACCGCGGCCCCGAGTCCGGCCCGGATTTCCTCGGCGTCATCCGCCAGCCCTGTGCCCGGCCGGGGCACCGGCGCGTACAGCACCTGCTCCACCGCACTGGCCACCCGGTGCACTGCGTCGGCCGCCTCGCCCTCCAGCTGTCCCAGCCGGACGATGCGGGCAGCGGCCTTGCGCGGCGTCTGCGATTCGTCGGGCAGGATGCCGTGGTCCCACGCCGTATCGGAGATCTCCTGCCACGCCGCCAGCGTCCGGGCCGCTGCGTCCTCGGACGTGCGCCCGCTGGAGCCGAGGCGTCGCGCGCGCACCCTGATCCGCCACAGCATCGGCAACAGTGGCACCAGCACCACCGCCACCACGGCCAGGCTCACACCCAGCACGGTCCCCAGCGGGATCCCGGGGTCGGTCGGCGGCAGGATCTCCTGCGGAGCGGCCGCGCCGCACTCGCCGAGCTGCTTCGCCTGCGCCGGGCAGGTGTCCGACACCGAAGGCGCGACCGACGGTGTTGCCGAAGCGCTGGTCTCGGGCTGGGGCGGGTTGGTCGCCCCGCCGGACGGTGACTCCGGGCGCGTGTAGTCGGGCGCGGAGCCCCGGCTCGGGGTCGGCTCGAACCGCGTCCACCCCACGCCCTCGAAGTACAACTCCGGCCAGGCGTGCGCCTCGCGCAGTCCGACCGACACGGTGCCGTCCGCCCGCGGGGAGCCCGGGGTGAAGCCCACCGCGACCCGCGCCGGTATGCCCAGCGTCCTGGCCATCGCGGCCATCGAGAACGAGAAGTGGACGCAGAAGCCTTCTTTCTCCCTCAGGAAGCGGGAGATCGCGTTGACGCCCGTGCCCGACTGCACCTGGGTGTCGTAGCGGAAGCCCCCCTCGATGGCGAACCAGTCCTGGAGCTTGACCGCCCGCTCGTAGTCGTTCGTCGCGTCCCTGGTCACCGCCTTCGCGGTGTTTCTGACCACGTCGGGTAGCGCATCGGGAACCCGGGTGTACTCGCGCAGCAGCTCGGGGGGCGGGGTGGGCGCGCTTGCCAGCTGATCCGGCGTCGGCTTCACCAGCAGGCTGGTGACGGTGTACTGCGCGCCACGGGTGTCCTGACCACGGTCACCCACCAGGGTCCGGCCGGCGGGCTCGTAGCGCCAGCGTCCGTCGATCTTTACCTGTGTCGCCGGGTAGGGGAGCGGCAACCAGCTCTGCTTGTACGAGCCCGCGGCCGAGATGTTCGTCTTGATCTCGGTGACGCCTACGGACGTGCTCAGGCCGTCCGGCTGCGGAAGCCGGTCCGGCACGTCCTTGACCTTGCGCTCCGAGGACTTCCACGCAGTCCCGTCGAACTGGTCCAGCGCGACGATCCGCAGATAGAGGTCCTTGGTCTCCGTCGCGTTGGTGCGATACCGGATGACCTCGCGGTCCTCCGGCTGGTTGAGGCTGTCCTGCAGCGAGACCAGCGGGTTCACCGCGGAGATGGTGCCGCCGCCGGAGCCCGGGCCGTCACCGCTGCCCGTGCTGTCCAGCAGACCGCCGTCCAGTGCGGGCAGGGCCGCCGGGACCACAAGCGCGACGCCCAGCGCGAGCGCGCCGATCCGGCGGCCCGTACGGACCGGTGCCAGGGCATTGCCGCCCGCCGATTCGAGCCCGGCGGGGGTGCGTCCCTGCCCTGGCGCGGCACCGCCGAAGACGCGGCCCCACTGGGAGAGCCGGTCCCGGCCCTCGGCCAGCAGGAGCAGCAGATATCCGGAGGCCGCGAGCAGGAACCACATCCAGCTCGCCCCGCCGGACAGGCCCGCGGCCACCGAGTACAGCGCCAGCAGCGGCAGTCCGGCCGGGGCGGCACTTCGGAAGGTCACCGCGAGCGCGTCCACCGCCAGGCCGATCAGCAGCACCCCGCCGATCACCATGAGCCTGATGCCGTCGGTCGCCGGCGCCGGGATCGCGTACCGCCCGACGTCCTCGCCACCGGCGTTCAGCAACGTCCCGAACTGCTGGAACGCCTCGGGACCCGGCAGCACGCCGAGAATCGCCTGGCTGCGGGCGAAGACCACGGTGAGCAGCAGCAGCGTGACGAGCGCCTGCACCGTCACCGTCAGCGGCCTGGCCAGCGGCACCCGCCGGGCAAGCGCCCCCACCCCGCTCTGGATCGCCAGCAGGAACGCCGCCTGCAGCATCCAGCTCGCCGGAGCGACCAGCGGCAGCATCGCGCCCGCCGCCATCAGGGTGGCGGCGAAGGCGCAGAGAGCCAGCCGTCCGCGACCGCTCATGACCAACCTCCGGAGAAACCGTTCGTACCGCTGCCGGACGACTCGCTGCGCTGTCGGCCCGCCTGCTGCCACAGGTCGGAGAGCGGCGTCCCGGGCGACACGGACAGGGCCGTCCATCCCGCCTCGCGCAGCAGCCTCAGCCGGTCGTCGACCGCCCCGGCCACCGCGCCGCTCGTCACCCAGGTACCGCTGTCCAGGACGAAGGCGACTGCCGCGCCGCTGCGCTGCCGCATACGGGCCGCCAGGGCCGCCTGCTCCTCGTCCAGATCGCCGAAGAAGGCGACCAGCAGTCCTTCGTTCCCGCCGCGCAGCACGTCGTACGAGCGCGAGAGCCCGGCCCCGTCGGAGTGGTCGACGACCGCGAGCGTGTCCATCATCAGACCCGCGGACTCCTGGGTGGACCCGGCGAAGCCGTCGGCGCCCTCACTGGGCACCGAGCTTCCGGTGTCCGTCAGCAGCCGGACCGCGAAGCCCCGTTCCAGCATGTGCACCAGGGCCGAGGCCGCGCCCGACACCGCCCACTCGAAGGCCGAGTCGGGACCCGCACCCTGATAGGCGATCCGCCGGGTGTCGAGCAGCACCGTGCATCTGGCCCGCTGCGGCTGCTCCTCGCGGCGCACCATCAGCTCGCCGTAGCGCGCTGTGGAGCGCCAGTGCACCCGGCGCAGATCGTCGCCGTAGCGGTAGTTGCGCGGGATTATGTCGTCGTCGCCCGCCAGCGCCAGCGAGCGCTGCCGCCCGTCGCCGTACCCCGAGGCCTCGCCCGCCAGCCTCACCGCAGGCAGTGCCTCGGTTCGCGGAATGACGGTGAGGGTGTCGTACGCGCTGAAGGAGCGGGTCAGTTCGCACATCCCGAACGGGTCGCTCAGCCGCAGCTGCAGCGGCCCGAGCGGATAGCGCCCGCGCAGATCCGAACGGACCCGGTACGACACCTCGCGCCGGCCGCCCGCCTCCACCCTGTCCAGCACGAACCGGGGCCGCGGCCCCAGCACGTACGGCACATGGTCCTGGAGCATCAGCAGCCCGGTGGGCAGCCGCGAGACGTTGTCCATGCGCAGGTGGACCCGCGCCTCGGAGCCCGCCGGCACCCGCAAGGGCGAGAGCCGCCGGCTGCCGGCGACCTGGTAGCGGGTGCGGTACAGCACGGCCACACAGACCAGCGGCAGCACGGCCAGCAGCAGACCGACGCGAAGCAGGTCGCCCTGCCCGAGGACATACGCGCACAACGCCGCCGCCACCCCGGCCGCGAAGAAGGAACGCCCGCGTGTGGTGAGCCCGCCCAGGGCCGCCCGCAGGCCGCTCGTGTCCTTGCCTTCCGCGCCGGCGGGGCCCCCGGCCGACGACATCACAGCCGCCGGGCGCCGGGCTGCTGGCCGTAGAGCGGCGCCTGGGCCGGCCGGCCCGGGACATAGACGCTGTCGGAGCCGCCGGCCGTGGGCACCGGGGTGCGCTGCATGATCTCCAGCACGACCTGCTCCGCCGTACGCCGGTTCAACTGGGCCTGCGCGGTGGGCAGCAGCCGGTGCGCGAGCACCTGCACGGCCAGTGCCTGGACATCGTCCGGCAGGGCGTAGTCACGGCCGCTGAGCGCCGCCGAGGCCTTCGCGGCACGCAGCAGATGCAGCGTGGCGCGCGGCGATGCGCCCAGTCTCAGGTCCGCGTGGCTGCGGGTTGCCGCCACCAGCTCCACGGCGTACCGCCGGACGGAATCGGCGACATGGACCGTACGCACAGCGTCGATCAGCTTCACGATGTCGTGGGCGTGGGCCACCGGCTGCAGATCGTCGAGCGGCGAGACCCCGCCGTGCACATCGAGCATCTGCAGCTCGGCGTCCGCGCTGGGGTAGCCGATCGAAACCCGCGCCATGAAGCGGTCCCGCTGCGCCTCCGGCAGCGGATAGGTGCCCTCCATCTCCACCGGGTTCTGGGTGGCCACCACCATGAAGGGGCTCGGCAGTTCGTACGTGTTCCCGTCGATGGTGACCTGGCGCTCCTCCATCGACTCGAGCAGCGCCGACTGCGTCTTGGGCGACGCGCGGTTGATCTCGTCGCCGATCACGATCTGGGCGAAGATCGCACCTGGTTTGAACTCGAAGTCGCGCCGCTGCTGGTCGAAGATCGACACACCGGTGATGTCGGACGGCAGCAGATCCGGCGTGAACTGGATGCGCCGCACCGAACAGTCGATGGACCGAGCCAGCGCCTTGGCCAGCATTGTCTTGCCCACGCCGGGCACATCTTCGATCAGCAGATGCCCCTCGGCGAGCAGCACTGTCAGCGAAAGCCGTACGACCTCAGGCTTGCCCTCGATCACACCCTCCACCGACCTGCGGACACGCTCCGCTGTGGTGGTCAGATCTGTGAGGCTCGCTCGATCGTCATAGGTCGTCACCCGGCCCTCCTCGGCCCGTTCCACGGGCCGATGCTCTTCAGACGGCCCGGCCCACCCCGAAACACGGACACCGTCTCCGGAAGCTTCCGGAAGGGTGTCACACACGCATTCTTGTTGCCGTTACCGGGTCGTGTCACTCGCCTGTGGATAAGTGGATGGGATTTGTCGGTGTCGCCCTGCTTTATCCGGTGTACGAGCGGTCACGCGGCGGGGTCGATCTCCCGCAGCAGCCCCGCCGTCACATCGAACACAAAGCCCCGGACGTCGTCGGTGTGCGGCAGGAACGGTGAGGTGCGCACCCGCTGCATGGACTGCCGTACGTCCTGATCGACATCCCGGAACGCCTCCACCGCCCACGACGGCCGCTGCCCCACCTCGTCCTCCAGCTCGTGCCGGAAGTCCTCCGTCAGACTCTCCAGACCACAGTTGGTGTGGTGGATGAGTATGACGCTGCGGGTGCCCAGCGCTCGCTGGCTGATGGTCAGCGAGCGGATCACATCGTCCGTGACCACACCGCCCGCGTTCCGGATCGTGTGACAGTCGCCCAGCTCCAGCCCGAGCGCGTCGTGCAGGTCCAGCCGGGCGTCCATGCAGGCGACCACGGCCACCTGCAGCACGGGGCGTGCGTCCATCCCCGGATCCTGGAAGCCGGCGGCATAGCGCAGGTTCGCCTCGACGAGACGATCGGTGACCGTCCCGCGGGATCGCACTGCGTCGGCAGGGTGGTGCGCGGAAGTCGACATGAGGATGACGGTAATGGGCACAGCCAGGCGAGGCCCGCTGTGAGGGGGGACAAAGAACGTCAATGAGCCTTGTTGTGACCTAACCCACAGGCGTGACGCGGTCGCGTCCGTACGAGTGAAGTGCCCGCTCCCGCGGCCCGTCCCTGCACGCCCCGCGCCACGCGACAGCCGGTTGATTGACCGCCAGGACGCGTGGACTAAAGTGACGCGCAGTTCACGGACACTTCCTGCACATCTTGTAATTTTCGATGTTTCCCCGCGTGTGGCGGCGTACCTGCGGGCGGGGACCCGGCAGTACGTACCCCCGCGCCGGACCTGAGAGGGCGCATGAGTCAGACCCGACACGTCCCGGTGATGCTCCAGCGGTGCCTGGACCTGTTGGCCCCGGCGCTGGACCAGCCGGGGGCGGTGGTCGTCGACTGCACCCTGGGCCTCGGCGGACACAGCGAGGCCCTGCTCACGCAGTTCCCCGAGGTACGCCTGGTCGCACTCGACCGGGACAAGGAAGCGCTGCGGCTGTCCGGCGAACGGCTCGCCCCCTTCGGCGACCGGGCCACCCTGGTGCACGCCGTCTACGACGAGCTCCCCCAGGTCCTCGAGCGCCTGAAGATCCCCCGCGTCCAGGGCATCCTGTTCGACCTCGGCGTCTCCTCCATGCAGCTCGACGAGGCGGACCGCGGATTCGCGTACGCCCAGGACGCCCCGCTCGACATGCGCATGGACCAGACGACCGGCGTCAGCGCGGCCGAGGTCCTCAACACCTACCCGCCCGGCGAGCTGGTCCGGATCCTGCGCATGTACGGCGAGGAGAAGCAGGCCAAGCGGATCGTCTCCGCAGTCGTACGGGAACGGGAAAAGGAACCCTTCAGCAACAGCGCCCGGCTCGTCGAGCTGATCCGCGACGCCCTGCCGCAGGCCGCCAAGCGCACCGGCGGCAACCCCGCCAAGCGCACCTTCCAGGCACTGCGCATCGAGGTCAACGGTGAGCTGACCGTCCTGGAGCACGCCATCCCGGCCGCGGTCGGGACGCTCGCCGTCGGCGGCCGCATCGCCGTCCTGTCGTACCACTCCCTCGAGGACCGGCTGGTCAAGCAGGTCTTCGCGGCCGGCGCGGCCAACACGGCCCCGCCCGGCCTGCCGGTCGTCCCCGAGGAGTACCAGCCGCGGCTCAAACTGCTGACCCGCGGCGCCGAACTGCCGACCGACGAAGAGGTCGCCCAGAACCGCCGCGCGGCACCCGCGCGGCTCAGGGGAGCGCAGCGCATCCGGGAGGACGTGTGAGCGCAGCGGCCAAGCAGCTGAAGGGGCGGGCCGCGCGGCTCGCCGGGCTGATGCCCTCGAGGCCGAGCACAGCGGCCCGCACCCCCTTCGTCCTGCTGGTCGTGGTGCTCCTCGGCGGCGGGCTGATCACGCTCCTGCTGCTGAACTCCTCACTCAACCAAGGCTCGTTCAAGCTGAGTGAGCTCAAGCGGAAGACCACCGAACTCACCGACGAGCAGCAGGCGCTGCAACGGGACGTGGACAGCTACTCCGCCCCCGACGCACTGGAGCGGCGGGCCCGCGAGCTCGGCATGGTGCCCGGCGGCAGCCCTGCCTTCCTCGACCCGGACGGCACGGTCCGCGGCGTGCCCCGCCGGGCCACCGGGCGGCCGGTCCCGGTCCCGTCACCCCTGAAGGTCCAGGACCCGGTCACCTCGGCTCCTTCGCCGTCGCCGTCCCTCGCCGCAACCCCCTCACCTCCTGCCGCCTCACCCCCTGCCGCGCCGCAGTCACAGCAGTCCGCGCCCGCCCGCAAGCCCACGCCGTCCGCGCCCACAGGGGCGGCCGAGCCGTCGAGCCCGCCCGCGAAGCCGACCCCGACGACCCCCGGCAGGTGACGCAGTGCCCCACAAGCAACCCCCGCGCCGCCGGGTGCCAGCACCTGCCCGGCGGCCGCCCGCCCGACCCGCGCCCCGCCGCCCGCGCCCCGGCCCGCGCGCCTTCAGGCTCGGCAGCCCCCGCCCCCGGCTGCGCCTGGTCAGCCTCGGCCTGACCCTGGTGATGCTGGCCTTCGTCGTACGCCTCCTTCAGGTGCAGGCCGTCGACGCGAGCGCGTACGCCGCCAAGGCGGAGAAGAACCGCTACCTCAGCCACAAGCTCACCGCTGAGCGCGGCGAGATCACCGACCGGGCCGGCATCGCCCTGGCCACCAGCGTCGACGCGCACGACATCACCGCCGACCCGGCGCTGTTCACGCCGAAGGAGAGCAAGGCCCCCGACGCGCCGGAACAGGCGGCCGCGCTGCTCGCCCCGATCCTCGGCAAGGACGCCGCCGAACTCGCCAAGAAGCTCAAGACGCCCAAGTCCCGCTACACCGTGCTGGCCCGCCGCCAGACCCCGCAGGTCTGGAACCAGATCAAGGACCTCAAGGGAGTCTTCGCCGCCAAGGCCGCGGCCGACAAGCGCAAGGGCGGCCCCGGCGCCAATGTGCTGCTCGGCGTCTTCCAGGAGCCGAGCAGTAAACGCGTCTACCCCAACGGCGATCTCGCCGCCGGGATACTGGGCTTCGTCAACGCCGACGGCCGCGGAGGCGGCGGTGTGGAGTCCATGCTCGACAAGGCGCTCGCCGGCCAGGACGGGCAGATCACCTATGCCCAGTCCGGCGGCCGCCGCGTCCCCACCGCGGGCTCCCGCGAGGTTCCCGCCGTCCCCGGCTCCGACATCGAGCTGACCATCGACCGGGACATCCAGTGGGCGGCCCAGGAGGCCATCAGCGACCAGGTGAGGAAGTCCAAGGCCGACCGCGGCTACGTGATAGTGCAGAACACCCAGACCGGCGAGGTCCTCGCCATGGCCAACGCGCCGGGCTTCGACCCCAATGACCTCACCCAGGCCAACTCGGCCGCCATGGGCAACGCCGCACTCCAGGACGCGTACGAGCCGGGCTCCACCGCCAAGGTGATGTCCATCGCCGCCGTGCTGGAGGAGAAGGCCGCCACCCCCGGCACGCACGTCGTCGTCCCCAACCGGCTGCACCGCGGCGACCGGCTCTTCAAGGACGACATCGACCACCCCACCTGGTACCTCACGCTCAACGGCGTACTGGCCAAGTCCAGCAACATCGGCACCATCCTGGCGACCGGCCAGCTGGGCAAGACGCAGCGCGAGGCCAACGCGGTGCTCCACTCCTATCTGCGCAAGTTCGGCATCGGCAGCCCGAGCGGTATCGGCTATCCGGGCGAGACGCCCGGCATCCTCGCCAATCCGCAGGACTGGTCCACCTCGCAGCAGTACACGATCCCCTTCGGCCAGGGCCTCTCCCTCAGCGCCATGCAGGCGGCCTCGGTGTACTCGACGATCGCCAACGACGGCGTACGCATCGAGCCCACCCTGATCCGCGGCACCAAGGGTCCCGACGGCCGCTTCACACCCGCGCCCGCCCCCGAGAAGACGCGCGTTGTCAGCAAGCAGACCGCCACGACGCTGGCCACCATGCTGGAGTCGGTCGTCGACGACGAGGAGGGCACCGGCGCCAAGGCCCGTATCCCCGGCTACCGCGTCGCGGGCAAGACCGGCACGGCCAACCGCGTCGACCCGGAACTGGGCCGCTACAAGGGCTACACCGCCTCCTTCGCAGGCTTCGCGCCCGCGGACAAGCCACAGATCACCGTCTACTGCGCCATCCAGAACCCCACCAAGGGCAGCTACTTCGGCGGCCAGATCTGCGGCCCGATCTACCAGAAGGTCATGGAGTTCGCCCTGAAGACCCTCCAGGCCGCCCCGACCGGCGCCGACCCCGCCCGGCTGCCCGTCACCTTCAAACCCGGCCAGTGACCCGGAGGAACCACCAGTGACAACGATCACCTCCGATTCCGGGAACCGGCCGGTCCACGGCAGTGCCCGGAGCCCCTCACTTCGCCCCGGGCCGGGTGCGCCCGGTACGCTCACCGCCGTGTCACATGCTGATCAGTACCGAACCGCCCAGCAGGACGCCCCCGCGAAACAGCCGGGAGCGCCCCGTCCGGACCGGCCCCGCCCGGCATCACTCGGGGAGCTGGCCGCCCGGCTGGGTGCGAAGGCTCCCAGTCCCGACATGGTCACTGGTGAGGTCACCGGCATCACCCACGACTCGCGGGCGGTACGCCCCGGTGACGTGTACGCCGCCCTGCCCGGCGCCCGCCTCCACGGCGCCGACTTCGTCGCGCAGGCCGCGGACCTCGGCGCGGCCGCGATCCTCACCGACCCGACGGGCGCCGAGCGCGCCGCGGCGACCGGCCTGCCGGTCCTGGTGACCGAGAACCCACGCGGCCGCATGGGCGAGCTCGCCGCCGAGATCTACGGACAGCCCGGCGAGGCCCTGCTCCAGATCGGCATCACCGGCACCTCCGGCAAGACCACGTCGGCGTACCTCGTCGAAGGCGGGCTGAAGGCGGCGGGCCGCAGCACCGGTCTGATCGGCACGGTCGAGATGCGGATCGGCGACGAGCGCATCAAGTCCGAGCGCACCACCCCCGAAGCCACCGACCTCCAGGCCCTGTTCGCCGTCATGCGCGAGCGCGGCGTCGAGGCGGTCGCCATGGAGGTCTCCAGCCACGCCCTCGTGCTGGGCCGGGTCGACGGTTGCGTCTTCGACGTCGCCGTCTTCAACAACCTCAGCCCTGAGCACATGGAATTCCACTCCGGCATGGAGGACTACTTCCTGGCGAAGGCGCAGCTGTTCACGCCGAAGCGCAGCAGGCTCGGGGTCGTCAACTTCGACGACGAGTACGGCCGCAGGCTCCTCAAGGAGGCGTCCGTCCCGATCACCAGCTTCTCCGCCGAGGGCCACCCGGATGCCGACTGGCGGGCCGAGAACGTCGAAATCAGCGCAGTCGGCTCGATTTTCACCGCGGTCGGCCCGGGCGGCGAGCGGATCCGCGCCGAGGCCCCGCTGCCCGGCCCGTTCAACGTAGCCAACACCCTGGCCGCCATCGTCACCCTCGCTGTTGCCGGGATCGACCCGCAGACCGCCGCCGACGGCATTGCCGCCGTCCCCGGCGTACCGGGCCGCCTGGAGCGCGTGGAGGCGGGCCAGCCGTATCTCGCCGTCGTCGACTACGCGCACAAGACGGACGCCGTCGAGTCGGTGCTGCGTTCCCTGCGCAAGGTCACCGAGGGCAAGGTGCACATCGTCCTCGGCTGCGGCGGCGACCGGGATGTGACCAAGCGCGGCCCGATGGGCGCCGCCGCCGCCCGTCTCGCCGACACCGCCGTACTGACCTCCGACAACCCCCGTTCCGAGGACCCGCTCGCGATCCTCGCCGCGATGCTCGCCGGGGCCGCGGAGGTGCCGATCCACGAGCGCGGCGACGTCCTGGTCGAAGCCGACCGGGCCGCGGCCATCGCGGCGGCCGTCGCCCGCGCGCAGCCGGGCGACACCGTGCTGATCGCCGGCAAGGGCCATGAGCAGGGCCAGGACATCGCCGGCGTGGTCCGCCCCTTCGACGACCGCCAGGTCCTGCGCGACGCCATCGAGAACGCTGCAATCCATAAAGACAGTGGGATGAAGTAGTGATCGCCCTCTCCCTCGCCGAGATCGCCGAAATCGTCGGCGGGCAGTCGTACGACATACCGGATCCGGCCGTGCGGGTCACCGGCCCCGTCGTCATCGACTCCCGCGCGGTGCGGCCCGGCAGTCTCTTCGCCGCCTTCGCCGGTGAGCACGTCGACGGCCACGACTACGCCGAGCGCGCTGTCGCGGCGGGTGCGGCAGCTGTGCTGGCCACCCGCCCCGTCGGCGTCCCCGCGATCGTCGTGCCCGACGTCACCGCCGCGCTCGGCGCCCTCGCAGGCTTCGTCGTCGAACGCCTCGGCACCACTGCCGTCGCGCTCACCGGCTCGTCCGGCAAGACCAGCACCAAGGACCTCATCGCCCAGGTCCTGGAGCGCAAGGGCCCCACGGTCTACCCGGCGGGCAATCTGAACAACGAGATCGGTCTGCCGCTGACCGCGCTGCGGGCCACCGAGGACACCGAACACCTCGTTCTCGAGATGGGCGCCCGCTACATCGGCGACATCCGCTACCTCACCGGCCTCGTCCCGCCGAAGGTCGGCCTTGTACTGAACGTCGGCACCGCCCACATCGGCGAGTTCGGCGGCCGCGAGCAGATCGCCGAGGCCAAGGGCGAGATCGTGGAGTGTCTGCCGAAGGACGGCGTGGCCGTCCTCAACGCCGACGACCCTCTCGTACGCGCCATGGCGACCCGCACCAAGGCCCGGGTCGTCCTCTTCGGAGAGGCCGCGGACGCCGACGTACGCGCCGAGAATGTCCGGCTCACCCAACTAGGACAGCCCTCCTTCACGCTCCAAACCCCCACCGGGTGCAGTGACGTGACCATGCGGCTGTACGGTGAGCACCACGTGTCGAACGCGCTCGCCGCGGCCGCCGTCGCCCATGAGCTGGGCATGTCCGTCGACGAGATCGCCCTCGCGCTCTCCGAGGCGGGCACCCTCTCCCGCTGGCGCATGGAGGTCACCGAGCGTCCGGACGGCGTGACGATCGTCAATGACGCCTACAACGCGAACCCCGAGTCCATGCGAGCCGCCCTTCGTGCGCTCGCGGCCATGGGCAAAGGGCGCCGTACGTGGGCGGTGCTCGGCCAGATGGCCGAGCTCGGCGACGAAGCGCTCGCCGAGCACGACGCGGTCGGGCGGCTCGCCGTCCGGCTCAACGTCAGCAAGCTCGTCGCAGTCGGGGGCAGGGAAGCGTCCTGGTTGCAACTGGGCGCATATAACGAGGGTTCGTGGGGTGAGGAGTCGGTGCACGTGTCCGACGCGCAGGCGGCGGTCGACCTGTTGCGCAGTGAACTGCGTCCGGGAGACGTCGTGCTGGTGAAGGCTTCCAGGTCGGTCGGGCTCGAGCGGGTCGCCCAGGCACTGCTCGAGAACACCACCGAGGGCGAGGTCGCCGGCCGATGAGGCAGATCCTCTTCGCGGGAGCCATCGGGCTCTTTCTGACCCTGGTCGGTACCCCGCTGCTGATCAAACTCCTGGCCCGCAAGGGATACGGGCAGTTCATCCGGGACGACGGCCCGCGCAGCCACGGCAGCAAGAAGGGCACGCCCACCATGGGCGGTATCTCCTTCATCCTGGCCACGCTCATCGCATACGCCCTCGCCAAGGTGATCACCGGCGAGGACCCGACATTCTCGGGTGTGCTGGTGCTCTTCCTGATGGCGGGCATGGGCCTGGTCGGCTTCCTGGACGACTACATCAAGATCGTCAAGCAGCGCTCGCTCGGTCTGCGGGCCAAGGCCAAGATGGCCGGACAGCTGATCGTCGGCATTGCCTTCGCCGTGCTGTCACTGCAGTTCGCCGACAGCCGCCACCAGACCCCCGCCTCCACCAAGCTGTCGTTCATCACGGACTTCGGCTGGTCGATCGGCCCGGTGATCTTCGTCGTCTGGGCGCTGTTCATGATTCTGGCGATGTCCAACGGCGTGAATCTGACGGACGGTCTGGACGGCCTGGCCACCGGCGCTTCGGTGATGGTCTTCGGTGCGTACACCTTCATCGGGCTCTGGCAGTTCCAGGAGTCCTGCGCCAACGCGGTGACGCTGACCAACCCCAACGCCTGCTTCGAAGTACGAGATCCGCTCGATCTGGCTGTCGTCGCCTCGGCCCTGATGGGCTCCTGCTTCGGCTTCCTGTGGTGGAACACCTCACCCGCCAAGATCTTCATGGGCGACACCGGTTCGCTCGCCCTCGGTGGCGCGCTCGCGGGTCTGGCCATCTGCTCCCGTACGGAGCTCCTGCTGGCCCTTCTCGGCGGACTCTTCGTCCTGATCACCATGTCCGTGGTCATCCAGGTCGGCTCCTTCAAGATGACCGGTAAGCGGGTCTTCCGGATGGCGCCGCTCCAGCATCACTTCGAACTCAAGGGGTGGTCCGAAGTCCTTGTGGTGGTCCGCTTCTGGATCATTCAGGGCATGTGCGTCATCGTGGGTCTGGGCCTCTTCTACGCGGGATGGGCAGCCGACAAGTGAGCACCTGGCAGGGCAAGAAGGTCACCGTCGCGGGTCTGGGCGTGAGCGGCATCCCCGCCGCCCGGGTACTGCACGGCCTCGGCGCCGTCGTCACGGTCGTCAACGACGGGGCCGACGAGCGCTCCCGTGCGCAGGCGGCCGAACTGGAGGCGGAGGGAATCACCGTCCGCCTCGGCGACGGTGCGACCTTGCCCGCCGGGACCGAGCTCATCGTCACCACGCCCGGCTGGAAGCCGGACAAACCGCTCTTCGCGGCTGCCGCAGAGGCGGGTGTCCCGGTATGGGGCGACGTCGAACTGGCGTGGCGCCTGCGGGGGCGGGACGGCAGAAAAGCAGCGCCGTGGCTCGCGGTCACCGGCACCAACGGCAAGACCACGACCGTACGGATGCTCGCCTCGATCCTCGAGGCCGCGGGCCTGCGCACGGCGGCCGTCGGCAACATCGGCGTCTCGCTGCTCGACGCGGTCCTCGGCGACGAGACGTACGACGTACTCGCCGTCGAGCTCTCCAGCTACCAGCTGCACTGGGCGCCGTCGCTGCGCGCCCACTCCGCCGCCGTGCTCAACATCGCGCCGGACCACCTCGACTGGCACGGCTCCATGGAGGCGTACGCCGCCGACAAGGGCCGGATCTACGAGGGCAACACCGTCGCCTGCGTCTACAACGCCGCCGACAAGACGACCGAGGACCTGGTGCGCGACGCGGACGTCGAGGAGGGCTGCCGGGCGATCGGCTTCACCCTCGCCGCGCCGGGGCCCTCCCAGGTGGGAGTCGTCGAGGGGATCCTGGTCGACCGCGCCTTTGTGGACAACCGGCAGAAGCAGGCCCAGGAGCTCGCCGAGGTCGCGGACGTCAGCCCGCCGGCTCCGCACAACATCGCCAACGCGCTGGCGGCCGCGGCACTGGCCCGTGCGTACGGCGTCGCGCCCGCCGCCGTACGCGACGGACTGCGCGCCTTCCGCCCCGACCCGCACCGCATCGAGAAGGTTGCCGACATCGCCGGTGTCGCGTACATCGACGACTCCAAGGCCACCAACACCCATGCCGCGGAGGCGTCCCTGGCGGCCTACGATCCGATCGTGTGGATCGCCGGCGGCCTGGCCAAGGGCGCGACCTTCGACGAAGTTGTCGAGAAGTCGGCAAAGCGCCTGCGCGGTGTCGTACTGATCGGCGCGGACCGTGCGCTGATCCGTGAAGCCCTGGTGCGACACGCCCCCGAGGTCCCGGTGGTCGACCTCGACCGGACAGACACTGGGGCGATGTCGGCGGCGGTTCTGGAAGCAGCGCGGCTCGCCCGGCCGGGGGACACGGTTCTGCTGGCCCCGGCCTGCGCCTCGATGGACATGTTCGCCAACTACAACAAGCGAGGCGAGGCGTTCGCGGACGCGGTCCGCGCACTCGCCGCCGAGCCCGCCTGACCGGCCCGGCCCCCGTGCCGTGCCGAGCCTCCCGGGGCCGCCCGGGATTCCGGCGGCCGCACCAGGCACGACTGGAGGGGACAGCGACCATGCCGGCCGACGACACCGCCGCCGCCCGGAGCGCGGCCCGCCCGATCCTCGGCGCCGCGGTACTCCCCCTACGCCCCCAGGGCGCAGGGGGAGGAGCCCCGGTCGGGCTGGGGCCCGCACTCGCCGGCCCGGTGCCGGCCCACGCCGGGCTCGCGCTGCGCAGCCGGGCCGGGGGAGCCGTGCGACGCCCGCCCGCAGCCCGTGGCGCCCGTGGGCCCAGCGATCCCCGGCCGCCCCGGGGAAGGGGCGTACGACGGCTGTACGAGCAGGCGCGCCGGGCCTGGGACCGCCCACTGACCGGCTACTACCTGATCCTCGGCAGCAGCCTGCTGATCACCGCGCTCGGTCTGGTGATGGTCTACTCCGCCTCGATGATCAAGGCGCTAGAGCTGTCCCTCCCGGCCTCGTACTTCTTCCGCAAGCAGTTCCTCGCGGCCGTCCTCGGCACCGGACTGCTGCTGCTCGCGTCCCGGATGCCTGTCAAGCTCCACCGGGCGCTGGCCTACCCGCTCCTGATGGGCACCGTCTTTCTGATGGTGCTCGTCCAGATCCCCGGGATAGGGCATGCGGTCAACGGCAACCAGAACTGGATTTACCTCGGCGGCCCGTTCCAGCTCCAGCCCAGTGAGTTCGGCAAGCTTGCGCTGATCCTGTGGGGCGCCGATCTGCTCGCCCGTAAACAGGACAAGCGGCTGCTGACCCAGTGGAAGCACATACTGGTGCCGCTGGTCCCGGTCGCCTTTCTGCTGCTCGGCCTGATCATGCTCGGCGGCGACATGGGTACGGCGATCATCCTCACCGCGATCCTCTTCGGACTGTTGTGGCTGGCCGGAGCCCCCACCCGGCTGTTCGCGGGGGTGCTGGCCGTCGCCGCTCTCGTCGGGATCATGCTCATCAAGACAAACGAGAACCGGATGTCCCGGCTCTTCTGCGTCGGCGCGATCGACCTCGGCCCCCAGGGCGAGTGCTGGCAGGCTGTCCATGGCATCTATGCTCTTGCCTCCGGCGGATGGTTCGGTTCCGGTCTCGGTGCAAGTGTGGAAAAATGGGGGCAACTCCCAGAACCCCACACCGATTTCATCTTCGCCATCGCGGGGGAGGAACTGGGGCTGGCGGGGACGCTGTCGGTGCTCGCTCTCTTCGCGGCTCTAGGCTATGCGGGTATCCGCGTGGCCGGACGCACGGAGGACCCCTTCGTGAGGTATGCCGCGGGAGGCGTGACCACCTGGATCACGGCCCAGGCCGTGGTCAACATTGGTGCGGTGCTCGGTCTGCTGCCGATCGCCGGTGTCCCGCTCCCGCTGTTCTCCTACGGAGGTTCGGCCCTGCTGCCGACCATGTTCGCGGTCGGGCTGCTGATCGCCTTCGCGCGAGAGGATCCCGCCGCGAAGGCGGCCCTGGCCATGCGGAGGCCCGGGGTGAGATGGAAGACGATGAGGCGGCGCGTCAAGAAGCGTCCGTCCGGAGAGCGGTGAATTTCGGTGCATGTCGTACTCGCCGGTGGGGGGACCGCCGGCCACATCGAGCCCGCGCTCGCCCTCGCGGACGCCCTGCGCAGGCAGGACCCGGCCGTGGGAATCACGGCCCTGGGCACGGAGAAGGGACTCGAGACCAGGCTCGTGCCCGAGCGCGGCTACGATCTGGCGCTCATCCCCGCCGTACCGCTGCCGCGCAGGCCCACCCCTGAGCTGATCACCGTCCCCGGGCGGCTGCGCGGCACCATCAAGGCCGCCGAGCAGATCCTGGAGCGTACGAAGGCGGATTGCGTCGTCGGTTTCGGCGGCTATGTCGCGCTGCCCGGCTATCTGGCCGCCAAGCGGCTCGGGGTGCCCATCGTGGTCCACGAGGCCAACGCGCGCCCCGGCCTGGCCAACAAGATCGGCTCGCGGTACGCCGCGGGCGTGGCCGTCGCCACGCCGGACAGCAAGCTGCGCAACTCCCGCTACATCGGCATCCCGCTGCGCCACACCATCGCCACCCTCGACCGCGCACGGGTGCGCCCCGAGGCCCGTGCCGCCTTCGGCCTGGACCCCCATCTGCCGACGCTGCTGGTCTCCGGCGGCTCGCAGGGCGCCCGCCGCCTCAACGAGGTGATCCAGCAGATCGCGCCGGTACTTCAGCGCTCCGGCATCCAGATCCTGCACGCGGTCGGCCCGAAGAACGAACTGCCGCGCGTGGACAACATGCCCGGTATGCCGCCCTACATCCCGGTACCGTACGTGGACCGGATGGACCTCGCGTACGCAGCGGCCGACATGATGCTCTGCCGCGCGGGCGCGATGACCGTCGCCGAACTCTCCGCCGTCGGGCTACCCGCCGCCTACGTACCCCTGCCGATCGGCAACGGCGAACAGCGGCTGAACGCCCAGCCGGTGGTGAAGGCCGGCGGCGGACTGCTGGTCGACGACGCCGAACTGACCCCCGAGTGGGTCCAGGGCAATGTCCTTCCGGTGCTCGCCGATCCGCACCGGCTGTACGAGATGTCCCGTGCCGCCGCCGAGTTCGGCCGCAGGGACGCCGACGACCTGCTCGTCGGCATGGTGTATGAGGCGATCGCTGCACGCCGCCAGGCGTAAGAAGGGCAGGGGAGCGTGGCCGGACCGACCACCGCCGAACGCGGGGCAGGCAAGTCCCACGGCGGGAGCGCGGGGTCGGCCCGCCCGCCCCGCCAGGGCTCCCCGGCCCGTCGGCTGCGCCTCCCCGGCCGCCGCGCGCTGCTGATCGCAGGCGCCGCGATCCTGCTCATCGCGGGCGGAATCTGGGTGCTTTACGGTTCCCCGTGGCTGCGTGCGGAGCGCGTCACGGCATCGGGCGCCGAGGTTCTGACATCGGACGAAGTGATGTCGGCGGCCGCTGTCCCGATCGGTGCGCCGCTGATTTCCGTCGATACGGACGCCATTGAGGCCCGTCTCAGGCATAAGCTGCCCCGTATCGACTCGGTGGATGTCGTTCGGTCATGGCCGCACGGGATCGATCTCAAAGTGACCGAGCGAAAGCCCGTGCTGCTTATCGAAAAGGGCGCAAAGTTCATCGAAGTGGACGCGAAGGGCGTCCGGTTCGCCACGGTGGACGAGGCTCCCAAGGCTGTTCCGCTGCTCGAATTGACAGTGGGTCAGTCCCCGAGTCTGCGCCGTTTCGGCGCGGACCGACTCCTTGCAGAGGCGGTACTCGTCCGGGGCGACCTCCCCGGAGAAGTCGTCGCGGACACAAGAGCCCTCACGGTCCACTCATACGACTACATCACCGTGGAGTTGAGCCGGGACCGTACGGTTGTCTGGGGCAGCTCGGAGGACGGCGAGGCGAAGGCGCGCGCTCTCATCGCACTGATGAAAGCCGCGCCGAAGGCCGGGTACTTCGATGTGAGTGCGCCCACCGCCCCTGCCTCGTCAAGGAGTTGACGACCAAATGTGCTGGCCAGCACCCTGGTTGGTCAGCGCAACGGCTGATCACATAGGGTGAAAAGAAAAACGGGAGGTTCGGCGTGTTCGTTGAACGTGCGCCACTTGTCGACTTAGTGTCCTGTTCGGAAGAGTCCAGCGAACAGACACACTGGTAACCCTAAACTTCAACGTTAGGGTTTGGGTCGGCGTTTCGGACCGTCCCATCGGCATCCGTCGTCGCAACGCGGCAACCAACGCGAAGCGACGACACGTAACTCGAGGCGAGAGGCCTTCGACGTGGCAGCACCGCAGAACTACCTCGCAGTCATCAAGGTCATCGGTGTCGGCGGCGGTGGTGTCAATGCCATCAACCGAATGATCGAGGTCGGTCTCAAGGGCGTCGAGTTCATCGCGATCAACACTGATGCGCAAGCCCTGTTGATGAGCGACGCCGACGTCAAGCTCGACGTCGGTCGTGAACTCACCCGCGGCCTGGGGGCCGGAGCCAACCCCGCAGTCGGTCGCAAGGCGGCAGAGGACCACCGTGAGGAGATCGAGGAGGTCCTCAAGGGGGCCGACATGGTCTTCGTCACCGCCGGCGAAGGCGGCGGCACCGGAACCGGCG
Organism: Streptomyces sp. NPDC019443; assembly: GCF_044389785.1. Lineage (NCBI taxonomy): Bacteria > Bacillati > Actinomycetota > Actinomycetes > Kitasatosporales > Streptomycetaceae > Streptomyces > Streptomyces sp. NPDC019443. The sequence continues at coordinate 282,497 of NZ_JBIRYJ010000005.1, forward strand.
GCGCACCCGTCGTCGCCAACATCGCGCGCACGCTGGGCGCCCTCACGATCGGCGTGGTCACCCGCCCGTTCACCTTCGAGGGCCGCCGCCGCGCCAACCAGGCGGAGGACGGCATCGCTGAGCTCCGTGAAGAGGTCGACACCCTCATCGTGATCCCGAACGACCGCCTGCTGTCCATCTCGGACCGCCAGGTGAGCGTGCTGGACGCCTTCAAGTCCGCGGACCAGGTGCTGCTGTCGGGTGTCCAGGGCATCACCGACCTGATCACCACCCCCGGCCTGATCAACCTCGACTTCGCCGACGTCAAGTCCGTGATGTCCGAGGCGGGATCGGCGCTCATGGGCATCGGCTCGGCCCGCGGCGACGACCGCGCGGTGGCCGCCGCCGAGATGGCGATCTCCTCGCCGCTGCTGGAGGCCTCCATCGACGGCGCCCGTGGGGTGCTGCTCTCCATCTCCGGCGGCTCGGACCTCGGTCTCTTCGAGATCAACGAGGCGGCCCAGCTGGTGAGCGAGGCCGCCCACCCCGAGGCCAACATCATCTTCGGCGCGGTCATCGACGACGCCCTGGGCGACGAGGTACGGGTCACGGTCATCGCGGCCGGCTTCGACGGCGGACAGCCGCCGACCCGCCGGGAGACGGTCCTCGGCTCCAGCGCGAGCAAGCGCGAGGAGACGCCGGCCACCGCGTCCCGCTCCACGGAGACCTCGCGTTCGTCCGGCCTCGGCACGGTGCCGACCCGCGATGAGCCCTCGGGCCCGGCCGAGCCCGTTCCGGTCGCGAACGACCTGAACTCCCCGGCGTCCGGACACGCGGTGCCGCCGGCCCGTCCGTATCAGGACAGCCAGGCAGAAGAGCTGGATGTCCCGGACTTCTTGAAGTGACAGTGCAGCACGACGCGATACACGAGAGCGGCGCGCACTTCGCCTTCACCGACCGGTGGGGCGGGGTGAGCGCCGTTCCGTACGAGGAGCTCAACCTCGGCGGAGCGGTCGGCGACGACCCCGCGGACGTACTGACCAACCGCGCGATCGCCGCAAAGGAACTTGGGCTCGACCCGGACGAGGTCGTCTGGATGAACCAGGTCCACGGCAAGGATGTCGCCGAGGTCGACGGGCCTTGGGGCGACGGGCCGGTACCGGCGGTGGACGGTGTGGTCACCGCGCGGCGGGGGCTCGCCCTCGCCGTACTGACCGCGGACTGCACTCCCGTACTGCTGGCCGATCCGGTCGCGGGCGTGGTGGCCGCCGCGCACGCGGGCCGTCCCGGAATGGTCGCGGGGATCGTGCCGGTGACCGTCGAGGCGATGAAGTCGCTCGGCGCGGAACCGGACCGGATCATCGCCCGTACCGGACCCGCCGTCTGCGGACGCTGCTACGAAGTCCCCGAGCAGATGCGGTCAGAAGTGGCCGCGGCCGAACCGGCGGCCTGGTCCGAGACCAGCTGGGGCACTCCGGCCGTGGACGTCACCGCCGCGGTCCACGCCCAGCTCGAAGCGCTCGGGGTACGGGACCGGCAGCGCTCGCCCGTGTGCACACTGGAATCGCGGGACCACTACTCGTACCGCCGCGACCGCACCACCGGGCGGCTCGCCGGATATGTCTGGCTGGCTGCGCCTTCCCCGGGGGCGGCCACCGGACCCCCCGCAGGAGAGACCCGAGCATGACGGACCGCAGAACCGAACTCGCCGACAGTCTGACGGCAGTGGAGGAACGTATCGCCTCCGCCTGCGCGGCCGCCGGTCGCAAGCGGGAAGAGGTGACCCTCATCGTGGTCACCAAGACCTATCCGGCGAGCGATGTGCGGCTGCTCCATGAAATCGGTGTGCGTCATGTGGCCGAGAACCGTGATCAGGACGCTGCGCCGAAGGCCGCAGCCTGCTCTGATCTGGACCTCCGCTGGCACTTCGTCGGACAGTTGCAGACCAACAAGGTCCGTTCCGTGGCGAGTTATGCCGACATCGTGCAATCTGTCGACCGGCTCAAGCTCGTCAACTCTCTGTCCGCCGCCGCGGTTCGCGCGGAGCGCGAGCTGGGCTGCCTGATCCAGGTGGCGCTGGACGCGGAGTCGGGCGAGCGGGGGGAGCGCGGCGGCGTCGCGCCGGACGGAATCGATGAGTTGGCCGCCGCGATCGACGGCGCACCGGGACTGCGGCTGGACGGTCTGATGACTGTCGCGCCGCTCGCCGGTCCGTATGCGGGACGGCAACAGGCGGCGTTCGAGCGGCTGATGGAATTGTCATCCAGCCTGCGCGCCGGGCATCCGGCTGCGAACATGGTGTCAGCAGGGATGAGTGCGGACCTCGAACAAGCAGTGGCGGCCGGAGCGACACATGTGCGCGTCGGCACTGCGGTACTCGGAGTCCGACCCCGGCTCGGGTAACGTCGCGAAGCAAGTCGGACCACAGCAGAAAATATGGTCATTCCCGTCACAATGCGGGCAGACCGAGTGGATCGCGGGCACTTGGTGACGAATGCCGATCCACCACAGAGCGGAGGACTCAGAGAATGGCCGGCGCGATGCGCAAGATGGCGGTCTACCTCGGCCTCGTGGAGGACGATGGATATGACGGCCGGGGTTTCGATCCCGATGACGATTTCGAACCCGAGCCGGAGCCGGAGCGGGATCACCGACGGCACCAGCCCCCCCACCAGGTGGAGCGGGAAGAACCGATGCGGGTGGTGCAGCCGCCCGCGCAGCGCGAGCCGCTTCCGCTTCCCGCTGAAAGTGGGCGTCCGGCACGAATCGCCCCCGTGGCATCCATCACACCTGAACGTCCGAGCCTGGAGAAGAACGCACCGGTGATCATGCCCAAGGTCGTGTCCGAGCGGGAGCCTTACCGCATCACCACACTGCACCCGCGGACCTACAACGAGGCCCGTACCATCGGGGAACACTTCCGCGAGGGCACCCCGGTGATCATGAACCTCACGGAGATGGATGACACCGATGCGAAGCGACTTGTCGACTTTGCCGCGGGCCTGGTATTCGGTTTGCATGGCAGCATTGAGCGGGTGACGCAGAAGGTGTTCCTGTTGTCGCCTGCTAACGTCGATGTCACGGCGGAGGACAAGGCCCGCATCGCAGAGGGCGGGTTCTTCAACCAGAGCTGAGAAATACGAGACCGGAACGACCCGGCCGAGAGGCCGGTGAACACGAGAGCCAGGGGAGAGGGAAGCGCGGGATGGGCGTCGCTTTGGATGTGGTCTACATCGCGCTGATGTGCTTCCTGGTCGTGTTGATCTTCCGGCTGGTCATGGACTACGTCTTCCAGTTCGCCCGCTCATGGCAACCCGGCAAGGCGATGGTGGTCGTTCTGGAGGCCACCTACACTGTCACCGATCCACCGCTCAAGCTTCTGCGGCGGTTCATTCCGCCGCTGCGTCTCGGGGGCGTGGCACTCGACCTGTCCTTCTTCGTTCTGATGATCATTGTTTACATTCTGATCTCTGTCGTGAACAGCGTGGGGAACTGATGTGAGCGATACGGTCTTGCCGACTGCCGACGACTACGTAGAGGTGAAGAAGAGATGCCGCTGACCCCCGAGGACGTGCGGAACAAGCAGTTCACGACCGTCCGCCTCCGAGAAGGCTATGACGAGGACGAGGTCGATGCCTTCCTCGATGAGGTCGAGTCCGAACTGACCCGCCTGCTCCGCGAGAACGAGGACCTGCGCGCCAAGTTGGCCGCGGCGACCCGTGCGGCCGCGCAGAACCAGCAGCAGCAGGGCATGCGCAAGCCGCCGGAGCAGCAGGACGGCCGTGGTCCGGGGGCACCGGTGCCCGCCGCCATATCCGGACCGCCGGTCCAGCAGCAGCCCCCGCAGATGGGTCCGCCCCAGCTGCCCGGTGGTGCTCCGCAGCTGCCCGCCGGTCCCAGCCACGGCGGCCCGCACGGCCCCGGCCCGATGCAGGGCGGTCCCATGGGTGGCCCGATGGGCGGCCCCATGGGCGGTCACGGTCCGCAGATGCCGCAGCAGGGCCCCGGCGGCGACAGTGCCGCGCGTGTGCTCTCGCTGGCGCAGCAGACCGCCGACCAGGCGATCGCCGAGGCCCGTTCCGAGGCCAACAAGATCGTCGGCGAGGCCCGCAGCCGCGCCGAGGGCCTCGAGCGCGACGCCCGCGCCAAGGCGGACGCTCTTGAGCGGGACGCCCAGGAGAAGCACCGCGTCGCGATGGGCTCCTTGGAGTCCGCGCGTGCCACGCTGGAGCGCAAGGTCGAGGACCTGAGAGGCTTCGAGCGCGAGTACCGCACCCGGCTGAAGTCGTACCTGGAGAGCCAGCTGCGTCAGCTGGAGACCCAGGCGGACGACTCGCTGGCCCCGCCGCGCAGCCCGTCCGCTCCTTCGCTGCCGTCGGCCCCGTCGATGGCTCCGGCCGGTGCGGGTGCGATGGGTCACACCATGGGCGGCAACCAGTCGATGGGACAGCCGATGGGCGGCAACCCGTCCATGGGCGGTGCCCCGTCGTACGGCGGTCAGCAGCAGATGTCCCCGGCGATGACCCAGCCGATGGCACCGGTGCGGCCGCAGGCTCCGCAGCCGATGCAGCAGGCTCCGTCGCCGATGCGTGGGTTTCTGATCGACGAGGACGACAACTGACGGCGGGTCGCGCGTATCGCGCGTAGCCGTCGGCAGGCTGAAGGGCCGGGCCCGGGACTGATGTCCCGGGCCCGGCCCTTTTGTTGGGTACGGGGCGCCTCCGGCGGAAATCAAGCCTCGCCGGCGATTGAGGCGCGGGGTCCGGGGCGGAGCCCCGGTTACCGGAAGGGGCGGGGTGGGGGAAAATAAAGGGCCCGGGCTGTTGCCCGGGCCCCCGTTCGTTACTGTTCCGTTACTGCTTGCGCAGGCGGAACGTCAGCGACAGGCCCTCGTCCGTGAACGGCGCGCCGAAGCTGTCGTCCGCCGCGTCCGCGGTGAACGTCGTGGCCAGCACCTCGTCGGCGATCAACCCGGCGTGTTCCGTGAGCGCCTCGACGGTGGACGGGTCCGTGGAGGACCAGCTCACCGCGATGCGGTCCGCGACGTCCAGGCCGCTGTTCTTGCGCGCGTCCTGGATCAGGCGGATCGCGTCACGCGCCAGGCCCGCTAGCCGCAGCTCCGGGGTGATCTCCAGGTCGAGGGCGACCGTCGCACCCGAGTCGGAGGCCACCGACCACCCCTCGCGCGGGGTCTCCGTGATGATGACCTCCTCCGGGGAGAGGGTGACCGTCTCGCCGTCCACGGAGACGGTCGCGCTGCCCTCGCGCAGGGCCAGCGAGAGCGCCGCGGCGTCGGCCTCTGCGACCGCCTTCGCGACCGCCTGGACGCCCTTGCCGAAGCGCTTGCCCAGCGCGCGGAAGTTCGCCTTGGCCGTGGTGTCGACCAGCGAGCCGCCGACCTCGGAGAGTGAGGCGAGGGACGAGACGTTCAGCTCCTCCGTGATCTGCGCGTGCAGCTCGGGGGAGAGGGACTCGAAGCCCGCCGCCGCGACCAGCGCCCGGGACAGCGGCTGACGCGTCTTGACCCCGGACTCCGCGCGGGTGGCGCGGCCCAGCTCCACCAGCCGGCGGACCAGCGCCATCTGGGAGGAGAGGGTGGGGTCGATGGCGTCCAGGTCGGCCGCCGGCCAGGTCGAGAGATGGACCGACTCCGGGGCGTCCGGCGTCACCGGGACGATCATGTCCTGCCAGACCCGCTCCGTGATGAAGGGTGTGAGCGGGGCCATGAGACGGGTCACAGTCTCGACGACGTCGTGCAGCGTCCGCAGCGCGGCGGCGTCGCCCTGCCAGAAGCGGCGGCGCGAGCGGCGTACGTACCAGTTGGACAGGTCGTCGACGAAGGCCGACAGGAGCTTTCCGGCACGCTGGGTGTCGTACGCCTCCAGCGCCTGGGTCGTCTGGTCCACCAGCGCGCCCAGCTCGCTCAGCAGCCAGCGGTCCAGGACCGTGCGCTCCGCCGGGGCCGGATCCGCCGCGGACGGCGCCCAGTTGGACGTGCGCGCGTACAGGGCCTGGAAGGCCACCGTGTTCCAGTACGTGAGGAGGGTCTTGCGCACGACCTCCTGGATCGTGCCGTGGCCCACCCTGCGTGCGGCCCACGGGGAGCCGCCCGCCGCCATGAACCAGCGGACCGCGTCGGCGCCGTGCTGATCCATCAGCGGGATCGGCTGCAGGATGTTCCCCAGGTGCTTGGACATCTTGCGGCCGTCCTCGGCGAGGATGTGGCCCAGGCAGACGACGTTCTCGTAACTGGACTTGTCGAAGACGAGCGTGCCGACGGCCATCAGCGTGTAGAACCAGCCGCGCGTCTGGTCGATGGCCTCCGAGATGAACTGCGCCGGGTAGCGCTTCTCGAAGAGCTCCTTGTTCTTGTACGGATAGCCCCACTGCGCGAACGGCATCGAACCCGAGTCGTACCAGGCGTCGATGACCTCCGGGACTCGCGTCGCCGTCTCCTGGCAGGTCGGGCAGGGGAATGTCACATCGTCGATGTACGGACGGTGCGGATCCAGCGCCGACTGGTCGGTGCCGGTCAGCTCGGTCAGCTCGGCGCGCGAGCCGACGCCGGTGAGGTGGTTCTCCTCGCAGCGCCAGATCGGCAGCGGCGTGCCCCAGTAGCGGTTACGGGAGAGCGCCCAGTCGATGTTGTTGTTCAGCCAGTCGCCGTAGCGGCCCTGCTTGACCGAGTCCGGGATCCAGTTGGTCTTTTCGTTCTCCTCGAGCAGCCGGTCCTTGATGGCGGTGGTGCGGATGTACCAGGACGGCTGCGCGTAGTAGAGCAGCGCGGTGTGGCAGCGCCAGCAGTGCGGGTAGCTGTGCTCGTACGGGACGTGCCGGAAGAGCAGGCCGCGGTCGGCGAGGTCCTTGGTGAGCGCCTCGTCGGCCTTCTTGAAGAAGACTCCGCCGATCAGCGGCACGTCCTCCTCGAAGGTGCCGTCCGGGCGGACCGGGTTGACCACGGGCAGGCCGTACGCACGGCAGACCCTGAGGTCGTCCTCACCGAAGGCGGGGGACTGGTGGACCAGACCGGTGCCGTCCTCGGTGGTGACGTAGTCGGCGTTGACGACGTAGTGGGCTTCGGAAGGGAACTCGACAAGGGCGAAGGGACGGTCGTACTTCCAGCGCTCCATCTCGGCGCCCGTGAAGGACTGGCCGGTGGCCTCCCAGCCCTCGCCGAGGGCCTTCTCAAGGAGCGGCTGCGCGACGACGAGCTTCTCCTCGCCGTTCGTCGCGACGACGTACGTGACGTCGGGGTGCGCGGCGACCGCCGTGTTGGACACCAGGGTCCAGGGGGTCGTGGTCCACACCAGGAGAGCAGCTTCGCCGGCCAGCGGGCCGCTCGTCAGCGGGAAGCGGACGAAGACGGACGGGTCCACGACCGTCTCGTACCCCTGCGCCAGCTCGTGGTCCGAGAGGCCGGTGCCGCAGCGCGGGCACCAGGGGGCGACACGGTGGTCCTGGACCAGCAGGCCCTTGTTGAAGATCTCCTTCAGCGACCACCAGACCGACTCGATGTAGGACGGGTCCATGGTGCGGTACGCGTCGTCGAGGTCGGTCCAGTACCCCATGCGGGTCGTCAGCTCGGCGAACGCGTCCGTGTGACGGGTCACCGACTCACGGCACTTGGCGTTGAACTCCGCGATGCCGTACGCCTCGATGTCCTTCTTGCCGGAAAAGCCGAGCTCCTTCTCGACGGCGAGCTCGACCGGCAGGCCGTGGCAGTCCCAGCCGGCCTTGCGGGCGACGTGATAGCCGCGCATCGTGCGGAAGCGAGGAAAGACGTCCTTGAAGACGCGGGCCTCGATGTGGTGCGCTCCTGGCATGCCGTTTGCGGTCGGCGGGCCCTCGTAGAACACCCACTCGGGGCGGCCCTCGGACTGCTCGAGGCTCTTGGCGAAAACCTTGCTTTCGCGCCAGAAGTCGAGCACGGCGTGCTCGAGCGCGGGCAGGTCGACCTGGGCGGGCACCTGGTTGTACTGGGGTGGCGTCATCGGCGAGCTCCTCCAACGGACAATGTCTCTTCCGTCGGAGGGACGAGAGCGTGTGCTCCCGCGGTACCACCCTCCTTGGCCCGCCGGCCGTGACCGGTGAGCCCCCTCATTGGGGTCGCGATGCCGGGTCTACTCGCCCGCGGTCGTCCCGTGGGCTTTCTTCCGGCGGCTCAGGGGTGATGCTTCACCTCGCGCTCGCCCCCGGGCTCTCACCGTCCCCGGGTCGCTCATGGCTGCGTACGAAGCTACTCGTCCCCATCCACGCCTTTCGCTTCGCCCAGTGTACGGGCCCGTACGGAGGGCGGCCGACCGGTTTTCACCGGACCGGGCACGGGCCCGCCCGCGGGGTGCTCGGTTGACCCGAATGGCCATGCGGCCCCCGGCGGAGTCCGGCTCCGCCCCAGTGGCGGATTACCGGGCGGGGAGCTGGGCACAACGGATGCAGGTTCGCCTTGTCGCAGGCCGGGGCGGGCCCAAGCGGCGGCGTGCCCCGTTTGCCGCGGGGCTGGTGTCGATTTATCGTCCCAGCACCGACTCGCGAGCAAGATCACAATATGTGAAGGGGCCGCGGCCATGGTGGCGAAGAAGATCGCCGAGAAGACGGCGTCCGCAAGATCCACCGCCGCAGACGCGGCGGCCAAGGGTGCGAGCGGCAAGAAGGGCACCGTCGCGAAGAGGGCCGCGGCAAAGAGGACCGGGAAGAAGCCATCGGCGGCGACGGCGACGGTGAAGAGGGTGTCGGCGGGGAAGGCCCCCGCGGACGAGGCTCCCGCCAAGACGGCAGGGTCCAGGAGGGCCCCGCCCCGGAAGGCAACGGCGGGGAAGGCCCCCGCGGACGAGGCTCCCGCCAAGACGGCAGGGGGCGACAAGGCACCGCCCCGGAAGCCAGCTGCAAGGAAGGCCCCCGCCGACAAGGCTCCCGCCAAGAAGGCACCGCCCAAGGCACCGCCCAAGAAGGCACCGCCCAAGAAAGCAGCTGCGAAGAAGCCCACCCCCAAGAAGCCCACCCCCAAGAAGCCCACCCCCAAGAAGGCCACCCCCAAGAAGGCCACGGCGACGAAGAAGGCGACCCCCACGAACACGACCGCGACCAAGACGACGACCGTGCAGACGACCGCGAGGAAGGCCGTGGCCACCAAGGCCACGGCCAAGAAAGCCGCGAAGAAGGCGCCGGCGAAGAAGACAACCCCGAAGGCCACGACCACCAAGAAGGCGACCCCCACGCAAACGACCGCGAAAAAGGCGACCGCCAAGGACGCGACCGCGAAAAAGGCGACCGCCAAGGACGCGACCGCGAAAAAGGCGACCGCCAAGGATGCGACCGCCAAGAACGCCGCTGTCGTGGCGGGGACTGCCGCGCCGGCGGCCAAGGCGCCGCCGGTGAAGAAGGCATCTGCGAGGAAGGCCGTGGCCAAGAAGGCCGCGAACAAGGCCGCAACCGCGGCCAAGGGGGCGGCCGAGGCCGCGAAGCAGACGGGAGCCAGGACGGTGGGAGCGAAGAAGACCGCGGGTGGGGCATCGGCAGCCGGCGACAGCGCGGTGGCGGTGCCCACGATCCCTACAGTGGCCGCGACGCCGCCGGGGGAGCTCGCCGTACGACCCGGCGAGGACCCATGGACGGCGGAGGAGGTCGCCGAGGCGCGTGCCGGGCTGGAGAGCGAGGTGGTCCGACTGACGAACGAGATCAGCTCCTCGGAAGAGTCGCTGGTCGGTCTGATGCGCGACTCCGGGGACGGCGCGGGTGACGACGACGCCGATACCGGGACCAAGAACATCACGCGCGAGCACGAGATGGCGCTCGCCGCCAATGCGCGCGAGATGCTGGAGCAGAGCGAGCGCGCGCTGGTGCGGCTCGACGCCGGGACGTACGGGCTCTGCGAGATCTGCGGCAAGCCGATCGGGAAGGCCCGTATGCAGGCTTTCCCGCGAGCCACACTGTGCGTGGAGGACAAGCAGAAGCAAGAACGCCGAGGCTGAGTCAGTACGTGTGTGCCGTACCCTCGTGCTCAGTCAGGCACCTAGGTTGAGGGACTCACGTGGCAGAGGCGGAGCGCATCATCGGTACGTCGGATTCAGTGGGCGCCGACGAGGCTGCGGCGCCCGCCGAGCAGCCCAAGGGCAAGCGGCGGATCGCCGTGCTGTTCGCTGTCGCGCTCGTCGCCTACCTGGTCGACCTCGGCAGCAAGATGCTCGTGGTGGCCAAGCTGGAGCACCACGAGCCGATCGAGATCATCGGTGATCTGCTGAAGTTCGAGGCGGTACGGAACGCGGGTGCCGCGTTCGGTATCGGCGAGGCCTTCACCGTGATCTTCACCTGCATCGCGGCGGCGGTGATCGTCGTCATCGCCCGTCTCGCGCGCAAGCTCTACAGCCTGCCGTGGGCGATCGCCCTCGGTCTGCTGCTCGGCGGTGCGCTCGGCAACCTCACCGACCGGATCTTCCGGGCACCGGGGGTCTTCGAGGGCGCGGTCGTCGACTTCATCGCGCCCGCGCACTTCGCGGTCTTCAACCTCGCCGACTCCGCGATCGTCTGCGGCGGGATCCTGATTGTGATCCTGTCGTTCAAGGGGCTGGACCCCGACGGGACTGTCCACAAGGACTGACAAGGCATACTCGACGGGTGAGTACAGTTCCCGAGATCCGCACCCTGCCCGTACCGGATGGCCTTGAGGGCGAGCGCGTAGACGCCGCCATCTCCCGGATGTTCGGGTTTTCCCGTACGAAAGCGGCCGAGCTGGCAGCCGCCGGGAAGGTGCAGGTCGACGGCTCGGTCGTCGGAAAGTCCGAGCGTGTGCACGGCGGTGCCTGGCTCGAGGTCGAGATGCCGCAGGCACCCACCCCGGTGCAGATCGTGGCCGAGCCGGTCGAGGGCATGGAGATCGTGCACGACGACGACGACATCGTCGTGATCGCCAAGCCGGTCGGCGTGGCCGCGCACCCGAGCCCCGGCTGGAGCGGCACGACCGTGATCGGCGGTCTCGCGGCCGCGGGGTACCGGATCTCGACGTCCGGCGCGTCGGAGCGGCAGGGGATCGTGCACCGGCTGGACGTCGGCACGTCCGGGCTGATGGTCGTCGCCAAGTCGGAGCGGGCCTACACCCTGCTGAAGGCGCAGTTTCGTGACCGGATCGTGGACAAGCGGTATCACGCACTGGTCCAGGGGCACCCGGATCCGCTGAGCGGGACGATTGACGCGCCGATCGGGCGGCACCCGAACCACGACTACAAGTGGGCGGTCACGGCGGACGGCAAGCCGTCGGTCACGCACTACGACCTGATTGAGGCGTACCGCGCGGCGTCGCTGCTGGACATCAAGCTGGAGACGGGGCGTACGCACCAGATCCGCGTACACATGGCTGCCCACCGGCACCCGTGCGTGGGCGATCTGACGTACGGCGCGGACCCGACGATGGCGAAGCGGCTGGGGCTGACCAGGCAGTGGCTGCACGCGGTGCGGCTGGGCTTCGAGCACCCGTCGGACGGGCAGTGGGTGGAGTTCGAGAGCGCGTACCCGGAGGACCTGAGGTCGGCGCTGGACACGATCGCCGCGGAGAGCGCGTGAGTTCCTTCGTCGTAAGGGCCGCCGTCGGCCCGGCCGACCGGGAAGCCTGCTTCGCGGTCCGGAAGGAAGTCTTCGTCGTCGAGCAGCGGGTGTCGGCGGAGATCGAGTACGACACGTTCGACGCGGAGAACGCGGACACGGTGCATGTGCTGGCGGTCGACGCTGACGGGCAGCCGCTGGGCACGGGACGGCTGCTGCACGGCGAGGCCGCGGCGGACAAGACAGGCGGCGACCCGTCGGTGGGCTCCCTGGGTCGCCTCGCGGTGAGCAAGGCGGCGCGGGGGCTCGGCGTGGGCGTGGCGCTGGTCCGGGCGATCGAGGAGGCGGCGCGGGAGCGGGGGCTGGCCGCGGTGGACCTGCATGCGCAGACGCATGCGCTGGGGTTCTACGAGCGGCTGGGGTACGTGGCGTACGGGGCGGAGTTCCTGGACGCGGGGATCGGGCACCGGGCGATGCGGCGGGCGCTCTAGCGGGGGACGGGGTTTTCCCCTGCACGGCCCGCCCCCTCAGGACGGCAGGCCCCACCTCGTCCACTCGCCCGTCGCCGGGACGTCCAGCGGTGGGTCCGGCTCGGTGCCCTTCGTCGTTATCAACGCCGTCGCGTGGCACGGGAGTTGGATCACGATGCCCCGCATGGTGCCCGTGCCCCAGCGGAACCGGAAGACCTCGACGAGATCATCTTCATCGCGTTCGCGGTCATCCTGGCGACGCTTGTGCTCCAGGGCCTGACCCTGCCGTGGCTGGTGCGGCGACTCGGCGTGCGGGCGGACACGGACGCGGAAGGCGAGTTGGAACGGAGCCTCGCGATCCGCGCGTCGAAGGCGGCGAAACGCCGGCTCAGGGAGATCGAGGCGGTGGAGGATCTGCCGGAGGACATCAGCGAGCGGCTGCTGCGCGCGGCGTACGACATGGGGGCGAGGATCAGCCCGGACATCGTCGACGACGAGCGGCGGGAGTGGTTCGCGAAGCGGGTGGACCGGCTCAGGACGATGCAGCGAATCCAGCGGGAGATGCTGTCGGCGGCCCGCCACGAGGTCCTGTCGGCCCGTAACGAGCCGGGCGCCGACCCGGAGGTGGTGGACAGGGTGCTGAGGCACTTGGACGTACGCAGCCTGCGGTGAGGGGGTGTTGGGCGGCGTGGCTCCCGGCGGGCGGCCTGGCGGGCGTCCGCCGGGAGCGTGGGCAGTCGGTCGTCGTGGCCGGCTGTCAGCCCCTGCCTGTGCGGGGTTGGGCGCCCCCATCGTGGTCCTCCCCGTCCGGGGACGGCAGGTGCCCGTCCGGAGTCGGCCCAATGGCCCTTGGCCATGCGCCGTTCGGGGGCAGCGCGGCCGGCGAAGTCGCCACGCGTGGCAGCGCGTACGGGTGCTTCTCGTGCAGCCAGGCGATCATCTGCTCCCGTACCGCGCACCGCGCCGTCCAGATGTCGTCCGCGTCCTTCGCCGTCACCACCGCCCGCACCTGCATCGTGTTCGGCGTGGTGTCCGTGACCGCCAGACTCCAGTCGCGGCCGTCCCACGCCGCGCACTCCCGCAGGATGTCCTGGAGCTTCTCGCGCATCAGGCCCACCGGCGCCGAGTGGTCCAGATGGAAGAAGACCGTCCCGGTCATCTGCGCTCCGCCGCGCGACCAGTTCTCGAACGGCTTGCTGGTGAAGTACGACACCGGCATGGTGATGCGCCGCTCGTCCCACGTCCGCACCGCGAGGAACGTCAGCGTGACCTCCTCGACCGTGCCCCACTCCCCGTCCACCACCACCGTGTCGCCGATCCGCACCATGTCGCCGAACGCGATCTGGAAGCCCGCGAAGAGATTCCCGAGCGTGGACTGCGCCGCGACACCCGCGACGATGCCGATGATGCCCGCGGAGGCCAGCATCGACGCGCCGACCTTCTCCATGCCCGGGAAGGTCAGCAGCATCGCGGCCACCGCCACCACCACGACCACCGCCGTGACGATCCGCATGATCAGCGTGACCTGCGTGCGCACCCGGCGTACCCGGGCCGGATCGCGGGTCGAGGACGCGTAACGGGCGTACGACGACTCCACAGCGGCCGAGACGATCCGCACGACCAGCCAGGCACCCGCGCTGATCAGCACCAGCGACAGCACCTGGCCGATGGCCGCCTCGTGGTCCTTGAGCGGCTGCCACTGCGTCTCGCGGTAGGTCCCTCTCAGCAGCGCGGTGAGCAGGACGACCTGGAACGGCAGCCGGCAGCGCCGCAGCAGCCCCCACAGCGGGGTCTCGGGGTGACGGCCGTCCACCCGGCGCAACAGCAGGTCCAGGGCCCAGCCGAGCAGCAGCGTGAGCACGAGAGAGCCACCGACTACGGTCAACGGGCGCAGTACGTTGTCCATAAACTCCGACGCTAACGGGAACTGGCAGGATGGCCGAATGAACATCATGCTTTTCCATTCGGTCTACGGTCTGCGCCCGGCAGTGCGCGCGGCAGCCGATCGGCTGCGCGCCGCCGGGCACCAGGTTCGCGTGCCCGACCTCTTCGAGGGGCAAACCGCCGAGACCGTAGAGGAAGGCATGGATCTCAAGGAAAAGATCGGCAAGGAGGAGCTGCTGCGCCGGGCGATCCTCGCCGCCGCGCCGTACTCCGAGCAGGGTCTGGTGTACGCGGGCTTCTCGCTCGGCGGCTCGATCGCGCAGAACCTCGCGCTGGGCGACGAGAAGGCGCGCGGTCTGCTGCTCCTGCACGGTACGTCCGACATCGCGGAGGGTGCGAGCGCGGACGACCTGCCCGTACAACTGCATGTCGCGGACCCGGACCCCTTCGAGCCGCACGACTGGCTGAACGCCTGGTATCTGCAGATGCAGCGGGCCGGCGCGGATGTGGAGATCTACCGCTACCCGGGCGCCGGGCATCTGTACACCGACCCCGGTCTGCCCGACTACGACGAGGCCGCGGCCGAGCAGACCTGGCGGATCGCGCTGGGCTTCCTCGAAACGCTGTAGCCAGGCCGAAGAGACCAACAGGCCTCGCGCGGCACGCGTTTTCGCGTCCGTCCGCGCGAGGCCCACAGGCCTTACGGATACTCCGGCCCGGCGTCAGCGCACCGGCTGGCTGACCCGCTCGACGCGCTGTGTACCGGACAGGGTCCGGTAGGAGCGGGCCCACTTCGTGGTGGCGTCGGGCTTCGTCCTGTCGGAAAGGACGTAGTAGTCCATCTGCGAGCGCTCGGCGGTGACGTCGAGGACGCCGTAGCCGTGATTGTCCATGTCCAGCCACTTCACATGGCGGTTGGCCGCCTTGACGGCCGTGGAGGCGACCAGCGAGACCGTGCCCGGCGCGACATGGAGGATGTCGTCCAGGTTGTCGGAGGTCACCGACGTCACCACGAACTCGGTCGCGGCGGACTGCGACAGCGGATACGTCGCCGCCTTGAGAGGCACGTCGCTCGCCCAGGCCGTGTGGATGTCGCCGGTGAGGAAGACGGTGTTCTTGATCCCGCGGTCCGTCAGGTGCTTCAGCAGCTCCTTGCGGTCGTCCGTGTAGCCGTCCCACTGGTCGACATTGACCGCGAGGCCCTCCTTGGGCAGCCCCAGCAACTCCGCGATCGGCTCCAGCAGATGGGCCGGTACGGACCCGAACGCGACCGGCGAGATCATCACCGAGGTGCCGACCAGCTTCCACGCGGCGTCCGAACCGGCAAGCCCGGCCTTCAGCCAGTCCAGCTGCGCGCGGCCGGTGATCGTACGCTCCGGGTCGTCCACGTCGCCGTTGCCGACGGTCGACTGCTGCGAGCGGAAGGACCGCAGGTCCAGCAGGTGCAGATCGGCGAGCTTGCCGAAGCGCAGCCGACGGTAGACGGTGCCCTCGGTCGACGCGCGTACGGGCATCCACTCGAAGTAGGCCTGGCGCGCGGCGGCGGCACGCGCGGCCCACTCGCCCTCGGCGCCCGGCGTGTGGTTCTCCGCGCCGCCCGACCAGCTGTCGTTCGCGATCTCGTGGTCGTCCCAGATCGCGATTACCGGGTGCGCGGCGTGCAGCGCCTGCAGATCGGCGTCCGTCTTGTACGTGGCGTGGCGGGTGCGGTAGTCCGCGAGCGTGGTTATCTCGTGCTTCGGCGAGTGCTGGCGTACGACGTACTGCTCGGCCGGGAAGTCGCCGGTCGCGTACTCGTAGATGTAGTCGCCGAGATGGAGGATCGCGTCCAGGTCGGCGCGGGCGGCCAGATGCCGGTACGCGGAGAAGTAGCCCGCCTCCCAGTTGGCGCAGGAGACCACACCGAAGCGGACACCGGGCGTTGCGGCATCGGGGGCCGGGGTGGTGCGGGTGTGGCCGACGGGCGAGACGCCGGCGCCGACGGTGAACCGGAAGTAATAGGCGGTCGCCTGGCGCAGGCCCCTTACGTCCACCTTGACGGTGTGATCGGACGCGGCCTTCGACGTCGTGGTGCCGCGGGCGACGACCCGGGTGAAGCCCTTGTCCTCGGCGACCTCCCAACTCACCGCGGTGTCGGGGCCCTTGCCCGAGCCCGGCACGGCATCAGGGGTGGGGGTGATACGCGTCCACAGCAGTACGCCGTCGGGCAGCGGGTCGCCGGAGGCGATTCCGTGGAGGAAGGCCGGGGCCTCCTGGGCGGAGGCCGCGGTGGCGGAGGTGGCGACCGCGATGGCGGGCGCGGCGACGACAGCGGTGGCGGCAGCGGCCTTGACGACCGTGCGGCGGCTGGGAGTTGAGGAGAGTCGACTGGTCACGGCCGATCAGACTACTGACCGGTAAGCCGAATGGGCGGGCGAACAGGGAAAGTTCGCCCGCCCATCGGAAACGGTCAACCAGCGCGTTCCCTCCCGGTCGGTCGGGAACTCGGGCTGAACCAGCCGTAATCAGGTGGAATCAGCCTTTTATGACCTCAGCCCTTAATGACCCCAGCCCTTAATGACCCCAGCCTTTGATGACCCCAGTCTTTGATGGTCTCAAGTCTTCATGGCCTCAGCCCTTGATGGCCTTGTCGACCGCGGCGTTGAACTGCTCCACCGTCATGGGCGGGTTCTCGGTGCCGTCCGCGGTGACCTTCTTGCCGTCCATCTTGAGCGTCGGTGTGCCGGTGACCCCGCTGTCGTCGAAGGCCGCGGACATCTTCATGGCCCAGGCGTCGAATGTGCCGTCCTCGACGTTCTTCTTGAACTCGGCGTTGTTCCTGAGCGTGGTCACCGAGTCGGCGACCTCCAGCAGGTACGAGTCCTTGGCGAACTTGTCGTCGTTCTCCTCGGGGTGGTACTTCGCCGAGTAGAGGGCGGCCTTGTACTCCATGAAGGCCTCGGGACTGACATCGAGGGCCGCCCCCAGCGCGGACAGAGCGTTCTTCGAGCCCTCGCCCTGGGTGGCGTTGTCGATGAAGGTCGCGCCGATGTACTTGATCTTGTACTTGCCGGCGTCGAGGTCCTTCTTCACCGTCGCGCCGACCGACTGCTCGAAGGACGCGCAGACCGGGCAGCGCGAGTCCTCGTACAGCTCCAGCGTCTTCTTCGCGGCCGGTTTGCCTATGACGACGGTCGTGCCGTTCTCGCCCTCGGTGTTCTTCGGCGCGGCGACGTTCTTCTCGTCCTTCACCGACTCCCAGTGGCCCGGCTTGTTGGCCTGCATCACGGCGTACCCGATGCCGCCCGCTATCGCGAGCACCACGACCGTCGAGCCTATGACGATGAGCTGACGGCGGGTCTTGTCCTTCTTGGCCTGGCGCTCACGCTCCTGGCGCAGCCGCTCGCGGGCCGCCGCCTTGCTGGCCTGGCTGTTGCGTGCACTCATGCTGATTCACTCCGTGTGATGTCGTATCCAGAGATACGGAAAAGATCGAGGGATTGCCGAAAAGAGGGCTGCGGGCTCAGGCGAAGACTGCGGCCGAGCGCGGCGGTCCCCGCCGTCCGACGGAGTGCACCAGCAGACGGGTGCGGGAGATGCCGGGGCGGCGCGGCGCGGGACGCGCCGCGCGCCGTACGGCCCTGTGTGCCGTCCCCGCCGCGCCGACCGCCATCAGCAGCGGCCGGAACGCGAAGGCGCCCACCGCACGCACAAGTCCGGACAGCGCGGACTCGCCGCGCCGCAGCCAGGCCGCGGCCAGCAGTCCGACCGACACATGGGCGGCGAGCAGCAGCCACGGCAGGGCTGGGTCGGTGGAGTGCAGCAGGGTGGCCGCGCCACGGTCGGTGACCGCCACGCCGGGCAGCTGGGTGCCGACGTTGCCGCCGCACAGCACATCGAAGCCGACCGCGCGCAGCGAACCGGCGACCGGGCCGCCGCCGGGGCCGTAACAGACGTCCTGGCCGGTGGTGAAGACGGTGTCCGCGGCCAGTTCCAGCGGGACGAGCAGACTCGCGATCCGCCAGTAGCCGCGCTCGCGGCCCGACAGGGCGTACGCGACGGCGAAGACGCCCGCCGAAACACCCGCGACGGTGGTCAGCGGCAGCGGGACCTGGGAGAGCAGCACATGGGAGGCGGCGGACAGGGTCACGACCAGTGCCGTGAAAATCGCTGCCCGCAGCCCCCTGAGCTGCATTCCTGATATGTCCATCACCCGGGAGTCTCCCATGGGGCCGGGTAAGCGTCCCCTAAGGATCCGGCCCCACGCGGCTCAGCCGCATGCTCGATACTCAGAGACCCGGGATCCGGCCGTTACGGAACAGGTCGACGAAGATCTGGTGGTCCGCCCGCGCCCGCGCGCCGTAGCTGTGCGCGAACTCCACCAGCAGCTCGCCGAACCCCTCCTCGTCGGCCGCGATCGCCGCGTCGATGGCCCGCTCCGTCGAGAACGGCACCAGCGAGTGGCCGCTCTCCTCGTCCGCCGCGCTGTGCATCGTGGCCGTCGCCCTGCCCAGGTCGGCGACGACCGCCGCGATCTCCTCCGGCTCGTCGATGTCGCCCCAGTCCAGATCCACCGCGTACGGCGACACCTCGGCGACCAGCTGACCTGAGCCGTCCAGCTCGGTCCAGCCCAGCCACGGGTCGGCGTGGTCCTGGAGGGCGCGCTGCGAGATCACCGTGCGATGGCCCTCGTGCTGGAAGTACTCCCGCACGGTGGCGTCGTCGATGTGCCGGGAGACCGCGGGGGTCTGCGCCTGCTTCATATAGATCACGACGTCGTTCTCGAGGGCGTCGCTGTTGCCTTCGAGCAGGATGTTGTACGAGGGCAGGCCGGCGGAGCCGATGCCGATGCCGCGGCGGCCCACGACGTCCTTGACGCGGTACGAGTCGGGCCGGGTCAAGCTGGACTCGGGCAGCGTCTCCAGATAGCCGTCGAAGGCCGCGAGCACCTTGTAGCGGGTGGCCGCGTCCAGCTCGATCGAGCCGCCGCCGGGTGCGAACCGGCGCTCGAAGTCGCGGATCTCGGTCATCGAGTCGAGCAGCGAGAACCGGGTCAGCGAGCGGGCGTCGCGCAGCACGTCCAGCAGCGGGCCGTCGGCGGTGTCCAGCGTGAAGGGCGGCACCTCGTCGTTCTTCGCGCCGGCGGCCAGGGCGTGGATGCGCTCGCGGTAGGCGGCGGCGTAGATCCGCACCAGCTCGGTGATCTGCTCGTCGCTGAGCGCCTTGGTGTAGCCGACGAGCGCCAGCGATGCGGCCAGCCGCTTGAGGTCCCAGGTGAAGGGGCCGACGTACGCCTCGTCGAAGTCGTTGACGTTGAAGATCAGGCGGCCGTTGGCGTCCATGTACGTGCCGAAGTTCTCGGCGTGCAGATCGCCGTGGATCCACACCCGACCGGTGCGCTCGTCGAGGAACGGGCCGCCGTGCCGCTCGCGCCCCAGGTCGTTGTAGAACAGGCAGGCGGTGCCCCGGTAGAACGCGAACGCCGAGGCGGCCATTTTCCGGAACTTGACCCGGAAGGCGGCGGGGTCGGCGGCCAGCAGCTGGCCGAAGGCGGTGTCGAAGACGGCGAGAATCTCCTCGCCGCGCTCTTCAGTTGCTGCCTCGGCGGATCGCGGTACCGACATCGCTGGGTGCCTCCTGGTGCATGACAAACGGGACGGGGGATTCCGTCTCGCCGATCGAGCGAAGCGAGAGCGCAATCCAAGGGTGCAACGCACGACCGTACTCGGGAGTGCCCGGCGACTGTCAGTGCCAAGACGTAGACTTCCAGGCTGTCCACCCAGACTGTCCGCAGCCTGTCACCCCCCGTTCTCCGGAGGCATTCCGCCGTGACCAAGCCGCCTTTCACGCACCTTCACGTCCACACCCAGTACTCCCTGCTGGACGGTGCCGCGCGGCTCAAGGACATGTTCAATGCCTGCAATGAGATGGGCATGACCCACATCGCCATGACGGACCATGGCAACCTCCACGGGGCGTACGACTTCTTCCACTCGGCGAAGAAGGCGGACGTCACGCCCATCATCGGCATCGAGGCGTACGTCGCCCCCGAGTCCCGGCGGAACAAGCGGAAGATCCAGTGGGGCCAGCCGCACCAGAAGCGTGACGACGTCTCCGGTTCGGGTGGTTACACCCACAAGACGATCTGGGCGGCCAACAAGACCGGTCTGCACAACCTCTTCCGGCTCTCCTCCGACGCGTACGCAGAGGGCTGGCTGCAGAAGTGGCCGCGTATGGACAAGGAGACCATCGCCCAGTGGTCGGAGGGGCTCATCGCCTCCACCGGCTGCCCCTCGGGCGAACTCCAGACCCGGCTGCGCCTCGGCCAGTTCGACGAGGCCCTCAAGGCCGCCTCCGAGTACCAGGACATCTTCGGCAAGGACAAGTATTTCCTGGAACTGATGGACCACGGCATCGAGATCGAGCGCCGCGTCCGCGACGGCCTGCTGGAGATCGGCAAGAAGCTCGGCATTCCGCCGATCGTCACCAACGACTCGCACTACACCTACGCCGACGAGGCCGGCGCGCATGACGCGCTGCTGTGCATCCAGACCGGCAAGAACCTCTCGGACCCCGACCGCTTCCGCTTCGACGGCACCGGCTACTACCTGAAGTCCACGGACGAGATGTACGCCGTGGACTCCTCGGACGCCTGGCAGGAGGGCTGCGCCAACACCCTCCTGGTCGCGCAGCAGATCGACACCGAGGGCTGGTTCCAGGAGCGGAACCTGATGCCGAAGTTCGAGGTGCCCGAGGGCTTCACCGAGGTGACCTGGTTCCGCGAGGAGACCATGCGCGGCATGGCCCGGCGCTACCCGGGCGGCATCCCGGACGACCGGCTCAAGCAGGTCGAGTACGAGATGGGCATCATCATCGACATGGGCTTCCCGGGGTACTTCCTCGTGGTGGCCGACTTCATCATGTGGGCCAAGAACAACGGAATCGCGGTGGGCCCCGGCCGAGGTTCCGCGGCCGGCTCGATCGTCGCGTACGCCATGGGCATCACCGACCTCGACCCGATCGAGCACGGACTGATCTTCGAGCGCTTCCTCAACCCCGAGCGCATTTCCATGCCCGATGTCGACATCGACTTCGACGAGCGCCGGCGCGGTGAGGTGATCAGGTACGTCACCGAGAAGTACGGCGCCGACAAGGTCGCCATGATCGGCACGTACGGCAAGATCAAGGCGAAGAACGCCATCAAGGACTCCGCGCGGGTGCTCGGCTACCCGTACGCGATGGGCGACCGGCTCACCAAGGCGATGCCCGCCGACGTCCTCGGCAAAGGCATCGACCTCAACGGCATCACCGATCCGAAGCACCCCCGCTACAGCGAGGCGGGCGAGATCCGGGGGATGTACGAGAACGAGCCGGACGTGAAGAAGGTCATCGACACCGCCAAGGGCGTCGAGGGACTGGTCCGGCAGATGGGTGTGCACGCAGCCGGCGTGATCATGTCCAGCGAGACCATCACCGACCATGTGCCCGTGTGGGTCAGGCACACCGACGGCGTCACCATCACGCAGTGGGACTACCCGCAGTGCGAGTCGCTGGGCCTGCTGAAGATGGACTTCCTCGGCCTGCGCAACCTCACGATCATGGACGACGCCGTCAAGATGGTGAAGTCCAACAAGGGCGTCGACCTGGAGCTGCTCTCCGTCCCGCTCGACGACCCCAAGACATACGAACTGCTCTGCCGCGGTGACACACTCGGCGTCTTCCAGTTCGACGGCGGCCCGATGCGTTCGCTGCTGCGGCTGATGAAGCCCGACAACTTCGAGGACATTTCCGCCGTCTCGGCCCTGTACCGGCCGGGCCCGATGGGCATGAACTCGCACACGAACTACGCGCTCCGCAAGAACGGCCAGCAGGAGATCACGCCGATCCACCCGGAGCTCGAGGAGCCTCTCAAGGAGGTCCTCGGTGTCACCCACGGCCTGATCGTCTACCAGGAGCAGGTGCAGAAGGCCGCCCAGATCATCGCGGGGTACTCGCTCGGCGAGGCCGACATCCTCCGCCGCGTGATGGGCAAGAAGAAGCCCGAGGAGCTGGCGAAGAACTTCGTTCTGTTCCAGGAAGGCGCCCGCAAGAACAAGTACTCGGACGAGGCGATCCAGGCGCTGTGGGACGTGCTGGTCCCGTTCGCCGGATACGCGTTCAACAAGGCGCACTCCTCGGCGTACGGCCTGGTCACCTACTGGACCGCATATCTCAAGGCGAACTACCCCGCCGAGTACATGGCCGCGCTGCTCACCTCCGTGAAGGACGACAAGGACAAGTCCGCGGTCTATCTGAACGAGTGCCGCCGCATGGGCATCAAGGTGCTGCCGCCCAATGTGAACGAGTCGCAGTCGAACTTCGCCGCGCAGGGCGACGAGGTGATCCTCTTCGGCCTCTCCGCCGTGCGGAACGTCGGCACGAACGTCGTGGACTCGATCATCCGCAGCCGCAAGTCCAAGGGGAAGTACACCTCCTTCCCCGACTTCCTCGACAAGGTCGAGGCCGTGGTCTGCAACAAGCGGACCGTCGAATCACTCATCAAGGCCGGCGCCTTCGACGAGATGGGCCACACCCGCAAGGGCCTGGTCGCCCACCATGAGCCGATGATCGACAACGTGGTGGCGGTCAAGCGCAAGGAGGCCGAGGGGCAGTTCGACCTGTTCGGCGGGATGGGCGACGAGGAGAGTGACGAGCCGGGCTTCGGGCTCGACGTCGAGTTCTCCGACGTCGAGTGGGACAAGTCGTATCTGCTCGCGCAGGAACGCGAGATGCTCGGCCTCTATGTCTCCGACCACCCGCTCTTCGGCATCGAGCATGTCCTGAGCGACAAGACGGACGCCGCGATCTCCCAGCTCACCGGAGGTGAGCACGCCGACGGCGCGGTCGTCACCATCGGCGGAATCATTTCCGGCCTGCAGCGCAAGATGACCAAGCAGGGCAACGCCTGGGCGATCGCGACGGTCGAGGACCTGGCGGGCTCCATCGAGTGCATGTTCTTCCCGGCGACCTATCAGCTGGTGTCGACGCAGCTCGTCGAGGACACCGTGGTCTTCGTCAAGGGACGTCTCGACAAGCGCGAGGACATCCCGCGGCTGGTCGCCATGGAACTGATGGTCCCGGACCTCTCGTCGGCCGGCACGAACGCGCCGGTGGTCGTCACCATCCCGACGGTGAAGGTGACGCCGCCGATGATCAGCAGGCTCGGTGAGATCCTCAGCCACCACAAGGGCAACACCGAGGTACGGATCAAGCTCCAGGGCCCCCGCAAGACCACGGTGCTCCGGCTCGACCGGCACCGCGTGCAGCCGGACCCGGCGCTCTTCGGCGATCTGAAGGTGCTGCTCGGCCCGTCCTGCCTGGCCGGCTAGCGCCGATACGCACATACGCCGCAAGGGGCGCGCCCGTCGTCACGGGCGCGCCCCTGGCGTCTTTTGCCGCTCGTCTTTTACGGCTCGTCTTTTTACGGCGCGATCAGTTGTGGCCGAAGCGCCGCTGGTGCTTACGGGCAACGTCCGCGGGGCTGCCCTGGGCCTGGGACTGGGGCTGCGCATGGGACTCGTATGCGGTCGACTTGGCCTGCTCGGCGCCGCGCTCCGCGGGCGGCGTACGGTCCTGTTGACCACCCTGCTTGCGATTCTTGTTCTTGGCCATGGTGATGCCTCCTGTGGGGATTCTCGGGGCCAGGGCCGCTGTCAGACTCACATATGCGATGAAGCGCCGCATTTTGGATCATTGCGGTGCGTAAAGGGCGCTTGTCGCGCCTGGACCAGGGTTCCGCCACGCCGATGATCGAGTTCCGGCCGTTAACCCTCCCGTGGTCGGGCAGACTCGAAGGAAACCCGGAACAATCCCCGATCCGGACCCTTCCCCGATCCCCAAGTTCCCGAAAGAGGGTGGAACGCGTGGACCGCTGCGTTGTCCTGGTGGACGCCGGATATCTGCTGGGCGCCGCCGCGAGTCTTCTCGCCGGGGAACCGGCGCGTTCCCGCATCACCGTCGACCACGCCGCCCTCATCCAGGGCCTGCGCGAACTCGCCGAGGCCGATACCGAGCGCCCGCTGCTGCGCATCTACTGGTTCGACGGCGCCCCCGACCGCGTACCGCAGCCCGAACACCGGCGGCTGCGCGTCATGCCGCGGGTGACGGTCCGGCTGGGCGCACTGACCCGCAGCGACGGCCGCTGGGCACAGAAGGGCGTGGATGCGGCCATGCACGCCGAGCTCACCGAGCTGGCCAGAAACCGCGCTTGCTCCGACGTCGTGCTGGTGACCGGCGACGGAGATCTGCTGCCCGGTCTGATGTCCGCCAAGGAGCACGGCGTCGCCGTCCACCTCTGGGCCGTGCAGGCCGCCGACGGTGACTACAACCAGTCCGAGGACCTGGTCGCCGAGGCGGACGAGCGACGGGTGCTCGACCGGGCCTGGATCACCCGGGCCGTACGGGCCAAGGAACTCACCGGCATCTGCGCCCCGCAGCCCGCACCCGGCCCCGAGATCGCCGCGATCCTCTCCGCGCCGCTGCCCGAGTCTGCGCTCGCCGCCTCGCAGGAGCGCGCCGCCGACGCCGTACGGAACGGCTCGCAGCCGGCCCCCACCGAGAACGGCGCCGAGCCGCTCCCCGCCCCTGCCGCGTCCAAGGGCGTACCCACCCCCAAGGACCTGGCGGGTCTGCGCGCCCCCGGCCAGCACCCCGCGCCGCATCCGGCGA
Source organism: Streptomyces sp. NPDC019443 (assembly GCF_044389785.1). Taxonomy (NCBI): domain Bacteria; kingdom Bacillati; phylum Actinomycetota; class Actinomycetes; order Kitasatosporales; family Streptomycetaceae; genus Streptomyces; species Streptomyces sp. NPDC019443. The sequence goes on from NZ_JBIRYJ010000005.1 coordinate 307,048, forward strand.
GCGCCACCCTGCGCTGGTCCTCCGACAAGGGCTGGGTCGAGCGGGCCGGCGGCGGGGCGCTCGGCGAGCCGCCGGAGACCGCGTCCCTGCCGACGCTCGCCCAACTCACCAGCGCCGAGCAGCGCTGGGCCGACCGCGAGGAGGACATCACCACGGTCGGCGGCGACCCCTTCGAGGTCGGCCAGGTCTTCGCCCGGCGCTGGATGGAACGGCTGCCGGAGGCGGGCCATGTGCAGAAGCTGTCCACCATGTACCCGCGGATCCCGCACCGCATCGACGGCGAACTGCTGCGGTACGCCGCGCGCTTCGGGCTCCTGGCGCACAAGGACGACCAGATCGACGAGCACGACCGCTATGCGATCCGGGCCGGATTCTGGCGTGAGATCGACGTACGGGCCGCCGCGGAACACGCCCCCGCGGGGGAGTAGTCCGGCCGACCCCTTAGGCTCGTCCCTTGTGAGTACGGTGTGCGTGGCGCGGGAGCTGGTCAAGACGTACCCCGCCGCGCGCGGTCGCCGAGGCACCCCCGGGACGCCCGAGGTGCGTGCCACTGACGGGATTTCGCTGGTGGTGCGGCGCGGCGAGATCTTCGGTCTGCTCGGGCCCAACGGCGCCGGCAAGTCCACCCTCGTACGGCAGCTCACCGGGCTGATGCGCCCGGACGCCGGCAGCGTCGAGGTGCTGGGCCACGATCTTGTACGCCACCCGGAGCGGGCCTCCCGGCTCATCGGCTACCTCGGGCAGGAGTCCACCGCGCTCGACGAGCTGACCGTCGCGCTCGCCGCCGAGACGACCGGGCGACTGCGCGGGCTTTCCCTGCGGGACGCGCGGGCCGAGCGGGACGACGTACTGGAGGAGCTCGGGCTGACCGGGCTCGCCGCGCGCACCCTGAAGAAACTCTCCGGCGGACAGCGGCGGCTGGCCTGCTTCGCGGCAACGCTCGTGGGCGAGCGCCCGGTGCTGGTGCTGGACGAGCCGACCACCGGCATGGACCCCGTCGCGCGGCGCGCGGTCTGGGCCGCGGTCGACCGGCGGCGGGCGGAGAACGGCGCGACCGTCCTGCTCGTCACCCACAACGTCATCGAGGCCGAGACCGTACTCGACCGGGTTGCCGTGCTGGAACGGGGCCGCGTCATCGCCTGCGACACCCCGGCCGGGCTCAAGGAACGGGTCGCCGGCGAGGTGCGGGTCGAGCTGGTGTGGCGCGAGCGGGCGCCGCTGGACGTGCCCGAGGTCACCGCGCTGCGCGGGTCCGCGCAGGAGCAAGGGCGCCGTTGGGTGCTCAGGCTCGCGCCCGACGAGGCGCGGGCGGCGGTCGCGGCGGTGACGGGTGGCGCGGCATTCGCGGCGCTCGACGACTTCACCGTGGCCACGCCGAGCCTGGAGGACGTGTACTTGGCGCTCGGCGGGAACGCGACGAAGGGGCTGGTCAAGGCGTGAGCATCGTGCCCGCGGAGGCGGTGGCCGAACAGATCAGGGTGGCCGGCAGGGCAGCGGTGGTGGATGCCGCGCCGCTCGCGCCGCGCGCGCGGCTGCTGCCCTCGCTCGCCGCCGTGTACCGCGCGCAGCTGTCGCGGGCGCGGGTCGCCCGGATCCCGCTGCTCTTCGTCGCGACCTTCCAGTCGATCGGGATCATGGTCCTGATGCGCGGGGTCGTCGACGGGGGTGCGGAGGCGCGGGCCGTCGTCGCCGGGTCCAGCGTTCTCGTCGTCGCCTTCGTCGCGCTCAATCTCCTCGCCCAGTACTTCGGGCAGCTGCGGGCCAGCGGCGGCCTCGACCACTACGCCACGCTGCCGGTGCCGCCGGCAGCGGTGGTGCTCGGTGCGGCCGGTGCGTACGCCTCCTTCACCGTGCCCGGCACGGTCGTCACCGCCGTCGTCGGCAGCGTCCTTTTCCAGCTGCCGCTGACACATCTATGGGTGCTCGCCGCGGTCATCCCGCTGTCCGGCGCCGCCCTCGCCGGTCTTGGCGCGGCACTCGGTCTGCTCGCGCCGCGCCAGGAACTGGCCACGCTGCTCGGGCAGTTGGGTATGTCCGCGGCGCTGCTGCTCGGGGTGCTGCCGGCCGACAGGCTGCCCGGGCCGGTCTCGTACGCCCGCGATCTGCTGCCTTCCACCTACGGCGTCGAGGCCCTCGCGCGGACCTTCGACGCGCGTCCGGACTGGGCGGTCGTCGGGCTGGACCTCGCGGTCTGCGCCTTGGTGGGTGTCGTCTCGCTGACGGTCGCGACGTGGGCGTACCGGCGGGCGGCAGTCCGGTGAGGCACCGTCCCGACACGCCTGGCACGATGGCGGGGTGACCGCACCTCTGACTCCGCCTCACCAGCCTTCGCCGAACAATGACCCGTGGCAGTCGCCGCCGACCGGGCCGGGACCCTTGTACGCCAAGGGGGCGGAGGATGACCCGGACCTGACGACGGACCTGCGGGACGCGGCCGTGGTGCTGGTTGCTGTGACGATTCTGGGCGTGGCGCTGGGGCTCCTGTGGCTGTGGCTGGCGCCGCGGGTGCCGCTGATCTCGAACGACAAGGCGGTCTTCCTCAAGGACACGGAGGGAGAGGAAGCGGTGGGCGCGGACGGAACGTTCGTGCTGCTGGCACTCGCCTTCGGCGCGGTGAGCGCGGCGGCGGTCTTCTGGATCCGCAGGCGCGGGGGGATCGCGCTGGTGGTGGCGCTGGCGCTGGGCGGCCTGCTGGGGTCGCTGCTGGCGTGGGGGATCGGGGTGTGGTTCGGCCCGACGCATGATGTGGTCGCGCATGCGAGGGAGGTCGGCGAGGGGGTGACCTTCGACGCGTACCTGGAGCTGAGGGCGAAGGGGGCGGTGCTGGCGTGGCCGGTGGCGGCGATGGTGGTTCACCTGGCGCTGACGGCGCTGTTCGGCCCGCGGGATCCGGAGCCGGAGTGGCCGGCACCGGGGTACGGCCCGGACCCGGGCGGCCCTGACGCGGCCTGACGCCTGCGGCGGGCGTTCCCCTACCCTCCCCCTACGCCCTGGCGGGCGTGGGGGGACCCCCACTTCCCGAACTGGGGCTCCGCCCCAGACCCCGTAAGCCCTTCGGGCGTTGTCCTCAATCGCCGGACGGGCTTGATTTCCGCCGGTCGGCCTGAAGATTCAGGCCGACCGGGAAATTCAAGCCTCGTGGGGGGCCTCCCGGACGAAGTCCGGGGGAGTTTGAGGCGCGGGGCCCGGGGCGGAGCCCCGAAAGCGAGCCTTGTGGGGTCCCCCCGGGACGAAGTCCGGGGGAGCTTGAGGCGCGGTCCCGGACGCGAAATCCAGCCCCGTGGGGGTCCCCCCGGACGAAGTCTGGGGGAGTTTGAGGCGCGGGGGCCGGGGCGGGGCCCCGGGATCAGGCCGGGCGGCGGCCGTGGTTGGCCCTGTGCTTCCGGATGCGCCACTTACGCTTGCGGGTGCGTTTGGACATGGCGGGTCCTCTCCGCGTACGCGCTCCCCGACAGAGCGTTCCTACGGTCGTAGCCGAGGACGGCCCCGCCGTCGACCCCCTACGCGCGCCCGATCGGCGCCAGCACCGCCGACGTCAGCGCCGCCAGGTCCGCGGGGGCCAGTTCGACCTCCAGGCCGCGGCGGCCCGCCGAGACGCAGATCGTGGGGTGCACGGACGCGGACGCGTCCAGGACCGTGCGGAGGGGTTTGCGCTGGCCCAGCGGGGAGATGCCGCCGCGGACGTAGCCCGTCGTGCGTTCCGCCGCCGCCGGGTCGGCCATCGTCGCGCGTTTGGCGCCGACCGCCGCGGCCAGCGCCTTGAGGTCCAGCTGGCCCGCCACCGGGACGATCGCCACCGTCAGTTCACCGTCGACGTCCGCGACGAGGGTCTTGAAGACCCGGTCGGGGCAGACCCCGAGTGCCTGTGCCGCCTCCTCGCCGTACGAGGGCGACGCGGGGTCGTGGTCGTACGCGTGGACCGTGAAGGCCGTGCCCGCCGCGGTCAGGGCGACCGTCGCGGGCGTGCCGCCGGGCTTCTTGGGCTTCTTCGGCACCGCAGGAAACTCCTGTCAGTTGGGGCTCGTCGGCGCCCGGGTCAGATCGACCGCGGGCAGCGAAGGCAGGTGGCGGATCACCGCGGTCTCCGAGCGCAGCAGGGTGAGTTCCTCACGCAGCCGGGTCGCCGTGTCCGGAGCCTGCAACAGCCGCTGCTTCGCAGGGGTGTCCAGCACCGCCGCCGCGGCGACCAGGTACGAGACCACCGACGGCTCGTCCGGCAGATCCGCCCCCGTGGACAGTGACCGCTCCCGCGCGCCCGCCAGCCGCTTCTGGTAGCTGCGGAAGGCACGGAGCACGCCCTCGGCGAGGGTCCCCGCGCCGTCCCCCGACTCCTCCGGGATCTCCTCCAGTTCGGCAGTCAGATACGGGCCACTCGCGTCGACCGAGAGGAGCTTGACCCGGGTCGTGCCCGTCGCCAGCACCTCGAAGCTGCCGTCGTCGCGCTCGCGGATCGTCGCCGCGTCCGCGATGCAGCCCACCCGGTGGAAGGCCTGGATCGGGTCGTCGCCGAAGCCCGCCGCCGGGCCGCGCTCGGGCAGCGCGGTCGGGTCCGGCATGCCGGGCGCGGTCGGCGCCACCTCGCGGCCGTCGCGGATGGCGACCACCGCGAAGCGGCGCGGCTCGGACTCGTCCGTCTTCAGCAGCTCGCGCATCATGGCGCGATAACGCTCCTCGAACACGTTCAAGGGCAGGACGAGGCCCGGGAACAGCACCGAGTTCAGCGGGAAGAGGGGGAGGCGTGCGGTCACAACGGTCAAGCCTAATGGCCGAACGACCTGCTTCGTCCGCCCCGTCCACGCACTGGCATCGCCGAGGCGATCTCGATCCGTACACCGTCCCTCGCCTCGAGGAACTGACCCAGTGGATCGTCGGAGGCATAACTCCACGGAAATGACGTCGCGTACGGGCCGATCAGCCGGAACTGCTCCAGCGCCTCGGTCCACCGACCCCGCCCTACAAGCACGTACGCCAGCAGATTGCGCACCTCCGCGGGCCATGGATCCCCGGCCTGATAATCCGCTGAGAGCGTGATTGCGAGATCCGCCGCAGCGTCGATCCGGTCGTCCTGTACGGAGGTGGTGTCCCCGCTCAGCAGCTGCGCGAACGCCGCCCGCACCGGCAGCGCCTGCACCAGTGAGCCCGGCAGCGCGTCCGCCGCCGCCTGCTCGGCGAAGTCGAAGCACTCGCGGTGTGAGCCGTACCACTGCGCGGACAGGTACTGCAGGGCCGCGACATGACAGCCGTAGTGGTGCGGGGAGCGGCGTACGGCCTGCTCCCACAGCGACTCGAACGCCGTGTGCGTGGCATGCGTGCCGCGCGCGTGGTCGAGCGAGATCCGCCACGGCACCGGATCGTGACGATCGCCCTCCGCCGCCGCGTCGATCAGCGGACCGATCTCGCGCAGCCGCTCGGCCCTGGCCGGCGACTCCCAGGCCCTGCGGACCGCGAGCTCGGCCTTGACGACCAGTGCGTCGGGGTCGCGCGGCGCGGCGGCGAGCCAGGACGTGAGCCACTCGTCGCGGCTGTACGCGAACGTGGCGAGCCGCATCACGTACCGGTCGCGGTTCTCCCACTCGGCAGATTCACGCGTGGTCGCCAGCAGCTTGGCGGCCGGCTCGTAATCCCCGAGGGCAGCCGCGACCAGCGCCGGGCTCAGCCGCTCGTCGGGGGCGTCGAGCAGTACCGCCTCGTCGGGCGACAGGCCGTCGGCGAGCTGCGGCGTATGACGGATCATGCGCGCGGTGCGGATCAGGGCGCGGAGCAATGACATGGTGCGGACCATTGAAAACTGCAGGTAGGAGGCGCGCCAGAGGGCAGCTGTGAAGACTTCGTAGCGGCGGAATGGTTGTCCTGGCGAAAGCCAAGAGAGCGTAAAGAAAGTGACTCAGCCGCGCCGGAGAAGGCGGGACGCGCCCGCCGCGACCGTCGTCGCGAGGATCCAGCCGAGCAGGATCAGCGCGGCCGACGCCCACTGCCAGCGGCCGTCCAGCTGCCAGTAGCCGTCCTGGCCGAGATTGATCACCGGCAGCAGCAGATCCAGGGCGTAGAGCGCGGCGTTCCACCGCGGATGCTCATCGGGCTTGATCGGCGCCGGATGGATCTGGGAGAAGGCCACCGCGCCCGCCGCCCACAAAACCGCCATCCACAGGGCCGCCCGGCCCGGCCGGTAGCCGTACGCCACCGTCCAGTCCTGCAGATAGCCCCACAGCTTCGCGGCCAGCGGCAGAGTCTCCCGGCGGCGGCGCTGCTTGGCGAGCAGCACCTCGCGGGCGTCCGCGTCCTCACCGCTGTTGCGCAGGACGGTCGCCAGTCGTTCGTACGGCTCCGGGGAGTACTCCGGAGTCGCCGAGGCCACCCACTCCAGGCGGCGGCTGAGCGGGAACTCCTCGTACGGAACGAGATTCTCGTAGACGAAGCCGCCCATCGCGAGGCCGCCGGGCCCCGGCCAGCTCGCCGCCAGATCGATCAGCGTCACGATCTTCGCGCCGTTCAGCACGACGCGGCCCTCCTCCGGGCGCTGCGCGTTGAAGCGCAGCTCCGGAGTGGCGATCCGGCGCAGCGACAGCTCCTCGCGCGGGCTCAGCACGAACCGCGCATGGTGCAGATCGACCGCGTCGCCGAACCGGCCGTCGTCCAGCCGCACCCCGCCGTGACACTGGAAGGGCTGCAGCCGGGTGCCGCGCGCCGGGGTCGCGGAACCGCCGGTGCCGAACGGGGGCGTGGAGCCCTGGTTGCCCGTGGACTCGCTCACCCACGCGCCCGTCATATAGAGCGTCCGCTCCACGCTCAGCTGCGGTGCGTTCAGCGCGCGCCGCTCCCCGGCCGCGCGCAGCCGACTGCCGCGCAGGCTCAGAGAGACCCCCACCTTCGCGCCGCGCAGACTGAACTCGCCGTAGGTCTCGATCAGTTCGGCCTGTAAGTCCTGGGCGACCGACATCCCGTCGGCGGTGATCGCCCGGCCCCGGCGGTCCGGCCGGACATGGATCTGGTTGATCAGCAGATCGGTGCCTATCTGCGCGTCGGTGAGCCGGATGCCGTGCTCGATGCGGCAGCGCGGCAGATGCAGATCGCCCTCGGTACGCAGCCGGGCCGCCTCGATCCGAGGGATCGCACAGCCGACCATGCGCACGGTGGTGAAGTGCGCCTCGGGCATCAGCACTTCGCTCTCGAAGCGGCAGCCGTTCAGCTCGACGTACGGGGCGATGCTGCCACCCGCGAGTTTGAGGGTGCCGGTGATCTGGACCCCGCGGAGCTTCAGCGCGGCGACCCGGCCGGGCTGTGCGGTGGGACCGCTGAGCAGCAGCCGGGCGACGATGGACGCGCGGACGCTGCGCTCGGGGCCCCAGGGGCGTGGGGAGAAGGGATCGTTCAGCAGGGGATTCGGGTCGCTCAGGTCGTACGTACTTCCGTTCCGGAATGCGTTCCACATGTGGAGCTCGGTCGGGCTCAGTCCATTCGGAGGCCCGTCGTCCAGCGGCTCGGTCAATGCCGCTCCTCCGCTTCATTGGTTCGTACAGCTGTTCTTCCCGCTGAGTGACGGACTGAACGCTAGTGGTCATGAACAACTTCTGGGGCCGGTATCAGCCAGTGATACGGACGACCAGCAGCGGAATCCGGTCTGAGAGAATTGCTCTGTGATCTCTCGAATCGATCTGCGTGGCGACGCTCTCCCCGAGGGTGCCGCTCTGCGCGACCTGCTGCCCCGTGCCGAGTTCGACGTGGAAGCCGCCCTGGAGAAGGTGCGGCCCATCTGCGAGGACGTGCATCATCGCGGCACGGCGGCGCTGATCGACTACGCGGAGAAATTCGACGGTGTGAAGCTGGACCGGGTGCGAGTGCCCGCAGCGGCACTCGCCGACGCCCTGGAGCAGCTCGACCCCCAGGTCAGGGCCGCTCTGGAGGAGTCGATCCGGCGCGCCAGGATCGTGCACCGCGCGCAGCGCAGAGACGAGCACACCACCCAGGTCGTCCCCGGCGGCACCGTCACCGAGAAGTGGGTGCCGGTCGAGCGCGTCGGTCTGTACGCACCGGGCGGCCGCTCCGTCTACCCCTCCTCCGTGATCATGAACGTGGTGCCGGCGCAGGAGGCGGGCGTCGAATCCGTCGCGCTCGCGTCCCCGCCGCAGAAAGAGTTCGACGGGCTGCCGCACCCGACGATCCTGGCCGCCTGCGCGCTGCTCGGCGTCGACGAGGTGTACGCCGCGGGCGGCGCCCAGGCCGTCGCGATGTTCGCGTACGGCACCGAGGGACCTGACGGATGCGCTCCCGCGAACATGGTGACGGGCCCCGGCAATATCTGGGTCGCCGCCGCCAAGCGGTACTTCACCGGCCGCATCGGCATCGACACCGAGGCTGGCCCGACCGAGATCGCGATCCTCGCCGACTCGGCCGCCGACCCGGTGCACGTCGCCGCCGACCTGATCAGCCAGGCCGAGCACGACCCGATGGCCGCCGCCGTGCTGGTCACCGACTCCGTGGAGCTGGCGGACGCGGTCGAGAAGGAGCTCGAGCCGCAGGTCGCGGCCACCAAGCACATCGAGGACCGGATCGTCCCGGCGCTGAGCGGCAAGCAGTCCGCGATCGTCCTGGTCGACGGCGTCGAAGAAGGCCTGCGGGTCGTCAACGCGTACGGCGCCGAGCACCTGGAGATCCAGACCGCCGACGCCGCCGCGGTCGCCGCCCGGGTCCGCAACGCCGGCGCGATCTTCGTCGGCCCGTGGGCGCCCGTCTCGCTCGGTGACTACTGCGCGGGCTCCAACCACGTCCTGCCGACCGGTGGCTGCGCCTGCCACTCCTCGGGCCTGTCCGTCCAGTCCTTCCTGCGCGGCATCCACATCGTCGACTACACGCGCGACGCGCTCGCCGAGGTGACGCACCATGTCGTCACGCTCGCCGAGGCCGAGGACCTGCCCGCGCACGGTGCCGCCCTCAAGGCACGCTTCGGATGGAAGGTGCCTCAGCAGTGACCGGAATCGACGATCTGCCCATCCGCGACGAGCTTCGCGGCAAGTCCCCGTACGGGGCGCCCCAGCTCGACGTACCCGTACAGCTGAACACCAACGAGAACCCGTACCCGCTGCCCGAGCCGCTGGTCGAGCGGATCGCCGAGCGGGTCGCGGAGGCCGCGCGCGGCCTCAACCGCTACCCCGACCGGGACGCCGTCGAACTGCGCACCGAGCTCGCCCGCTACCTCACCCGTACGGCCGGGCACGAGGTGACCCTCGCCAACGTCTGGGCCGCCAACGGCTCCAACGAGGTCATCCAGCAGCTGCTCCAGACCTTCGGCGGCCCCGGCCGCAGCGCCATCGGCTTCGAGCCCTCGTACTCGATGCACGGACTCATCTCGCGCGGCACCGGCACCCACTGGATCTCGGGACCGCGCCGCGACGACTTCACGATCGACCTCGACGCGGCAGGCGAGGCCATCGCCGAGCACCGGCCGGACGTCGTCTTCATCACCTCGCCCAACAACCCGACGGGCACCGCGGTCCAGGCCGAAACCGTCCTCGCGCTGTACGAGGCGGCCCAGGCTGCCAAGCCCTCGCTGGTCGTGGTCGACGAGGCGTACGTCGAATTCAGCCACCGCCCCTCGCTGCTGCCGCTGATCGAGGGCCGGCCGAACCTCGTGGTCTCGCGCACCATGTCCAAGGCCTTCGGCGCGGCCGGACTGCGCCTGGGCTATCTGGCCGCGCACCCCGCCGTGGTCGACGCCGTCCAGCTGGTGCGCCTGCCGTACCACCTGTCGGCCGTCACCCAGGCCACCGCGCTGGCCGCGCTGGAGCACACCGATACGCTGCTCGGGTATGTCGAGCAGCTGAAGCGTGAGCGGGACCGGCTGGTCACCGAGCTGCGTGCGATCGGCTGGGAGGTCACCGAATCGGACGCAAACTTCGTCCAGTTCGGCCGCTTCCCCGACAGCCATGAGGCCTGGCGGAAGATCCTCGACCGGGGCGTCCTGGTCCGTGACAACGGAGTGCCCGGGTGGCTGCGGGTCACCGCCGGCACCCCAGAAGAGAACGACGCGTTTCTCGACGCGGTTCGTGAACTGAAGAAGGAGTACGACGCATGAGCCGCGTTGGCCGTGTCGAACGCACCACCAAGGAGACGTCAGTCGTCGTCGAGATCGACCTCGACGGCCACGGAAAGGTCGACGTGTCGACCGGGGTCGGCTTCTACGACCACATGCTCGACCAGCTCGGCCGCCACGGCCTGTTCGACCTCACCGTGAAGACCGAGGGCGATCTGCACATCGACTCGCACCACACCATCGAGGACACCGCCCTCGCGCTCGGCGCCGCCTTCAAGCAGGCGCTGGGCGACAAGGTGGGGATCTATCGATTCGGCAACTGCACCGTGCCCCTGGACGAGTCCCTCGCCCAGGTCACCGTGGACCTCTCGGGCCGCCCGTACCTCGTGCACACCGAGCCCGAGAACATGGCGCCCATGATCGGCTCGTACGACACGACCATGACCCGGCACATCTTCGAGTCCTTCGTCGCCCAGGCCCAGATCGCGCTGCACATCAACGTCCCGTACGGGCGAAACGCGCACCACATCGTGGAGTGCCAGTTCAAGGCGCTGGCCCGCGCTCTGCGGTACGCATCCGAGCGCGACCCGCGCGCGGTGGGCATCCTCCCCTCCACGAAGGGCGCACTGTGAGCGACGCACGCGCGGCCGCCGGGTCGCAGGCGACAGCGATAGTGGCACCTCTGCGCCGCGCGGGCGGAGAAGCGAACGAGAAGGGCGCGGTGAGCGACGCACGCGCGGCCGCCGGGTCGCAGGCGACAGCGATAGTGGCACCTCTGCGCCGCGCGGGCGGAGATGGGGGCACCCCCAGGCCGAAGGCTCTGGGGGAGAACCAGAAGGGCGCAGCAACTCCATGACCGGCCTCTCCACCGTTCTCATCGTCGTCGGGCTCTTCCTCGCCGGCGGTGTGTACTCCTTCTCCAAGCAGAAGATGCCCAAGGGCCTGATCGTGCTTCTCACCGTCGCTTCCGTGATGTGCCTGGTCGCCGGCGTCCTGCGGATTCAGGGGGTCTGGGAATGAGCACTCCGAAGAAAGTCGTCGTCTTCGACTACGGATTCGGCAATGTCCGCTCCGCCGAGCGGGCGCTGGCCCGCGTCGGCGCGGACGTCGAGATCACCCGTGACTTCGACACGGCCATGAACGCCGACGGGCTCCTCGTCCCCGGCGTCGGCGCCTTCTCCGCCTGCATGGAAGGCCTCAAGAAGGCCCGCGGCGAGTGGATCGTCGGCCGTCGGCTCTCCGGCGGCCGCCCGGTCATGGGCATCTGCGTCGGCATGCAGATCCTCTTCGCGCGCGGCATCGAGCACGGCGTGGAGAGCGAGGGCCTCGACGAATGGCCCGGCACGGTCGGCCCGCTGAAGGCCCCGATCGTTCCCCACATGGGCTGGAACACCGTCGAAGCGCCGGCCGACAGCAAGCTCTTCGCCGGAGTCGACGCCGATGCCCGGTTCTACTTCGTGCACTCCTACGCCGTGCACGAGTGGAGCCTGGAAGTCACCAACCCCGCCATCCGCGCGCCCCAGGTCACCTGGGCCACGCACGGCGAGCGCTTTGTCGCAGCCGTCGAGAACGGCGCGCTGTGGGCGACCCAGTTCCACCCCGAGAAGTCCGGCGACGCCGGCGCCCAGCTGCTGACCAACTGGATTGAGACGCTGTAATGCCGAAGCTTGAACTCCTCCCCGCCGTCGACGTCCGCGACGGCCAGGCCGTCCGCCTTGTGCACGGTGAGTCCGGTACGGAGACGTCGTACGGCTCTCCGCTGGAGGCCGCCCTGACCTGGCAGCGCGCGGGCGCCGAGTGGCTGCACCTGGTCGACCTGGACGCGGCCTTCGGCACCGGCGACAACCGGGCGCTGATCGCCGAGGTCGCCGACGCGATGGACATCAAGGTCGAGCTCTCCGGCGGTATCCGCGACGACGCCTCGCTCGCGGCCGCGCTGGCCACCGGCTGCACCCGGGTCAACCTGGGGACGGCCGCGCTGGAGACCCCCGAGTGGGTCGCCAAGGTCATCGCCGAGCACGGCGACAAGATCGCGGTCGGCCTGGACGTACGTGGCACGACGCTGCGCGGCCGCGGCTGGACCCGCGACGGCGGCGACCTCTACGAGACGCTCGCCCGGCTCGACTCCGAGGGCTGCGCCCGCTATGTCGTCACCGACATCGCCAAGGACGGCACCCTCCAGGGCCCCAACCTGGAGCTGCTGAAGAACGTCTGCGCGGCCACCGACAAGCCGGTCGTCGCCTCCGGTGGCGTCTCCTCGCTCGACGATCTGCGCGCGATCGCCTCGCTGGTGCCCGAGGGCGTCGAGGGCGCGATCGTCGGCAAGGCGCTGTACGCGAAGGCGTTCACCCTCGAAGAGGCACTCGCGGCGGTGTCGGCATGACCGATTCAGGCTCTGATTCCGTACGGCGAATCGGCTCGGACGGGCCGTGGGAGGAGGCCTTCGGCTACTCCCGCGCCGTCCAGCTGCCGAACGGCCTGGTCCTGGTCTCCGGCTGCACCTCGGTCGTGGGCGGCCAGATCGCCGCGGGCGGTCCGTACGAGCAGGCGATGACCGCTTTCGGTGTCGCCCTCGACGCGCTGAAGGAGCTCGGCCTCGGCCGGGAAGACGTGGTGCGTACGCGGATGTACATCACGCACGCCCGGGACGTGGACGAGGTCGGCCGCGCCCACAAGGAACTGTTCGGCGAGGTCCGTCCGGCCGCGTCGATGCTCATCGTCTCCGGCTTCGTCGACCCGAGCCTGGTCGTCGAGGTAGAGGTCGAGGCCTACCGAGGAGGTGCCGAATGACCCTCGCGGTCCGAGTCATCCCTTGCCTGGACGTGGACAACGGCCGGGTCGTCAAGGGAGTCAACTTCCAGAATCTGCGCGACGCGGGCGACCCCGTCGAGATGGCCAAGCTGTACGACGCCGAGGGCGCCGACGAGCTGACCTTCCTCGACATCACGGCCTCGTCCGGCAACCGTGAGACGACGTACGACGTGGTGCGCCGCACCGCCGAGCAGGTCTTCATCCCGCTGACCGTGGGCGGCGGTGTGCGCAGCGCCGACGACGTGGACAAGCTGCTGCGCGCCGGCGCGGACAAGGTGGGCGTGAACACCGCCGCGATCGCCCGCCCCGAACTGATCCGCGAGATCGCGGAACGCTTCGGCCGCCAGGTACTGGTGCTGTCGGTCGACGCGCGGCGTACTGCCGATGGCTCCTTCGAGGTCACCACGCACGGCGGCCGCAAGGGCACCGGCCTCGACGCCGTCGAATGGGCGCACCGGGCCGCCGAGTTGGGCGCGGGCGAGATCCTGCTCAACTCGATGGACGCCGACGGCACGAAGGACGGCTACGACCTCGAGATGATCGCGGCGGTCCGTAAGCACGTGTCCGTCCCGGTCATCGCGAGCGGCGGCGCGGGCAAGTCGGCGGACTTCCCCCCGGCCGTCGCGGCGGGCGCGGACGCGGTGCTGGCGGCCTCCGTGTTCCACTTCGGCGACCTGCGTATCTCCCAGGTCAAGGACGCCCTGCGGGAGGCGGGGCACCCCGTCCGCTGACATCGAGGACCTGACTGGCAACGAGGACCTGACGCCGGCAACGAGGACCTGGCGGGGTCCACCGGCTCCGGCGCGGCACCGCTGCCGTCGGCCGTACGGGTGACCGGGTGACCTACATCCCGAACGCCTCGGCCTCGTGCAGCCGCGCGATCGCGTCCTTGTCGCCCTCCAGCTCCACCCGCGCCACGTCCTGCCGTCCGAAGGCGAACATCGTCAGCTCACCCGGCTCCCCGGTCACCGTCACCACGGGGGTGCCGCGGTGGGCGACCGCCGTCTGCCCGTCCGTACGCCGCAGCACGAGCCCGACCGGCGCCTTGCGGCCCAGCAGCCTGGCCGCCTTCTCGAGGCGCGACCACAGGGCGTTCTCGAAAACCCGGTCCAGATCGCGCGGCGTCCAGTCCGGCTGGGCCCGCCGCACATCCTCGGTGTGCACATAGAACTCGACGGTGTTGGCCGCCTCGTCGAGCTGCTTGATCCCGTACGGAGACATCCGCGGCGGTCCCGTACGGATCAGCTGGATCAGCTCCTCGTACGGCTTCGATGCGAACTCCGCCTGGACCCGTTCCAGCCGGTCCTTGAGCGCGCCGATCAGGATCCCGCCCGCCGCGTCCATCCGCCGCTCCCGCACCACCACATGGGCGGCCAGATCGCGGGTCTTCCAGCCTTCGCACAGGGTCGGAGCCTCGGGGCCCGCCGTCTCCAACAGATCGGCGAGCAGAAGTCGTTCACGCTTGGCATGGGTCGACATGTCCGCCAGCCTACGGCGGCCGCACCGGGTCCGCCCAGTGGACGCACCGCCCGCCACCCCCGCCGGGCACGGCACAATGGCCATATGACCAGCAGTGTCCCCGCCAGCTCCCTCGATCCCGCCGTCGCCGCCCGCCTCAGGCGCAGCGCCGACGGCCTGGTTCCGGCCATCGCCCAGCAGTACGACACCGGTGAGGTGCTGATGCTCGGGTGGATGGACGACGAGGCCCTGCACCGCACCCTGACCACCGGCCGCTGCACCTACTGGTCCCGCAGCCGCCAGGAGTACTGGGTCAAGGGCGACACATCCGGCCACGTCCAGTACGTCAAGTCCGTCGCGCTGGACTGCGACGCCGACGCGGTCCTCGTCAAGGTCGACCAGGTCGGAGCCGCCTGCCACACCGGGGCCCGCACCTGCTTCGACGCCGACGTGCTCCCGCTGGACCAGTAGGGTCGGGCGCCATGGATCTCGACACCTTCCGCAAGCTCGCCGCCGACCGCCGTGTCATCCCCGTCAGCCGTAAGCTCCTCGCCGACGGCGACACCCCGGTCGGGCTCTACCGCAAGCTCGCCGGCGAGCGCGAAGGCACCTTCCTCCTGGAGTCCGCCGAGAACGGCCGCTCCTGGTCCCGGTACTCCTTCATCGGCGTACGCTCCGACGCGACCCTCACTGAACGTGACGGCCACGTGCACTGGCTCGGCACCCCGCCGGTCGGCATCCCGGTCCACGGCGACCCCCTGCAGGCCCTGCGCGCCACCGTCGAGGCGCTGCACACTCCGCGCGACCTCGCTTCCGGAATGCCGCCCTTCACCGGCGGCATGGTCGGCTATCTCGGGTACGACATCGTCCGCAGGCTGGAGAAGATCGGCCCCGGCGAGCGCGACGACCTGAAGCTCCCCGAGCTGACCATGCTGCTCACCTCCGACCTCGCCGTGCTCGACCACTGGGACGGCACCGTCCTGCTGATCGCCAACGCGATCAACCACAACGACCTCGACACCGGCGTCGACGAGGCCTACGCCGACGCCGTCGCGCGCCTGGACGCCATGGAGGCCGACCTCACACGGCCGCTGGCCTCCGCGCCCGCCGTGCTGCCGCCCTCCGAGCTGCCGGAGTTCTCCGCGTTGTGGGGCGGCGAGGACTATCAGGACGCCGTCGAGGACATCAAGGAGCGCATCCGGGCCGGCGAGGCCTTTCAGGTCGTGCCCTCCCAGCGGTTCGAAACCCCTTGTACGGCAAGCGCGTTGGACGTCTACCGCGTGCTGCGGGCCACCAACCCCAGCCCGTACATGTACCTCTTCCGCTTCGACGGCTTCGATGTCGTCGGCTCCAGCCCCGAGGCGCTCGTCAAGGTCGAGGACGGGCACGCCATGGTCCACCCCATCGCCGGGACCCGGCCGCGCGGAGCGACCCCGCAGGAGGACCAGGCGCTCGCCGACGAGCTGATGGCCGACCCCAAGGAGCGCGCCGAGCACCTGATGCTGGTCGACCTCGGCCGCAACGACCTGGGCCGGGTCTGCGAGCCCGGCAGCGTCGAGGTCGTCGACTTCATGTCGATCGAGCGGTACTCCCACGTCATGCACATCGTCTCGACGGTGACCGGCCAGGTCGCCGAGGGCCGTACCGCCTTCGACGTGCTGACCGCCTGCTTCCCCGCCGGCACCCTCTCCGGCGCCCCCAAGCCGCGCGCGATGCAGATCATCGACGAGCTGGAGCCCTCGCGGCGCGGACTGTACGGCGGCTGCGTCGGCTATCTCGACTTCGCCGGTGACTCCGACACCGCGATCGCCATCCGCACCGCGCTGCTGCGCGGCGGCACGGCGTTCGTGCAGGCCGGAGCGGGGGTCGTGGCCGACTCGGACCCGGTCGCCGAGGACACCGAGTGCCGCAACAAGGCGGCCGCGGTGCTCCGCGCCGTGCACACCGCGAACCGCCTCAACAGCTGACTGGGCGGTAAGGGATAGTGGGGTATGTGAGCGCTGTACCCGTACCCCAGCCCCGCGCCGGATCGGCATCCGCCACCGGCAGCCGCCGCAGTCTTGCCGCGGCCCTGTTCCTCGGCGCCGTCGGCGCGACCGTCGTACTGCTCGCCGCCGGCCAGGTCTGGGCCGAGGGCAGGGCGGCCGTCGGCGGCGGCACGCTGCCGCTCGACGCCCAAGGCAGCGATGTCACCGGTGTCCCCACGGCGCTCGCCATCGTCGGCCTGGCCGCCCTCGTCGCCGTCTTCGCGGTCCGCAGCGCGGGCCGGCTGCTCGTCTCCGCACTGCTCGCGCTGAGCGGGGCCGGCGCGGCGCTCGCCGCCTTCCTCGGGGCCTCCGACAGCGCGGCCCTCGACGAGAGGGCGGCGAAGACCACCGGCGACGCGGCCGCCACGGTCGAGGCGCTCACCCACACCGCCTGGCCCTACGTGACCGTGGCCGGCAGCCTGCTGATCCTGCTCGCGGGCCTGCTCGCGCTGCGGTACGGCAAGCAGTGGCCCACGATGTCAGGCCGGTACGAGCGCGACGGCACCCCCCGGCCGCGCAAGGCCCCGGTCGTGGACCCGGACCGGCCCGAGGATCTGTGGAAGGCCCTGGACCGCGGCGAGGACCCGACGCGGGAAGCGTGAGACACCCCACGTCATCGCATGCCACGGCGTACGGGACAATATGAGGTGAGCGTCCGGCTCACCACAGCGCAACAGGTCACCCCAGAGCATCAGTAACGAGGAGCAAACTCATGGCGGGCAGCAGCCACGGACACACCCCGGCCGCCTGGACCGGTGTCACCATCGCCTTCATCGGCTTCTGTGTCGCAGGCGTCTTCATGGTGGCGGCCAATCCGCTCGGCTTCTGGGCCGGAGTGGCCGTGATCATCCTCGGTGGCGTCGTCGGCCTGGCCATGAAGGCCGCCGGGCTCGGTATGCCGAAGGAGTCGGAGGCCCACGTGCGGGCGAGGTCGCAGGCGGGCCAGACGCAGGTCGCCACGGCGCAGCCCGCCACGGCGCAGGCGTCCTCCTGACGCTGCCGTACGGATCCACGCTGCGAGGCGCAGCCCAGCGTTGCCGGGCTGCGCCTCTCCGTATGCCTTTTTCCGTATGCGCCTTTGCGTAGCAACGGCGACAATCACGGGGTGGACGCCATGCCTTCCTCCGCCGCACCCGCCCGTGAGCCCGGCCCTGCCCCGCTCGCACGGCGACTGGCGACTCCCCTGGCCACCCTCGCAGGGGTCGCCGCGGCTTTCGCGTACGTCGGCACGGTCGATCCCAACGAACCGGGCCACTACCCGGTCTGCCCGCTGCTCCGCTTCACCGGGATCTTCTGCCCGGGCTGTGGCGGGCTGCGCAGTGCCCACGCCTTCATCCACGGCGATCTGACCACCGCGCTCGGGGCCAATGCCCTGGCCGTCGCGGGCTACGGAATCTTCGCCGTAGTGTGGGTGGTGTGGCTGATTCACGCCGTACGGGGCGTGCCCCTGCGGATCGCGGTCGCGCCGGCGTGGTGGTGGTCGCTCGGTGGTGTTCTGCTGGTATTCAGCGTGATCCGCAACCTGCCGTTCGGCTCGGCGCTCGCGCCGTGACTGTGCGGGGTCCGGGGGGTGACCCGGACCCGCAAAGTCCCAGGTAGTGGGACGGGCGTCAACCGGATGCGAGGCCCGGGCCCTCCTGCGGATACCATCGACATGGCTGATCCTGATCCATCTGAACCGTCCCGGAAGGGGGCCGCTCGCGTGAGTGTGCTCGACGAGATCATTGAAGGCGTGCGCGCCGACCTCGCAGAGCGGCAGGCGCGTGTGAGCCTCGACGAGCTGAAGGAGCGCGCCGCCAACGCTCCTGCGGCCAAGGACGGCATCGCCGCGCTGCGTGGCGAGGGCGTCCATGTGATCTGTGAGGTCAAGCGCTCCAGCCCGTCGAAGGGCGCGCTGGCCGCGATCGCCGACCCGGCCGGGCTCGCCGCCGATTACGAGGCGGGCGGCGCGGCCGTCATCTCCGTACTGACCGAGCAGCGCCGCTTCGGCGGCTCGCTCGCCGACCTCGAAGCCGTCCGCGCCAGGGTGGACATCCCGGTGCTGCGCAAGGACTTCATCGTCACCGCGTACCAGCTGTGGGAGGCCAGGGCGTACGGCGCCGACCTCGTCCTGCTGATCGTCGGAGCGCTGGAGCAGGAGGCCCTGGTCTCGCTGATCGAGCGCGCCGAGTCGATCGGGCTCACCCCGCTGGTCGAGGTGCACGACGAGGACGAGGTCGAGCGCGCGGTGGAGGCCGGAGCGAAGATCATCGGCGTCAACGCCCGCGATCTGAAGACGCTGCAGGTCGACCGATCGACGTTCGAGCGGGTCGCCCCCGAGATTCCGGCGCACATCGTCAAGATCGCCGAATCCGGTGTGCGCGGTCCGCACGACCTGATCGCCTACGCGAACGCTGGCGCCGACGCGGTGCTGGTCGGCGAGTCCCTGGTCACCGGCCGCGACCCGAAGTCGGCAGTCGCCGACCTGGTCGCCGCGGGCGCGCACCCGGCCCTGCGTCACGGGCGGAGCTGACCTTCCCCATGACCGCCGTCGGCCTTGTGGCCCCGCAGTACCGGACGCCGTCGCGTCCGGCGGCGGGCGACGTGTGCAGGACGGTCACGGCTCCCCGCGGCGCGGCGCTCGCCGCCGCGCGTGACCCGTACGCGCGGCTGGCCCGAGGCTGCAAGCCCCGCGGCTGCCGGGCCCCGGCCCGCCGGGTACACGGCCGCCGGGTGCGGTATGTCATCGGCTCCGAGCCGGGCCAGGTCAACGGCATGCGATGGCGCGCGGTCCGCGCGTGCGACTGCCACTAGGCGGTCCCGGGCGGGTGCTTTCCCCACCCCGCCCCTTCCCGAACTGGGGCTCCGCCCCAGACCCCGGTACGCCCTTCTGGGGGTCCCCCCACGCCCTCCGGGCGTAGGGGGAGTGTCCTCAATCTCCCCCAGACTTCGTCCGGGGGGACCCCCACGGTCTTGAGTTTCCGCCGGACGGGCGGAACCTCAAGCCTCGTCGGCGATTGAGGCGCGGGGTCCGGAGCGGAGCCCCGGTTACGGGAACGGGCGGGGTGGGGACAACGCCCCGCCGGGCAGCCGCGCACGCGCAAACCGTGTCCCTTGCACACCAGACTTCTGGGGCAACCGCCCCGACAAGGAGCATGTCGCATGTCGAGCGACTTCTTCATCCCGGACCCGGAGGGTCAAGTCCCCAGCGCCGAGGGCTACTTCGGCGCATTCGGCGGCAAGTTCATCCCCGAGGCGCTCGTCGCCGCGGTCGACGAGGTTGCCATCGAGTACGACAAGGCCAAGGCCGACCCCGCCTTCGCCGCCGAGCTCAATGACCTGATGGTCAACTACACCGGCCGCCCCAGCGCCCTCACCGAGGTGCCCCGGTTCGCCGAGCACGCCGGCGGGGCGCGGGTCTTCCTGAAGCGGGAGGACCTCAACCACACCGGCTCGCACAAGATCAACAACGTGCTGGGCCAGGCGCTGCTCACCAAGCGCATGGGCAAGACCCGGGTCATCGCCGAGACCGGCGCCGGCCAGCACGGCGTCGCGACCGCGACCGCCTGCGCGCTCTTCGGCCTCGAGTGCACCATCTACATGGGCGAGATCGACACCCAGCGCCAGGCCCTGAACGTGGCGCGGATGCGGATGCTCGGCGCCGAGGTCATCCCGGTGGCCTCCGGCAGCCGGACCCTGAAGGACGCCATCAACGAGGCGTTCCGCGACTGGGTCGCCAACGTGGACCGTACGCACTATCTCTTCGGCACGGTCGCCGGACCGCACCCCTTCCCCGCGATGGTCCGCGACTTCCACCGCGTCATCGGCGTCGAGGCCCGACGCCAGATCCTGGAGCGGGCCGGCCAGCTGCCCGACGCCGCCGTCGCCTGCGTCGGCGGAGGGTCCAACGCGATCGGGCTGTTCCACGCCTTCATCCCGGACGCGTCCGTACGGCTCATCGGCTGCGAGCCCGCGGGCCACGGCATCGAGTCCGGCGAGCACGCGGCCACCCTGACCGCGGGCGAGCCCGGCATCCTGCATGGTTCGCGCTCGTACGTCCTGCAGGACGAGGAAGGCCAGATCACCGAGCCGTACTCGATCTCCGCCGGACTCGACTACCCCGGCATCGGCCCCGAACACTCGTACCTCAAGGACACCGGCCGGGCCGAGTACCGCGCGGTGACCGACGACGAGGCCATGCAGTCGCTGCTGCTGCTGTCCCGTACCGAGGGCATCATCCCGGCGATCGAGTCCGCGCACGCGCTGGCCGGTGCGCTGGAAGTCGGCCGGGAACTGGGCAAGGACGGGCTGATCGTCGTCAATCTGTCCGGCCGCGGCGACAAGGACATGGACACCGCCGCCCGTTACTTCGGGCTGTACGACAGCGAGGGGGACGCGAGGGTCGCCGCCGACGCCTCCGCGGAGAACGGCTACGCCGAGATCAGGAGGGACGCGAAGTGAGCGGCAACATCCAGCTGTTGAGCGGCACCCTGGCGCAGGCCAGGAACGAGAACCGGGCCGCGCTCATCGCGTACCTCCCGGCCGGCTTCCCGACCGTCGACGGCGGTATCGAGGCGGTCAAGGCAGCCCTGGACGGCGGCGCTGACGTGGTCGAGGTCGGGCTGCCGCACAGCGACCCCGTCCTCGACGGCCCTGTCATCCAGACCGCCGACGACATCGCCCTGCGCGGCGGCGTCAAGATCGCCGACGTGATGCGTACGGTGCGCGAGGCGCACGAGGCCACCGGCAAGCCGGTCCTCGTGATGACGTACTGGAATCCCATCGACCGCTACGGCATCGAGCGCTTCACCGCCGAGCTCGCCGACGCGGGCGGCGCCGGCTGCATCCTGCCCGACCTGCCGGTCGAGGAGGCCGGCGTGTGGCGCGAGCACGCAGAGAAGCACGGCCTCGCCACGGTCTTCGTCGTCGCGCCGAGCAGTAAGGACGCCCGGCTGGCGAAGATCACGGCGTCCGGTTCCGGCTTTGTGTACGCGGCTTCGCTGATGGGCGTGACCGGCACCCGTGAGTCGGTGGGCGCGCAGGCCCAGGACCTGGTGCGGCGCACCCGCGCCACCACCGAGCTGCCGGTCTGCGTGGGCCTCGGCGTCTCCAACCCCGAGCAGGCCGCCGAGGTCGCCTCCTTCGCGGACGGCGTGATCGTCGGGTCCGCGTTCGTGAAGCGGCTCCTCGACGCACCGGACCAGGCCGCGGGCCTGGCAGCGGTGCGGGAACTGGCGGCCCAGCTCGCCGAAGGCGTGCGCCGGGACGCGTAGCTCATAAGGGTGGATCTCGGACCGGGGAGGCATGCACATGCCTCCCCGGTTCGTTTGCCGGATGTGAGCGAGAAGAACCAGGAACGGAAGCGGACCGCACGCGAGCGGCTCCAACAGGAACGTGAGTCGGAGAAGGCCCGCGAGAAACGACGGCGGCTGCTGATCGTCTCCGCCGCGGTGGTCGGCGTCCTCGGCCTCGCCGCCGTCGTCGGCGTGATCGCCGCGAACGCCGGGAAGAAGGAGGACAGCGGCTCGGACGCCGGTCCGCTCCTCGCGCCCGCGGGCGTGCAGGGCAAGGACCAGCTCGCGATCCCGGTGGGCGCGAGCGACGCCCCGTCCACGCTCACGGTGTGGGAGGACTTCCGCTGCCCGGCCTGCGCCGCTTTCGAGAACGCTCTCCGGGACACCATCCATGAGCTGGAGCGGGCGGGCAAGCTCAAGATCGAGTACCACCTCGCCACCATCATCGACGGGAACATGGGCGGCAGCGGCTCGTTGTACGCGGCGAACGCCGCGGCGTGTGCGCAGGACGTGGGGAAATTCGCCCCGTACCACGACGTGCTGTACCAGAACCAGCCGCCGGAGACGGACGACGCCTTCGCCCAGAACAGCAGGCTGATCGAGCTCGCGGGCAAGGTCGAAGGCCTGGACACGCCCGAATTCCGCAGCTGTGTGGAGGAGGGCAAGCACAGCAGCTGGGTGGCCAAGTCGAATACCGCCTTCAAGAACGGCGGCTTCCGCGGTACCCCAACCGTGCTGCTCAACGGGGAGTCCGTCTTCCCGCAGAAGGGGTCCGAGCAGATCTCCGTCGCCAACTTCAAGAAGTGGGTCGAAGAGGCGAACAAGGGCAAGAAGCCGGGCACCAAGCGCTCCACGCCGAGTCCGGGCGCCCCGGCCTCCTCCTGACGGCTTCCGGGCAGCCTCCTGGCGTACATCGGCGTACATCCACGTACATCCGGCGTACGTCCGGGGCGCGGCTCGTTATCCAGAAGTTGCCGGGTGGGTTGCCGTGCGTCCTGCCCGGCAGGGTAGCGTCGGTCCTGCCATGGATATTGCCTACATTCCCAGCCCGTCGACCGGAGTGATCCACCTCGGACCGCTCCCGCTGCGCGGCTATGCCTTCTGCATCATCATCGGTGTTTTCGCGGCCGTCTGGTACGGCAACAAGCGCTGGATCGCTCGCGGCGGCAAGGCCGGCACCGTGGCCGACATCGCCGTCTGGGCGGTGCCCTTCGGTCTCGTCGGCGGCCGGCTGTACCACGTGATCACCGACTACCAGCTGTACTTCAGCGAGGGTGAGAACTGGGTCGACGCCTTCAAGATCTGGGAGGGCGGCCTCGGCATCTGGGGCGCGATCGCGCTGGGCGCGGTCGGCGCCTGGATCGGCTGCCGCCGCCGCGGGATCCCGCTGCCGGCCTGGGCGGACGCCCTCGCGCCCGCCATTGCCATAGCGCAGGCGATCGGCCGCTGGGGCAACTGGTTCAACCAGGAGCTGTACGGCAAGCCGACGGATCTGCCGTGGGCCCTCAAGATCACCGAGGGTACGAACCGCGAGGCGGGCCTCTACCACCCGACGTTCCTGTACGAGTCCCTGTGGTGCATCGGCGTCGCGCTGCTGGTCATCTGGGCCGACCGGCGCTTCAAGCTGGGACACGGCCGGGCGTTCGCGCTCTACGTCGCCTCGTACTGCGTCGGCCGGGGCTGGATCGAGTACATGCGGGTCGACGAGGCGCACCACGTGCTGGGGCTGCGCCTCAATGTGTGGACCTCGATCGTCGTCTTCGTGCTCGCGGTGACGTACATGGTGATCTCGGCGCGGGTGCGGCCCGGGCGCGAGGAGATCGTCGAGCCGGAGAGGCCCGACAAGTCGGCGAAGGCGACGGCTGCGAAGCCGGAGGCGGACGACGCTGCGGGCGGCCCGGCTGAGGACCCGGCGGACGGGGACGAGGCTGCCGCGGAGGACGCGGGCGCAGACGCGGACGCGGAGTCGGCCAAGAGGGGCTGACCGCGGGCGCTTGCGCGACTTGCGCGACTTACGTGACGAGGCCGCCGGGACCGAGAGGGTCCCGGCGGCCTCGTGCGTTCCCCGTCTGCTCCTCTGCCCCTCCGTTCCTCCGCTGCTATCCGCCCTCGCGTCGCGCGAGGGCGAGGGTCCGCTGCGCCGCGGCCACAATCGCGGCGTCCACGAAGCGGCCGTCCGGCAGGGCCAGCGCACCCTCGTCCGTGGCCGCCGCCTTGACGACCTCCTCCGCCGCCTCGATCTCCTCGGGCGTGGGACGGAACGCCCGCT
Organism: Streptomyces sp. NPDC019443; assembly: GCF_044389785.1. Taxonomy (NCBI): domain Bacteria; kingdom Bacillati; phylum Actinomycetota; class Actinomycetes; order Kitasatosporales; family Streptomycetaceae; genus Streptomyces; species Streptomyces sp. NPDC019443. The sequence continues at coordinate 330,913 of NZ_JBIRYJ010000005.1, forward strand.
CGATGACCGGGAGCTGGCGGGGGTGGATGGCCGCCCGGCCCAGGAAGCCGAGGGCGCGGCCGTGGGTGCAGGAGGCGTAGAGGGCGTCCAGGTCGCGGATGTCGGGGAAGACGGACTGGACCGGTGGCGCCAGACCTGCCGCGCGGGCGGCGACCACGATGCGGGTACGCGGCCAGTCGAGGCCGGTGCCGTCCCGTATGCCGAGGTCGGCGCGGAGGTCTGCCTCGCCGATGGCGATGCCGTGGACGGCGGGGTGTGCGGTGGCGATGGAGTACGCGTGCTCGATGGCGAGAGCCGATTCGAGGAGCGCATAGAGGGGGACGCCGGGGGCACGGGCCGCGATCCGTCGGATGTCAGTGGCGTATGCGACCTTGGGGATACGCAGAGCACAGAGGCCGGGGAGTGTGGTCAGGGCTTCGATGTCATGGGGGGTGTTGATGCGGACATGCACCGGAAGCGTCTGGGGGGAAGCGAGAAGTTCGGCTGTGGCGGCCAGCGCGTATTTCTTGCGGTCGGGGGACACGGCGTCCTCCAGGTCGACGATCACGACGTCGGCGTTGGAGGCGAGGGCCTTGTGCACGACCTCGGGCCGGTCTCCGGGGGCGTACAGCCAGGTGAGGGGTGTGGTCATAGGGCGCCCTGGGTGCGCAGAGCGGTGATTTCGGCCCGGGACAGGCCGAGTTCGCTGAGGACCTCGTCCGTGTCGGCGCCGTGCGGGCGGCCCGCCCAGCGGATGGCGCCTGGGGTCTCGGAGAGCCGGAAGAGGACGTTCTGCATCCGGAGGGTGCCGAGTTCTGGGTCGGTGACCTCGGTGATGGTGTCCAGTGCTTGGTATTGGGGGTCTTCCATGACGTCACGGACGTCATAAATCGGTGCGATCGCCGCTTCGGCCTTCTCGAAGGCGGCCATGGCTTCGGCGCGAGTGCGGCAGGCGATCCAGCCGCCGACCGCCTCGTCGAGCACGTCGGCGTGCTCGGCACGGCCGCTGCCGGTGCTGAACCACGGCTCGTCGATCAGGTCGGGGCGGCCGACCAGATGCATGACGCGTTCGGCGATGGACTGGGCAGAGGTGGAGACGGCCAGCCAGGAGCCGTCGGCCGTGCGGTAGGTGTTGCGCGGGGCGTTGTTGCAGGAGCGGTTGCCGGTCCGTTTCTGTACGTACCCGGTCTGGTCGTACCAGAGGGGCTGCGGGCCGAGCACGGTCAGGATCGGCTCGATGATCGCCATGTCGACGACCTGGCCGCGGTCGGTGGCGGTGCGGGCGGTGAGCGCGGTCATGACGGCGTACGCGGTGGCGAGCGCCGCGATCGAGTCGGCGAGGCCGAACGGAGGGAGGGTGGGCGGACCTTCGGGCTCGCCGGTGATGGAGGCGAAGCCGCTCATCGCCTCGGCGAGGGTGCCGAAGCCGGGGCGATGGGAGTACGGACCGAACTGTCCGAAGCCGGTGACGCGTGTCAGCACGAGGCGGGGGTTGGCTGTGCTCAGCTCCTCCCAGCCGAGCTGCCACTTCTCCAGGGTGCCGGGGCGGAAGTTCTCGATGATCACGTCGGCGGTCTTCGCGAGACGAAGGAGGGTCTCGCGGCCGCCGGGGGTGGACAGATCGAGGGTGACCGTGCGCTTGTTGCGGCCGAGCAGCTTCCACCACAGGCCGACGCCGTCCTTGTCGGGGCCGTGGCCCCGGGAGGGATCGGGCCGGGTGGGGTGCTCGACCTTGATGACCTCCGCGCCGAAGTCGCCGAGCATGGTGGCGGCGAGCGGGCCCGCGAAGAGAGTGGCCAGGTCGAGGACGCGCAGGCCGGTGAGGGGAGCGGCCGACGGGGGAGTGTGGGTCATGAGGCGTCGTCGATCTCTGAGCGGTACGGCATGGAGGTGGAGGCGCCGGGGCGCTGGACGCACAGGGCGGCGGCGGCCGAGGCCCAGGTCAGGGCCTGTTGTACGGGCCTGCCCTCGACGAGCGCGACGGCGAGGGCGCCGACGAAGGTGTCGCCGGCGCCGGTCGTGTCGACGGCCCGTACGCGCGGCGCGGGCACGGTGACGGGAGCCGCGCCCCGGGCCGCGTACAGACTGCCCGCCGAGCCGAGCGTGATCACGACCTCGGGCACCTGGCGCAGCAGCGCCTCGGCGGCCAGGTGCGGGTCGGCGACGCCGGCGAGGGTGGCCGCCTCGTGCTCATTGGGCACCAACAGGTCGGTGACGGCGAGGAGTTCAGGAGGAAGTGGCTGCGCGGGGGCGGGGGTGAGGACGGTCCGTACACCGTTCCGGCGCGCGGCTTCGGCGCCGTCCAGCACGGCGCTCAGGGGGAGTTCGAGCTGCAGGAGCAGCGCGACGGAGGAGGCGATGAGAGCCTCGTCGCCGGGGGCGAGGGCGGTGACGGTGCCGTTCGCGCCGGGGATCACGACGATCGAGTTGCCGCCTTCGTCGTCGACGACGATGTGCGCGGTGCCGGAGGGGCCTTCCGCGGTGCGCAGAAGGTCGGTGTCGACGCCGGACGATTCGAGCGTGTGCCGTAGCCGTGCGCCGAAGTCGTCCGAGCCGACCGCGCCGATCATGGCGACGTCGCCGCCGGCGCGGGCGGCGGCGACGGCCTGGTTGGCGCCCTTGCCGCCGGGGATCGTGAGGAACTCCCTTCCGGTGACGGTCTCTCCGCGTTTCGGCGCGTGCGAGACGTACGCGACGAGGTCCATGTTGGTGCTGCCGAGCACCGCGATGCCGGTCATGGTCGGAGTGCCTCCTGGTGTGTGAGGTGGGCGAGGGTGTCGAAGCCGATGCCGTCGAAGCCGGCGACAGAGGTGGCGAGACGGTTCTTGAGGGGGGTGGTCCAGCGGTCGGGGATCGCGGCGGGGTGGCCGGCGAGCAGGCCCGCGACGGAGCCGGCGGTCGCGCCGTTGGAGTCGGTGTCCCAGCCCCCGGAGACGGCACGGCAGATGGAGCCGGTGAAATCGCCGTCGGCGTGGGTGAGTGCGGCGGCGAGGAGGGCGGCGTTGGGGATGACGTGGACCCAGTGGTGGTGGCCGAGGGCGGTGTGGAGCCCGTCCACGACGGTGTCGAAGTCGGGTTCCGCGCGGGCGGTGGCGATGCCGAGGCGGATGGCATTGGCGAGCCGGGAGCGCGGGGGGACGACGGTGAGGCCGGTCCGCAGACACTGGTGGACGTCGCTCCGGCCTCCGGCCGCGGTGGCGATGGTGGCCGCGATGAACATCGCGCCGTAGACGCCGTTCGCGGTGTGGGTGAGCGACGCGTCGCGATGGGCCTGCGCGGCGGCGGCCGCGGGGTCGCCGGGGTGCGTCCAGCCGTGCACATCGGCGCGGATGGCTGCGCCGATCCACTCCCGGAAAGGGTTGCGGTGGCCGGCGGTGAGCGGGGGTTCGACGCCGGAGAGGAGATTGCGGTAGGCGACGCGCTCGGCGGTGAAGGTACGGCCTGCCGGGAGCTCGTCGAGCCAGAGCTGGGCGAGCTGGGCGGTGGTGAACGCCTTCCCGTGGCGCTGGAGGAGCAGCAGGTTGAGGAGGGGGTAATTGAGGTCGTCGTCCTCGGGCATCCCGTCGATGTTCTCGGCGAGTGAGGTGTCGGCGGACCGGCGATTCCAGGGGTGTGCGGCGGCGAGCTCCGGAGGGAGGCCTTTGGCGGTGAACCAGGTGTGGAGGGGCCAGTTGCCCGTGGCGCGGGCGATGCTGCGGATGGCGTGGAGGGGGAGCTTTTCGACCGGCTTGCCGAGGAGACAGCCGATGGCGCGGCCGAGCCAGGAGGCGTGCAGGGAGTTGGGGCGGGGGTGTCTCTCCCCTGGCCCGCCCTCCCCCAGAGCTTCGCCTGGGTGGGGGTGCCCCCGGCGCAGCCGGGGGGAGTACCCCCATCCCGAGCCGGGGGGCAAGCCTCCGGCCCCCCGGCTCCTCGGCGCTTCGCGTGTGGGCCAGGCCGGGCAGGCGGCCTTGATCAATGCGAGCGGCGTCGGCTCCTGCTCCGTCAACGGGGACGGCAGCAGGGCCAGTTCGTCCAGGAGCTCGTAGGCCAGGGCCCTCAGCTCCGGTGGCGCGGGTGCCGGAGACGCTCCGCCCCGCGGCGGGGACTCGGGGCCGCCCGCGCGTGCCCAGCGGGTGCGGATCTCCGTCGCGTCGCGGCCGTCCTCGTCCGCCTGGCGCAGCTCGTGGCGCACCAGGTCCTCCGGCTGGACCCAGGTGAGGCGGAGGCCGGTCATCGCGGATCCGTCAGATGGGCGAACGCCGATTCGTGGGTGCGGCGGCGGGTCGTGTCGCGGGCGAAGATCTCGCGGGTGACCGCGGTCAGCGCCGCCGCCGGGGCGTGCAGGTCGAGGCGGCTGGCCTCGGCGACTGTCTTCGCCCAGTCGCTCGGCACCGCGGACTCGCCGTGGAGCGCGCCCGCGATCGCCCCTGCCATCGTGGCGATCGAGTCGCAGTCGCGGCCGTAGTTGACGGCTCCGAGGACCGTACGGCGGTAGTCGCCGCCGCCCACCAGAAGCATGCCCAGGGCGATCGGGAGTTCCTCGATGGCGTGCAGCCGGGAAGGCCGGCGGGCGGCCAGCGACGGGGCACGGTAGTCCGGGCCGACTGTGTCGAAGGGGGCGACGGCCGCTCGGAGCGGGGCGAGTGCCGACTCGAAGTCCGTGTGGTGCGGGGCGACTTCGGCCACCGCCTCGATCGCCGAGCCCGTGCCGTCCTTGGCCAGCGAGAGTGCCGCGTCCACGACCGTTGTGGGAGTGGCGCCGGGCAGGCACGCCGCGGCGACCGCCGCCGCGAAGACGCCCGCCGCCTCACGCCCGTACGAGGACTGGTGCGCGCCCGCGATGTCGATGGCCTCGGCGTAGGCGGCCGCCGGATGCGCCGCGTTGACCAGGCCCACCGGGGCCATGTACATCGCCGCGCCGCAGTTGACGATGTTGCCGACGCCCGCCTCGCGGGGGTCGTTGTGCCCGTAGTGGAGGCGGGCCACCATCCACTTCTCGGCGAGGAAGACGCGCTGCACGGGGAGCGCCTCCGCCTCGAGCTCCGGAATCCAGCGGGGGGTCGAGATCAGGTCGGGGACCAGATGGTCGGCGACGGCGTAGGCGTCGAGGTGGTCGCGGACGGTGGTGTACACGCGGATCAGCGCGTGCGTCATGAGGGTGTCGTCGGTGACGTGTCCGTCGCCCTTGTGGTACGGCGCGATGGGGCGGGCGGTGCGCCATTCGTCGCCGTGCCACGGGCCGACGATGCCGTGGACGCGGCCGCCGTGCCGCTCCACGATCTGCTCCGGGGTGTAGCCCTCGACCGGGCCGCCGAGCGCGTCACCGACCGCCGCACCGATCAGGCTGCCGCTGATCCGGTCATCGAGTGTGAGCGTCGCGAGTGTCGTCGTCATGCCGGAATTGTCCACCCGGGGCGGTCAGTTCCGTGTGTGCGAGCAGCCCGGCGAGTTCGACGAGATCCGTGCCGGCGAGCCGGGGGAGCGCGCAGCCCGCCAGGGTGCGGCAGGCGTCGCGCCAGGTGGCGGGCACGGCATCGCCCCCGCCGAGCGCGCCGGTCAGGGCGCCGGCGAGGGCGGGCGCGGAGTCGGCGACGCGGGACAGACAGGCGGCCGCGGGCACGGCTTCGGCGACCCGGCCGCGGGCGGCGGTGGCGAGGGCGAGGGCGAGGGGGACGGTCTCGGCGGCGGCGATGCCGTAGCTGTAGACGTGGTCGACGATCTGGTGCTCGAGGAGCGGTACGAGTTCGAAGGCGCCGTGGGCGTCGCGGGCGAGCTTGACGGCGTGCCGGGCGTTGCGGCCGATTTCGGTGGCGTCGGGGAGTTCGGCGAGGGCGGCGTCGACGGCGTCGTCGACGGGCGCGCCGCCGAGCGCCGCGGCCACGGCGGCGGCCATGGCGCGGGCGCCGTGCACCCCGTCGCCGTCCTGGCTGTATCGCGCGTCGAACTCGGCGAGCGCGGCGGCGGCGGCCGGATCGCCGGGGTGGACGACGGCGAGGACGGCGGCGCGTACGCAGGCGGCGTCGTCGAAGAAGTGCGGGTTGTCGTGGCCGGTGGCGGGCGGGCGGAGGCCGGTGGCGAGATTGCCGAGCCCGGCGCGTACGGAGATCCGGGCGCGGAGGGGGAGTACGGCGGACTCGACCTCGGGAGCGCGGTCGGCGGCCGCGGCGACCTCGCTGGCGAGGGAGTTCCAGGCGAGATCGACGGCGGCGCGCATCCGGCGTCCGGGCGCGAGCCCGGCGAAGAGATCACCGGCGGCGGTGAGCACGGTCTCGGCGGCGAAGGCGGCCCACTCGGCGTCGTCGGAGGGGCCGAGGCGGAGGGGTTCGGGGGACTGGTTGAGGGCGATGGGGACGGGGAGCGTGGTGGTCGCGTTCTGCTCGGCGAAGTCGTCGAGCTCACGGGTGAGCCGCCGGGTCCACTCGGGCATCCGCGCGGCCCGATGCCGCGCGGACGGCCACCCGGCGGCGTCCCCCGCGGCGAGCCCGAGGAGCAGCCCTTCGATGGGACGGGCCGGTGTGCGGCCGGAGCCCGCGGGCAGGCCCCAGGGCCCCTGGGAGACGCCCGGCGGCGGGCCTGCCGGGGCAGGCTCGGCGGGTCCCGCGTCCTCGCGCCACCGCGGCTCGCACGTCATGACGCCGCTTGTGGGTCGTCGTCCGGGGTGAGCAGTTCCGCGATGTCCAGGACGTGGTAGCCGGTCATCGACGGGAGGCAGCTGCCGCGGACCGGGCCGATGGCCGAGGACCATTCCGGGGGGATCGCCGTGGCCCCGGACATCGCCCCGGCCAGCGCGCCCGCGACCGCCGCCGTGGTGTCCGCGTCGCGGCCCATGTTGACCGCGGTGAGGACGGACGTACGGAAGTCTCCGCGGGCCGCCGCGAACGCGCCGAACGCCAGGCCCACCGCCTCCGGGGCCAGGTCCGTCCACGGGTAGCCGCCGATCACCACCGCCGAGCGGACCGCCCGTTCCATTGCCAGGGTGTGAGCGTGGGTGCGCTGGGCCGCGACCACCGCGCGGCGCAGGGAGCGGGCCGTCCAGGAGTCCATCGGGACCACCGAGAGCGCCGCTCCGATCACCCCGGCCGGGCCCTCGCCCGCCATCGCCGCGGCGACGCCCGCCGCGACCGCCTGGCCGCCGTAGATGCCCTCGCCGTCGTGGCTGACGGTGCCGTCGATCGCGACCAGCCGCGCCGCCTCCGCCGGGTGGCCCGCCGCGAAGACGCCGAACGGCGCCGCGCGCATCGCCAGCCCGTCGCTCCACGCGTGCCGGTGCTGGGCCGAGATCGGGGCGGTGAGCCCGCGCCGCAGGTTCTCCAGGGTGCCGCGTTCGCTGAACCCCGCCCCGCGGAACGGGCCTTCGTCCAGATCCGCGATCCAGTGGTGCCACGCCTTCTCGGCATGCGCGACGGTCAGCGCCGAGCCGTGCCGGGCCAGTAGCAGGCCGGAGAAGATCGCGTACTCCGTGTCGTCCGTACCCGCCGGGTCCTCGCTCACGAAGCCTTCGATACGGCCCCACCGGCGGCGGATCTCGGACGGCCGCATGTTCTCGGCGGGAGCGCCGAGCGCATCGCCCACCGCGAGGCCGAGCAGTGCGCCACTGGCCCGGTCTCGGAGTACGGCGGCGGCCGTAACAGGGGCGGCTGTAACAGGGGCGGTGGCGGCGCGGGCGGCGGGATCAGCGGGATTGCATGCAATCAACTCCATGGGGCGGGCCCCTTTCGCGCGCACCGAGCCTGTTCCTGCATCTGTGCCACATGCGACGCGCGACGAGTCTGAGAAACGCGTCTGTCACCCGCCTGACTACAGGTAAGTACGGCCTGCCTTGCTGGCGAGCCCCTTACATAGTGCGTATTTTCGAGGGTGTTGAGGGGGGAGCGGGGCCACCGGGCCCGCTGCCGGAGAAGAGGAGAACTGTGTCCATCATCGAAACCGAGGCGACGCTCCACGTGGCGCACCGCGACAACCACACCCACCGTGATGTCAACGGCGGCTGGCTGCGTCCCGCGGTCTTCGGTGCGATGGACGGACTGGTCTCCAACCTCGCCCTGATGACCGGTGTCGCCGGCGGCGCAGTGTCCCAGCAGGCCATCGTCATCACGGGGCTCGCCGGACTCGCCGCGGGCGCCTTCTCGATGGCGGCCGGCGAGTACACCTCGGTGGCCTCCCAGCGGGAGCTCGTCGAGGCCGAACTGGACGTTGAGCGGCGGGAGTTGCTGGGGCACCCGGTCGACGAGATGGAGGAGCTCGCCGCGCTGTACGTGGCCCGCGGCGTCGAGCCCGCGCTCGCCCGCGAGGTGGCGATGCAGCTCTCCAAGGACCCCGAGCAGGCGCTGGAGATCCACGCCCGCGAGGAGCTCGGCATCGACCCGGACGACCTGCCGTCGCCGACCGTCGCCGCCGTCTCGTCCTTCGGCTCGTTCGCGCTGGGCGCGCTGCTGCCCGTACTGCCCTATCTCCTCGGCGCGAGCTCCCTGTGGCCCGCGGTGCTGCTCGCTCTGGTCGGGCTCTTCGCCTGCGGTGCGCTCGTCGCCCGGGTGACCGCGCGCAGCTGGTGGTACAGCGGACTGCGCCAGCTGGTCCTCGGCGGCGTGGCTGCGGCCGTCACCTACGGGCTCGGGGCGCTGTTCGGCGCGGCTCTCTGACCCGCGGCTCTTGCGGTCCGGGCCGGTCGCCCCCGAAGGTTGTGACGTACGCCCTCTCTGAGAAAACCGCCTCAGGTGAGACACTATGCCTGGAGCTACATATGTAGCCGTTACTCCGCGGTTTCGAGTCCTTAACCACTGGGCATGAGCCGTAGACGCTGTGGGCAATGGAGCCTGCTCTGCGATGGGCCGGCGGATATCGATCTGTCCGACTGTGACCCACCTTCACCGCTTTGTGCGGTGTCCGCATGCTGGAACGAGCTATCCACTTTCCGAGAAGCACTCCATCATGTAACCTGCACGAAATTTCGCGGAGGGCCAACGTCGTCCCTCGGCAGTTGCATATGCCACGACGACGACGGGAGTGCCGATGCGTTCCGACGCCTGGTCGCCCATGGACGGTCGCCCCGCCCCCCAGGGGATGTACGACCCCCGTAACGAACACGACGCATGCGGCGTCGGGTTCGTGGCCACCCTCACCGGTGTTGCCAGCCATGAGCTGGTCGAGCAGGCGCTGACCGTACTGCGTAATCTCGAGCACCGCGGTGCCACCGGCTCCGAGCCCGACTCGGGTGACGGCGCCGGCATCCTGCTTCAGGTCCCGGACGCGTTTTTGCGTGAGGCCAGCGACTTCGAACTTCCCGAGGCCGGTTCCTACGCCGTCGGCATCGCCTTCCTGCCGGCCGACGACTCCACGGGAGCCGTCTCACGCATCGAGAAGATCGCCGCCGAAGAGGGCCTGACGGTCCTCGGCTGGCGCGAGGTCCCGGTTTCCCCGGATCTGCTCGGCAACGGCGCACGCGCCACCATGCCGGCCTTCTCCCAGCTCTTCGTGTCGGACGGACCGGACGGGGCCAGCAAGGGCATCGCACTGGACCGCAAGGCGTTCGTGCTGCGCAAGCGCGCCGAGCGCGAGGCCGGCGTCTACTTCCCCTCGCTCTCCGCCCGCACCATCGTCTACAAGGGCATGCTGACCACCGGCCAGCTGGAGCCCTTCTTCCCGGACCTCTCCGACCGCCGCCTGACGACCGCTGTCGCGCTCGTGCACTCGCGTTTCTCGACCAACACCTTCCCGAGCTGGCCGCTCGCCCACCCGTACCGCTTCGTCGCGCACAACGGCGAGATCAACACGGTCAAGGGCAACCGCAACTGGATGCGCGCCCGCGAGTCGCAGCTCGCCTCCGAGCTCTTCGGGGCGGAGAAGCTGGAGCGGATCTTCCCGGTCTGTACGCCGGACGCCTCCGACTCCGCGTCCTTCGACGAGGTCCTGGAGCTCCTGCACCTCGGCGGCCGCTCCCTGCCGCACTCCGTGCTGATGATGGTCCCCGAGGCGTGGGAGAACCACGACTCCATGGACCCGGCCCGGCGCGCCTTCTACCAGTACCACTCCACGATGATGGAGCCCTGGGACGGCCCGGCCTGCGTCACCTTCACCGACGGCACCCAGGTCGGCGCGGTCCTCGACCGCAACGGCCTGCGCCCCGGCCGCTACTGGGTCACGGACGACGGACTCGTCGTCCTCTCCTCCGAGGTCGGCGTCCTCGACATCGACCCGGCCAAGGTCGTCCGCAAGGGCCGCCTCCAGCCCGGCAAGATGTTCCTCGTCGACACCGCCGAGCACCGCATCATCGAGGACGACGAGATCAAGTCGGCCCTCGCCGCCGAGCAGCCGTACCGGGAGTGGCTGGAGGCCGGCGAGATCGAGCTCGAGGACCTCCCCGAGCGCGAGCACATCGTCCACACCCACGCCTCGGTCACCCGCCGCCAGCAGACCTTCGGGTACACCGAGGAGGAGCTGCGCGTCATTCTCGCGCCCATGGCCAGGACCGGCGGCGAGCCGCTCGGCTCCATGGGTACGGACTCCCCTATCGCGGCCCTGTCCGAGCGCCCCCGGCTGCTCTTCGACTACTTCACCCAGCTGTTCGCGCAGGTCACCAACCCGCCGCTGGACGCCATCCGCGAGGAGCTCGTCACCTCGCTGCACTCCTCGCTGGGCCCGCAGGGCAACCTGCTCGAGCCGACCGCGGCCTCCTGCCGGTCGGTCACGCTGCCCTTCCCGGTGATCGACAACGACGAGCTGGCCAAGCTCATCCACGTCAACGCCGACGGCGACATGCCCGGCATGACCGCCGCGACCCTCTCCGGTCTCTACCGCGTCAGCGGCGGCGGCGACGCCCTCGCGACCCGTATCGAGGAGATCTGCGCCGAGGTCGACGCCGCCATAGAGGACGGCGCCCGCCTGATCGTTCTCTCCGACCGGCACTCGGACGCCGAGCACGCGCCGATCCCGTCGCTGCTGCTGACCTCCGCCGTGCACCACCACCTCATCCGCACCAAGCAGCGCACCCAGGTGGGCCTGCTGGTCGAGGCCGGTGATGTACGCGAGGTGCACCATGTCGCGCTCCTCATCGGTTACGGCGCGGCCGCCGTCAACCCGTACCTGGCGATGGAGTCCGTCGAGGACCTGGTCCGCGCCGGCACCTTCATAGAGGGCCTGGAGCCCGAGCAGGCCATCCGCAGCCTGATCTACGCGCTGGGCAAGGGCGTTTTGAAGGTCATGTCGAAGATGGGCATCTCGACGGTCGCCTCCTACCGCGGCGCGCAGGTCTTCGAGGCCGTCGGCCTCGACGAGGCGTTCGTGGAGAAGTACTTCAACGGCACCGCCACGAAGATCGGCGGAGCCGGACTCGACGTGATCGCCAAGGAGGTTGCCGCCCGGCACGCCAAGGCGTACCCGGCCTCCGGCATCGCCGCCTCGCACCGCGCGCTGGAGATCGGCGGCGAGTACCAGTGGCGGCGTGAGGGCGAGCCGCACCTGTTCGACCCGGAGACGGTCTTCCGCCTCCAGCACGCCACGCGCACCAAGCGGTACGACATCTTCAAGAAGTACACGGACCGTGTGAACGAGCAGTCCGAGCGGCTGATGACGCTGCGCGGCCTGTTTGGCTTCAAGTCGGACCGTGGGCCGATCTCCGTCGACGAGGTCGAGCCGGTCTCCGAGATCGTCAAGCGCTTCTCCACCGGCGCGATGTCGTACGGATCGATCTCCCGCGAGGCGCACGAGACCCTCGCCATCGCCATGAACCAGCTGGGCGGCAAGTCCAACACCGGTGAGGGCGGCGAGGACGCGGACCGTCTGTACGACCCGGAGCGCCGCTCGTCCATCAAGCAGGTCGCCTCCGGCCGCTTCGGTGTGACCTCCGAGTACCTGGTCAACGCGGATGACATCCAGATCAAGATGGCGCAGGGCGCCAAGCCCGGCGAGGGCGGCCAGCTGCCCGGCCACAAGGTCTACCCCTGGGTCGCCAAGACCCGGCACTCGACCCCGGGCGTCGGTCTGATCTCGCCGCCGCCGCACCACGACATCTACTCCATCGAGGACCTGGCTCAGCTGATCCACGACCTCAAGAACGCCAACCCGGCCGCCCGCATCCATGTGAAGCTGGTCTCCGAGGTCGGTGTCGGCACGGTCGCCGCGGGTGTCTCCAAGGCGCACGCGGACGTCGTCCTGATCTCCGGCCACGACGGCGGCACCGGCGCTTCTCCCCTTACGTCGCTGAAGCACGCGGGCGGCCCCTGGGAGCTCGGCCTCGCCGAGACCCAGCAGACCCTGCTGCTCAACGGCCTGCGCGACCGCATCGTCGTCCAGACCGACGGCCAGCTGAAGACCGGCCGTGACGTCGTCATCGCCGCGCTGCTCGGCGCCGAGGAGTTCGGCTTCGCGACCGCGCCGCTCGTCGTCTCCGGCTGCATCATGATGCGCGTCTGCCACCTGGACACCTGCCCGGTCGGCATCGCCACGCAGAACCCGACCCTCCGGGACCGGTTCTCCGGCAAGGCCGAGTACGTCGTCAACTTCTTCGAGTTCATTGCCCAGGAGGTCCGTGAGCTCCTCGCCGAGCTGGGGTTCCGTACGATCGAGGAGGCCGTCGGCCACGCCGAACTCCTCGAGACCGAGCGGGCCGTGGACCACTGGAAGGCGCAGGGTCTCAACCTGGCTCCGCTCTTCCACGTCCCCGAGCTGCCGGACGGCGCGGTGCGCTACGCGCTGGTCGAGCAGGACCACGGCCTGGAGAAGGCGCTCGACAACGAGCTGATCGAGCTCGCCGCCGAAGCGCTGAACGCCGCCACCGCCGAGGAAGCCCAGCCGGTCCGCGCGCAGGTCGCGATCCGCAACATCAACCGGACCGTCGGCACGATGCTCGGTTACGAGGTGACGAAGAAGTTCGGCGGCGCGGGACTGCCCGACGACACCATCGACATCACCTTCACCGGCTCGGCGGGCCAGTCCTTCGGAGCGTTCGTCCCGCGGGGCGTCACGCTGCGACTGGAGGGCGACGCCAACGACTACGTCGGCAAGGGACTCTCCGGCGGCCGCGTCATCGTCCGCCCGGACCGGGGCGCCGACCACCTCGCCGAGTACTCCACCATCGCGGGCAACACCATCGCCTACGGTGCGACCGGTGGCGAGCTGTTCCTGCGCGGCCGCACCGGCGAGCGGTTCTGCGTCCGTAACTCCGGCGCCACGGTCGTCTCGGAGGGCGTGGGCGACCACGGCTGCGAGTACATGACCGGCGGCCACGCGGTGGTGCTGGGCGAGACCGGACGTAACTTCGCGGCCGGCATGTCCGGCGGTGTCGCGTACGTCATCGATCTCGACCGCGACAACGTCAACGCCGGCAATGTAGGTGCCATCGAGGCCCCCTCGGACGCCGACAGGGAGTGGCTGCACGATGTCGTGCGCCGCCACCAGGAGGAGACGGGTTCCACCGTCGCAGCGAAGCTGCTGGCCGAGTGGTCCGTCGCGGTGGACCGATTCAGCAAGATCATCCCGACCACGTACAAGGCAGTGCTCGCCGCCAAGGACGCCGCTGAGCTCGCCGGTCTCTCCGAGCAGGAGACCACCGAGAAGATGATGGAGGCGGCGACCAATGGCTGACCCCAAGGGCTTCCTGACCACCGGGCGCGAGGTCGCCAAGACCCGCCCCGTCGCGGAGCGCGTGAAGGACTGGAACGAGGTCTACGTTCCCGGCTCGCTGCTGCCGATCATCAGCAAGCAGGCCGGGCGCTGCATGGACTGCGGCATTCCGTTCTGCCACAACGGCTGTCCGCTGGGGAACCTCATCCCCGAGTGGAACGACTACGCCTACCGCGAGGACTGGGCGGCCGCGAGCGAGCGGCTGCACGCGACCAACAACTTCCCGGAGTTCACCGGCCGTCTGTGCCCCGCTCCGTGCGAGTCGGCCTGCGTCCTCGGCATCAACCAGCCGGCCGTCACCATCAAGAACGTCGAAGTCTCGATCATCGACAAGGCCTGGGACAGCAATGACGTACGGCCCCAGGCGCCGGAGCGGCTTTCCGGCAAGACGGTCGCGGTCATCGGCTCGGGCCCTGCGGGTCTGGCCGCGGCGCAGCAGCTGACGCGGGCGGGTCACACGGTCGTGGTGTACGAGCGCGCGGACCGCATCGGAGGGCTGCTGCGGTACGGCATCCCCGAGTTCAAGATGGAGAAGGTGCACATCAACCGCCGTATCGAGCAGATGCGCGCGGAGGGCACCAAGTTCCGTACCGAGGTGGAGATCGGCCGTGACATCGACGCCGCGAAGCTGCGCCGGCGCTACGACGGGGTGGTCATCGCGGCGGGCGCGACCGTCTCCCGCGACCTGCCGGTCCCCGGCCGTGAGCTGAACGGCATCCACTTCGCGATGGAGTACCTGCCGCTCTCCAACAAGGTGCAGGAGGGTGACTTCGTCGCTCCCCCGATCACCGCGGAGGGCAAGCACGTCGTCGTCATCGGCGGCGGCGACACCGGCGCGGACTGCGTGGGCACGGCCCACCGCCAGGGGGCGGCCTCCGTCACCCAGCTGGAGATCATGCCGCGTCCCGGCGAGGAGCGGCCGTCGGGCCAGCCGTGGCCCACGTTCCCCATGCTCTACAAGGTCACCTCGGCGCACGAGGAGGGCGGCGAGCGGGTCTACTCCGTCTCGACGACGCACTTCGAGGGCGACGACGAGGGGAACGTGCAGTTCCTGCACCTGGTCGAGGTGGAGTTCGTCGACGGCAAGCTCACCCAGAAGCCGGGCACGGAGCGCAAGCTGCCCGCGCAGCTGGTCACCCTCGCGATGGGCTTCACCGGCACGGACCAGGAGAACGGTCTGGTCCAGCAGTTCGGCCTGGAGCTGGACGAGCGGGGCAACATCGCGCGGGACGCGGACTTCGCGACGAACGTCGACGGCGTGTACGTCGCGGGTGACGCGGGCCGTGGTCAGTCGCTGATCGTGTGGGCGATCGCCGAGGGCCGCTCGGCGGCGCGCGGTGTGGACCGCTACCTGACGGGGGCGAGCGAACTGCCGGCTCCGATCCGCCCGACGGACCGTGCACTGACAGTCTGAGCTCCACCTCCAATGGACGTCCCGTACAACGACGTACGGGCTGGTTGAACCGGGGCTCACCCCCGGAACCGGTAACGCGGCGCCTGCCCCTGTCCCCGACCGGACTGGGTGGGCGCCGCGCTGCGTTCTGGACGTAGTCTCGTCTCTCCTGTCTCTCCCGTCATATGGAACGAACGGAGCCCCGCATGACGGCCATCAGTCTCCGCAAGATCGAGGAGACCGCTCCCGCACTGGTCAGCCTCTACAAGAGCGCCGGTGTCTGTCTGGAGAAGCACCGGCTGAGCGGGGAGCGCGCGGCCGTCTATCTGGTGCTCGACTACTCCGGCTCCATGAAGGACTACTACAAGGACGGCAGCGTCCAGGCGCTGGCCGACCGGGTGCTCGGTCTGTCGGCCCACTTCGACGACGACGGATCCGTGCCCGTCGTCTTCTTCTCCACCGACATCGACGCGGTCACGGAGATCTCCCTGGAGAACCACCGCGGCCGGGTCGACGAGATCGTGGCGGGCCTCGGGCACATGGGCAAGACCAGCTACCACCTGGCCATGGACGCGGTCATCGACCACTACATCGACAGCGGCTCGACCGCGCCCGCGCTGGTCGTCTTCCAGACGGATGGCGGCCCGATCAGCAAGCACGCGGCGGAACGCTATCTGTGCAAGGCCGCGAAGCTGCCGTTGTTCTGGCAGTTCATCGGCTTCGGCAACAAGCGCAGCTCGCAGTTCGACTTCCTGCACAAGCTCGACGAACTCGCCGTGCCCGCCAAGCGCGCCGTCGACAACGCGGGCTTCTTCCACGCCGGACTCGACCCGCGGCAGGTCCCGGACGTGGAGCTCTACGACCGGCTGGTCGCCGAGTTTCCCAGCTGGCTGGCGGCGGCCCGTGCGCAGGGCATCGTGCGATGACGGTACGGGTGTTCAGGGCAGCCGACCGGGCGGCCGTGCCGTGGAAGAACGGCGGCGGCGTCACCCGTGAGATCGCCGTCTCGCCCGAGGGCGCCGGGATGGACGCCTTCGACTGGCGGATCAGCCTCGCGGACGTCGGCGCGGACGGACCGTTCTCCGCGTTCTCCGGGATCGGCCGGACCCTGACCGTGGTCGAGGGTGCCGGGATGGACCTCACGGTCGGCGGGCAGCGCACACTGGCCGACGAGCGGTACCGGCCCTACGACTTCCCCGGTGATGCGGACACCGACGGACGCCTCCTCGGCGGGCCCGTCGTCAACTTCAACGTCATGCACCGCAGGGGCCGTACGGCGTGCCTGACCTCGGTGGTGCGCGGCGGACTTCGGGTTGTGGTGGAGCCCGGCTCGACGGTCGTCATCGTCGCGCTGGACGGGCCCACCGTCCTCGAGGATGCGCGCGTGACGCTCGGGCAGTACGACGCGGCGGTGCTGGACGACTCGCCCGGCTCGCTGCGTACGGAGGGACACGCGGCGGTCGTCACGCTGCAGAGCCGGTGAGCGGGGGCGGGTCACGGGGCGAGGGTCGGGGGCGGGGCCGCGGGTGGGCCAATCCCGACAGGAGATGTCCTGCTTTCCCGGTTTCATGGCTCCATGACATCGAATTCATGGGCAGACTTCCAGGCGGCGGAGCCGGGCTTCGCGGAGACCGTGCAGAAGCGATTCGAGCAGTACAAGCACCATGTGCTGGCCACGCTGCGCAAGGACGGTTCGCCGCGGGTGACCGGTCTTGAGGTGACGTTCCGCTTCGGTGAGTTGTGGCTCGGCATGATGCCGGGCTCCCGTAAGGCGCAGGACCTCCAGCGCGATCCGCGCTTCGCGATCCACACGAACCCCGGCGCGGACGACTCCATGGGCGGCGGTGACGTCCGGATCGCCGGGCGCGCGGTGGAGGTCACCGATGCCGCCGAGATGGCCCGGTTCGTGGCGGAGGTCAAGCCGCCGGAGCCGTTCCATCTCTTCCGCGTCGAGCTGGGCGAGGTGGTGCAGACGTACGTCGACGGGGAGGAACTGGTCGTACGGACCTGGCAGCCGGGCGCGGCCGTCCGCACGCAGCGGCGCCGCTGAGTCATACGCCCAGCACCCGCGCCCGGCACTGGGCGGGGGTGCCCCAGGCGTCGCGCAGCGGACGCGCCTTGCGCAGCCAGAGCGAGAGGTCGAGCTCGTCGGTGTAGCCCACCGCTCCATGCAGCTGGAGCGCGGTGCGGGCCGCGGCGTACGCGGCCTCGCCCGCGGTCACCTTCGCCGCGGCGATATCGGCGGGGGCCATCGACAGCGCGGCCCCGTAGAGCAGCGGCCGGGCGAACTCGAGCCCGATGAGGGTGTCCGCCAGCCGGTGCTTGACCGCCTGGAAGGACCCGATGGCGGTCCCGAACTGGGTGCGCTGTTTGACGTACGCAACGGTCCGGTCGAGGAGAGCGAGCCCGACGCCGAGGGCTTGCGCGGCGGTGACGAGACGCGCGACGTCCGTGGCATACGCGGCGGCGGCGTCCACGTGCGGCCCGGCGGCCAGCACCTCGCCCGCGTCGGCGGGCACGGACAGCCGCCGCGCGGGATCGGCGGACGCCCGCGCCACGCCGTGCCCGGCCGCGATACGCAGCTCGGCGCCAGGAGCAGCCGCGGCCGACACCACCAGCGTCACCGTCGCCGCGTCCGCGTCCAGCGCGTACGGTCCGCCGTCTGCCATCGCGAGCGTCGCCGTCGACTCGCCCGACGCGAGCCCCGGCAGCAGCCGCTTGGCGAAGGACGCGTCGCCCAGCTCGGCCAGCCGCGACAGCAGCGCCGCCGCAGCCACCGTTTCCACCAACGGGCCCGGCACCGCGTGGCGGCCCAACTCCACGAAGGCCACCGTCAGTTCGACCGGGAGCGGGCCCAATCCCTCGTACGGTTCCGGGATCGCGAGCGCGAAGACCCCCGCCTCGGCCAGGCGTGCCCACAGCGCCAGGCCAGGCGCGTGGTTCCCGGTGGACCAGGCGCGGATGGTCGACGGTGTGTCCGACGCCGTCAGCAGCCCGTCCAGCGAGCGGGCGAACGCCGCCTGTTCGTCGTCAAGCAGAAAACGCATCAGCGGCGGCCCTTCGGAAGGCCGAGCAGACGCTCGGCGATGATGTCGCGCTGGATCTCGTTCGTACCGGCGTAGATGGGCCCGGCGAGCGAGAAGACGTATCCCTCCGCCCACTCGCCCTCCGCCAACTCCCCGACCGGGCCCAGCAGATCGAGCGCGGTCTCGTGCAGCGCGATGTCGTACTGCGACCAGAAGACCTTGTTCAGGCTCGACTCCGCGCCGATGTTCGCCCCCGCCGCGAAGCGCGAGGCGTTCGCGTAGGTGAAAAGCTGATACGCACGCGCGCCGATCAACGCGTCCGCGACCCGGTCGCGCAGCGCCGTGTCGGCGGGATCGGCGCTCGCGCGCCACTGTCGTACGAGACGGTCCGCCGCGGCGAGGAAACGGCCGGGGGAGCGCAGCGTCAGCCCCCGCTCGTTGCCCGTCGTGGACATCGCGATCCGCCAGCCCTGACCCGGCTCGCCGATCACGTCCTCGTCGGGGACGAAGACCTCGTCGAGGAAGAGCTCGGCGAAGGCGGGCTTGCCGTCGAGGCGGCCGATGGGACGCACCGTCACACCCGGCGCCGACAGGCCGAACATCAGGTAGGTGAGGCCGTGATGCGGCTTCGGCGCATCGGGGTCGGTGCGGAAGATGCCGAACGCCCGGTCCGCGAAGGCCGCCCGCGAGGACCAGGTCTTCTGCCCGCTCAGCAGCCAGCCGCCGTCCGTCCGCACCGCGCGGGACTTCAGCGACGCGAGGTCGGAGCCCGACTCGGGCTCCGACCAGGCCTGCGCCCAGATCACCTCGCCGCTCGCCATCGCGGGCAGCACGCGGGCCCGCTGTTCCCGCGTGGCGTGGTCGAAGAGCGTGGGGGCGAGGAGGTTGATGCCGTTCTGCGAGACCCGGCCCGGTGCACCCGCCGCGTAGTACTCCTCCTCGAAGATCAGCCACTGGAAGATGTCGACGCCCCGGCCGCCGTACTCCCGCGGCCAGGAGACGACCGACCAGCGGTCCGCGTAGAGCCGCGCCTCCCACGCGCGGTGCGCCGCGAAGCCTTCCCGCGTCTCCAGGGACGGCAGTGGCCCGGCGGGCACATGCGCGGTGAGCCAGGCGCGGGCCTCGGCCCGGAAGGCCTCCTCGTCGGCGGAGTGGTGCAGGTCCATTCGCGCATCCTTCCCTAACAAGTGTTTGGTAGGTTAACCTGCCGCCGTGACGGACAACAGGGCGCAGTACGTACCGGGTCACGACCTGCTGAAAGGCCGTACGGCCGTGATCACCGCCGCGGCCGGCGCCGGGATCGGCGGCGCGACCGCCCGGAAATTCCTTCAGGAGGGGGCGCGCATCCTCGTCTCGGACGCCCACGCACGCCGCCTCAAGGAGACCGAGGCCGCGCTCGCAGAGGAGTTCGGCACGTCCGCCGTGACGTCACTGCCCTGCGACGTCACCGACGAGGCCCAGGTCCAGGCGCTGTTCGAGAAAGCGGTACGGGCCCACGGCCGCCTCGACATCGTGGTCAACAACGCCGGCCTCGGTGGCACCGCCCCACTCGTCGACATGACTGACGAGCAGTGGGACAAGGTCCTCGACGTCACCCTCAACGGCACGTTCCGCTGCACCCGGGCCGCCCTGCGCTCATTCCGGGCGACCGGCCGCGGCGGGGTGATCGTCAACAACTCCTCCGTCGTCGGCTGGCGCGCCCAGGCCGGCCAGGCCCACTACGCCGCCGCCAAGGCCGGAGTCATGGCGCTCACCCGCTGCGCGGCGATCGAAGCCGCGGAGTACGGCGTACGCGTCAACGCCGTAGCCCCCAGCCTCGCCATGCATCCGCACCTGGTGAAGGTCACATCGGCCGAACTGCTTCAGGAGCTGACCGCCAAGGAGGCCTTCGGGCGGTACGCCGAACCGTGGGAGATCGCCAACGCCATCGTCTTCCTGGCCAGCGGCTACTCCTCGTACCTGACCGGCGAGGTCCTCTCCGTCAGCAGCCAGCATGCATAGGACGAGAATGGTCGGGTGCCGACCAACAGCAAGAAGAAGACCCAGGTGACCGCCTCGCCCGAGCGCCGCCGCGAGCTCCTCGACACCGCCGCCGAGGTGTTCGCCGCCCAGGGGTACAACGCCACCACCGTCCGCAAGATCGCGGACGAGGCGGGGATGCTCGCCGGCAGCCTCTACTACCACTTCGATTCCAAGGAATCGATGCTCGACGAGATCCTCTCCACCTTCCTCGACGAGCTCTGGCAGGGGTACGACGCCGTGCTCGCCGCCGGGCTCGGGCCCAGGGAGACCATCGAGGCCCTCGTCACCGAGTCCTTCCGGGAGATCGACCGGCACCGCGCCGCCGTCGCGATCTACCAGAAGGAGTCCAGGCACCTGGCGGCCCAGCCCCGCTTCCACTACCTCACCGACTCGCAGCAGAAATTCGAGAAGGCGTGGCTCGGGACGCTGGAGCGCGGCGTCGCGGACCGGGTCTTCCGTGCCGACCTGGACATCCGGCTCACCTACCGGTTCGTGCGCGACACCGTGTGGGTGGCCGCCTCCTGGTACCGGCCGGGCGGGCAGCACAGCCCCGAGGAGATCGCCCGGCAGTACCTGTCGATGGTGCTGGACGGAATCGCCGTACGTACGTAACCGATCGAGGAGTTGTCATGGCCGAGGCCTACATAGTCGAAGCGGTACGCACCCCGGTGGGCAGGCGCAAGGGCGGCCTTGCCCAGGTCCACCCGGCGGACCTGGGCGCGCATGTACTGAAGGCCTTGGTCGCACGCTCCGGAGTCGACCCGTCCGCCGTCGAGGACGTCGTCTTCGGCTGCCTGGACACGGTGGGCCCGCAGGCCGGTGACATCGCCCGTACGGCATGGCTGACGGCGGGACTGCCCGAAGAGGTCCCGGGCGTGACGATCGACCGCCAGTGCGGCTCGTCGCAGCAGGCCGTGCACTTCGCGGCGCAGGGCGTGCTCTCGGGCACCCAGGACCTGGTCGTCGCCGGCGGTACCCAGAACATGACGCAGATCCCGATCGCGTTCGCGTCCCGCCAGGCCGCCGAGCCGCTCGGACTGACCGAAGGCCCGTTCGCGGGCAGCGAGGGCTGGCGGGCCAGGTACGGCGACCAGCCGGTCAACCAGTTCCACGGCGCGCAGCTGATCGCGGAGAAGTGGGGGATCTCGCGGCGCGACATGGAGGTGTTCGCGCTCACCTCCCACCGGCGTGCGGTTCGCGCGATCGACGAGGGCCGCTTCGAGCGGGAGCTCGTGGCGTACGGAGACGTGACGGTCGACGAGGGTCCGCGGCGCGACACGACGCTGGAGAAGATGGCGGCCCTGCAGCCGGTCCTGGAGGGCGGCACCATCACGGCCGCGTGTTCCTCGCAGGTCTCGGACGGCGCGGCGGCGATGCTGATCGCGAGCGAGCGGGCCGTGGCCGAGCACGGCCTCACCCCGCGGGCCCGGATCCACCATCTCTCCGTACGGGGCGAGGACCCGATCCGGATGCTGTCGGCACCGATCCCGGCGACGGCGTACGCGCTGAAGAAGACCGGCATGTCGATCGACGACATCGACTTGGTCGAGATCAACGAGGCCTTCGCGCCCGTAGTGCTCGCCTGGCTGAAGGAAACCGGCGCGGACCCGGACAAGATCAACGTGAACGGCGGCGCGATCGCACTGGGCCATCCTCTGGGCGCCACGGGCGTGAAGCTGATGACGACGCTCCTGCATGAACTGGAGCGCACGGGAGGCCGGTACGGACTGCAAACGATGTGTGAAGGGGGAGGTCAGGCCAACGTCACGATCATCGAACGGCTGTGAACACGAGCCTTTTCGGCGCGGGCGTGCTACGGTGAGGGCGTTGCAGTTTTGGTACCCATGAACTTTGTGTGCGCCTGACGGGAATGCTTCCTCAGGCGCACATTATTGTTTCCGGCTTCTCCGGATGGGGCTCAATATCGCGACGGGAAACTCACGAGGTGTGGGTTTCCGGCTTGCCCCTGTTTTAGGAGAATGACATGGCTACTGGAACCGTGAAGTGGTTCAACTCGGAAAAGGGCTTCGGCTTCATTGAGCAGGACGGCGGCGGCGCCGACGTCTTCGCCCACTACTCGAACATCGCCACCTCGGGCTTCCGCGAGCTCCAGGAGGGCCAGAAGGTTTCCTTCGACGTCACGCAGGGCCAGAAGGGCCCGCAGGCGGAGAACATCGTCCCGGCCTAATAGCTGGACGCGAACCTCGCAGCCGGGGCCCGCACCGTGAAGGTGCGGGCCCCGGCTTGTGCTGTCTCACATGCCCAGGAGGGCAATATCCGCATGACTCGCTCCGAACGCCCGGCCCGCCCGACCCGAAAGCGCCCGGTCAATTCCCGCGCCCAGGGCCCAGTGAAGGGTTCCGGCAAGGCTCCCGCCCGCAAGGTGGCGCCCCCGCAGGAATTCACGCTGCCGGAAACCATCACACCCGCGCTGCCTGCCGTCGAGGCGTTCGACGAGCTGGACATGCCGGCCGCCCTGCTGAAGACCCTCGCGGCGCAGGGCGTGACCGAGCCCTTCCCGATCCAGGCAGCGACACTGCCGAACTCCCTCGCCGGCCGCGACATACTCGGCCGCGGGCGCACCGGATCCGGCAAGACCCTCGCGTTCGGGCTCGCGCTGCTCGCCCGCATCGCGGGTCGGCGCGCCGAGCCGCGGGCGCCGCTCGCGCTCGTCCTCGTACCGACGCGTGAGCTCGCACAGCAGGTCACCGACGCCCTTTCGCCGTACGCGACCTCCGTGCAGCTGCGGCTGACGACGGTCGTCGGCGGGCTGTCGATCAGCAAGCAGTCGGGCGCGCTGCGGCGCGGCGCAGAGGTGCTCGTGGCCACGCCCGGGCGGCTCAAGGACCTGATCGAGCGCGGCGACTGCGTGCTCGACCGGGTGGCGATCACCGTCCTCGACGAGGCCGACCAGATGGCCGACATGGGCTTCATGCCGCAGGTCACGGCGCTGCTCAAGCAGGTAGAGGCGGACGGTCAGCGGATGCTGTTCTCGGCGACGCTGGACAAGAACATCGACCGGCTCGTACGGATGTTTCTCACCGATCCCGTCGTGCACTCCGTCGACCCGTCCGCGGGCGCGGTCACCACGATGGAGCACCATGTGCTGCACGTGGCGGACGAGACGGACAAAAAGGCCGTGGCCATGCGTATCGCGGCCCGCGACGGCCGGGTGATCCTCTTCGTGGACACCAAGCGCGGCGCCGACCGGTTCGCCAAGCGGCTGCTCGCCAGCGGCGTACGGGCGGCGGCCCTGCACGGCGGCCGCTCGCAGCCGCAGCGCAACCGCACGCTCGACCAGTTCAAGAACGGGCAGGTCACCGCGCTGGTCGCGACGAATGTGGCGGCCCGTGGGATCCACGTCGACGATCTCGACCTGGTCGTGAACGTCGATCCGCCCGTCGACCACAAGGACTATCTGCACCGCGGTGGGCGCACCGCGCGGGCGGGCGAGTCCGGCAGCGTCGTGACGCTGGTGCTGCCCGAGCAGCGGCGTGAGATGACCCGGCTGATGTCGGACGCGGGTATCGCCCCGCGCACGGCGAGGATCAAGTCGAGCGACGACGAGCTCAGCCGCCTCACAGGGGCGCGCGAGCCGTCAGGGGTCGCGATCACGATAGAGGTGCCGCAGCAGGTGGTCCAGCAGCGGCCGCAGCGCCGCCGCGCCCAGGTCCCGGGCCAGGGCGGCCGCGGCGGCGCCCAGTCGGGCACCGCGTCCGGCGCCCGCACCCGCGGCCGCCGCGGTGGCCAGGGCGGCCGCCCTGGCCGCGGCGCGCAGGGCGGGGCGCAGGGGGGCCGCCGCACGGCGGTTTAGCGCGGAGCGGGGTCGCGGCCGCGGGCGTCCTTCTGGGGCTCCGCCCCGGACCCCGCGCCTCAATCTCCCCCCCGGACTTCGTCCGGGGGGACCCCCACGGGGCTGAACATTCGGCCCTGACCGGGGCCCTGCCCGGACCTCGCGCCTCAAGCGCCGACGAGGCTCAATTACGGGGCTTCGACACCTCGGAGTGGCTCGTCTGCGAAAACGACCTGCGCGAGGGCGGCAGCTGGCGTTACGTCACCCGCGAGGAGGGCGGCGTCGAAGTCGGCTTCCACGGGGAGTACCGCACGGTCGAGGCGCCGCGCCGCATCGTCTCGACCGAGGTGTTCGAGGGCTTTCCCGACGCCGCGGCGCTCGACACCATCGTGTTCGACGAGCGTGACGGCGTGACGACGATGTCCATCACCGTCCTGCACACCAGTCAGGAGCACCGTGACGGCCATATCGCCTCGGGCATGGAAGACGGCATGCAGATCTCGATGAACCGCCTCGAGGACGTTGTCGTAGAGCTCAACCGCGAAGCCTGACCTCGAAGCCCGGATCACTCTGCGACGGGCAGGGCGCCGAGCACGTGCCGGGCCTCGGACATCACCCGGCCGACGAGCTCCGCACAGCTGGGGAGGTCCTCGATCAGCCCGGCGACCTGCCCCGAGGCCATCACGCCCAGGTCGGTGCGGCCCCCGACCATGGATGCCTTGAGCAGCATGGGGGTGTTGGCGGCGAGCAGGACCTGGCTCCAGCTCAGCTCCTTGCCGTGTTTCATGGCCAGACCGTCGCGGATCATCTGAGACCAGGACAGGCCCGAGATTCTCTTGAAGCCGGCAGCCCGGCGGACGGCCTGCACCAGTGCTCTCGTACGGCCCGCCCGTTCAAGGGAGTCGACGAGATCCGTACGGAGCATCCGGTGCGGGAGCCCGTCGACGGCGGTGGTGACCGTGATGTCCTTGACGCTCGCCGCCAGATACCGGGCCTTGACCGCGTCCGGCACGGTCGAGTCCGACGTGAGCAGAAATCGGGTCCCCATCGCGATGCCCGCCGCGCCGAAGGCGAGCGCCGCGACCAGCCCCCGCCCGTCATGGAAGCCCCCGGCCGCGATCACCGGAATGTCGACCGCGTCCACAACCTGCGGAAGCAGCACGGTCGTTGCCACATCGCCGGTGTGGCCGCCGCCCTCGCCGCCCTGGACGATCAACGCGTCCGCGCCCCAGGCAGCCACCTTCTCGGCGTGCCTGCGGGCCCCGACCGAGGGGATGACGATCACGCCCGCCTCCTTCAGCTCGGCGATCAGCTCGCGGGAGGGTGCCAGGGCGAAGGACGCGACCCGTACGCCTTCGTCGATGATGATCCGGACCCTGTCCCCGGCATCGCCGGCGTCGGCGCGGAGATTGACCCCGAAGGGCGCGTCCGTACGGGACTTGACCTCGCGGACAGCCTGCCGCAGCTGGTCGGCGGTCATGGTGGCGGAGGCGAGGATGCCCAGCGCGCCGGCGTTGGCGGAGGCGGAGACCAGCCGGGGTCCGGCCACCCATCCCATGCCGGTCTGCACGACCGGGTGCCTGACGCCGGTCAGCCTGGTGAGGGCGGTCTCCATCAGCCCTTGACCTCGCGCTCGCGCAGGCCCTTCGGGTCGATGACGTCGCGGATCAGACGCAGCTCATCGGCGCTCGGTTCGCGTGTGCAGGGGACGTCGTCGCCGATCACCAGGCAGAAGCCGGTCGCCTCCCGGACCTGATCGACGGTGACGCCGGGATGCAGGGACGCCAGGCGCATCGAGCGGTCGGGGGTCGCGAAGTCGAAGACGCCGAGGTCGGACACCACGCGAGGGATACGGTGATAGCGCGCCCCGGCCGCTCGGTCGTAGCCGACACCGCACACCATGTCGACGCGTCCGACGAAGACCCGTGCGGAGTGCTTCGGCACCCAGTAACTGACCGGATTGTTCAGGGTGTTGACGGGCGCACCGCGCACCCCCAGCAGCTGCCGCTTCGGCCGCTCCCAGTCGCCGACGCAGGAGATGTTCTGGTTGCCGAAGCGGTCGATCTGGCTGGCACCCATCATCACGTGCCGCCTGCCGCCGGTGACCATGGTCAGATGCCGGCGGTACGGAAGCCACCCCTCGACCGTCCCGTCGAGTCCGACCAGCATCGCCTCGCCGTCGGTCAGCAGCAGGTCGGGCGAGAAGGTGCGCTTGGCCAGCCGGGCCCCGATGGAGGGGATCAGGCCCATGGGGCTGGCCAGCACCTCGCCGTTGTCGCGCCACGCCTCGGCGCACGCGATCACGCAGTACTCGGATCGGCTGACAGTCACCGCTGCTCCTCGTGCCAGGTCCGGACGGCGGACTGGTAGTGGTGCTCGTCGGCGCCGGACAGGAAGCGCTCGGCGAACTCGGGCCAGGGGGTGGTCGCGTACAGCTTCTGGAAGACCTCGTCCCGGTCGTAGTCGGGGGCGCAGGAGGTGAAGTGCGCGCCGTTCGGGGTCTCGACCACGCCGGTGACGCAGTGGCGGCTCACGAGCAGGGTCTGCGGGGCGGCGTCCTTGGTGAGCTCGGCGGTCTCCACCAGCTGCTCGCAGCAGACGTATGCGGCGTCGGCGGCCTCGCAGAACAGATCGTCGAAGTACGGGTCGGGTCCCAGATACTGGCCGTTGCCGAGCCGGTCCGCGCGATTCAGGTGGACCAGCGCCGCGTCCATCCGCAGGGCCGGTACGGCGACGAACTCCTCGCGGGCGCCCTCCTCCTCGTACGGCGAAGTCACCATGCGCAGCCCGGGGTTGACCCGCATCACGTCGGAGCCGATGCCCGCCCGTACCGGGAGGAACGGCAGCCGGTTGGCGGCGGCGTGCAGCCCCCACATGAACATCGCCTCGTCGATCTCGGTGAGGGCGAAGTCACCGCGCTCGCGGGCTGCGCGGTAGTGCGGTTCGAGCGGGATCGAGTCGAGGGTGACGAAGGCCGTGACAAGCTTGCGGATCCGGCCGGCGGCGGTGAGGAGGCCGATGTCGGGGCCGCCGTACGAGACCACGGTGAGATCAGTGATCTCGGAGCGGAGCATCGCCCTCACCAGAGCCATGGGCTTACGGCGCGAACCCCAGCCGCCGATGCCGATCGTCATCCCGCTGCGGAGGCGGCTCACGACCTCTTCGGGTGTCATCGTCTTGTCGGTCACGACTGCTGGCCCTCCTTGCCGAAGGGGTCCTTGCCGAAGGTGTCGCGGACGCGGTCGGCGACCCCGCTGAGGTTGGCTTCGAAGGTGAAGCCCTGTTCGAAGCGGTAGCTCCGGCGTACGTCGACGGGGTCGATGCCATTGATGGCGGCCTTGGCCAACCGGATGAGATACCCGTCCTTCCGGGCGATCTCCCGCGCCAACTCCCTGGCTGTGCTGGCCAGTTCGGCGCGGGGGACGATCTTCCAGACCGAGCCGTGGGCGTGCAGCTCCTGCGCGGTCGCGGTGCGCGAGGTGTAGTACAGCGCGCGCATCAGATGCTGGGGGACGAGCCGGGCGAGGTGGGTGGCCGCGCCGAGTGCGCCGCGGTCCAGCTCCGGCAGCCCGAAGGTGGCGTCGTCGGAGGCGACGATCGCGTCCGCGTTGCCGACGAGTCCGATGCCGCCGCCCAGGCAGAAGCCATTCACGGCGGCGACGACGGGCACTTCGCACTCGTACACGGCGGCGAAGGCCTCGTAGCAGCCGCGGTTCGCTCCCACCAGGGCCCGGTGGCCGGCATCCTGCTGCAGCTCCTTGATGTCGACGCCCGCGTTGAAGCCCCGGCCCTCCGCGGTGAGTACGACGCAGCGGATCCCGGGGTCGCGGCCTGCTGTCCGTACCGCGTCGGCGAGGTCGTACCAGCCTTGTACGGGAAGGGCGTTGACGGGTGGGAAGTCGACCGTGACGACACAGATGCCTTTCTCGGGGCTTGCGGTGGAGACACCCATGAGCGGATCAGCTACCTTTCCACCAAACATTTGTTAGGTGAGGAAGGTAGCAGCCGATGGAGCTGGACGGGAGGGTCGCCGTCGTCACCGGCGGCACGCGAGGCGTCGGCGCCGGCATCGCCCGGGCGTTCCTGCGGGCGGGCGCCCAGGTGGTGGTCTGTGCGCGAAGGCCGCCCGAAGTCCCGGTCGCCGGAGCTGAGTTCGTACCGCTTGACCTGCGTGATCCGGCCGCGGTGGGGGAGTTCTTCGCCGGAGTCGTGGAGCGGTACGAGAGGCTGGACGCCCTCGTCAACAACGCCGGCGGGACGTCCTACCGGCTGCTCGCCGAAGGCGAATGCGCAGACGCCGCCGCCCGCCATGCCCGCGTGATCGAGCTCAACCTCACCGCGCCGCTGACCGCCTCGCTCGCCGCCCACGAGTACCTCAGGGCGTCTGGCGGGTCCATCGTGATGATCGGCAGCGTCAGCGGCGGCCGCCCTTCGCCGGGTACGGCGGCGTACGGGGCGGCCAAGGCCGGTCTTGAGAGCCTGGCCCGCTCCATGGCCGTGGAGTGGGCACCGGAAGTCCGCGTGAACACGCTCGTCCTCGGCATGGTCCGCACCGAACTGTCCCATCTTCACTACGGCGACGAGGAGGGCATCGCGGCGGTCGGCCGCACGGTGCCGCTGGGGCGGCTCGCCGAGCCCTCGGAGATCGGCGAAGCGGCCGTCTTCCTCGCCTCGCGGCGCGCGGCCTATGTGAGCGGAGCCTCGCTGCTCGTGCACGGGGGCGGGGAGCGCCCCGTCTTCCTCGATGCCGCAACTGTCAACAAGGAGAAGTGAGATGACCGGCAGTGCTGTCACGGGGGACAACCCCAGGACCCCCGGCAGGAACATATGCGAGGGACGTGTCGTCATCGTCACCGGCGCCGGACGCGGTCTCGGGCGGGCCCACGCGCTCGCCTTCGCCGCCGAGGGAGCGAAGGTCGTCGTCAACGACCTGGACGTCGGCCTGGACGGGGGCGTGGAAGGGGGCTTGGGCGGGAGCCTGGACAGGGGCCTGGACCGGACCGGCGGATCGGGCGGACCCGCTCAGCGGGTCGTCGACGAGATCAGAGCGGCGGGCGGCGAAGCCGTGGCGCACGGCGGCGACATCGCCACGACCGATGGCGCTTCGACTCTCGTCGCCGCCGCGCTGGAGACGTACGGACGGCTCGACACCCTGGTCAACAACGCGGGCTTTCTGCGCGACCGCATGCTCGTCAACCTCGACGAGGACGACTGGGACGCCGTGATGAGGGTGCATGTGAAGGGCCACTTCCTGCCCCTCAAACATGCCGCCGCGCACTGGCGTGCCGAGGCCAAGGCGGGACGGCCGGTGGCGGCCCGGGTCGTCAACACCACCTCGGGCGCAGGGCTGTTGGGCAGCGTCGGGCAGGGCAACTACGCCGCCGCCAAGGCCGGGATCATCGGCCTCACGCTGGTCGCATCGGCCGAGATGAGCAGGTACGGAGTCCAGGTCAACGCCATCGCGCCCGCGGCCCGTACGCGTATGACCGAGGCGGCCTTCGCCGGGCTTGCCGCCCTGCCCGAGGACGTGTCGCCGCTCGTCGTCTGGCTCGGCTCGGCCGACAGCGCCGGCGTGACCGGTCGCGTCTTCGAGGCCGAGGGCGGCCGCATCACCGTCATGGAGGGCTGGCGGCCGGGCCCCACCGCCGACAAGGGCGCGCGCTGGACCCCCGCCGATGCGGGCGTCGCGGCGCTGAAGCTGCTGACCGAGGCGGAGCCGCCGCAGCCTGTGTACGGGGTGCGATAGCCGCGCGGACAACAGGTGAAGGTCGTACACCGCCCGCCCGCGACCCGGTTAACTTCCGGGAAATTCGGCTCGGTTGACATTGACCCGTCAAGTTCTACGCGCATCAATGCTGCGTATGCGAATCCCCCCACGAATCGCCACCCTCGGTGGCATCGCCGCCCTCGTCTCGACTCTCCTCATCGGCGGTCAGGCCACGGCCACCCCCACAACCGCGGCCGCAGTCGGTGACATCTGCTACTCCGACCTCCCCTCCCAGGCGCACGACACGCTCGATCTGATCGAGTCGGGCGGGCCGTTCCCGTACCCCCAGGACGGCACGGTCTTCCAGAACCGCGAGGGCATCCTGCCGTCGCACTCGACCGGGTACTACCACGAGTACACCGTCAAGACTCCGGGCTCCCCCAACCGCGGCGCCCGCCGCATCGTCACGGGTGACACGGCCCAGGAGGACTACTACACCGCCGATCACTACGCCTCGTTCGACCTCGTCGACCACGGCTGCTGAGCCGGTATCCTCCGCCCCGTGACCAGGACCTATGTGATCGACGGGGCGGAGGTCACCGGCCTGGACAGCTTCTGGCGGGTGATCGGCGAAGCCGTGAACGGGCCGGGCGGATACTTCGGCCGCAATCTCGACTCCTTCGCCGACTGCCTCAGCGGCGGCTTCGGGACGCCGGACGACGCCGACTTCGCCATCGAGTGGCGCGACCACGAAGCCTCCCGCCGGACGCTGGGGCGGGAGGAGACCGTGCGACAGCTGGAGCTGCGGCTCGGACGGGTCCATCCGCAGAACAGGGCCGCCGTCGAAGAGCAGTTGGAACAGGCGAAGGCCGGACTCGGCACGACCGTCTTCGACTGGCTGGTGGAGATCATGGAGGAGCGGGCGCCCGGCGCGCTCCGGCTCCTCTGAGCCTCGTCGGCGGCGGCGAGGTCTGTTCGCGCCCGGCCCTGGTGGCTGATGCTGCGCCGTCGGGTCAGCGGTGGCGCGGCGCGGTCTGTTCGAGCCGCCGCCTGAGCTTCTCGTCGTGTACGTGGCGTACGGCGTCGGCTGCCGTGTCGCGGGCGTACCCGTCGGGGTCCTCGTTCGCGAGAATCCGGGCCAACGCCGGTGCGGCCCGCGGATCCTGACGTATCGCCAGGCCCCGGGCGGCCTCCGCCGCGGTCTCCGCGTCGCGGTCGCCGAGCCGCGCCGCCAGCGCCTCGCGTATCTCGGCCGTATCCGCGTCCACGCCCGCGAGCGCCGTGGTCGCCCAGTCCCTGACATGGGCGTCCGCGTCCCGGCTCAGCGCGATCAGCGCCTCGATGCCCTCCGCATGGTCGCCCGGCACAAGCCCGAACAGCGAGAGCGCCACCTGGTTGCGCACTTCCGCGTCCGGGTGGCCGGCATGCCGCAATATCTCCGGCAGCGCGGCCGCGTCCCCGTGGTGCCCGAGCCCGAGGACGACCGCCTGGATCAGCTCGGGCTCCCGCGCCTCGCGGGACAGCTCGCGCAGCAGGGGCAGCGCGCGGGCGGCGAAAGGCCGCCGGGTGTCCTGTCCGGCCGCCTCGCCCGGAGCCTTCGAGCCCGAACGTGAACGCGACCCCGACCCCGAACCGGAACCGGAACCCGGGCTCGCGAAGCCCAGTTGCGCCAGCACATCCGCCGCGAACGCCTGCCTCATCGGGTCGTCGCTCGCGCACCACGCGGACGCCGCCTGGAAGGTCTCCTCGTCGCCGCGGCCCCACAGCGCCAGCACCGACTCGATCCAGTCGTCCTGCTCAGGGTCCCCGCAGCGCAGGGCCCGCTCGGCGAGCTCCGCGTACGGTGTCCGGACCCCCAACTCCCCTTCGAGTAGCGTCACGATCGCCGCGTGGCCGGTCTGCTGCTCATTGCCCGCGAACAGCGTGCCGTCCCGCAGCAGCTCGACGACGACGGTCACCCCGCCGTCCTCCTCGATCCGGTGCGCCACTGCCTCGCACCCCTCGTCCTTCGCGAACGCACGGAACAGCCCCTCGCGCAGTTCCCGCTCCACATCCCGTACGAGCCACTGCCGGGCCTCCGCGAGTGCCGCCTCCTTCGCGGCGGCGCCGTGCCGCAGCAGGGCCCGTACGGTCGACGGGGAGCCGCGGCGGGCGGCCAGCACCAGCGGCTGCTCGCCGCCGGGGCCCGGCAGGTCGGGGTCGGCGCCGTACTCGAGCAGCGCCCAGGCGGTCGCGGCGCGGCCCTGCGTCACCGCCCACCGCAGCGCCGTGAAGCCGTATGCCTCCTGCTGGTCGGGCGGTGCGCCCGCGGCGAGCAGCGCCCGTACCACCTGGGTGTGCCCGCCGACCGAGGCCCCGCACAGCGGCAGGTCCCCGCCCTCGGGGCCGCTCGCGTGCCCGGGATCGGCGCCCGCCGCCAGCAGCACCCGGACGATCCCGACTTCGTCGCTCACCGCCGCCAGATAGAGCGGGGTCTGCCCGTCCTCATCGGTCACATCTGCGGGGACCCCGGCCCGGAGCAGTCCCACGACGGCGTCGTCCGCGCCGCTGTGCACCGCCTCGAACAGCGCGCGGACGTCCGCCGCCGGCTCTTTCGTCATGTTTCGAGCGTACGGAAGATCGGTCAGGTGTCGCATTCGAGATCAGGTGTCGCATTCGAGAATCGTCCGGCACAGCCCGCAGCGGGCCCGCACCCGTCCGCGCACGGGCACCCGGATGCGCTGGTGACAGGTGGGGCAGGGGAAGGAGACGCGCAGCCCGTCCGGGCCGTGCTCGAAGGCGTACGCGGAGGAGCCGGCGTCCTGGTGGTGGGCGGCGGCCCGGCCCGGGTTCTCCATGGCGTAGCGCCGTTCCTTGGCATAGCGGTGGCGGCCCGTCCAGCCCGCGGTGGTCAGCGGCGGCCGCTGGGCGTCGCGCAGCGCCTGGTCGCGGCCCTTTGCGTACGCGGTGTAGCCCTGCGGGCTGGTGAACCAGGACGAAGGGTCCTCGTCGAAGGCGATCGCCCGCTTGGCGAGGACGTAACCGAACTCCTCGGGCGTGAGGTAGCCCAGTTTCTGGCTGGAGAGGCTGTCCTCCCGGAACGCGTCGAGCAGCAGCCAGCCCGCGCCGAGATAGGTGGTCGCGGTGTCGGTGAGGATCTCGTTGGCGCGGGTGCCGGGGAAGGACAGGTCGAGCCTGTGCAGAAGCACATGCATGATCTCGTGGGCGAGGGCGGCGCCGATGTCCCTGCGGTGGGTGCGGAAGCGGTCGTTCAGCTCGATGAAGTACTCGGGGCCCGCCGTGAGTTCGACGCTGGCGGCGTGGTGCATCTCGCGGAAGCTCACGATCACCCGGGCCTCGGGCAGATGCAGATGCTGGACCAGGGCGTGGGCGACGCGCTGTGCGCCCAGGTGCAGATCGTCATGGTCGGCGAAGGCCACATCGGCGGGCAGGACGCTGGGCGCGTAGGAGAGCACGCCTTCGGGCGAGAGCCGTCTGTGCAGCGCGGTGATTGCCGCCCGCACGGTGTCGAGGTGCGGATAGCCGTGTACGACCTCACTGTCCTTCGCCACCACGTCCCCGTACCCCCATGCACGACGGTCGGCCCGACTCAACTCTACGGCGAAGCGGCGGCGAATCCCTGCTGGTGACGGTGGGCGAATCCCGCCGTGACGCTGGCCGAAAACTGCTCCTTGTGGCACGGGTGATCCACTCTCCATAATCCGGATCACGCTTTGTCGGGCCCATGTCAGCGCGGACGATGCTGCGTGGATCCGGCGCGAGCGAAAGGCTCAACCCCCCACGAAAGGCAGTCCGTTGAAGCTTATGCGTGTGCTCCAGAGATGCGCGGCGGCCGGCGCCGTCGTCCTCGCCGCGATCAGCCTCCAGCCCACATCGGCCTCCGCCGCCGCGCCGCCCGTCGTCGGCGGAACCCGCGCCGCCCAGGGCGAATTCCCGTTCATGGTCCGGCTCTCCATGGGCTGTGGCGGCGCGCTGTACGCCAAGGACATCGTGCTGACCGCCGCCCACTGTGTGAACGGCTCCGGCAACAACACCAGCATCACCGCGACCGCGGGCGTCGTCGACCTGCAGAGCTCCAGCGCCATAAAGGTCAAGTCGACCAAGGTCCTCCAGGCCCCCGGCTACAACGGCACGGGCAAGGACTGGGCGCTGATCAAGCTCGCCAAGCCGATCAACCTGCCCACCCTGAAGATCGCCGAGACGAAGGCGTTCGACAACGGCACGTTCGACGTCGCCGGCTGGGGCGCGGCCCGCGAGGGCGGCGCTCAGCAGCGCTACCTCCTCAAGGCCAAGGTGCCCTTCGTCTCCGACGCCAGCTGTAAGCAGGCCTACCCCGAGCTCGTCTCCCGCGAGGAGATCTGCGCCGGTCTCCCGCAGGGCGGTGTCGACACCTGCCAGGGTGACTCGGGTGGCCCGATGTTCCGCAAGGACAACAACAACGCGTGGATCCAGGTCGGCATCGTCAGCTGGGGCGAGGGCTGCGCACGGCCCAACCTCCCGGGTGTCTACACCGAGGTGTCCACCTTCGCCGCCGCCATCAAGTCCGCCGCGGCAGGCCTCTAGAACCTGAGCGGGGGAGGGGCAGGTGTGTTGGACGCGTCCGTCCAGCACCCGCCCCTCCTTTGGGCCCCCATCCGCTCCCGCGAGCAGCAGGGCCGCGCCGTCCCGGGCGGCTGGAGCAACCAGATCCCGGACCCCGAACACCCGCCGACGATCACCTCGTGACCGGCGGGCAACCTGATCGACGTAAGCTCGATGACCATGACCACGAGGGACATCGACGAGAACGTGCGCGCCGAACTGAACCGTCTGCGCGAGAGCATCGACAACATCGACGCGGCAGTCGTCCATATGCTCGCCGAGCGTTTCAAGTGCACACAGCAGGTCGGCCACCTCAAGGCGCAGCACCATCTGCCGCCCGCCGACCCGGACCGTGAGTCCCGCCAGATCGACCGGCTGCGGCAGCTCGCGGAGAGCGCGAAGCTGGACCCCGCCTTCGCGGAGAAGCTGCTGAACTTCATCATCGCCGAGGTCATCCGCCACCACGAGACAATCGCGGCCGGCCCGAAGGCCGATCCGGCAGCCGACCGGAACACGGCCCCGAACACGGCCCAGAACACGGCCCAGAACACGGCCCCGAACACGGCCCCGAACACGGCCCAGAACACCGCCCCGGACAACGGCCAGAAGGCATAACCGACGTCTGAGGCCCCCGCCGCAGGTCTGTGCGCCGAGAGCACAATCGATACCCCGTGTGCAGGACAGGGGCCATCGGGCAGCATGGCCCCCATGTCCGTACTGACGCGCGACGAAGCGCAGACCCGAGCCCAGCTCCTCGACGTCCACCGGTACACGGTCGAGCTCGATCTCACCGGCGGCGAAGAGACCTTCGACTCCCGAACCGTCATCCAGTTCACCGCGCGCGCGGCCGGGGACACCTTCGTCGAGCTCAAGCCGGCCGTGCTGCGCTCCGTCACTCTCGACGGGCAGCCCATCGACCCGGAGTCACTCGCCGAGAACCGGCTCGCGCTCACCGGCCTGAGCACCGGGGAGCACGAGCTGCGCGTCGAGGCGGACATGCGCTACTCCCGCACCGGTGAAGGCATGCACCGCTTCACCGACCCCACAGACGGCGAGACGTACGTCTACACCCAGCTCTTCATGGAGGACGTCCAGCGCGTCTTCGCCGCCTTCGACCAGCCCGACCTCAAGGCCGTCTTCGAAATTTCCGTCACAGCGCCCGAGGGCTGGACCGTCCTTGGCAACGGCGTCGCCACCCCCGACGGCGACGGCCGCTGGACCTGCGCGGAGACCCCACCGCTCGCCACCTACTTCGTGGCCGTCGCCGCGGGCCCCTGGCACTCCGTGACAACCGAGCACGCCGGACTGCCCTTCGGCATCCACTGCCGCCGCTCGCTCGCGCCCCACCTCGACGCGGACGCCGACGAGATCCTCGAGATCACGCGCCAGTGCTACGACCGGTACCACGAGAAGTTCGAGGAGCCGTATCCCTTCGACTCCTACGACCAGGCATTCGTGCCCGAGTTCAACGCCGGGGCGATGGAGAACCCGGGCCTGGTCACTTTCCGCGACGAGTTCATCTACCGCTCCGCGGTCACCGACACCGAGCGGCAGACCCGCGCCATGGTCATCGCCCACGAGATGGCCCACATGTGGTTCGGCGACCTCGTCACGCTCAAGTGGTGGGACGACATCTGGCTGAACGAGTCCTTCGCCGAGTACATGGGCTACCAGACCCTCACCGAGGCCACCCGCTTCACCGACACCTGGGTGGACTTCGCGATCGGCCGCAAGTCCTGGGGCTACGACGCCGACCAGCGGCCCTCCACCCACCCCGTCGCACCGGACCCGGACGCCGTGCCCGACACCGCGTCGGCGATGCTCAACTTCGACGGCATCTCGTACGCCAAGGGCGCGTCCGCCCTGCGCCAGCTGGTGACCTGGCTGGGCGAGAAGGACTTCCTCGCCGGGATCAACACCCACTTCGCCCGGCACAAGTTCGCCAACGCGACACTGGCCGACTTCATCGACTCCCTCGCGCACGCCACTGACCGCGATGTGCACGGCTGGGCGGCGTCCTGGCTGCGTACGACCGGCGTCGACACCCTCACGCCGACGATCACCGAGTCCAACGGCAGCTGGGCGCTGCAGATCGCCCGCGACGGCAGCCGTCCGCATCGCATCGCGGTCGGCGCGTACGACGCCGACCCGGTGGACCCCGGCCGGCTCGTGCTGCGAGACAGGCTCGAACTGGACGTCCCGCAGAACGGGAACGGCGACACCCACCCGGGCCGCCGCCCGGCCCTCGTCGTCCTCAACGACGGCGACGCCAGCTACGCCAAGGTCCGCCTGGACGCCGCCTCCTGGGACACGGCCGTACGCTCCCTTTCCAGCATCCCGGACCCGCTGACCCGCGCCGTCGTGTGGAACGCCGCCCGCGACATGGTCCGCGACGGCGGCAGCGTCTCCCGCGGGGCGAACTCCGGCCCCCTGACCATGACCCCCACCGCCTATCTGGAGGCCGCCCGCGCACACCTCCCGCGCGAGTCGGACCTCGCCGTCGTCCAGGGCGTCCTCGCCTTCGCCGCCGGCCAGATCGCCGACCGCTACCTCCCCGCCGACGAGCGGCCCGCCGCCCTCGGCGCGATCAGGGGCATCTGCCGCGACCTGCTGCGCCGCACCGAGGACGGCAACGACCCCGGCCTGCGCCTGACCGCCGTACGCCACTTCATCGACGCCGCCGCCCAGCCGGAGACGCTCCAGGAGTGGCTCGGCGACGGCAGCGTGCCCGGCGGCCCGGAGCTCGACCCGGAACTGCGCTGGCGCATCCTGTACCGCCTCGCAGTCCTCGGCGCGATCGACGACGCGGCGATCGCCTCGGAACTGCACCGCGACCCCAGCGCCACCGGCCAGGAGGGCGCGGCTCGCTGCCGTGCAGCCCTGCCCACGCCGGAGGCGAAGGCGGCGGCCTGGCAGCGGCTGTTCGCCACCGACTCGCTGTCCAACTACCTGTTCACGGCAACGGCCCAGGGTTTCTGGCAGCCCGAACAGGCCGATCTGGTAAGGGAGTACGTGCCCCGCTACTACTCCGACTCGGTGTCCCTGGCCACCCGCCGCGGCCCCGCCATCGCGGAGGCGGCGGGCCGCTACGCCTTCCCGCTCCACGCGGTGGACGCGGAGGCGCTGCGACTGGGCGAGGAGTGCCTGCGCGACGCGGACCTGATCCCGGCGCTGCGCCGCAAGCTGGTCGACCAACTCGACGACCTGCGCCGCGCGTTGACGGTCCGCGGAGGCTAGCCGCCCCCGGGGGCTCCGCCCCGAAATTCAGCCCCGCCGGCGATTGAGGCGCTGGGCCCGGGGCGGAGCCCCGACTTTCAGCCTCGCCGGCGTTTGAGGCGCGGGGTCTGGGGCGGAGCCCCAGTCACGGTGGGGAACAGGCCCCGCGCAGCGGCCCCGCACCCCGCTCACCCGCCCCGCCATATCAACAACCCGCCCCCCAACTCCCCCCTTCCCCACCGCAGTACCACTTTCGGGTCCGGATCGTTGAGCTCTGCGGGCACCCCGCCGGGTCCCCCGTACACCCTGGTGTGACACCCCGCGCTCACCGGAGGACCCCGCATGAGTACGCCGCCGCCCGGCCCGCCCCCCGGTCCGCCCCTCGCCGGAGGAATCGCAGGCCCCGACGCCCTGCGGCCGCTGCTCGCCGTTGTGCTCGACGCGCTCCACGAGGGCGCGGTGGCGCGCGGCGGGCCGTTCCCCGCCGGCGGCCCCGACGCCGTCGCCGCGCGGGTCCGCGAGGCCGCCGAGCCCGTGCTCCCCGACCGAGGCACCGGCGCCGAAGACGCACTGCGCGGCCTCGTCCGCACTCTCTCGCACGGCGCCGCCGACCCCGCGGACCCCCTGTGCGTGGCCCATCTGCACACCTCGCCACTCGCGCTCGCCGTCGCCGCCGATCTCGCCGCCTCCGCGCTCAACCCCTCCATGGACTCCTGGGACCAGGCACCGGCCGCGTCCGAGCTGGAGGCCGTGGTCTGCCGCGCCCTGGCCGCCGAGGTCTATCCGCACCAGGCCGACCCCGACGCCCTCGTCACCACCGGCGGCACCGAGTCCAACCAGCTCGGCCTGCTGCTTGCCCGCGAACGCCACGGCGCGGTCCAGGTGATCTGCGGCGCCGCCGCCCATCACTCCGTACACCGCGCCGCCTGGCTCCTCGGTCTGCCCGAGCCGGTGACCGTCCCCACCCCCTCCGGAGTCCTCGACCTCGCCGCACTCGACAAGGCCCTCGCGGATCTGCCCGGCCCGCTCCTCGTCGCCGCCACCGCGGGCACAACCGGCACAGGGCGAATCGACCCGCTTCCCGAGATCGCCGACCTGTGCGGGCGCCATGGCGCCGAGCTCCACATCGACGCCGCCTACGGCGGACCGCTGCTGTTCAGCGCGGAGCACCGCGGCAAGCTGGCCGGCCTGGAGCGCGCCCAATCCGTAACCCTCGACCTGCACAAACTGGGCTGGCAGCCGATCGCGGCGGGCCTGCTCACCGTCCCCGACCGGGCCCTGATCGCCCCCCTCGCCATCACCGCCGACTACCTCAACGCCGACGACGACACCGAGGCCGGCCTGCCCGACCTGCTGGGCCGCTCCCTGCGTACGACACGACGCCCCGACATCCTCAAAATCGCCGTCACCCTCCGGGCGCTCGGCCGTACCGGCCTCGGCGCGCTCGTCGACCGCACCTGCGCCGCCGCCCAGCAACTCGCCGACCTCGTCGAGGAGCACCCCCGCCTCGACCTGTACGAGCGGCCCGTACTCTCCACCGTCCTGTTCCGGCCCACCGGGGCCACCGACGAGCAGACCGCCGGCGTCCGCCGCACGCTCCTCGCCGACGGCCGCGCCGTACTCGGCCGGGCCCGCGCCGACGGCCGCCTCTGGCTCAAGGCGACCCTGCTCAACCCGCACGCCACCCCCGGCGACCTGGCAGCTCTGATCCAGGAAGTCCTGACCGAACTCGTGAAAGGCGGCACCCCACGATGACCGGCATGCCCGCAACCCAACACTCCCCCCAGGGGGCGTGGGGGGACCCCCAGCCCCACGACCTCGTGGGTATCGGCATCGGCCCGTTCAACCTCTCCCTCGCCGCGCTCGCCGACGGCGTCCACGGCGGTCTCGCCACCGCCTTCTACGAGCAGCGGCCCGCCTTCCACTGGCACCCCGGCCTGCTGATCGAGGGCGCAACCCTCCAAGTCCCGTTCCTCGCCGACCTGGTGACGCTCGCCGACCCCGCCAGCCCCTGGTCCTTCCTCAACTATCTGCGCTCCCGGGACCGGCTCTTCCCCTTCTACTTCGCCGAGCGGTTCCACATCCAGCGTGCCGAGTACGACGCCTACTGCCGCTGGGTCAGCGACAGCCTCACCGGCCTGCACTTCGGCCACCAGGTCGACGCCGTGCGCTGGAACCCCGAACGCTCCCTGTTCGAGGTCGACTTCACGCAACTCGACGCCGAGGGCGAGGCGGAGGCCCTGGGGCGTGCGTACACGCGGCACATCGCGCTCGGGATCGGCACCGAGCCGTACATGCCCGAGCCGCTCAGGCCGCTCGCCGACGCCCCGACCGTCCCGGTCATCCACTCCGCCGACTACCTCGACAACCGCGAACGGCTGCTGGCCGCCGAGCACATCACGATCATCGGCTCCGGACAGTCGGGCGCCGAGGTCTTCCTCGACCTGCTGCGGGCCCGGCCGGCGGGCGCCGAGAAGATCCACTGGCTGGCCCGTACCGAAGCCTTCGCGCCGATGGAGTACTCCAAGCTCGGCCTGGAGCACTTCACCCCCGACTACACCCGCTACTTCCACGCGCTGCCCGAGCAGACCCGCGACGCCCTCGTCCCACGCCAGTGGCAGCTCCACAAGGGCATCGACGCCGACACCATCGCCGCCATCCACGACGAGCTCTACCGCCGCACCCTCAACGGCGGCTGGCCCGACGCAGTCCTCACCCCCGGCGTCTCGGTCCGCACCGCCGGCCGGCTCGCCACCACCAAGGTCGAACTCCACATCGAGCACACCCAGCAGGGCACCCGCTCCCGCCTCACCACCGACGCCGTGGTCCTCGCCACCGGCTACCGCGAGCGCTCGCTCGACCGGACGCTGGCCGGCCTCGACCCGCACATGACCCGTGACGCGGCCGGCCGCCCGCGCATCGACGACCAGTTCCGGCTGCTTCTGGACAGCTCGGTGACCGGCTCGGTGTACGTACAGAACGCGGAGCGGCACACGCACGGGGTCGGCGCGCCCGACCTGGGCCTGGCCGCCTGGCGCAGCGCGAGCATCCTCAACTCCCTCACCGGCAAGGAGCCCTACCCGCTTCCGCGTCGCACCGCCTTCACCAGCTTCGGCCTGGACCGCGAACGGGCCCTGCCGGCACACACGCCGGAGGGCCTGCGCCCGCTCATGGAACACTCCTGATCAGAAGACGGGCGTGCCGTCCCGCGTCAGCTTCCAGTCCACCGAAGCGAACTGCGCGGGATCGATCGTGCCCTTGGCCTTCGCCCACGTGATGATCGTGTTGCGGATCTCGTCGGAATTGGCCCACAACTGCCTGGCCTGTGCGACGTGCGGGAAGTTCCCGCCGCCGCCGGCCCGGTAGTTGTTGACCGCCAGCACGAACTGAGCGGCCGGATCGATCGGCTTGCCCGCGAAGGACAGGTTCACGATCCGCGAACCGGCCGGCTTCGCGATGTCGATCTCGTACGTCAGGCCGTACAGAGCGTCGTAGTTGTAGTCCGGAATGCTGTCGGCGTTGGTGAGCTTCGCCGGGTCCACCGGAGCACCGGGGGCCGTCTGGACGAAGTACCTCGCGGAGAACTCCAGATAGTCCTTCAGCTGGGCGCCGGTCAGCAGCCGCGCCTCCAGGGTGTTCTCGAAGACGTACAGGCCGGCCGCTTCGCGGATCGTCACCTGGCCGGCCGGGATCGCCGCCGTCCGGGAGAAACAGGAGGCCTGGGAGACGACGGGCAGCGCCGCGTACTCGCCGCCGGCCAGGGCAGCCTTCACCGTCTCCGCCTGGACGTGGTTGATCAGATCGATGATCGGGACGTCCTTGTACGGGCCCTCGGTCGCGGCCATCGCGGCGGCGGAGGTGCCGATGACCTGGTTGACGTACGCGACGACCTTCTTGTGCTCGTCGTCAAGGAGCCGGGTGATCTTCGGGTCCTCGGCGGCCGTGTTGGAGTTGAGGACCTGCGCGCCGACCTTCTCGACCGTCCAGCGGCCCTTGTTCCAGACCAGGTCGAAGTCGAAGAGGGTGAGCCGCTGGCCCCACTTGAGCGGCTCGGAGAGCACGACCTTCTCGCCGGTCTCCTTGTTGGCGACGAAGTACTCGGCGATCTCGGTGTGCGCGTGACCGACGAGTATCGCGTCGATGCCGGGCACCTGCTCGGCGACGAGACCGGCGGCGTTCTCGATGTACGGGAGCTGGTCGCCGTACGAGGAAGTGCCGCTGGAGCCCGAGTGGGCGGAGACGATCACGACGTCCGCGCCCATGGAGCGCAGCTTCGGCACCCACTTCGCGGCCTGCTCCTCCAGACCCGGGAAGACCATCCTGCCCTGGACATTGGCCTTGTCCCAGATGGCGATGCCGGGGTTGGTCAGGCCGAGGACCGCGACCTTGACGTCACGGCCGTGCGGGGTGCACAGGCGGTGGATGCTGTACGGCGGGAAGGCCGGACGGAGCGTCTTGGCGTCCAGCGCGTTCGCGCCGAGCAGCGGGAAGTCGCACTGCTCCTCGAACTTCCGCAGCACCGGGATGCCGTAGTTGAACTCGTGGTTGCCGAGCGCCGCCGCGTCGTAGCCCATGGCGTTCATGGCCTGCGCCATGGGGTGCACGGGGCCGCGCTTGGCCGTGATCGGGTCGACCTTCGCGTAGTAGTACGACAGCTGGGTGCCCTGGATGGTGTCACCAGCGTCGATGAGAAGGGTGTTGCGCCGCCCCTTCTCCTTCCGCACCTGATCGACAAGCGTCGAGATCTTCGCCAGGCCCACGTCGTTGTGTGCCTTGTCGTCGAACTCCTTGTCCGTGAAGTAGTCCCAGTTGAAGACATTGCCGTGCAGATCGGTGGTGCCCATGACGGTGAAGGAGTACCGCTTCGGCGGACGTCCGTGGCTCTGGCCCTGTGCCGCCGCGGCGGGCGCGGCGGCGCCGGCGACGGCCACCCCCGCCCCCGCGGCGGCCGAACGCTCCAGGAACGTCCTTCGGTTCAGCGGCATTTCGTCTCCCTCGATGTCCATCGGTCAGCTGCACAACGCGCGTAGATTCTGGCTCAGAAGCATCGCGCGGCAACACCCCTCGCGGGTTTCGATCTGGTGTCTGCCAGTTGTCGTCGGCGGGTGCGAGAGTGTCCATGACGACTGTTTGAGGACGTACGAGGGAGCTTCCCGTGACCACCGACGCACCCAACACCGCCGCGCCGTACGGCACCCCCGAGACGCCGCGCGTCGCCGTGCGCGGCGAGGCGCGCCTGGAGTTCGACCCGGAGATCGCCAGGATCGGCGTCGCGGTCAGCGCACGCGGCACGGACCGGCGCAGCGCGCTGGAAGACCTCACCCGCCGCAACTCCGCGGTCCTGGACCTGATCAAGTCGTACGGCGAATCGGTGGAGAAGCTGGAGACCGGCGCGTTCTCCATCAGCCCCGAACTGGGCCGCCACGGCAGGGGCGAACGGGTCCGCGCCTACCACGGCCGGGTCCACATCACCGCCGAGCTCGCCGACTTCACAGCGCTCGGAGAGCTCACCACCCGGCTCGCGGACCTGGAGCTGACCCGGGTCGACGGTCCCTGGTGGTCACTGCGCCCCGACTCCCCGGCCCATGGCGAGGCCCGCCGCCAGGCGGTGCGGGAGGCGGTCCAGCGCGCCCGTGAGTACGCCGAGGCACTGGGGGCGCGGCTGTCCGCCCTGGTCGAGCTGGCCGACCTGGGCGCGGAGAACGCCGTCCCCTACGGCATGCCGCCCGCTACCGGCGGCATGCGCATGGCCGCGTACGGCTCCGCCGAGGGCGCCGAGACGGCCCCGGCCCTCGATCTGGAGCCGCAACGCCAGACGGTCTACGCGCAGGTGAACGCGCGCTTCACGATGACGCCCCCGCAGCTTTAGCGACCGAGGTCCCCGTGATCACACTGGGTTACGGACCGGCTCTGGGTGCTGCGCGCATACTTGTCATGAATGCTCATCAGAGCACCGCTGCGCACAATTCAACACTTGTCAATAACCCTTCATGTAAAGGTTGTTGAGTAGTCATGCGCGACCAATTCTCTACCCGCCGGTAAGCCCTAGGCTCGAAGCATGCGCCGAGCAAAGATCGTCTGCACCCTGGGGCCCGCCACCGACTCATACGACCAGATCAA
This sequence comes from Streptomyces sp. NPDC019443, assembly GCF_044389785.1. NCBI lineage: Bacteria > Bacillati > Actinomycetota > Actinomycetes > Kitasatosporales > Streptomycetaceae > Streptomyces > Streptomyces sp. NPDC019443. The sequence continues at coordinate 374,346 of NZ_JBIRYJ010000005.1, forward strand.
GGCACTGGTCGAAGCCGGAATGGACGTCGCCCGCTTCAACCTCAGCCACGGCACCTACGCCGAGCACGAGGAGCGCTATCAGCGCGTACGCAAAGCATCCGACGAAACAGGCCGCAGCGTCGGCGTCCTCACCGACCTTCAAGGTCCGAAGATTCGCCTCGGACGCTTCCGTGAAGGCCCCGTACTGCTTGAACGCGGCGATGAATTCACCATCACCGTCGAGGAGACGGAAGGCGACCGACACACCTGCGGCACCACCTACCAGGGCCTCGCGGGCGATGTCACCACCGGTGAGCGCATCCTCGTCGACGACGGCAAGGTCGCCCTCGAAGTGACCGCGGTGGACGGCCCCCGGGTCCACACCACCGTCGTCGAAGGCGGCATGGTCTCCGACCACAAGGGCCTCAACCTCCCCGGTGTCGCGGTCTCCGTCCCCGCCCTCTCGGAGAAGGACATCGAGGACCTCCGCTGGGCGCTGCGCATCGGGGCCGACATCATCGCGCTCTCCTTCGTACGCAGCGGACGCGACATCGACGACGTCCACCGGATCATGGAGGAGGAGGGCCGCCGCCTCCCCGTCATCGCAAAGGTGGAGAAGCCGCAGGCCGTCGAGAACATCGACGACATCGTGGCCGCCTTCGACGGCATCATGGTCGCCCGCGGCGACCTCGGCGTCGAAATGCCACTGGAGCAGGTACCGATCGTCCAGAAGCGCGCGATCAAGCTCGCCAAGCGCAACGCCAAGCCGGTCATCGTCGCCACCCAGATGCTCGACTCGATGATCGACAACTCCCGCCCCACGCGCGCCGAGGCGTCCGACGTCGCCAACGCCGTCATCGACGGCACCGACGCCGTGATGCTCTCCGGCGAGACCAGCGTCGGCAAGTACCCCGTCGAGACGGTGAGGACGATGAGCCGCATCGTCGAGGCGGCCGAGGAAGACGTCCTCGCCAAGGGCCTGCCCCCGCTGACCGAGCGCAACAAGCCCCGCACCCAGGGGGGCGCCGTGGCCCGCGCGGCCGCGGAGATGGGCGACTTCCTGGGCGCGAAGTTCCTGGTCGCCTTCACCCAGTCCGGCGACACGGTCAGGCGCCTCTCCCGCTACCGCTCACCGATCCCGCTGCTTGCCTTCACCCCGGACGCGGCCACCCGCTCCCAGCTCAATCTCACCTGGGGCGTGGAGACCTTCCTCGGCCCGCGTGTCGACTCCACGGACGCGATGGTCGCTCAGGTCGACGAGGAGCTGCTGAAGATCGGCCGCTGCGAGAAGGGTGACATCGTCGTGATCACAGCGGGCTCGCCGCCCGGCGTCCCGGGCTCGACGAACCTGGTGCGCGTCCACCACATCGGCGAGGACGACTGCCCCAAGTAGGCGTCGGGTACGCCTGTCCGGCCGGGGTGGTCAGTACTTCGGCCCGACGTGCAGGTCCATGAGGGCGACGGACGCGCGCCTGGCGACGGAGATGTTCTGGGCTGCTCGGCCCGTGCGGGCCGACTTCCACTCGACGCCCACGATGTCGAGCGCGTTGGTGAAGAGCTTGATGATGTCGATGGACGTATTGGTGAAGAAGTATCGCGGGTACTCATAGCGCTTTCGTTCCCCGCCGATGGTCTTCTCGGTCCAGTTGGTGATCCGACAGCCGTCGGAGTGGATCAGTCCCCGGATGAAATCCCATTGGTGAGCGTCGATGATCTGTTGCTGCCAGCTTTCGAGGGCGATATGCCGCTCGTGTTTCTTGCCGGGCCCGTGTTGGGGAAAGAGCCACGGCCAATGGCGGCCGTAGCTGGTGACCGTCACGCAGCCCTGTCGCTGCAGGGCGTAGACGCGGTCCTCGGGGCGGACGGCCGAGATCGCGGCGCGGCAACGGTCGATCAGTCCAGGCCATGCTTCGGCGCACGCGATGCGCAACTGGTAGCCGCCGCGCGGCTGCGCGCTGATGCAGCCGTCTCCGAGGTAGAGGCCCAGGAGGTAGGAGTATGCGGCGGCATCAGCGGGGACTCCTGGAGCGGGAAGGCATCTCGGGCAGGGGGCGGATTGGCTGAGCATGCGCGGCAGGGGATCGATTCGCGTCCGCCACTCGCGGATCGCGGCGCGCGATATGCCGGTCTGCCTGCTTACCGAGTTCAGGCTGCGCCCATGGGCGACGAGCGCCAGGGCTCGCTTGCGCGTATCCAGGTCGTACATGCGAACGAGCCTTGCTGGATCTTCAGGGCCCCGGGGCGGAACGGTGACACGATCACACGTTCACGTGAACTTCAACTAATCCGACGTGACCTTGGAACAGAAGGAAAAGTGCCCCGGGTCGGACTCGAACCGACACTGTATGGGTTTTGAATCCATTGCCTGCTGCCAATTGGGCTACCGGGGCTCGCAGAATCAAAGGTTGCCCCCGACCTGCTGCAGCACCACCTTACCGCAGCTGGGTAGGCTCTTGGGAGCTGTGCCTGCCCTGAACGAGGAGCTCCCGTGACCGCCCCCGACTCGCCCCAGCCCGTCGACGACGACAACAAGTCGCATGTCCCTCCGCTGACGACCCGCGTCGTGATCGCCGAGGACGAGGCCCTCATCCGTCTCGACCTCAAAGAGATGCTGGAGGAAGAGGGCTACGCGGTCGTCGGCGAGGCCGGAGACGGGCAGCGGGCCATCGAGCTGGCCCGGGAGCACCGGCCCGATCTGGTGATTCTGGATGTGAAGATGCCCGTCCTGGACGGGATCTCCGCGGCCGAGAAGATCGCCGAGGAGTCCATCGCCCCCGTCCTGATGCTCACCGCGTTCTCGCAGCGCGATCTCGTCGAGCGGGCCCGGGACGCCGGGGCCATGGCGTATCTGGTGAAGCCGTTCAGCAAGAGTGATGTGGTGCCCGCCATCGAGATGGCGGTGTCCCGGTTCACCGAGCTGAAGGCGCTGGAGCAGGAGGTCGCCGACCTTTCGCAGCGGCTGGAGACGCGCAAGCTCGTGGACCGTGCCAAGAGCGTTCTGCAGACGCAGTACGGGCTGACGGAGCCGGCCGCGTTCCGCTGGATCCAGAAGACGTCGATGGACCGGCGGCTGTCGATGCAGCAGGTCGCCGAGGCGGTCATCGAGGACGCCGAGGAGAAGAAGGCCGCGAAGGACCAGTAGGGCATACGGAGAGGCCCGCACCCCGAGCTCGGGGTGCGGGCCTCTCCGTATGCGTACGGCTCAGTCCTCGCCGAGGTAGGCCTTGCGGACCGAGTCGTCGTGGAGCAGGTCCTGGCCCGTGCCGGAGAGCACGATATTGCCGATCTCCATGACATGGCCCTGGTCAGCGAGCGACAGCGCGGCCTGGGCGTTCTGCTCGACGAGCAGAATGGTGGTGCCCTGGGCCTTGAGCTCGACGATCGTCGCCATGATCTTCTGCATCATGATCGGGGAGAGACCCATGGAGGGCTCGTCGAGCATGAGCAGCTTGGGCTGGGACATCAGCGCACGGCCCATGGCGAGCATCTGCTGCTCGCCACCGGAGAGCGTGCCTGCGGCCTGCTTGCGCCGCTCACCCAGGATGGGGAAGAGGTCGTAGGCGCGCTGGATGTCCCTCTCGATTCCGGCCTTGTCGCTGCGGAGGAAGGCGCCGAGCCGCAGGTTGTCCTCGATCGTCATGCGCGGGAAGATGTGCCGCCCCTCGGGGGAGTGGGCGAGACCGAGCGAGACGATCTGGTGGGCCGGGGTCTTCTTCAACGACTTGCCGTTGAACTTGATCTGGCCGCCGACAGGCTTGAGAAGGCCTGAGAGGGTGCGCAGCGTGGTCGTCTTGCCGGCGCCGTTGGTGCCGATGAGGGTGACGACCTCGCCGGCTTCGACGCTGAACGAGATGCCCTTGACGGCCTCGATCTTGCCGTAGGCGACGCGCAGGTCCTCGACTTCGAGAAGTGCGGTCATCAGTCGTTCTCCTTGCTGGCGGACTCGGCGGGTCCGGTGGACCCCGCTGCGCCGGTTTCGGCCGCTTCCACTTCGGCCACTTCTTGGTCGCCGGGGGCGCCTTCGAAGGGCTCGCCGAGGTAGGCGGCGATGACGCGCTCGTCGCCCTGGACGGTCTCGCTGTCGCCTTCGACGAGCTTCTCGCCCTGGACGAGAACCGCCACGCGGTCGCACAGGTTGAAGATGAAGCGCATGTCGTGCTCGATGACGAGGACGGCGATGCCCATGTCCCGGATGGCGAAGACGAGCTCTTCAGTGGCCCGCGTCTCCTGCGGGTTCATTCCGGCCGTCGGCTCGTCGAGGAGGAGCAGGCCGGGGTCGCTGGCCAGTGCGCGCGCGATTTCGAGCTTGCGCTGCTCGCCGTAGGGGAGGTTGCGGGAGAGGTGTTCCGCCTTGTCCGCGAGGCCGATGAACTCGAGGAGTTCCATGGCCCGTGCCCGGGATTTGGCTTCGGCCTTGTGGAAGCCGGGGCCGCGCAGGAGGGCGGACCAGAGGCCTTCGTTGGTACGGGTGTGGCGGCCGACGAGCACATTTTCCAGGACAGTCATGTTGCCGAAGAGGCGGATGTTCTGGAAGGTTCGCGCGACGCCCGCCGCCGTGACCTTGAAGGACTTGGCGGGGAGGACGGTGCCCTTGTAGCGGACCTCGCCCTCGGTGGGGATGTAGAGACCGGTGAGGCAGTTGAAGAAGGTGGTCTTCCCCGCACCGTTGGGGCCGATGAGGCCGACGATCTCGCCGCTGTTGACGGTGAGGTCGACCGAGCGTACGGCGGTGAGGCCGCCGAACCGCATGGTGACGCCGCGGGCGTCGAGGACCGTCTCGCCGGGCGCGGTGGCCGGGGCGGTGCCCTTCGTGGTGGTGTCGGTGGTCATGGATCAGGCCCCTGTCTTGCTGAGGACTGCGGGCGCTTCCGCGGATTCGTGGAACTCGAGCTGGCGGCGCCGGTTGGGGATGAGTCCCTCGGGCCTGAAGCGCATCAGCAGTACGAGCGCGAGGCCGAAGGCGAGGAGCTGGTAGTCGCCGAGGAACTGCAGCTTGGCCGGGATCAGGTAGAGCAGCGCGGCGCCGACGAGCGGTCCGCTGATGGTGCCCATGCCGCCGAGGACGACCGCGGCCAGCAGGAAGGCCGAGTTCGGCGGGACGACGTGGGCGAACTGGTACTGCTCCGGCGTCACGGTGTAGGTGACGTGGGCCTGGACCGTACCGGCGAGGCCGGCCAGGGTCGCACCGAGAGCGAACGCGATGAGCTTGACCCGGAAGCCGTTGATGCCCATGGCGAGCGCCGCGGTCTCGTCCTCGCGGATCGCGATCCAGGCGCGGCCGATGCGGGAGTCTCCGCTGCGGCGGAAGACCACCACGACGATCAGGGTGATCAGCAGCATCAGGAAGAAGTAGTTCGCGAACCGGCCGATGGTGATGCCGAAGATGCTGTGCTCGAGTCCGAAGTCGAAGCCGAACATCTGCAGGTTCGGGATCGACGAGATGCCGTTGGACCCGTTGGTGATGTCGGGGCCGGAGGTGCCGTCAAGGTTGTTGACGGTGATCCGGAAGATCTCACCGAAGCCGAGCGTCACGATCGCGAGGTAGTCGCCGCGCAGTCGCAGGGTCGGGGCGCCGATCAGGACGCCGAAGACCATGGACGCGGTGGCGCCGACGAGGACCGCCCCCCAGAAGGGGAGGTGGATGTCGAACGGCGAGGACGGCGATCCGGAGACCATGGCCGCGGCGTACGCGCCGACGCCGAGGAAGGCGACGTAACCGAGGTCGAGGAGTCCGGCGAGGCCGACGACGATGTTCAGACCGAGGGCGACGGTGGCGAAGATCAGGATGTAGACGCCGATGGTCGCGTACTGGTCGTCGGACTGGGTGAAGGGGAAGGCCGCGGCGGCGGCGAACGCGCCGGCCATCGTCACATTGCGGTGCTTGGCGGTGATCGCCGACACCCGTCCGACCAGGCCGGACTTGAAGAGCGCGGCGAACCCGAAACCGGCGGTGATGAGGAAGCCGATGAAGAGCTCGTCGTACTCGGTGCCGATGCCGTACGTGAAGACGACCAGGCCGAAGCTGAGCGCCGCGACGATGATCAGGATCTCGACGTAGGAGGGCAGCTTGCGGGCGGGTGCCGCGGTGCCGCTGGCGAAGGCCGCCTTGAACGTGGTGAAGGAGCCGCGGGCGTTGTGCTTGAACTGGTCCCAGCCGGTGTCCTCGGGGTCTGCCGGGTCGGGCGCGGGGCGCTCGAAGGGCAGTCCGAGGGCGCCGACGAGGGCGACCAGGGTGGCGATTCCCGCGACGTACCCACCGGGCTCGAGGTTGGCGAGGCCGCCGAGCTCGTAGCTGATGGCGATCAGGGTGAACCAGGTGGTGGCGAAGGCGCCGAGCGCGGAGAGCCTGATGGAGCTGTCGGCACCGGCGGGAGCGAGCCACCTGAGGCCCTTGACGCCGTACGAGGAGAGTCCGAACAGGGTGGTCAGGACGCCCGCGATGAGGACGAGCCACTGGAGCCCGCCGGGGTAGCCGTAGACGGTGAGGTCGCCGGGGAAGGCGGCCGTCCAGGTCCAGGCGAGGAACGCGGAGATGACGGTGAGTGCGCCGCCTCCGGTCGCGACGGCGCGCGCGATGTTCGGCGGGAGGGAAATGAGGCCCGTCTGAGCGCTGTCGGCCGAGGTCCGCGGGGTTTCCGCGGTGGGAGTCTGTGTCGTCATCGGTGTCACGCCCTGTCCGCGACGCGCTCGCCGAGGAGGCCCTGTGGCCTGACGAGGAGCACGACGATGAGAAGTACGAAGGCCCAGACGTCGGCCCAGGACTGGCCGCCGAGCTGCTGCATGCCGGGGATGTCGTTGATGTAGGCCGTGGCCATGGTTTCGGCGATGCCCAGGGCGAGACCGCCCAGCATGGCGCCGTAGATGTTGCCGATGCCGCCGAGGACGGCTGCGGTGAACGCCTTGAGGCCGAGGATGAAGCCCATGCGGAAGTTCACTTCGCCGTACTTGAGGCCGTATGCGACGGCTCCGACGGCGGCGAACGCGGCGCCGAGGGCGAACGCGACCACGATGATGCGGTCGGTGTTGATGCCCATGAGCTTGGCCGTGTCCGGGTCCTGGGCGGTGGCCTGCATACCGCGTCCGGTGCGGGTCTTCATGACGAAGAACGCGAGGATCGCCATACAGATGGGAGCGGCGATCAGCAGGAAGATGTCACCGGTCTGGATGGTGACGCTGCCGAGGTGGAAGGGGCCACCGGGGATTTCGGGGAAGGTGCGGGAGGACTTCGCCTCGGGGTACCAGGCCCACACCGCCTGCTGCAGGGCCAGGGAGAGGCCGATGGCGGTGATGAGTGGGGCGAGGCGGGGTGCGGTGCGCAGTGGCCGGTACGCGAAGCGTTCCGCGCCGACCGCGATGGTGGTGGCGACGATGATCGCGCCGACCAGCATGAGTGGCAGGGCCAGCCACATGGTGGTGCCGGTGGGAAGGATGAGCCAGACCGTGAGGGCCCCGAACCCTCCGGTCATGAAGATCTCGCCATGGGCGAAGTTGATGAGCTGGACAATGCCATAAACCATCGTGTAGCCGATGGCGACGAGCCCGTACATGGATCCCAGTAGCAGGCCGTTGACCAGCTGTTGCGGCAGTTCGTGCACCGCAGGTCCTCCGAGTCTTTCGACGGATATGACACCGCGCGGGGCGCTGGTTCTGCGGCGCGCCCCGCGCGGCATATGAGGTGTTGCGGACTGAGGATCAGCCGGCGAACGTGCCGGACTTGACGGCCTTCCAGGCGGTGCCCTCGTACTTGTAGACCGTGAGCTGCTTGTTGGTGGCGTCGCCGTACTCGTCGAAGGAGACCTTGCCGGTCACACCGTCGAAGGAGACACCCTGCAGGGACTCGATGACCTTGGCGCGGGCGTCGGAGGGAAGCTTGCCGTCGTTGCCCTCGACGACCTTCTTCACAGCCTCGATGACCGCCCAGGCGGAGTCGTACGAGTAGCCGCCGTAGGCCTCGTAGGCCTCCTTGTAGCCGCCGGCCTTGTAGTTGGCCACGAAGTCCTTGGCCGAGGGGAGCGTCTCGACCGGCGCACCGACGGAGGTGGCGAGGTCACCCACGCCCTCCTTGCCGGAGAGCTTGATGAAGTCGGCGCTGTAGATGCCGTCGCCACCGACGAGCGGGATCGCGGCACCGGACTTCTTGATCTGCTTGCTGAGCGGGCCCGCGACCGGGTACTCGCCGCCGTAGTAGACGACGTCGGCCTTGGAGCTCTTGATCTGGGTGACGACGGCCGCGAAGTCCTTGGTGTCAGGGTTCACGTGCTCGGTGCCGGCGACCTTGCCGCCGAGCTTCTCGAACTCCGCCTTGAAGGTGGCGGCGAGACCGGCGCCGTACGTCTTCTTGTCATCGATGATGAAGACGTTCTTCTTCTTGGCGTCGTTGAACAGGTACTGCGCGGCGAACGGGCCCTGGATGGCGTCCGTGGTCGCGGTGCGGAAGTACGACTTGTACGGGCGGGCCTTCTCGCCGCTGTTCCACTTCGGTCCCTGGGTCAGGGCCGGGTTGGTGTTGGCGGGCGAGACCTGGGCCAGCTTGGCGTCGTCGAAGACCTTCTGCATGGACTCGGCCACCGAGGAGTTCAGGGGGCCGACGACACCGAGGACGTCCTTGTTGGCGACGAACTTGGTGGCGTTCTGCTGTCCGGAGGACGGCTGGGCCTGGTCGTCGAATGCCTCGACCTTGAAGGTGATGCCCTCGACGTACTTCTTCGCGTTGGCCTGCTTGGCCGCGAGGTCGACAGAGTTCTTGATGCCGAGACCCAGCGCGGAGAGCTCACCGGTCAGCGGGGCATCGACGCCGATGACGACCGTGGTACCGCCGCCCTCGGCCCCACCACTGCTGTCGTCGCGAGAGCCACAGGCGGTGAGCGCAAGGGCTCCCGCAGTGAGTGCAGCCGTCATGGCTACGAGCGAACGTTGACGCACGATCAGTCCTTTCACCTGGCACGGCCGCCCCCCACGGGGCGTACCGAGTCGAGCGCTGGAACCGAACTGAAGGTAATCCGGCGGCGCGGTGACTGGGCGTGACTCTAAGCGCGGTATTGGGGGAGGTGGAGTGGTCTGGCCAAGGATGTGACGCTCTTGTTATGCCGCGGCGTAATGCATAGCGGATTTTCGTGGGGGGAACGGGGGAATTCCGGCCGGTTCGTCTTGTCCGCATGCTGAGAACGTGCAGGACCGTTCGGCGGTTTGAGTCCTGACGTTCGATCTTGGTGGCACGCAGTGCCAACTGCTTCGGCCAGGTCTCGGGCGTACCGGTCGCCCAGAATGTAACTATGTTCTTGCATTGCGCGCGCATTACGCAGTGTTACGTCGAGGAAAGGGAGCGCGGCATTCCGTGCCACTTTTCCGCATTCCGACACATGGACCACGATGAGTACTTTGCGTGGTTTTCCAGCACTCACAGTGAAGGGCGCCGCGGGGGTGGTGGAGACCCTCAGACCTGCGGAGTTCTGGGTGATCCGCTCGACCGTGACCGGCGGTCCGGAGACGGTGGTGACCAGGACGGTGAAATCGAACGAGTCGTGTCCGGCGACCGGCCGGGCGGGTGCCTCGTAGGCCAAGGCGACCGCCTGCGCCGGCCATGGCGCCGGGGGCGGCGTCGGCCGGGTCAGATAGAGATACGACCCGCCTGCGGCGAGGATGGCCGCGGATGCGGCGGCGATGACCATGGGGCGATGCCGCCCGGCGAACGCGCCCGGCCGGCTGAGCCGGGGCCCGGCCGGGAGGTGAGCGTGGGCGTCGTCCGGCGCGTACGTGCCCTCGCCCGGCTCGACCGGGCCGACTCCGCTCATTGCCAGGGTCCCCCGGTCGGGGTCCCGCCGCGATGGCGCTCGGTGCAGCGGTCCGCGGCCTGACGGTCGATCAACTTCCGTGCGGCGTCGGTCCCTTGGCGCTTCTGCTCGGCGCGGGCGGCAGTCACCACGTCCAGCAGAATCTCGTTCTGCCCGCCGGACAGGCCCATGGCCTGGTAGTCGAGGTTGGCCTGCTCGCCGCCGTCGAGGACGACCCGCGCCCAGTGGGAGATCAGCCGTTCGCACAGTTCCTGCGGTGGGGTACTGCGCGGAGCCGGTGAGGCGGAGCTGGTGGGACCGCCGTCCCCGCAGCCGGTGAGGACGACCAGCAGCGCGACGGCGCACACCGCAAGGTGCCTTGCTCGGCGTGGCGGTCCTGGCCCCATGCCGCGACGCTAGCGGGGGTGGCGGGAGAGGGCAATGGTGCGCCTGGTGCCGCCGGACGTGCGGTCCGGCGGCACCCGCCGTGGGGAGGTGGCGCGGGCTACGGCAGCTTGGCGAAGGGCGGGCTACGGCAGCTTGGTGAAGGGGGAGAGGAACGCGCGGGCGCCGGGGGTGTCCAGGCGGTAGGAGACGTTCGTGGCGTAGCACGGGCCGTCGCCCGTGATGGTGGTGGCCACCAGGGTGCGCTTGCCGTCCACGGTGGCGAAATTGGGGCCGCCGGAGTCGCCGTAGCAGGCCCCGCCGTTGCCCTGGGGTGCGGTCATGGCCAGGCGCACCCAGGCTTGGTTGAGGGCGTCGAAGGTGACGGGGGCCTTCATTCGGACGCCGCCGCCGGGGTGGGTGTGGCCGCCGGGGCCGCGGGCGGCCTCCTGGGTTCCGTACCCCGCGACGAAGAACGAGGTGTCCTGCAGTCCTTGCGGGCCCAGTGCGTCGAGCGCTCCGGCCTTGGGGAGAGTGGCCGGGGTGAAGGTCCAGCGAGCCTTGACCTGGGCGGCGGTCAGTTCAATGACCGATATGTCGTGATTGTCCGAGGCGGGGCCCGGGTAGTCGGGGTGGCTGTGGGCGGTGCCCTGGACGGCGACGGCCCTCGCCACGGTCGCCGGGTCGCCGGGGTGTTCGGCGGCGGCCTTGTCGAGGCCGGCTTGCACGTCCTGATCGAGGGAGACGTAGAACTTCACGTTCGCCGGCCAGTCGGTGGTGCAGTGCGCGGCGGTCAGAAAGGTGTCCGCGTCGATCATGGTGCCGGAGCAGACCCAGTCGACCCGGTCGGGGGTGGCGGGGTTGTCGTCGTTGTCCCAAGTGGCGACGAGGGCGCCGACCTCGGTGCGCTCCGGCGCGGGCGTGGCGTTGTACGAGTTGATCGCTGAGGACGGGAGTGCCGCACTGAGGACGAGGGCGCAGGCCGCGGCGGTGGCGGCACTCAGGCGTACGGGAACGGCAGTCAAGGGGAGACCCTTCGATGTCGTGGGGCGGGGGTTCTCCTGTGGGGTGGTCGACAGTGAAGCGCGCGTGTGGGCCCTGCGGCAAGAGTGACGGGATTACTTGGCTGTTGCTTGACTGATTCCTGTGGCCGAGGCGGAGTTGGCAAGGATTTGCGGTCCGGTGCCGGTGTGGGACGCCGGACCGCTGTGCCGGCCGCGGCCGCGGGCGTCAGCCCGTCGTGCCGTCCGGGTTCGCATCCCGCAGCAGACAGGTCAGCCGCGCCGTGCAGACCCGCTTGTCCCGCTCGTCGGTGATGACGATCTCGTACGTCGCCGTGGTGCGACCACGGTGTACCGGCGTCGCGACGCCGGTGACCAGGCCGGAGCGGACGCCCCGGTGGTGCGTGCAGTTGAGATCCACGCCGACGGCGATCTTGGTGACCCCGCCGTGCAGCATCGAGCCGACCGAGCCGAGCGTCTCGGCGAGCACGGCGGACGCGCCACCGTGCAGCAGTCCGTACGGCTGGGTGTTGCCCTCGACCGGCATCGTGCCGACGACCCGCTCCGCTGCCGCCTCGACGATCTGCACGCCCATGCGGTTGCCGAGATGCCCGGCGGAGAAGAGCGCGGGCAGATCAACCCCGAGCGCGGCGTATTCGTCGATGACCTCTTGCGGGAACTTCACGGTTCTCTGCTCGCCCATGCGGCCCGGCTCCGATCTCAGTACGTTGCGTGCGGTGTGCACCGTCTTATCAGATGCCTGAGCGAACGCTTAGCCCGGTGGTCTCATTCCCTGTTCTCGAACCGGACGATCACGGACTTACTCACCGGGGTGTTGCTGATGTCGGCGGTGGAGTCCAGCGGGACCAGCACGTTGGTCTCCGGGTAGTACGCGGCGGCGCAGCCCCGGGCGGTGGGGTAGTGCACCACGCGGAAACCGGCGGCCCGGCGCTCCACGCCGTCCTTCCACTCGCTGACCAGATCGGTGTACGAGCCGTCCGCCAGGCCCAGTTCACGCGCGTCGTCGGGGTTCACCAGGACCACCCGGCGGCCGCCCTTGATGCCGCGGTAGCGGTCGTCGAGGCCGTAGATCGTGGTGTTGTACTGGTCGTGCGAGCGCAGCGTCTGCAACAGCAGCCGGCCCGCCGGAACCTTCGGGAACTCGACCGGCGCCGCGGTGAAATTGGCCTTGCCGGTGGCGGTGGGGAAGCGGCGCTCGTCGCGCGGGGCATGCGGGAGCGTGAAGCCGCCGGGGTGGGCGATCTTCGCGTTGAAGTCCTCGAAACCGGGCACCACGCGCGCGATGCGGTCGCGGATCGTCCCGTAGTCCTTCTCGAAGTCCTCCCATGGCGTCAGTGAGCCGGGGCCGAGCACCGCGCGCGCCAGCCGGGCCACGATCGCCGGCTCTGACAGCAGATGAGGGCTCGCCGGTGTCAGATTGCCGCGGGAGGCGTGCACCATTCCCATTGAGTCCTCGACGGTCACCACCTGCCTGCGGCCCGCCTGTATGTCCTTGTCACTGCGGCCGAGGGTGGGCAGGATCAGCGCCCGGGCGCCGGTCACGGCGTGCGAGCGGTTCAGCTTGGTCGACACATGGACGGTGAGGCGGGCCCGGCGCATCGCGGCCTCTGTGACCTCGGTGTCGGGGCTGGCGCTCACGAAGTTGCCGCCCATGGCGAAGAAGACCTTCGCCTCACCGTCGCGCAGCGCCTGGATGGACCGTACGACGTCGAAACCGTGGTGGCGCGGCGGCGCGAAGCCGAACTCCTTCTCCAACGCGTCCAGGAAGGCGGGGGCCGGCCGCTCGAAGATGCCCATGGTGCGGTCGCCCTGGACGTTGGAGTGCCCGCGCACCGGACACACGCCGGCGCCGGGGCGGCCGATGTTGCCGCGCAGCAGCAGGAAGTTGACCACCTCGCGGATGGTCGGCACGGCGTGCTTGTGCTGGGTCAGGCCCATCGCCCAGCAGACGATGGTGCGCTTCGAGGCGAGGATCATCTCCAGTGCCCGCTCGATGGCGGCACGGTCGAGCCCGGTCGCGGCGAGCGTCTCGTCCCAGTCGGCCGCGCGGGCCGCGGCCGCGAACTCCTCGTACCCATGCGTGTGTTCGCGTACGAACTCCTCGTCGACCGCGCCCGCGGTCTCAAGGATCAGTTTGTTCAGCAGCCGGAACAGGGCCTGGTCGCCGCCGATGCGGATCTGCAGGAACAGGTCGTTCAGGGCGACACCCTTGATCATGCCGCGCGGCGTCTGCGGATTCTTGAACCGCTCCAGACCCGCCTCGGGCAGCGGATTCACCGAAATGATCTTCGCGCCCGCGTTCTTGGCCTTCTCCAGAGCGCTGAGCATCCGGGGGTGATTGGTGCCAGGGTTCTGCCCGGCGACGATGATCAGGTCCGCCTGGTGGAGATCCTCCAGCGAGACGCTGCCCTTGCCGATGCCGATCGTCTCGTTCAGCGCCGATCCGGAGGACTCATGGCACATGTTGGAGCAGTCGGGGAGATTGTTGGTGCCGAATTCGCGGGCGAAGAGCTGGAACAGGAAGGCGGCTTCGTTGCTGGTGCGGCCCGAGGTGTAGAAGAGCGCCTCGTCGGGGGAGGCCAGCGCCGTGAGCTCCTCCGCGATGATCGCGAAGGCGCGCTCCCAGGTCACCGCCTCGTACCGGTCAGCACCCTGAGGCAGATACATCGGCTGCGTGATACGGCCCTGCTGCCCCAGCCAGTAGCCACTGCGTGAGGCGAGATCCGCGAGGGGGTGCGCGGCGAAGAAGTCGGGTGTGACGCGGCGCAGCGTCGCCTCCTCGGCGACGGCCTTCGCGCCGTTCTCACAGAACTCCGCCGTGTGCCGCTTGTCGCCCTCCGGCCAGGCGCAGCCCGGACAGTCGAAGCCGTCCTTCTGGTTGACCTTGAGGAGCGTCTGCGCGGAGCGGCGCACGCCCATCTGCTGCTGGGCGACGCGCAGCGTGTGCCCGATGGCGGCGAGGCCGGCAGCCGCGTGCTGCGGGTCCGAGACCTGCGGCGCGTCCTGGACCGGGTCACCTGCGGGCGGCTTTCTGGACATCGCGCTCTCCCTCGAGCATGCATCTGCGGTACGTCTTCGATCCTGCCACGGTTCCGGTCACGGTCGGGAATGCCCGAGGGTCGGGATTGTCAGTGGTACGTGGCAGGATCGTGGACGTGGCTGAGACGGCATCGAAGAAGACCGCAGACAACCGACCGCGCCTGCTCCTCATGGACGGGCACTCCCTGGCGTACCGCGCGTTCTTCGCGCTTCCCGCGGAGAATTTCACGACCGCGACCGGCCAGCCGACCAATGCCATCTACGGCTTCGCGTCGATGCTGGCGAACACGCTGCGCGACGAGTCGCCCACGCATTTCGCGGTGGCCTTCGACGTGTCCCGCAAGACGTGGCGCTCGCAGGAGTTCCCGGAGTACAAGGCGAACCGCTCCAAGACCCCTGACGAGTTCAAGGGCCAGGTCGAGCTGATCGGGGAGCTGCTCGACGCGATGCACGCCGACCGTTTCGCGCTCGACGGCTTCGAGGCGGACGACGTGATCGCCACCCTCGCCACGCAGGCAGAGGCGGCAGGTTTCGAAGTGCTGATCGTCACCGGCGACCGCGACTCCTTCCAGCTGGTCTCCGACCATGTGACCGTGCTGTACCCGACCAAGGGCGTCTCGGAGCTCACCCGCTTCACCCCGGAGAAGGTCTTCGAGAAGTACGGACTCTCGCCGCAGCAGTACCCCGACTTCGCGGCGCTGCGCGGCGACCCGTCCGACAACCTTCCGGGCATTCCCGGCGTCGGCGAGAAGACGGCCGCGAAGTGGATCAACCAATTCGGTTCCTTCGCCGATCTGGTCGAGCGTGTGGAGGAGGTCAAGGGCAAGGCCGGGCAGAACCTCCGCGACCATCTGGAGGCGGTCAAGCTCAACCGCCACCTCACACAGCTGGTGCGCGACGTGGAGCTGCCCAAGGCTCCGCAGGACCTGGAGCGCGTTCCGTACGACCGGGCCGCCGTCAAGGGCGTGCTGGACGTGCTGGAGATCCGCAACCCGAGCCTGCGCGAGCGCCTCCTCGCCGTCGACCCGGGCGCCGAGGCCGAGGAGCCCGTCGCCCCGGCCGCCGGCATCGAGCTGGACGGCGCGGTCCTGGGCTCCGGCGAGCTCGCGCCGTGGCTGGAGGAGCACGGCACACAGCCGCTCGGCGTGGCCACCGTCGACACCTGGGCACTGGGCACCGGCAACGTCACCGAGATCGCGCTCGCCGCGGCCTCCGGAGCGGCCGCCTGGTTCGACACCACCCAGCTCGACGAGTCCGACGAGAGGGCCTTCGCCGCCTGGATCGCGGACGCCGGCCGGCCCAAGGTCATGCACAACGCCAAGGGTGCGATGCGGGTCTTCCCCGAGCACGGGTGGAGCGTGGACGGCGTCACCATGGACACCGCCCTCGCCGCCTACCTCGTCAAGCCGGGACGCCGTTCCTTCGCGCTGGACGCGCTCGCCATCGAGTACCTGGGCCGTGAGCTCGCCCCGGCCCCGGCCGACGGCCAGCTTGCCTTCGGCACGGACGAACAGGCCGAGGCGGAAGCCCTGATGGCGCAGGCCCGCGCGGTCCTCGACCTCGGCGAGGCCTTCACCGAGCGGCTGCGCGAGGTCGGCGCGGCAGAGCTGCTGCACGACGTCGAACTGCCCACCTCCGCCCTGCTGGCCCGCATGGAGCGGCACGGCATCGCCGCCGACCGCCCCCATCTGGAGGCCATGGAGCAGCAGTTCGCGGGCGCAGTGCAGCAGGCCGTGAAGGAGGCGCACGCCGCCGTCGGGCACGAGTTCAACCTCGGCTCGCCCAAGCAGCTCCAGGAAGTCTTCTTCGGCGAGCTGAACCTCCCGAAGACCAAGAAGACCAAGACCGGTTACACCACGGACGCGGACGCGCTGGCCTGGCTGGCAGCCCAGACCGAGCACGAGCTGCCGGTGATCATGCTGCGCCACCGCGAGCAGGCCCGTCTGCGGTCCACGGTCGAGGGCCTGATCAAGACGGTCGCGGCCGACGGCCGGGTCCACACCAGCTTCAGCCAGATCGTGGCGGCGACCGGCCGGCTCTCCTCCACCGACCCGAACCTTCAGAATGTGCCGGTGCGCACCGACGAAGGCCGGGCGATCCGCCGCGGCTTCGTCGTCGGCGAGGGCTTCGAGTCGCTGATGACCGCCGACTACAGCCAGATCGAGCTGCGTGTGATGGCGCATCTCTCCGAGGACGAGGGCCTGATCGAGGCCTTCACCTCCGGCGAGGACCTGCACACCACCGTCGCCTCCCAGGTGTTCGGCGTGGCGAAGTCCGCCGTCGACGCGGAGATGCGCCGCAAGATCAAGGCCATGTCGTACGGACTGGCTTACGGCCTTTCGGCGTTCGGCCTCTCCCAGCAGCTGAACATCGAGGCGGCCGAGGCGCGCGGGCTGATGGACACCTACTTCGAGCGGTTCGGCGGCGTCCGGGACTATCTCCGGCGCGTCGTCGACGAGGCCAGGGCCACCGGCTACACCGAGACGATGCTCGGCCGCCGCCGCTATCTGCCCGACCTCAGCAGCGACAACCGCCAGCGCCGCGAGACGGCCGAGCGAATGGCGCTCAACGCCCCGATCCAGGGCACCGCCGCGGACATCGTCAAGGTCGCCATGCTCCATGTCGACCGTGCGCTGGTGAAGGCGAAGCTCTCCTCCCGGCTGCTGCTCCAGGTCCACGACGAAATCGTCCTGGAGATCGCTCCGGGTGAGCGCGACCGGGTCGAGTCGCTGGTCCGCAAGGAGATGTCCGCGGCCGTGTCCTTGCGCGCGCCGCTGGACGTCTCGGTGGGCGTGGGCACGGACTGGGAGTCGGCGGCGCACTGACCGTGGCACCCGCGCGGGCCCACCGGGCTCCGCCCCGGAGCACGGGCCCTCCACCGGGGCTCCGCCCCGGACCCTCCCCCATAGCCCTTCGGGCATGAGGTGCCCCCACCCCTACGCCCTGGCGGGTTGGGGGACCCCCACCTCAAACGCCGGAGGGCTGAAGGTTCAGCCCGTCCGGCGTTTGAGGACACTTCCCCTACGCCCGGAGGGCGTGGGCGGGGTACGAGGTCTGGGGGCTTGCCCCAGTTCGGGAACGGGCGGGCGGGGGAAAGATCCGCCGCACACGGCTCACGCCTCAGACCCGCACCGCGTTCCCCCGCAGCCGCATCCCCGCCCCGTACACCACAAGGCCCACCGCGAGCCCCGCGCCCGCCCCGAAGCAGGCCGTCGGGATGATGTCGAGGGGCGAGTCCCCCCACCCGTAGTACGCGTACCAGCGCGCACACCGCTGTACGACGCCGAGCAGCACGCACACCGCCAGCAGCGATCCGGCGAGCCACCGCCCCCGCCCGTCCAGCACCGGCACCGACGCGGGCGCGGCGACCGCGGGCTGCCGCCGCAGCGCCGACACCGTGAACCACACCAGCGCCACCATGGCCAGCGCCGAAGTGCCGTACTGCGCGTACGAATACACCGGCAGCCCCGCCGCCGTCTCGTTGAGCACCGGCAGCAACTCCGTGCCCCACCGGTCGTGGTGGGTGAAGGCGTCCCACACGACATGCGTGCTCGCGCCGATGACGGCAGACGCATAGAACCGGAGCGCGAGCGCCGGAGGCCGGTCCGCGCGCGACCCACGCCCTCGTACGAAGGCGTGAACACGCCCCTGCCAGGCGGCGGGCAGCAGAGCCAGCAGCGGTTCACGCACCATCAGCCACACCGCTGCCAGCGCCCCCGTGATCGCCACATCGACCGTCAGCACCCCGAGCGGGGCGTGGGTGACATTGCCGAACTCCATCGCGCCCGGAACGGCGGTGGCCGCGAAGTACGTCATGTCGGGGGCGAACGAGCCCATCACGAGCGCCGAGGTGAGCAGCGGACCGCGCGCCACCCCGTCCCTGCGGATGCCCGGCA
Organism: Streptomyces sp. NPDC019443; assembly: GCF_044389785.1. NCBI lineage: Bacteria > Bacillati > Actinomycetota > Actinomycetes > Kitasatosporales > Streptomycetaceae > Streptomyces > Streptomyces sp. NPDC019443. The sequence continues at coordinate 392,436 of NZ_JBIRYJ010000005.1, forward strand.
GCACCGCCGCGGCATGGCTCAGTGTGAACGGCATGGTCGTGCCCCCTGGTGACCGCTGTTGATCAATGGCGCCCAGTATGCGTGATTCTCCGACTCCGGATTCCGGGCGACCGAGAGGTGGCGGACTGGTGAAAAGCGGTCAGGGGCCGGTGTTCCAGGGCGCGGAGTTGCCGTAGGGTCACCTGAGTCCTTGCGCTGGGGAGCGCGGGCAGCCGCTTACGGGGAGGGAACAGACGTATGGCAGCGCAATTCGGCCGCCGACTGCGCAGGGGAGCGACCACGACCGCTGTGGCGGCGGCCGCTGTGGCCGCACTCTCCGCCTCACAGGCGCCCGGCATCACGCATGCCACCACGGGCGACAGCCAGGGGGCCTCCGACGCCACCCCGCCGTCCGGCACCCCGGTCACCGGCAACTCCCCGTACTACACGGACCTTCCGCCGCTGAACAGCCCGGACAAACCGGGCACTTCAATCGATCTGCCCGCGACGGGCACGACGGCAGCGGGCATACCCGCCACCGTCCTCGCGGCGTACAAGCAGGCCGAGCAGACCATCGCGGGCTCGGACCCCGGCTGCCATGTGCCGTGGCAACTGCTCGCCGCGATCGGCAAGGTGGAGTCCGGCCAGGCGCGCGGGGGCCGTGTCGACGCCGAGGGCACCACGCTCTCGCCGATCCTCGGCCCGGTCCTCAACGGCGTCGGCTTCGCGAACATTTCGGACACCGACAACGGTGCGTACGACGGCGACTCGACGCACGACCGCGCGGTCGGCCCGATGCAGTTCATCCCTTCCACCTGGGAGACGTGGGGTCAGGACGCCAACGCCGACGGCCGCCGGGACCCCAACAACATCTACGACGCCGCACTCGCCGCCGGACGTTATCTCTGCGCCGACGGCCGCGACCTGGCGGTCAAGTCCGACCTCGACCGGGCGATCCTCGGCTACAACCACTCGCGGGAGTACTTGCGTACGGTTCTGTCCTGGTTCGAGTACTACAAGCGCGGCACCCACGAGGTCCCGGACGGCACCGGTGTGCTGCCGGTCTCCAACGGGCCCGACAGCTCCGACTCCGCGGAGAGCGGCACGCCCACGCCGACTCCGACGCCCCCCTCCACCCCCAGCCCCAAGCCGACGCCCAACGCGCCGAAGCCCGGCGGCGGCACCACCACGCCGACGCCCACGCCCCCCACTCCGACGCCGCCCCCCACTCCGACGCCGCCGTCCGTCTCCCGTATCGAGGACGCGGGCACCGGCGAGCTGACCGCCATGGCGGGCCACACGTTCACCGGGCGGGCCATCGTGCGGGTGAAGAACACCGAAGGCCGGACCGTCCCGAACCAGGCCGTCCGCTTCGACGTCGTCGGCGACACCGACACCCGCTTCACCGACGGGAAGGCGAGCGTCACCCTCAGCACCGGCGCCGACGGCACAGTCGCCTCACCCGCGCTCCAGGCGGGCGAGAAGACCGGCGGCTTCCGGGTCCGGGCCACAGTGGTGGGCCGTGTCCTGCCCGCCGTCGACTTCGCCGCGACCGTCACCGTCCGGGCGGCGGACGTGATCGTCAGGACCGACGAGAAGGTCCTGACGGCCGCCCCCGGCACGGAGTTTGCGGACTCCGTCGAGGTCAAGGCCACCTACAAGGGCGCCATCGCGTCGGGTGTCGCGGTCACCGCCACCATGATCACCTCGGCGGACGACCCGGCCGTGAACGACAAGGGCCCCTACTTCAAGGACGCCGAGGGCAAGCCCATCCGCACCCTCACGGACCTGAAGACCGACGCCAATGGCGTCCTGAAGCTCCCGAAGATCTTCGCGGACGATCAGACGGGCACCTTCCTTCTCCGCCTCACCACGCCGGGCGGCGGAATCGTGACCATCCAGCTCAAGGTCGCCACACCTGCGGCCTGACCCGCAGCGCAGCACTCCCGCACCCGCCCCTGTGTCGCCGGCCGGCACAGGGGCGGTGCAACGTGTTCTCATCTTGCGGCTCCATTGCTACGGTGCCTCCGCCCTGACGCCGTATCAGATCCGCATCGGATCCGAGCCACCGGGAGGCCGAGCATGCGCGCCCTCGTCGCCGCCGCCATCGGGCTGGCCGCCGCCCTCGCCCTCGTTCTGACCATCTCGGCGATCGGTGCGCCGCCCGGCGAGACCTCCCCCAAGCCGCTGCTGACCACCGTCCCCGGCCCCAAGAAGTAGGAGGGCCGGACCATGCGCCGCAGAGCGAGCCTCGTACTCCTCGCATTCGCCGTCTTCTTCGCCGCGCTCGCCCCGCTGCTGCGGTGGTACGCCTTCCCGCGGCTCGCGAAGATCCCGGCCGGCCAGTACCAGGAGATGGTGCTGGAGGCGAAGCCCGCCACCCTCCTCGACTACGGCTCGCTCACGGCGAAGGAGGTGGAGAAGGTCACCATCGTGCAGACGCTCAAGGGCAATGTGGAGGAGTCCGAGAAAATCGAGCGCAGCGCCGGCCGCGACGTCGTCGTCTGGGACTCCCTCTCGTACGTCCAGGGCCCCGACGGCAAGATGGTCTCCCAGATCCCCGAGCGCTACATTTTCGACGCCCACAGCCAGGCGCCCGTGCACGCAACCGGCGAGACCGTCGACGGCGACGCGGTACGGCGCGAGGGCATCGAGTTCAAGTGGCCGTTCCTCACCGAGAAGCGGGCCTACGAGTACTTCGACGCCCAGGCCCGTACGTCCGCGCCCATCCACTACAAGGGGACGCAGAAGTTCCGCGGGCTCGACGTCTACTACTTCGAGCAGACCATCCCGTGGACCAAAGTGCCGTACCCGAAGAAGATGCCCATCCCGGGGATCGACGCGACCACGCTGGAGAAGCAGACCGGAACCACCCGCTGGTACAGCACCAAGCGGATGTTCTGGGTAGACCCGGTCACCGGCGCGCCCGTCAACGGCGAGGAGATCCACAAGGAAGAGCTGCGCGGCGGCACGCTGCTGGGTGGCCGCGACAAGGTCACCGCGTTCGCCGGGCATGTGAAGATGCGCCCCGACTACGTCGACTCGACCGTCGAACTGGTCAAGTCCCAACGGCAGTTGGTGCTGCTGATGACCTCGTATCTGCCCTGGGGCTTCCTCGTTCTGGGCGGCGCGCTGCTGGCGCTCGCGCTGGTCCTGGAGGCGCGCAGCCGCAGGCCGCGGACGCCCGCGGCGGAGCCGGAGCCCCAGCCCGTCCCTGTCTGACCCGTCGGATCAGCTGCCGCTCTCCCTGCTGAGGCGCGCCTTGGTGTGCCGGGTCGGCTCCGCCGTCGAAGGATCCTCGGGCCAGGGGTGCTTGGGATAACGGCCGCGCAATTCCGCTCGTACGGAGCGGTATCCGTCCTTCCAGAAGGACGCCAGGTCCGCGGTGACGGCGGCGGGCCGTCCGGCGGGCGAGAGCAGATGCACCAGCACCGGCACGCCCGCGACCGTGGGCGTCTCGCGCAGTCCGAACAACTCCTGGAGCTTCACCGCCAGGACGGGCTGCGCCCCGCCGTACTCGACCCGGATCCGCGAGCCGCTCGGCACCTCGATCCGCTCCGGCGCCAGTTCGTCGAGCCGGGCCGCGTCGCCGCTCGCCCAGGGCAGCAGCCGCTGGAGCGCCTGCCCGGCCTGGACGCGCCCGAGATCGGCCCGCCGCCGGGCCCGGGACAGCTCCGGCTCCAGCCACTCGTCGGTACGCTCCAGCAGCGCGGCGTCCGACACATCGGGCCAGGGCGCGCCCAGTTCCCGGTGCAGAAAGGCGAGCCGCTCGCGCAGGTCCTCCGACTCGCGCGTCCAGCGCAGCAGCCCGAGCCCCTCGCGCCGCAGCCCGTCCAGCAGAGCCTCGCGTACGAGAGCGGGATCCGGGTTCTTGAGGGCGCGTACGGAGAGCTCCACGGCCCCCAGCCGCTCCACCTCCCGTGCGACGACGTCGCCGTTCTCCCAGTGGACCTCCTTGCCGGTGACGAGCAGATGCGCGGCGGCCGTACGGGCAGTCTCCTCGTCGACGACGGCGGCCAGCCGCACCCGCGCGGAGGCGGCGTGCGCGGGCCGGTCCGCGACGGCGACGGCCAGCCAGGGCGCGCTGCGCAGCCCCGATCCGGCGGCGAGCTCGCCGCCGGTCCCGGAGACCATCAGGAACGCGCCTTCGCCACGGGCTTTGGCCACCCGCTCGGGAAACGCGAGCGCGGCGACGATCCCGGCGGCGGCGTCGTCGGAGAGGGGACTTTCCCCCACCCCGCCCTCCCCCAGAGCTTCGCCTGGGAGGTACCCCCATCCCGCACCGGGGCTCCGCCCCGGACCCCGCGCCTCAAACGCCGGCGAGGCTGGATTTTCAGCCCGTTGGGCGTCCCCCCGGACGAAGTCTGGGGGAACAGACGACAGCGACGACGCCAGCCGGCCCGCCTCCGCCCTCCAGCGCGTGGCGTACGCGTCACCGCCCCGTCGCGCCGAGCGCCACGCCGCGGCCAGGTCGTCCCCGTACTCCCGCGGCGGCTCCTCGCTGAGCAGCGCCACCACCTCCGCGGCCCGGCGCGCACCCACCTCGTGCGCACCGTCCAGGAGCGCCCGCGCCAGCCGTGGATGCAGGCCCAACCGGGCCATCCGTATGCCCCGTTCGGTCGCCCGGCCCGCCGCGTCCACCGCGCCGACGGCGGACAGCACCGAGCGCGCCGCGGCCAGCGCACCGGCCGGGGGCGGGTCGAGCAGCGCGAGAGACGAGGCCGCCGGATCGCCCCAGCACGCCGCCTGCAGGGCGAACTCCGCCAGGTCGGCGACCTTGATCTCGGGCGACGGAAACCGCACCAGTCTGGCGTCCTCCGCCTCGGACCAGCAGCGGTACACCGTGCCCGGAGCCTCCCGGCCGGCTCGTCCCGCCCGCTGCCGCGACGCCGCCTGCGAAGCTCGCACCGTGGTCAGCGCGCTCAGACCTCGCGCGTGATCGGTGCGCGGCTCGCGCGCGAGACCCGCGTCCACGACGACCCGTACGCCCGGCACGGTCAGCGACGACTCGGCGACCGACGTCGCGAGCACGACCCGGCGCCCGGAGCCCCCGGACAGCACCGCGTCCTGGACCGCCGCGGGGGCGCGCCCGTGGACCTGGAGCACCTCCGCCTCGACGTTCCCCAACTGGCCCGCCACCCGGGCGATTTCACCGACCCCGGGCAGAAAACACAGCACATCGCCCGCGCGCTCGGCGAGCGCTCGGCGCACCACAGCGGCCACATGGGTCAGCAGCGCCGGATCGACCCGCATCCCGTGCGGTGGCCGCACCGGCCGCGCGGGAGGGGCCCACACCACCTCCACCGGATACGTCACGCCCTGCGCCTGAACCACCGGCGCATCGCCGAGCAGCCGCGCCCAGCCCTGCGCGTCGGTGGTCGCCGAGGCCGCCACCAGTCGTAGCTCGGGGCGCAGCGCGGCGCGCACATCCAGCAGAAAGGCGGCCACCGTGTCCGCGTCCAGATGCCGCTCATGACACTCGTCGAGGATCACCACATCGACCCCGGCCAGTTCCTGGTCGCGCTGCAGCCGCTGCAGCAGCACACCGGTGGTCACCACCTCCACCACCGTCCCGCGCCCCACCACGCGCTCCCCGCGCACGGTGAAGCCGACCTTCCCGCCGACCTTCTCGCCCAGCAGCCACGCCATCCGCCTGGCCGCGGCCCGAGCCGCGATCCGCCGCGGCTCGGCCACCACGACGCGTGCGCCGCGCTCGGCGAGGGCAAGCGGTACGAGGGTGGTCTTGCCGGTTCCCGGCGGCGCGCACAGCACGGCGCACCCGTGCTCGTCCAGCGCCCGCTCCAGGGCGGGCAGGGCGGAGCGTACGGGCAGGCTGCCGAGTGCTTCGTCGCGGATCACCGCCCCAGTCTCGCAAGAGTCCTGAGGCCGAAGCCGCCTCAGTCGCGCTCGCAGACGAAGATCGCGGTGCCGGGGATCAGATTCCCGCGCAGCGGGGACCAGCCACCCCACTCGTGGCTGTTCCAGTCGGGCCACTCGGGTTCGACGAGATCCACCAGCCGGAATCCGCCGGCCACCACGTCCCGCACGCGGTCGCCGATCGTCCGGTGGTGCTCCACATACACCGCACGACCCGCCTCGTCCTGCTCGACGTAGGGAGTGCGGTCGAAGTACGAGGCGGCCACCGAAAGACCCTCGGGACCCGGCTCGTCGGGGAACGCCCAGCGGATCGGGTGGGTGACCGAGAAGACCCACCGCCCGCCCGGCCGCAGCACACGCCGTACCTCGCGGAAGACCTTCACGGGGTCCGCGACGAACGGCACCGCCCCGTACGCCGAGCACGCGACGTCGAAGGAGCCGTCCAGGAAGGGCAGCGCCCCCGCGTCCGCCTCGACCAGAGGGACGTCATCGCCGATCCGCATCGCATGCTGGAGCTGCCGGTGGGAGAGGTCCAGGGCCACCGGGCGCGCGCCCTGCGCGGCCAGCCAGCGCGAGCACTGCGCGGCGCCCGCGCCGATCTCGAGGACGTCGAGCCCCTTGAGCGAACCGGCCGGACCCAGCAGCGCGGCCTCCGCCTCGTCGAGCCCTTCCGGCCCCCACACGAAGCGGTCGTCGCCGAGGAACGCACCGTGTTCGCTCTGGTACTCATCGGCGTTCCGGTCCCACCAGCCGCGGCTGGCGCGGCTGCTCTCCGAGTCGCCGGCGTTACGGCGAGTGGCTTCCGGCTCGAAATCTTGGAACATCGTCACCGTCGTTGTAGTTTGCGTTCAGCGCGGCCAATGGCGGCCATTGTGGCCGCGGCGCGGCGCCAATATGCGGCTACCGCCGCGTGGTTAGTTGTGTCGGGTATAGGGCATTCGCCCCGGGTGTGCGCCTTCGCGCATTGACCGTGTCCGGCTGCGCCCGTATGCTACAAGTTGCGCTGCGGGCCTGCGCGCCTCAGACAGAGCAGGCCGCGCTCGCATCTGTATGTATGTCCCCTCGGTTCACGAGGCGCCTCCTTCTCACGGGCGGCGCGTCCTAGGCTGTCCGGCTTCTGCAGCTGCGATACGGGCTCTCGGCGTAGCAGTACCTACGACTCACCGTCCGTACCGGAGCCCTTTCCCACATGACGAGCAGCACCGAGACCACCGCCACCACTCCGCAGGTAGCGGTCAACGACATCGGTAACGAGGAAGCCTTCCTCGCCGCGATCGACGAGACGATCAAGTACTTCAACGACGGCGACATCGTCGACGGCGTCATCGTGAAGGTCGACCGGGACGAGGTCCTGCTCGACATCGGTTACAAGACCGAAGGTGTCATCCCGAGCCGCGAGCTCTCGATCAAGCACGACGTCGACCCGAATGAGGTCGTCAAGGTCGGCGACGAGATCGAGGCCCTTGTTCTCCAGAAGGAGGACAAGGAAGGCCGCCTGATCCTCTCGAAGAAGCGCGCCCAGTACGAGCGTGCCTGGGGCACCATCGAGAAGATCAAGGAAGAGGACGGCATCGTCACCGGCACCGTCATCGAGGTTGTCAAGGGTGGTCTCATCCTCGACATCGGCCTCCGTGGCTTCCTGCCGGCATCTCTCGTCGAGATGCGCCGTGTCCGCGACCTCCAGCCCTACGTGGGCAAGGAGCTCGAGGCGAAGATCATCGAGCTGGACAAGAACCGCAACAACGTGGTCCTGTCCCGCCGCGCCTGGCTCGAGCAGACGCAGTCCGAGGTTCGCCAGACGTTCCTCACCACCCTGCAGAAGGGCCAGGTCCGCTCCGGCGTCGTCTCCTCGATCGTCAACTTCGGTGCCTTCGTGGACCTGGGTGGCGTCGACGGTCTCGTCCACGTCTCCGAGCTCTCCTGGAAGCACATCGACCACCCCTCCGAGGTTGTCGAGGTCGGTCAGGAAGTCACCGTCGAGGTTCTCGACGTCGACATGGACCGCGAGCGCGTCTCCCTCTCGCTCAAGGCGACGCAGGAAGACCCGTGGCAGCAGTTCGCCCGGACCCACCAGATCGGTCAGGTCGTCCCGGGTAAGGTCACCAAGCTCGTTCCGTTCGGTGCGTTCGTGCGCGTCGACGAGGGCATCGAGGGTCTGGTCCACATCTCCGAGCTGGCCGAGCGCCACGTGGAGATCCCGGAGCAGGTCGTCCAGGTCAACGACGAGATCTTCGTCAAGGTCATCGACATCGACCTCGAGCGCCGTCGCATCAGCCTCTCGCTGAAGCAGGCCAACGAGTCCTTCGGTGCCGACCCGGCCTCGGTCGAGTTCGACCCGACGCTGTACGGCATGGCCGCGTCGTACGACGACCAGGGGAACTACATCTACCCCGAGGGCTTCGACCCGGAGACCAACGACTGGCTCGAGGGCTTCGAGACCCAGCGCGAGGCGTGGGAGGGCCAGTACGCCGAGGCGCAGCAGCGCTTCGAGCAGCACCAGGCCCAGGTCATCAAGTCCCGCGAGGCCGACGAGGCCGCTGCCGCCGAGGGCGCTGCCGCCCCGGCCGCCGGTGGCAACGCCGGTGCGGGTGTCACGGGTGGTTCGTACTCCTCGGAGTCGGACGACAACTCCGGCGCCCTGGCGTCGGACGAGGCCCTGGCTGCCCTGCGCGAGAAGCTGGCCGGCGGCCAGAGCTGACGCTCTGACCCCAGCTGGTAACTAGCTGAAGTAAGGCCCGCTCCCCCTGGGGAGCGGGCCTTACTGCGTTATGGCGCGACGCTATGGCGCAGGGCGGGGAGCAGCTCTGGCATGTCAGGGTCTGGGCCAGCTCGCGGCAAACCCGCCGCGACCCGCCGCAACCCGCGGCAAACCCGCGGCCCTGAACAGAGCCTCCCCTTCGGTGTGTTCATCGCGTGAGGCGGGAATGCCCGTGAGTCACCAGGCGTTCTTCTGTACGAACACGAGGAGGAGCGGTAATCGTGCTTGATCCGCAGGGTTTGTACGAATGGGAGCCGAAGGGCCTCGCTGTCGTCGACATGGCGCTCGCCCAGGAATCGGCAGGTCTGGTCATGCTGTATCACTTCGACGGATACATCGACGCGGGTGAGACCGGCGAGCAGATCGTCGACAACCTGCTCGACACATTGCCCCACCAGGTGGTGGCCCGATTCGACCACGACCGGCTGGTTGACTACCGCGCCCGCCGCCCGCTGCTGACCTTCCGCCGCGACCGCTGGAGCGCCTACGAGACCCCGACGCTGGATGTCCGGCTGGTCCAGGACGCCACGGGCGCGCCGTTCCTGCTGCTGTCGGGCCCCGAGCCGGACGTCGAGTGGGAGCGTTTCGCCGCCGCCGTCCGACAGATCGTCGAGCGGCTCGGCGTGCGGCTCGCGGTCAACTTCCACGGCATTCCGATGGGCGTCCCGCACACCCGCCCTGTCGGCCTCACCCCGCACGGCAACCGCACGGACCTCATGCCGGGCCACCGCAGCCCCTTCGACGAGGCGCAGGTGCCGGGCAGCGCGGAGTCACTGGTCGAGTACCGCCTGGTGGAGTCGGGCCACGACGTCCTCGGCGTCGCCGCGCATGTGCCGCACTATGTCGCACGGTCTTCCTACCCCGACGCCGCGCTGACCGCCCTGGAGGCGATCACCGCCGCGACGGGCCTCGTCCTGCCGGGCGTCGCACATTCGCTGCGCACGGAGGCGCACCGCACCCAGACCGAGATCGAGCGGCAGATCGGCGAGGGTGACGAGGAGTTGGTGGCGCTGGTGCGGGGCCTTGAGCATCAGTACGACGCGGTGGCGGGCGCCGAGACCAGGGGCAGTCTGGTCGCGGAGCCGGTGGACCTGCCGTCCGCCGACGAGATCGGCCGCGATTTCGAACGCTTCCTCGCTGAGCGGGAGGGTGACGCATAGCCCGCTCGCGTAGGCTGCGGCCATGCTGAAGGTGGGCCTGACCGGCGGAATCGGTGCCGGCAAGAGCGAAGTCTCCCGACTGCTCGAGTCGTACGGAGCGGTGCTGATCGACGCCGACAAGATCGCTCGCGAGGTCGTCGCGCCCGGTACGCACGGACTCGCGGCCGTCGTCGAGGCCTTTGGCCCGGACATCCTCAACCCCGACGGCACCCTGGACCGGCCCAAGCTCGGCTCGATCGTCTTCGCGGACTCCGACCGCCTGGCGACGCTCAACTCGATCGTTCACCCGCTGGTCGGGGCGCGATCCATGGAGCTGGAGAAGGGCGCAGGGCCGGACGCCGTCGTGATCCACGACGTACCGCTGCTCACCGAGAACAACCTGGCGCCGCTGTACGACGTGGTGGTCGTCGTCGACGCCTCGCCCGAGACGCAGCTGGACCGGCTGGTACGGCTGCGCGCAATGGCGGAGTCCGAGGCGCGGGCACGGATGGCTGCCCAGGCCACGCGCGAGCAGCGGCGAGCCATCGCCGACCTGGTCATCGACAACGACGGACCGCTGGAGAATCTGGAGCCGCAGGTACGGAAGGTCTGGGCGGAGCTATCCCAGCGCGCCGCCGCGCAGCCCGGCTCCCGTTAGGTGTCCGTAGACCCGTGCGAAGTTGATCGGAATACCGTTGCCGGACACGGTGTTGGAACCGGGCAGCAAGGGGAAGGATGCGACCGTGCCCAAGAGCAATCCGGAGACGCACGTCATCGACTACCGAGCGGCCGAGCAGTTGCTGGCCGCGAGGGATCCGCGCGGCGCGGTGAAACTGCTGGACTCGGTGATAGCGGCCCACCCCGAGAACACCGCGGCCCGGCTGTTGCGTGCCCGCGCCTTCTTTGCCGCGGCCCAACTGCGCCCGGCCGAGCTCGAATTCGAGCTGGTCCTGGAGCGCGAGCCGGACAACGCCTTCGCCCACTTCGCACTGGCCCGCACCTTCGAGCGGGCCGGCCGTCCGGAACAGGCCAAGCGCCACTTCCGCCTGGCGGCGGCGCTGGACCCGAAGCCGGAGTATGTAAAGGCTGCGCGCTTCGACGCGGAGGCCTGACATCCGAGGCCCGACTTTCGCGGCCTGATCTCACAGAATCCACTGGCCGTCCAGCGACCGGGGCGCGTCTAGCGACCGAGGCGCGGGTCGTGACCGGGGCGCGGGCTTCGGCCGCCGTGGTCCGGTTCGTACGGCGGGATGTCGCGGCCCGGCTGGTAGTGCGGCCCCTGGTGGATGTGCCGCAGGACCATGAACAGGTCAATGGTGACGATCAGCAGCAGCACTCCGCACGCCACCGCCCAGCCGGGGCGCGCCGCGAGGGCGAATGCCGCCGTGCCCGCCCCGGCCCAGATCAGGCCCCATACACTCAGCCAGAGCCGCAGTCGCAGGGAACTGCGTGCAGTTGTCGGTTCACTCCCAGTGCGCATGGCAATCGCATCTCCTACTCCAGGATGCACCCGTATCCGTTCCCCGTTCCCGTAACCGAAGCCGAGCCGATGTCGACGTCGAGGAGCCGAGCAGTGGACAAGCAGTCTTGGGAGAGCACGGCCGTCCGTCGGGCCAGGATCCGCGGATGCCTGCTCGGCGGGGCGATCGGGGACGCCCTGGGCAATCCCGTCGAGTTCCTCTCCCTCGGCGCGATCCGCGGGATGTACGGCGAGCAGGGTGTGACCTCACTCGTACCGGACTCCGACGGCGCGAGGGGGCGGATCACGGACGACACTCAGATGACGCTGTTCACGGCCGAAGGGCTGATCCGTGCGCAGGCCAGAGCGGCCGGGAAGGGCATCGGCGGCGGCGAGACGGCCTGCGTGCGCAACGCCTATCTGCGCTGGCTGGACACACAGAACTACCCGGCTCCGCCCGAGCCGGCCGAGGGCGACTACGTCAGGACGGGATGGCTGAGGCGGCAGCCCTTCCTGTACGCGCGACGGGCACCCGGCAACGCCTGTCTGACCGGGCTCGCTCAACGGTATGTCCCCGATGTGACGGCCGTGTTGGGGGATCCGGGTCCGGTGAACACCGGCTCCAAGGGCTGCGGCACCGTCATGCGCTCGGCGCCGTTCGGGCTGGTCGGGGCGGAGCCCCGGCGGGCGTTCGAGCTGGCCGCGCACTGCGCGCAGATCACCCATGGGCACCCGACCGGCTATTACGCGGCCGGAGCGTTCGCCGCGATCATCGCGCATCTGATGGAGGGCGATTCGGCCGAGGGCGCGGTGCTGCGGGCCGTGGAGCTGCTGCGCGGCTACCAGCAGCACGAGGAGACCACGGCGGCGCTCCGGGCGGCAGTGGACCTGGCCGCCCGGGGCGGCCGGCCGACCGCCGAGAAGGTCGAGTCGCTGGGCGCGGGCTGGGTCGCAGAGGAAGCCCTCGCCATCGCCGTCTACTGCGCCCTGGCCCGTACGAACGACGTCACCGAAGCCCTGCTGTTTTCGGTCAACCACTCGGGCGACAGCGACTCCACCGGGGCCATCTGCGGCAATCTGCTCGGCGTGCGGTATGGCGATGTGCAACTGCCTGCATCCTGGCTGGTGTTGACGGAGGGGCGGGGCGTGATCGCCGAGCTGGCCGACGATCTGAGCCTGCAGACCGAGCACGCCACGGTGGGGTACGGCGAGCCGGTGCATCCGTACGACCGATATCCGCACAACTGAGCCGGATATTCCGGATACCGCGGATATTCGGGACGGTGAGGGGGAGGAGTCGCTGGTGACAACCGCGTTGGTGGAGCTGCCGGAGGCGGACGAGCTGGCCGAGGCGCTTCTGGATCTGGCGGTTCCGCACGAGGACATCAACGAACTCCTCGCGCTGCGGGGCCGGATCACGGCGGACCCCGTGCTGCGCCGGCTGCTGGAGACGGGCGTCCAGGAGATGCTCCAGGACATGGGCAGGATCGGCGGAGGCGGGGAACTGCCGCGGATGCCCGACGACTCGGGCGCGCCTGCCCGCTGCTTCCCGGTGTACGTCTTCGTCGCGGCCCTCCCGTACGTACGGGCGTACCACCGGGAACGATCCGTGCCGGACGACGTCTCCCGTCACACGCTGGCCGACCTCGGCCGCCATATGACCCTTCACCGCTGGCGCCGGGGCACCGGCGGACTGTTGATACCGGGCTGGCTGGGTCTGCACTTCCGGGGCGAGATCTACCAGTTGGGGCGGCTGCAGTTCCAGCGGTCCCGGCTCGGCGGGCGGACCGGCGAGGCCGTGCGGGCGGCCGGACTGCCGCTGGGGCCGGGGGACTTCGCGCTGAATGTGCACATCCCCGACTTCCTCGGGCCGATCACGCCCGCGGCGTGCGACCGGTCCCTGTCCCGGGCCAGGGAGTTCTTCGCGCGGCATTTCCCCGAGGAGACGTATCGGGTCGCCACCTGCCACTCATGGCTGCTCGACCGGCAACTCGCCGAGTATCTGCCGAAGGACTCCAACATCGTCCGCTTCCAGGACCGCTTCCGTTCCGCGTATGAGAAGAAGGAGGCGGAGGACGACGTTCCGGTCGGCTTTGTGTTCGGCGATCCGGAACTGCCGCTCGATGCGCTGCCGCGCCGCACGACGCTGGAGCGCGCGATCGGCGACCATCTGCGGGCGGGCCGCCACTGGTACTCCGGTCACGGCTGGTTCGAGCTCTGAACGCCGTGCCGGGCAAGGGGAGTCGACGTTTTTGAAGCCGGGGCCCGGGGGAGCGATGAGTCCCGGGCCGCCTTTCGGTCTACCTCTGCGAAAGCACTACGGAACGCTTACCGGAGGAGACCACGATGTCCGCAACGACCGCCACCACCGGAACCACCCTGGGCCGCCGCTCGCACCTCGCCGTGCGTACGCTCCAGATCGTGCTCGCGGTGTTCATGGGCGTCGCGAGCGCCGCGCCCAAACTCATCGGCCACTCCTCCGCGGCGGAGTCCTTCGACAAGATCGGCTTCGGCGACTGGTTCATGTATCTCACCGGCGGTCTGGAGCTGGCCGGCGCGATCGCGCTGGTGATCCCGATCCTCTCCGGGCTTTCGGCGCTCGCCTTCATGGGCCTGATGATCGGCGCTTTCATCACTCAGGTGACGGTGTTCGACGGTCAGTACGCGATCACGCCGGTCATCCTCTTCGTCGTCTTCGGTGGGATCGCCTGGGTGCGGCGCAATCACACGGCGGAGTTTGTCACTCTCGTACGCAAGCGCCTCTAGGCCCTGTCCGGCCGATCTTGCCGGGCTCGCGTGCCCTGGCACGGTCCGTTCCGCCGCGGCAGGGCACGGATCCGCTGGCGCTTGAGGCTCGCCCGAGGGGGTATATCGGGCATACCGTGGTATTTGACATCCGGCTCGGACGGTAGGGGGTGCCCTGATGGTCGAGGAGCTGGTGACTGCGGCCGTGGTCGCCGCGTCCGGCTGTGTGGTGTATGTGATGGCGGCTGCCAAGGTGATCAAGCAGTACGAGCGGGGTGTGGTCTTCCGGCTCGGCCGGTTGCGCAATGACGTGCGCGCACCCGGCTTCACCATGATCGTGCCCTTCGTGGACCGGCTGCGTAAGGTCAATCTGCAGATCGTGACCATGCCGGTGCCCGCGCAGGACGGCATCACACGGGACAACGTGACGGTGCGGGTCGACGCGGTGATCTATTTCAAGGTCGTCGACGCCGCCGATGCCGTGGTCCAGGTGGAGGACTACCGGTTCGCGGTCTCGCAGATGGCGCAGACGTCGTTGCGGTCGATCATCGGCAAGAGCGATCTGGACGATCTGCTGTCGAACCGAGAAAAGCTCAATCAGGGGCTGGAGTTGATGATCGACAGTCCGGCGATCGGATGGGGCGTTCAGATCGACCGGGTGGAGATCAAGGACGTCTCGCTGCCCGAGGCCATGAAGCGGTCGATGGCACGGCAGGCGGAGGCGGACCGTGAGCGGCGGGCCCGGGTCATCAACGCGGACGCGGAGTTGCAGGCATCCAAGAAGCTGGCGCAGGCGGCCGGGGTGATGGCGGAACAGCCCGCTGCGCTTCAGCTGCGGCTGCTCCAGACCGTGGTAGCCGTCGCCGCGGAGAAGAACTCCACCCTGGTGCTGCCCTTCCCGGTGGAGCTGCTGCGGTTCCTGGAACGGGCGGCTCAGCCGCCAGGGCAGCCGCAGGCGGTGGAGTCGCACGCCGGTTCACAGGCCGTGGATCCGCAGGCCGAGTCACAGCCGCCGCAAGTGGAGTCGCAGTCACCGCAGTCACAGCCCGCAGAGGCACCCGCGGAGCCGCCGCCACCGCCGCAGGCCGTCCCGCCGCTCGCGCCGCCATCGGTGCCGCCCGCGGCCTGACCCGTCGCAGCACCGTCGCCGCAGGTCGCGGGGGGCTCGGGCGGCTGTCGGTGTCCATTGTCAGACCCCACCCGTAAGGTCGTAGATCCAGTACTTCGGTACTTCCGCATACGTCCTGTGGGTGGGAGGTGACCCTGTGACGTCCGACGACATGCTGCGCCTGCGGGAGACGCTGCACACCTGTGCCGCGGTCTTCATTCCGGCGCCGCTGCCGCGTGAGGGCCGGGTCGCCTTCTGGGATCAGGACGGCGACCGGCTCCGGGGCGCGACCGGCGAACTCACCGTCGTAGGCCGCGACGACACAGGCACCGGCACAGACACAGGCACTGGCACAGGCGTCCGCAGCCGCACCGTCCCCGCCCTGCTGCTGCCGGTCGCCGAGGCCGTACCGCTCCTGACCCGCGCCCGCCACCACCCGGCCGCGCACCCCGCCGCGGCCTGCTGGGGTGCCGCCGCACTGCACGCCGTCCATCTGGTGGCGCGCGGCAGGCTGCTGCCCGGACTGACCGCGGCCGATCATGACGCGTGGCGCGCGGGGCCTCTGGACGCGGCCGACATCGCCCAGCTGCGGGCCATCGCCGCCGCCATGCCGTACGAGGCGCATGCCGTCCCGGTCCCCGTCCCCGATCTGCGGCCGTTGCAGTTGCCCGACCCCGAGACGCTGGTGAGGTCGTTCTTCGACGCGGTGGCCGACACCCTGCCGCGTACGCCGGCCGCCGCGTACGCCGCGGGGGCGCCGTTCGCCGCCGCCTCCGCCCAGCATCTGCCCGGCGCGCGGGAGTGGGCGGCGGAGGCCGCGGCGGGCATGGACGCGGGAGTGCGGATCTCGCTGCGCCTCGACCTGTCCGCGTTCGAGCTCTTCGACATCGGGGAGCAGGAAGACGGGGCGGAGCGCAACGCCGGGGCGGCCCTCGTCCAGGTGCACAGCCTCGCCGATCCGACGCTCGTCATCGACGCGGCCCGGCTGTGGGCGGGTGACGGGGACGAGCACTTCGGGCCGCGCGCCCGGATCGACGCGGTGCTGGCGCTGCGCCGCGCGGCCCGGGTCTGGCCGCCGCTCGCCGGCCTCCTCGAGCGGGACGTGCCCGATGTGCTGCCGCTCACCGAGGACGAGCTGTACGAGCTGCTGGGACCGGGGGCGGCACGGCTGGCGGCGGCCGGGGTGGCCGTGCACTGGCCGAAGGAGCTGGCCCGTACGCTCTCGGCCGCCGCGGTCGTACGGCCCGCGCCCGGCTCGGCGACGGACGGCACCCCCTTCTTCGACAGCGAGGAACTGCTCAAGTTCAACTGGCAGTTGGCGCTCGACGGCGATCCGCTGACCGAGCGCGAGATGGACGCGCTGGCCGAGTCGCACCGCCCGATCGTGCGGCTGCGGGACCAGTGGGTGGTGGTCGACCCCGATCTCGTACGCAAGGCGCGCAAGCGGGAGTTGGGGCTGCTGCAGCCGGTCGACGCGCTCGCGGTGGCGCTGACCGGCACGGCGGACGTGGGCGGCGAGACGGTGGAGGCGGTGCCGACGGGCGCGCTGGCGACCCTTCGCGACCGGCTCACCGCGGCCTCCACCCCGGTCGCACCCCCGCCCGCCCTCGCCGCCACACTGCGCGACTACCAGCTGCGGGGCCTTGCCTGGCTCGACCTGATGACCTCACTCGGTCTCGGCGGCTGCCTCGCGGACGACATGGGCCTCGGCAAAACGGTCACGGTGATCGCCCTCCACCTCCACCGCGACCGCACCGCCCCGACGCTGGTCGTCTGCCCCGCCTCCCTGCTCGGCAACTGGCAGCGGGAGGTCATCCGCTTCGCCCCCGGCGTGCCGGTGCGCCGCTTCCACGGCGCCGACCGCACCCTGCCCGAGCTCGACGGCGGCTTCGTCCTCACCACGTACGGCACGATGCGCACCAGCGCGGACCGGCTGGCCGCGCACACCTGGGGGATGGTCGTCGCCGACGAGGCGCAGCACGTCAAGAACCCGTTCTCGGCGACCGCCAAAGCCCTGCGCACCATCCCCACCCCGGCCAGGGTCGCGCTGACCGGCACGCCCGTCGAGAACAACCTCTCCGAGCTGTGGGCGCTGCTGGACTGGACGACCCCAGGACTGCTCGGCCCGCTGAAGGCCTTCCGCTCCCGCCACGCACGCCTCGTGGAGAACGGCGAGGACGACGACGCCGTCGAGCGGCTGTCCCGACTGGTCCGCCCCTTCCTGCTGCGTCGCAAGAAGTCCGATCCGGGCATCGTGCCCGAGCTGCCGCCGAAGACGGAGTCCGACCATCCCGTGGCGCTCACCCGGGAACAAGCGTCGCTGTACGAGGCGGTCGTACGGGAGACGATGGCGGCGATCGAGAGCGCGGAGGGCATCGCGCGGCGCGGGCTGGTGATGAAGCTGCTGACCGGCCTCAAGCAGATCTGTAACCACCCCGCGCAGTATTTGAAGGAGCACAGCCTGAAGGAGCACAGTGCGGGGGACGGCGCCGCGCGGCTGGCCGGCCGCTCCGGCAAGCTCGCACTCCTCGACGAACTCCTCGAGACGATCCTGTCCGAGGACGGCTCGGTCCTGATCTTCACCCAGTACGTCTCCATGGCCCGCCTGCTCTCCGCGCACCTCACGTCCCGGGGGATCGGGTCCCAACTCCTCCACGGCGGCACGCCGGTGGCGGAGCGCGAGCGCATGGTGGACCGCTTCCAGTCCGGCGAGATCCCGGTCTTCGTGCTCTCCCTCAAGGCGGCCGGCACCGGCCTGAATCTGACCCGGGCGGGCCATGTCGTGCACTTCGACCGCTGGTGGAATCCGGCGGTGGAGGAGCAGGCGACGGACCGGGCGTACCGCATCGGTCAGACACAGCCGGTGCAGGTCCACCGGCTGATCGCGGAGGGCACGGTGGAGGACCGGATCGCCGACATGCTCGCGTCCAAGCGGGCGCTGGCCGATGCGGTCCTCGGCTCCGGCGAGGCGGCCCTGACCGAGCTGACCGACCGTGAGCTGGCCGACCTCGTCTCGCTGCGGAGGCCGTCATGACGCCGCGCACGACTTCCCGCTACGACGACCGCCGGCGCACCTTCCCGGCCCTGGAGCCCCTCGCGGGCGAGGAGTTCGCGTCCAGTTGGTGGGGCAACGCCTGGGTGGAGGCGCTGGAGGACACCGCCCTGGACCGGGCACGGCTGACCCGGGGCCGTGCGTACGCGGGCCGCGGCCATGTCGACGCGATCACGGTCACGCCGGGCCGGGTCATGGCGTACGTCCACGGCACCAGACCGCGCCCGTACCGCACGGAGATCCGCCTCCGTCCGCTCACCGACGACGACTGGGACGAGTTCCTGGCCGCGGCGGCGGCCCGCCCCGACCACATCGCGGCGCTGCTCGACAAGGACGTACCGCATGCGCTGGCAGCCGTGGCGGACCTCCTGCCCACGCCCGGCGACCTGATCCCCGACTGCTCCTGCCCGGACGACGGTTACCCCTGCAAGCACGCGGCCGCGCTCTGCTACCAGACGGCCAGGCTGCTCGACGAGGACCCGTTCGTGCTGTTCCTGATGCGCGGCCGCGGTGAACGCGAGATTCTCGCCGACCTCTCCCATCGCAACGCGACCCGGTCGGCGGCCGAGCGGACCAGCGCCGCGACCGCCGCGCCCACGCCGACGATCCCGGCCGGCGAGGCGCTGGTCCCGCGCTCGCTCCCGGCTCTCCCGCCCCCGTTCCCCGCGCCCAGCCACCCGGGCCGCCCCCCGGCCTACCCCCACACGCCCGGCGCGCCCGACCCCCTCGCCCTGGACCTCCTCGCCACCGAGGCGGCCGCCCGCGCCCACACCCTCCTCACCACCGGCGCCGACCCCACCGCAGAGCTGACCCAATGGCAGGACGCGGTCCGGCTTGCCGCCGCCCACCCCGGCTCGGGCCTGACCGCCTCCACCCGCGCCCTCTACCGCGACCTCGCCGCCGCCACCGACCACACCCCCACCGACCTGGCCCGCGCGGTGGCCGCCTGGCGGCAGGGCGGCCGCGAGGCTCTAGCCGTACTCGAAGAGCCCTGGGACCCGCCCGCGGGCCCCTTCGACCGGGCCCGCCCGGCCCTGATCGCCGCCGACTTCCCCCACTTCCGCCCCTGGCGCAACCACCTCTCCACGCGCTCCCTCCAACTCCGCTTCGGGCGCGACGGTCTCTGGTACGGCTACGAATCGGACCCGGACCGCGAGGACTGGTGGCCCCGCGGCACCCCCGACGCCGACCCGGTGGGCGCGCTCACCGCACTGCTGGGCAGGTGACCGACTAGGCTTTCTGCCCAGGAGCTGCAATCGGCCGAAGGGGGCCTCGTGGAAGCCGAGTTGATGGCACTGGCGACGGCTGGAGCGACCGCGCTCGTCCAGCAGATGGTCACGGACACCTGGACCTCGGTGCGCGAGCGCGCAGTGAGCTTCTTCTCCCGCGGCTCCACCACCCCCGAGAGCGTCGCCGCCGACCTGGACACCGCCCGCGCCGAACTGGTCGACGCCCAGCAGTCTGCCGACGAGGAGGCAGCCGCCGACATCCAGGCCGAATGGCGCTCCCGCATGCGCCGCACACTCCGAGCGGACCCGGAGGCCGCGACGGAACTGCGCGCGCTGCTCGACGAGTTGTGGCCGGAGTGGAGCGCCCCGCAGCGGCACGATGTCCACAACACGATCAGCGGCGGCACGCAGCACGGTCCCGTGATTCAGTCGGGCACGATCGGGAACATCCACTTCGGCAGCCGGCGCGGCTGAGCCGGGGGCCTTTGGGTGCTACCTGCGGGAGGCCGCGAACGGTACGAACGCCGCCCAGGAGCCGTCTGTGAAGGCGAGTTGCGCGCCTGCCTTGTCCTTGGAGTCCCGGACGTGGACGGTGCCGGGGGCGGAGGCGACCTCGACGCACTCGGGGCCTTCGCTTGTGCTGTAGCTGCTCTTGAACCACTTCAGTCCGGCGTCACGGTCGGCAGAGGGCTTGATGGTCATGTCTCTCCCAGCACTTTCTCGATGAATGCCAGTGACTCCCGTGGAGTCAGAGCCTGCGCCCGGATGATCCCATAGCGTGCCTCAAGGACGCGGACCTTATTCCGCTCAGCCGTCACGTGACTGGAGAACGCGGCCTCCGAGTGCGCTGCCTTCTGCCCGTTCTTGGGATCCAGCAGCAGGAACGATCCCGGGAGACCCGCATGGTCCTCGCGGTCTGTCGGCATCACCTGAATCTCCACGTTCCGCAACTGGCCGATCTCCAGCATCCGTTCGAGCTGCCCGCGCATCACCATCCTGCCACCGACAGGGCGGCGCAGCGTCACCTCTTCCTGGACAAAACTCAAGAACGGCGCCGGCCGCCGCTCGAAGATCTCCCGGCGGGCCATACGCGCGGCCACATTCCGCTCGATGGCGTCCTCGTCCAGCATCGGCCGGTGCATGCGGTACAGCGCCTGGGCATACTTCTCGGTCTGAAGCAGCCCGTGAATAACGGCGCTCGCGTACGCGCCCAGCTCGACCGCGTCCGTCTCCAGCTTGGCGAGATCCCGCACCTTCTTGGGATACCGCGCGCGTTCCACATCCTCCTTGAACGCCGCCAGAATCCCGGCCGCCCCAAGCGCCTCGTCCGCCCTGTCCAGGAACTCCGGTTTCGGGATGCGCCGCCCCCGCTCGACCGCCGAGACCTGGTGCTCCGTGTAGCCGATCGCCTTGCCGACCTCGGCCTGCGTCAAGTGGGCCCGTTCCCGCCACAGTCGGACCTGTTTGCCGACGGTCTTGAGGAGTTCCGCCGTCCCCTCGTCCCAGTCCGGCTGCTGCTCCGCCTCATCCGCCATGTCGTCCCACCTTCGCCGCGCCCCTGCCCAACGCCGCCCTGCGCTCCGCGTCACGCCCGACAACCCGGACAGCACGCCTCCGAGCTTGGACAATCACGCTGCGTACCGACAACGCTCCTGTTCAGGTTACGCACGTACGGACACGCTGAGTGATGTGAATCACGAAACCGTCAGCACCGAACTCTCCGTCCCCACCCACCGCTTCACGGTCCGGCTGAGCGCGACCCGCCGCAGCGCCCGCCTCGCCCGACGGCTCGCCACTCAGCAACTCGACGCCTGGGGCTGGTCGTACGACTCCGACTCCTCCCAGACCGCTGCCCTCCTGGCCGCTGAACTCGCCGCGAATGCCATCACGCATGGCCGTGTCCCCGGCCGGGATTTCCGGCTGGGGCTCACCATCACCCCTCCTGGCACGCTCCGTATGGAGGTGGCCGATGCCCGCCGCGACCGAGGGCTGCCCGCCCCGGCCGACCTCGGGGCCGCACCCCTCGACTCCGAGGGCGGTCGCGGCCTGCTTCTCGTCGACGCCCTCGCTGCCGACTGGGGCATCGACCGCAGTGATCCCGTCCTGAAGACCGTCTGGTGCTCGATCGCCCTTGACGCGCGGCCGTTCTCACCCCTCGAGTGCCGCCGCCATGTGGTCGAGGTCGGCGAGGAGCTCGGCGAGACGTTGCTCCGGGACGGCGTCGGTCATGCGCTGGTCGATGGCGTAGACGGCGGAGCGAGCCGCCGCTAGGCGACGGTGGCCCTCCTCGGTGAGGTGGGCGGGCAGAGCGCGACCGCGGTCGGTGGTGGCCGGCCGGGTGATGAGGCCGGCGTCCTGCAGTCCGCGAAGGACGACGTTCATGGACTGCCGCGTGACGAAGGTGCCGCGGGCCAACTCGGCGTTGGACAGGCCGGGGCGCTGGTCGAGGAGTTCGAGGCAGGCGTACTGCGGCACCGTCAGGCCGTACTCACGCAGTGCTCTGTCCATCGCGCTGCGCAGCGCCGCGGCGGCGCGCTTGAGGCGGTATCCCAGGCGCTCGGTCACGTCGGCGGCCCGCGGAGCCTGGCTGGAAGCAGTCCCATCGTGCATGTCAGGAGTTTGACATGTAAGCGCGGTGCCGTCTATCTTCCACTTATGTCAAAGTCCTGACATGCAACACGATCGAGGAGTACTTATGACTGTCACCGCTACCGGGCCGGACTTCATCGCTTTGCAGGTGCGCGATGTCGAAGCGGCTGCCGCCTTCTACGAGAAGCACCTCGGGCTGCGCCGGGCGCCTGCCTCGCCGCCCGGCGCCGTGGTGTTCGCCACCGAGCCGGTTCCGTTCGCCGTCCGCGAGCCGCTGCCGGGAGTGGATCTCGACGCCGTCGAGCGGCCCGGCCTCGGGGTCGCCCTGTGGTTCCGGACCACTGACGCGCAGGCCCTGCACGACAGGCTCCACGCCGCCGGGATCCCCATCGTCAAGGCACCCGAGGATGGTCCGTTCGGCAGGATGTTCACGTTCGTCGGCCCTGAGGGGTACGCCATCACTACGCACGGAGGCTGACCTTGACCGCCATCGTCATCACCCCGCGCGGGCCGTTCTCACTTGCGGCGAGCCTGCGGTTCCTGGAGGGCTTTACACCCGCCGGGTACCGCGACGCCTCGGACGGCAGGGTGCTGCGCCTGGCCTTTCCCGCCGACGACGGCCACTCGACGGTGAGCGCGGAGGTGAGGCAGGCGGAGGGATGGGAGGGATCGGAGGGATCGGAGGGCACCGTACAGGCGGATGTCACCGTGCACACCGGGAATCCGGGCAACGACGGGATGGGCACGGCAACGGCGGGCTCGGATGGGATGAGCTCGGTTCGGGCGCAACTGGCCCGCATCCTCTCACTCGACGTGGACGGCAGCGGGTTCCCACTGCTCGCCGAGGCCGATCCCGTAGTGGCCCAGCTCATCGCGGCGTACCGGGGGTTGCGGCCGGTCTGTTTTCACTCGCCGTACGAGGCTGCTGCCTGGGCGGTCATCGGCCACCGCATCCGGATGGTCCAGGCCGCCGCGATCAAGGCCCGCATCGCCGAGCACCACGGACAGCGCGTCACCGTCGCCGGGGAGTCGCTGCACGCCTTCCCCACCCCGCTGGTCCTGCGCGGAGTCAGCCGTGTTCCGGGCCTGCCCGAGACGAAGGTCGAACGGCTGCGTGTCCTCGCCGACGCGGCTCTCGCCGGTGATCTCGACGCCGCCCGGCTGCGCGCGATGCCGGCGGAAGACGCCCTCGCTCATCTGCGGACCCTGCCCGGCATCGGTCCCTTCTCCGCGGAGCTCATCCTCATCCGCGGCGCCGGACACCCCGACGTCTTCCCCCGCCATGAACGCCGGCTTCACGCTTCGATGGCCGATGCCTACGGACTCGGCGATCCCGACGCCTCCGATGCGCGCCGGCTCGCCGGGATCAGCGATCACTGGGCGCCCTACCGCAGTTGGGTCGCGCTCCTGCTGCGCACCCGCCGTGAGGAGAAGGCCGGGCCGGCAGCCCGCGGTCGCTCGGTGCGGTAGTGCCCGCGGCGGTCAGGTCCGCCAGGGTCACAAGCCATCCGCCCACCTGATCAGCGTGGCGAAGTCCGCCTCCCGCAGCCCCCGCCGCGGATGGATCCGCAACAGCAGCGCAGGCGCGTCGTGATGCGCCGCGACATGCGCTGTGTCCAGGTCCGTGATCATGTCGTCCACCCAGGCGAACGGGCGCCCGGCCGCCCACTCCAGCAGCGGCCGGGTCTTCCAGTACAGGCCGTCCGGGTCCTTCGCGAAGAGTTCCGGCCACTCGATCACCGGCAGGTCGGCGGGCAGGCCGACGCCCGGGGCGATCATGGTGTTGGCCTCGTGCATCCAGGTGGTGGCCCAGGCCAGTTCGAAGGGAAGGCCCGTCAGCCGTGGGCCGTGGGCCGGGTTGAGATGGATGCGCAGGCCCCGGCGGTGGCGGCGGGAGCCCGGGGGCTGGTTGGAGAGCCAGTACGAGGGGTGCAGGCGGTGTGTCGCGTAGCCGCGCAGGCGCGGCAGACGCGCCGCGTACGGGTTGAGAGGGCCGTCGACGTCGAGCAGGAGCAGCGGGCGATCCGTCATGGGGGAGAACTGCCCATTGCGGAGCCGGAATACGGCAGGCAGCCGTCGACAGCCCCGGAACGGTCCTGCCCGCTCAGCTGTTGAGGTAGCGGACACCCGCTGTTGTGCCGGCGAAGATCCGCGAGATCCGCGAAACAGCGTCTCCGAGCAGGCCGCAGAGCTGTCCCGTACCAGCGACGTTCTTACCCGGTACCTCAGCGAGAACTCCGCCTGACCGAGCCCGTGTTGCTCGCCAATGTCTAGGGTGGAGCCATGGCACTCCAAGATCCGACGAGTGAGCTGATGGCCGACCCCTACGCCGTGTACGCCCGGCTCCGCGAGTCCGGGCCCGTACACCGCATCGCCGGGACGGACGGGCTGCCGGCGTGGCTGGTCACCCGCTACGACGACGTACGCCAGGCACTCGCCGATCCCCGGCTCTCCCTGGACAAGCGCAACGCGGCACCCGGCGGCTACCGGGGGATGGCGCTGCCGCCGGCGCTGGACGCGAATCTGCTCAACATGGACCCGCCGGACCACACCCGCATCCGGCGTCTGGTGTCCCAGGCGTTCACCCCGCGTCGCATCGCGCAGCTGCGCGAACCGATCCGGAGAACAGCCGATCAGCTGCTGGACGCAATCGCCCCGCACGGCCGCGCCGATCTGATCACTTCGTACGCCGCGCCGCTGCCGATCAACGTCATCTGCGACCTGCTCGGCGTGGCCCCTGAAGACCGGCGCGATTTCCGGGCCTGGACCGACGCTCTGGTTGCCCCGGACCCTGCGGAGCCGTCACGGGCGAAGGAAGCGGTCGGCAGCATACTGGCGTTCTTCACCCAGCTCATCGCCCGCAAGCGAGCAGAGCCGGCTGACGACCTGCTCTCCGCCCTGATCGCGGTACGCGACGAGGAAGACCGGCTGAGCGAGGACGAGCTGGTGTCCCTGGCCTTCCTCGTCCTGTTCGCCGGATACGAGAACACCGTCCACCTCATCGGCAACGCCACCCTGGCCCTGCTCAGCCACCCTGACCAACTGGCCGCTCTGCGCGCCGACCCTGGCCGACTGGGCGGCGCCGTCGGGGAGTTGGCCCGTTACGACGGCCCCGCACCGTTGGCCATCCGCCGCTTCCCCACCGAGGACATCACCATCGGCGGCGTCACGATCCCGGCGGGTGAGACTGTCCTGCTCTCGCTCGCGGCCGCCCACCGCGACCCGCACCGTTTCACCGACCCCGACCGTCTCGACATCGGCCGCGACGTCACCGGCCATCTCGCGCTGGGCCATGGCATCCACTACTGCCTGGGCGCCCCCCTGGCCAGGATGGAGACCGAGATCGCTCTCGCCGCGCTGCTGGAGCGGTTGCCGCGGCTGGAGCTCGACGTTCCGTACGGCGAACTGCGATGGCGTCCTTCGATGCGCGCCCGCGGGCTGCTCACCCTGCCCGTGCGCTACTGAACCAGGGACTCCCTCAGAAGTCGGCGAGCGTCGGCTCGTCCAGCCGGGCCACCGAGTCCTGTGCGTACGCCGCGACGTAGGCCTCGCGGATCCGCTCGATCTGCGGGTCGCGTGCGTGTGCCTCCGCGGCCGGGTAGAGCAGGATCAGCTCGTACGAACGCTCCCGCTCGATCGTGCCGTTGGAGTCCCGCCACTGCCCGCGGCCGTCCTGAACCGTCAGCCCGGACGGGAAGCTCGGCGTGACACTCCGGTCGATGAACGCCATGAACTGCCGGTCGGTCACATCGGGTCCGCCGTCCGGACGCTCTGTACCGAAGAAGAGCCGCGTCTCGATGTACGCCGCACCACGCGCCGCAGCGGACGAGGCCCTGGGTGCGGACAAGACCCTGGGTGCCTTCGCCTGTTCACTGCCGAGCGCGGCGGTGGAGGCGGGCGCACCCACTGCCAGTACGGCAGCGGCGGCACCGGCGACGGCAAGGAGAGAGCGCTGCTTCAAGGTGGGCACGGGGAGCGGGTCCTTCCATCGGGGGGCCGTCGCGGGCCAACGGGGGGCCGCAGGGCGGCCACCACGTGCGTTGCGACTCCACCAAGCGGGCCACGAAACAGTGCCCCGGGACGCCGAATTCGTCCGGAAACCACCCGCACGAGCGCATCCCTCGATGTGTCCGCGGGCAGATCGGGACCGACAGACTCGGTGCCGAGGACGTCAGGAGGAGGACCAGATGGCTGCTGTGGACATGGACCGGCCCGCCGATCTCGTCGTGGACGGGTGCACCGCCCTCGTGCACGGTGAGCGTGGTGAGATCGACTTCGTCGAGAACGCCGCCGTCGTCGTACGCGGTGGAGTCATCGACGCCGTGACATCCGCCGATGCCGTGGCCGGCGTCCAGGCCGTCGAGCGCATCGACGGGCGTGGGCAGCTCGCCATGCCCGGGCTGATCAACTGCCATACCCACACACCGATGGTCGCCCTGCGCGGAATCGCCGAGGACATGCCCTTCGAAGAATGGTTCAACGACTGGATCTGGCCCATCGAGTCAAACCTCACCGACCGGGTCGTCGAGCTCGGGGCCCAGCTGGCCTGTGCCGAGATGATCCGGGGCGGGGTCACCGCCTTCGCCGATCACTACTTCTCGATGGACAAGGTGGCCGCCGCCGTGGCGGACTGCGGACTGCGGGCCAATCTCGGCTGGGCCTACTTCTCCAGCCAGGGCGCCGAAGGGCGGGAGCGTTCCCTCGACTTCGCGCTGCGGATGCGAGGCGCGGCCGGTGGGCGGATCACCACATCGCTGGCTCCGCACGCCCCGTACACCGTCGACGACGGCGATCTGGGGGCCACTGCCGAGCTCGCTCGCGAGCATGGGCTGCTCGTGCACATCCACGCGGCCGAGAACGCGGCGCAGACGGAGAACAGCCTTGCGCGGTGCGGCCGTACGCCCGTCGAGGTGCTCGAGAGGGCCGGTCTGCTGGATGCGGATGTGCTCATCGCGCACGGCACCGGGATCACCGAGAAGGACCTGTCCGTACTGCGGCGGGGCGCCGGGCGGATCGCGGTCGCCAGTGCGCCCAAGGGGTACCTCAAGTTCGCCTGGGACACCACTCCGATCCGGGCGCTCGCCTCCGCGGGGATTCCCGTCGGTCTGGCCACCGACGGGGCCGCGTCGAACAGCACCCTCGATGTGTGGGAGAGCATGGCGGTCACCGCACTGGTGCAGAAGTCCGTGGAGGGCGACCCGACCTGGCTGACCGCCCGCCAGGCGCTCGACCACGCAACCACCCAGAGCGCGTGGGCCATTGGGCTCGGTGAGCAGATCGGCGCGCTCGCTCCCGGGCGGCGGGCCGATCTGATTCTGGTGGATCTCACCGGGCCGCACACCCAGCCGCTGCACGACATCGCCGCCACCCTTGTGCACAGCGCGCGCTCCAGTGACGTACGGACCACCGTCGTCGACGGGCGGATCCTGATGCGGGACCGTCGGCTGCTGACCCTCGACGTACCCGCGATCGTTGCCGAACTCACCGCTCAGCTGCCCGCGTTGACCGAGCGCCGCAAGGGCAGCCGGATCCAGGACTACGACGGTTAGCGGACCGGTGTGCGGCCACGACGGCCCGTTCGACAAGCCGCATACTCGAAAGAGTGAAAGGTGAATGTGCCATAACCCTATTGGCCTCATGACGTTATTACGGTGCGGGCGAGTGCCCGTGAACGTCTTCTGAAGGCAGGGAACCCATGAGGCAGGTTCACCGAAAGGGTCTGGCCATGGTGATGCTCACGGGTGGTGCGCTCGCCATTTCGGGCTACGCGCACGCAGACTCGAACGCGGACGGCGGTGCGGCCCGTTCGCCGGGACTGCTGGCCGGCAACACGGTGCAGCTTCCCGTGAACGTCCCGGTCAATGTGTGCGGCAACACGGTCAATGCCGTAGGACTCCTCAACCCGGCGGCCGGAAATTCCTGCGCCAACTCCGGCCAGGGAGGCAGTGGTTCGCAGACCGGATCCTCCGGCGCCACCGCCGAAAGTGGCGGAAAGGATTCCCCTGGCTTCCTTTCCGGCAACAGCGTCCAGCTCCCCATCGATATCCCCGTCAACGTCACCGGGAACTCCGTGAACGTCGTCGGCATCGGGAACGCAGCAGTCGGCAACTCCTCGTCCAACACCCCCGGCAAGCCGCCGGTCCGGCCGCGGCCCGCCACCCCGCCGAAGGCCGCCACGCCGCACACCCCCGCGCCGCAGCCACCCGGCCCCGAGGTGGCGCTCGCCCGCACCGGTGCCGGACCGGTCGCGTACGCCGTGCCGGCCGGTGCCGCGATGCTGCTCGGCGGCATCGTGCTCTACCGCCGCTTCCGGCCCGCCCAGGAGTCGGGGCGCCGCGCCTAGTCCGGAGCGCTCCGCCCCGCGCTCCGCCCAGTCCGCGCGCTCCGCCTCCGCGCAGGCCCTGCACGACGGCTGGATCGCCGGGGCGGGCTCCGACGTCTTCGAGACCGAGCCCCTGCCCGCCGACGACCCGCTGCGCACCGTGCCGAACTTCCTCGGCCTGCCGCACCTCGGCTATGTCACCCGGCGCAACTACGAGGGGGTACTTCCAGCAGGCAGTCGAGGACATCGCCGGGCATCTCGCCGGCTGGCCGATGCGTACGCTCAGCGCACGCCCGGCGCAGCCGCCCCGATGAACTCCGACAGCGTCTCGCGGGCCTGCTCCGAACGCTGCGACCGGTCCGTCTCGTCCGGCGCCTCGTGCATGCAGTTCGTCACTTCGAAGGCGGACGCGGCCAGTTCCAGCGCCTGGACGTCGTCACACACCAACTGGACGCGGATCAGCGCCTGATGGGCCGCCGAGCGCAACCGGTACGAGTCGATGCGCGCCTCCTCGGCGGCCGCGCTGCCCGGCGACTCCTTCGCCCGGTGCCAGCGGTCGTTCTGGCCGCGCCGGTAGTCGACGAGCGCGCCCGCGAAGGCGCTGTACGCGGAGATCCGTTCCTGGCGCAGCTGTTCGGCGCGAGCGAGGGCGGCGCTGCGCTCGGCGGCCTGGCGCTGGAAGAAGTGGGTGGCGATCGAGCCCAGCAGGGTGCCTATGACCGCGATGACGGCTGTCTCCATGGTGCGTACTCCCCGGGGGATCTGAACAAGCGGTCTGAGCAAGGGATCTGAGCAGCGGATCTGAAACAGGGATCTGAAACAGGGATCTGAATAATCGTTCGAGCGGGGGTCGCAGGTCTTGCTAGCTTGATCGACGTGGCGAAACTCAATCAGATCATCGCAGTCGAGAAAGGCGTCAAGTCCAAGGCGCACCAGGACCTGACGGCGGCCCATCACGGCCTGCAGAAGCCTGCGCTGCTGGCCGGTATCTCGCGTACGTACCAGCCCAAGGACGAGGAGGGCGAGCAGCTGCCGCCCGAGTCCACGCGGGTCCAGGTCAAGGCCGAGGACGTGCTGCGCGAGACGGCGAAGACGCTGACCCGGCTGTTCGACGTGACCGCCACCAAGGACTGGGCCAACTGCGCCGCGCGCGCCGATGTGACGGTGGACGGGCGCGTCCTGGTGAGCGAGGTGCCGGTGGCGTATCTCCTCTTCCTCGAGAAGCAGTTGACGGACATCAACACCTTTGTGCGCAAGCTCCCGGTGCTCGATGCCTCGGAGTCGTGGACGCAGGACCCGTCGACCGACGCATGGAAGACCGAGTCGGTACGCACTCTCCGCACGAAGAAGGTGCCCCGCAACCATGTGAAGGCGGAGGCGACCGAGAAGCACCCGGCGCAGGTCGAGGTGTACTACGAGGACATTCCTGTCGGTTACTGGACGACCGTGAAGTTCTCCGGTGCGCTGCCGGCCCGGCGGGTGAACGAGCTGCTGGAGCGGGTGGAGAAGCTGCAGCAGGCCGTGAAGTTCGCCCGCGAGGAGGCGAACGGCGCGGAGGTCACCGACCAGCGGGTGGGCGACGCCGTATTTGGCTACCTGTTCGGGTAGCCTCAAAGATTCCCCGTCCGCCCTTGTGCGGACGGGGTGCGCGAGGAGCGCAAGCTGAAACTGAAGCTTGTCGTGACTGAGCGGTTCCAGTGGAGGTTCGAGTCCTCCCCGCGGCACTTTCCGTACGTACGGGCCGCGGTAGCCCAACTCGGCAGAGGCAGACCGCGATCAATCTCAGACTATTGCTCCAGACTCAGCATTCGCCGCCGATCGCCGGATCGACCGGGCCCGGGCCCTGGTGCGTCGAAATGCCGGTTCAAGTCCGGCCCGCGCAGCTCGATGTGCGGTGGTCCAAAGGCAGGACGCGGCGACATAACGACTGACTCGGGTTCTTAAGCGTGCCGGCGTGCGACATGGGTGGCATCACAGGGCTCGGGGGCCGGCTACGCCCCCGGGCCCGCTCCCGTTTCCGGCCCGGAACGGACTTCTCATCCGGTACGTTGAGGCGGTTTCGCGACGCCGCTGAGTTGGAGGGGTTCCATGGGGTTCAAGGACAGAACGCGTACGGCGATGGTCCTGGTCGGATGCCTTGCGGCGCTCGCGACGGTGCCGTCCGCGGCGAACGCCACACCCGGCAGCGGCGTTTCGGGCACGGTCCTCGCGCAGGGCGTTTCGGAGGGGACCCTCAAGCTGAAGGCCAGGGGGAAGACGGATGTGGTCGTACGGACGATCACGATCGCCCCGGGCGGCTCCACCGGCTGGCACACCCACCCGGGGCAGCTCCTCGCCGTCGTCAAGTCCGGGACACTGACCCGGACTCTGGACGACTGTTCCGTCGAAGTGACTCCTGCCGGTACGGCGTTCATCGAGCCTTCCGGCCCGAAGCACCGGCACATCGGGCGCAACCTCGGCAGCGAGCCCGTGGTGCTCTACGTGACCTATCTGCTGCCCAAGGGCAGCCCGCTGTCGATCGACGCCGACGCGCCGGCCTGCGCCGGAGCATGATGGACGGGTGCGACTGGAAGCGATCACCTGGGAGCGGCTGACCGAGGCCCTCGCCGACCGGGCCATGGCGGGCAAGGCCGAGGACGGCAGCCCCTGGCTGCGGGTCGGCGTCGACGGCGCTCCAGCCGCGCGGACCGGTGAGCTTGCCGAGCGGGTGGCCGAGGCGCTGCGGCTGCGCGGGCGAAGCGTGCTCGTGGCCGGGACGAGTGGGTTTCTGCGGCCCGCCTCGCTGCGGTACGAGTACGGGCGCGAGGACCCCGATACGTACTACAGCGGCTGGTTCGACACCGGCGCGCTGTGGCGGGAGGTCTTCGGGCCCCTGGAGTCCGGTGGCAGCGGGCGCGTGCTGCCCGATCTGTGGGATCCCGTGACCGATCGGGCGACGCGCAGTCCGCATGTCGAACTCCCGGCCGGCGGTGTGCTGTTGCTGCACGGGCCGTTTCTGCTCGGACACTGGTTCCCGTTCGATCTGAGCGTGCATCTGCGGCTGTCGCCCGCGGCGCTGCGGCGGCGTACGCCGGAGAGCGAGCGCTGGACACTGCCCGCGTTCGGGCGGTACGAGGACGAGGTGGGGCCGGCGGAGGCCGCCGATGTGGTCGTACGCGCCGATGATCCGCGTCACCCCGCGTGGGGCGGCCTCCGCTGAGCCTCAGCCCGGGTTCTGCGGTTGCTTCCGCTCAGGCTCCCCCGGGCTCTGCGGTCGGCCGCCGATCAGCGTCACCGCCTCCGCGCCTGCCCGGCAGCCATCCGCCGCGGCCGTCGCCGCGTCCGCCCCCGCCAGCCGGGCGGCGAGGAACGCGCCGGTGAAGGCGTCGCCCGCGCCCGTCGAGTCCACCGCGACCGCCGGGACCGGCGGGACGCGCGCCGTGACCGTGCCGGACTCGGCGACCAGCGCGCCGTCCGAGCCCAGCGTGACGACGGTCAGCGGGACAAGGCGGCTCAGCTTCGCTGCCGCGTCGGCCGGGTCGGGCAGGCCGGTGAGAAGGCGGGCCTCGTCGGCGTTCGGGAACAGCACGTCCGCGCCCGCGAGCGCTGCCAGCGCGCCGTCCACGCCCAGCTCCGCGATGAAGCCCGCAGAGGCCGGGTCCACGCTCACCGTGACGGCGCGCGTCCGCGCCGACTCCAGGGCGAGCCGGGCCAGTTGACGGGCGGCGGGGGAGAAGAGGAGGTAGCCGGAGAGGTGCAGATGGCCGACGCCGTCCAGCAGCGACGGCGACCAGTCGGCAGGGGAGATACGCAGCACCGCACCGCTGTCGGTGAGGAACGTCCGCTCGGCGGTCGCGTCGACCAGCGCGATGACCGTGGCCGTCGGGGCCTCTGCGTCCGCGACGAGGAGCGGCCGTACGCCCGCGGCGCGCAGCCGCGCCTCGTGCCAGCCCGCCTCGTCGCGGCCGACCCGGCCGAGGAGACGCACGTCCGCGCATCCCCAACGCGCCGCCCAGCACGCCGCATTGGCCCCCGCCCCGCCCGGCAGGATGCGGATCCGGGCCGCCGTGTCCGTCCCCCGGGCGAACGAAGTGAGACGGGGGTCCCCCCGGCCGAAGGCCGGGGGAGGAGCCCGGTGCCGGGCCACGACATCGGTGACCACATCGCCGATGACCAGCAACCCGCCGGCGGCGGCCGTCACAGCGCCGCCGCGATCCGCGCCGCCAGCCGCACGTTCCCGCGCACCGCCGCCACATTGGCCTCCAGCGAAGCCCCCTCCGTCCGCCGCATCAGATGGTCGAGCAGGAACGGCGTCACGGCCTGGCCGCTGATTCCCCGCTCCCGGCACTCGTCCAGCGCCTCGCCGAGCACGCGGTCGTGCAGCGCCGGATCCAGCTGCTTCGCCTCCGGGACCGGATTCGCGACGATCAGCGCCGAATCCGGCCCGCCCAGCGCCTCCTTCGCCCGGATCACCTCCGCCACCTCCTCCGGCGAACGGACCGTCCAGTCGACCGGCTGTCCGGAGGAGGTCAGATAGAAGCCGGGGAACCGGTCGGTGCCGTACCCGAGCACCCCGACCCCAAGCGTCTCCAGCCGCTGGAGTGTCGCCGGCACGTCGAGGACCGACTTCACGCCCGCGCACACCACCGCGATCCGGGTCTGCGCGAGCACCCGCAGATCCGCCGACTCGTCCTGCGTCCCGGTCCACTCGCGGTGCACCCCACCGAGTCCGCCGGTCGCGAAGACCCGGATCCCGGCTCGCGCCGCCAGGAACGCCGTCGCCGACACGGTCGTCGCCCCGCTCACCCCGGCCGCCAGCGCGGGCGCGAGGTCCCGCTGCCCGAGCTTGCGTACGCCGGCGTCCTCGGCGATCCGCTCCAACTGCCGCTTGTCCA
This sequence comes from Streptomyces sp. NPDC019443, assembly GCF_044389785.1. Lineage (NCBI taxonomy): Bacteria > Bacillati > Actinomycetota > Actinomycetes > Kitasatosporales > Streptomycetaceae > Streptomyces > Streptomyces sp. NPDC019443. The sequence goes on from NZ_JBIRYJ010000005.1 coordinate 425,567, forward strand.
TTCCGATGTGGATCTTTCCGTCCAGTATCGCGATGGTGGCGGGGACGGCGCCCCCGGACCGTACGATCGCCTCCAGCTCCTCGGCGACGGCCAGATTGCGCGGACGTGGCAGCCCGTGCGCGATGATCGTCGACTCCAGGGCCACGACGGGCCGGTGCGCGGCGAGCGCTTCTTGTACTTCCGCGGATACTTCCGTCACTTCCGTGGTCAGCAGCATGTCCCATCCCTGGCACGGGAGCGCCGCGCCCAAACCCGAACCACAGCGCTCAGCCGCACCGCGGCAGCCGGGGCGGCCGGTCCGTCCGCACCACCTGGATCACCGATCGCGATCCGGCCGACTCCGCATCGCCCCTGCTGTGCGCGATCGCGAGTTCGCCGCCCCTCGCCTGGGCGTAGCCGTACCGAGGAGTGATACGGGAGTACGCCGCCGAGCGGAGATCGAGGGCGTAGGCGGCCTCCGGCGTACGGCAGGTGATCAGGTCACCGCTGATGCGCAGCTGGTCGATCCCTTCCGCCGCGGCCGCGGCGCCCGGCACCCCGGCGACGGGCGCGGGCTGTCCCGTACGCCACACCATCAGCGTCGGCTGCTGCTCGCCCGCGATCCACGCCCAGGTGGTCAGGGGGTGCATCCCCCTCCCTGCGAGCAACATTGGCCCTACCAAAGACGGATGCGCCGACCGCGGGGACGCTGATCGGCGAAAGATCTCCGGGCGGTGAATTTCGGCGCAGGCGGGAGCGGAACGGTCAGTTGAGCGCTCTGCGTACGGCGAGTGCGGCCATCGGCAGCAGCAGGCAGGCGCCGACCACGTTCAGCCAGCCGTAGCTCGCCTGCGCAACGATCAGTCCGGCGGCCGCGCCGCCGACGCCCGCCGCCGTGTTCGACGTCAGGTCGGACAGGCCCTGGACGGCGGCCCGGGCGGGCTGCGGCACGGAGTCGGTGAGCAGCGTGGAGCCGGACACCAGGCCCGCGGACCAGCCGAGTCCGAGGACGAAGAGCCCGGCGGCGGTCTGCCCGTGGCTCGCCCCCGCCGTACCGGCGAGCAGAGCGGCCGAGCAGAGCAGCCCGACCGCGAGGCCGATCACCGCCAGCCGGCCGACCCGGTCCACCAGCCAGCCCATCACCGGTGAGAAGGCGTACATGCCCGCGATATGGCCGCTGATCACCAGGCCGATCAGCTGGATGCCCGCGCCGTGATGGCTGAGCGCGACCGGCGTCATCGTCATGATCGACACCATCGCGGTGTGCGAGACGGCGACGGTGACCAGCGCCAGCCGGGCCATCGGCGACTCACGCACGGCCCGCATCCCGGCGCGCAGCGAGCGCCCCTCGGGGGAGCGGTCGGCAGGGGACAGCGCGCGGGCGGTCAGCAGCGGATCGGGGCGCAGCAGGACGAGGACCATGACCCCGGAGACGAGGAACACCCCGGCCGCCCAGAAGAACGGGCCCGCGGCCGCCGGTATCCCGAGCCCGGACACGCTGCGGCCCGCGGGCGCCGCGATATTGGGGCCGAGAACCGCGCCGATCGTGGTCGCCCACACGACATTGGAGATGGCCCGGCCGCGCTGCTCGGGCTCGGCAAGGTCGGCTGCCGCGAAGCGCGCCTGCAGATTCGCCGACGACCCGGCGCCGAAGAGAGCCATGCCCAGGAGCAGCAGCGGAAAGTTCTCGACGACCGCGGCCAGCACGACCACGCCCGCGCCCAATGCGCCGAGCAGATAGGCGAGTACGAGTCCTGGCCGCCGCCCGCGGGCCGTCATCAGCGCGGCCAGCGGCATGGACAGCAGCGCGGTCCCGGCCACGGTGGCGGTCGGCGCAAGACCGGACAGCGCCTCGGTCCCGCTCACCCGCTGCGCCAGCACGGTGGCGAGCGCGATCCCGGTCGCGACGCCGAGCCCGCCGAGGATCTGGCTGGCGATGAGCACCGCGGTGATCCGCCGCCGCAGCGCGGGCAGCTCGTCGGCCGACACCGGGGCGGGAGCCGCGGCCTTGTCGATAGAAGTCACCGCGCGTACGCCGTTCCACAGCCGGGCGCCAAGGCGCTCGCGAGACCGGCCACTGAGGCGGGCGCGAGACCCGTCGCGAAGGCGGCCGCACGACCGGCCACTGAGGCGGTCGCGAAGGCGGCCGGGCTCCCGGCGGCCGCGGTCGCGGCAGGGGCGACTGCTCCCGCAACGACCGCGGCAGGAGCATCGGATATGTCAGGCGCGTCAGGGCTGGTGGTCACTGGCGCAGTGTGCCAGCCCGTACGCGCGTACGAAACCGCATACCTCTGCATCCGGACCGGATGCCTCGGCACCGGCCCCCATCAGAACAGCGGCTCCGGCAGTACCCCCTCCAGCGCCAGCAGCTTCCGCTTGGTCTCCAGGCCGCCCCCGAACCCGCCCAGACCGCCGTCCGTCTCCACCACGCGGTGGCACGGCACCACCACCGGCAGCGGATTGGAGCCCATCGCCGCGCCCACGGCCTGCGCGGCGCCCGGCTGGCCCACCCGGGCCGCCAGGTCGCCGTACCCGACGACCGTGCCGAACGGCACGCCGTCCGCCAGCTCCCGCAGCACCTGCCGGTTGAACCCGCCGGACAGCGACCAGTCCAGCCGCAGGTCGAACTCCCGCAGCCCGCCCGCGAAATACGCCTCCAGCTGGCGTATCGGCTCGGCCAGCAGGCCCGCCGCGTCCTGAACCGGCTCAGCGCCGAGCCGCCCCGCCAGCTGCTTGAGCGCCCTGTCCCGTATCGCCGCGTCGGCATGGAAGATCACGCTCACCAGGCCCTCCTCGGTCGCGGCGAGCAGCAGCGGCCCGATGTCCGTGCCCACGACGGTCCACTCGAAGCTCTTCATGCGAACCACCGTACGACCGGGCACTGACAGTGCCGGTTCAGTCCACCGCGTCCCGTACGACGTCCGGATTGTTGGTGATGATGCCGTCCACTCCGAAGCCGTCCACCCGCGCCGCCCCCGCCGCGTCGTTCACGGTCCAGGTGCTGATCCACAGCCGCTTGCCGTGCGCGCCCTTGAGCCGGTGCACCGCGGCCACGTACTCGGCCGAGATGGACGTGTGCGTCGGGTTGATCTGGTCGGTGAACGCCGCGTACGACGGCAGATCGGTGACCGCGGGCGTACCGAGGAAGCCGGTCGTGATGTCGGGCAGCTGCTGGTGCACGGCCTTCACGCTGTCCGCGCCGAAGCTCTGGATGACCAGCCTGAGCTTGACGTGGTGGCGGTCGAGCCAGCCCTCCTCGCGCAGCACCCGCAGGGTGTCCTTCTCGATGCCCGGGTAGGCCTCGGGCCTCTTGATTTCCAGGAGCAACTTCTGGCCGTTGTCGTCGACCCGGTTCAGATACTGCTTGAGCGTCGGCACTCGCGCACCCGCCCACTTCGGGCCGAACCAGCTGCCCGCGTCCAGCGTGGCGATCTCAGCGGCCGTGAAGTCCTTGATCTTCCACGGCGCGCGCCCGGGGAAGCGCTGCTCCACGTCGGTGGTACGCGCCAGGGAGTCGTCGTGGATGACGACCAGTTCGCCGTCCTTGGTGCGCTGGACGTCGTTCTCGACCCAGGCGAAGCCCATGTCGGCGGCGAGATCGATGGCCGCGAAGGTGTTCTCGGGCGCGTACGCGGAGGCGCCGCGGTGGGCGATCACAAGGGGTTCACCGTGCCGGCCTGCGGTCCGGGCCGCGGCCTCGGCGGCCTCGGTCGCGGGGCCCGGAAGCAGCAGCGCGCTGACTCCCAGGACAGCGGCGGCCGTTGCTGCGGCGGGTCGTACGTACACCTGGACTCCTCACGGCGTCGGGTCACGGACGGGCCGAGGGTGGCAGTTGACGGCCAACGTGGAACAGGCGAAGTATGGCCGGAACGTGAACGGATCCGCCCAGAACGCATCACGTGACAGTTTCTGTGTCGATAAATCTCCGTTCAATTGTTTGCTTACAGTCGCGAGAGCCCTACTCTCGCCCCCGGACCAGACGTTCCGTCAGGGATCGCGGGGATCACAAGGAGCGAAGGGCTTACCGGCATGCAGGGGACTGTCGACGGATTCAGTTACGGCCTCGTCACACCCGTGGCGGCTTACATGATGGCGTGCCTCGGCGGGGCCCTCGGCCTGCGCTGCACCACCAGATCCATCCGCAACGGGCGCTCCTTCAAGCCGGGCTGGCTCGCCCTGGGGGCGACCGCCATCGGCTCAGGCATCTGGACGATGCACTTCATCGCGATGATGGGCTTCACCGTCGCGGAGGCCCCCATCGGCTACGACAGACCGACGACCTTCGCCAGCCTGGCGGTCGCCATAGTCATGGTCGGCATTGGGATCTTCATCGTCGGATACCGCGGCGCGACCCCCATGGCACTGGTCACCGGCGGCACGATCACCGGCCTGGGGGTGGCCTCCATGCACTACCTCGGCATGGCCGGAATGCGACTGCAGGGACGCCTCGAGTACGACACCCTGACCGTCGTTCTCTCCGTGGTCATCGCCGTCGTGGCCGCCACCTCGGCACTCTGGGCGGCCGTATCGGTCCACGGCTTCCTGGCGAGCCTCGGCGCCAGCCTGGTGATGGGCATCGCCGTGAGCGGCATGCACTACACCGGGATGGCGGCGGTCAGCGTCCATCTGCACGGGGCGGCGGGCTCGGCCGGCACCGGCGACTCGGCCGCCACCCTGCTCACGCCCATGCTGATCGGCCCGGTGGTCTTTCTGCTCATCGCCGGAGTGGTGGTGATGTTCGACCCGCTGCTCGTCATGGGCGCGCCGGACTGGCAGCGGGCCGCCCAGGGGGTGCCCGCCCGCCCCGGAGTGCCGGCGCAGCGCGCCGGGCAGCGGGAGGGAGAGCCCGCGGCCTGGGCCGCCGACCGGTCCCCTCGCCGGGGCTCGCCGCGGTCCGGCGACTGGTGAGTGCCTGAGGCCACAGCGGATCGCCCCCGGTTGTCAGTGGTGGGTCGTACGGTGGATCCATGCGGCCCGTTTCCAAGATCGAACGTACGGTGGCGCCCTTCGAGGTCGTCAGTCCCTACCAGCCCAGCGGCGACCAGCCGACTGCCATCACCGACCTGGAGCGGCGCATCCGCGCAGGTGAGAAGGATGTCGTCCTGCTGGGTGCGACCGGCACCGGCAAGTCGGCGACCACCGCCTGGATGATCGAGAAGCTTCAGCGCCCCACCCTGGTGATGGCACCGAACAAAACCCTGGCCGCCCAGCTGGCGAACGAGTTCCGCGAGCTCCTGCCGAACAACGCCGTCGAGTACTTCGTCTCGTACTACGACTACTACCAGCCCGAGGCGTATGTCCCGCAGTCGGACACGTACATCGAGAAGGACTCCTCGATCAACGAAGAGGTCGAGCGGCTGCGCCACTCCGCGACGAACTCCCTGCTCACCCGTCGCGATGTGATCGTGGTCGCCTCCGTCTCGTGCATCTACGGCCTCGGCACCCCGCAGGAGTACGTCGACCGGATGGTGCCCCTCAAGGTCGGCGATGAGATCGACCGCGACCAGTTGCTGCGCCGCTTCGTCGACATCCAGTACACGCGCAACGACGTGGCCTTCGCGCGCGGCACTTTCCGAGTGCGCGGCGACACCATCGAGATCTTCCCGGTCTACGAGGAGCTCGCCGTCCGCATCGAGATGTTCGGCGACGAGATCGAGGCGCTCTCCACCCTCCACCCGCTCACCGGCGAGATCATCACCGAGGACGAATCGCTGTACGTCTTCCCGGCCAGCCACTATGTGGCTGGCCCGGAGCGCATGGAGAAGGCGATCAACGGCATCGAGCTGGAGCTGGAGCAGCGCCTCGCCGAGCTCGACAAGCAGGGCAAGCTGCTGGAGTCCCAGCGGCTGCGCATGCGCACGTCGTACGACATCGAGATGATGCGCCAGATCGGCTCCTGCTCCGGCATCGAGAACTACTCGATGCACTTCGACGACCGGAGCACCGGCTCCGCGCCCAACACCCTCCTCGACTACTTCCCCGAGGACTTCCTCCTCGTCATCGACGAGTCGCATGTCACCGTGCCGCAGATCGGCGCGATGTACGAGGGCGACGCCTCGCGCAAGCGGACCCTGGTCGACCACGGCTTCCGGCTGCCGTCAGCCCTCGACAACCGGCCGCTGAAGTGGGAGGAGTTCCAGCAGCGGATCGGCCAGACCGTCTATCTGTCGGCGACCCCGGGGAAGTACGAACTCTCCCGTGGCGACGGCTTCGTGGAGCAGATCATCCGCCCCACCGGACTGATCGACCCGGAGGTCGTCGTCAAGCCCACCGAGGGCCAGATCGACGACCTGGTGCACGAGATCCGCCTGCGCACCGAGAAGGACGAGCGTGTCCTGGTCACCACCCTCACCAAGAAGATGGCCGAGGACCTCACCGACTACTTCCTCGAACTGGGCATCCAGGTCCGGTACCTGCACAGTGACGTCGACACTCTGCGCCGCGTCGAGCTGCTGCGCGAACTGCGTGCCGGTGAGTACGACGTGCTGGTCGGCATCAACCTGCTGCGTGAGGGCCTCGACCTCCCCGAGGTGTCACTGGTGGCCATCCTCGACGCCGACAAGCAGGGCTTCCTGCGCTCCGGCACCTCACTGATCCAGACCATCGGCCGCGCGGCGCGCAATGTCTCCGGCCAGGTCCATATGTACGCGGACACCATCACCCCGGCGATGGCCCAGGCCATCGAGGAGACCAACCGCCGCCGGGAGAAGCAGGTCGCGTACAACACCGAGCGCGGCCTCGACCCGCAGCCGCTCCGCAAGAAGATCAACGACATCGTCGCGACCATCGCGCGCGAGGAGGTCGACACCGAGGAGCTGCTCGGCACCGGCTACCGCCAGGCGAAGGCGGACAAGCCGGGCAAGGGTGCCAAGGCGCCGGTCCCGGTGCTCGGCGGCCGGGGCGGAAAGACGGGCGAGGTGCTCACCGACCGGCCCGCTGCCGAACTGGCCGGGATCATCGAGGAGATGACCGACCGGATGCGGGCCGCTGCCGCCGACCTGCAGTTCGAGATCGCCGCACGGCTGCGCGACGAGGTGAGTGAGTTGAAGAGGGAGCTGCGCCAGATGAAGGAGGCAGGCCTCGCCTGAGCCCCGCGCACCTGGTGTGTTTCAAGACCGACACAAAAACGAGCCAATTCTGCTGCGCCGTTGGCGCTACTGCGTAGGGTTTCAGTCCAACCGCCCAGACAGGCGGCCGAGGGGAACGTTCTGAGAGGGGACAGCGCGTGAGCGTCAACTTGTCCAAGGGACAGGGCATCAGCCTGCAGAAGTCCGACGGGGGCGAACTGAGTGCGGTGCGGATGGGCCTGGGCTGGCAGGCGGCCCCTCGCCGTGGACTGTTCGGGTCGCGCACGAGGGAGGTCGACCTCGACGCGTCGGCCGTGCTGTTCGCCGACAAGCAGCCGGTGGACGTGGTCTTCTTCCGCCATCTCGTCAGCGACGACGGCTCGGTCCGGCACACCGGAGACAACCTGGTCGGCGGAGCGGGGTCGGGCGGCGACGACGAGGCCATCCTCGTCGACCTCCAGCGGGTGCCGGTCCACATCGACCAGATCGTCTTCACGGTGAACTCCTTCACCGGGCAGACCTTCGCAGAGGTGCAGAACGCGTTCTGTCGCATCGTCGATGAGACGAACGGCCAGGAGCTCGCCCGCTACACGCTCACCGGCGGTGGTCAGTACACCGCTCAGATCATGGCGAAGGTGCACCGCGTGGGCGGCGGCTGGCAGATGACCGCCGTCGGCACCCCGGCCAACGGCCGTACCTTCCAGGACCTGATGCCGGCGATCCTGCCGCACCTGTAGGCGGGGAGCGTACGGAAGACACGCAGCTCCCGGAGGCACCAGGCCGCCGGGAGCTGCACGGCTTACCACCACCGCACAGCACTGAGGGGACAGAGCAATGACGGCCGAGCTGGTCCGGGGGCAGAACCACCCCTTGCCCCACACCCGCCTGGAGATTCGGGTGTCGGCAGGCCATCCGGTCGTGGCCTGCGCCACCTGCTCCGACCCGCAGGGGGTCGTGCGGGGCGAGTGGATCGCCCACCCCGGCGCACCCATGCTGCCCGGCATCGAGGTGCCCCGGCGGGCCACAGAAGCGCCCCGGTTCACCGTCGACCTGGACGCCGTGCCCGAGGCGGTGCATCAGGTCAATGTGCTGCTCGCCCTCCCCGAAGGCACCGGCGGCCCGGCTCACTTCGGCGCCTCCGCGGCCCCCTTTGTCGCCGTCGTCGGCCAGGAGGCCGAGCTGGCGAGCTTCACCATCACCGGCCTTGACGCCGAGACCGCGCTCGTCGCGGTCGAGCTGTACCGCCGCCAGGGCGCCTGGAAGGTGCGCGCGGTGGGTCAGGGGTACGCGGGCGGGCTCGCGGAGCTGCTGGCCGACCAGGGGTTGCACCCAGCCCGCGAGACCGCCGCCGGCATCCAGGAGACGACGGCCATGCGCACACCCCGGGCGGAGCCGGCACAACTGCGTACGAGCGGCGCCGACGGCGCGTACACCAGGCCGGCCGTGCCGCGGCCGAACCAGACGCCAGGGCCGAATCAGCCGCCCGGGTCGAATGAGCCGCCCAGGCCGAATCAGCCGCCCGGGCCGGACGCGACGCTTGCGCCGGGGCCGGACGCGACGCTTCCGGACGGCCTTTCGGCCGCCGGCACCCAGCCTGGCGCCGCGGGCTCCCAGCAGACGCCCACGCCCGACGCCCCGCAGCCGACGGGCGGGCCGATCAACTACGCGCACCCGCGGCGCCAGTCCGTCGCGCCCCCGCCGCCGCCCCCGGCCGCCCATCCCGCCCAGCCCGGTCAGCCGGCCCCGCCCGTCGCGGGCGACGCCACCGGCTGGTCCATGGAGGAGCGGCTCTACAATCAGATCTGGGGCATGTTCGAGGACCTGGCCCGCAGCGTCGCCGCGTACCGCAGCGCCGTCGACTTCGCCGAGACCCGGCTGGACCAGGAGCTCGACCAGGTGCTCTCCGACCCGCGCAGCCGCATCGGCGGCGCCGGGGACGCCGCGCGCGAGGCGGCTCGCGCCAAGTGCGAGCAACTGACCGACCGGGCCCGCGAGGTCCTCGACCGAGACCTGGCCCAGCTCACCGCCGAGTCCGAGGTCGTCGAGCCCGCGCTGCCGCCCGCCTTCGCCCGCTGGGACAATCCGGCCTGGCATGCCTACCGCGTCCCGATGGAGATCCCGATGGCGCTGCGCCTGGGCGATCTCCAGCTGCCCGAGAGCCCCGAGCTGCGCATTCCGTTCCTGGTGCGGCTGCCGCTGGAGCGGGGACTGTGGGTGGACAGCGGACGTTCCGGTTCCGAGACGGCGATGGTGCTGGACGAGGCACAGCTGCGCAAGCTTGCCCTGGACTGCGCGGTCGCGCTCGCGGCCCGGCTGCTCGCGGTCTATCCACCGGGCGAATTCACGGTCCATGTCATCGACCCGGCGGGCACCGCGGCCCCCTCGCTCGCCCCGCTGGTCGGCTCCGGGGTCCTCGCCGGTCCGCCGGCGGCGGGCGCGCAGGGCGTGAGCGACACGCTCGCCAAGCTCACCCAGCGGGTGGACCTGGTGACGATGGCGGTCCGCGGCGGCGCGGCCGACTCGCTCCCGCCCGACCTGGACACCGCGGAGCAGCTGCTGATAGTCAACGACTTCCCGCACGGCTTCGACGACCGCGCGGTCACCCTGCTGCGCTACCTCGCCGACGAGGGCCCGGCGGTCGGCGTCCATCTGCTGATGGTGGCGGACCGCGAGGACGCGAGCGCGTACGGACCGGTACTCGACCCGCTCTGGCGTTCGCTGCTGCGGATCACCCCGGTCCCGGACGACCATCTGGCCGACCCGTGGGTCCGGCACGCCTGGACGTACGAGCCGCTCACGGTGCCGCAGGGCAGCGACGTGCTGCGCCAGGTGCTGGAACAGGTGGCCGCAGCCCGTCGCTCCTGGCGTCGCTGACCTGCACACTTGGAGCCCGCTTTACCAAGCTCTTTACCTTCCCTTGGGGATTCCTGTACGCTCCTTTGGGCGGAGGGGAGTACTCCCGGCTGCGGCGTTCCCGTCAATACGGACCGATACCGGTCCCGGGGCGCCGGCCCGTGGCGGCAGAGCCGCTCGGCGGGTGGAGGAGACCTCCGGCAGCGACGACGCTGATCAGTAGCCGTACGACGCCGGAGGCGCAGTGGACGTTTCATGGACCCTGTGGGTGCTGACCATTCTTGGTCTGTGTGCCCTGATCGCAGTCGACTTCTTCATCGGGCGCAAACCCCATGACGTGTCGATCAAGGAAGCCGGAATCTGGACCGTCGTCTGGATCGTCCTGGCCGCTCTCTTCGGCCTCGGCCTGCTGATATTCGGCGAAAGCCAGGCGTCGGGAGAGTTCTTCGCGGGCTTCATCACCGAGAAGTCACTGAGCGTCGACAATCTCTTCGTCTTCGTCCTGATCATGGCGAAGTTCGCGGTGCCGTCCCACCTCCAGCAGCGGGTGCTGCTCGTCGGTGTGCTGATCGCTCTGGTCCTGCGCGCCATCTTCATCGCCGCCGGCGCCGCGATCATCGCCAGCTTCTCGTGGGTCTTCTACATCTTCGGCGCGTTCCTGATCTACACCGCCTGGAAGCTCATCCAGGAGGCGCGCTCCGACGAGGAGGAAGAGGAGTTCGAGGAGAACCGCCTCCTCAAGTCCATCGAGAACCGCTTCGGCGTCGCCGACAAGTACCACGGCACCAAGCTCTTCATACGCAACAACGGCAAGCGCGTCCTGACCCCGCTGATGGTGGTCATGCTCGCCATCGGCACCACGGATGTGCTCTTCGCGCTCGACTCCATCCCGGCGATCTTCGGCCTGACCCAGGACCCGTACATCGTCTTCACCGCGAACGCCTTCGCGCTGATGGGCCTGCGTCAGCTGTACTTCCTCATCGGCGGACTGCTGAGGAAGCTGGTCCACCTCAGCTATGGCCTGTCGGCGATCCTCGGCTTCATCGGCGTCAAGCTGGTGCTGCACGCGCTGCACGAGAGCGGGGTGCATGTCCCCGAGATCTCGATTCCGTTCTCGCTGGCGGTCATCTGCGGCGTGCTGATCGTCACCACGATCACCAGCCTGATCGCCTCGAAGAAGAAGGCGGAACGAGAAGCGGTCGAGATGGCGGCGAAGGCCGGGAACGCAGAGAACGCCGGGAACGCGGAGAAGGACAGCGTCGAGGCCTGACGTCAGTCGACGGGGCGGTTTGGGCGGATGGGCTGGGCTCCGTCATGATCGGGAGCGCAGCCGGGCAGTGTCAGCGAGGACATCGAATGGTGCCGGGCCCGAATCGGCAAGGACGTGACACCCATGCGCGTACAGGGAGAGGGGCGACCGCCCGCCCCCGCTCTGCGGCTCGACCGGGCCGCGGAGCCGCCGCAGGGTGCCGTTCTGCTGCTGCACGGGGGTACTGCCGATGCCCTGGAGCCGCCGACGCAGTGGAACCTGCCCGGCGTCCGGATGCGCCCCTTCGCCCGGGCAATCGCGCGCGCCACGGTCGACCACGATGTGGTGCTCGGCAGAGTCAGCTACCGCCACCGCGGCTGGAACGGAGTGCGAGCCGACGCGGCGCGGGACGCGCTGCGCGCGCTGGACGAACTGGCCTTTCTCACCGGGCCGGTTCCGGTCGTCCTGGTCGGCCACTCGATGGGCGGCCGGGCCGCCCTGCGGGCCGCGAGCCACCCCCTCGTCGAGGCCGTCGTCGGCCTCGCCCCGTGGTGCCCGGCCGGAGAGCCGGTGGCACATCTGGAGGGCAAGCGCGTCGTCCTGCTGCACGGCGACCGCGACCGGGTGACCGACCCGCGCGGCTCCTGGGAGCTCGCGGCCGCGGCACGCGCGGCGGGCGCCGAGTCCTGCGCGCTGCGGATGCCCGGCGGCGACCACGCCATGCTCCGCCGCGCCGGCGTCTGGCACGCGCTCACCGCCCGCCTGGTCACCGGACTCCTGCGGCTGGGACCGCTGCCGTCGGCGGTGGCGGGCAGCTTCGACGACTTCGACAGGCTCGGCGACATCGGGCCGAGCGACGTCCCGTCGGCGGACGGCAGTTGAGACGGCGGCGTACGAGAGCGCGAAACGAGAGCGCGGGATGAGCGCGCGAATCGAGTGCGCGAAAGTCCGCGAACGAGTGCGCGGAATGAGCGCGTGCTACCAGCCGCGCTTGCGCCACTCCTGCAGATGCGGCCGCTCGTCGCCCAGCGTCGTGTCCTTGCCGTGCCCCGGGTAGACCCAGGTCTCGTCCGGAAGCACGGCGAAGAGTTTCGTCTCGACGTCGTTGATCAGGCTCGCGAAGGCCTCGGGGTCCTTGCGCGTGTTGCCCACCCCGCCGGGGAAGAGGCAGTCGCCCGTGAAAACGTGCGCGTGGCCGTGCGGGTCGTCGTAGACCAGGGCGATCGAGCCGGGAGTGTGCCCCACGAGATGACGGGCGGTCAGCTCGACGCGGCCCACCCGGATCGTGTCCCCGTCTTCGACGAGCACGTCGGTCGGGACGGGGATGCCCTCGGCGTCGTACCGGCCGGCGTAGGTGCGGGCACCGGTCGCGCGGACGACTTCGGCCAGCGCCTGCCAGTGGTCGCCGTGGCAGTGGGTGGTGACGACGGACGCGATGGAGTCGTCGCCGATCAGCGTCAGCAGCGTCTCGGGTTCATTGGCCGCGTCGATCAGCAACTGCTCGTCGGTGGCCCGGCAGCGCAGCAGATAGGCATTGTTGTCCATCGGGCCGACCGCGACCTTGGAGATCATCAGGTCTGGGAGTTCATGCACATCCGCAGCGCCGCCGACCTTCACCACTCCGCTGTACGTCATGGGGTCAGCCTATAGCGGGGGCAGCGCCGGAAGCAGGCCTCCCGCGGTGTCCAGATCCGCCCCGTCGCGGCGGCCGGCGAGCCACCCGAGAAGGGTGGGGGCGGGGCCGGCGACCGTCACCGGGGCGCCCTCCGTGCCGCCCGTGTGCCACTCGCCGGAGCCCTTGCCGGCCGCGACGATTCGGGTCGGCGGGACGTCCACGCGCCCGGAGAAGCGATGGGCGAGGAAGGCGATCTCCCGGTCGGTGAACTCCTCGGGCAGGTCCTCCAGCTCGTAGCCGATGTCCAGGTCGACGTGGTGCAGCTCGACCTCGATGAGCCGGCGGAAGGGGACGCGGGCCGCGGCGTCCGTGATGCCGTTGCGCAGCTCGACCGTGCGCTTCCAGTCGGCGGGGACCGCGCCCGCGGACTGGAAGCGGGCAGCGCTCTCGCGTACGTCGGAGAGCTGGGCGGCGAGCGGGCGGTGCGCGTCCCGCTCGATGTCCGTCTCGCGTGCCTCGGCGCTCACATACATCGGGCGGCCCTCGAGAACATTTACGAGCGCGTCAGCGTTACGGGAGAGGTGGGCCAGCACATGGCCGCGGCTCCAGCCCGGGAGCCGGGACGGTGCGGCGGCCCCGGACTCGTCAAGACCGGCGGCTGCGGTGAGGAGCCGGTCGGTGGCTTCACGTACAGAGGCCAGGTCACGCAAGGGATCGATCATGGGGCCGACGATAGCCCTGGGACTCGATCGGGTGAAGGTGGCAGCGCGTGGCCGCAATTCGAATACGCGTGCTATAGGCTCAGTGGAGGCATGCTGGTTGCAGCAGGCATTTCACAGCTTGGAATCCAAACGATCCGGCGGCCCCCATAGTCTGGGACGGGGGCTGTGCCCCCGCTTCTCTCAAGAAAGGTGCGGACCGGCGTGGCCGACCGTCTCATCGTTCGTGGCGCTCGCGAGCACAACCTCAAGAACGTCTCGCTCGACCTCCCGCGTGACTCCCTCATCGTGTTCACCGGGCTCTCGGGGTCGGGCAAGTCGTCCCTCGCGTTCGACACGATCTTCGCCGAGGGGCAGCGCCGGTACGTCGAATCGCTCTCCTCGTACGCCCGGCAGTTCCTCGGCCAGATGGACAAGCCGGACGTCGACTTCATCGAGGGCCTCTCCCCGGCCGTCTCCATCGACCAGAAGTCGACCTCGCGCAACCCGCGCTCGACTGTCGGCACCATCACCGAGGTCTACGACTACCTCCGGCTGCTCTTCGCCCGTATCGGCAAGCCGCACTGCCCCGAGTGCGGCCGGCCCATCTCGCGCCAGTCGCCGCAGGCCATCGTCGACAGGGTGCTGGAGCTGCCCGAGGGCAGCCGCTTCCAGGTCCTCTCGCCCCTCGTGCGCGAGCGCAAGGGCGAGTTCGTCGACCTCTTCGCCGACCTCCAGACCAAGGGATACAGCAGGGCGCGGGTCGACGGACAGACGATCCAGCTGGCCGAGCCGCCCACGCTGAAGAAGCAGGAGAAGCACACCATCGAGGTGGTCGTCGACCGCCTCACCGTCAAGGACAGCGCCAAGCGCCGGCTGACCGACTCGGTGGAGACCGCGCTCGGGCTCTCCGGCGGCATGGTCATCCTCGACTTCGTCGACCTCGCCGAGGACGACCCCGAGCGCGAGCGGATGTTCTCGGAGCATCTCTACTGCCCGTACGACGACCTGTCCTTCGAGGAGCTGGAGCCCCGCTCCTTCTCCTTCAATTCACCCTTCGGCGCCTGCCCCGACTGCACCGGCATCGGCACGCGCATGGAGGTGGACCCCGAGCTGATCGTCCCGGACGAGGAGAGGTCCCTCGACGACGGTGCGATCCACCCCTGGTCGCACGGCCACACCAAGGAGTACTTCGGGCGGCTGATCGGCGGTCTTGCCCAGGCCATCGGCTTCTCCACCGACATGCCCTGGGCCGGACTGCCGCAGCGTGCCAAGAAGGCCCTGCTGTACGGACACAAGACCCAGGTCGAGGTCCGCTACCGCAACAGATACGGACGGGAGCGGGCGTACATCTCGCCCGTCTTCGAGGGGGCAGTCCAGTTCGTCAAGCGGCGGCACAGCGAGGCCGAGAGCGACTCCAGCAGGGAGCGCTTCGAGGGCTATATGCGCCAGGTGCCTTGCCCGACGTGTGAGGGCACCCGGCTGAAGCCGATCGTCCTCGCGGTCACGGTGATGGAGAAGTCCATCGCCGACGTCGCCGCGATGTCGATCAGCCAGTGCGCGGACTTCCTCGGCGAGCTGAAGCTGAACGCCCGCGACAAGAAGATCGCAGAGCGGGTGCTCAAGGAGGTCAACGAACGGCTGAAGTTCCTGGTCGACGTCGGCCTCGACTACCTCTCGCTGAACCGCGCGGCCGGCACGCTCTCCGGCGGCGAGGCCCAGCGCATCCGGCTCGCCACCCAGATCGGCTCCGGCCTGGTCGGAGTGTTGTACGTACTGGACGAGCCGTCCATCGGCCTGCACCAGCGCGACAACCACCGGCTCATCGAGACCCTTGTCCGGCTGCGCGACATGGGCAACACGCTCATCGTCGTCGAGCACGACGAGGACACCATCAAGGTGGCCGACTGGGTCGTCGACATCGGCCCGGGTGCCGGCGAGCACGGCGGCAAGGTCGTGCACAGCGGCTCGCTGAAGGATCTCCTCGCCAACAAGGACTCGGTGACCGGGCAGTACCTCGCCGGGAAGCGGTCCATTCCGACGCCCGACATCCGCCGGCCCATGGATCCGACCCGTCAGCTCACAGTCCACGGCGCCCGTGAGAACAACCTGCGCGACATCGACGTCTCGTTCCCGCTCGGCGTGCTCACCGCGGTCACGGGTGTCTCGGGCTCCGGCAAGTCGACCCTGGTCAACGACATCCTCTACACCCACCTGGCCCGCGAGCTGAACGGCGCCAAGTCGGTGCCGGGCCGCCACACCCGGGTCGACGGCGACGACCTCGTCGACAAGGTGGTGCACGTCGACCAGTCGCCCATCGGCCGTACGCCGCGCTCCAACCCTGCGACGTACACCGGCGTCTTCGACCATGTCCGCAGGCTCTTCGCGGAGACGATGGAGGCCAAGGTCCGGGGCTACCTCCCCGGCCGGTTCTCCTTCAACGTCAAGGGCGGCCGCTGCGAGAACTGCTCGGGCGACGGCACCATCAAGATCGAGATGAACTTCCTGCCGGATGTGTACGTCCCGTGCGAGGTCTGCCACGGAGCGCGCTACAACCGGGAGACCCTGGAGGTCCACTACAAGGGCAAGTCCATCGCCGAGGTGCTGGACATGCCGATCGAGGAGGCGCTGGACTTCTTCGAGGCCGTCCCGACGATCGCCCGTCATCTGAAGACCCTCCACGAGGTGGGCCTCGGCTATGTGCGGCTCGGCCAGTCCGCGCCGACGCTCTCGGGCGGCGAGGCCCAGCGTGTGAAGCTGGCCTCGGAGCTCCAGAAGCGTTCCACCGGCCGCACGGTCTACGTCCTGGACGAGCCGACGACCGGTCTGCACTTCGAGGACATCAGCAAGCTGATCAATGTGCTCTCCGGCCTGGTCGACAAGGGCAACACGGTCATCGTGATCGAGCACAACCTGGACGTCATCAAGACCGCGGACTGGGTCGTCGACATGGGCCCGGAGGGTGGCAACGGCGGAGGCCTGGTCATCGCCGAGGGCAGCCCGGAGCAAGTCGCGGGAGTGCCGACCAGCCACACCGGCAAGTTCCTGCGGGACATCCTGGACGCCGAACGGATCAGTGACGCGGTGGTGCCGGCGGCGCGCAAGGCGCCGAAGAAGGCGGCGGCCAAGAAGACCGCCGCGGCGAAGAACGCAGTCGCCGCGAAGGCGGCACCGGTGAAGACGACGGCCACGGCCAGGACCGCCCGGGCCCGCAAGGCCTGAGCCCGGGCCGGGGCTCCGCCCCGGACCCTCCCCCATAGCCCTTCGGGCATGGGGTACCCCCACACCCCATAGCCCTTCGGGCATGGAAGGTACCCCCACCCCCTACGCCTTGCGGGCGTGGGGGGACCCCACCTCAATTCCCGGAGGGGCTTGATTCTCCGCCGGACGGGCTGAATCTTTCAGCCCGTCCGGGGTCTCCCGGACGAAGTCTGGGGGAGATTGAGGACTGGAGGTCTGGGGCGAAGCCCCCAGTTTCGGGATGGGGGTACTCCCCCTGGCTGCGCCGGGGGCACCCCCACCCAGGCGAAGCTCTGGGGGAGGGCGGGCAGGGGCTAGGACAGCTCCCACGCGTACGGCGGCTCCGCGCCCGTGCGGGAGCAGGTCACCGCGGCCGCCCGGGACGCGAAGTGCAGCACCGCGTGCCACCCCTCCGCGCCCAGACCGGCCAGGGCGTTCGCCGACAGGGCGTCCCGGGCCGCGAGGCCGTGCAGCAGGGCCGCGTTCACCGTGTCGCCCGCGCCGATCGTGTCCGCGACAGTCACCGCCGTGGCCGGGACCGAGACCTCAAGCCCGCCCGGCGTCCGTACCGACAGCCCCGCCGCACCCCGCGTCAGCACCACCGCCGCGGGCCCCTCCGGTACGCCGCCGAGCCACCGGGCGTCGTCCTCCGACAGCTTCAGCAGCGACACATACGGCAGCCAGCCGGCGAAGCGCGCCCGGTAGGCGTCCGCGTCCGGGATCAGACCGGCCCTGATGTTCGGGTCGAGCAGCGTGAAGACCCCGCGCCCCGCCTCCCGTCGCAGCAGCGCTTCGTACGCACTCGCGCCCGGCTCCAGCACCAGCGAGCAGGTCCCGAGGGCCAGTGCCCGTACAGAGTCCGGCAGTTGGGGCGGCAGTTCGAAGAGCCGGTCCGCGCTGCCCTGCACATAGAAGCGGTATCCGGCGGAGCCGTCCGCGCCTATGCTCGCGACCGCCAGCGTCGTCGGCTCGGGCCCGCGCTGGACGAGGGACGTCCCGACCCCCGCCGTACGCAGCCCGGCCAGCAGCGCCTCGCCGAAGCCGTCCGTCGACACCCGGGAGCAGAAGCCGACCGTCGCGCCGAGCCGGCCGAGCGCGACAGCCGTGTTGTACGGACCGCCGCCGAGCCGCGGCAGCAGCATGGGCAGCGGGTCGCCGACCCCCTGCGGGACCAGGTCGATCAAGGACTCTCCGGCGACGACGATCACGGCGAGAACGTAGCCCATCGCTTGCGGGGTCGACCAGGGAGCCCGCCAGGAGGGCCGCCGATCTCCGCCGGTATCGTCGGGTCTGTCACCGACGCCCTGATCAGTGGAGTTTCCATGTCCGGCCAGCCAGCCGCCCGCCGTACCGTGCTGAAAGGCGCCGCCCTCGCCGGGGCAGCCGGGCTGGGGGTCGCGTCCTGCTCCACCGAATCGAAGCTCGGCCACGCCGAGAACCCCACCCCCACCGCGCCCGTCGATCTCGGCGCTGCCGACGCCGTCCCGGTCGGCGGCGCCAAGCTCTACCGCGAGCAGCGCCTGGTCGTGAGCTGCCCGGCCAAGGGCCAGTACAAGGCATTCAGCGCGCAGTGCACGCACGCGGGCTGCGTCCTCGACAAGGTCGAGGGCACCGAAGGCAACTGCCCCTGCCACGGCAGCCGCTTCGACGTCACGACCGGCAAGGCGCTCCAGGGCCCGGCGACCGTGCCGCTCCCCGAGGTCCCCATCAAGGCCGAGGGCGGCAAGCTCGTCGCGGGCCCCGAGGCGTAAAGCCCGCCGGCGCGCGTCAGGCCCAGTCCCAGTCGATCCCCAGGATCCCCGGCCGTACGCCCTGTTCCACCAGATGGACCGTGCGGTGCCGGCCGCTCAGCGTCAGATCCGTCCTGGCGCCGCGCGGCGCTCCCGTCGTGGCCTGCGAGAACCGCCGGCACCGCACCGGCAGCGCACCCTCGTCGAAGCGCACCTGCAGGACGTACTGCCCGCCCGCGAAGCTGAAGCCGCGGACGTACTCCTCGCTCGGCCCGCCGGTCCCGTCCTCGAAGCCGTAGCCGAAGAGGTACGTCTCACCCGCGCGCAGCCGGGCGTCGAAGAGCAGCTCCGCGATCAGCACCCCGGTCTCCCGGTGCCACCGCACCCGCCCCGTGCGGCAGTTCTCCAGCGCGCTGACCTCCACCCGCGCGGGATCGCAGCCCGGATCGCCGTGGTGGATGGCCAGATAGCGGTCGATGCCGTCGCGGTGGGCGCGTACGACATGCGCCGAATCGCGCCCAACCAGCTCGCGCCCCGCCCCGATCCGTACCCGCTCGTGGTGGCCCACCGTGTGCAGCCCGCCGTCCGCAGGCGACTCCAGGTCGGCAAGCAGCTGCTCCACCGTGCCCGAGGCCTCCACCAGTGAGCGGTAGGAGCGCGTGGCGGGGCGCTCGAAATCGGTTCGCGCGCCGCCTTCGCCGACGCCGAGCAGCCGGATCAGCGAGTTCCCGGGCAGTTCGAGTACGTCCTCCAGAGCACGCACGGCGCGCAGCGACTCGGGGCGCTGCGGGCGGCGCGCGCCCTGCTGCCAGTAGCTGAGGCTGGTCACGCCCACCTTTATCCCGCGGTGCGCGAGATGGTGCTGGACGCGCTGGAGCGGCAGCCCACGCACCGCGAGGGCGGCCCGCAGCGCCAGATGGAACGGGCCGGTGTGCAGCACCTGTGCCAGATCGGCCTCGGTGTGCCCCATGGTTCCTCCAGCGACTTGCGGGAATTGAGTGAACGTTCACGACAGGGGCGAGCCGCTGTGGGTGGGCGGCGACCGGCGTCCAGGTGGAGCGGGACGGAGGTGTTCACATCCCGGCCGTAGCGTTCACAGCGCCGTGTCACCCCGCATTGAAGCGTGTTGACCCGCCTCCGACAAGGACTGATGCTCATCCGCAGCGTCCGGACGCGATCCTCCATCCCCACCCCCACTGGGAGGAACGCGATGCGCACAGAGCGCAAGCCAAAGAGCACCGCAGTCAGACGGCTGTCCGCCGCAGCCGTCGTTCTCGCCGCACTGTTCACTCTGCCCCTGTCGACGGCGACCGCCGCGCCGACCGACGACCAGTCCGACTCGCCCGCCCTCGCCTGGAGGCGCCTGAACATAGCCATGCAGGCTCAGCAGAAGACCAACTGGTGCTGGGCAGCGGGCGGCAACACCATCGCCGCGTACTTCGGCAGGAACTACTCGCAGAACCAGTTCTGCAACGCCGCCTTCAACCGCCGGCAGGGCAGCGAGTGCCCCAACTCGCAGGCCACGCTGGGCAATGTGCAGAACGGTCTGCGCTGGGCGGGCATCAACTCCGGTTCGTACGTCACCGGCTGGCTGGGCTACCCGACCGTGCAGACGGAGATCGACGCGGACCGCCCCATCGAGACCCGTATCCAGTGGTCGAGCGGCGGCGGCCATATGCATGTGATCTACGGCTACGACACCGCGAACAGCTGGGTCTACTGGGGCGATCCATGGCCCTCCAGCGACCGCTACAACTGGGCCTCCCACGCTTGGTACGTCAACAACAGCTCCTTCTCCTGGACCCACTCGCTCTACCGGATCGGGGCGTGAGCGCCATGAAGAGGACCTCACGAGCGACCGCGCGAGCCGCCGTCACCGCCGCCTGCGCGGCCTGCCTCTCCCTTGGCGCGATCGGCACGGCCACAGCCGCGGGCACTGCCGTCGGCGCAGGCACGGCCACCGGCGCCGCCACCTCCACCGGCCCCTCGGCGTCGGACCGGGCCGCGGCCCGCAGCGCCGCCACGGCACCCGCAACCCTGGAGACCCTGTCCCGTTTCTTCGCCCGCGACGGTGCCGTCAGCAAGGCGGCGGCGGCTCCCCGCGTCGAAGGCGCGACCGTCACCGTCCACACGCTCGCGCCGGAGTTCGTGGCCGGAGAGGCGGGCGCTCCCGTGGCGAAGGTGGAGTTCCTCGCCAGCCAGGCGGTCTCGTCGGACGGACAGCAGGCCTCGCTGTGGACGGCCCGACAGGGCGGTCGGTGGCAGGTGGTGAACATCGCCACCGGCGACGACGAGTTCCGCTACGCGCGGCTCGGCGACCGAAAGCTCCCCGGCGGCACCGTCTTCCACGAGCCGCAGATCGACGCCTGGTACGTCAACAAGGACACGAAGATCCTCCCGCTGGACGAGGACGCGATACGGGCGGTGGGCAGCCGCGGCACGACGCTCGCCGCCTACCAGGCCCGCGTCCGGGCCGCGTACGCGGGCAAGCTCCCGGGGTCGGCGTACGCGGAGAAGGGCGGCGCGGGCGGCTACGCCGTGCATGAGGAGAACGACCGGAGCGGCGCCGTCACTTTCGCCTCGGCGTCCGTCGGAGCAGGCGCCCTCGCAGCCCTCGCCCTGTGCGGGCTGACGGCCGTCCGTCTGCGCCGCCGCGCCTGATCGGCCGGGGCTCCGCCCCGGACCGGGTACGACCTTCGGTCGTGCCCTCAAACGCCGGGCGGGCTGAATTTCAGCCCCTCCGGTGCTTGAGGTGGGGGTCCCCCCACGCCCGCAAGGCGTAGGGGGTGGGGGCACCTCCCATGCCCGAAGGGCTATGGGGGAGGGTCCGGGGCGGAGCCCCGACGAGCCCCGGGCGCCCGGGGCTTCCCCACGGTGCCGGGCGCCCGGTCCCGGCCCGCACTGTCACTGCGCGCCAGTAGGCTGGTCGACATGGCAGACCCCTCCAGCTACCGCCCCAAGCCGGGACAGATCCCCGACTCGCCGGGGGTCTACAAATTCCGCGACGAGCACCGCCGGGTGATCTACGTCGGGAAGGCCAAAAGCCTGCGCCAGCGCCTCGCCAACTACTTCCAGGACGTGGCGAATCTGCACCCGCGCACCGCCACGATGGTCACCACGGCGGCCTCGGTGGAGTGGACGGTGGTCTCCACCGAGGTAGAGGCGCTCCAGCTGGAGTACTCCTGGATCAAGGAATTCGACCCGCGGTTCAACGTCAAGTACCGGGACGACAAGAGCTATCCGTATCTCGCGGTCACCCTCAATGAGGACTTCCCGCGGGTCCAGGTGATGCGCGGCGCCAAGAGGAAGGGCGTGCGCTACTTCGGTCCGTACGGCCACGCCTGGGCGATCCGCGAGACCGTCGACCTGATGCTGCGGGTCTTTCCCGTACGCACCTGCTCGGCCGGGGTCTTGAGGAATCACCAGCAGAAGGGCCGCCCCTGTCTGCTCGGCTACATCGGCAAGTGCTCCGCGCCCTGCGTGGGCCGGGTCACCCCCGAGGAGCACCGCGAACTGGCCGAGGAGTTCTGCGACTTCATGGCCGGCCGCACCGGCACGTACATCCGCCGTCTGGAGAAGCAGATGATGGCGGCCGCCGAGGAGATGGAGTACGAGAGGGCGGCCCGGCTGCGTGACGACATAGGGGCCCTCAAGCGGGCCCTGGAGAAGAACGCCGTCGTGCTCGCGGACGCCACCGACGCCGATCTGATCGCCGTCGCCGAGGACGAGCTCGAAGCCGCGGTGCAGATCTTCCACGTCCGGGGCGGCCGGGTGCGCGGCCAGCGTGGCTGGGTCACGGACAAGGTCGAGGCCGTCGACATCGCCGGCCTCGTCGAGCACGCACTCCAGCAGCTGTACGGCGAGGAGCGCGGCGACGCCGTCCCCAAGGAGGTCCTCGTCCCGGCCCTCCCCGAGGACAGCGACGCGGTCGGTCTGTGGCTGAGCGGCCGGCGCGGCTCGAACGTCTCGCTCCGTATCCCTCAGCGCGGCGACAAGAAGGACCTGATGGAGACGGTCCAGCGCAATGCCCAGCAGGCCCTCGCCCTGCACAAGACCAAACGCGCCAGCGATCTCACCACCCGCTCGCGCGCCCTGGAGGAGATCGCCGAGGCCCTTGGCCTGGACTCGGCGCCGCTGCGGATCGAGTGCTTCGACATTTCGCACCTCCAGGGCGAGGACGTGGTGGCTTCCATGGTCGTCTTCGAGGACGGCCTGGCGCGCAAGAGCGAGTACCGCCGTTTCCAGATCAAGGGCTTCGAGGGCCAGGACGACGTCCGCTCGATGCACGAGGTGATCAGCCGCCGCTTCAAGCGCTATCTGGCGGAGAAGGACAGGACGGGGGAGTGGATCGGCGACGACACCCCCGAGGACGACAGCAAGCCCAAGCGCTTCGCGTATCCGCCCCAGCTCGTCGTCGTGGACGGTGGACAGCCGCAGGTGGCCGCCGCCCAGCGCGCCCTCGACGAGCTCGGCATCGACGATGTCGCCGTGTGCGGACTGGCCAAGCGCCTCGAAGAGGTCTGGCTGCCGCACGACGACGACCCGGTGGTCCTGCCGCGCTCCAGCGAGGGGCTGTATCTCCTTCAGCGGGTCCGCGACACTGCTCACGACTTCGCCATCCGCTACCAGCGCTCCAAGCGGGCCAAGCGCATCAGGACCAGCCCGCTGGACGCGGTCCCGGGTCTCGGCGAAACCCGGAAACAGGCGTTGATCAAGCATTTCGGCTCGGTGAAGCGGCTGAAGCAGGCGACAATCGAGCAGATCTGCGAGGTTCCAGGCATGGGCCGCAAGACGGCGGAGTCCGTCGCGGTGGCCCTCGCCCAGGCGGCTCCGGCCGCTCCTGCCGTGAATACGGCAACAGGAGAGATCATTGAAGAGAACGACGGGGGCAGCAGGACATGACTGAGCACGATGGAGACGGAGCAGCAAACGTGAGTACGGGCACCACGATCGAGCCCGGCGGGGCCGCGGACGCGGCAATCCCCGAGCTGGTGATCATCTCCGGAATGTCGGGCGCCGGGCGCAGCACGGCCGCGAAGTGTCTGGAGGACCTCGGCTGGTTCGTCGTCGACAACCTGCCGCCCGCGCTGATCCCCACCATGGTGGAGCTCGGCGCACGCTCGCAGGGCAATGTCGCCCGGATCGCCGTCGTCGTAGACGTACGCGGCCGGCGGTTCTTCGACAACCTTCGCCAGTCCCTCGCCGACCTGGACACCAAGCAGGTCACCCGGCGGATCGTCTTCCTCGAGTCCTCCGACGACGCCCTGGTCCGCCGCTTCGAGTCGGTCCGCAGGCCGCACCCCCTCCAGGGCGACGGCCGGATCGTCGACGGCATCGCCGCCGAGCGCGACCTGCTGCGCGAGCTGCGCGGCGACGCCGACCTGGTGATCGACACCTCCAGCCTCAACGTCCATGAGCTGCGCGCCAAGATGGACGCCCAGTTCGCGGGCGACGAGGAGCCGGAGCTGCGGGCCACGGTGATGTCGTTCGGATTCAAGTACGGACTGCCGGTCGACGCGGACCTCGTCGTCGACATGCGCTTCCTGCCGAACCCGCACTGGGTCCCGGAGCTGCGTCCGTTCACCGGCCTCAACGAAGAGGTGTCGAACTACGTCTTCAACCAGCCCGGCGCCAAGGAGTTCATCGACCGTTACACCGAGCTGCTCCAGCTGATCGCCGCGGGCTACCGCCGCGAGGGCAAGCGGTACGTGACCATCGCGGTCGGCTGCACCGGCGGTAAGCACCGCTCCGTCGCCACGTCCGAGAAGCTCGCCGCCAGGCTCTCCTCCGCGGGGATCGAGACCGTCGTTGTCCACCGGGACATGGGGCGCGAGTGACCGGACGTAACCTCCGTCTGCGGCGACTGCGCAGGTCCACGCACGCGCCGACCGGGCGGAAGCGCGGCGCGCAGCCCAAGGTGGTCGCGCTCGGCGGCGGCATGGGCCTGTCCGCGTCGCTCACGGCCCTGCGCCGTATCACCGGCGACCTCACCGCGGTCGTCACCGTCGCCGACGACGGCGGCTCCAGCGGCCGGCTCCGCGACGAGCTCGGCGTGCTGCCGCCCGGTGACCTGCGCAAGGCCCTGGCGGCGCTGTGCGGCGACGACGACTGGGGCCAGACCTGGGCCCGGGTGATCCAGCACCGCTTCCAGTCCAAGGGCGACCTGCATGAACACGCGGTCGGCAATCTGCTGATAGTGGCGCTGTGGGAGCAGCTCGGCGACCATGTTCTGGCCCTGGACCTGGTCGGCAAGCTGCTCGGCGCGCACGGCAGGGTGCTGCCGATGTCCGCCGTCCCGCTGGAGCTGCAGGCGCTTGTCCGGGGCCACGATCCAGCCCGCCCGAACGACGTGGAGACCGTGCGCGGCCAGGCGACCGTCGCGCTCACGCCCGGTGAGGTGCAGTCGGTGCACCTCGTCCCGCACGACCCGCCCGCCGTCCCCGAGGCCGTCGCCGCCGTCCTTGACGCCGACTGGGTGGTGCTCGGCCCGGGTTCCTGGTTTTCCTCGGTGATCCCGCATCTGCTCGTGCCAGAACTGCTGGACGCGCTGATCGAGACGAAGGCCCGCCGGGTCCTCTCGCTCAACCTCGCGCCGCAGCCCGGCGAAACAGATGGCTTCTCACCGCAGCGTCATTTGGAGGTTTTGGGACGACACGCGCCTAAACTCGCCCTGGACGTGGTGCTGGCCGACGAGGCCGCCGTGCCCGACCGTGAGTCCCTCGCCGATGCCGCCACGCGGCTCGGCGCCGCGGTCGAGCTGGCTCCCGTGGCCTCGCCCGACGGCGTTCCGAAGCATGATCCGGAGCTGTTGGCCGCCGCGTACGACCGTATTTTTCGGATGCATGGAAGGATCGGCCCATGGCGATGACGGCAGCGGTGAAGGACGAAATCTCCCGGCTTCCCGTCACCCGGACCTGCTGCAGAAAAGCGGAGGTCTCGGCGATCCTTCGGTTCGCGGGCGGGCTGCACCTGGTGAGCGGCCGCATCGTGATCGAGGCGGAGCTGGACACCGGCATCGCGGCGCGCCGGCTGAAGCGAGACATCCTGGAGATCTTCGGGCACAGCTCCGAGCTGATGGTGATGGCGCCCGGCGGGCTGCGCCGCGGCTCGCGCTATGTCGTACGAGTCGTGGCCGGCGGTGACCAACTGGCCCGCCAGACCGGTCTCGTCGACGGCCGGGGCCGCCCGATCCGTGGGCTGCCCCCGCAGGTCGTCTCCGGTGCCACCTGTGACGCGGAGGCCGCCTGGCGCGGCGCGTTCCTGGCACACGGCTCGCTCACCGAGCCGGGTCGTTCCTCCTCGCTGGAGGTCACCTGCCCCGGCCCGGAAGCAGCTCTGGCTCTGGTCGGCGCGGCCCGCCGGCTCTCCATCGCCGCCAAGGCGCGCGAGGTACGCGGCGTGGACCGCGTCGTCGTGCGCGACGGTGACGCGATCGGCGCGCTGCTGACGCGCCTCGGGGCGCACGAGTCGGTGCTGGCCTGGGAGGAGCGGCGGATGCGCCGCGAGGTGCGCGCCACCGCCAACCGCCTCGCCAACTTCGACGACGCCAATCTGCGCCGCTCGGCGCGCGCCGCGGTCGCCGCGGGCGCCCGGGTGCAGCGCGCGCTGGAGATCCTCGGCGAGGAGGTGCCCGAGCACCTCGCCGCGGCCGGCCGGCTGCGGATGGAGCACAAGCAGGCTTCGCTCGAGGAGCTGGGTGCACTGGCCGACCCGCCGCTGACCAAGGACGCGGTCGCGGGCCGTATCCGCCGGCTGCTCGCGATGGCCGACAAGCGGGCCCAGGACTTGGGCATTCCGGGTACGGAGTCCAATCTGACCGAGGAAATGGCCGACGGTCTCGTCGGCTGAGTCCCTGCTGAGTCCCGTCTGAGCCGCGGCTGAGTCCCGCCTGATTCCCGACGGAGTTCCGGCTGAATGTCCAGCACTGTGATCGACCCACCGCTGTCGGCGCCTTCCCGGCGCCGACAGCGGCGTTATGTCTATTTGTATGCTCTTGACATGATCATGAAGTGTCATGAGCCTGGCGTCTGTCCACTTTCGTGGCACACAAAAGAAAAGGGAGGCTCATGAGACGCAGAGCGAGATCGATCCTCGCTGCGGCTTCACTGCTGGTGGCCGGACTGGCGGCCGCGCCGATCGCCCAGGCGGAACAGGGGGGTGACGACGACGGACTCTCCGTATGGCACGCGAAAGTCACCAAGGCCCAGGTTCCGCTGATCCTCGCGGCGGGCGCCGACGGACATGAACTCAGCGAGCAGGTGCCCGACAAGGGCACCGCCACCGTCGAGCTCTACCTCACCGGACAGCAGGCCGGCGAACTGCGCGAGCAGGGCATCGGCATCACCGAGCACACCGTCTCGGCCACGGCCGAGAAGCGCGCGGCCGCCGCGGGCGACGGCGTCTTCCGCCCGTACGGCGGCGAGACGGGCCTGAAGCGCGAGATCCTCGCCACCGCGCAGGCCAACCCCGCCCTCACCAAGGTCGTCAGCATCGGCAAGACCGTGGGGGGCCAGGACATCCTCGCCCTCAAGCTCAGCAAGGGCGCCAAGAAATACGAGGACGGCTCCAAGCCCGCCACGCTGTACATGTCCAACCAGCACGCCCGCGAGTGGATCACCCCGGAAATGACCCGCCGGCTGATGCACCACTACCTCGCGGGCTACGGCAAGGACCCGCGGATCACGAAGATCGTCGACTCCACCGAACTGTGGTTCGTCATCTCCGCCAACCCCGACGGCTACGACTACACGTTCAAGGGCACCGCCGAGCGCCAGTGGCGCAAGAACCTCCGCGACAACAACGGCGACGGCAAGATCACCCCCGGCGACGGCGTCGACCTCAACCGCAACTTCGCCTACAAGTGGGGCTACGACAACGAGGGTTCGTCCCCCGACCCGGCCTCCGAGACCTACCGCGGTACCGGTCCGGCCTCCGAGCCCGAGACGAAGGCGCTCGACGCCTTCCAGAAGCGCATCGGCTTCGAGTACGGCATCAACTACCACTCCGCGGCCCAGCTGCTCCTGTACGGAGTCGGCTGGCAGGTCGCCACCCCGACGCCCGACGACGTCCTGTACGAGTCCCTCGCCGGTACACCCCAGAACTCCGCCGTTCCCGGCTACCGCCCCCAGGTGTCCTCCGAGCTCTACACCACCAACGGTGAGGCCGACGGCCACGCGGCCAACGCCAACGGGATGATGATGTACACCCCGGAGATGTCGACCTGCGCCACCGCCTCCAGGATCGACCCCAACGACCCCTGGAACGCTGCCGACTGCGCATCCATCTTCACCTTCCCGGATGACGAGAAGCTGATCCAGCAGGAGTTCGCCAAGAACATCCCGTTCGCGCTCTCCGTCGCCGAAACCGCGGCCCACCCCGACCAGCCGTCCTCCTCGATCGGCCTGAAGGCCGCGGACTTCACCCCCGACGCCTTCACCACCTCCTACGCCCGCGGTGGCGACCAGGAAGTCTCCGTCATCGCGCGCAAGTCCGTACGCGACAAGGAGCTCAAGTACCGCGTCAACGGCGGCCGTACGCACGACCAGGCGCTCAGGGCCTGGAAGGGCGGCGAGGTCTACGGCGGCGACGACAACATCCGCTTCGACGAGTACCGCGCCAAGGTGCAGGACGGCGACGTCGGCGACAAGGTCGAGGTCTGGTTCACCGGTGAGACCAAGGCCGGACAACCCACCTCCAGCGAGCACTTCACCTACACGGTCGCCGAACGGCCGCGCGGCAACACGCTGGTGATCGCCGAAGAGGGCGGCACCGCCCCGGCGCAGCACACCGCCGCGTACACCAAGGCCCTCGCGGACAACGGCCACAGGGCCGCGGTCTGGGACGTCGCCACGCAGGGCGTCCCGGACGCCCTCGGCGTGCTCGGCCACTTCAAGACGGTCCTCTGGTACACCGGCGCGGGACAGCCCTCCGCGGCGACCACGGGGGCCGTACGGGACTACCTCAACGAGGGCGGGAAGCTGATCAACGCCGGTGAGCTGGCCGGCGGCGACGTCGACCTCGGCGGGGCGGACTCCAACGACTTCGCGCAGTACTACCTCGGCGCGTACAACCGCGTCGGGCTGAAGTCCCCGTTCTCCTTCGCGGGCACCGGAAGGCTCGCGGGCGCGAAGGCCTCACTCGCCGCCGCGGCCGGGAACCCGCTCGACCTGGCCGGGGCGTACACGATCACCTCGGACACCCTGAAGCCGGACCAGTTCCCGCAATTCAAGAGCGCCGCCGCGGGCGGCTACCCGGGCATCCGCACCCCGTTCGAGCCGGCCGACGGCTCCTGGTTCGCGGCGGCGAAGCACGAGGACGACGCGTACATGCGGCTGTCGCGCACCGTGGATCTGACCGGCACCACGGCCGGTGCCAAGCCGAGCCTGCAGTTCCAGCTCAGCCATGACACCGAGCGCGGCTACGACAATGTCGTCGTCGAGGCGCACACGGTCGGCCAGGACGACTGGACGACCCTGCCGGACGCCAACGGCGGCACCACAACCCAGGTGCCCGTCCAGTGCGAGGAGGGCTTCTACGTAGAGGGCCACCCGTTCCTCGCCCACTACCTGACCGTCGCGGAGAGCGGCTGCACGGCGACGGGCACCACCGGCGCCTGGAACCGCTTCACCGGCTCCTCCAACGGCTGGCAGCCCGTCTCCGTCGACCTCAGCGCCTACGCGGGCAAGCAGGTCGAGCTCTCCATCTCGTACGTCACGGACCCGGGCACCGGCGGAATCGGCGCCTTCGTCGACGACACCAAGCTCGTCGTCGGCGGCACCCCGCAGGGTCCCGAGGGCTTCGAGACCGCGCTCGGCCCGTGGACCGTCGCGGGACCGCCGGCCGGCAGCCCCGGCAACACCGGCGACTGGGCACGCGCCCAGGCGCTGTTCCACGCCCATGCGGCCGTCACCACCCGGGACACCGTGCTCATCGGCTTCGGCCTGGAGCATGTGCCCGGCGCGGCCGACCGCAAGCAGCTCATCGGAAAGGCTCTCAGCGCGCTCCGGCGCTGACGCTGCGTAGCCGGAACGGCGGTCCGTGGACCCTACTGGGAAGTACGGACCGCCGTGCCACGCACGGAGCCACTCGATGTCACTCCGGGGCCCTCATGGAGGTAGGGTCGGAGGCGGTCGGGGACATCCCATACAACTCGCCGGCGTCTAAAACCGGCGTACCAACGAGGAGATCGGTTCGTGACGATCCGCGTAGGCATCAACGGCTTTGGCCGCATCGGTCGTAACTACTTCCGCGCGCTGCTGGAGCAGGGTGCAGACATCGAGATCGTGGCTGTCAACGACCTGGGTGACACTGCGACCACAGCCCACTTGCTGAAGTACGACACCATCCTGGGCCGCCTCAAGGCCGAGGTGACCCACACCGCCGACACGATCACGGTCGACGGCCACACCATCAAGGTGCTCTCCGAGCGCAACCCCGCCGACATTCCGTGGGGCGAGCTGGGCGTCGACATCGTCATCGAGTCGACCGGCATCTTCACCAAGAAGGCCGACGCCGAGAAGCACATCGCCGGCGGCGCCAAGAAGGTCCTCATCTCGGCTCCGGCCAAGAACGAGGACATCACCATCGTGATGGGCGTCAACCAGGACAAGTACGACGCGGCCAACCACCACGTCATCTCCAACGCCTCCTGCACCACCAACTGTGTGGCGCCGATGGCCAAGGTTCTCCTGGAGAACTTCGGCATCGTCAAGGGCCTGATGACCACGGTCCACGCGTACACGAACGACCAGCGCATCCTGGACTTCCCGCACTCGGACCTGCGCCGCGCCCGCGCCGCCGCCGAGAACATCATCCCGACCACCACCGGTGCCGCGAAGGCCACCGCGTTGGTCATCCCGGAGCTGGCGGGCAAGCTCGACGGCATCGCGATGCGCGTCCCGGTCCCCACCGGCTCCGTGACCGACCTGGTGGTCGAGCTCGAGCGCGAGGTCACCAAGGACGAGGTCAACACCGCGTTCCAGAAGGCGGCCGAGGGCCAGCTCAAGGGCATCGTGGACTACACCGAGGACCCGATCGTCTCCTCGGACATCGTCAACTGGCCCGCCTCCTGCACCTTCGACTCCTCCCTGACCATGGTCCAGGGCAAGAACGTCAAGGTCATCGGCTGGTACGACAACGAGTGGGGCTACTCCAACCGTCTCGTGGACCTCACGGTCTTCGTCGGCGGCCAGCTCTGATCTGCAACGAGAGCACCACGATGTGAGCGACAGGGCTCGGGCAGCGCAACGCAGCGCGGTTCGAGCCCTTCGCACGTCCCAGCCCTCTGAGGAGCCCTACACATGAAGACGATCGACCAACTTCTCGCCGAAGGGGTCGCCGGTAAGCGGGTATTCGTCCGCGCCGACCTCAATGTGCCGCTCGACGGCACCACGATCACCGACGACGGCCGCATTCGCGCCGTAGTGCCGACTGTCGCCAAGCTCGCCGAGGCGGGCGCGCGCGTCGTCGTCGCCTCTCACCTGGGCCGCCCCAAGGGCGCCCCCGACCCGGCCTTCTCGCTCGCCCCCGCGGCCGCGCGGCTCGGTGAACTGCTCGGCACCGATGTCGCCTTCGCCACCGACACCGTCGGTGAGTCGGCCAAGGCCGTCGTCGCAGGCCTCGCCGACGGCCGGGTCGCCGTCATCGAGAACCTCCGCTTCAACGCCGGCGAGACCAGCAAGGACGACGCCGAGCGCGGCGCCTTCGCCGATCAGCTCGCCACTCTTGCCGATCTGTACGTGGGCGACGGCTTCGGCGCCGTACACCGCAAGCACGCCTCGGTGTACGACCTCCCGGCCCGCCTGCCGCACGCCGCCGGCTACCTCATCGCCACCGAGGTCGGCGTCCTGAAGAAGCTCACCGAGGACGTTCAGCGCCCGTACGTCGTCGTCCTCGGCGGCGCCAAGGTCTCCGACAAGCTCGGGGTCATCGACCACCTCCTGGAGAAGGCCGACCGCATCCTGATCGGCGGCGGCATGGCGTACACCTTCCTCAAGGCCCAAGGGCACGAGGTCGGCATCTCGCTGCTGCAGGCGGACCAGATCCCGGCGGTCCTGGGGTACCTGGAGCGGGCCAAGGCGAAGGGCGTGGAGTTCGTGCTCCCCGTCGATGTCCTGGTCGCGACCGAGTTCCCGGACCTGAAGACCAAGGCTCCGGCCAACCCGTCCGTCGTCGCCGCGGACGCGATCCCGGCCGACCAGGAGGGTCTGGACATCGGTCCCGTGACCCGCAAGCTGTACGCATCGAAGCTCGCCGACGCGGCCACCGTCTTCTGGAACGGTCCGATGGGCGTCTTCGAGCACCCCGACTACGCCGAGGGCACCAAGGCCGTTGCCCAGGCGCTCGTCGACTCCCAGGCGTTCTCGGTCGTCGGCGGTGGCGACTCCGCCGCGGCCGTCCGGATCCTGGGCTTCGACGAGAAGGCATTCGGCCACATTTCGACCGGTGGCGGCGCGAGCCTCGAGTACCTCGAAGGCAAGACGCTTCCCGGCCTCGCCGCACTGGAGGACTGACCCTCAATGACTGCTCTTGAAAACGGCCGCACCCCGCTGATGGCGGGCAACTGGAAGATGAACCTCAACCACCTCGAGGCCATCGCCCATGTCCAGAAGCTCGCTTTCGCCCTGGCGGACAAGGACTACGACGCCGTGGAGGTCGCCGTACTGCCGCCCTTCACCGACCTGCGGTCCGTGCAGACCCTGGTCGACGGCGACAAGCTCAGGATCAAGTACGGCGCGCAGGACCTCTCCGCGCACGACTCCGGCGCGTACACCGGCGAGATCTCGGGCTCGATGCTGTCCAAGCTGAAGTGCACCTACGTCGCCGTGGGCCACTCCGAGCGCCGGCAGTACCACGCCGAGACGGACGAGCTCTGCAACGCCAAGGTGAAGGCCGCCTTCAGGCATGGCCTGACCCCGATCCTCTGCGTCGGTGAAGGCCTGGACGTCCGCAAGGCCGGCCAGCAGGTCGAGTACACGATCACGCAGCTCGACGGCGGACTGAAGGACATCCCGGCCGAGCAGGCCGAGTCCATCGTGATCGCGTACGAGCCGGTGTGGGCCATCGGCACCGGCGAGGTCGCCACCCCCGAGGACGCGCAGGAGGTCTGCGGGGCGATCCGCGGGCGTCTTGCCGAGCTGTACTCCCAGGAGCTGGCCGACAAGGTCCGCATCCAGTACGGCGGCTCGGTGAAGTCCGGGAACGTCGCCGCGATCATGGCGCAGCCCGATGTGGACGGTGCTCTGGTGGGCGGTGCGGCGCTGGACGCGGACGAGTTCGTCAAGATCGTCCGGTTCCGCGACCAGTAAGTATGCGGTAGCGCGGATCCGTCGTACCCTTGCGGGGGCCTGAGGCTTTTCCGAGCCCGGGCCCCCGTCGTCCATTTCAGTCCGAGGAAGTTGGTCCAGCCGTGATTATGGGGTTTTCGATCGCCCTGATCGTCTTCAGCCTGCTGATGATGCTGCTGGTGCTGATGCACAAGGGGAAGGGCGGCGGCCTCTCCGACATGTTCGGTGGCGGTATGCAGTCCTCAGTAGGCGGCTCCTCGGTCGCCGAGCGCAACCTCGACCGCATTACGGTGGTCGTCGGTCTGCTGTGGTTTGCGTGCATTGTCGTACTTGGGCTGCTGATGAAGCTGGACAGCTGACCGGTCGCCGTCAGCGTCTGGGTGCGGGGTGTAACTCCAATCACTGGACGCACGTTGGGCCTTACGTAGACTGGGGCATCTTCGAGCACCATCACGCAGGGAGTTACGACCGTGGCAAGTGGCAACGCGATCCGGGGAAGCCGGGTCGGAGCGGGGCCGATGGGTGAGGCCGAGCGGGGCGAGTCCGCGCCGCGCCTGCGCATCTCCTTCTGGTGCTCGAACGGGCACGAGACGCAGCCGAGCTTCGCCAGCGACGCACAGGTTCCGGATACTTGGGACTGTCCTCGCTGCGGGTTCCCGGCCGGACAGGACCGGGACAATCCGCCGGACCCGCCGCGCACCGAGCCGTACAAGACGCACCTCGCCTATGTACGCGAGCGGCGCAGCGACGCGGACGGCGAGGCGATCCTCGCCGAGGCGCTCGCGAAACTGCGGGGCGAAATCTAGAAGTTGTTACCGGCCGGATGCCTGTGGGCGTCCGGCCGGAGTGCGTTCGCGGCTGATTGTCAGTGGCACCCTCTACGGTTCTGAATCAACGGACCGGACGGGGGATGTTGTGACGGCGACCGAAGCTGTGCAGACGCGAAAACCCGCGTGGCGCGGAGGGTTCGGACGGCTGTGGGCGGCCGCCGTCGTCTCGAAACTCGGCGACTCGCTGCGGATCGCCGCGATGCCGCTGCTTGCCGCCTCGCTGACCGACGACCCCCTCCTCATCGCCTCGGTCACGGCGTGCGGTTATCTGCCCTGGCTGCTGTTCGGCCTGCTGGGCGGTGCCGTCGCCGACCGGGTGGACCAGCGACGGGCGATGTGGGCCGTTGATCTGCTGCGCGGCCTGCTGATGGCGGGCTTCGCGGGCGCTGTATGGCTGGACCTGGGATCCGTAGCGCTGCTGCTCGCGCTGGCCTTCGCCCTCACCACGCTCCAGACACTCTTCGACAACGCCGCGACGGCCCTGCTGCCCTCGCTGGTGCCGGCCGAGGCGCTGAGCAGCGCCAATGCCCGGCTGATGACCGCACAGCAGATCGTCGGGGGCTTTGTGGCCGCGCCCCTGGTTCCGGTGCTGCTCGTGGTGGGCGCCGCCATGCCGTACGCAGCGGATGCGGCCACCTATGTCGTTGCGGCGGCGCTGGTGGCATCCCTGCGCGTCGGGGCGCCGCAGCGGGACCCCGGACCGGCCGGGAGCACCCTGGGCAGGGAGATCGGGGAAGGGCTGCGCACCCTGTGGCGGGATCGGGCACAGCGCGGGCTCTGCATCGCCACCACACTCTGCAACATCGGCATGGGCGCGCTCATCGCCACCCTCGTCGTCCATGTCACCGGCTGGCTCGGCGCGGGGGCCGGCGGATACGCGGCGGTGATCACTGCCTTCGGGGCCGGCAGCTTGGCGGGCGGCCTGCTGGCCCGCAGGCTGGCCGACCGGATCGGGCGAATAGGGAGCGTGTTCGCCGCCGGGCTTGTGCAGACCGGATGTCTGGTCGCCATGGGGTCCGTGCGCGCGCTGGGGGTCACGATCGCCGCGATGGCGGTGTTCGCGGTCATGGGCATGGTGTGGAACGTCAACCAGACGACGCTGATCCAGGAGCGCAGCCCGTCGCAGCTGCTGGGCCGGATCAGCTCCGCCTTCCGTACGCTCGCGGTCGCCGGCGCTCCGCTCGGCGCGCTGCTCGGCGGAGCGGCGGCGGCCGCCTGGGGACCGAACACACCCGCCTTGCTGGCGGCCGCACTGTTCATTCCGGCAGTCGCATCGCTCGTCCCGCTGATCAATTAGGTTGGAGACGCAGCGGGGCACGCAGGCAGGTACGAGAAGAAGTGGGCTGATGTCCAGTATGAACGCAGAAGGCCGTACCAGGCTCAATCAGACGCCCGAGTGGACTGCTCTCGGCAAGCACCGCGAGCAACTCGGACAGACGCATCTGCGGGAGCTGTTCGCAGCCGACCAGGCGCGCGGCAGCCGGTACACCCTCCAGGTCGGCGATCTCTACCTCGACTACTCCAAGCATCTGGTGACCGACGAGACGCTGGCGCTGCTGCGCGAGCTGGCCGAGGCCACCAACGTCGCCGAGCTGCGGGACGCGATGTTCCGCGGCGAGAAGATCAACACCACCGAGGACCGCGCCGTTCTGCACACGGCGCTGCGCGCCCCGCGGGACGCCGTGATCGAGGTGGACGGCGAGAACGTGGAGCCGGCGGTGCACGCCGTGCTCGACAGGATGACCGCCTTCTCCGACCGCGTCAGGTCGGGCGAGTGGACCGGCCACACCGGCAAGCCCATCAAGAACGTGGTGAACATCGGCATCGGTGGCTCCGACCTGGGCCCGGCGATGGCGTACGAGGCGCTGCGCTCCTACACCGCGCGCGATCTGACGTTCCGTTTCGTGTCGAACGTCGACGGGGCCGATCTGCACGAGGCCGTAAGGGACTTGGACCCGGCCGAGACGCTCTTCATCATCGCCTCCAAGACCTTCACCACCATCGAGACCATCACCAACGCCACCTCCGCCCGTGACTGGCTCCTCACCGAGCTGAAGGCCGGTCAGGAGGCTGTCGCCAAGCACTTCGTGGCGCTGTCCACGAACGCCGAGAAGGTCTCCGGCTTCGGCATCGACACGGCGAACATGTTCGAGTTCTGGGACTGGGTCGGCGGGCGCTACTCCTTCGACTCCGCGATCGGCCTCTCGCTGATGATCGCGATCGGACCGGACCGCTTCCGCGACATGCTCGCCGGCTTCCACCTGGTCGACGAGCACTTCCGTACGGCTCCGGCGGAGGCCAACGCGCCGCTGCTGCTCGGCCTGCTGGGCGTCTGGTACGGCGAGTTCTTCGACGCGCAGTCGCACGCGGTGCTGCCGTACTCCCACTATCTGAGTAAGTTCACCGCCTATCTCCAGCAGCTCGACATGGAGTCCAACGGCAAGTCCGTGGACCGCGAGGGCAACCGCGTCGAGTGGCAGACCGGTCCGGTGGTCTGGGGCACGCCCGGCACCAACGGACAGCACGCGTACTACCAGCTGATCCACCAGGGCACGAAGGTCATCCCGGCGGACTTCATCGGCTTCGCCAAGCCGGTCGGGGATCTGCGGCCCGGTCTGGTCGCCCAGCACGATCTGCTGATGGCCAACTTCCTCGCACAGACGCAGGCGCTCGCCTTCGGCAAGACGCCTCAGGAGGTACGGGCGGAGGGTGTGCCCGAGGAACTGGTGGCGCACAAGACGTTCCAGGGCAACCACCCCACGACCACGATCCTCGCCAACGAGCTCACGCCTTCCGTGCTCGGCCAGTTGATCGCGCTCTACGAGCACAAGGTGTTCGTCCAGGGCGCCATCTGGAACATCGACTCCTTCGACCAGTGGGGCGTCGAGCTCGGCAAGGTGCTCGCCAAGAAGATCGAGCCGGTGCTCACCGAGGGAACAGGCGGGGAGCAGCTGGACAGCTCGACCTCGACGCTGGCCGCCAAGTACCGCACGCTGCGGGGTCGTTGAGCCGATGGGGGAGGAGGGGGTGAGGCTGAGGCCGCCGAACAGCACACTGAACGAGCGGGTGGTCGGCTGGTGGCGGGTGCAGTTGCTGCTGACGACCGCGATTCCGGTTGCCGTGCTCGCCGTACTGGGCCTGCTCATCGAACCGGCCCGGCTGTGGCTGCTGACGCCCGCCGTCGTACTGGCGGTGCTGGGCCTGGCCTGCACCCTCTTCCTCCCCAACTGGTGGTTCCGGGTGCACCGCTGGGAGGTCACGGACGAGGCGGTCTACGTCCGTACGGGGGCGCTGTGGCAGGAATGGCGGATCGCGCCCATGTCCAGGATCCAGACTGTGGACACGATGCGCGGGCCGCTGGAGCAGGCGTTCCGGCTCGCCACGGTCATCGTGACCACCGCGTCCTCCAAGGGCGCGATCAAGATCGAGGGGCTCGACCATGAGCTCGCCGCGGAGCTCGCGGAGCAGCTGACCCGAATAACCCAGGCCACGCCCGGGGACGCGACATGAGCGCGGCCGAGCCGGAGCCGGTGGCCGAGCCCGAGCCGGTTGCCGAGGGGGAGTGGCGGCGGCTCGACAAGCGCACCGTGCTCGTCACCGCCTTCGTCATGGCGGGAGTGGCCGCGGGCGCAGGACTGCCCACCACACTCGGCCTCGCCGGCGGAATGCCGCTCGGGCAGGCGTTCGGCTGGGTGCTCGCCGGTGCCGTGCTGCTGATCGCCGTGAGCGCGGGCGCGGACTACATGCGGTGGCGCCGGACGCGCTACCGCGTCGGGATCGAGCGCGCCGAGCTCCACACCGGACTCCTGCTGGTCAAACGCCGTTCACTGGCCCGCGAGCGAATCCGTAGCGTCGACCTGTCCGCCAACCCGCTGCTGCGCGTCCTCGGCCTGGTCAAGGTGCGTATCGGCACGGGCGAGCACACCGGCGGCGAGTCCACGCTGGAGCTCGACCCGGTCAGCAAGGCGGAGGGCGAGCGACTGCGTACGCAGCTGCTGGCCCGGGCGGCGACGACCGATCCCGGCACTCACCGGGAGGGCGAGCTCGCTGCCCTCGATCCGTCCTGGATCCGGTACGCACCGGTCAGCTTTGTCGCACCGCTGCTC
Source organism: Streptomyces sp. NPDC019443 (assembly GCF_044389785.1). Classification (NCBI taxonomy): domain Bacteria; kingdom Bacillati; phylum Actinomycetota; class Actinomycetes; order Kitasatosporales; family Streptomycetaceae; genus Streptomyces; species Streptomyces sp. NPDC019443. The sequence goes on from NZ_JBIRYJ010000005.1 coordinate 463,219, forward strand.
GGCGGCGCCGCGGCCGGCGGTGTGATGCAGGTCAGTGAGTGGTTCGGGGCGCAGGGCAAGGTCATCGACTGGGTGGGGGACCGGTTCCAGGACACCTCCATCGCCATGATGGTCGTGGTGCTTGTCACCGCGGCCGTGGGCGCCGGAGTCGTCGGCGCGCTCGGGCTGTGGATCGAGATGTGGTGGAACTACCGGCTGGAGCGGGAGCCTGGCGGCACCCTGCGACTGCGGCGTGGCCTGTTCACCGCGCGCTCGATCTCCATAGAGGAACGCCGCCTGCGCGGTGTCGAACTCGTCGAGCCGCTCGGCGTCAGACTGTTCGGCGCGGCCCGGGTGGACGCGGTCGCCACCGGTCTCACCGACGACGAGCAGGACAAGCACGCCGATCTGAAGGTGCTGCTGCCGCCGGCCCCGCGGGCGACGGCGGACGAGGTGGCCGCGCAGGTGCTGCGCGAGCCCGTGGCCCCGACGAGCGCGGCCCACCTGACCGCCCACCCCCGGGCGGCGCGCACCCGGCGGCTGCGCCGGGCGCTGGCATCGGCGCTGCTGCCGCTGCTGGTGCTGACGGTTCTGGGCGCCTGGCTCACTTCCGTACTGCTGTACATCGCGGCGGTCACCGCGGTCGTTGCGCTGCCGGCCGCGGTGATCCTCGCCCTGGATGCGTACCGCAGTCTGGGGCACGGCATCAGCGATGCGTATCTGGTGGCCCGCTCCGGCACGGTCCGGCGCGCGACGGTCGCGCTGCAGCGGGGCGGGGTCATCGGCTGGACGGTGAAGCAGTCGGTCTTCCAGCGCCGGGCCGGAGTGCTGACGCTGACCGCGACGACGGCCGCGGGGGCGGGGGCGTATTCGGTGTACGACGCGGGGGAGAGCGAGGGTCTGGCGTTCGCGTCGGACGCGGTGCCAGGGCTGCTGGAGCCGTTCCTCGTACGGGGCGACGGGACGGCGCGGTGCGGTTCGGCCGAGGTCGGCGCGACAATCCCCGTATGACCGCATCCGGCTACTCGGGCAACCCGCTGGCCAAGAAGCTCGGCATCAAACCGGGCCGGCGGGTCGTGCTCCTGCACCGGCCGGGGGACTGGGCGATTCCCGGTCTGCCCGAAGGGGTCACGGTCGGCGAACGCGGCTCGCGGGACACGGATGTGACGCTGGCGTTCTACCGTACGTACGGAGATCTGGCGGCTGAGGCGGCGACGCTCGTCGAGCGCCTGGCGGACCGGGCGACGCTCTGGATCGCGTGGCCGCGCAAGGCCGCGGGGCATGAGAGCGACATCGATGGGAATGCGCTCCGGGAGCTTTTGCTGCCGCTCGGCATTGTCGATGTGAAGGTCGCGCGGCTGGATGAGGACTGGTCGGGGCTGAAGTTCGTCCGACGGGTGGAGAACCGAACGGGGTGAGCCTGCGGCGGGCTTGCCCGTACCGGGGGCTCCGCCCCCGGACCCCCGCTCCTCAATCGCCGGAGGGGCTTGATTGCTCGGGCCGACCTCAGTCAGGGCGATGCCGGCGGATACAGGTCCCGCGGCAGTTGGGACGCCGCCGCCGCGTCGAGCAGCCACAGCGTCCGGCTGCGGCCCCTCGCGCCCGCCGCCGGGGCCTGGACCTCGCCCGCGCCCGACAGAGCCATCGCCACCGCCGTCGCCTTGTCCTCGCCCGCCGCCAGCAGCCATACCTCGCGCGCCGACCGGATCGCCGGGAGCGTGAGCGAGATACGCGTCGGAGGCGGCTTGGGCGCGCCGTGCACGCCGACCACCGTGCGGTCCGTCTCGCGGACCGCGGGCAGCTCGGGGAAGAGCGACGCCACATGGGTGTCGGGCCCCACCCCCAGCATCAGCACATCGAAGCTCGGCACCGGACCGTGGTCCTCCGGGCCCGCCGACGCGGCGAGTTCGGCCGCGTACGCAGCGGCTGCCGCGTCCGCGTCACTGCCGTACACACCGTCCGACGCGGGCATCGCATGCACCCGCTTCGGGTCCACCGGCACGCTGTCCAGCAGGGCCTCGCGGGCCTGCGTGATATTGCGCTCCGGGTCGCCCTCCGGGAGGAACCGCTCGTCGCCCCACCACAGATCGAGACGCGGCCAGTCGATCGCGTCCCGGGCCGGCGAGGTCCCGAGGGCGGCGAGCAGGGCATTGCCGTTGCGGCCGCCCGTCAGCACCACCGACGCGGAGCCGCGAGCGGCCTGGGCGTCCACGATCTTCGTGATCAGCCGGGCCGCCGCGGCCTGCGCCATCAGGCCCTTGTCGCGGTGGACGACGAGTTGCGGGGCACTCACTTCGCCGCCGCCTTCTTGGCCGGAGCCGCCTTTTTGGCCGGAGCGGCCTTCTTCGCGGCGGCGGACTTGGCCTCGGACTTGGTCTCGGACTTCGCTCCGGACGTGGCCTGCGACGCGGACGCCCCGGCCCCCGACGCCTCGTCGCCGTAACTGAGCCGCTCCACGCCGAACCGAAGTGCCGACGCATACGTGTCGTCCGGGTCGAGACGCCGCAGTTCCTCCGCCATCAGCTCGGCCGTGTCACGCCGCTTCAGCGCCACCGCCCGGTCCGGCTGCCCCTGGATGGACAGCGTCGCCAGCGAGCCGTCCGCCCGGTCCAGCACGATCGGGCCGCAGTTCGTCTCCATGCGTACGGCCGTGAGACCAGGCCCGGACGAAGCCGAGCGCGTCACCGGCACCTTCAGCCGGTCGGCGAGCCACATCCCGAGCAGTTCGCAGCTCGGGTTGAACTCCTCGCCCTCCACCTCCACCGAGGTGACCTCGCACGTCACCTGGTCCAGAGCGGCCGCGAGCATGGAGCGCCACGGCGTGATCCGGGTCCACGCCAGATCGGTGTCGCCGGGGGTGTAGGCCTCGGCGCGCGCCATCAGGTCACGCACCGGCTGTTCGGAGGCGTACGAGTCCGTCACCCGGCGCTGCGCCAGCGTGCCCAGCGGGTCACTGGCCGGGTCGGTCGGCCCGTTCACCGGCCACCAGACCACGACCGGCGCGTCCGGCAGCAGCAGCGGCAGAACCACCGACTGGGCGTGATCGATGACCTCGCCGTACAGCCGGAGCACGACCGTCTCGCCGGTGCCCGCGTCCGCGCCCACCCGCACCTCGGCGTCCAGGCGTGCCTTCGCCCGGTCGCGCGGCGAGCGCGAGATCCGCTTGATGACGACCAGCGTGCGCGAAGGGTGCTCGCGCGACGCCTCGTTGGCCGCCTTCAGCGCGTCGTAGGCGTTCTCTTCGTCGGTGACGATGACAAGGGTGAGCACCATGCCGACGGCCGGGGTGCCGATCGCCCGCCGCCCCTGCACCAGCGCTTTGTTGATCTTGCTGGCCGTGGTGTCCGTAAGGTCGATCTTCATGGCCGACGCCAGCTCCGTCCGTCTCGTGCGAGCATTTCGTCCGCCTCGACCGGCCCCCACGTACCGGCCGGGTACTGTGCGGGCTTGCCGTGCTTGTCCCAGAACTGCTCGATCGGGTCGAGGATCTTCCAGGACAGCTCGACCTCCTCGAGTCTCGGGAAGAGGTTGGAGTCGCCGAGCAGGACGTCGAGGATCAGCCGTTCGTACGCCTCCGGGCTGGACTCCGTGAAGGACTCGCCGTACGCGAAGTCCATCGAGACGTCCCGCACCTCCATCGAGGTGCCAGGCACCTTCGAGCCGAACCGCAAGGTCACGCCCTCGTCCGGCTGGACGCGGATGACCAGGGCGTTCTGGCCCAGTTCCTCGGTGGCCGTGTGGTCGAAGGGGGAGTGCGGGGCGCGCTGGAAGACCACCGCGATCTCGGTGACCCGGCGGCCGAGCCGCTTGCCCGTACGGAGATAGAAGGGGACGCCCGCCCAGCGGCGGTTGTCGATCTCCAGCTTGACCGCGGCGTAGGTGTCGGTCTTCGACTTGGGGTCGATGCCGTCTTCCTGGAGATAGCCGACGGCCTTCTCGCCGCCCTGCCAGCCCGCCATGTACTGCGCGCGCACCGTGCTCTTGGACAGGTCCTGGGGCAGCTTCACCGCGCCGAGGACCTTGGTCTTCTCGGCCGCCAGTGCATCCGCGTCGAAGGAGGCGGGCTCCTCCATCGCGGTCAGCGCGAGCAGCTGGAGAAGGTGGTTCTGGATGACGTCACGGGCGGCGCCGATGCCGTCGTAGTAGCCGGCGCGGCCGCCGATGCCGATGTCCTCTGCCATCGTGACCTGGACATGGTCGACGTACGACCGGTTCCAGATCGGCTCGAACAGGGTGTTGGCGAAGCGCAGCGCCAGAATGTTCTGGACGGTCTCCTTGCCCAGGTAGTGGTCGATCCTGAAGACCTCGTTGGCCGGGAAGACCTCGTGCACCACCTGGTTGAGCTCCTTGGCGGAGACCAGGTCGTGGCCGAACGGCTTCTCGATGACCGCGCGGCGCCAGGAGCCCTCCTTCTGGTCGGCCAGCCCGTGCTTCTTCAGCTGCTGGACGACCTTGGGGAAGAACTTCGGCGGCACGGAGAGGTAGAAGGCGAAGTTGCCGCCGGTGCCCTGCTTCTTGTCGAGGTCCTCGATGGTGGCCTTCAGCTTCTCGAAGGCGTCATCGTCGTCGAAGGTGCCCTGGACGAAGCGCATCCCCTGGATGAGCTGCTGCCACACCTCCTCGCGGAACGGTGTACGCGCGTGGGCCTTGACGGCGTCGTGGACCTCCTGCGCGAAGTCCTCGTCCTGCCATTCACGGCGGGCGAAGCCGATGAGCGAGAAGCCCGGTGGCAGCAGCCCGCGGTTGGCCAGGTCATAGACCGCAGGCATCAACTTTTTACGTGACAAATCGCCCGTGACACCAAAGATGACCAGGCCCGACGGCCCCGCGATACGCGGGAGCCGTCGGTCTGCTGGGTCACGGAGCGGATTGGCTCCGCCAATACCGGACAAGGTGGTCAGCCCTCCGAAGGAGCGAGGCGCTGAAGCTCGGCCTCGGTCGACTTGAGCAGGTCGTTCCAGGCCGAGGCGAACTTCTCGACGCCCTCGTCCTCGAGCAGCTGCACGACGTCGTCGTAGGAGATCCCGAGCTTCTCGATGGCGTCGAGTTCGGCGCGGGACTGCTCGTACGTGCCGCGCACGGCGTCCCCCCTGATCTCGCCGTGGTCGGCGGTGGCTTCGAGGGTGGCCTCCGGCATGGTGTTCACCGTGCCCGGCGCGACGAGCTCGTCGACATACAGCGTGTCCTTGTACGCCGGGTCCTTGACGCCCGTCGAGGCCCACAGCGGACGCTGCCTGTTGGCCTGCGCCTTGTCGAGCGCGGCCCAGCGGTCGGAGGGCGGCGTCGAATTGTCGGCAGAGCCGAACACCTCCTCGTACGCCTCGTAGGCGAGCCGCGCGTTGGCCAGCGCCGCCTTGCCGCGGGCCTCCTTGGCCTCCGGCGTGCCCAGCGCGTCCAGACGCTTGTCGATCTCGGTGTCCACGCGCGACACGAAGAAGGACGCCACCGACTGGATCTTGGAAAGGTCCAGGCCCGCGGCCTTCGCCTTCTCCAGGCCGGCCAGGTAGGCGTCCATGACCTCGCGGTAGCGCTCCAGCGAGAAGATCAGCGTGACATTGACGCTGATGCCCTTGCCGATGACCTCGGTGATCGCCGGCAGGCCGGCCTTCGTCGCCGGGATCTTGATGAGGGTGTTCGGCCGGTCCACCAGCCAGGCCAGCTGCTTGGCCTCGGCGATGGTCGCCGGGGTGTTGTGGGCCAGGCGCGGGTCGACCTCGATGGAGACCCGGCCGTCCTGGCCGCCGGTGGCGTCGAAGACCGGCCGCAGGATGTCGGCGGCGTCCCGGACGTCCGCCGTCGTGATCATGCGTACGGCTTCCTCGACGGTCACCTTGCGCACGGCGAGGTCGGCGAGCTGCGGCTCGTAACCGTCACCGTGCGAGATCGCCTTCTGAAAGATCGAGGGGTTGGTGGTGACGCCCACGACGTGCTGCTGGTCGGTCAGTTCGGCGAGATTGCCGGACGTGATCCGCTTGCGGGACAGGTCGTCGAGCCAGATCGCGACGCCTTCGTCGGAGAGGCGCTTGAGTGCGTCTGTCATGAGAGTTGCATCTCCTACTTGTCGTATACGGGCGTCAGCGCGCCGCGGCCTCAAGAGATTCCCGCGCGGCGGCGGCCACCGCGTCGCCGGTGAAGCCGAACTCACGGAAGAGAACCTTGCCGTCGGCCGAAGCGCCGAAGTGCTCCAGCGAAACGATGCGACCGGCGTCGCCCACGAAGCGGTGCCAGGTAAGACCGACACCGGCCTCGACCGCCACCCGCGCCTTGACGGCCGGCGGCAGAACGCTGTCCTTGTACTCCTGGTCCTGCTCCTCGAACCACTCGACGGACGGCATCGAGACGACCCGGGTCGGCACGCCTTCGGCCTGTAGCTGCTCGCGCGCCTCCACGGCGAGCTGCACCTCGGAGCCGGTGCCGATGAGCACGACCTGCGCGTCGCCGCCCTCGGCGTCGAACAGGACGTAACCGCCCTTCGCCGCATCGTCGTTGCGCTCGTAGGTGGGCACACCCTGGCGGGTCAGCGCCAGACCGTGCGGGGCGCCGACCCCGAACTCCTTGGTGTAGCGCTTGAGGATCTCGCGCCAGGCGATCGCGGTCTCGTTGGCGTCGGCCGGGCGGACGATGTTCAGGCCCGGGATGGCGCGCAGCGAGGCCAGGTGCTCCACCGGCTGGTGGGTCGGGCCGTCCTCGCCGAGACCGATCGAGTCGTGCGTCCAGACGTACGTCACCGGCAGGTGCATCAGGGCCGAGAGGCGTACCGCGTTGCGCATGTAGTCGGAGAACACCAGGAAGGTGCCGCCGTAGATACGGGTGTTGCCGTGCAGCGCGATGCCGTTCATGGTCGCGGCCATGGCGTGCTCGCGGATGCCGAAGTGGATCGTGCGGCCGTACGGTTCGGCTCCCGGCAGCGGGTTGCCCTGGGGCAGGAACGACGAGGTCTTGTCGATCGTCGTGTTGTTCGAGCCGGCCAGGTCGGCGGAGCCGCCCCACAGCTCGGGGATGAGCGCGCCCAGCGCCTGGAGGATCTTGCCGGAGGCCGCGCGGGTGGCGACGCCCTTGCCGGTCTCGAACTCCGGGAGCCGGTCCTCCCAGCCCGCGGGGAGCTCGCCCGCGCGGATCCGGTCGAACTCGGCGGCGTGCTCCGGGGTGGCGGTACGCCACGCGGCGAAGGTCTTCTCCCACTCGCCGCGGGCCTCGCGGCCGCGGTCGAGCGCCTCACGGGTGTGCGCGAGGACCTCGTCGGAGACCTCGAAGGACTTCTCCGGGTCGAAGCCCAGGACGCGCTTGGTGGCCGCGACCTCTTCCTCGCCGAGGGCCGAGCCGTGCGCGGCCTCGGTGTTCTGCGCGTGCGGCGCGGGCCAGGCGATGATCGAGCGCATCGCGATGAAGGAGGGGCGCTCGGTCTCGGCCTGCGCCGCCTTCAGGGCGTTGTACAGGCCGACGGGGTCCAGGTCGCCGTTCGGCAGCTGCTCGACGCGCTGGACGTGCCAGCCGTACGCCTCGTACCGCTTGAGGGTGTCCTCGGAGACGGCCGTCTCCGTGTCGCCCTCGATCGAGATGTGGTTGTCGTCCCAGAGGAGGACGAGGTTGCCCAGCTTCTGGTGGCCGGCCAGTGAGGACGCCTCGTGGGAGATGCCCTCCTGGAGGCAGCCGTCACCGGCGATGGCCCAGATGGTGTGGTCGAACGGGGAGGTGCCCACAGGGGCATCCGGGTCGAACAGACCGCGCTCGTAGCGAGAGGCCATGGCCATGCCCACAGCGTTGGCGACACCCTGGCCCAGCGGCCCGGTCGTCGTCTCGACGCCCGGGGTGTGCCCGTACTCCGGGTGGCCCGGGGTCTTCGAACCCCAGGTCCTGAACGCCTTCAGATCGTCGAGCTCCAGGCCGTACCCGGCCAGGTAGAGCTGGATGTAGAGGGTCAGCGACGAGTGGCCCGCGGAGAGTACGAACCGGTCGCGGCCCGTCCAGTCCGGATCGGCGGGGTCGTGCCGCATCAGCTTCTGGAACAGCACGTACGCGGCGGGCGCGAGGCTCATGGCCGTACCGGGGTGGCCGTTGCCGACCTTCTGTACGGAATCCATGGCCAGGACGCGGACGGTATCGACAGCCCGCTGGTCCAGATCGGTCCACTCGAGGTCTGTGGTGGTCGGCTTGGTGCTCACCCTGGGTCAGGGCTCCTCTCCACATGTTCGTATCCCGGTGACGACGGAAGCACCGGGCGTTGTCGAGCCTACCCCCGGAACAACGCGCAACTTTTCGAGTGCAGGTCTCTGAAAGAATCAGGTAAAGCCAGGGTGCAATCGCTGGGTCTTCTTCGCCTCCTGGCGAGGTATACGGACGGGCCGGGGCTGCCGCTCAACACGTGCCCACCCCCGCGAAGATCGGTGTATCGGCAACGTCTAGAGTGGCGTGGTACGCGCAAGTCTTTACCCGGTTTTCACTCCGGGAGCTTGCTGGGAATTCTCTGTCAGGGGTGTACGTGACGGCCGTCGAGTCCCGACCCGCAGGGGTCGTCTTGACTCCCAGCCCGGGGGGCCATCGGCCGTTCGGGGCCCGCGTCAAGGCATTTGTGGCGCTGACCAAGCCGCGGATCATCGAGCTGCTGCTCATCACCACCGTCCCGGTGATGTTCCTGGCCGCGCAGGATGTGCCCGACCTGTGGCTCGTTCTCACGACGTGCATCGGCGGTTACCTCTCGGCCGGCGGCGCCAACGCGCTGAACATGTACATCGACCGCGACATCGACGCCCTGATGGACCGTACGTCGCAGCGCCCGCTGGTCACCGGAATGGTGTCGCCCCGCGAGGGCCTGGTCTTCGGCCTGGTACTCGCCGCCGTCTCCACCCTCTGGTTCGGGCTGCTCGTCAACTGGCTGTCCGCGGCACTGTCACTCGGCGCGCTGCTCTTCTACGTCGTCGTCTACACGATGATCCTCAAGCGCCGAACCTCGCAGAACATCGTCTGGGGCGGCATCGCCGGCTGTATGCCGGTCCTGATCGGCTGGTCCGCCGTCACCAACTCGATGTCGTGGGCCGCGTTCATCCTCTTCCTCGTCATCTTCTTCTGGACACCGCCGCACTACTGGCCGCTGTCGATGAAGGTGAAGGAGGACTACGCGCGCGTCGGCGTCCCGATGCTCCCCGTCGTCGCCTCCAACAAGGTCGTCGCCCGCCAGATCGTCCTCTACAGCTGGGTGATGGTCGCGGTCTCGCTGATGCTGACGCCGCTCGGCTACACCGGCTGGTTCTACACCGTGGTGGCGCTGGCGACGGGCGGCTGGTGGCTCTGGGAGGCGCACTCCCTGCAGAACCGTGCGAAGGGCGGCGCCACCGGCGGCAAGCTCAAGGAGATGCGGCTCTTCCACTGGTCCATCACCTACGTATCGCTGCTCTTCGTGGCCGTCGCGGTGGACCCCTTCCTGCGCTAGCTACCAATGGGTAGCATCCTGTTCATGGCAGATACGAAGCAGGCCAAGCAGGTCAAGCAGGCAGAGCGCAAGGCGGCCAAGGCCGCCAAGCAGATCGGCGCCTTCGCCAAGGCGCACGGCGGTGCCGAGGGGCAGCTCGCGTACCTCGGTCAGATGGGCACCCGCATCGTGCTCGTCGGCGAGGACGGCGCCTGGGGCGACCTCGTGGCGCAGAGCCACGACATCGCGCAGGCCGCCGCCGAGAAGGCCGGGATCACGCTGCACGAGTCGTTCGACGGGGAGTTCGCGGCGAAGGTCCGCACTGGTCCGTACGAGTGGACCCGGATGGCGGGCATCCAGGTCGGAGGCCCGTCCAATAGCTGAGCAACACCTCGTGCGGGTGTCACCCGTTAGGACTGTGCAAGCACAGTCCATGACTGGGAGCCCGGATGATCGACACCCCGACCCTCGTGGACCAGTACTGCCACGGGGTGCTCCGTACGGAGCTCGGCCTCGGCACCTTCGAGGCGCATCTGGGCCGGACCGCCGGGCCGCCGGCGCCCGGTACCACCTTCTTCGACACGCAGACCGGCTTCGCGGTACGGCGCTGGTGCCCGCCGCTGCTGGGTCTTGAGCCGCACTGCCCGCCCGCCCGCTATCTCGCCCGCCGGCGTGAACTGGGTGTGCTGGAGGCGGGCAGGCGGCTGCTGAGGGGCAGCGGAATCTCCACCTATCTGGTGGACACCGGGCTGCCGGGGGATCTCACCGGGCCGCCCGAGATCGCCGCCGCGGGCGCGGCCGAGGCCCGCGAGATCGTCCGCCTCGAACTCCTCGCCGAACAGGTCGCCGACACCTCGGGCACCGTCGAGAGCTTCCTCGCGAACCTTGCCGAGGCCGTGCACGGAGCCGCCGCGTCCGCGGTCGCCTTCACCTCCGTCGGCGCCGTGGGCCACGGGCTCGCCCTCGCGCCCGAGCCGCCGGGCCCCGGGGAGGTGCGCGGGGCGGCCGGCCGCTGGCTGGCCGCACGCCATGTCGGCGGCAAGCTCACCGATCCCGTACTGGTGCGGCATCTGCTGTGGATCGCGGTCGCATCGGGACTGCCGCTCCAGCTCCATGTCGGCGTGGAGGACCCGATGCTGATGACCGGCTTCGCGGCCGCCACCGCTGGTCTCGGCACCGATCTGGTGCTGCTGCACGGCTATCCGTACCACCGCCATGCCGCGCATCTGGCGAGCGTGTACCCGCATGTGTACGCCGATCTGGGGCCCGCCCTGGTGCACACGGGGGCGCGGGCCGCGGCCGTGCTCGCGGAGATCCTGGAGCTGGCGCCGTTCGGGAAGCTGCTCTTCTCCAGCGGCGCGCGCGGGCTGCCCGAGCTGCATGTGGTGGGCGCCCGGATCTTCCGCGAGGCGCTCGCACGGGTGCTCGGCGGCTGGGTCGCCGACGGCGCCTGGGCCCGTACGGACGCGGAACGGGTCGCCGGGATGATCGCGGCCGGCAATGCCGCCCGCGTCTACGGACTGTCAGACGCTCGATAGCGCCGAGTCGGTCCGGTCCGGGATCCCGGCATCCGGTAGCGGCCGCTCGCGCAGGCTCAGCGCGAGCCGCACCACCGCGATCCACATCAGCGCGGAGCCGAGCATATGGGCGGCGACCAGAGCCTCGGGAACCCCGGTGAAGTACTGCAGATAACCCACTCCCCCTTGCAGGAGCAGCACGATCAGCAGGTCCCGGGCGCGCGCCCGGGTGTCGTCGGGGGCGTCGACCACCCGCAGCACCAGCCACATCGCGACGGCCAGCGCGCAGACCACCCAGGCGGCGATGGCGTGGAGGTGTGCGGCGTCCCCCCAGTCCCAGGGCATGCGCGGCACGTCGCTGCTGTCGCCGGCGTGCTTGCCCGAACCGGTCACCGAGGTGCCCAGCGCGATCAGCAGTACGGAGATGACGACGATCGCCCACGACAGCTTGCGGACCGGGCGCGGGACGCGCGGGCGCGGTGCGCCGTCGCCCTCGCGGGACCGCTGCCACGTGACGGTGGCGACCGTGAGCAGCCCGGTGGCGAGCATGAAGTGCCCGGCCACGGTCCACGGGTTGAGGCCCGCCCACACGGTGATGCCGCCGAGCACCGCGTTGCCCATCACGATCCAGAACTGCAGCCAGGCGAGCCGGGTCAGCCCGCGCCGCAGCGGCTTGACCGCGCGCGCCGCGATGATCGTCCAGCCGACCGCGGCCGACAGGACGTACGTCAGCATCCTGTTGCCGAACTCGATCGCGCCGTGGATGCCCTGCTCGGGTGTGGCGAAGAGGCTGTCGTCCGTGCACTTGGGCCAGGTGTCGCAGCCGAGGCCGGAGCCGGTCAGCCGGACCGCGCCGCCGGTGACGATGATGACCACGCTCATCACGACGGCGGAGAGCGCGGCGCGCCGGAGCGTTTTGGGAGTCGGCGTCCAGCGCTGGGCGATATAGGCGAGGGGGGTCAGCACGGGCCCTATCGTAAACGGGCGATTGTGCACGTTTTCACGAGGGGTCGGGTCCGGGTGCGGTCCGGGTACGGCCCGGTCGCGCGGTCCAGGTCAGGGCGGTGCGTACGTCAGCCGGAAGCGCGCGCCGTCGAGGTGGTCCTCCTCTTCCCACCACACGGCGATCCGCCAGTGCACCGACGGCGGCGGCCGGTCGGGCGAGTGCAGGAACGCGTCGGTCAGCTCGGCGGCGACCGCCTCGGCGCTGCGGTCGGCCACCGCGTCCCTGCCGCGCCAGGGGTATGTCATCGGGGTCCAGGTCCCGTCGGCCTCCTGGACGTCGAACCGCCACACCGCACGCCAGGAGTGCGCCCGCAGGATCCGGCGGACCTCCGTGCCGTCCAGCCGCAGCCCCTCGGCGATCGCGTCCGCTTCCACGCCTTCTATACGCGCCGCCACCACCGCCAGCGGCAGCAGCCGCTCCGGAAGCAGGTCCTGCTCCCGCAGCCGGGTCAGACCGCCGTCGAAGGGACAGCGTCGCAGCCTGCGCTCCAACTGGTCGCCGAGGTGCTCGAGGGCCGCGGCATGGGCGGTCGCGCGCGCATCGGGCGCATCGGCTGCTCCGGGCGCATCGGGTGCTTCGGGAGCCGCCGACCACAAGGTCTGGAACTCGCGCTCAGCCCGTACCGCCCAGGCCGCCGCGTCCACCGGCTCTCCCAGCTCCTCCAGCCGGTCGCCCAGGAAGACATGGGCCTGAGCGAGGCCCTCCCGGTTGCGCGGCTTCGATCCGTCCAGGCTCTCCCAGACCTCGATGGCCCGGCGGGTGGCAGCCAGCGCTGCGAGCCCGTCCTCGCGGTCAACGGGCGGGGGCTGCTCCCCGTTCGCGTGGAAGGCGTACCGCGGCATGCCGAGCTCGTCGCTGAGCGGTTCGGCGAGATACACGGATTGGTTGATCAGCGCCCTGGCGTACCAGCGGGCGTGCTCCTCGTCGTGCCTGGCCGGTTCCGCGCAGCGCCGGACCGCCTCGCCGACGGCACTCAGCGCGTCCTCGCGCCGGCCGGTGTCGAAGTGGTGCCGCGCCAGGTCGCCGTACCGCAGGCTCAGCCTCGCGGCGAGCGAGAGATCGTCATCGGCGTGCGGGGCGAGCGCGGCGATCAGATCCGTCAGCATGCGCTCGCGCTCGCCGGGTGAGACGCCGGCCCTGCCGGACCTCACCTTGGCCCATTCCGCGTCCAGTCGCAGCGCGGCAGTCCGGTCCATCGAGGCCTCCCACCGTGCGGATCTCAGCGGGCTCATCCTGGCGCGTGCGTCACTCCCAGCGGAAGAGCCGGGCGGCCGCGCCCAGTGAAAGCACTGCCCAGCCGGCGAGGATGCCGAGATCGCCCCACGGCATCGCGGCACCGTGCTGGAGGACATCGCGCAGACCGTCCGAAAGCGCGGAGATCGGCAGCAGCGCGAGCACCGACTGGACGCCGTCCGGGAACCTGTCCAGCGGCACGATCACACCGCCGCCCACCAGGAGCAGCAGAAAGACCAGGTTGGCGGCTGCCAGCGTCGCCTCGGCCCTGAGCGTCCCGGCCATCAGCAGACCGAGGCCGGAGAAGGCGGCGGTGCCGAGGACGAGCAGCAGCAGTACGGAAAGAGGGTTGCCGTCCGGGGACCAGCCGAGCGCGAACGCGATCACGGTCAGCAGCACGATCTGGAGGATCTCGGTGGCCAGGACCGAGAGCGTCTTGGCGGTCATCAGCGCCCAGCGGGGGAGCGGCGAGGTGCCGAGCCGCTTGAGGACTCCGTACCGCCGCTCGAAGCCGGTCGCGATGGCCTGCCCGGTGAAGGCGGTGGACATCACGGCGAGGGCGAGGACGCCGGGGGCCAGGAAGTCGACCGCCCTGACTTCTCCCGTGTCGATGATGTCGACGGTCGAGAACAGCACCAGCAGGAGCGAGGGGATGATGACGGTGAGCAGCAGCTGCTCGCCATTGCGGAGCAGCATCTTCGTCTCGAACGCTGTCTGCGCCGCGATCATGCGGGGCAGTGGCGCGGCGCCGGGCGCCGGGGTGTACGTACCGACGCTCATGAGCGCAGCTCCTTGCCGGTCAGCTCCAAAAACACGTCCTCCAGGGTGTGGCGCTCGACCGAGATGCCGTCCGGCATCACGCCGTGCTGTGCGCACCAGGACGTCACGGTCGCCAGCAGCTGCGGGTCCACCTGGCCGGTGATCCGGTACGCGCCGGGCGTGAGCTCCGCCGCCTCCGTGCCGTCCGGCAGCGCCTTCAGCAGCGAGCCGACGTCCAGGCCGGGCCGCCCCGTGAAGCGCAGCGTGTTCTCGGCGCCGCCGCGGCAGAGCTGTTCCGGGCTGCCCTCGGCGACGACCTTGCCCGCGTCGATGATCGCGACATGGTCCGCCAGCTCTTCGGCCTCGTCCATGAAGTGGGTGGTGAGGACGGTGGAGACGCCGTCCGAGCGCAGTTCGCGTACGAGCCCCCAGGTGGACCGGCGGGCCTGCGGGTCCAGACCGGCGGTCGGCTCGTCCAGGAAGACCAGTTCGGGGCGGCCGACGACGGCCATCGCCAGGGCGAGCCGCTGCTGCTGGCCTCCGGAGAGCCGCCGGTAGGTCGTACGGCCGCAGCTGCCGAGGCCGAGCCGCTCGATCAGCGCGTCCACGTCCAGCGGGTGGGCGTGCAGTTTCGCCATGTGGCGGAGCATCTCGTCGGCGCGGGCGCCGGAGTAGACGCCGCCGGACTGGAGCATCACGCCGATCCTGGGTCGCAGCTTCGCGGCGTCGGCGACCGGATCGAGGCCGAGGACCCGAACTGTTCCGGCGTTGGGGCGGCGGTAGCCCTCGCAGGTTTCGACCGTGGTGGTCTTGCCCGCTCCGTTGGGGCCGAGGACGGCGGTCACGGAGCCCTGGGGGACCTCGAGGTCGAGGCCGTCCACGGCCGTCTTGGATCCGTACCGCTTGACCAGTCCCCGGATCTGGACGACGGGCTCGCTTCGCATGCCGGGAAGTCTAGGCGGGGTGGCAAGGCCGCCGGGGGGCGGGGCCCGGGGCCTCCCGCAGAAGGGCAGGGACACCCGGGACAGGAATGGCCTGAACTGACTATTGAGGCGTTCTTCACATGAACCTGCCAACTCCTTCACGATCGAGTGTCGGTACGAACCCACTCACGAAGGAGCGTTCGTGGCTAGTCGCAGACCGGGGCGGCGGGCAGCACTCGCTGCCCTGACCGCCATATCCGTAGCCCTGCCCATCGCCCTCGGCGCCGCCCCCGCGCATGCACAGGACCCCGACGCCGCCTTACCCTCCGGTCCCTCCGCGTATCGGATCAAGACCGAGGCCGGCGTCCTCGCGCAGCTCGACGCCAAAGACAGGGCGACCTTCTGGGTCGCCCTGACGCATGAGGCGGACACCTCGGCCGCCCGCCGGGCCAAGGGCAAGACTGCCAAGGCACGCACGCTCTACGAGACGAAGCTGGCGTACGCCAAAAAGTCCCAGGCCCCGCTCAGGGCCCTGCTGGACAGCGCGGGCGTCCGCTACGAGTCCTTCTGGATCGCCAACACCCTCAAGGTCACCGCCGACAAGGCGCTCGCCGAGAAGATCGCGGCGCGCACCGACGTCGCCGCGCTCGAGGCCGACGACCCGATCACCATCCCCGACCCGCTGCCGGGGAAGAACGAACCGCGCCTGGACGCCGTCGAGTGGAACATCGACCGGATCAACGCCCCCAAGGTCTGGTCCGAGCTCGGCGTACGCGGCGAGGGAGTGGTCGTCGCCAGCATCGACTCAGGCGTGCAGTTCGACCACCCGGCCGTCAAGGCGAAGTACCGCGGGCTGAAGTCCGACGGCAGCTACGACAACGCCTACAACTGGTTCGATCCGGCCAAGGTCTGCACCGGCACCGCCCCCTGCGACAACAACGGCCACGGCACCCACACCATGGGCACGATGGTCGGCGACGACGGCGCGGGCAATCAGGTCGGCGTCGCCCCCGACGCCAAGTGGATCGCCGCCAAGGGCTGCGAGTCCAGTTCCTGCAGCCGCGACTCGCTGCTCCGCTCCGGCCAGTGGATCGTCGCTCCGACCGACCCGGCAGGCGCCAACCCCCGCCCCGACCTCGCACCGGACGTGGTGAACAACTCCTGGGGCAGCACTGTCCTGGACCCCTGGTACAAGGAGGTCGTGCAGTCGTGGCGGGACGCGGGCATCTTCCCGGCGTTCTCCAACGGCAACAGCGGCCCCGGCTGCAACACCTCGGGCTCGCCCGGCACTTACACGAACTCGTACTCCTCCGGCGCCTTCGACATCAACAACTCCATCGCGTCCTTCTCCTCGCGGGGCACCGGTGAGGCAGGCGGCCTCAAGCCCAACCTCGCCGCACCCGGCGTCAACGTCCGCTCCTCCTGGACGGGCGGCGGCTACAACTCCATCTCCGGTACGTCGATGGCCTCGCCGCACACCGCCGCCACCGTGGCGCTGATGTGGTCGGCTTCGCCCGCGATCCGCGGCAATGTCGCCGAGACCGAGAAGCTCCTCGACTCCACCGCCGTCGACGTGGACAACACCAGCTGCGGCGGTACGGCCGCCGACAACAACGTCTTCGGCGAGGGCCGCCTCGACGCGTACGCCGCCGTCACCGCCGCCCCGCGTGGCGCGCTCGGCGCGGTCAGCGGCAAGGTCAGCACGGCCGCGGGCCCGCTCGCCGACGCCACCCTGCGCTTCGAGGGCCCGATGAAGACGACCGTCACCACCGGCGCCGACGGCGGCTACGCCCTGCCGAAGCTGATGATCGGCGACTACACGGTCAGGGTCGCCAAGTTCGGATACGTCACGGCCCAGGGTGCCGTCACCGTCGTCGAGGACGGCAGCACGGTCAAGGACTTCGCGCTCGACGAGGCCGCGTCCGCCGATGTCACCGGCAAGGTCACCAGCCATGGCGGGGCCGAGGCGAGCGCCGTCGTCACCGCCCAGGGCACCCCGGTCACCACCAAGTCCGGCGCCGACGGCGCATACACGCTGCGGCTCCCGGTCGGCACGTACGACCTCGCCGTCACCCCCGGCCACCGCTGCGCGTCGGCCACCAGCGTCCGCGTCGAGGTCACCGGAAACACGGTCAAGGACATCGTCCTGCCCGACCGGACCGACGCCTTCGGCACCGCATGCACGGTGGGCGCAGGCGGCTTCCCGGCCGGTGCCACCAAGCTGGCGTACACCAGCACCACCTTCGGCACGGCCTCCTTCGAGCTGCCGTTCCCGGTGGCGTTCTACGGACGCACCTACCGGTCGGCGAGCGCGTCCATCGACGGGGTGCTCTCCTTCGGGACCGCCTCCACCTCCAGCAGCAACACCACTCTGCCCACCACCTTCGCCCCCAACGGCTCGCTCTATCCGTTCTGGGACAACCTCACGGTCGACGCCGACGCGGGCGTGTACTGGTCCGCGACCGGCACCGCCCCGCACCGGAAGATCGTCGTCGAGTGGCGCAACGCGCTGATCGCGGCGACCACCGCCGAGCGGGTCTCCTTCGCCGCGGTCCTCGGCGAGGACGGCTCCGCGTCCTTCCAGTACAAGGACATCTCCGGAACCGGATTCGAGAACGGCTCCGGCGCGACCATCGGCGCCGAGAACGCGACCGGCACCGACGCGCTTCTCTACTCCTTCAACGAGGGCACAGTCCGTGACGGGACGAGCATCGGCTTCCGTACGACCAGGAGCGCCGTCCTCGCCGGGACGGTCACCGACGCCAACGACGGCAAACCGGTCACCGGCGCGTCCGTCGCCGTGACCGGCGCAAGCGACACCACCGGCGCCGACGGCGGCTATCTCCTCCAGGTGCCCGCCGACGCCTCGTACGACATCGCCGTCTCGGCCCCCTCCTATGCGGCCGCCGGCGCCCGCCAGACCCCGAAGGCAGGCGAGATCGCGGTGTCGGACGCCGCGCTCACGACCGGCCGGGTCGCGGCCGACTCCACCGCTCTGACCGTCGTCGTACCGGCGACGCAACAGCGCAGCCGCACGCTCACGCTCGCCAACACCGGCACCGCCACCCCCTTCACGGTCACCGAGAAGGACGGCAAGAGCTGGATCAAGGCGGCGCCCGGCACCGGAACCCTGGCGGCGGGCGCATCCCAGAAGATCGCGCTGAGCATCGACACCGCGGGGGCCGCCCCGGGCAGCGTCCTGACCGGGACCCTGCAGGTGAAGTCCGAGAGCGGCCGCAGGCCGGTGATCGAGATCCCGGTGAAGGCGGTCGTGCCCGCCTATCAGACGGCGATCGACACCGGCACGACCAGATCCTCGGTGGACGCGCTCGGCGACACCTGGGGCCCGGACCGCAAGCACGCCACCGGCACGTACGGATATCTGGGCAGCGCCACGGAACTGTCCACCAGTCGGAGTATCGCGGGCGCGGCGGATCCGAAGCTCTACCGGACCGCCCGGCAGGGCATGTACGAATACCGCTTCGACGGGCTCCCGGCCGGCACCTACCGGATCGAGCTGGGCTTCGCCGAGCTGAGCTCCAAGGACCCGACCGACCGGGTCTTCGACGTGATGGCGGAGGGGACGCAGTACGTGCCGAACCTCGATCTGGCCCTGGAGGCGGGTGTCCGCACCGCCCACGACCGGGCCTTCACGCTCCAGGTCACTGACGGGCAGCTCAACCTCAGATTCGTGGCTAATTCCGGCAAGACTCTGGTGAATTCGATCAGGGTCACCGACCGTCCGGATCTTGCCGGGTAATTCCCCGGTGATTCCCTGGTCAGGGCCCGTCCGGCAGGTGCCGGACGGGCCCTGCGCTTAGGTAACCCTTAGTGATGAAGCGCACCGGTTCACGCCTTGGACGGCGGTTGTCACTGTCGGAGGAATTACGCAACAATGGCGTTGTGAAAAACGTCGGCGAGGCTCCGCACGAGGAACTCGCGACCGGTGAGCACTCCACGCGCAACCGGGTCGCGCGGTCCATCCTGGACCACGGCCCGTCCACCGTGGCCGACCTCGCAGGTCGCCTCGGCCTCACCCAGGCCGCCGTCCGCCGCCACCTCGACACGCTCGTCACCGAGAACGTCGTCGAGCCCCGGGAGCAGCGGGTCTACGGCGCACGCACCCGTGGGCGACCCGCCAAGGTGTTCGCGCTGACCGACTGCGGCCGGGACGCCTTCGACCAGTCGTACGACGCACTGGCCGTGGAGGCTCTCCGCTGGATCGAGCGGACCGCAGGGGGTGGGGCAGCCGGAGAGGCGGCCGTCGCCGCCTTCGCCCGCGACCGCCTCGAGGCGCAGGCGGTGGCCTACCGCAAGGCGATAGAGGCCGCGCCACCCGAACAGCGCACCGAAGCGCTGGCCAAGGCTCTGAGTGCCGACGGGTACGCTGCTACGGCGCGTGACGCACCGGTCGGCGAGCAGCTCTGCCAGCACCACTGCCCGGTCGCTCATGTGGCCGAGCAGTACCCGCAGCTGTGCGAGGCGGAGACCGAGACCTTCTCGCGGCTACTCGGGACGCATGTACAGCGACTGGCCACCATCGCGCACGGCGACGGGGTCTGCACGACGTTCATCCCCAAGACCACCACACCATCAGCATCTGCAAGCACGGCCGGGAGGAACCCCGCATGACTCTCCCCACGGAGACTGCCCACCCCGAACTCGAGGGCCTGGGTACGTACGAATTCGGCTGGGCCGACTCCGACGCGGCGGGTGCCGCGGCCAAGCGCGGCCTCTCGGAGGCTGTCGTCCGCGACATCTCGTCGAAGAAGAACGAGCCGGAGTGGATGCTGAAGCTGCGCCTGAAGGGTCTGCGGCTGTTCGGCAAGAAGCCCATGCCGAGCTGGGGCTCGGACCTGTCGGGGATCGACTTCGACAACATCAAGTACTTCGTGCGGTCCACCGAGAAGCAGGCGGAGTCCTGGGAGGACCTGCCCGAGGACATCAAGAACACGTACGACAAGCTCGGTATCCCGGAGGCGGAGAAGCAGCGCCTGGTCGCCGGCGTCGCCGCCCAGTACGAGTCCGAGGTCGTCTACCACCAGATCCGTGAGGACCTGGAGGAGCAGGGCGTCATCTTCCTGGACACGGACACCGCGCTGAAGGAGCACCCGGAGCTCTTCCAGGAGTACTTCGGCACCGTCATCCCGGTCGGCGACAACAAGTTCGCCTCGCTGAACTCGGCCGTGTGGTCCGGTGGCTCGTTCATCTACGTGCCGAAGGGCGTGCAGGTCGACATCCCGCTGCAGGCCTACTTCCGTATCAACACGGAGAACATGGGCCAGTTCGAGCGGACGCTGATCATCGTCGACGAGGACGCCTACGTCCACTACGTCGAGGGCTGCACCGCCCCGATCTACTCCTCGGACTCGCTGCACAGCGCCGTCGTCGAGATCATCGTCAAGAAGGGCGGCCGCTGCCGCTACACGACGATCCAGAACTGGTCGAACAACGTCTACAACCTGGTCACCAAGCGCGCCGTGGCGTACGAGGGCGCGACCATGGAGTGGGTCGACGGCAACATCGGCTCCAAGGTCACCATGAAGTACCCGGCCGTCTACCTGATGGGCGAGCACGCCAAGGGCGAGACCCTGTCCATCGCCTTCGCGGGCGAGGGCCAGCACCAGGACGCCGGCGCCAAGATGGTCCACATGGCCCCGAACACCTCGTCCAACATCGTCTCCAAGTCGGTGGCGCGAGGCGGTGGCCGTACGTCCTACCGCGGTCTGATCGAGATCGGCGAGGGCGCGCCGGGCGCGAAGTCCAATGTGCTCTGTGACGCGCTGCTGGTCGACACGATCTCGCGGTCCGACACCTACCCGTACGTCGACGTCCGCGAGGACGACGTGTCCATGGGCCACGAGGCGACCGTCTCCAAGGTCTCCGAGGACCAGCTCTTCTACCTGATGAGCCGCGGCATGACCGAGTTCGAGGCGATGGCGATGATCGTGCGCGGCTTCGTCGAGCCGATCGCCAAGGAACTGCCCATGGAGTACGCGCTGGAGCTCAACCGGCTGATCGAGCTGCAGATGGAGGGCTCGGTGGGCTAGCACAGCCTGACGGCCCGCCGTCCCGAGCAGCGACTGTTTTTCTGACGTAGGAAGAGAGCAAGACGACAGCCATGGCTGAGGCTCAGAACATTCCGGCGGGGTCCACCACTGCCGGTTCGATCGCGGTGGCCGCCGAGTCGACCGTCGCCACCCGCATGAGTGCGCCCCCGTCCTTCGACGTGGCGGACTTCCCGGTTCCGCACGGCCGCGAGGAGGAGTGGCGCTTCACTCCGCTGGAGCGGCTGCGCGGTCTGCACGACGGCACCGCCGTCGCCAACGGCACCGGCATCAAGGTCGACATCGACGCCCCCGAAGGCGTCGTCGTCGAGACCGTCGGCCGTGACGACGCGCGGATCGGCCGGGCCGGCACCCCGGTGGACCGGGTGGCCGCCCAGGCGTACTCCTCCTTCGAGAAGGCCTCTGTCGTCACCGTGCCCAAGGAGACCGTGCTCACCGAGCCGGTCCGGATCGCCGTGCACGGCGAGGGCGGCACCGCCTTCGCCCACCAGGTCATCGAGCTCGGCGCGTTCGCCGAGGCCGTCGTGGTCATCGACCACACCGGTGACGCGGTCGTCGCCGCCAACGTCGACTTCCTGCTGGGCGACGGAGCGAAGCTCACCGTCGTCTCCGTCCAGGACTGGGACGACAAGGCCGTCCATGTCTCCCAGCACAATGCGCTGGTCGGCCGGGACGCCTCCTTCAAGTCGATCGTGGTCACCTTCGGCGGCGACGTCGTACGCCTCCACCCGCGCGTCCAGTACGCCGGTACCGGCGGCGAGGCCGAGCTCTTCGGCCTGTACTTCACCGACGCCGGCCAGCACCAGGAGCACCGTCTGCTGGTCGACCACAATGCCCCGCACTGTCGCTCCAACGCCGCCTACAAGGGCGCCCTCCAGGGCCAGGACGCACACGCTGTCTGGATCGGCGATGTCCTGATCGAGGCCAAGGCCGAGGGCACGGACACGTACGAGATGAACCGCAACCTCGTCCTCACGGACGGCGCGCGGGTCGACTCCGTGCCGAACCTGGAGATCGAGACCGGCGAGATCGTCGGTGCGGGTCACGCCTCCGCCACCGGCCGCTTCGACGACGAGCAGCTCTTCTACCTGCAGTCCCGCGGCATCCCGGCCGACGAGGCCCGCCGTCTGGTGGTCCGCGGCTTCTTCGCCGAGCTGGTCCAGAAGATCGGCCTGCCCGATGTCGAGGAGCGCCTGCTCGCCAAGATCGACGCGGAGCTGGAGGCGTCGGTCTGATGTCCTTCGTACGAGCCTGTGCGCTGAGCGAGCTGGAGGAGGACACCCCGAAGAGGGTGGAACTCGACGGCACGCCGGTTTCGGTCGTCCGAACCGAGGGCGAGGTGTTCGCGATCAATGACATCTGCTCGCACGCGAACGTCTCGCTGTCCGAGGGCGAGGTGGAGGACTGCCAGATCGAGTGCTGGCTGCACGGCTCCAGCTTCGACCTCCGCACCGGCAAGCCGTCCGGCCTTCCCGCGACGCGCCCCGTCCCCGTATACCCCGTAAAGATCGAAGGGGACGATGTGCTCGTCTCCGTCACCCAGGAGTCCTGAGTCACCCATGGCAACGCTTGAAATCCGCGACCTGCACGTTTCCGTCGAGGCCGAGAACGGCCCCCGGGAGATCCTCAAGGGCGTCGACCTGACCGTGAAGCAGGGCGAGACCCACGCCATCATGGGCCCCAACGGCTCCGGCAAGTCGACGCTCGCGTACTCCATCGCGGGTCACCCCAAGTACACGATCACCAGCGGCACCGTGACCCTGGACGGCGAGGACGTCCTGGAGATGACCGTCGACGAGCGCGCCCGCGCCGGCATGTTCCTCGCCATGCAGTACCCGGTCGAGGTCCCCGGCGTCTCGGTCTCCAACTTCCTGCGCACCTCCGCCACCGCGATCCGCGGCGAGGCCCCCAAGCTGCGTACCTGGGTGAAGGAGGTCAAGTCCGCCATGGAGCAGCTCCAGATGGACCCGGCCTTCGCCGAGCGCAATGTCAATGAGGGCTTCTCCGGCGGTGAGAAGAAGCGCCACGAGATCCTTCAGCTGGAGCTCCTCAAGCCGAAGATCGCGATCCTCGACGAGACCGACTCCGGCCTGGACGTCGACGCCCTGCGTCAGGTCTCCGAGGGCGTCAACCGCGTCCACGAGTCCGGCGAGGTCGGCACCCTGCTGATCACGCACTACACGCGCATCCTGCGCTACATCAAGCCCGACTTCGTGCACGTTTTCGCGAACGGACGTATCGCCGAGTCCGGCGGCGCCGAGCTCGCCGACAAGCTCGAGGCCGAGGGCTACGAGGCATACACGAAGGGTGGCGTATCCGCGTGACACAGCTGCCGGGCCTCCTCGACACCGAGGCGATCCGCAAGGACTTCCCGATCCTGGACCGCTTGATCCATGACGGGAAGAAGCTCGTGTACCTGGACAACGCGGCGACGTCACAGACGCCGCGCCAGGTGCTCGATGTGCTGAGCGAGTACTACGAACAGCACAATGCCAACGTCCACCGCGGCATTCATGTGCTCGCGGAGGAGGCCACGGCGCTGTACGAGGGCGCCCGCGACAAGGTCGCCGCCTTCATCAACGCGCCGAGCCGCGACGAGGTGATCTTCACCAAGAACGCCTCCGAGTCGCTCAACCTCGTGGCCAACATGCTCGGCTGGGCCGACGAGCCCTACCGCGTGGATCACGAGACCGAGATCGTCATCACGGAGATGGAGCACCACTCCAACATCGTGCCGTGGCAGCTGCTCTCGCAGCGCACCGGCGCGAAGCTGAAGTGGTTCGGCCTCACCGACGACGGCCGGCTCGACCTGTCCAACATCGACGAGATCATCACCGAGAAGACGAAGATCGTCTCCTTCACGCTGGTCTCCAACATCATGGGCACGGTCAACCCGGTCGAGGCGCTCGTGCGCCGTGCTCAGGACGTGGGCGCGCTGGTCCTGGTCGACGCCTCGCAGGCCGCGCCGCACATGCCGCTGGACGTACAGGCGCTCGGCGCCGACTTCGTGGCCTTCACCGGCCACAAGATGTGCGGCCCGACCGGCATCGGCGTGCTGTGGGGCCGGCAGGAGCTGCTCGAGGACCTGCCGCCGTTCCTCGGCGGCGGCGAGATGATCGAGACCGTGTCGATGCACTCGTCGACGTACGCCCCCGCGCCGCACAAGTTCGAGGCCGGTACGCCCCCGATCGCCCAGGCCGTCGGCCTCGGCGCGGCCGTGGACTACCTCTCCGCGATCGGCATGGACAAGATCGCCCAGCATGAGCACGTCCTCACCGAGTACGCGGTGAAGCGGCTGCTCGAGGTCCCGGACCTGCGGATCATCGGCCCCACCACGGCCGAGGAGCGCGGTGCCGCGATCTCGTTCACGATTGGGGATATCCACCCGCACGACGTGGGCCAGGTCCTCGACGAGCAGGGCATCGCGGTCCGGGTCGGCCACCACTGCGCGCGGCCGGTCTGCCTGCGGTACGGAATTCCTGCGACCACGCGGGCGTCGTTCTATCTGTACTCCACGCCCGCGGAGGTCGACGCGCTGATCGACGGGCTGGAGCACGTACGGAACTTCTTCGGCTGAAGGGCTGGGACGTGAAGCTTGATTCGATGTACCAGGACGTCATCCTGGACCACTACAAGCACCCGCACGGGCGGGGCTTGCGGGATGGCGATGCCGAGGTGCACCACGTCAACCCGACCTGCGGCGACGAGATCACTCTGCGTGTGCGGTACGAAGGCTCGCTGATCGCTGACATCTCGTACGAGGGCCAGGGCTGCTCCATCAGCCAGGCCAGCGCGTCCGTGCTGAACGAGCTGCTGGTCGGCAAGGAGCTCGCCGAGGCGCAGAAGATCCAGGCGACCTTCCTGGAGCTGATGCAGTCCAAGGGTCAGCTGGAGCCGGACGACGCGATGGAGGAGGTGCTGGAGGACGCGGTCGCGTTCGCCGGCGTCTCCAAGTACCCGGCCCGCGTGAAGTGCGCGCTGCTGAGCTGGATGGCGTGGAAGGACGCGACCGCCCAGGCGCTGGGTGAGGCCCCCGAGAGGAAGACGGCATGACTGAGAACGCAGGGACCGCACTGAAGCCGGCCTCCGAGGAAGAGGTCCGCGAGGCGCTGTATGACGTCGTCGACCCCGAGCTGGGCATCGACGTCGTCAACCTCGGCCTGATCTACGGCATCCACATCGACGACTCCAATGTCGCGACGCTGGACATGACGCTGACGTCCGCGGCCTGTCCGCTGACCGATGTGATCGAGGACCAGGCGAAGTCGGCGACGGAAGGCCTCGTCAACGAGCTGAAGATCAACTGGGTCTGGATGCCGCCGTGGGGCCCGGACAAGATCACGGACGACGGGCGCGAGCAGCTGCGCGCGCTGGGCTTCAACGTCTGAGCGTTTGAGACCGGCTGAGTTCCAGAAAACGGCCATGCCCGCCAGACACACTGGTGAGCATGGCCGTTTCGCTGTACACCGTCGTCGTCGACGCCCACGATCTGCCGGGGCTCGCCCGCTTCTGGAGCCAGGTGCTGAACTGGAAGGTGGTCTTCGAGGCCGATGACGAAATCGTCATCGGGGCCGACGAGTCCGCGCTGCCGGGGATCACCTTCGTGCCCGTGGCCGAGCGCAAGACCGTCAAGAACCGGCTGCACATCGACCTCACGCCCGACGACCAGGCCGCCGAGGTCGAGAGGATCATCGGGCTCGGGGCGCGGCGGGCCGATGTCGGGCAGGGGCCCGAAGCGACCTGGGTGGTGCTCGCCGACCCCGAGGGCAATGAGTTCTGTGTGCTGCGGCCGAAGAAGACACTGCTCGACTAGGGGGCGGTGGGCCCGCCGGCGTTATGTACGCGCGTACGCAACGTTGTGTACTCTCGTACACATGGGATACGGACTGCTGGCCGCGGCTATCGCGGCGGAGGTGGCCGGCACGACGGCCATGAAGTACAGCGAGGGCTTCACCCGGCTGTGGCCCTCGCTGCTCACCGTCGCGGGCTATGTGCTCGCCTTCTCGCTGCTCGCCCAGACGCTGAAGACCATGTCGGTGGGCACCGCGTACGCGATCTGGGCCGGCGTCGGCACGGCCGCGATCGCCGCCATCGGCATGATTTTCCTGGGTGAGTCGACCAGTCTGGTCAGGATCACGGGCATCGCGCTGGTGATCGTCGGCGTCGTGGTCCTCAACATGGGCGGTGTCCACTGATGGCGCGGCGGTACGACCCCGAGCGGCGTCAGCGCATCATCGACGCTGCGATCCGGGTGGCCGGCAAAAGCGGGATCGCCGGGCTCAGCCACCGCACCGTGGCGGCCGAGGCCGATGTGCCGCTCGGTTCGACGACGTATCACTTCGCCTCCCTCGACGAGCTGTTGGTCGCCGCGTTGCGCCAGGCCAACGAGGGGTTCGCGGCGATGGTGCGGAAGAGCGGCGCGCTCGTCGACCCGGACGCCGACCTCGCCGAGGAACTCGCCCGGCTCATGGGGGAGTGGCTCGCCGGGGAGCGTACGGGCGTGGAGCTGGAGTACGAGCTCTATCTGGCAGCCCTGCGGCGGCCCGCGCTGCGGCCGGTCGCCGCGGAGTGGTGCCAGGAGCTCGCCGAGATCCTGGCCCGGCGGACCGATCCGGTCACGGCGCGGGCGCTGGTGGCGCTGATGGACGGGATCTGTCTGCAGGTGCTGCTGACGGACGCTCGGTACGAGGCGGAATTCGCGCGGGAGATGTTGGCGCGGGTCATCGCCCGAGGGTGATGTGCCTCAGGGTGACGCGTCCTAGGGTGACGCGTCCGAGGGGGACGCGTCCGAGGGTGACGCGTCCCTGCCGCTGTTGACCCGCGGAGACCGCGCTGACATAGTCCGTTCCCAAAGGGAACTCACTGGGGCGGGGTACATGGGGATGCTGCGGGACGTGCCGCGGGCGGTGCGGCTACTGGCCTTCGGCGGGTTCTTCAACTCCGCCGTCAGCCTCACCTTCGTCTACCTCTTCGTGTACCTGACGGGACCGCGTGGGCTGACCGTCACCCAGGCCGGGCTGATCAGCGGCATCGGCGGTGCGGGAGTGGTCGCCGGGAACTTCACCGGCGGCTGGTTCGGCGACCGTTACGGCCACCGCCGCGCCCTCCTCGCCGGGGCGACCGTGAGCGGCGCGGTCCTTCTCACCCTCCCGCTGCTCCCCGTCGCCGCGCTGTACGCGGCGCTGCCCCTCGCCGAATACGCCTCCGGCGTCGTACGCGCCGCCAACTCCGCGCTCGTCGCCGTCTCCGTCCCCGAGGGCACACGCCGCCAGGGCTTCGCCGTGATGCGCTTCGCGGGCAACGCCGGCTTCACCGTCGGACCCCCGCTCGGTGCGCTGCTCGCCGCCCACACCTCGTACGACTGGCTCTTCGCCGTCGACGGCCTCGGCACGCTCGCCTTCGCGGCGTACGCGTCGCGCGTGCTCCCGGCCCGCGCCGCGGTGCACGCCAAACCCGCCCACGACCCGGACGCCCCGTCCGTCTGGCGCGAGCTGCGCGCCAGGCCCGCGGTGCTGGTGCTGCTCGCCGGGATCCTCTGCGTAGACCTCGTCTACCGGCAGCAGTACTCCACACTGCCCGTCTTCCTCGCCGACCACGGTCTCGGCACCCAGGTCTACGGCTGGCTGCTGGCCATCAACGGCGGTGTCATCCTCTGCCTCGAACTCCCCGCAGCGCACGCCCTGCGCAAACGCGCCCCGCTCTCCATCGTCGGCACCGGACTGCTGCTCGTCGGCCTCGGCTACGCGGTGCTGATACCGGGCGCCGGGCTGCTGTTCGCGATCACCATGATGCTGTCGCTGACTGCGGGCGAGATCCTCTACAAGACCACCGCCACCGCCTACGTCGCCGACGAGGCCCCCGCCCATGCACAGGGCCGCTTCCAGAGCCTGTACGCGGGAGCCTCCGTCAGCGGCCAGGTACTCGCCCCGCCGCTGGGCGGAGCCCTCTACTCCACCGCGCCCGGCTTGCTCTGGCCCGCCTGCGCGGTCCTCGCGGGCGCCGCCGGAGCCGCGGTTCTGGCGGCCGGGAGGCTCCGTACGCGCCCGTCAACTGAGACCGGTTCGCCCCCGCGGGCCCTTGCCGGTTAGCGTTCCACCATGACTGACTCGCCCGACAGCACCACTGCTACTCGCACCACCGGCGCCGTCGCCGCCGGACTCGCCACCCTGGCCACCGATGGCACCGTCCTGGACACCTGGTTCCCCGCCCCCGAGCTCGTCGCCGAGCCCGGGCCCGCCGGGACCGAGCGGCTGACCGCCGAGCGTGCCGTCGAGCTGCTCGGCGAAGGGGCCGCCAAGGCCATCGGCCCGGATGCCCGCCGCGGCGTCGAGGTCGTCGCCGTCCGTACGGTCATCGCCTCGCTCGACGACAAGCCGCTGGACGCACACGACGCGTATCTGCGCCTGCACCTGCTGAGCCACCGGCTGGTCAAGCCGCACGGCCAGAACCTGGACGGCCTCTTCGGGCTGCTCGCCAATGTCGCCTGGACCTCGCTCGGCCCCGTCGCCGTCGACCAGGTGGAGAGCGTGCGGCTGAACGCTCGCGCCGAGGGTCTGCACCTGGCCGTGACGAGCATCGACAAGTTCCCGCGGATGACGGACTACGTCGCGCCCAAGGGCGTACGCATCGCCGACGCCGACCGCGTCCGGCTCGGCGCGCACCTCGCCGAGGGCACCACCGTGATGCACGAGGGCTTCGTCAACTTCAACGCCGGCACGCTCGGCACATCGATGGTCGAGGGCCGCATCTCCGCGGGCGTCGTCGTCGGCGACGGCTCGGACATCGGCGGCGGCGCCTCCACCATGGGCACCCTCTCCGGCGGCGGCAACGTCCGCATCGTCATCGGCGAGCGCTGCCTGATCGGCGCGGAGGCGGGCGTCGGCATCGCGCTCGGCGACGAGTGCGTCGTCGAGGCCGGTCTTTACGTCACCGCGGGCACCCGGGTCACCATGCCCGACGGGCAGATCGTCAAGGCCCGTGAGCTCTCCGGCGCGAGCAACATCCTCTTCCGCCGCAACTCGGTCACCGGCTCTGTCGAGGCCCGCCCGAACAACGCGGTCTGGGGCGGCCTCAACGACATCCTGCACAGCCACAACTAGCTGCCCGGGGCTGCCCGGGCAGCCGGTTCGTCCTCAGCTCTCCCCCCAGACTTCGTCCGGGGGGACCCCGGACGGGCCTGATTCCGCAAGCAGCTCCTCGTACGCCACACGCAGCCCGCAGGTCGCCTCGCGGCCCGCGGGCTGCAGCGGCTCCCGGACCGGGCCCGCCTCCATCAGCGCCTTCGCCGTCACCGTGCCGGGCAGGCCCGACGCCATCATCAGCTCGGCCAGGGGGAGCGTGAGCCCGTTGAGGCGGGCGGCCTCGGCGGTGGCGCCCCTGTCGTACGCGTCGAGCACCGCGCGCAGCTGTCGCGGCGCGACATTCGCGACCGTGCTGACGAAGCCCGCGCCGCCCACCGCGTAGAGCGGCAGATTCAGCTGCTCGCTGCCCGAGTAGTACGCGAGCGAGGTGCGCGCGATCACCTTGGCCGAGCCGAGCAGGTCGTACGCGCAGTCCTTGACCGCCACGATGCGGGGGTGCCCCGCGAGGCGCAGGACCGTGTCGGGCTCGATGCGGGTGCCGGTGCGGCCGGGGATGTCGTAGAGCATCACGGGGAGTGCGGTGGCATCGGCGACCGTACGGAAGTGGGCCTCGACCGCCTCCTGCGGCGGACGGCTGTAGTACGGCGTGACCACCAACAGGCCGTCCGCACCCGCCTGTTCGGCCGCGCGCGCCAGCTCGACGGTGTGCCGCGTGGATGCGCTGCCCACGCCCGCGACCACGGCGGCGCTGTCGCCGACCGCTTGGCGTACGGCTCGTACCAGCGCGGTCTTCTCGGCGTCGGTGGTGGTCGGGGACTCGCCTGTGGTGCCGTTCAGGACCAGTCCGTCGCAGCCTTCGGCCACCAGATGCACGGCGAGGCGCGCCGCCGCGTCCAGGTCCAGCTCACCGGTGGCGGTGAAGGGCGTGATCATCGCGCAGAGGGCCCGGCCGAACGGGCGTGTTGTGGTCATGCTCCGCAGTGTCGGCCCACCGGACAGTGAAGGTCCACTTAGATCTCCTTGGGGTCAGGGTCAAGCAGTGCTGAACAGTGGACCGGCTGCCGCGTGAACGACTCCGGCTGTTGACCTCAACCATGGTTCACGTTTCACGATGGTGATCAGCGGCGCACCGCAGGGGCGCGCCGATCGAGGAGGCACCGCCATGACCGTGACCGTGCAACCGGACTCCCGGCCCGACCTCACCCGCACCGGGGTCGGCGTCATCAAGGTGTCCACCTGGGACGTCGGCACGCCCGAGCGGCAGCGGGCCGTCGTCGACGCCATCGCCGAGGCATGGCGGAGCCGGGCCTGGCCCGATGCCGGACTGCTCTCGTACAGCGTCCACATCGGTGAGGACGGCAGGACCCTCCTCCACTACTCGCAGTGGACGGGCGAGGATGCCTACCAGGAGTTCGTCCGCACCTTCCGGGACGAGCGGAACGCGGAGATCGACGCCGCCGTGCCCGGCGTCGAGCGGCTCGGGCTCCAGTCGTACGAGCTCTACCGCAGCGGTGCCCTGGGCGCCGACGACCGGCGCGTCCCGGGCTGCGTCGTGATCGTGGACGTGGAGTTCGAAGGACCCGACCCCGCCCGTCAGCGGGCCTGGGTGGACGGTGTCTTCGAGGCGCTGGCGACCGAGCCGCACCCTCACCCGGGCGGGATCTCCGGGCATTTCCACATCAGCGTCGACGGGACACGCGTACTCAACTACGCCGAGTGGGAGAGCGCAGAGGCCCACCGCGAGGCCCTGGCCGGGCCCGGCGACGGGGTGGGGTCGAGGACCGAGCAGTGGGCCAGGGTGCAGAACTTCCCCGGCGTGACCGGCGCCGGCGTGAACCGGTACACGCCCGCGCTGAGTCTCAGCGCGGGCGTGTAGCCGGACGGGCCTTACGGGCGGAAGCGCAGCACCTGCGGGTCGTGGTCGCTGTTCTGGTCCGCGAACTCCGCGTTGATGTGCACGCTGTCGTACGCGAAGTCGTCGATCGACGGGCTGGTCAGGATCTGGTCGAGGACCTGGCTGTTGCCCTGGTAGACGTACGAGTAACGCTCCGAGCGCGGCAGCGACTTGACCGCCGGGTAGAGCGCGCCGCCGTCGGTGAGGGCCTTCGTCGTCGCCGAGAACTCGAAGTCGTTGATGTCGCCGAGGACCAGCACGTCGGCGCGGCGGTCGGCCTTCAGGATGTCCTTGACGAAGGCGTTGACCGCCTGCGCCTGCTCGAGGCGCTTGGTCTCGGAGGAGCGGACCGGCGGCTGGTGGTGCGAGGTCAGGCCCTCGTCGCCGCCCTTCGAGCCGAAGTGGTTGGCGATCACGAAGACCGTGCGGCCGCGGAAGGTGAACTCGCCCGCCAGCGGCTTGCGGCTGCTCCCCCAGGCGGCGTTCGCCGGGTCGATCCGGCCCGGGGAGAGCGTCAGCGCCGCCCGGCCCTTCTCCTCCACGACACCGGTCGCCGTCTTCGCGTCGCCGCCCGGCCGGTCCGTGAAGGAGACCCGCTCCGGGTTGAAGAGGAAGACCTGGCGGATGTTGCCGCCGGGCTCGCCGCCGTCCTTGTTGTTCTCGGGGTCGATGGTCCGCCACTCGTATGCCGGGCCGCCCGCCGCGGCGATCGCCGCGGTGAACTTCTTCAGCGTTTCGCCCGCCGCGACCGTGCCGTCGTTCTTGGCGCCGTTGTCGTCCTGGATCTCCTCCAGGGCCAGGATGTCGGGCGAGGCGAGGTTGTTCACCACGGCGGCCGCGAGCGCGTCGAACTTCTCCTGCGGGTCGGAGGGGTCGAGGTTCTCCACGTTGTATGTGGCGACCGCCAGCTCACCGCGGCTCTGCTTGCGCGTCGTCTCACGCTCCAGGCCAAGGCCGGCGACTGTGCCGAGCGTGCGGGCCGTGATCGTGTAGCCGCCGAACTGGTTGAAGTCCAGGGGCCCTTCGGTCGTCCCGGCCAGCACATCCCCGACATTCGCCTTGGGGAAGGGCTGCTGGGCGAGCGGCGTCAGCGACTGGATCTGCAGCCGACCGGTGTTCTGCGAGGTGTACGAGCCGTAGACCGTGCCGCCGCGGCGGTTCGCGTGCTCGAACGGCTTCACCGTCACCCACAGCTCCGCGAACGGGTCGGTGGCGCCGACGACGCGGGAGGTGCCGATGCGTACGTTCGCGCCCTCCAGCGACTCGTAGTAGTCCAGGGCGTACTTACGGGGCTCGAGGGGGAGGGCGTTGATGCTGCTGCCCGCCGCCGCGTCGCCGGCCGGGGCGTACGCCGAAGGCACCGACCACGCGGAGATCGTGACCGGCGCGGGCAGTTCGTTGCCGGAGGAGACGACGGTGACGGCCGGCTTGGTGATCTCCGTCAGCGACTGGTTGCCGGAGGACGTGCCGCCCGGGACGTACTCGGTGACCGTGCCGGAGACCAGCACCTTGTCGCCGACGGCGACGGTCGGGGCGGAGCCGGTGAAGACGAAGACACCCTCGCTGGTGGCGGGGTTGGCGTCCGCCTCCGGGTCCTGGAGCCAGAAGCCCCTGGAGCCGTAGGTCCGTACGCCCGTGACGATTCCGGGAACCTCGGTCACCTGCTGTCCGGCCAGCGGGGATACCCGGGTGGTGCCCTGGATGTCATGGATCCGGACCGCGGCGGCGGAGGCGGCGTCGGCGGAGGCGGCGGAGGAGCCTGCGAGCAGGCCGGTGGCCAGCGCGGCGGCGACGACGGCCGCGACAGCGGCCGTTCTCGGTGCGACGGAGGAAGGCATCAAGGAACTCCGGAGGTGAGGGATGAGAGGCGGGGAGTGGACTCCCCGAATGGTTCTACGCGCGTCAATCTCTTGGTTGGGCAGGGGAGTTGTCAAGAGTTGACGGGTGTACGGAGGCCGACGGATCGGTGAACCTGCGCACGGGACGCACAAGGCGCGCGGGCGCGCTCCTGTGCGTACTGCCCGGGCGCGGCGAAACCCGGTGAAATACGTCTACGCTGGGGGCCGCCCGGACCCCGTACGCCCGAGGAGAACCACCAGATGCCAGAGGACCGCCCCACCCTGCCGCCGGTGCGGCTGCACCCGGACGCGGAGCTGGCGCGGGACGCGCTTGCCACGCCGCTGTTGACCAGGGCCGTCCGGCTCGCCCGCTGGGCGGGTCCGGACACCCGGGTCGGTGCAGGCGGCGAACTCGTGGACGAGCAGCTGCCCGCGGCCGCCCAAGAGTTGGGCCTCGGGACCGGCGGCGACGGACCTGCGTACGCGAGCGAGGCGTGGCGCGCCGCCGTCGACACCGGGCTCGTGGAGGTCCACGAACCGGTCGACGACGCCGAGCACGGCACGGTCACCGCGGGTGAGAACCTCGCACTGATCAACTCCGGCGGGCCGCAGGACATCCTCGCCATCTGGCTGGAGGCCCTGGAGGCCGTGTACGCCGACGCCATCGCGCCGCTGCTCGACAACCTGGCCGAGGCGATCGGCGAGGACGGGGAGATCGACTACGAGGCGCTGGAATGGGACCCGGACGCCGAGGCGGAGTTCCTCGACGGGGTCCTCGGGAATCTCTATCTGCTCACCGTCGCGGAGGGCGGCGCGGGCGAAGGGCCGGTGCCGCTGCCCGCGCTCGCCGCGTCGATGATCGTGCCCGACGACATGGGCGAGCCCACCGACGACGTACTGGAGCAGGTGTCGGTGGCGATGATGCGGCTGGACGACCAGTTCCAGCTGTTCGAGCCGATCGGCCTGGTCGAATACCGGCCGGTGGACGAGGGGTTGATGGCGGAGGACGGCGAGGAGCCCGTGGCGCCGGTGGACGACGAGGACGTCTCCCGGTACGGAATGGTCAGGCTCACCCCGCTCGGTCTGTACGGCATCAGGGCCCGGATGCTGGAGGCGGGGATCGACGCGCCGGCGGTGGGGGATCTCGCGGACAAGGGCGCGGACGTACTCCTCGACGGGCTCGCGCAGTTCCCGGAGCCGGCGGCCCGGGCCGAGACCGAACAGTGGCTCGCACGGCGTGGCCCGGCCGACGCCGCCCGCGACCTGCTGGCCGCGGCCCGGGGCACGGACGCGGGCGCTCCGCTGCGCCGCCTCCACTGCCAGCAGGCGCTGACCCTGGTGGGCCCGCAGGCCGAGCCGGCGGTCCGCGCCGTCCTCGACGACGCGGAACTGGGCGGCCTGGCGCGGGTCTGGCTGGCGGAGCGCGGCGCGACGGACGTACCGGCGCCGCCGGAGCCGATGATCTTCTGGCTGGCGATCGACACGATTGCGGCGCAGCTGGACGCGGAGGGCGAACTGGAGGAACTCCAGGGCCTGGTGGAGGACCTGGTCGGTCAGCACAGCGGCTTCTTCGAGGCGGCGTGGCGGGTGGACCACCCGGCGACGGCGGAGGTGCTGGAGGCGATGGGCAGGCTGCACCGGGACAAGGCGGCGGCGAAGGAGGCGCGCAAGGCGGCCTTCAAGGCGCGTTCGCGGTCGGGCGGCTGAGCCCCGGTCAACTGCGCCCCGGTAACTGATCTCCGGAATCAACTGCGCCCCGATCAGCTGGTCCTCGGTCATATGAGGGGCGGCGGGCACCCTGAGGTGTCCGCCGCCCACCGTGAGGGAACGTCAGCACTCATACCGTGTCGTGTGCTTGAACGAGGACGTCGCGCCCTCGAAGCCGTACGTTCCCCGGTACGCCGGCGGATTCTGGTACTCGCCGACGATCGTGATCGTGTTCGCGCATGAACCCTGGCCCGCGCGCTTCGCGTCCAGCCGCAGCTGGTCGCCGATGGTGCCGCCGGTGATGTTCCACGGCGCGCCGCAGATGCCGGACGTGATCTGACCGCCCGTCACCACATGCGGGTAGGTGTTCGGGTTGTACTTCACCTCGATGGCGAAGGTGACCTGACCGTTGTGCAGTTCCAGCTTCGCCATCGTCTGGATCGCCTCCGCGGAGACCTCCATCGGCCTGGCGAACGCCTCGTCACGCGTCTTGACCTCCGCGCCCTGGGCATTCAGGTAGCGGTGCTCGGCGCGCGCCTGGCCGCCGCTCTTCTGCTGTTTCCGTGCTTGCGTGGTCATGGTGCCTCCCCTCGTCAGGCCAGCTGCTCGGCGATCTCGACGCGCAGCAGCGCGCGGACGTTCTCGATGTGGTTCGCCACGGTCACCACCGACGAACCCGCGAACAGCAGCCCGACAGCGACGTTGTCGAACGAGGTCACCAGCGAGCCGGAGTCACCGCCCGCCGAGATGTTCGTCGTCAGGATCTGGTCCTTGAAGCGGGCCGTTCCCGCCGTGCCGTAGTTGACGTCGATCGTGGCGTCCACCGCGATGATCCGGCCGAAGCTGACGTTTGTCGTCCGCCCGGTCTTCTTCACCAGGTCGCCGACCGCCACATTCGCCTTGCGCCGCCAGGCCCGCGGCACCGCGCCGAAGTACTGCTCGCGCGTCGCGTCCTCGAACTCGACCTTGCCGAGCGCCGCGTCGACGACGTTGTTGTGCTGGGCCGGCGGGATCTGTGGCGCGAACTGGATGGTGATGAACCGGTCCAGCGTCGCGATCCGGTCCGCCGGGTCCTGTCCGCCGTCGAACACGCCGGGCTGCAGGATCGCGCTGCCCAGCTGCGCGCGGTTGGAGTCCGCGAGCACATGGTTGTTGGACAGGATGTAGAACTTCCCCGGTACGCCGAGCCCCGGCCCCGGCGGGTCGGTCGTGGCCCCGGGCAGGAAGTCGTACACCACGCTGCCGAGCGTCCCGGCCGTCACCCGTACATTGCCCACCGAGATCCCGGAGGGTGCGGGCCGCAGTCGGCGCCGCAGAAGCTGCGGCTCCAGGGTGCCCATCTCCCGCAGCTCTTCGAGCAGCGGCTGCGACAGCTGTGAGAGCTGGCCCGCGACACTGCCGTCGGGCCGGTAGGCCGCCTCCGCATCCATCGCCCGGCGCGGCTGTTGCCGCTGCCGGCGCTGTGCGGAGACATGTCCGACCGCGATGACATCGGTCGGTGTTCCGTCGTCCATCTGCTGCGGGATCACATCCCGCTCCGGCAGCATCGACTCCGGGACCTTCTGGGTCACGAAGACCAGTACGGCCTCTTCCCCGGTGGGGCGGCCGTCGCTCCACTTCACGCCGTGGCCGAAGCCGACGACATTGGCGAGCGGCGCCTGTGGCCGCAGGAAGTCGCTCGTCGCCTGTTGCCGGGAGCTGTCACTGAGCTGCCCGCCGGTCGGTCCTCGCATCATTTCGGGCTGGCTCGTCACGCCAGACCACCTCTTCCCCTGATTCGAAGGGGCTCCCTCACCGCTCCTGGTCATGGGCGGTGACTGCACCGACGGCGAGCACGCGCACCGGTACGCCCTCGAGCTGTGCGGGAACCACGTCTTCATCGCGGAGCCGGTCACGGGGCACTTTGCGGGTGACGAAGACGACGATCACGTCCACGCCCGAGTGCTCGTCCCTCCCGGTGCCGACACCGGTCACATTGGCCAGCTGCATGAGCCGGCTCTCATGGAGTTCGCGAGCCCGTATCACGTCCATCCGTTCGGCTCGCCTCCCCCTGCGGGTGATGCAGGTACGGCATGTCTATTGCCCTTCCCCCCAGGGGTCAAGGAGTTCGGCATGAAATCTTGGGATTGGTGGTGATCTATTCCAGTTGACCTTCTTTACTAAGATTCTTCGGACGGTCCGTCAAGTAGGGGGCGACGGGGACCCGTTGGCCGGCGGCGGGATATTCATGGACCGCGGGGCCTTCGATGTCGGCCGGTGTTCAAGTGCCGTTTATGCGTGGGCGGGAGTGTGAGGCCGTCATCAGCCAAGCCGGATGTGTCTCTTCAGGCCTTCAGGAGTACTCGATGCCGCTCACCCGCAGGGAATTCACCAGACAGTCCGCGCTCACCGGGGCGGGAGTCGTACTCGCCGGCGCCGTGGGCTCGCTCGCCACCGCGCCCGGCGCGCTCGCAGCCGAGGACAGCGCCGACGTCGACGGACAGGGCCACGAGGACGGCGAGCACGGCCACGGCAGCCACGGGCCCGGCTACGGCCCCCTGATCCCCGATCCCAAGGGGCTCCTGGCGCTGCCCGCCGGATTCTCGTACCGCGTCATCACCCGCGCCGGTGTCACCAAGCTGGATTCGGGCGAGTTCACCCCCTCCAAGCACGACGGCACCGCCACCTTCGAAGGCCCGCGCGGCGTGACCCTCCTCGTCGTCAACCACGAGCTCAGGGGCCCCCGCTCCAAGATCGATCACCCGGTTCCGCTCGCCGAGAGCCTCGTCTACGACCCCGCCGCGCCCGGCGGCTGCACGGTCGTCGAGGCCCACCGCAGCGGCGAGGTCGCCCAGTGGGTCGGCATCGCAGGCACCGCGCAGAACTGCGCCGGCGGGCGCACTCCTTGGGGCACCTGGCTCACCTGCGAGGAGACCGAGGACCGCGCGGGCCAGAACGGCATGACCAAGGACCACGGCTATGTCTTCGAGGTCGACCCCTACGATCGACGCGCCAACCGCGCCCCCAAGCCCATCAAGGCACTCGGCCGGTACGCCCACGAGGCCGTCGTCGTCGACCCCAAGCGCGCCCACCTCTATCTCACAGAGGACGCCGGTACCCCCAACGGCCTGCTCTACCGCTGGGTCCCGCCGCACGGCTTCAAGCACGGCCGCGGTCACCTGAGGCACCTCGCCGACGACGCGGGCGTCCTCCAGGCCACCAAGTGCTTCGACTCCGGCGGCCGCTTCGTCGACGACCTGTCCCGCGCCACGAAGATCGGCACGGTCTACGGCGTGGACTGGGTCGACGTGCCGGACCGCGACGCCCGCAGCGTCCCGGTGCGCAAGCAGTTCGCCGACACGGACATCACCCGCGCCCGCAAGCTCGAAGGCATGTGGTGGGGCGACGGCGGCGCGTACATCGTCTCCTCGTACGCCCGTGACGAGAGCCCGGTCCACCACGACGGCCAGGTCTGGTTCTACGACCCCAAGCGCCGCACCCTCACCCTGAAGGTGCTGCTCGGCGTCAACCCCGACCCGCCCAAGGACGGCGCGTTCGACGGCCCCGACAACATCACCGTGTCGCCGTACGGCGGGCTGATCATCGCCGAGGACGGCGAGGGCGTCCAGCACCTCTTCGGTGCGACCGAGCGCGGGCGCACCTACCCGATCGCACGCAACGAGCTGAACCTGGGCACCGCGGAGGACCCGGACTTCAGCGAGTTCGCCGGCGTCGTCTTCTCGCCCGACGGCCGGACCCTCTACGCCAGCATCCAGACCCCGGGCATCATGTTCGCGATCACGGGCCCCTGGAAGCGTCAGCCACGCAACCACTGACACACACGAAGTGACGGGCTGAACGCCCGCACTGTGGCCGTTGTGCTCCCGCGAGCTGACATCTAACATTTCAGTTCATGGGAGCACTGCGGCCGATACCGCGGACCCTGCTGCGCGACACGGCGTACGCGGCCATCCGCGACGCCATCGTGCGCGGCGAACTCCCGCCCGGGGACCCTGTGCGCGACGCCGACCTCGCCGAGCGGCTCGGGCTCTCCCGTGCCCCTGTGCGCGAGGCGCTCGCACGGCTCGGCGAGGAAGGGCTCGTCGAGACCAAGCCGCAGAGCTATACGCGGGTCACCAGGCTCGAACCACGTGCCGTGCGCGAGGCCGCCGTCGTCGTGCACGCCATGCACGAGCTGGCCGCCCGAGCCGCCGTGCCGTTCCTCACGGCCGAGGACATCGGCGTGATGCGCGAGGCGAACGCCCGCTTCGAAAGCGCGACCCGCAGCGCCGCCGTGGGCGAGGCCCTGCGGGCCGACGACGAGCTGCACGACGTGCTCGTACGGGCCTGTGGCAACCGCGCCGTCGCGGCGACGATCGCGCGGTACACCCCGCTGATCCGCCGGCTGGAGTGGCGGCAGTTCGCCGAGGCGAGCGCGCTGGAGTCGGCCGCGCTGCACGAGCGGCTCATCGACGCCTGCGCGGCCAAAGACGCGGACCGGGCGGCCCGTATCACGGCACAGATCTGGCACGCACTCGAAGAGCTGGCGGACGAAACAGGTGAAGCGGACGAAGTGGATGTAGCGGATGAATCCGGCATGGTCTGACCCGAAGGAGCCCACATGTCGATCACGTTGTACGAACGCTACCCGCTGCTGTTCGGCCCCTCCCCGGTGCACCGTCTCGACCGGCTGACCCACCGTCTCGGCGGCGCGGAGCTGTGGGCCAAGCGCGAGGACTGCAACTCCGGCATCGCCTACGGCGGCAACAAGACGCGGAAACTGGAGTACCTCGTCGCCGACGCTCTCGCCAAGGGCTGCGACACCCTGGTGTCGATCGGCGGGGTGCAGTCGAACCACACCCGCCAGGTCGCGGCGGTTGCCGCCCGCGCCGGGCTCAGGAGAGCTGGGTCGAGTGGCCAGACGCGGTCTACGACAAGGTCGGCAACATCCTGATCAGCAGGCTCGCGGGCGCCGACATCCGGCTGGTGCGCGCCGGGTTCGGGATCGGTGTCAAGGAGAGCTGGGAGCAGGCGCTGCGTGAGGTCGAGGAGAGTGGCGGCCGGCCCTATGCCATCCCGGCCGGCGCCTCCGACCATCCGCTGGGCGGGCTGGGCTTCGCGAACTGGGCGTACGAAGTGGCCGGGCAGGAGCAGGCTTTGGGCGTGTTCTTCGACACGGTCGTGGTGTGCTCGGTGACCGGAAGCACGCAGGCCGGGATGGTCGCGGGCTTCGCTGCGCTCGAAGAGGCGGGCGCCCGGCCCCGGCGGGTGATCGGCATCGACGCCTCCGCGGCGCCGGAGCGCACCAGGGAGCAGATCGGGCGGATCGCGCGGAACACCGCCTCACTCATCGGGGTGGAGCGTGAGCTGCGGGACGCGGACATCGAGCTGGACGAGCGGTACCACGCAGGCACATACGGCATTCCGGATGAAACGACGCTGGAGGCGATGCGGCTCGCCGCCCGTACGGAGGGGATGGTGACGGATCCGGTGTACTAGGGAAGTCGATGGCAGGACTGATCGACCTGGTCACACGCGGTGAGATCGGCTCGTCATCGACGGTGCTTTATGCCCATCTCGGGGGTCAGCCCGCACTCAATGCGTACAGCGCTCTCCTCTGACGTGGCGTGGCGGGTGCCCGAGGGCGCATACTCCAGGTAATGACAAAGTCAGCCGGATCCCGGCGCCACCTGCCCTCCAGTCCCTTCAACAAACCGGCCGCGGCTGCCCCGCCGATTGAGCAGTACGAAGTGGGCGACCGGGTCTCGCACGACCAATTCGGACTCGGAAGAGTCATCGCAGTCGAGGGCGACAATGCCGCTGTGCTCGTCGACTTCTCCGGACGTCAGGGAAGAATCCTGAGCCCATACTCCAAACTGGCCAAACTCTGAGGACCGTGGCCCCCGGGTCCGCCACCACTCAACGGATGGCGGGCCCGGCGGCGTCGGTCACAGCGCCTGTGCGGCGGGCTTGACCATGCCGCGTACGGTGCGGGACTTCACGAAATCGCCCATGGCGGTCATGTCCCATTCACCCGAGAACTGCTTGATCAGCTTGGCCATCATCACGCCGGTCTGCGGCTCGGCGCCGGTCAGATCGAAGCGGACCAGTTCCTCGCCCGTCGCCGCGTCGATCAGCCGGCAGTAGGCCTTGGCAACCTCGGTGAACTTCTGTCCCGAGAACGAGTTGACGGTGAAGACCAGGCCCGTCGCCTCCGCCGGCAGCCGGCCGAGATCCACGACGATCACTTCGTCGTCGCCCGCGCCCTCACCCGTCAGATTGTCGCCGGAGTGCTTGATCGCGCCATTCAGGATCGACAGCTTGCCGAAGTAGCAGCTGTCCAGGTGGTTGCGGTTGGGGCCGTACGCGATCACGGAGGCGTCGAGGTCGATGTCCTTGCCGCGGAAGGCGGGCTCCCAGCCGAGGCCCATCTTGACCTGGGAGAGCAGCGGGCGGCCGCCCTTGACCAGCGAGACCGTCTGATTCTTCTGCAGGCTGACCCGGCCCTTGTCCAGGTTGATCTTCCCTGAGCCGGGGGCGGGAGCGGCCGGCGGCGCGGGGGGCGCGGGCGGCACGGGCGCGGCGAGACGCGGGTCGACCGGTGCGGGCGGCCCGACTGGCGCCGACGGCGCGACCGGCGCGGGGGCCGTGGCGGGTTCCTCGTCGACCGAGACGCCGAAGTCCGTGGCGATGCCCGCCAGCCCGTTCGCATAGCCCTGGCCGACCGCACGGGCCTTCCAGGCGCCGTTGCGCAGATAGATCTCCACGACGACCAGCGCGGTCTCGGTGCCGAGCTGCGGCGGGGTGAAGGTGGCGAGCGCGCTGCCGTCGTCGGCGCTGCGGATGGTGGCGGTCGGCTCGATGCCCTGGAAGGTCTGCCCCGCGGCGTCGGGGCTCGCCGTGACGACGATCTTCTCGATGCCGGGCGGGACGGCGGAGGTGTCCACCACGATCGCGTCGGGGGCGCTGCCCCCGCCGGAGCGATAGCTGACGCCGGGGCCCGCCGGCTGGTTGTAGAAGATGAAGTCGTCGTCGGAGCGCACCTTGCCGTCGGCGGTGAGCAGCAGGCCCGATACGTCGAGCCGCACCGGAGCGGTGACGTCCACCGCCACGCGGGTGACGGCGAGAGGGATGTTCGAGCCGGGGGTCATAGCTGTCATGCCAGGGATAACGAGCGAGGCCGCTTTACCGTTCCCTTACCCTTTTCATCGGTTGCGCGGGTGGTTCCGGGCCGTGCGCTCATTGCCGAACCTGTACGCACCGGTCCAGCGGGCCATCACCAGCTGGGCGTCCGACGACTCGACCTCAGTCACACGCGAATATGGATCAGTACGGCCACTGGGGCGGATTGGTGGTGAAGTGGCCGCCCAGATGCGCGTGGTCAGGGTTGTCCGGGTCGAGTTCGCCCTGTTCCGCGACGAGCTTCTCGGCGTACTGCTCGGAGTCGTCCTGTGGCTCGTAGCCCAGCGCCCGCGCAGTCGAAAGGTCCCACCACAGGCGGGTGTTGGCGGAAGAGCCGTAGACGACGGTGTGGCCGACACTCTCGGCGGTGAGCGCGGCGTGGAAGAGCCGGGCGCCGTCGCCGGGGCTCATCCAGACCGACAGCATCCGCACGGACGTCGGCTCCATGAAGCAGGAGCCGATGCGGACGGAGACGGTTTCCAGGCCGTGCAGGTCCCAGTAGAGCTGCGCCAGGTCCTCGCCGAAGCACTTGGACAGGCCGTAGTAGGTGTCGGGGCGGCGCGGGGTGTCGATGGGGATCAGCGCATCGGGCGGGAAGGGCGGCTCGCCCTGCGGGCGCGGAGTGAACCCGACCGCGTGGTTGCTGGAGGCGAAGACGATCCGGCCGATGCCCTCTTCGCGGGCCGCCTCGTAGAGGTTGTAGGTCCCTTCGATGTTCGCACGGAGGATCTTCTCGAATGGGGCTTCCAGGGAGATGCCCGCGAGGTGGATGACCGAGTCGACGCCGCGCACCGCCTCGCGCAGCGCCCCCTTGTCGGCGAGGTCTGCGGTGACCGCGTCCGGCACTCCCTCTATGGGGGTGGCGTCGAAGAGGCGGAGCTCGTAGCCGTACGCGGGCAGCAGCCCCCGCATCAGCGTGCCGATGCCGCCGGCGGCGCCGGTGAGCAGGACCGTGCGGGGAGCGGGCATGGGGGATCTCCTTGAAATGCTCAGGTCCGTAGACAGCATTCACATTCATGGACAAGCTAGGGAGTGGTTCCGGACAGCGTCAAGTGTCGCGCGGAGGAGCCGACTCCGCCTCTGAGTTGCGGTTTTCCGTCTTGACCCGGGCGATGCGGCTGCCATAGCGTGACTCTGTTCAGAGATATGGACATCGATCAGAGTTGTGCACGAGTCCGCAGGCTCGGTGCACGGCCCAGGGAGCGCCCGTGACCTCAGCCCCGCTCGCCGCCCGGCTCACCCGGGTCCAAGGACCGCTGTTCTTCCCCGTCACCGCGTACGGACCGGACGGCGCTCTCGACCTCGATGTCTTCCGCGCCCATGTGAGGAGCGGCATCGACTCCGGTGCGGCCGCGGTCTTCGCGTGCTGCGGTACGGGCGAGTTCCACGCCCTGACCCCCGAGGAGTTCGGTGACTGCATCGCCGCCGCCGTCGAGGAGACAGCCGGCGAGGTGCCGGTCGTGGCCGGCGCGGGCTACGGCACGGCGCTCGCCGTCCAGTACGCGAAGACCGCCGAAGCGGCGGGCGCGGACGGACTGCTCGCCATGCCGCCCTACCTCGTCGTCGCCGACCAGGCCGGGCTGCTGTGCCACTACACCGCGCTCGCCGCGGCGACCTCCCTCGACGTCATCGTCTACCAGCGCGACAACGCCGTCTTCACCCCCGAGACCGTCGTCGAACTCGCCCAAGTGGACGGCATCATCGGCCTCAAGGACGGCTACGGCGACCTCGACCTGATGCAGCGCATCGTCGGCGCCGTCCGCCGCGACCTGCCCGACCAGGACTTCCTCTACTTCAACGGGCTGCCCACCGCCGAACTCACCGGCCTCGCCTACCGCGGCATCGGCATCACCCTTTACTCCTCCGCCGTCTTCGCCTTCGCCCCGGACATCGCACTCGCCTTCTACCGCGCGCTGATGACCGGCGACGACAAGACCGTCAACCGGCTGCTCGACGGCTTCTACGTGCCGCTGGTCGAACTGCGCAGTCTCGGCCGCGGCTACGCCGTCTCGCTCGTCAAGGCGGGCGTACGCCTCGG
This sequence comes from Streptomyces sp. NPDC019443, assembly GCF_044389785.1. Taxonomy (NCBI): domain Bacteria; kingdom Bacillati; phylum Actinomycetota; class Actinomycetes; order Kitasatosporales; family Streptomycetaceae; genus Streptomyces; species Streptomyces sp. NPDC019443. Next base: position 506,829 of record NZ_JBIRYJ010000005.1, read on the forward strand.
CGGCCTCGACGTCGGCGAAGTGCGGCCACCGCTGAGTGAACCCCTCGACGCCCACGTCAAGGCCCTCGCGGCGCTCATCGAGCGCGGCCGCTCCCTGCTGGAGGACGGCAGGTGAAGACCTCCGCCTTCCTCTACCCCTGGGACGTCGTCGGCGACCCGGACGCCGCCGCCCGCATCGCGGACCTCGGCGTCCAGCAGGTCACCCTCGCCGCCGCCTACCACTCCACGCGCGCCCTGACCCCGCGCCACCCCCGGCACCGGATCGTCACAGCGCAGCATGCCGCCGTGCTCTACGAAGTCGACGAGGGGCGCTGGGCGGGCCGCGAGCTGCGCCCGTACACCGCAGGGGACTGGGCCGTGGGCGACGCATACGGCGAAGCCGCCGCGGCTCTGGCCGACGCCGGCGTCGAGGTCCACAGCTGGGTGGTCCTCGCCCACAACTCCCGCCTCGGCGCCGAGTATCCGGACACTTCCGTCGTCAACGCATACGGCGACCGCTACCCCTGGGCGCCCTGCATCGCACAGCCCGCCGTACGCGCCCTGGTGACGGATCTCGCGGCCGAGGCTGCGACCAGGCCGGGCGCGCGCGGCACCGAGCTGGAGTCCTGCGGCTGGTACGGCCTCGCGCACCTGCACGCCCACGACAAGATCGCCGGCGTGGGGCTGGGCGACGGGGCGCAGTATCTGATGTCGCTGTGCTTCTGCCCCGCCTGCCGCGACGGCTACGCACAACAGGGGCTGGAGCCGAATCTGCTGGCCGCTGCCGTACGGGGCGCACTGGAGCCGGTCTGGGCGGGCGCCGTGCCCGCCGACGCCGAGGTCGAGAAACTGCTCGGCGCCGAACTCGCCGCCGCGACTGAGGACTTCCGGACGCGGACCGCCCGTAGGCTCCAGGAGGCCGCCGTCGCCGCGGTGCGGGCCGCCGCGCCGCAGGGCTTCCAGGTGCTGCTGCACGCCGACCCCGTCGCGCACCACTGCGGGGCGAACGCGGGCGTCGACCCGGCGCACATCCTGTCCGTCGCGGACGGCGTGGTCGTGCCGTGCACGGGCAGCCCGCGGCTGCTCGAACCGTTCGCGGAGCAGCGGGTGGACGGTGCTGTGCTGGCCGCGAACTTCACCGTGGTCAGCGGGATGGGCGGCAGTCCCGGCACGCTCGCGGACGACGCGGCCCGGGCGGCGGGTCTCGGGGCGACTCAGCTGCGGCTCTACCACGCGGGACTGGCGTCGGACGGGGACTTGGCGCTGGTGTCGGACGCGCTGTCCCGCCTGGCCTGAAGGCCCGAGCTCGTCCCCGGCCCCGCCCCTTCCCGCTGCATCGATTTGCGGCTCCGCCGCTTGGGGGGCAGGCCCCCAGACCCCGTACGCGTTTTTGGGGGTCCCCCCACGCCCTCCGGGCGTAGGGGGAGTGTCGGGGACCCCCAACGGGCTTGATTTCCGCCTTGACGCGGCCCCGGCCGCCGCCTAGCTTCAAGCGCGTCGTACTTCGTACGTCATATATGAGACGCGAGACAATGAGAGCGTGACAGCGCCATGACCTTCGCCCCCGCGCCCATCCCCTCCCGCACCCAGTACGTGCTGGAAGCGGTCAAGCACGCCATCCTCACCGGGCGGCTGCGGCCGGGACAGGCTCTGGTCGAGACCGAACTCGCCGCGCAGTTCGGAGTGTCCAAGACCCCCGTGCGGGAAGCCCTGAAGACCCTCGCGGGCACCGGCCTCGTCGTCATGAGCCAGTACAAGGGCGCCACCGTCCGCACCGTGGACGCCGCGATGGCCCGCGAGGTCTACGACGTACGGCTGCTGCTCGAACCGGAGGCGCTGCGCAGGTCCGTCGAGCGTGCCGCGGACCTGGAGGCCGCGCGGGAGGCGCTGCTGAAGGCCGACGACTCCGCCGACCGGGCCGAACGCTCGCTGGCCAACCGGGAGTTCCACCGCGCCCTCTACCTGCCCTGCGGCAATCCGCTGCTGACCCGGATGCTCGACGACGTACGCGACCAGGCCGCCCTCGTCTCGACCGTCGCCTGGGCCGCCGACCCGTCCTGGGAGCGCGAGGCGGCCGAGCACCGGGAGATCCTGCGGCTCGCGCTGACCGGCGACGCGCAGGGTGCCGCCCGCGCCCTGCACGAGCACATCGCAGGATTCGTACGGCGGGCCTTCCCCGAGGAGGACGAAGCATGACCGAGCCCCAACTCCCCGCCCTGCGTGCCGCGCTCGCCGACGTCGTGGCGATCCCGGTGACGCCGTTCGCCGCCGACGGCACGGTCGACGAGAAGGCCCAGCGCGCCCTGCTGCGCCGCCTCGTCGACGGCGGCGTCGTCACTCTCACGCCCAACGGCAACACCGGCGAGTTCTACGCCCTCACGCCCGAGGAGCGCCGCCGCGCGATCGAGCTGAGCGTCGAGGAGGCGGCGGGCGCCGCGACGATCGTCGCCGGGGTCGGTCACGAAGTGCCCACCGCCGTCGCCGCCGCACAGCACGCGCGCGACGCGGGCGCGCATCTGGTGATGGTCCACCAGCCCGTGCATCCGTACGTCTCGCAGGACGGCTGGATCGACTACCACCGGGCGATCGCCGACGCGGTCCCCGGGCTCGGTGTCGTCCCGTACATCCGCAACCCGCTGCTCAGCGGCGGCTCGCTGGCCCAACTGGGCGCGCTCTGCCCCAATGTCATCGGCGTGAAGTACGCCGTCCCCGACGCGGCCGGGTTCGCAGCCTTCGCGCGCGACGCGGGTCTGGACCGCTTCGTCTGGGTCGCGGGCCTCGCCGAGCTGTACGCGCCCTCCTACTGGGCGGGCGGCGCCACCGGCTTCACCTCCGGCCTCGTCAATGTTGCCCCGGCCGTCTCCCTCGCCATGAGGGACGCGCTGCGCGCGGGACGGTACGCCGACGCCATGCGCACCTGGGAGCAGATCAGGCCCTTCGAGGAACTGCGCGCGGCCCACCAGTCCGCCAACAACGTGACCGTCGTCAAGGAAGCGCTGGCCTCGCTCGGCCTGTGCCGCCGCGATGTGCGACCGCCCAGCCGAACCCTGCCCGCCGACCAGCGCGCCGAGGTCGCCCGCCTGGTCGCGGGATGGGACGCATGACCGCCAAGCGCCCCGAGGAACTCCGCAGCCACCAGTGGTACGGCACGGACGGGCTGCGCTCGTTCAGCCACCGCGCCCGCACCCGCCAGCTCGGCTACCTTCCCGAGGAACACCTCGGCAAGCCGGTCGTCGCGATCCTCAACACCTGGTCCGACATCAACCCCTGCCATGTCCATCTGCGCGACCGCGCCCAGGCCGTCAAGCGCGGGGTCTGGCAGGCCGGCGGCTTCCCCCTCGAATTCCCGGTCTCCACACTCTCCGAGACCTTCCAGAAGCCGACCCCCATGCTCTACCGCAACATGCTCGCGATGGAGACGGAGGAGCTGCTGCGCTCCTATCCGGTGGACGGCGCGGTGCTGATGGGCGGCTGCGACAAGTCCACACCCGCGCTGCTGATGGGCGCGGCCAGCGCCGACCTGCCTGCCGTCTTCCTACCGGCGGGCCCGATGCTGCCGGGCCACTGGCGCACCGAAGTGCTCGGCTCAGGTACCGACATGTGGAAGTACTGGGACGACAAACGCGCCGGCCTGATCGGCGACGCGGAGCTGGCCGAGCTGGAGAACGGCCTGGCCCGTTCGCCCGGCACCTGTATGACCATGGGCACCGCATCGACCCTGACCGCCGCGGCCGAGGCGCTCGGCGTCACGGTCCCCGGGGCGTCGTCCATCCCGGCCGTCGACTCCGGGCACGAGCGGATGGCGGCGGCATCCGGCAGGCTGATCGTCGGCCTGGTGCACCAGGATCTCAGGCTGTCGAAGATCCTCACCCGGGAGGCGTATGAGGACGCCGTCGCCACCGTTCTCGCGCTCGGCGGCTCGACCAATGCCGTGATCCATCTGATCGCGATGGCGGGCCGCTCTGGCGTGCCACTCACGCTCGACGACTTCGACCGCATCGCCCGCAGGGTCCCGGTGCTGGCCAACCTCCGCCCCGGCGGCCGCTACCTGATGGAGGACTTCCACTTCGCGGGCGGACTCCCCGCGTTTCTGGCCCGGTTGACCGACGTACTGCATCTGGACCGGCCCACCGTCGCGCACCCCACCCTGCGCGAACAGCTCGCGGAGGCGCGCGTCCACAACCCCGACGTCATCCGCCCGCGCGACAACCCCCTCGCCGAGGAGGGCGGCGTGGCGGTGCTGCGCGGCAATCTCTGCCCCGACGGCGCGGTCATCAAGCACATCGCCGCCGAGCCGCGCCTCCTGAAGCACACCGGGCCCGCCGTGGTCTTCCCCGACTACCGGACGATGCAGCGGACCATCAACGACCCGGAGCTCGCCATCACCGCCGACCATGTGCTGGTGCTCCAGGGCGCGGGCCCCAAGGGCGGGCCCGGCATGCCCGAGTACGGGATGCTGCCGCTGCCCGACCACCTCCTCAAGCAGGGCGTACGGGACATGGTGCGGATCTCGGACGCCCGGATGAGCGGTACGAGTTACGGCACCTGTGTGCTGCACATCGCCCCCGAGTCGTACGTCGGCGGGCCGCTGGCCCTGGTCCGCAGCGGAGACCTGATCACGCTGGACGTCGCGGCGCGCACACTGCGGCTGGAGATCTCCGACGAGGAACTGGCGCGGCGCAGGGCGGCCTGGACGCCGCCGCCCGAGCGGTACGAACGGGGCTACGGCGCCCTGTACAGCGAGCAGATCTCCCAAGCCGACACCGGTTGCGACTTCGCCTTTCTCGCCCGCCGGGGCAACAGCCCCGATCCGTACGCGGGTTGAGCGGGCCGGTCCGGACCGTCAGTCCCAGCCGGTCCGGACCGTCAGTCCCAGGCGGCCTGGACCGTCAGTCCCAGGCGGCCCTGACGATCAAGCGCTGGGCGGACGTGACGTAACACCCCCATAACCTGAAACGCTCGTCCCGGGGGAACAATCCAGCTACCCGCCAGCAGGATCGCCCCCCGAGGAGAGCCATGTCCGCACAGGTCGACCGGTACTTCCACATCAGCGCACGAGGCTCGACCGTCGCGCGGGAGATCCGTGGCGGCTTCGCCACGTTCTTCACGATGGCCTACATTCTCGTGCTCAACCCGATCATCCTCGGCAGCGCCGAGGACAAGTTCGGCGCCCACCTTTCCGGGCCCCAACTGGTCACCGTGACCGCCCTGGTGGCCGCCGTGATGACCGCCATCATGGGGCTCGGCGGCAATCTCCCGCTCGCGATCGCCGCCGGACTCGGCCTCAACGCCGTCGTCGCCTTCCAGATCGCGCCCCTGATGAGCTGGCCCGACGCGATGGGCCTGGTGGTGATCGAGGGGATCCTCATCTGCGTCCTGGTCGTCACCGGACTGCGCGAGGCCGTCATGCACGCCATCCCGGGCTCGCTCAAGGTAGCCATCAGCGTCGGCATCGGCCTGTTCATCGCGTTCATCGGCTTCATCGACGCGGGCTTCGCCACCCGCATACCCGGGGACACCGGCACCGTGCCCGTCCAGCTCGGCGCGAGCGGTCAGCTCTCCGGCTGGCCCGTCCTGGTCTTCTGTCTCGGCGTGCTGCTCACCGTCGCGCTGATGGCCCGCAACGTGAAGGGCGCGATCCTCATCTCCATCGTCACGATGACCGTCGTCGCGATCGTCATCAACGAGATCGCCGACATCGACCCGCTCGCCTGGGGCCTGACCGTCCCGTCCGTGCCCGACGACATCGTGGCCGCCCCCGACTTCGGGCTCGTCGGCTCCTTCAGCCTCTTCGGCGCCTTCGAGCAGATCGGCGTCATCACGCTCGTCCTGCTGGTCTTCACCCTCATCCTGAGCGACTTCTTCGACACCATGGGCACGGTCGTCGGCATCTCCAGCGAGGCCGGTCTGCTCGACGAGAACGGCAAGGTCCCCAACCTCGGCCGGGTGCTGCTGATCGACGGCGCCGCCGCCGTGGCGGGCGGCGCGGCATCCGCCTCCTCCAACACCTCGTACATCGAATCGGCGGCCGGCGTCGGCGAGGGCGCTCGCACCGGACTCGCCTCCGTGGTCACCGGTGCGCTCTTCGGCCTCGCCCTCTTCCTCACCCCGCTGGCCACCGTCGTGCCCGCGCAGGCCGCTGCCCCCGCGCTCGTCGCCGTCGGCTTCCTGCTGATGGCGCAGGTGCGGCACATCGACTGGGAGCGGTACGAGATCGCCATCCCGGCCTTCCTGACGATCGCGGTCATGCCGTTCACGTACTCCATCACCAACGGCATCGGCGCCGGTTTCATCGCCTATGTCGTCATCAAGACGGTGCTGGGCAAGGCGCGCGACGTGCACTGGCTGCTGTGGGGCACGGCCGCGCTGTTCGTGGTCTACTTCGCGATCGACCCGGTCGAGCAGCTCCTCGGCGTCAAGTAGCCATCAGGCGTGAGGACTTCAGGGCCGCGGCCATCATCTTCTTCGCGATGGGCGCGGCCAGGCCGTTGCCGCTGACCTCGGAGCGGGCCGCGCCCGAGTCCTCGATCAGCACGGCGACCGCCACCTCCTTGCCGGTGGACGAGTCCTTGGCGTAGGAGGTGAACCAGGCGTACGGCGTCTTGCTGTTGTTCTCGCCGTGCTGGGCGGTGCCCGTCTTGCCGCCCACCTCCGCGCCGTCGATCTTGGCATTGTGGGCCGCCCCGGCGGGCGGGGTCTCAGCGCGGCGAGATGAACCCCGACTCGTACGCCGCGATCACCGCCTGGGTACGGTCCCGGGCGCCCGTCTTCGCGAGGACCGACGCCACATGCGTCTTCGCCGTCGCGGGACCCACGCCCATCCGCCCGGCGATCTCCGCGTTCGTCAGCCCCGTCGCCATCAACCGCAGCACCTCTCTCTCGCGCCCGGTCAGCCGCGCCGCCCACGGCGGGGGAGCGGCCGGCTCCCGGCGGCCGTACCCGGCGGCCAGCGAACGCACGGCCGACGGGAACAGCAGCGAGTCGCTGCGGGCCACCAGCCGGACCGCCTGGACGAGATCCTCCGCCGCGGCCCGCTTGAGCAGAAAGCCGGCGGCTCCGGCGCGCAGCGCGTCGTACACATAGGAGTCGTTCTCGAACGTCGTCACCACCACGATGCGCGGTGGCTCCGCGAGCGTGCCCAGGATCTGCTCGGTGGCCCTGATGCCGTCGATCTCCGGCATCCGTACATCCATCAGAACCACGTCGGGGCGCAGCTCGCGCACCACCGACACCGCCTCCGCGCCGGTCGCCGCCTCGCCCACGACCTCCAGGTCGGGCTCGGCGTCCAGGATGACGCGCAGCGCCGTACGCACCATCCGCTCGTCGTCGGCGAGGACGACCCGGATCGCGCTCATCGGCGGCCCGCCAGCGGGAGCCGGGCGGACAGCCGCCACACCGCGCCTTCAGGACCGGCCTGCGCGTGCCCGCCGAGCAGCGCGGCCCGCTCGGCGATGCCCCGCACTCCGCGGCCGCCTCCCGGGCGGACTGCCGGGGCCCTCTCGGGCAGCGGATTCTTCATCGTGATCTCCAACTCCTCGCCGCGCAGGGCGATCCATAGGGACACGGGGGACGCCCCGGCGTGACGCAGGGCGTTGCTCAGCCCCTCCTGGACGATGCGGTACGCCTCGCGCGAGACGGGCGCGGGGACGGCGGCCAGTTCGCCGTCGGCGGTGAGCGACACCGGGACGCCACTGCGCGCGAGCAGTCCGTCCAGGGTGTCCAGGGTCGGTCCGTCGAGCTGGGTGGTGTGGTCGTCGCCCTGGCGCAACAGGCCCAGTACGGAGTCGAGTTCGCCCACCGTGCGCCGGGTGGTCTCCTCGATCGCGGCCAGTGCCTCCCGTACGAAACCCGGATCGCTGTCCAGGACCCTGCGGGCCGCGCCCGCCTGCAGGGTGACGGCGCTCAGGGCGTGGCCCACCGAGTCGTGCAGCTCGCGGGCGAGCCGGTTGCGCTCGGCCAGTTCGGTGGCCCGGCGCTCCGCGGCGGCCAGCCGGTCCGCGGGGGTGGGGCCGAGAAGGACCGGCGCCTGGCGGGCCAGCAGTGCCCCGGCCGCCGCCGCACAGGACGCGAGTGCGATCAGCATGGCGAGCCCGGCGAACGGGCACAGGGCCAGTCCCCAGGGGTGGTCGAGGTAGTCGGGGACCATGGCCCAGTCCCTGAGCCCGCCCGAGAGCGGCAGCAGGATCAACGTCACCGCGAACGGCGGCAGCGCGAGCGAGGCGCCGCCGATCAGCGCGCCGATTCCCGCATGCAGCGTGAACCAGCCCGAGGCCCGCAGCCGCGCGGCCCGCGAGCGCGTCGGCCCCTCCGCGAACCGCTCCGCGGGCACCCCACACAGGGCCTTCGCCAGGGCGACCGCCAGCGGTCTGGTGAGCGGGAACAACAGCGCGGTCACCGCGGCTATCGGCAGCGCGATGCCGTACGCGCCGAACTGGAGGGCGAGGGAGTCGGAGAACATGTCCTTGGCACCGACGAGCGGGCCGACGATCACCGTGCCCACCAGCCAGTACGGCATCAACAGGGCGCCGCCCAGGATCAGATGGAGCCAGCGAAGCCAGGCCCGTGTCCCGAACAGCGCCCTGGCGGACGCCTTGAGCGCTCTCTTCACGCGCCGCGCCGCCGTAGGAACGAGGCCGTCCCGGTGATGACGAGCAGACCGACGATCATGCCCCCAGCGTAGGTCAGGGCCATCAACCCCGTTGCCCGCTCGCCTTCTTCGGCGCCCGGCAGCACCGCGGCGATCAGCAGCCAGATGCCCCAGCAGCCCACCGCGCCCGAGCCCAGCCAGGCCATGGCCAGCGGAGTCTTCAGCGGCAGTGCGGGGGCCGGGCGGAAGGCGAGCAGCAGCGCTCCGGCCACGGCGACGACCACGAAAAGGGCGCTGATCCCTTCGAGTACATAAAAGTCGGCCGTACGCTGCTCGATCCGCGCGCCGCTCAGACCGGTCGTCGCGCCGCAGGCCCACAGCAGGCGCATCGTTGCGGGGAAGAGCGCGAGCACGGCGGCGGCCACGGCGGTCACCTTCAGCGTCCACCCAGTGGCGGCCGTGGGCAGGTCCCAGATCCGGCCGCGCCACACATGGCCCCAGCGCTCCCGGGCGTACAGCACGAAAAGAGTTCCAAGGGCAAGGCCCTGGACGATGAAGCCCGTGTAGACGACCCCGAAGACCCACTCGTCGAGGAAGGGTTCGTCCCCGGCCGGCCGGGTCCGGGCTCCGGTGACGGCGTGGGTCAGCAGCTGGACCGGGAAGCCGACCATGATCGGGGCGAGCAGACCGCCCGCGATCCACATGGGCGTGGCAAGCAGCCAGCCGGGCACCCGCCGTCCCCAGTCCTGGGTGAGCAGGAGCGCCAGGACGATGACGGCGCCGTCCATCAGGACGGTGACGCTGTTGGCGACGGCGATCAGACCGCGGTGCTCCAGCAGCACGCTGTCGTCGGGGATGCCGATCCGGCTGCCCGCGATCCAGGCGATCTTGAGCGAGAGATACGGGACGCAGGAGGCGACGGTGACGGTGCGCAGCACCCCACGCACACGCGGGGCGCGAAGCGGAACGGAGGGCCCCGAGACGGGAGCGAGCGGTGTCTGTGTCATGACCCCTACGCTCCCGGGCGAGCGCCCTGAGCAAATCACGCCTGGCGACGATCCTCCTCCGCCGCACGGCGGAGAAGGGGCCTTGCGGGGGTCTTCAAGGACTCACTCCCGCTCAGTCTCTAGGAACGGTTCACAGCCTCCGGGTCGCCAGCGTCAGCCGGTCACGTGCGTCGAAGAGCGCGTCCTTGATCATCTGCTCATGGCCCGGGGTGAGCCGAGCCACCGGCACCGAGCAGCTGATCGCGTCCCGCGCCGGCGTGCGGTACGGAATCGCGATGCCGAAGCAGCGCAGCCCGAGAGTGTTCTCCTCGCGGTCCACGGCGTAGCCCTGCTCGCGGATCAGATGCAGTTCCTCGATGAGCTTCTCGCGGTCGGTGATGGTGTGCTCGGTCAGCGACGCCAGGGTCTCCGGCAGCATCTTGCGCACCTGCTCGTCGCTGTGGGTGGCGAGCAGCGCCTTGCCCAGCGAGGTGGAGTGCGCGGGCAGCCGGCGGCCGACGCGGGTGAAGGGGCGCAGATAGTGCTGCGACTGGCGGGTGGCGAGATAGACGACATTGGTGCCGTCGAGGCGCGCGAGGTGGATGGTTTCCGTGGTGTCGTCGGAGAGCCGGTCCAGGGTGGGCCGGGCGGCCGCCACGACCTCGTCGCCGTCGATGTACGAGGTGCCCACCAGCAGAGCCCGTACGCCGATGCCGTACCGCGTGCCCGTCGCGTCCGTCTCCACCCAGCCGAGCTCGACCAGGGTGCGCAGCAGCATGTAGAGGCTGGACTTGGGGTAGCCGACGGCCTCCTGGACCGCGGCGAGAGAGTGCATGCCGGGGCGCCCGGCGAAGTATTCGAGCAATTCCACCGTCCGCACCGCGGACTTGACCTGAGCTCCACCGGAATCCGCAGTTGACATTGCTCTTCGCCCCTTCTTGACCGCGCAGAACGCCCGGAAATAGAGTCCCCACACATTCACCATCAGGAATGCTGTTCAGAATACCGAACAAAACCCCTGATGGGTGGCAGTAGACCGGGAAGGAAGCCGCGGTGGCAGCAGCACCAGTCTGGAGTGTCGACCCCCGAACCGGGAACCCGCGTGAGCAGGTTGCGGTCGAGTCCACGGTCGAGGAGATCGACAACGCGGTCCGCGCCGCACACGCCGCCCGCCCCGCTCTCGCCGACCGGAGTGTACGCGCGCTCCTGCTCCGTACCGCCGCCGACCTGCTCGACGAGGCGAGCGAGTACGTCATCGAGGCCGCCGACGCCGAGACCGCGCTCGGCCCCACCCGTCTCACCGGTGAACTCGCCCGCACCACCGCCCAGTTGCGCGCCTTCGCCGAGATCGTCGACGAGGGTGCCTTCCTCGACATCCGCATCGACCACGAGGACGGCTCCAGGACCCCGCCCTGGCCGGATCTGCGCCGCTACAGGATCCCCCTCGGCGTCGTCGCCGTATACGCCGCGAGCAACTTCCCGCTCGCCTTCTCCGTGCCCGGCGGCGACACCGCCAGCGCCCTCGCGGCCGGCTGCCCCGTCGTCGTCAAGGCGCACCCCGACCACCCCGGCACCTCGGAACTCTGCGCGTCCGTCCTGCGCAGGGCCGCCCAGCGCGTCGGTCTGCCCGAGGACGTCGTGATCCTCGTGCACGGCTTCGAGGCGGGCATCGAACTGGTCAGGCACCCGCTGGTGGCGGCCGCGGGCTTCACCGGTTCGGTACGCGGCGGGCGCGCCCTCTTCGACGCCGCGGCCGCCCGGCCCGCACCCATCCCCTTCCACGGCGAACTCGGCTCGCTCAACCCCGTCGTCGTCACCGAGGCGGCCGCCGGGGAGCGGGCCGAGCAGCTCGGGGCCGGGCTCGCGGGCTCGATGACCCTGGGGGAGGGGCAGTTCTGCACCAAGCCCGGCTTCGTTCTGGCCCCCGCGGGCGACGCGGGCGACCGGCTGCTCAAGTCCCTGACGGCCGCGGTCAGCGAGACCGAGCCCGGCGTGATGCTCGACCACCGGATGCGCTCGGCCTTTGTCGAGGGCGTACGGGAACGGGCCGAACTGTCCGACGTGGAGGCCCCGATCACCCCCGGCGCCGGCGGCGAGCACACCGTGAGCGCCGGCTTCCTGTCCGTACCGGCACGGCTGCTGGCCGCCGAAGGGCCGCACGACCTGCTGCTCGAAGAGTGCTTCGGCCCGGTCACCGTCGTCGCCCGCTACGAGTCGGAGGCCGAGATCACCGCGGTGCTCGGCCGACTCCCCGGCAACCTCACCGCCACCCTGCACCTCTCCTCCGGCGAGGCCGAAGGCGATGGCAGGGGCGCCGAACTGCTCGCCGAACTCACCCCGCTCGCGGGCCGCGTGCTCGTCGGCGGCTGGCCGACCGGCGTCGCTGTCGCCCCCGCCCAGCACCACGGCGGCCCCTACCCGGCCACCACCTCCACCTTCACCTCGGTCGGCGCCACCGCGATCGAGCGCTGGCTGCGCCCGGTCACGTATCAGACGACGCCCGAGGCGCTGCTGCCGCCCGAGCTGCGCGACGACAACCCGCTCGGTCTGCCGCGTCGGGTGGACGGCCGCCGGGAAACTCCGGGAAGCTGAGCGTCGTGACCGACCCGATCGACCTGACCGAACTGCCCTTCCCACTGCGCCCGTACGGTCCCGAGGCCAACTGGTCGTACGACAAGGGCGTGCTCACCGGCTGGGCGGGAGCCCGGCAGGACCTCTTCGTGCCGCCCGCGGGTGAAGCCCTGGACCCCGTCTCCGACGCGCCGCGCCTGCTCGGCGCGCCGGAGGGCGACTTCCAGCTCATCGCGCGGGTCACCGTCGGCTTCACCGCGGCCTTCGACGCCGGCGTGCTCTATCTGCACGTCGGCGAGCGGGAGTGGGCCAAGCTCTGTCTGGAACTCTCCCCGGACAAGCCCACCATCTGCACGGTCGTCACCCGCGGCCACTCCGACGACGCCAACTCCTTCGTGGTGGACGGCGACAGCGCCTGGCTGCGGATCAGCCGCACCGGTAAGGCATTCGCCTTCCATGCGTCGACGGACGGCGAACACTGGACCTTCGTACGGATCTTCGCCCTGGGCGACGAGGAGAAGGCGGGCGCGGCACTGGTCGGGTTCATGGCCCAGTCACCGGTGGGAGAGGGATGCGTGGTCACCTTCGACCGGATCGAGTACCGCCCGAACTGGCCGGCGGGCCTGCGCGACGGCTCCTGATCTCAGACACGGACGCCCCGGACGGCTGGGCGGCGGGTCTGCGCGACCGGGGCATCACCGCCGCGCTGCAGGCCATCCACGACGACCCGGCCGTGGACCGGCTGGAACCTCGGCCAGGCTCCGCCGCGTCCCCACCAGCATGATCAGAATCGCCACCCCTGACGACCTGGACGCCATCGCCACCCTGCACGCCGAAGCGCGCGCGACCTACTACCGCGGCCACATCCCCGACGAGGCCTTCGACAGCCCCGCCGAGCACGCCCGCACCCGCGCAGGCTGGACCACGGCGATCGAGCGGGGAGCGGTGCTGTGCGCCGTACGGGACGGGGCGGTCGCGGGGGTCGCCGTCTCCCGCGAGGTGGACGGCGCCATGACCCTCACCCAGCTCCACGTCGACCCCAAGCGCTGGCGCGACGGCATCGGCACCGCCCTGCACGCCGCCTGCGTCGAGGCCTGGCAGCGCGCGGGCGTGGACTCGGCCCGTCTGGAGGTCTTCGAACACAACACGCGCGCCCAGTCCTTCTACGCCCGCCAGGGCTGGCTCCCGGACCCGGACGAGCCGCGCGCGGGGGACCACCTGGTGCTGCGCTTCGCGGTGCCGCGCGCCTAATTCCTGTAAGCAGTTACGGATACGAGCGCAACGGCGGAAGATCTGTTCGCAGCGTAAAGCCGGACAGGGCGAAGGACAGATCCTCGTCGTCCCGATCCTCGGCCATGGTGACGCCGGCCTGTGAGGCGTCGATGCCGGCCGGCCAGAGAGTACGAGCACTTGCTCGGGCTCCCTCCAGCCGCGCCTCCCGCAGATCCGCGGTGCTCAGGTCGGCTCCGCGCAGATCAGCCATCGAGAGATCCGCCTGACGGAACGAGGCGTTGGCTGCTCGGGCGTTGCCCAGATCGGCTTCCCGCAGGTCCGCACCGGTGAAATCGGCACCCTCCAGGTCTGTTTCGACCAGCCGCGCTCCTCGCAGATCGGCGGCAACACACCGGGAGAACCGGAGAATTGATGTCGCCAGCTCGGCGTGTCTGAGGACGGCTCCGGCCAGTGACGCCCGGGTCAGATCCACGCGGAAGATGCTTGCCGCCTCCAGGCAGGCCCGGTCGAGGATGACTCCCTGCAGATGCAGCCCGTCGCAGTCGGCCCGCCGAAGGTCGGTGGCAATGAGGCTGAGCCATTCGGGCCGACGACCCTCACACAGGACTCCCAGGCAGGTCAGCGCCACCTGAGCATCCGGAGTCCGTGTCTCCAACGGCAGGACGGAATTGATCGGCGCATCCGCCGCAGGCGCGTGCGATACCGTTTCCGCTCCCGGCCAGGGCAGATGGGTCCGGATGAACGCAGCCATGATGGCGATGACCGCTTCACGGTCCCGGTCGGAGTGGTCCGCCACCCGCCACAGCGCGTACAGGCCGCCGATGCGCACGTCGAGCTTGTCGCTCCCGGTCTGCTCCACCGCCTGCCCGAAGCGGTCGGTGATCTGACCTTCCCGCGTCGCGTTCAACCCCTCTTGGCTGACCCGCAATTGACGCCAGGTCACGTACGCTCCGACGAGGATCGCTATGCCGCCTACGGCTTGCAGCAGCGTGGTCCGGACGTTGTTCACCGCGCCCAGCCGATCCTTCGGCGCAATGCTCGCGCCTGCCAGGTCGTGATCAACCACGAGGCCCGGCAGGAGCAACACCACCACCGCCAGCAGGGCCAGACCCGCCGCGCTCGCCCCGACCATCGTCACGGCATGCAGCCGAGCCCTTCGGTCCCGACGCCTTCGCATAACTCCCCCGAATCGACAAGGACCTGATCCTAGAGCAGGGCGGAACACCCCCGTGTGCGCGTGCGGCCCGCCCACACGACCGCTGGGTCCGGGCGCCCTACCTGTACGGACCTCGTCCCGACGGAGCCGAGGCCAGGCACATCGAACACGCACACTCCTGCGAGTGAGTTGCCTCAACCTCCCCGCGCCAAGACCGCCTTGCCTTCTTAGGCTCGCCACGAGAGTTGCCATCGGCATGTGCCATTGGCACCTCTGCCGCACGACTCGCACCAACCCGTACCGACAAGGACCCGCATGGTCAGCTCACCTCACGAGGCGATGCACCGCATCTTCCAGGAGTACCCCGGACTCTTCTGCCGGGTCTCCGAAGTGCTGGGCGTCGCCTTCGCCCCACCCACCTCGGTCACCGTCCTGCCCACCGATCTCACCGAGGCACGGCCGGTCGAACGCCGCGTCGACACCCTGTTACGACTCGACACCGAGGACGGCGACTCGCTCCTCCTCGCTGTCGAAGCCCAGGGCAAGAAGGACCCGGCCAAACCCGCCAGCTGGGCCTACTACCTGTCCTACCTGTACACGAAGTACCAACTCCAGCCCCTCCTGCTGGTCGTCTGCCAGGACCGCACCACCGCCGAATGGGCCTCCCGCACCACCCACATCGGCCCGCCCCAGTGGCCCGCCCTCACCCTGCGCCCACTCGTCGCAGGCCCTCACAACATGCCGCGGATCACCAACACGGCCGAGGCCCGGGAAGGACCTGGCACTCGCCACCCTGTCCGCCGTCACACACGCCGCGGATCCGGACATCGGTGCCATACTCAAGGCACTGTCCACCGCACTGCGGGACACGCCGGAGACCGTCGCAGACCCCATCGTGGAACTCACAGCACAAGGCCTGGGTGGACTCCCGGCCGCACAACACTGGAGGAACCTGGTGGCCGTGGACCTCTCCTTCTACACCTCACCCCTCTCGGAAGAGATCCGAGACGAAGGCCGCGCGGAAGGCCGCGCCCAGGGCATCGCGCAGAGCATCCTGCTCCTGCTCGAGCAGCGCGACATCGCCGTTCCCGTGGACGCCCGCGAACGCATCACCAGCTGCGGCGATCCCGAGATCCTGCGGCAGTGGCTCGCCCGGGCGATCACCGCATCCTGCGCAGAGGAGATCTTCGCAGAGCAATAGTCCCGCCCCGGCGAGGCGCACATTGGCCAGGGCCGGAATGCGCCGGTCCCGGTGCGCGTTCACCTCTTGGCGGAGGTGGCCTCCGCACCGGACGAGCCTGGAGTGATGAAGAAGATGCGCGTCGAGATCTGGAGCGACATCGCCTGCCCCTGGTGCTACATCGGCAAGGCACGCTTCGAGAAGGGACTCGCGGCCTTCGCCCACCGCGACGAGATCGAGGTGGTCCACCGCTCCTTCGAGCTGGACCCGAGCCGGGCCAAGCACGGCACCGCTCCCGTGGTCGAGTTGCTGGCGAAGAAGTACGGCCGCACCCTCGACGAGGCCCGGGCCATGGAGGAGCACGTCGCCTCCAATGCCCGCTCCGAGGGGCTCGAGTACCGGACCGAGGGCCGTGATCACGGGAACACCTTCGACATCCACCGGCTGCTGCACCTGGCCAAGGCCCGTGGCCGCCAGGACCAGCTGCTGGACCTCGCCTACCGGGCGAACTTCGCCGACGAGCGGTCCGTCTTCGATGCCGAGTTCCTCCTGGATCTCGCGGTCGAGGCCGGTCTGGACGCGGACGAGGCCCGGGCGGTCCTCGCCGACGAGACGGCGTACGCCGACGACGTGCGGGCCGACGAGCGCGAGGCCGCCGAGCTCGGCGCGACCGGGGTGCCCTTCTTCGTACTCGACCGCCGCTACGGGGTCTCCGGCGGCCAGCCCGCCGAAGTCTTCACGCAGGCGCTGGAGCAGGCCTGGCAGGGCCGGGCGATCACCCCGATCGGCACCGACGCCGCCGCCTGTGACGCCGACGGTTCCTGCGAGGTCCCGCAGACCGCGTCCTGACGGCACACCGACTGTCGAGCACAGCTGAACGGTGCCCCGCAGCAATTCGTGATTGACCACAGCTGCGGGGCATCGGAGGGTGATCCCATGGAGACCCTTCGCACGCTGGCCGGCGCCGAGTTCGCGCCCGGGACGACGTATCTGAACACTGCGAGCTGCGGGCGGCTGCCGCGGCGGGCAGTCCAGGCGGTGAAGACGCTCGCCGACGAGCTGGCCGCCGGACGACCCGGTGGCGCCGGGGACTACTCCGCGATGAACGCCGCCCGCCGGTCCTTCGCCCGGCTCAGCGGCCTGAACGAAGACCGGGTCGCCGCCGGAGGCTCGGTCTCGGTGCATGCGGGGCTGATCGCGGCCTCGCTGCCGCCCGGCGCGGAGGTCCTGTTCCCGGAGGGTGAGTTCTCCTCCGTCGTCACGCCCTTCACCGTGCGCGGCGACCTCAAGCTGCGCTACGCGCCGCTGGACGCGCTCGCCGACGCGGTACGGCCGGGCACCGCGCTGGTGGCCTTCTCCGCGGTGCAGTCCGCCGACGGCCGGGTCGCGGATCTGGCGGCGGTGCGGGCCGCGGCGGCCACGCACGGGGCCCGTACTCTTCTCGACACCAGCCAGTCCGCGGGCTGGCTGCCGCTGGACGCGGGCGCCTGGGACTTCACGGTCACCGGCGGATTCAAGTTCCTGCTCTGCCCCCGCGGTGTCTCCTTCCTCACGGTGACGGAGGAGGCGCAGGAGTCGGTGCCGCCCCTGCACGCCGGCCCCTTCGCCGCCGAGACCGAGAAGATGTACGGCCCGATCGAGGAGCTCGCACGCTCGGCCCGCCGCTACGACGAGCCCCCGTCCTTCCTCGCGTACCACGCGGCCGAACAGTCGCTGGCGCTGTTGGAGGAGATCGGGATCGAGGCGGTGCACGCCCATGACACCGCGCTCGCCCGGCAGTTCAGGGCGGGGCTTACGGATCTGGGGTACGAGCCGCTCCCGGGCGACTCGGCGATCGTCGCCGTACCCGGCCTCGGGGACCGCGTGCCGGAACTGGCCCGCGTGGGGATCGTCGTGTCCGATCGCGCGGGCAACTTGCGCGCCGCGTTCCATCTGTACAACTCCGCAGCCGATGTTGAACGGGTACTGGACCGCCTTGCCGACTGGAGCGGAACAGCCCGTCACGGAGGCGGTCGATAGGGTGTCGGCATGTCTTCGTCACTTCGCCTGGAAGAGGTCACACCGGACAACGTTCTCGACGCGTGCCGGTTGAAAGTGCGGCCTGAGCAGGAGGAGTTCGTGGCCCCGGTCGCGCGGTCACTCGCCGAGGCGTATGTGCAACCCGAGATCGCCTGGCCCCGATTGATCTTCGACGGCGAGCTGCTCGTCGGTTTCGTGATGGCCTTCTTCATGGTCCGCTTCGACCCGGACAACCCGGATGACACGCCCCGCAGTGGCCTCTGGCGGCTGAACATCGCTGCCGGTCAACAGGGCCGTGGGTACGGCCGCTTCGCTGTGGAGTCTGTGTGCGAGGAAGTCCGGAGGCGTGGGCAGACGCGTGTGACGACGACCTGGGGGCTGGGGGAGCACGGACCCGAGCAGTTCTATCTGGGGCTCGGGTTCCGGCTGACCGGGGAGAAGAGCGGTGAGCAGGTCGTCGGCGTGCTGGACCTGACCGGGGTCTGAGAGCACCGGACCGGATGCCGGGGGCGCCGCCCTCCAAAGCCTCGCCGCACAGTCCCCGGCGATCATCTACGACCTACGCCCGAAGGCCGGGGCAGTCCGCCGTCTGGACGCAGAGGTTCTCCTCGACCTTCCCGAGCAGCCGGGTCAGCTCCCTGCGCTCGTCCGGGTCGAGCCCCGCGAGCGTGTGCTCCTCCAGATCCGCCCAGGCCGCCTCCACCGCGGAGTGCAGTGCGCAGCTCTCCTCCGTGGCCTCGACGAGCACCGCGCGCCGGTCGCCCGGGTCGGGGCAGCGGCGGACGTGGCCGGCCTGCTCCAGACGCTGGAGCATCTTCGTCACCGTGGAGGGGTCGAGCTCGACGGCCTTGATCAGCTCAGACTGGCGCACCGGGCCCGCGTCCCACAGGTGCATCATCACGAACTCCTGCCCCGGGTAGAGGCCGGCTCCCCTGAGCAGCTTGCCCGCCGCCATACGGTGCAGCCGGGCGACCCGGGAGACGGCATGGCTGACGGGCCCGGCCAGCGCGGAGCTCGGCAGCGGCTCGGTACAGACCGGGTCGGCCGCGGTCTCGGGTTTCATCGGGCCTCCTCGGGAGGGGTGGCGACTGTCTGATGGACAGTGTCCCCAAAAACTTTACCTTGGTCGGCCAATTAATGGTCTACAGTGGCTCTCGACGCGATTACTTGGCCGACCACATAAATTCTGGGGAGCTCTTCATGACCACCGCATTCGACCCGATCGACCTGTCCGGCACACAGCTCGGCAACCGCATCGCCATGGCGCCGATGACCCGTAGCCGGGCGCACGGCGAGGGCCTCACGGTCACCGACTCCACCGTGGAGTACTACGTCCAGCGCGCCTCGGCAGGCCTGATCATCACCGAGGGCATCCAGCCCTCGGTCGTCGGCCGGGGCTACCCGGACACCCCGGGCCTGCACAGCGCCGAGCAGGTGGCCGCCTGGCGCAAGGTCACCGACGCCGTCCACGCCAAGGGCGGGAAGATCTTCGCCCAGATCATGCACGCCGGACGCATCGGCCACCCGGTGCTCTTCCCGGACGGCCAGGTGAGCGTGGCCCCGTCCGCTGTCGCCGCCGCGGGTCAGCTCTTCACACACGAGGGTCCCAAGGACTTCATCGCCCCGCGCGAGCTGTCCGGCGACGAAGTACGCGCCGTCGTCGGCGAGTTCGTCGAGGCGTCCCGCAACGCCATCGAGGCCGGATTCGACGGCGTCGAGCTGCACGGCGCCAACGGCTACCTCATCCACCAGTTCCTCGCCCCCAACACCAACCTGCGCACCGACGAGTGGGGCGGCTCCGTCGAGAACCGCATCCGCTTCGCCGTCGAGGTGACGCAGGCCGTGGCCGCGGCGATCGGTGCCGAGCGGACCGGACTGCGGATCTCTCCCGGCAACCCGTACAACGACATCGCCGAGACCGACCCGGAGACGGTCTACCCCGCGCTGGTCAGGGAGCTGGAGCCGCTGGGCCTCGGCTATCTGCACATCGTCGAGATGGTCCCGGGGCTCAGGGACGTCACGCTCGCGCTGCGCAAGCAGTTCAGCGGCACGTTCATCCTCAACCCGGCGACCGAGGGGCCGACCGACCACAGGGCGCTGGAGCTGATCGAGGACGGTATCGCCGACATCCTCGCCTTCGGCTCGCTGTTCCTGGCCAACCCGGACCTGCCCGTCAGGCTCAAGGCCGAAGGCCCGTACAACACCCCGGACACGGCCACGTTCTTCGGCGGTGACGACAAGGGCTACACCGACTACCCGGCCCTGTAAGGCGGTTGTACGAAAGGGCCGGGCGCCCCTCTCCGCGAGGGGCGCCCGGCCCATTCGTAACAGGACGGGCTAGCGTACCGGCGTGAAGTCCCGCGCCCCGATGAACGACGGCCTGGGCACCGGCGCCGCGAAAGGCTTGACCGCCGCGTTCTCCACGCTGTTGAAGACGATGAAGACATTGCTGCGCGGGTACGGGGTGATGTTGTCCCCGGAGCCGTGCATGCAGTTGCAGTCGAACCAGGTCGCGGACCCGGCCCTGCCGGTGAACAGCCGGATGCCGTGCCGGTCGGCGAACCGCGTCAGCGCCGCGTCGGAGGGCGTGCCCGCGTCCTGCATCTGCAGGGACTTCTTGTAGTTGTCCTGCGGTGTCTCGCCCGCGCACCCCAGGAACGTCTTGTGCGACCCGGGCATGATCATCAGCCCGCCGTTGGTGTCGAGGTTCTCGGTCAGCGCGATCGAGACCGAGACGGTGCGCATGTTCGGCAGACCGTCCTCGGCGTGCCAGGTCTCGAAGTCCGAGTGCCAGTAGAAGCCCGAGGCGCCGAAGCCCGGCTTCACATTGATACGGGACTGGTGGACGTACACGTCCGAGCCGAGGATCTGCCGGGCCCTGCCCACCACCCGCTCGTCGCGCACCAGAGAGGCGAAGATCTCGCTGACCCTGTGCACCTCGAAGACCGAGCGCACGTCCTGAGACTTCGGCTCGATGATCGAGCGCTCGTCGGCCCGTACGGCGGGATCGGCGATCAGCCGGTCCAGCTCGGTGCGGTAGAGCGCGACTTCGTCCTGCGAGATCAGCTCGTCGACGGTGAGGAAGCCGTCACGCTCGAACTCCATCAGCCCGGAGGGGGCGATCGGCCCCGGCGCGCCGGGCGCCGACCAGACCACGGGGTCCTGGCGCGGGGTCGTCACCTCGTTCACGCCACGAGTCGGGTACAGGTCGGTGCGTACAGCGGCGGTGGTCATGGATCAGCCCTCCTCGGTGAGCAGCGGATAGATGCCGTTCTCGTCGTGGTCCTCCCGTCCGGTGACGGGCGGGTTGAAGACGCAGACACAGCGGAAATCGGTCTTGGGACGCATGGTGTGGCGCTCATGGCCGTCGAGCAGATACATCGTGCCGGGCTCGATCCAGTGCGTCTCGCCGGTCTCGTCGTTGGTGAGTTCGGCCTCGCCCTCCACGCAGAGCACGGCCTCGATGTGGTTCGCGTACCACATCGACGTCTCCGTACCCGCGTACAGCACGGTCTCGTGGAGCGAGAAGCCGACCTTCTCCTTGGCGAGCACGATGCGCTTGCTCTCCCAGGTCCCGGACGCCGCCTTCACATGGCGGTCGGTGTTCTCGATGTCCTTGAACGATCGGACAATCACGGTGAGTTGTTGCCTTTCCTCTTCCCCGCCGGATTTCTGCGGGGGTTGGTACGGGGTGTCAGGCCGTCTCGCGGACGGAGCGGGCCAGGATGCGCAGACCCTCGTCGAGCTCCTCGGAGGAGACGGTGAGCGCGGGCAGCAGCTTGACCACCTCGCTCTCCGGGCCGGAGGTCTCAAGGAGCAGCCCCAGCTCGAAAGCGCGGGCGCAGACCGCCGAGGCGCGCGCCTTGTCCTCGAACTCCAGGCCCCACACCAGACCGCGGCCACGGAAGCTCACGCCCGGCTCGCCGCTCTCGCCGACGATGGCCAGCAGCGCCTGCTCGACCTGCTCGCCGCGCGCGAGGGTCTGCTTCTCCATCTGGCCGTCGGCCCAGTAGGTGTCGAGCGCGGCGGTGGCGGTGACGAAGGCGGGGTTGTTGCCGCGGAACGTGCCGTTGTGCTCGCCCGGCTCCCAGATGTCCAGCTCCGGCTTGAACAGGCAGAGCGACATGGGCAGTCCGTAGCCGCTGATCGACTTCGACAGAGTGACGATGTCCGGCGTGATGCCCGCTTCCTCGAAGGAGAAGAAGCCACCGGTGCGGCCGCAGCCCATCTGGATGTCGTCGACGATCAGCAGCATGTCCTGGCGGTGGCACAGGTCCTGGAGCGCGCGCAGCCACTCGGCGCGGGCCACATTGATGCCGCCCTCGCCCTGCACGGTCTCGACGATCACGGCGGCCGGCTTGTTGAGGCCGGAGCCCTGGTCCTCGAGGAGGCGCTCGAACCAGAGGAAGTCGGGGACCTGGCCGTCGAAGTAGTTGTCGAACGGCATCGGTGTGCCGTGCACCAGCGGGATGCCGGCGCCGGCCCGCTTGAAGGCGTTGCCGGTGACGGCGAGCGAGCCGAGCGACATGCCGTGGAAGGCGTTGGTGAACGAGACGACGGATTCGCGCCCCTTCACCTTGCGGGCCAGTTTGAGCGCCGACTCGACCGCGTTGGTGCCGGTCGGGCCAGGGAACATGACCTTGTACGGAAGGTCGCGCGGCCGCAGGATCACGTTCTGGAACGACTCCAGGAACGCGCGCTTGGCGGTGGTCGCCATGTCCAGGCCGTGCGTGATGCCGTCGCGCTCTATGTAGTCGATCAGCGCGCGTTTCAGCACCGGGTTGTTGTGCCCGTAGTTGAGCGATCCGGCGCCGGCGAAGAAGTCGAGGTAGGCGTGTCCGTCCTCGTCGTGGAGGTAGCTGCCCTGCGCACGGTCGAACACAGCGGGCCAACCGCGGCAGTAGCTGCGCACCTCCGACTCCAGGGTCTCGAAGACACTCAGGGCGGGCGGGGTGATGGTCACAGCAAGTCTCCAGGTGTGGGGGGTCAGGCGGAGATGGGTCCGATGCGGTACAGCACTTCTGGCTGGTGCGTTCCCTCGGGGAACAGTCCGCCGTCGAACAGGACTTCACGCGCGAGTGGCGCCCCGTGGCGCTTGGCGTAGGAGGTGAACAGCCGGTCGGACGCGGTGTTGTCGGGGGTGATGGTCGTCTCGACCTCGCGCACCCCGCGCTCGTCCGTGACCTTGGCGGTCAGCGCGTCGAGCAGCACACCGGCGAGCCTCCGGCCGCGGTGCGCGTGGTCGACCGCGACCTGCCAGACGACCAGGGCCTCCGGGCGGTCGGGGCGCACATAGCCGGTGACGAAGGCGATGGGCTCACCGTCACGGCCGCGCGCCACCAGCGAGGTGGCTGCGAAGTCGCGACACCACAGCAGATAGCTGTACGAGGAGTTGAGGTCCAGGACCTCGGAGTCGCGGGCGATGCGCCAGATCGCGGCTCCGTCCTCCACTCGGGGGGTGTCGATCTCCGGGAATTCGTTCGGGGGGTTGGCTCGTACAAGGTCTTCTTGTGCGGCGGTCATGCCGAGGCAATTTACCGAGCTAATTCTGAAAATGCACTGAGGGAAGGGGTTGGGTGGAGCGCCTCTTTGTGTTATCGCGCGGGCGCGGGCGCTAGTGCTGCCGACCGATGATTTCGGGCGATTTGTGCCGTAAATAAGGGGCTAATCGGGCGCCCTGTGGAGTCGGTCACATATCCGTAACGGCAACGAGACCCGTCCGAATTACGCCGTTCGATCCTATCGAAATCTTGGCGTTTAGGATCGCGGAACGGGGGCAGAAGAATACGGGAAGCTGGCTGGAATAAAGCATCTTCACGCATTTTAAATTAACGCCGACTTTGATACCAGGAGAAATGCTGTTCACCGTCGCCGGCAGGCCCCGGTGACCGCCCGGCGGGCTGCCCCCACGACGCCTCGTACAGTGCTCGATATGAGCGATCACACAGTGCTGCATGTGAAGGGGCGGGTGCTCGTCGGGCCCGAGGAGGCGCGGGACGAACTGTGGGTGGTGGACGGCCGGATCTCCTACGACCGGCCCCGCGCCGAGGCCGTCACCGTCCAGGGCTGGGCGCTCCCCGGCCTGGTCGACGCGCACTGCCATGTCGGGCTCGACCACCACGGCGCGGTCGACGAGGCGACCAGTGAGAAGCAGGCCCTCACCGACCGGGACGCGGGCACGCTGCTCATCCGGGACGCGGGATCACCGTCCGACACCCGCTGGATCGACGACCGGGAAGACCTGCCGAAGATCATCAGGGCGGGCCGTCACATCGCGCGCACCCGCCGCTACATCCGCAACTTCGCCCATGAGATCGAGCCCGACGACCTCGTCGCGTACGTCGCCCAGGAGGCCCGGCGCGGCGACGGATGGGTCAAGCTCGTCGGCGACTGGATCGACCGGGACGCCGGGGATCTGACCGCCTGCTGGCCGCGCGGCGCGGTCGAGGCGGCGATCGCCGAGGCGCACCGGCTGGGCGTGCGGGTGACCGCCCACTGCTTCGCCGAGGCAGCGCTGAGGGACCTGGTCGAGGCGGGCATCGACTGCATCGAGCACGCCACCGGGCTCACCGAGGACACCATCCCGCTGTTCGCGGAGCGGGGTGTCGCGATCGTGCCGACGCTGGTCAACATCGCCACGTTCGCGGACCTTGCGGCGGGCGGCGAGGCCAAGTTCCCTGTCTGGTCCGCCCATATGCGGCGGCTGTACCAGCGCCGCTACGACACGGTGCGCGCGGCGTACGACGCGGGGGTGCCCATTTTCGTCGGCACGGACGCGGGCGGCTCGCTGGCGCACGGCCTGGTGGCGGCCGAGGTGGCCGAGCTGGTGAAGGCCGGCATCCCGCCGCTGCAGGCCCTGTCGGCGACGGCCTGGGGGGCGCGCCAGTGGCTGGGCCGCCCGGTGCTCGAGGAAGGCGCACCGGCGGATCTCGTGGTGTACGACGAGGATCCGCGGGCCGACGTCAGAGCGCTGGCGGGGCCGCGGCGGGTGATCCTGAACGGCCGGGTGATCGGCTGACGGACACCGCCGCCGTGCTGACCGAGCGTGACCCGGAGCCGGAAACGCTGGTTGAAGCACTCCACGCGCGATCCCGCGGGTCGACCGGCGCACCACCCTGTCGCCGTGACACGCGTGGCTCAGGGGAACATCCGTACCCCAAGAATCGAATAACGGCACGGAAACCCCACTTTGGGGTGAACCCACGCCAGGTGTCTGTCAGTTCACTGCCAGTGCGTACAGGATTCCGGTGTCTTGGTCGCCGCCGCCCACGCGTCCCCGTGGGGCGGACGGCGACGCCATGTCTCTTGTGGGGGTTCCACCACCTTGAACAGCAACACCTTCCGCATGCCCGCCGCACGCCGCTGCGCCGCCGTCACGGCCGCCGCCGCGCTGGTCACCGGCCCCGTGGCCCTCGCCGCCCCGGCGCACGCCACCGGGGGCGGCGAGGGCCGGGCGAGTGCGGTCGTGCTCCGTACCGGTCTCGATGTTTCCCTGCGCAGCAAGACCGTCGACGTCCCGCTCAAGGCCACGCTCAACGAGGTGCAGGCCCCGGCGAGTGCAGAGAAGACCGCGCTGACCGTGCAGTTGGACGGGGTCGACCAGGGCAGGCCCATCCAGGTGCTGCGCGCGGACGTGGCCACCGCGAAGGCGACCGTCGACAAGCACAGGGCCGAGGGGTACACCAACCTCGTGCGCGCCCGGGTGCATGTGCCCGGGCTGCCGCTGCTCTCCCTGATCGAGGTCGAGAAGGTCACGTCGAAGGCCGTCTGCGAGGCGGGCAAGCAGCCGGTCGCAGAGTCGAATGTGCTCGGCCATGTGACCGTGCTCGGCAAGAAGGTCACGCTTTCCGCCAAGGGCACCACCCGGGTCGATGTGCCCGGCGTCGGCGAGGTGACGCTCGATCTGTCGAAGACGCACACCACGTCCCGTACGGCCGCCGCCACCGCTCTGGAGCTCAAGGTCTCGGTCAGCCCTGCCAAGCTGAACGTCGCCGAGGTGACCGGCGTGGTCACCCTCGCCGAGGCGAAGTGCGAGTCGCCCAAGGCCGCCGCCAACGCCAACGCCGCCGCCCCCGCCGCGCAGGCGCCGTCCGACAACTCGCAGGAGCCGTCGGGCAACTCGCAGGAGCCGTCCGACAAGTCGGGCGAAAGCGAAGGCGTGCAGGCCCAGTCCGGTGAGACCCCCGCCGGGGAGAACCTCGCGGAGACCGGCGGCAGCGCCACGACGACGTACATCGCGGGCGGGGCGGCCATGATGCTCGCGCTCGGGGGAGGCGCGCTGCTGCTGGTCCGCGCCCGCGCCCGTCGCTGACCCGGGGCTCCGTCCCGAACCCCGGTCCTCGAACGCCGGACGGACTGACATGTCAGCCCGTCCGGCGTCCCGAGACCTTGGGCGTGTTTTAGAAGTCCCTCCCCCAGAGCTTCGCCTGGGAGGTGCCCCCAGCCCCGCGACGCCTGGCACGCACTCCGCCAGCTACCGCTGGGAGGTGCACCCACGCGATGTTGTCTCAGTCGCCCAAGTACGACGAGTACGAGGGCGATCTCTCCCAGACTTCGTCCGGGGGTGCCCCCACCGCCTTGCGACTGCACGCACCAGACGCCGCAGGGCCCGCCCTGCGGGCGGACGGCGCTACTTCTAAAGCACGCCCTAGTCGCCCACCATCGTCAGCGCCTGGTCGAGCGCCTGCAGAAAGCGGTTGGTCGTCGCCCGGTCGCGTACCGCCAGCCGCAGCCAGCCGGGGCCGAGGCCCGGGAATGTGTCGCCGCGGCGGGCCGCGAAGCCCAGACCGCGCAGCCGCTTGTGCACCTCGGCGCCGCGCCGGACGTGTACGAGCACGAACGAGGCCTCGGCCGCCGCCACCACCCGCACCTCCTCGAACTCCGCCAGCCCCGCCAGCAGATGGGCCCGCTCCGTCGCTACCAGATGGGCCGCCTGCTCGGCCTCCTTGAGCGCGGCGGGCTCCATGCACGCCTCGGCCGCCGCCAGCGCGGGCGTCGACACCGGCCACAGCGGCTGGGCCCGCTCCAGTGCCTCGACGGTCTCAGGCTCGGCCAGCACATAGCCGATACGCAGGCCCGCCAGACCCCAGGTCTTGGTCAGACTGCGCAGCACCACAAGGCCCGGCACATCGGTCCGGCCCGCCAGCGCCTCGGGCTCGTCGGGCACCGCGTCCATGAAGGCCTCGTCCACCACCAGCAGCCGCCCGGGGCGGGCCAGTTCGGCGATGTCTGCTGCCGGATGCAGTACGGACGTGGGGTTGGTCGGATTGCCGATCATCACCAGGTCCGCCGCGTCGGGCACGGCAGCCGGATCGAGCCGGAAGCCGTTCTGCTCCCGCAGCAGCAGCCGCGCCACCTCGTGCCCCGCGTCCCGAAGCGCCGCCTCCGGCTCCGTGAACTGCGGGTGTACCACGAGTGGGTGACGTATCGTCAGCGCACGCGCGAGCAGGACGAACGCCTCCGCCGCCCCCGCCGTCAGCAGCACCCGCTCCACCGGCAGACCGTGCCGCCGCGCGACCGCCGCCCGCGCCGCCCGCCCGTCCGGATAGGCGGCAAGGCCGGTCAGCGAGCCGGCGATGCGCTCACGGAGCCAGGCCGGGGGAGTCCCGGTGCGGACATTGACCGCGAGGTCCGTCAGATCCGCGTCGCGCACCTCCGCGTCACCGTGGTGCCGCAGGTCGTGTGCGTCAGTGTGAGTGCGCATGGCTGCCGTGGTGGTGATGGGCGCTTCCGTGCCCGTGACCGTGGTGGTGCCCGTCGTCGTCCGGGTGGAAGTGCGGCTGCTGCGGAAGGCCCACCTTGTCCGCGAAGCCCGGCATCGCGATCCGGTACACGCAGGTGTCGCAGTTCATCCGGATGTCGCCCGCGACGGCCTCCCGGTAGCGCTCCATCACCAGGTCGAGCAACTCCTCGGTCGGACCGATCACATCGGCCGACACGACCTCCACCTCGGGGTGCGCCTCCGCCCAGCCCTGCGTCTGCTGGAGCACCCGGTCCGGCAGGATCCCGGTGAACAGGAAGTACGGCAGCACCACGATCCGGCGCGCCCCCAGCTTTACGCACCGGTCCAGGCCGCTCGGCACATCGGGCGCGGCGAGCGACACGAACGCCGTCTCCACGCCCGCGTATCCGCGCCCCTCCCACAGCAGCCGGGCCGCCTTGTGCACCTCGGCGTTGGCGTCCGGGTCGGTCGAACCGCGGCCCACCAGCAGCACGGTCACATCGGCCCGGTCCGCGGGCGTACGGGAGACGGAGCCCAGCG
This sequence comes from Streptomyces sp. NPDC019443, assembly GCF_044389785.1. Lineage (NCBI taxonomy): Bacteria > Bacillati > Actinomycetota > Actinomycetes > Kitasatosporales > Streptomycetaceae > Streptomyces > Streptomyces sp. NPDC019443. The sequence continues at coordinate 534,801 of NZ_JBIRYJ010000005.1, forward strand.
CTTCGTCGAGCCGCCGCTCCAGGACACGCAGCAGCGCCGGATGCGGGCCGAGGGGACGGCCATAGGTGTACGAGATCCCGGGGTGCCGCTCCCGCTCGCGGGCCAGCGCGGCCGGGATGTCGCCCTTGGCGTGCCCGGCGGACACCAGCATCAGCGGCACCGCGGCGAAGCGCTGCACACCGCGCTCCACCAGCTCGGCGACGGCTTCGCCGAGGGGCGGCGGGGACAGTTCGATGAAGCCGCCCCCGACGGGGAGTTCGGGATGGCGCCGCCCCAGCTCCCGTACGAAGTCCCGGAAGGCCTCGGCCCCGGCTTCGTCACGGGTGCCGTGGCCGGCGATGAGCAGTGCGGGCGGGGTGGTCACGCGTTCTCCTTGAGGTGGGGGTGGTGCGGCTGAGCTTGCGGCGGGGGTGCGGCGGGACTTCTAGAACACGCCCAGGGGGTACGGCGTCGGTGCGCGGCGCGGCGACGTGGGCCCGCGTGGCCGGCGGGGCGTCATGACTGCCACCGGTAGCCGCGCGGGGTCACCATGCGGCCCGCGATCTCGCGCGTGGCCGTGTTGCCGACCGTCACGACGGTCATCATGTCCACCGTCGCCGGATCCAGTCCGGCGAGTGTCGTGAGGCGGCTGGATTCGTCCGGCCGGGACGCGTTGCGTACGACACCCACCGGCGTCTGCGGCTCCCGGTGTTCGGCGAGGATCGACAGCGCCTTCGGGAGCTGCCAGTCGCGGCCGCGGCTGCGCGGGTTGTAGAAGGTCACGATGATGTCCGCCTCCGCGGCGGCCCGCACCCGGCGCTCGATGACCTCCCACGGCGTGTGCAGATCGGACAGGCTGATCGAGACATGGTCGTGCCCGAGCGGCGCGCCCAGGATCGCGGCTGCGGCCAGCGCCGCGGTCACGCCCGGCACGCCCACCACGTCGATGTCGTCGGACGCCTCGGCGAGCGCGGGGGAGGCCATCGCGTACACGCCCGCGTCACCGCTGCCGATCAGCGCGACCGCATGCCCGGCGCGGGCCTCGGCGACAGCCGTACGGGCCCGCTCCTCCTCCGCACCGAGGCCGGACTCGATGACCCGGGTGCCGGGCCTGAGCAGGTCGCGGATCTGGTCGACGTACTGATCGAGCCCGACCAGTACCGACGCGCGCCGCAGTTCCTCCGTGGCGCGAGGGGTGACCAGATCGCGGGCCCCGGGGCCGAGGCCGACCACGGCCAGCCGGCCGCGCGGCGTCTTGCGTACGACCGCGCAGGTCGCCATCGCGGCCCGGCCCTCGGGGCTCGACTTCCGCTTGGGGACGAGGAGTTCACCCCCGCCCGCGAGCGCCGCGGCCTCGGCGACGGACGGCGTGCCCACCGCGGCGAGCGGCGCACCGGACGGGTTCGGCACGGCGATCCCGGCGAGCCGCTCGGCGGCATGCGTCACCAAGGGCACCCCGAGCCGCTGAGCGGCCCCGACGATGCCGGGCTCGTCCGCCTTCGCGTCGACGGTCGCCAGCTCCGCGACGCATCGCACCGACAGTCCCGCCTCGCTCAGCGCAGTCCCGACCAGCGAGAGGATCTCCTCGACGGGAGCGCCCTTGGACGCACCGACCCCGACGACCAGTGACGGCGGCCGCAACACCGCGTCGTGCGGACCGGTTTCGACGACCCGGTCCGTGACATGGAGAGCGGCGGCAGCGCCCTCGCCCCCCGGGGCCACGTTCCCGGGCAGCGGCGGCAGCGGCCACACCGCGTCCGCCCGCAGCGCCACCGGATCGCCGTCAAGCACCGCCCGCGTCACGGACGCGACCGCGCCCTCGACCGGCCAGCCCAGCGTGTCCAGGCCCGGGATCCCGGCCGCGTCCGTCGCCGTCGTGACGACCGGCTCCGCACCGAGAACGTCACCCACCGCCGCTGCCAAGGCATTCGCGCCGCCGTCGTGGCCGCCCAGCAGGGACACCGCGTACCGCTGCCCCTCGTCCACACACACCACGCCCGGGTCGGCAGACTTGCCCGCCAACAGCGGGGCGACGATCCGTACGACCGCGCCCGTCGCCAGGAAGCACACCAACTGCTCGCACTCCGCGAAGGCCCGCTCGACGCTCTCGCGCACCGGCCCTTCGTACACCTTTGTGCGGCCGGGCCACGCCGCCGCAAGCCGGTCACGGGCGGCCGCGCCCGCCGCCGTCGCTGAGATCAGGCCGATCACTTCTGCGTCGCTCCTTCGGTTGCTCCCTCGATTGCTCCTTCGTTCGCGCCCTGTGCGCGCAGCGCCTTACGGGCGGCCGGGTCGGCCTTCCGGAAGCCGTGGAAGTGCCCCGGGTGGTAGAGGTGCGAACGCGTCCCGGAAGCCGCCAGCGCCGGCCCCACCAGGAACAGCGTGTGCTTCCAGAGCTTGTGCTCCTTGACGGTCTCCTCCAGCGTGCCGATCGTGCAGCGCAGGATCAGCTCCTCCGGCCAGGTCGCCTGGTACGCCACGATCACCGGCGTACTCGTCGGATAGCCGCCCTCAAGCAGCTCCTGCGTCAACTGGCCCGAGCGGGCCGCCGACAGGAACAGCGCCATCGTCGTGCCGTGCCGCGCGAACTCCCGTACCTCCTCGCCCGGCGGCATCGGCGTCTTGCCGCCGCCGAGCCGGGTCAGGATCACGGACTGCGCGACCTCCGGGATCGTCAGTTCGCGCTGGGTGATCGCAGCGACCGCCGAGAACGACGAGACGCCCGGCACGATCTCGACGGCGAGTCCCAGCTCCACGCACCGGTCGAGCTGTTCCTGTGTGCCGCCCCACAGGGCGGGGTCGCCGGAGTGGATGCGGGCCACTTTCAGTTCCTCGTCGCGGGCCCGTTCGTACACCGCGACGACGTCCTCGAGCGACATTGCCGCCGAGTCGAGGATCTCGGCGCCCTCGCGAGCGTGGTCGAGAACGTCCGCCTGCACCAGGCTCGCCGCCCAGATGACGATGTCGGCGTCAGCGATGGCCCGCGCGGCCCGGAACGTCAGCAGATCGGCGGCGCCCGGGCCGGCGCCGACGAAAGTCACCTTGCCGTGGGTGGCGGCATCGGCCATCAGCAGTGGTCCTCTCGGATGGTTCGTGTCTTACGTGTCGCTCGTGTCATTCGGGTGGATCTCGATCTTCGCTGTGCCGCGAGGCTGGTCAATCCGCTAGCAAAGGCGCATGGCGGTGTTCGTCGCGCTCGGCGCGTTCCTGATGACGCTGTTCGGCGGCTGGACGGCTGGGCGCGTCACCGACCGCCGCCACCTCGTGCTGGGCCTGACCGGCGGGCTGATGCTCGGTGTGGTCGGCCTGGACCTGTTGCCCGAGGCACTTCGGGCGGCGGGCAACGAGGTGTTCGGAGTGCCGCAGGCACTGCTGCTGTTCGTCGGCGGCTTCCTCGCCGCGCACCTGGTGGAACGGCTGCTGGCCGTCCGTCAGGCAGCGCACGGCGCGGATGAGCGCGTCCCGCAGGTGGGTCTGACGGCGGCCGCGGCGATGGTCGGCCACAGCCTGACGGACGGCATCGCGATCGGCGCGGCCTTCCAGGTGGGCGAGGACATGGGCGCGACTGTGGCGCTCGCCGTCATCACCCACGACTTCGCCGACGGCTTCAACACGTACACGATCACCAGCCTGTACGGGAACTCCCGCGGCAAGGCGATCGCGATGCTCGTCGCCGACGCGCTCGCCCCCGTCGTCGGCGCCGCGTCCACTCTGCTGTTCACGCTGCCGGTCGAATTCCTCGGCAGCTATCTCGGGTTCTTCGGTGGCGCCCTGCTCTATCTCGCCGCGGCCGAGATCCTCCCCGAGGCGCACCACTCCCACCCCGCCCGCTCCACCCTGCTCTGCACGGCCGGGGGAGTGGGCTTCATCTGGCTGGTGGTGGGCCTCGCCGAATGAGGAGCTCACAGCTTGCCCCCGCGGCCGCCGCCGCGCGGCGCGGGCGCGATCAGCGTCGACAGATACGGCAACGAGCCCTCGGCCAGCTCCGCCGCCGGCCGGATCGACTCCTCGGGCAGCCCGAGCGCCGACCCCCACACCGCGCCCTCGGTACGCCCCGTCTCCCGCAGCGCGGTCGCCACCTCCGTCGCGAGCCGCCCGAACTTGTAGGCGACGACCGTCCCGGGCCCCTCCAGAGCATCCTTGAGCACAGCGGCCCCCGCGGTCACCGGCACCAGGGTCAGCGGCTCGGTGCCCTCGGTGAGGACCGCGCCGCTGCGGGCCGCGAGATCCTGCATCGCGGTGATGCCGGGCACGGTCTCGACGACGACGTCCGGCACGAGTCCACCGATGGTCTCGGCGAGGTAGGTGAACGTGGAGTACACGTTGGGGTCGCCGATGGTTGCGAAGGCCACGGCGCCGCGGTCGCGCAGCAGCGCGGCGACGGACTCGCCGGCGGCGTCCCAGGCGGCCTCGCGCCGCGCGCGGTCGCTGCGCTCGTTGAGCGCGAAGACGACCCGTACGACCTTGTCGGCGTCGACGTAGTGCAGGACGGTCGCCTCGGCGCGGCCCGGCTCGCCGCCGTCCTTCCCGTCGGATGCGGCCATCACGGGCACGACGACGACATCGGCCTCCTGAAGGGCGCGTACGCCCTTCACGGTCACCAACTCCGGGTCACCGGGCCCCACTCCGACCCCGATCAACCTGCTCATCGCGTACACCTTTCAACGAATCGGCGGGCAATGCCGGGCCCGGAAGCCCAGTGCGTATGCAGATAGCTCGCATGCACGCCCTGTTGTACGAACCCCTCGACGCGGCGCTCGGGCCGGTGCATCCCCCAGGCGGGGGCGGCTCCTGCGGCAGGCTCGACGACGGTCCGGTGGAACTCGTGCCCGCGCATCCGCGTCCCGGCAGAGGCGAGCACGCTGTCGCCCACCGCGACGGCCTCGCGGTAGCCGAGCGTCAGCCGGTCCGCCATCCGCGCCTCGGCGTCCAGCACCCCGCACATCGGCTGCCCGTCCAGCGACCGCGCGAGATACAGCAGCCCGGCGCACTCGGCGGCGACGGGCGCGCCGGAGTGCGCGAGCTCGGCGACGTCCTTGCGGAGCGGTTCATTGGCGGACAGCTCGGGGGCGTACACCTCGGGGAATCCGCCGCCGATGACCAGTCCGCTTGTCCCGTCGGGCAGTTGCTCGTCCCGGAGGGGGTCGAAGGTGACGACATCGGCGCCGACGGCGGTGAGGAGTTCGGTGTGCTCGGCGTAGGAGAAGGTGAACGCGGGGCCGCCAGCGACAGCGACGAGGGGGCGCTGCGCGGGGCTTGTTCCCGTGGGGAATGGCTCGCCGCAGGCGGCCTCGGGGTCCCACGCCGCCCCATCCAGCCGCGGAGCCGACCGCGCCAACCCCAGCAACCCCTCCAAGTCACAGCCCCGCCGAACCTGTTCGGCCATGGCCGCCACCGCGTCCACCGCGTCTCCCCGCCGCTCGGCGACCGGCACCAGGCCCAGATGGCGCGACGGTGTCGACACAGCCGGAGCCCGCCGCAGCACCCCCAGCACCGGCACCCCCGACTCCTCCAGCGCCTCCCGCAGCAACTCCTCATGCCGGTCCGACCCGACCTTGTTCAGGATCACGCCCCCGATCCGCACCTGCGGATCCCACGACGCGAACCCGTGCACCAGCGCCGCCACCGACCGCGACTGCGACGACGCGTCCACCACCAGCACCACCGGTGCCCGCAGCAGCTTCGCCACCTGTGCCGTGGACGCCAGTTCACCCGCCCCCGCCGCACCGTCGTACAGTCCCATCACGCCCTCGACGACCGCCAGGTCGCACCCCGCCGCGCCGTGCGCGAACAGCGGTGCCATCAGCTCCGTACCGCACATATACGGGTCCAGGTTCCGCCCCGGGCGGCCCGTCGCGAGCGAGTGGTAGCCCGGGTCGATGTAGTCCGGACCGACCTTGTGCGGGGACACGGAAAGCCCCGCCGCGACGAAGGCCGCCATCAGGCCCGTCGCGACGGTGGTCTTGCCGCTGCCGGACGACGGCGCGGCGATGACGAGTCGTGCTACCACTCGATGCCCCGCTGCCCCTTCTGACCGGCGTCCATCGGGTGCTTCACCTTCGACATGTCGGTCACCAGATCGGCGAAGTCGACGAGCTCCGCCGGAGCGTTGCGGCCGGTGATGACCACATGCTGGCTGCCGGGCCGGTTCCGCAGTACGTCGATCACCTCGGCCGTGTCCACCCATCCCCAGTGCATGGGATACGCGAACTCGTCCAGCACGTACAGCTGGTACGTCTGGGCCGCCAGGTCGCGCTTGACCTGCTCCCAGCCCTCGCGTGCCGCCTCCTCGTTGTTGAGCTGCCTGTCGCGCTGGACCCACGACCAGCCCTCGCCCATCTTGTGCCAGGCGACCGGGCCGCCCTCGCCGGAGGCGCCGAGGACCTTCAGCGCGTTCTCCTCGCCGACCTTCCACTTGGCGGACTTCACGAACTGGAAAACCCCGATCGGCCACCCCTGGTTCCAGGCGCGCAGCGCGAGCCCGAACGCGGCCGTCGACTTCCCTTTGCCGATGCCCGTATGCACGACGACGAGTGGGCGGTTACGGCGCTGACGCGTCGTGAGTCCGTCGTCCGGCACGACGGCCGGCTGTCCCTGTGGCATCAGGCTGCCCTCCTTGATCCTTGTACCTCGCGGACGAGCCCGGCGATGGAGTCGGCCCGCAGCTCGTCGAGTGTGACGGCCGTGCCGCCGAGATCGCCCGCGAGCGTGCCGGCAAGACCGAGGCGTACCGGCCCGGACTCGCAGTCCACGACGATCGCGGCCGTGCCCTCCGAGGCGTGCAGCCGCCCGGCCCGCGCCGCCAGCGCGACCGGATCGACCCCGCCCGTCGCGCGGCCGTCCGTCACCACGACCAGCAGTGGCCGGCGGGACGGATCGCGCAGGCGTTCCACGCGCAGTACGTCGTGCGCCCGCAGCAGCCCGGCCGCCAGCGGCGTACGGCCACCCGTCGGCAGCGTCTCGAGACGCGTGGCGGCCGCGTCCACCGACGACGTCGGCGGCAGCGCCACCTCCGCGTCCTTCCCGCGGAAGGTGATCAGGCCGACCTTGTCGCGCCGCTGGTAGGCGTCGAGCAGCAGTGACAGCACCGCGCCCTTGACCGCGCTCATCCGCTGCCTGGCCGCCATCGACCCCGACGCGTCGACGACGAACAGCACGAGGTTTCCCTCGCGCCCCTCCCGGGTCGCCTGCCGCAGATCGTCACGCCGCACCACCAGGCCGCGGCCGCTGCGCCCGCGCGCCCGCTGGTGCGGAGCTGCGGCCTGCACGGTCGCCGCCAAGTGCAGCTTGGTGAGCGCCCCTCGGGGCCTTCGCGCCCCCGTCGTCCGGCCGTGCTCGGTCCGCGCACGGGACCTGCGCCCCGTCGCGCCCTCACCCAGTCCGGGCACGCTCAGCACCTTCGTACGGAATGGCTCAGCGGCCCGTACGGCCTGCTGCTCGCCGCCGCCCGCGCTCTGCGGCTCCCCGCCGTCGGCCTCCTGCGGCTGTGCGGGTGTGCCAGCCTGCTCAGCGTCGCCCTGCCCCGTATCGCCCTGCGGCGGTGTGCCGGGTCCGTCCTGCGGCGGGCGGCCACCGCCGCCCGGACCGTCGGGATCCGGATCGTCTTCCTCGCCGCCGAACTCCTCCAGCGTGTCGTCGAGCTTGTCCTCGTCCAGACCGGGCGCGTCGAAGGGATTGCGCCGCCGCCGGTGCGGGAGCGCCAGCAGAGCGGCCTGCCGCACATCCTCGGCGAGTACGTCGCCGCGCCCCGCCCACGCGGCCAGCGCCGTCGCGGTCCGTGCCATCACGATGTCCGCGCGCATGCCGTCCACCTCGAAGGCCGCGCAGGTCGCGGCGATCTGCCGCAACGCGCCGTCCCCCAGCCGGACGTCGGGCAGCAGCGCCCGCGCGGCCACGATCCTCGCGCGCAGGGCCGCCTCTTCGTCGGCCCAGCGAGCGGCGAATCCGGCCGGATCGTCGTCGTAGGCGAGCCGCCGTCGCACCACCTCGACCCGCTGGTCGGGCTCGCGCGAGGCCGCCACCTCGACGGTGAGCCCGAAGCGGTCCAGCAACTGCGGCCGCAGCTCGCCCTCTTCGGGGTTCATCGTCCCCACGAGCAGAAAACGTGCGGCGTGCCGCACCGAGACGCCCTCACGCTCGACATACGACGCGCCCATGGCGGCCGCGTCCAGCAGCAGGTCGACCAGATGGTCATGCAGCAGATTGACCTCGTCGACGTAGAGAATCCCGCGGTGCGCGTCCGCGAGCAGCCCCGGCTCGAAGGCCTTCACGCCCTCGGCCAGCGCCCGCTCGATGTCGAGGGCCCCGACGAGCCGGTCCTCGGACGCCCCGACGGGCAACTCGACCATCCGCGCGGCCCGCGCCACACCGCCACCGGCCTCGTGCGGACCGTCGGGGCATGCGGGGTCGGGCGTCGAGGGATCGCAGGAGAACCGGCACCCGGCGACGACGGACACCTCGGGCAGGAGGGCGGAAAGGGCCCGTACGGCGGTGGACTTGGCGGTGCCCTTCTCGCCGCGTACGAGCACACCGCCCACGGCGGGCGATACCGCATTCAGCAGCAGCCCGAGCCGCAGGTCGTCCATGCCGACGATCGCGGTGAAGGGGTATGGGGTGCTCATGCGGGCTCCTCGATCGTGTTGCGGCGGTGTGATTCCCCCACCCCGCCCCTTCCCGTAACCAGGGGGCTTCGCCCCCTGGACCCCCAGTCCTCAATCTCCCCCAGACTTCGTCCGGGGGGACCCCCAACGGGCCCCGTTGGAACCCCGCCGGCGTCTGAGGCGCGGGGCCCGGGGCGGAGCCCCGAGTCAAGCCTCGCCGGCGTTTGAGGCGTGGGGCCCGGGGCGGAGCCCCAGTTCTTGAAGCCCGCCGCGGGCGCAACCCTCACGCGTCCCCCTCCAAGTCGCCCTCGAGCTCCAGGTACGTCTGCCGAAGCCGCTCCAGCGTCTCCCCGTCCGGCTCCGCCCACAGCCCCCGCTCCGCCGCCTCCAGCAGCCGCTCCGTAATCCCCCGCAGTGCCCAGGGGTTGGACTTCTGCATGAACTCCCGGTTCTCCGGGTCGAAGACGTACTCCGCCGACAACTTCTCGTACATCCAGTCGTCGACGACACCCGCCGTCGCGTCGTACCCGAACAGGTAGTCCACCGTCGCGGCCATCTCGAACGCGCCCTTGTACCCGTGCCGCCGCATCGCCGCCATCCACCGCGGATTGACCACCCGCGCCCGGAACACCCGGTGCGTCTCCTCGCCCAGCGTGCGCGTCTTCACCTGGTCCGGCACCGCGGAGTCACCCACATACGCCTCGGGCGACTCACCCGTCAGATGCCGCACCATGGCGACCATCCCGCCGTGGTACTGGAAGTAGTCGTCCGCGTCGACCAGATCGTGCTCCCGCGTGTCGACGTTCTTCGCGGCGACCGCGATCCGCCGGAACGCCGTCTCCATGTCCCCGCGCGCCGCCCGCCCTTCGAGCCCCCGCCCGTACGCATAGCCGCCCCACACCGCGTACACCTCGGCGAGGTCGGCGTCCGAGCGCCAGTTGCGGGCGTCGATCAACGGCAGCAGCCCGGCTCCGTACGCTCCCGGCTTCGAGCCGAAGATCCGCGCCGTGGCCCGCCGCCGGTCGCCGTGCGCGGCCGTGTCCTCGTCCGCGTGCGCCCGTACGTAGTTGGCCTCGGCCGGTTCGTCCAGCTCCGCCACCGCCCGTACGGCGTCGTCGATGAGCCCCACCACATGCGGGAAGGCGTCCCGGAAGAAGCCCGAGATCCGCACCGTCACATCGATGCGCGGCCGTCCCAGCTCCTGCGCGGGCACGATCTCGAAGCCCGTCACCCGCCGCGACGCGTCGTCCCAGACCGGCCGGCAGCCCAGCAGCGCCAGGATCTCGGCGATGTCGTCGCCCTGTGTGCGCATCGCCGACGTGCCCCACACCGTCAGTCCCACCGACTTCGGGTACGCGCCCGTGTCCGCCAGATACCGCTCCACCAGCGAGTCGGCGAGCGCCTGGCCGACCTCCCACGACAGCCGGGACGGGATCGCCTTCGGATCGACGGAGTAGAAGTTGCGGCCGGTCGGCAGGACGTTGACCAGCCCGCGGGTCGGCGACCCGGAAGGACCGGCGGGCACATAGCCGCCGTCCAGCGCCCGCAGGATGTTGTCGATCTCGTCGGTCGTACGGGCGAGCCGTGGCACGACCTCCTCGCAGGCGAACCCCAACACGGCCACCGCGTCCGGGAGTTCGACGCCGAGCACATCCCGTACCAGCGCGGCCGCGGCCGAGACGTCCCAGCCCCGCTGCTCCATCCCCTCCGCGAGGCGGCGGCACAGCTGCTCCAGCAGATCGATCGCGTCGGCACCCGTCCGCGCGGGCCCCTCGACCAGCGAGGTCAGCTCCACCGGCACCTTCACCGCCGCGCCAGGCTCGGCGAGCAGCGCCTTCTCCTCGAGGCCGAAGTGCTCGGCGAGAGCCGCCCGCAGCCCCGGCAGGGCGTTCGCCTGGCCGCCCCACACCTGGGACGCGCGCAGCACCGCCAGTACGAGATTGACCCGGGCCTCCGCCTCCGGCCCGCCGCCCAGGACGTGCAGGCCGTCCCTGATCTGGACATCCTTGATCTCGCAGAGGTAGCCGTCGATGTGCATGACGAACTCGTCGAAGTCGCCGTCGTCCGGCTGCTCGTCGACATGCAGGTCGTGGTGGAGCTCGGCTGCCTTCACGAGCGTCCAGATCTGCGCCCGTACGGCCGGGCCCTTGGTCGGATCGAGATCGCTGACGAGCGCGTACTCGTCGAGCAGCTGCTCCAGCTTTGCCAGGTCGCCGTAGGTGTCCGCGCGCGCCATCGGCGGCACCAGATGGTCCACGACCGTGGCGTGGCCGCGGCGCTTGGCCTGGGTGCCCTCGCCGGGGTCGTTGACGATGAACGGGTAGACGAGCGGCAGTTCGCCGAGCACCGCGTCCGGACCGCAGCCCGCCGACAGGCCGAGGCCCTTGCCGGGCAGCCACTCCATCGTGCCGTGCTTGCCCATGTGGACGACCGCATCGGCGCCGAAGGAATGGTCGAGCCACCGGTACGCCGCCAGGTAGTGGTGCGAGGGCGGCATGTCGGGGTCGTGGTAGATCGCGATCGGGTTCTCGCCGAAGCCGCGCGGCGGCTGGATCATCACGACGACATTCCCGAACTGGAGGGAGGCGAGGACGATCTCGTCGCCGTCGACGTAGAGCGAGCCCGGCGGCTCGCCCCAGTGCTCCAGCATGCTGTCGCGCAGCTCCGGGTCGAGCTTGTCGAACCAGGCGCGGTAGTCGGCGAGCGGCACGCGCGCGGGGGCGGCTGCCAGCTGTTCCTCGGTCAGCCACTCCACATCGTGGCCGCCGGCGTTGATGAGCCGGTGAATGAGCTCGTCGCCGTTGTCCGGATGCCCTTCGACGGCGTATCCGGCGTCGCGCAGGGCGTCCAGGACCCGCACCGCGGAGGCGGGCGTGTCGAGGCCGACCGCATTGCCCACCCGCGAGTGCTTCGTCGGATAGGCGGTGAAGACGAGCGCGAGCTTTTTCTCCGCGTTCGGCTTGTGCTTCAACTTCGCGTGGCGTACGGCGATTCCGGCGACGCGCCCGGCCCGCTCGGGGTCGGCGACGTACACCGGCACATCGTCGGGACCCTGCTCCTTGAACGAGAACGGGACCGTGATCAGCCGCCCGTCGAACTCGGGGATCGCCACCTGCATCGCCGCGTCCATCGGGGACAGCGCCGCGTCCGACGCCTCCCAGACGGCCCGCGACGAGGTCAGGCAAAGCCCTTGGAGGACGGGCACGTTCAGCTCGGCGAGCGCCCCGATGTCCCAGGCCTCTTCGTCCCCGCCGGCGCTCGCGTCACTGGCGCGCGTGCCGCCGGCGGCCAGCACGGTGGCGACCAGAGCGTCGGTCTTGCCGAGCAGCTCGTACAGCTGGGGGTCGGCGCCGCGCAGTGAACCGCAGTACACGGGCAGGGCGTTGGCCCCCCGCGCCTCGATCCGGTCGCAGAGGGTGTCGACGAAGGCGGTGTTCCCGGAGAGCTGGTGGGCCCGGTAGAAGAGCACGCCGACACTCGGCCGCCCCTCGATGTACGCGCGCGTGCCGTGCACGCCCCACTCGGGCATCTTCTGCGGCTCCGCGAAGCCCTGGCCGGTCAGCAGCACGGTGTCGGAGAGGAACCGGGCCAGCTCCACCAGGTTGCCGGGGCCGCCCTCGACGAGATAGCGCAGCGCCTCGGCGACCACACCGGCGGGCACGGACGATTCGGCCATCAACTCCGCGTCGGGGACCGCCTCTCCGCCCAGCAGCACGGTCGGGACGCCGGACGCGCGCAGCGCGGCGAGCCCGTCCTCCCAGGCCCGCTTGCCGCCGAGCAGCCGTACGACCGCGACGGACGCGCCCGCGACGAGTGCGGGCAGCTCCTCCTCCACATCGATACGGGTCGGGTTGCCGATCCGGTACGGCGCGCCGGAGGCCCGGGCCGCCAGCAGATCCGTGTCGGCGGTGGACAGCAACAGCACGGTGCTCATACGGGCGCTCCAAGTGTTCCGGGTGCTCCGGGTGGAATGAAGGGAAGTCCTGACGGTGCGCCCGACTCGATGAGCCGCAGCAGCGCATCCGTGTCCGCGTGTTCCTCGATCAGATCGCCGAGTCGGTCCAGCTGCTCCTCGCGCAGCGCGCCGAAACTGGTGTCGGGCGCGGGCACGAAGCGCCGTCCCGCGGCTGCGGCCACCTCGCGCAGGAAGGCGCGCCGGAAGCCGTCGCCCTCCAGCGACCCGTGCCAGTGCGTGCCCCACACGGAGCCGACCCGGCAGCCGTCCAAGAAGGCTTTGCCCCCGAGTACTTCCGCGACGCCGTGGTGGATCTCGTAACCCTCTACGGCTTCGCCGAGCGCCTGACCGACGGGCCTGGCCAGCGTCTTTTCGACGGCGAACCGGACGCGTACGGGCAGCAGGCCGAGGCCTGGGACACGGCCCGCACGTGACTCGACCTCGTCGTCGATGTGCTCACCGAGCAGCTGGAACCCGCCGCAGATGCCCAGTACGGGCCTGCCCTCGGCGGCCCGCCGCTTCAGGACGTCCGCGAGCCCCCGCTCGCGCAGCCACTCCAGGGCGCGCACAGTCCCACGCGTGCCCGGCACGACCACCAGGTCGGCGTCGACGAGCTCCTCGGCCCGGTCCACGAACCGCACGACGACGCCAGGTTCGGCGGCCAGCGCGTCCACGTCCGTGAAGTTCGACATCAGCGGTACGGCGCACACGGCGACGCGTAGCACGTCCTCGCCGACGGGCGGCGCGACCACCGACTCCCGTACCGCGCCGCGCAGGGAAACGCGCAGCCCGTCCTCCTCGTCGATGCCGAGGCCGTGCGCGAAGGGCAGCACTCCGTAGGTGTGCCGTCCGGTCAGCCCGTGCAGCATCTCCAGGCCCGGCTCGAGCAGCGACACATCGCCCCGGAACTTATTGACCAAGTACCCCGCGACCAGCGCCTGGTCCTCCCCGCTGAGCAGCGCCGTCGTACCGAAGAAGGAGGCGAAGACGCCACCGCGGTCGATGTCTCCGACGACCAGCACCGGGAGCCGTGCGGCCCGTGCGATGCCCATGTTCACGATGTCCGTACGCCGCAGATTGATCTCGGCCGGACTGCCCGCGCCCTCGCAGATCACGGCTTCATACGTGCCCCGCAGCTCTTCCAGGCACTCCACGACCGTACTCAGCAGGGCTTCCTGCCGCCCGCCGTGGTAGCCGCGGGCACTCAGCTCGCCCACCGGTTTGCCCATCAGCACGACCTGGCTGGAGCGGTCGCTGCCCGGCTTGAGCAGCACCGGGTTCATCAGGGCGCTCGGCTCCACGCGCGCGGCCTGCGCCTGCATGGCCTGCGCCCGCCCGATCTCCGCGCCCTCGCGCGTCACGAACGAATTGAGCGACATGTTCTGCCCCTTGAAGGGCGCGACCTTCACTCCCTGCCGGACGAGCCACCGGCAGATCCCGGCCGTGACGACGCTCTTGCCCGCATCGGAGGTGGTCCCGGCGACCAGCAGCCCCCCGGCCTTCCGTCTGCTCATCCCCGCCCCTTTCCGGCGCGCCGCACGCGCAGCGCGTGCCCCGCCACGCGGCCCGCAGCGCACGCCGCCAGTGTCAGCCAGCCGACGCGGCGCGAGAGCCGCACGGCACGTTCGATGTCGCCGAACTGCACCGGGCGGCCGGTGCCGTTGAGTACGGGACGGTGCTCGACGCGTCCGCCGTACGAGAGGGTTCCGCCCAGCCGTACGCCGAGCGCCCCCGCGAACGCCGCCTCCACCGGGCCCGCGTTCGGACTCGGATGCTTCTTCGCGTCGTCCCGCCATGCCCGTACGGCTCCGCGCGGGTCCTGGCCGGCGAGCACCGCCAGACCCGCGGTGAGCCGGGCGCCCGGCCATCCGGCCACGTCGTCGAGGCGCGCCGAGGCCCAGCCGAACCGCCCGTATCTGGGCGACTTGTGGCCGACCATCGCGTCCAGCGTGTTGACCGCCCGGAAACCCACCAGACCCGGCACACCCGCGAGAGCTCCCCAGACCAGCGCGCCCACCACCGCGTCAGAGGTGTTCTCGGCAACGGATTCCACGACGGCGCGGGCGATCTGCTGCTCGTCCAGGCTCTGCGGGTCTCGCCCGCACAGATGCGGCAGCCGCTCCCGGGCCACCTCCACGTCCCCGGCGGCCAGCGCGCCTCCGACTGCCCGCGCCTCACGGCCCAGCGATGTGCCGCCGACGACGGCCCAGGTGGCGGCGGCGGTCAGCGCGACGGAGGAGGCGGAGCGGCCCTGGACCCCGCGGGCGAGGAGCGCGGCGGCAGCCGCGGCGCCCCCGGCGCACACGGCGGTGTGCAGCGCGCCCCAGCCACGGTGGTCGCGCCACAGAACGCGCTCGACGGCGCCCGCCGCCCGTCCGAACGCGGCGACCGGATGCCCCCGGCGAGGGTCGCCGAGCAGCAGGTCGCCGACCAGGCCGGCAGTGGCGCCGTAGGCGAAAGTGCGGTCGGCACGCATGGGTTCAGGCCGACGTCTCGCCTGGAATGGCCTTCGTACCCACAGCAGGAACTGAACCGCAGCCGCGCATGGCGATATGTCCTCACTCAGGGTGTCCGCGCCCTGGTTCGACGTGATCGGCGGTGAGAGTTCCTGGCTTCCGGGGGAGTGCTCCCCCCGGTAACAGTGGCGGGACCGCGCCGGATTTGCACCGGCTTCCTCTTCTGCCGCCGTAGATGGCCTCGGCAGTCCACCACGTGCGAGAACGCCCGTCAACTCGCCCTTGACCTGCAGTGGGACAGTGTGCCGAGCCCCACATCGACGGCACGGAAAAAGGCCGGGCCGGTCACCCGAAGGGGTGCCCGGCCCGGCCTTGTGCTGAGTGAGCCGCCGTCAGACGACGATCAGATAGATCCCGTACGTCACGGCCGCCGCGCAGAGCGCGAAGCAGGCGTACGCGCCCGTGCGCGCCAGGACCGCGGAGCCCCCGCCCCCTGCGGCCGCAGACTCCTGCTTGGTCAGGCCCACGACGCCCAGGGTGAACAGACCCACCAGGGCGACGGTGGCGACGAGGCTCACGCCGAAGACGGAACCGAGTGCTGCCCAGTCGATTTTCATGCTGATCTGTCCTTACACCGTGGCCGGCTGCGTCGTCGGCTCGGAGTCGGCCGCGTGGGGCTGAGCCGGGATGGTCGTCTTGAGGTCCTGCGCGGGCGTTCCGGCCGGCGGCGGGCTGACGGCCGCGATGGCGGCGGTCACAACACCGGCGGGCTCGGCGTCGCCGGCCACGTCGTTGACATTGGTGTGGTCGATCACCTGGCGGCGGGAGACGAACCAGATGGCGACGCAGGCGCCGATCAGGAAGGCCGCGACGGCCGCGACACCCCAGTCGCCCTGCTTGGTCACGAACTCCGAGCCCGCGGCGACCAGACCGGCGGCCGGCAGGGTCAGGCCCCAGGCGACGAACATCCGGGTGGCGGTGGACCAGCGGACCACGCCGCCCTTGCGGCCGAGACCCGCGCCCATCACGGCGCCGGAGCAGGAGTGCGTGGTCGACAGCGAGAAGCCGAGGTTCGAGGAGGCGAGGATGACGCTGGCCGCGCTGGTCTGGGCGGCGAAGCCCTGCTGCGGCTGGAGGTCGGTCAGGCCCTTGCCCATGGTGCGGATGATGCGCCAGCCGCCGAGGTACGTGCCCAGCGCGATCGCGAGACCGGCGGAGAGGATGACCCACATCGGAGGGTTGGAGCCGGGGGAGAGCACGCCGCCGGCAACGAGCGCCAGCGTGATGATGCCCATGGTCTTCTGCGCGTCGTTGGTGCCGTGGGCCAGGGAGACGAGGCCCGCCGAGGTGATCTGGCCGGCGCGGTAGCCCTTCGCGGTGGCCTTCGCGTCGGCGTTCCTGCCGATCCTGTACGTCAGCCGGGAGGCCAGGAACGCCGCGATGCCGGCGACCAGCGGGGCGGCGATCGCGGGGATCAGCACCTTGGTGACGACGGTGCCGCCGTTGACTCCGCCGACGCCGACCGAGGCGATGGTGGCGCCGATCAGTCCGCCCATGAGGGCGTGCGATGAGCTGGAGGGCAGGCCGATCAGCCAGGTCATCAGGTTCCACAGGATGGCGCCGACGAGCGCCGCGAATATGACCTCTGGTGTGATGCCGTCCTCGGTGACGATGCCGCTGGAGATCGTCTTGGCGACCTCCACGGACAGGAACGCGCCGACGAGGTTGAGCACGGCGGACATGGCCACCGCCGTCTTGGGTTTCAGAGCGCCGGTCGAGATGGTCGTCGCCATCGCGTTGGCGGTGTCGTGGAAACCGTTCGTGAAATCGAACACGAGCGCTGTCACGATCACAATCGCGAGCAGCAAGGTGATGTGTTCCATTTACCCAGGCAATCGTTTGACGTCAGTGGCCCGGTGAACGTAGTTAACCTGGATGAACGGGAGATGAACTGAGACGGGCGTTGCGGTGTCCTGAAGTGAGGATTCGTGACTCCACCTGTCGGACGGCTCCGGGTCGGCCCGGTGACGGCGCGGGGAGGGTGCGGCATCGACGCCGCGCCGAAGCGAAAAACGGCCCTTTGCGGCGCTTTGTGTGATCTCCGTCACCCGCCTGCCCCTGCGCCGCCGCGGCACCGCCTGACAGGATCGCCGCATGACCGATGAGGTGCGGCAGGACGCGATCGAGCGGGCATGGGAAGACCTCGTGGCCACGGCCCGCAGGACGGCGGCGGAAGGCCTGGTGGTGGGCACATCGGGCAATGTCTCGGCACGGGTCGGCGAGCTCGTCCTGGTCACCCCGAGCGGAGTCCCCTACGACCGGCTCACCCCCGAGGACGCCCTCGCCGTCGATCTCGACGGCAACCAGCTCCTCGGAGAGCTCGCCCCCACCAGCGAGCTCCCGCTCCACCTGGAGGTCTACCGCAACACGAACGCCGGCGCCGTGGTCCACACCCACGCCGTCCACGCCACCGCCGTCTCCACTCTCGTCCCCGAGCTCCCGCCCATCCACTACATGGCCGCGGCCCTCGGCGGCACCGTCCGTGTCGCGCGGTACGCCCTGTACGGAACCGACGAACTGGCCGCGAACATGCTCCACGCCCTGCGCGAGCGCACCGCCTGCCTCCTGCAGAACCACGGCACCGTCGCCTACGGCGACTCCCTCGACCAGGCATACGACCGCACCGCCCAGCTGGAGTGGATGTGCCGCCTCTGGCTGGCCGCGGCATCGCTGCCCGGGCACACGCCCAGCCTGCTCTCCGGCTCCCAGCTGCGCGAGGCCGCGGAGAAGCTCCAGAGGTACGGCCAGCCCCGCTGACACCATCTGCGATCGCCGCCCACTGGCAGCGAGGCGTGCTGATGCCGACACTGGAACGGTGCGCCCGGCTACAGCGACGGCAGCGGCCGTCACCACCCTGATAGGTCTCGGCGCGGCCGCGATCGCGGTCGGCCGCTACGCAAGCGATGCCGCGCTCAAAGCGCAGCCAGGGCGGCCGCTGCCCGGCGAGCCCCGGCCCACCGTGCACGCCACGGCCGACGGCCAGGTGACCCTGACCCGCAGCCTCGCCACACAGCGCCCCGGCACGTACGCACTCCACAGCGAGGACGTCCACGCGGTCGTCGGCCCCGTGCTCGACGGGGTGTCGCACCCCGTCGACACCGTCGTACGCCGCCTGGAGCGGGTCAGCCGCGGCAGCCTGCAGCCCGGCAGCCGGGTGCGGCTCACCCCGCAGGTGCACAGTGGCGACCCGTCGAGCGCGCTCGGCCTCGCCCACCGCGATGTCGGCATCCCCGGCGAACTCGGCACGCTGCCCGCCTGGTTCGTGCCGGGCCCGCGGGAGACGTGGGTGATCACCGTGCACGGCCTGGGCGCGACCCGGGAGCACCCGCTGAATCTCCTGCCGTTCCTGCATGCCCAGCGGTTCCCCGTCCTCGACATCGCCTACCGAGGGGACCAGGGCGCCCCCAGACCCCCCGACGGGCTCGGCCACCTCGGCGACTCCGAGTGGCGCGACCTGGACGCGGCCATCCGCTTCGCGGTGCGCCACGGCGCCGAGCACATCGTCCTGCACGGCTGGTCCACCGGCGCGTCGATGGCCCTGCACGCCGCCGCCAACTCCGCGCTGCGCGACCGGAT
Organism: Streptomyces sp. NPDC019443; assembly: GCF_044389785.1. Classification (NCBI taxonomy): domain Bacteria; kingdom Bacillati; phylum Actinomycetota; class Actinomycetes; order Kitasatosporales; family Streptomycetaceae; genus Streptomyces; species Streptomyces sp. NPDC019443. The sequence goes on from NZ_JBIRYJ010000005.1 coordinate 553,427, forward strand.
CAGCGGGCTCGTCCTGGACTCCCCGGTACTCGACTGGGAGGCCACCCTGCGCAATCTGGCCGCCCGCCGGACCCCCGCGGCCCTGTTGCCGCTGGCCGTCAGGGCGGCGCAGGGCAGGACCGGACTGCACGGCGACCGGCTGCTCAACGTCTCGGACCCGAAGTCCCTGCGCGTGCCGACGCTGATCTTCCACGGCCCGGACGACACGCTCGCCCCCTGGCAGCGGTCGCGTGAACTGGCCACCCGCCGCCCCGAACTGATCAGCCTGCACACGGTCCAGCACGCCCCGCACGCCGCCATGTGGAACGCCGACCCGGCACGCTACGAAGAAGCCCTCCGCCGCTTCCTCACTCCCTTGATGTAGCCCTGACGAGGTCCTGACGAGGTCCTGACGCCGTCCGGCGCAGCCCCGGCGAGACGGCCGCACAGCTCGGCCGACCAGGTTCCGTTTGGGCTTTCGGGCCGTCAGCGGGAAGACTGCTCCTCGTGACGTCCCGAAAGCCTGATGAGCAATTGGCGCGCAACTCCAGACTCCGTCTTGTCCGCCCGCAATCGCTGGCCACCGCACGGCGGGCGGTGACGACCCGGCGTACCCGGCCGGCCCCCCGGCCTCCCGAGGGCACTCCCGCTCCCTCGGAACTGGCCCGCCAGGCGAGGGCGGTCCTCGCCGACGCCGTACGGATCGCCCGCTGGGCGGCCGTCGAGCGGGACCCCAGCACCACCCAGCTCACCGAGCGGGCACAGCAACGGGCAGCCACCGCACTGGAGTTGACCCCGCTCCAGGTGCGGGCAGGCTGGGACCGGGCCCGCCTCGCCGGCCTGGTCGAGCTGCACGGCGACACCGCACGCCCCGGCTGGCGGCTGCGCGCCTGGGACCGCGACGACATGGCCGTACTGCGCGGCTGGGTCGCCCTCTTCGACGCCTGGTCGCTGGTCCACCCCGCCCCCGACGACGTCGCCCCCACCGCGGTCGCCGAGGTAGTCGAGGCCGTGCCCCAGGTGCTCTCCCTCCTTCAGCTCTCGGCCGGGCCCGTGCTCGTACCGCTCCTGCTGGACCTGTTGCAGCAGCGCGTCGCGGAACTGCGCGAGGAGCGCTGCGAAGTGCCGTACGGTCCGCAGTCCGACCTGCCGGAGGCCGGGCAGGACATCCCTGTCTCCGCGCTTCTCGACTGGGCCCTTCAGGGACTGTCCGCCGTCGGCGCGCTGACTCTCGACAAGGGCCGGTCCGCCACCCTCACCCCCCTCGGCAACTGGGCGGTCTGGGTCAAGCTCGAGCAGATCTGCGTCGCCGCCCAGAGCCCCGCGGGCAACATCGAGCAGTCCGCCGAGGACATGCTGCGCGGCTGCGCCCGCCTCACCCCGGGCCCGGCCCGCGCCGAGTACCGCGCCTGGCTCGCCGCCCGCACCGTCTCCAGCGCCGTCACCGAACTCCTCGCCGTCGCCCGCGGCGAGGACGCCCTGCTGCGCGGGCTCGCCTTCGAGGCGCTGCGCGTCGTCGGCGCCCCCGCGGAGGCCGAGGTCCGCGCCGCCGCCGACGAGTCCTCGCTGCGCCCCTACGTCCTGCTGTGGCTCGCCGAGTACGAAGGCGCGGACCCCGAGGACGCCGCGGACGTCCTCACCCGCGAGGAGGCGACCTGGCTCTGGGTGGACACGGCGGCGGCCGTCGCCGACCACGGGGAGCCCCAGCTGCTGCTGCGTCATCTCGACTCCGCGGTGCAGGGCACGGTCCCGGCGCTGCTCGAAGAGGTCCGTGCCGGGGGCCACCCCCGCACCGTCCAGGTCCTGGTCGCCCTGGCGGCCGCGCACCCGGACCCGGCTCTGGCCAAGGCCGTACGCAGGGCGGCGTTCCAGGTGCACACCGGAGACGCCTAGTCCGGCGACTGGTCCCGCGGACGGTGAGCCGGCTTTTCCTCAATCCCCGGACGGGCTTGAAATCAAGCCCGTCCGGGGATTGAGGACAACGCGCCGGGCGCGAGGGAGGCTAAGACCCCTGCGCCCCTGGTGTGTACGTGCCGAAGCTCCACACATTGCCCTCGATGTCACGCGCCATGTATTCGCGCGCACCGTAGTCCTGGTCGGTCGGCGGCATCACGATGTCCGCCCCGCGCTCCACCGCCCTGCCGTGGTGTGCGTCCACATCGTCGACATGAACGAACACCCCCACCGGACCGGCGCCCTTCATCAGCTTGTCGAACTCGCTGCCGGTGCCCTTGCTGCCCAGCATCACCATGCCGTTGCCGAAAGTCAGCTCGGCGTGGACGACCGCGCCCACCTCGTCCTCGTACACCGCGTGCTCGGCGAAGCCGAAGGCCTCGGCGAGTTGTTTGATCGCAGCCTTCGCGTCCGCGTACAGCAGCGTCGGACAGATGCTTGGGGACTCCGACATCTCGATCACTCCTTCATGCTCGACGGTGGTATGTGATCTGCGTCTCAGTCTCGCAGCCGCCACTGACACTCAGCGGAAGGCGTTGCGCCGGGCCACGCCGGGGCCGAGCCCGAATGCAGCCGGGAAGGCGGCGCAAAACAACTTGCACGGCCCGGCTAGACTGGCCGGTATGGCAATTCTCCTTGCGCATTAGACGGCGTCGAAGCTCCTACGCCCGTCCCTTCCGCCGTCCATACCGCTCTGGAGTCTTTCCGTGATCACCACTTCCGGCGTCGAGCTGCGCGCCGGCGCCCGCGTCCTCATCGAGTCCGCTTCCTTCCGTATCGCCAAAGGCGACCGCATCGGGCTGGTAGGCCGCAATGGAGCGGGCAAGACCACCCTCACCAAATGCCTTGCGGGCGAAGGCATCCCCGCCGCCGGCACCATCACCCGATCCGGCGAGGTCGGCTACCTCCCGCAGGACCCGCGCACCGGCGACCTCGACATACTCGCCAGCGACCGGATCCTTTCCGCCCGCGACCTCGACTCCGTACTGAAGAAGATGCGCGAGAACGAGGACCGGATGGCGAACGGCAAGGGCGCCACCCGCGAGAAGGCGATGAAGAAGTACGAGCGCCTGGAGACGGAGTTCCTCACCAAGGGCGGTTACGCCGCCGAGGCCGAGGCCGCCACCATCGCCGCCGCGCTCGGCCTGCCCGACCGGGTACTCGGCCAGCCGCTGCATACGCTCTCCGGCGGTCAGCGCCGCCGCGTCGAGCTCGCCCGCATCCTCTTCTCGGACGCCGACACCCTGCTCCTCGACGAGCCGACCAACCACCTCGACGCCGACTCGATCGTCTGGCTGCGCGACTACCTCAGGACCTACCGCGGCGGCTTCATCGTCATCTCCCACGACGTCGACCTCGTCGAGACGGTCGTCAACAAGGTCTTCTACCTCGACGCCAACCGCTCCACGATCGACATCTACAACATGGGCTGGAAGCTCTACCAGCAGCAGCGCGAGGCCGACGAGAAGCGACGCAAGCGCGAGCGGCAGAACGCCGAGAAGAAGGCCGCCGCCCTCAACTCGCAGGCCGACAAGATGCGGGCCAAGGCCACCAAGACCGTGGCCGCGCAGAACATGGCCAAGCGGGCCGAGCGGCTGCTCGCCGGTCTCGAAGAGGTCCGGGCCTCCGACAAGGTCGCCAAGCTGCGCTTCCCGGAGCCCGCGCCCTGCGGGAAGACCCCGCTGACCGCGGAGGGCCTGTCCAAGTCGTACGGCTCACTCGAGATTTTCACCGACGTGGACCTCGCCATCGACAAGGGCTCCCGAGTCGTCATCCTCGGCCTGAACGGAGCGGGCAAGACGACCCTGCTGCGGCTGCTGGCCGGAGTGGAGACACCGGACACCGGGGCGGTCACCCCGGGCCACGGCCTCAAGCTCGGCTACTACGCCCAGGAGCACGAGACCCTCGACCCGGACCGCACGGTCCTGGAGAACATGCGCTCCTCCGCGCCCGACCTCGATCTCGTTCAGGTGCGCAAGACGCTCGGCTCGTTCCTGTTCTCCGGCGACGACGTCGACAAGCCGGCCGGGGTCCTCTCCGGCGGTGAGAAGACCCGCCTCGCCCTGGCCACGCTGGTCGTCTCGTCCGCGAATGTCCTGCTTCTCGACGAGCCGACCAACAACCTCGACCCTGCCAGCCGCGAGGAGATCCTCGGCGCGCTGCGCACCTACAAGGGCGCGGTCATCCTCGTCACGCACGACGAGGGAGCGGTCGAGGCGCTCGAGCCGGAGCGCATCATCCTGCTGCCGGACGGGGTCGAGGACCTGTGGGGCGCGGACTACGCGGACCTGGTGGCGCTCGCCTGACCCGGCTCGTTCCGGACTTTCCGGTCCGGTTCTGCGCTGATCCACTCCGTATGGATCATTCGGCCTACGGGTGATCCATCATCTGAGTGAGTGCGTCTCGTACCACGGCGTGGCGGCGAGCGGATCCTCTCCGTCCGGTGTCATGCCGTGCCTGTCTCCCCGGCGCGTCGCTGACCTGCTACTTCTGGCGGGAACCCGCTCGGACGTGCGCGCACGGGCGCCCGGAATGGGAAATTCCGGTCGTGGCGGCCGACTGGTTCATGGCAAAGCTTGTCGCACGGACCTTGCCGAATGGGTGGCCAGGAAGCCCTCAAGGGGTGATCATGAGAGTCCAGAGCGCACTTCCCATGAGGAGGCACGGGTGGCCGAGACTCTGAAGAAGGGCAGCCGGGTTACCGGCGCCGCGCGCGACAAGCTCGCGGCAGACCTGAAGAAGAAGTACGACTCCGGTGCGAGCATCCGGGCGTTGGCCGAAGAGACCGGCCGCTCCTACGGATTCGTCCACCGGATGCTCAGCGAGTCCGGAGTCACGCTGCGGGGACGCGGCGGAGCGACGCGAGGCAAGAAGGCCGCTACGGCCTGACGGCCGGGCTCCTTCGGTCCACCGGTTTTCACGGTGGCCACCCGGCCGGTCGCTCGGTCGGCCGGGTGGTTACTGTGCAGTCACTTATTTTGGTCTGTACTGACTGCACCCGAACCGGAGGCGCCCCATGACTTCGCTCGACTCTGTGCTCGACAAGGACGGCGTACGGCTCACCGTCGAGGACGCGGTTGCCACGGTAACCCTGACCAACCCGGACAAGCGCAACGCCCAATCTCCCGCTCTGTGGCGGGCGTTGGCGCAGGCGGGTCGGTCGCTGCCGGGCAATGTGCGGGTCGTGGTGCTGCGCGGTGAGGGCAAGTCCTTCTCCGCCGGTCTCGACCGGCAGGCGTTCACGCCCGAGGGCTTCGACGGCGAGCCGTCCTTCCTCGACCTCGCACGCGGCTCCAACGAGGAGCTCGATGCGGTCATCGCCGAGTACCAGGAAGCCTTCACCTGTTGGCGCCGCAGTGACATCGTCACGATCGCGGCCGTCCAGGGTCATGCGATCGGTGCCGGATTCCAGCTCGCCCTCGCCTGCGACCTCCGGGTCGTTGCGCAGGACGTGCAGTTCGCCATGCGCGAGACCAGCCTCGGGCTCGTCCCCGACCTCACCGGCACGCACCCGCTGGTGTCGCTCGTCGGCTACGCCCGCGCGCTGGAGATCTGCGCGACGGGCCGCTTCGTGCACGCCGAGGAGGCCGAACGCACCGGCCTCGCCAACCTCGTCGTGCCCGCAGACGAACTCGACAGTGCGGTCCGGGACTTGGCGGGCGCCCTGCTCGCGGCGCCGCGGGACGCGGTCATCGAGACGAAGGCGCTGCTGCAGGGTGTGAGCCGGCGTTCGTACGAGGAGCAGCGCACCGCGGAGCGGGCGGCGCAGGCGCGTCGGCTGCGCGACCTCGCGGGCATCGGAGACTGATCCCTGCCGTCTGGCCGGCTCCCTCCGTTTCGCCCTTCAGACCGATACCGAGACCGAGCTGACCAGTACAGCCACCGGGCGGCCGTCCGCGAGCGCCGTAGTCACCGCCTCGCGGACCGCCCGGACCACCTCCAGCGGGCGGTGGCCGCTCGCCGTCGCCACCTCGACGCGCACATGGTCGGGCGCGAGATGCACCGCCGTGCCCAGGGTGGCCGTCAGATGCGCGACTCCCGGGACCCGGGACGCCGCCGTGCCCGCCGGTTCCGTGGGGGCGGCGGCCCGTACCTCGGTTGGGGGAGTGGGGGCGAGGGTTTCCGGGGCGGCGTCCAGCAGCTCCGTCGCCCGTAGATCCACCTCCACGACCTCCAGGTCCAGCAGCTGCGCCGCGGCCGTGAACAGCGCGGTGCGCAGCGCGGACGCGGTGACGGGCAGTGGGTCCCGCGCCACGGCCGCGAAATCCGCCTCAATCCGCAGCGGCCCCGGCGGCAGCGCGCTCGGCGGGGCAGGCACGGCGGGAGCAGTCGCCGCGCCGGGATCCACCAGCGCCAGCCTGAGCCGGCCGGGAGCGACCCCCGGCACCTCGGCCGCCGCACGCCTCAGCACCGCCTCGGCCGCCCGCTCGGCCAGCCAGGCCCCGTCCGCCGCTCCGCCCAGCGGAAGCAGCCTGCCGAGCCCCAGCCGTCGCCTTACCGCATCAGCAGTGGTCATTGCTCCAGCCTGCCGCATCTACGGCGCAAGACCGGGCAAGGGCACTTAATGTGGGCAGCGGAGTCCCCCACCCCCACAAAGGGGGCCCCACCGCCCGGAAAGGGAGTCCCCCACCGCCCGGAAAGGACGCACGGCCATGACCGACACCGCTCAGCGAAACCGTCCCGAGAACCCTGGCGGCGAGCCGTCCGGCTCGGGCGAGGCGCCCCGGAGGACCTCAGTGACCAAGCGCGGGGGCGGCGATCCCGCGTCGCGTGGGCGTACCACCATCGCCGACGGGGTGGTCGAGAAGATCGCCGGGCTCGCCGCCCGCGATGTGCTCGGCGTCCACGCGATGGGCAGCGGCCTCTCCCGCACCTTCGGCGCGGTCCGCGACCGGGTTCCCGGCAGCAGCAAGTCCACTGCCACCCGCGGGGTGAAGGCCGAGGTCGGCGAGGTGCAGACGGCCCTCGACCTGGAGATCGTCATCGACTACGGCGTCTCCATCGCCGATGTCGCCCGCGCCGTCCGCGAGAACGTCATCTCCGCGGTGGAACGTATGACAGGACTCGAGGTCGTCGAGGTCAATATCGCGGTCAGCGATGTGAAGCTGCCCGATGAGGAAGAGGACGAGGCGGAGCCGCGTCTCCAGTAGAGGAGCCCACGATGAGCATGGCGGTGGTCGGCATGTTGGCCGGCATGGCGCTCGCCTTCGCCGGATACTTCGGCGGATTCGGTGCCTTTCTGCTGGTCGCCGCATTGGGGGCGGTCGGCTTTGTGGCGGGCCGGATCCTCGACGGCGACATCGAACTCGGCGACTTCTTCCACGGTCGCGATCGCGGCGACCGGCGGCGGTGACACGCCGTGGCCGCGGGGGGTACCCCCACCAGAGACAGGGGGAGCGTCGCAGCCGCCGAGCGTGGGGCCACCGCGATCGCCGACCGGGTGGTGGCGAAGATCGCCGCGCAGGCGGCGCGGGAGGCGCTCGACCACGTGCCGGAGGGCGGCGTGCCGCCCCGTGCCACGGTCACGGTGCACCATGACGCCGCCCGGGTGCGGGTCAGCCTGGAGCTGGACTACCCCTCCGACATCGGCGGTCAGTGCGGTGCCGTGCGTCACCGAGTCGCCGAGCGGGTAAAGGCGTTGGCGGGGATGGATGTGCCCGAGGTGGCCGTGCAGGTCGAACGGCTGCACTCGGTGCACTCGCGCAGGGCGGCACAGGGGAGGATCCGATGAGCGAGCCCGTACGGCCCGTACTCGATCTGGACCAGTCGGCGTCGGCCGCGGCGTACGAGCCGCCTGCGGCGTCGGGTGACGGCGACGGCGGCAAGGCCGGACGCTTCTGGTCCGCGCGCCGGGTGCCTGCCGGGCTGCTGGCCCTGGTGGTACTCGGCGGCGCGGGGCTGCTGCTGTACGACATCGCGGCGGTACGGGCCGACCGCCCCGCCATGCAGTGGCGCAAGGCTCTCGCGAGCGACCTCGCGACGTGGCAGGTGGACGAGCTGGGGGTGCTGGGGGCCGCGGTGGCCGCGATGGTGGTCGGCGTCTGCCTGATCGTCATCGCCGTTACGCCCGGACTGCGTGCGCTGCTGCCGATGCGCCGCGACATCGCGTCCGTACGAGCGGGACTCGACCGGGAGGCCGCGGCGCTGGTGCTGCGGGACCGGGCGATGGAGGTGGCCGGGGTGCAGTCCGCGCGCGTACGGATGGGGCGTACGAAGGTCTCGGCGCGGGCGCTGTCCCACTTCCGCGAACTCGACGACGTACGCGCGGACCTGGACGCAGCGCTGGGCGCAGGCATTAAGGAACTCGGCCTCGCCAGGCCGCCCGCCCTGACCGTGCACGTCAGCCGGCCGCCGGCGAAGAAGGGGTGAGGCCGGATGCTTCGGGTGATCAATCGCGTACTGCTCGGCCTCGCCGGGCTGGTGCTGCTGTGCGTGGGCGGCGCGGTGCTCGCCGCGGGTGCGGGGTGGCCGGTGCCGTCCTGGTGGCCGTGGGAAGGGCAGAGCGATGTGCTGCTGAGCGAGGCGGACCGCGACCGCTGGCGCGACGAGGGCTGGTGGTGGCCCGCGGTCATCGCGGGGCTCGCGGTGGTGGTGCTCCTGGCGCTGTGGTGGCTGATCGCCCAACTCCGGCGCCCCCGGCTGGCGGAGATCCTCGTCGACAGCGGTGACGGCGAGGGCGCGCTGCTGCGGGGCCGAGCGCTGGAGGGCGTGCTGGAGAGCGAGGCGGAATCCCTGGACGGTGTGTCCCGCGTGCATGTGACGCTGACGGGCCGCCGCAGCGCGCCCGAGGCACGGGTGAGTCTGCTCCTTGAGCCGTACGCGTCGCCCGGTGAGACGCTGACGCGTCTCACCGAGGAGGCGGTGGGGCACGCGCGAGACTCGGCGGGCCTGGCGGTGCTGCCGGCGGAGGTCCGCCTGCGGGCGGCGAAGCACCGGGCGCAGCGGGTGAGTTGAGGGGGCGCGGGGCTCCGCCCCGGACCCCTGGGGTGAGGGGTGGGGGTTGCGTGACACCCCCACACCCCTCGGGCCGAGCGGCAGCTTCGCGCAGAGGGGACGCGCGGAGTGGGACGCACCCCCGCGCGGGGGGCGGGGGGCGCCGGGCCGCGCCACGGCGGTGAGTGGTCGGCCTACCGGCCCTGCCCGCATTCGCGGGCGGGAGTATTCGGGGAGCGAGGGGCTTCGCCCACCGGGCCGCGCCCGGGATGTGGGAGGTCAGCGCCCCTGCCCGCACTCGCGGACCGGAGTGATCGGGCGGGTGGGTGGGTGGTACGCACGCCCTGCGCGCAGCGCGGGGGCTCCGTCCACCGTGCCGCGCCCGGCGGTGAGAGATCGGCCTACCGCACGCCCCGCGCGCAGCGCGGGGGCTTCGCCCACCGCACCCCGCACTCGGCGGTGAGAGGTCGGCGCACCACCCCGGCCCCCCGGACCCGGCGGCGAACCCGCCCCCCGCGCCGCCTCAGAAGCCGTGTCGCGCGCCGCCGTCCACCGGGACCATCACGCCGGTCAAGTACGACGCCGCCGGCGACAGCAGGAACGCCGCCGCGTTGCCGAACTCCTCCGGCGTTCCGTAGCGCCGCAGCGGGATGCGGGACTCGTTCGCCGTGCGGGCCGCGTCCGCGTCGCCCGAGAGCGCGTCGAGTTCGCGCACGCGGTCCGTGTCGATGCGGGAGGGGAGCAGGCCCACGACCCGGATGCCCTGCGGGCCCAGCTCGTCCGAGAGGGACTTCGCGAAGCCGGCCAGGCCCGGGCGCAGGCCGTTGGAGATCGTCAGGCCCGGGATCGGCTCATGGACCGAGCCGGACAGGACGAAGCCGATGACACCGCCCTCGCCGAGCGCCGCGGCCGCCGTGCGGGCCAGCCGTACGGCGCCGAGGAACACCGTCTCGAACGCGGAGCGCCACTGCTCGTCCGTGTTGTCCGCGGCAAACCCCGGCGGCGGGCCACCCACGCTGATCAGAATGCCGTCGAAGCGGCCGAAGTGCGCCCGCGCCGCGGCGACAAGGCGCTCCGCCCCCGCCGGGTCGCCATTGTCCGAGGCGATGCCCATCGCGTTCGGGCCGAGCTCGGCGGCGGCGTCCGCGACGGACTTCGCGTCGCGCCCGGTGATGACGACCTTCGCGCCGTCCGCGACCAGCGCCCGCGCACCGGCATTTCCCAGCCCCCGCGACGCACCCGTGACGACGTAGACGCGGTCCTTCAGTCCAAGATCCATGGCCCTATCCTGCCGCCTCCTCCCGGGACAGCGCGAGGGCCGAGTTCGCCAGCGCGATATGGCTGAACGCCTGCGGGAAGTTGCCGAGCTGGCAACGGGCCACCGGGTCGTACTCCTCGGCGAGCAGCCCGACATCGTTGCGCAGGAGGAGCAGCCGCTCGAAGAGCTCCCGCGCCTCCTTCACCCGCCCCGTCATCCGCAGCGCGTCCACCAGCCAGAACGAGCAGGCCAGAAAGGCTCCTTCACCTCCGGGCAGCCCGTCGACCGCCTTGCCCTCGGTGCTGTAGCGGCGTACGAGAGCGCCGTTGGCCCCCAGCTCGTCCCGTACCGCGTCCACCGTCCCGATCACCCGCGGATCGTCCGGCGGCAGAAATCCGACCCGCGGAATGAGCAGCGCCGCCGCGTCGAGTTCGTCGGAGCCGTAGGACTGCATGAAGGCGTTCCGCTGCGGGTCGTACCCCTTCTTGCACACCTCCTGGTGTACCTCGTCCCGCATCGCCCGCCACCGGTCCGCTTCGCCGCGTATCGAGGGATTGGCCTCCAGGGTGCGCACGGCGCGGTCCGCCGCCACCCACGCCATCACTTTGGAGTGCACGAAGTGACGGCGGGGGCTCCGCACTTCCCACAGCCCCTCGTCCGGCTCGCGCCACTTGGACTCCAGGAAGCCGAGCAGGCTGAGCTGCAGATTCCAGGCGTGCTTCTCCGCAGCCAGACCCGCCTCCCGGGCCACAAAGAGGGAGTCGATGACCTCTCCGTACACATCGAGCTGCAGCTGCTCCACGGCACGATTGCCGACGCGGACCGGCGCGGAGCCCGCGTAGCCTCTCAGCCACGGCAGCTCGGTCTCGGGGAGTCGGCGCTCGCCCGCCACCCCGTACATGATCTGCAGGTCCGCCGGGTCGCCGGCGACCGCGCGCAGCAGCCAGTCACGCCAGGCCTTCGCCTCGTCCAGATAGCCGGCTGTCAGCAGTGCGCCGAGCGTGAGAGTGGAGTCGCGCAGCCAGCAGTAGCGGTAGTCCCAGTTGCGTACGCCGCCGAGCTCTTCCGGCAGAGAGGTGGTGGGCGCGGCGACGATCCCGCCGGTCGGGGCGTAGGTGAGCGCCTTGAGGGTGATCAGCGAGCGGATGATCGCCTCGCGGTACGGGCCCTCGCTCGCGCAGCCCGAGGACCACGCGGCCCAGTCCGCCAGGCTGTTCTCCAGCGCTTCGTGGGGGTCGATGAGCTCCGGCCGCGGCATGTGCGAGGGATACCAGGTCAGGACGAACGCGACCTTCTCGCCCGGGCCGACCGTGAACGACGAGCGGGTGCTGAACTGCTGACCCCACGTCTTGACGTTCGGCTCGCTGCGCAGCCATACGGAGTCGGGGCCGGCGACCGCCACCCGGTGGCCGTCCGCGCGCCGCATCCACGGCACGATGGAGCCGTGGTCGAAGCGAATCCGCAGGACGGCGCTCATATCGACCGTGCCGCTGACGCCCTCCACGATCCGCATGACATCGGGGGTCGTGTCGCGCTGTGGCATGAAGTCGATGACCTTGACCGTGCCGGTGCGCGTCTCCCACACCGACTCCAGGACGAGCGAGTCGCCGATGTAACGGCGGCTGGTGCAAAGGCCCGCGTCCTTCGGGGCGATCCGCCAGTGGCCGTTGTCCTCGTCGCCGACCAGCGCGGCGAAGCAGGCCGCCGAGTCGAAGCGGGGCAGGCACAGCCAGTCGATGGAGCCGTCCTTGCCGACCAGCGCGGCGGACTGCAGATCGCCGATGAGGGCGTAGTCCTCAATGCGTAACGTCACGCTGTCGCGTGTTCCCGCTGGGCGCGGGGGTTAAGCAGCCGTGTCCCGTGCCACGGGCGGCTGTCAGACCGTCGCGGGGGCGGGCTCCGGGGCGTCCTGCGCCGCCGCGGCCGCGCGGTCGCGCTTCTCACGCCGTACGAGAATCACCCAGCCGACGGGTACCGCCGCCGTGAAGAGCCACCACTGGACGGCGTACGCCATGTGCGCGCCGATGGAGTCGTGGTCGGGGTCCGGGATCAGTTCGGGGCTGCTGCCGGCGGGCTCGGGCGCGGTCTGCTCCAGATAGCCGCCGAGCACGGTCCGGCCCAGGGCCTTGGCCTGTTGCGCGCTGCTGATCAGCATGACCTGGCGGGACGGCAGACCGGCCAGGTCCTTGATGCCGCTGGCCTTCGTCGTCTCGTCGGCCTTGAGCCGGCCGGTGACGGTCACGGTGCCCTTGGGCGCGGGCGGCACGGAGGGGAAGGCTCGCTGGTCGGCGGCGGCCGGGATCCAGCCGCGGTTGATCAGGACCGCCCGGCCGTCAGCCAGGATCAGCGGGGTCAGTACATGGAAGCCGACCCGGTCGTCGGCGGAGGTGCGGCGGCGTACGACGACTTCGTGCGAGGTGTCGTAGGTGCCGGTGGCGGTGGCCTGCCGCCAGTAGTCGGCGCGCGGGACGGTGTGTCCGGGGGAGGTGAGCCCGGTCACGGGGAGGGGCTTCGCCTCGAGGTTCTTGGCGATCAGGGTGTTCTGCGCGACCCGGTGCTGATGCCGGTGGAACTGCCAGAAGCCCAGCTCGATCATCGTGGGGATGAGCACGAGACCGATGAGGGTGAGGATCACCCACTGGCGGGACAACAGGAAGCGGTACACGGCTTCGACCGTACCTGCCGCGGCCTGCGGCCCGGACGTGGGGTCCACGTCCGGGTGCCCGGTCACACCTTGTCGACGATGCCCGCCCTCCCCTCCGCGCGGGCGCAGTGCCCGCCGCAGTACCAGTGGCCATCGACCTCGACGCCCTGGCCGATGATCTGGACCCGGCAGTGCTCACAGATGGGCGCCATGCGGTGAATGGCGCAGGAGAAGCAGTCGAAGACGTGCACCGCGCCCTGCGCGTGCACCTCGAAGGACATCCCGTAGTCGTTTCCGCATACCTCGCAACGTGCCATGCGCCACAGGGTGGGACGCGAGACCGCCGCTCGGCGAGCGGGCGGCGGGCGAGTCGCGCCGGGTTCACTCCGATGCGGGCGCGGGTGCGGGTGCGGGTGCGGGCGCCGGTGTCGGTGTCGGCACCGGTGCGGATGATGCTGGTGCCACGTCACGCAACAGCTGTGTGAAGGCAGCCTCGTCGACGACCGGCGTGCCGTACGACTTCGCCTTGAGCGTCTTCGAGGTCGACGCCTCCGGATCGTTGGTCACCAGCAGACTGGTCAGCCGGGACACGCTGGTCGCGACATGCAGCCCCGCCTCGATCGCCCGGTCCTCCAGCAGCTCCCGGTCGACGGAGGTGTCGCCGGAGAACGCCACCCGCATCCCCTGCATCAGCAGCCCGCCCACTTCGTACCGCCCGGGGTTGGGGTAGGGACAGGCCGGGCGCTTGCGCGAGGGCCGCCAGCTGCTCTGTCCGTACGAAGCCTGGTAGCCGATCCGCGGGGCCGCGGGGGAGTCCGACCACTCGGTGAGCGGACGGCACTCGAGCAGCGGCAGCCGCACCCCGTCGCGTGCCGCGCTGTGCAGACTCGGCCGGAACGCCTCGGCGAGCACCCGCGCATCGTCCAGCGCGTGGTGCGCCCGCTGCTGCACGACCCCGAAGTGCGCGGCGAGCGACTCCAGCTTGTGGTTGGGCAGCGGCAGCCGCAGCTCCTTGGAGAGGGCGATGGTGCACAGCCGCTGCCGGGTGGGCGCGGTGCGCTGCGCCCGCGCGTACTCCCGGGCGATCATCGACCAGTCGAACATGGCGTTGTGCGCGACAAGGACCCTGCCGTCCAGCCGCTCGGAGAACTCAACGGCGATCTCGTCGAACAGCGGCGCGCCCTCCAGCACATCGCTCGTCAGACCGTGGATCCACACCGGACCCGGATCCCGCTCCGGGTTGACGAGGGTGTACCAGTGGTCCTCGACATTGCCCTGGGCGTCGAGGCGGTACACGGCAGCGGAGATTATCCGGTCCTCGCGAGCGAGTCCGGTGGTCTCCACGTCGACGACCGCGTACCCCTGGGGATACGCGGCCGGCCACGCCGTTGCTGCGGTTGTACGGTCGTCGAGCATGGTCACAGAGAATACGGGCCCGCACTGACAACTCCGGATCGGCCCGGTCGCCGCGCGGCCCGCCCGAGCCGGGTGTCACGGCTCGAGCAACGCGCTCACCAACGCCCGTACGGACGAGGTGAAAAGCCTCTCAGGATCCGCCGGCCGGGCCAGCGCCCGCGCCAGGGCCGGGTCGTGTTCCGCCGTCCTCGCGTCCCACAGCTCGCCCTCGCCGGGCGACTGGACCGGTGAGCGTTCGCGGTTGCGCTCGACGAGTACGAAGCCGACGACCTGGAACTGCACCGCGCGCACCGCCTCCGCGGCGCGCGCCCCGCGCAGCCCCGCGGCGTGCACCTCGTGGACGAGCGCCTGTTGCGCGGGCAGGAACATCCGTTCTGTGAGCCCCCGTTCGTGGACCATCGCGATCAGATGGGGCCGCTCGCGCAGCTCGCGGCGGAGCCTGCGGGCGACCGAGACGACACGCTGGGCGGGCGTGCGGCCGACGGGCCGGATCGCGCCCATCTCCTGGACCGTGCGCTCGACCAGTGCGTCCAGCAGCGACTCGCGGTTGCCGACATGCCAGTAGATCGAGGTGACCGCCGTGCCGAGGTCGGCGGCGAGCCCCCGCATCGTCAGGGCCTGTGGGCCGTGCTGCTTGACGAGGGCGGCCGCCGCGTCGAGGACCTCGTCGCGGGTCAGGGCGGTGCGCATGGTGCCCCCAATTCTCGGGCGTGCGGGGCTCTTTACCCTTCATCGGCAGCGGTGTAACTGTGTTACAGACCCCCGGAAAGGAACACCCCACGAAGGGCGGCAGACATGGCACGCGTACGGTACGGCGCGCGCACGGAGGCGGAGATCGCCGCGGCCCGCGCATCCAGTTCCAAGCTCCCCGACATCTGGTCCACCGGCGTGGTGGCGGTGTGGGAGAGCGACCCGGACGCGGTGGCGGCTGTGCTGCCGCCGCCGCTCAAGCCCACCGAACGGCCCCTCGTACGGGCCAACATCAGCAAGGTCGACCTGCCCGGCTGTCCTCCCCCGCAGCCTTCGGCGCGGGAGGTACCCCCAGGTGCCGGCTCGGTGGCGGTTGCCGCGCTGCACGACGGGCGCGAGGGCTGGTATCCGCTCGTCATGCCGATGACCCACGAGCGCGCGCTGATCGGCGGACGTGAGGTGTTCGGCGAGCCGAAGAAGCTGGGCGAAGTCACGGTCGAGCGCGACGGCCTGGTCGTACGGGCCGTGCTCGCCCGGCACGGCATCGCCTTCGTCGAGGTGCGGGGCGCGGTGGACGGACCGCTTCCGCTGCCCGAGCCGGCCGAGAAGCTCGACTTCTACTTCAAGTTCCTGCCCGCGGTCGACGGCCAGGGCTTCGACGCCGACCCCGTACTCGTCCACTGCACCCGCAACGAGAAGTTCCGCAAGCTGGAGAAGCTCACCGGCGATGTGGTGCTGCGCGAGTCGATGTACGACCCCGTCGCGGACCTCCCCGTACGCCGCGTCGTCGAGCTCACCATCGGCGAGAAGACCACCGACCAGAAGGGCCGGGTCGCGGAACGCGTGAGCGCGCAGGCGCTGCTGCCCTACATCCACCAGCGCTACGACGACCCGCAGCAGATCCTCGACGGCCCCGCGGCGGGAAGTGTCTGATGGAGCTGACAGCAGGGCAGGTCGCCGTCGTCACCGGCGCCGCGAGCGGCATCGGGCTCGCCATGGCCCGCCGCTTCGCCGCCGAAGGGCTGAAGGTCGTCCTCGCGGACGTCGAGGAGGCGGCGCTGCACAAGGCCGCGGACGAGCTCGCGGAGGACGGTGCGCAGGTGCTCGCCCGCACCGTCGACGTCGGCGAGCGGGAATCCGTACACGCCCTGGCGGACGCCGCGTTCGAGACCTTCGGCGCCGTCCATGTGCTGTGCAACAACGCGGGTGTCGGCTCCGGCGCCGAGGGCCGGATGTGGGAGCACGAGCCGAACGACTGGAAGTGGGCCTTCGCCGTCAATGTCTGGGGCGTCTTCCACGGCATCCAGGCCTTCGTACCGCGCATGATCGCGAGCGCAGAGCCCGGCCATGTCGTCAACACCTCGTCGGGCGACGGCGGGATCGCGCCGCTGCCCACCGCCTCCGTGTACGCCGTCACCAAGGCGGCCGTCGTGACGATGACCGAGTCGCTGTACGCGCACCTCAGGGCGGAGCACGCGCGCGTGGGCGCCTCCGTGCTCTTCCCCGGACCGCACATGCTGCGCACCGGACTGTGGGAGTCGCACCGCAACAGGCCGCAGCGGTACGCCAAGGAGCGGCCGCGCAGAACTCCGTACCGCAGCCTCGGCCAGTGGGAGTCGGCGATGAAGGACGCCGGGCACGAGGTGACGTTCACACAGGTCGAGGAGGTCGCCGCGTTCGTCGTGGACGGGATCCGCGCGGACCGCTTCTGGATGCTCCCGGCGAGTGAGCACAGCGACCGGCAGATCCGCGCCAGGTCGCAGTCGATGCTCGACCGGGCCGACCCGTCGTATCTCGAGAGCTTCATCCTGGACTGAGGGGCGTGCGATGACCGATACGAACGACCCGTACCTGATCGTCTCCTCCGACTGCCACGCCGGGCTGCCGACCGAGCGGTACCGGCCCTATCTGGACTCCCGGTTCCACCGGGACTTCGACGCATTTCTCGCGGGCCGCGACCGCCGCCGCGAGGAGATGACCCGCCTCGGCGTACGCAACGAGGCCTTCGCGAGCAAATGGTTCAGCGACAACGAGGAAGGACTGAAGGGCGGTTGGGACAACGCCCAGCGGCTCAAGGAGCTCGACGGCGACGGGGTGGCGGCCGAGGTCGTCTTCCCGGACGCGGACGCCGTCGACAGCCGGACCGCCGCGCCCTTCGGGGTGGGCCTCGGGCTCTCCGGCGACCAGGACCCCGACCTCGGCATGGCGGGCGCGCAGGCGCACAATCGCTGGCTCGCCGAATTCGTCTCCGCCAGTCCCGAACGGCACTGCGGGGTCGCCCTGCTGCCCGTCACCGGCGAGGTGGAGCGGGTCGTCGCCGAGATCCACCTGGCCAGGGAGTCCGGCCTCGGGGCGCTGATGATCCCCTCGATGTGGGTGGACAAGGAGCCGTACCACGACCGGCGTTACGACCCGATCTGGGCGGCCGCGGCCGAGACCGGCATGCCCATGGTCACCCACTCCGGCGCCGCCCCGCGCCATGAGTACGGTGACCACCTCGGCATCTATGTCTCCGAGGTCACCTGGTGGCCGGCCCGCCCGCTGTGGTTCCTTCTCTGGTCCGGCGTCTTCGAGCGCCATCCGGGCCTGAAGTTCGGCGTCGCCGAGTCGGGCTGCTGGTGGCTGCCGAACCTCCTCTGGTTCATGGACCGGCTCTACCTCGGCGCGCACGGCGGCAAGAAGCTGTCGCCGTTCGCCGAGCTGAAGCGACCACCGAGCGAGTATCTCGACCGGCAGATCTTCATCTGCGCCACCAACACCAAGCGGCGCGAGCTCGCGCAGCGGTACGAGATCGGCGTCGACAACATCCTCTGGGGAAGCGACTTCCCGCACCCCGAGGGCACCTGGCCGAAGACGAGGGAGTGGCTGAGGAACACCTTCCACGACGTCCCGGTCGCCGAGACCCGCCGGATGCTGGGCCTGGCCGCGGCGGAGGTCTTCGGCTTCGACACCGGCAGGCTGGCCCCGATCGCCCGCCGCATCGGCCCCACCCCGGCCGAACTGGGCCAGCCCGAGGACCAGTCGGCGGTCGAGGCGTCCTGGGCGAGGTCGCGGGAGGTCGGCCGGCACTGGCTGACCGACCACGACTTCCCGGTGATGGGAGCCGGCTGATGGACCGCTACACAGTCATCTCCGCAGACTGTCACGCGGGGGCCGATCTCCTCGACTACAAGCCGTACTTGGAGAAGAGCCACCACGACGACTTCGACGCCTGGGCGGATGCGTACGTCAACCCGTACGAGGACCTCCTCGCCGACACCGCCGACCGCAACTGGAACTCGGACCGCAGGGTGGCCGAGCTGGAGGCCGACGGCATCGTCGCCGAGGTCGTCTTCCCCAACACCATCCCGCCCTTCTTCCCCAGCGCCTCACTGATGGCCCCGGCACCGTCGCGGGAGGAGCACGAGCAGCGCTGGGCGGGTCTGCGTGCCCACAACCGCTGGCTCGCCGACTTCTGCGCGGCGGCCCCCGGACGGCGGGCGGGCGTCGCGCAGATCCTGCTGGGCGACGTCGACGAGGCGGTCCGCGAGGTCCGCCGCTCCAAGGAGGCGGGTCTCACCGGCGGGATCCTGCTGCCAGGTACGCCACCGGGCTCGGGCCTGCCGGAGTTGTACTCGCAGACGTACGACCCGATCTGGGCCGTCTGCGACGAGCTCGGCGTACCGGTCAACCACCACGGCGGTTCGGCGTCGCCGCCGCTCGGCGAAGAACCGGCCGCCCGCGCGGTGTTCATGGTGGAGACCACCTGGTTCTCGCACCGGGCCCTGTGGCATCTGATCTTCGGCGGTGCCTTCCGCCGCCACCCGGACCTGAAGCTGGTCCTCACCGAGCAGGGCTCGGGCTGGATCCCGGGCGTGCTCGACATGTTGGACTACTACCACGGGCGGCTGGTCGCGGCGGCTTCGCGAGCCTCCACGGCGGAGTCCAAGTTCGGTGCCGGGCTTGCCGCTTCGATGGGCAAGGGCCCGAGCGAGGTATGGCGCGACAACTGCTTCGTCGGCGCGAGCTTCATGCGCCCGCACGAGGTGCCGCTGCGCCACCGGATCGGCCTGGACAAGATCATGTGGGGCAGCGACTATCCGCACGACGAAGGCACCACCCCGTACTCCCGCGAAGGCCTCCGCATCGCCTACGCGGGTCTGCCGAGGGACGAGGTCGCGGCGATGGCCGGCGGCAACGCCGCCCGCGTCTACGGCTTCGACCTCGGCCTCCTCGCCCCGATCGCGGCGGAGGTGGGCCCCACGGTCGAGGAGATCGCCGAGCCGCTGGCCGAGATCCCGGCGGACGCGACGAGCCCCGCTTTCGCCCGGGGCGGGTCGGTGCGGGTGTGGTGAGCCCGGGGCGGGTCGTTGCGCGTGTGGTGAACCCCGGGGTGAGACCCTCCCCGGGTGACTGACGCATCCCGGGGCGCACCCCACGACGAAGCTCACGGCGAGGCCCTCGGCGTGCGCCTCAACTGGCTCCGCGCCGCGGTCCTCGGCGCCAACGACGGCATCGTCTCCACCGCGGGCCTCGTCGTCGGCGTCGCGGGCGCCACCGGCTCGCGCGCCACTCTGCTCACGGCGGGTCTCGCCGGACTGCTGGCCGGCTCGATGTCCATGGCGGCCGGTGAGTACGTCTCCGTATCCACCCAGCGCGACTCCGAGAAGGCGGCACTGGCAGTGGAGCGGCGCGAGCTGCGCGAACAGCCGGAGGAGGAACTGGAGGAGCTGACCGGCATGTTGGCGGACCGCGGCCTCTCGCCGGAGGTGGCCCGCGAGGCCGCCGTCCAGCTCACCGAACGCGACGCCCTGCGCGCCCACGCGCGCATGGAGCTCGGCATCAACCCGGACGAGCTGGCCAACCCGTGGCACGCGGCGGGCGCGAGCTTCCTTGCGTTCACGGTGGGCGCGCTGCTCCCGCTGCTGGCGATCGTCCTGCCGCACTCGTCCCTGCGCCTGCCGGTCACGGTCCTCTCGGTGCTCGCGGCCCTGTGTCTGACGGGCTGGTGGAGCGCCCGCCTGGGCGCGGCGGCGGTGGGTCCGGCGGTGCTTCGCAACGTCGGCGGGGGAGCGCTGGCGATGGCCGTGACGTACGGCGCGGGGTCACTGCTCGGCGCGGTGGGGGTCTGAGGGCCGGACAGTCCGACGCCCGAGTTGGCAGAAGTCACCAAAAGTAGCTGACAAGACGTCTCGCATACTTGTGGGTAACAACGTCTAGCCGTGGTCCGGCCCCCGCCTCTACGGTGCTCGCATGCCGAACCTGCCCGATGTCGTGCTGTGGTCGATACCCGCCTTTGTGCTGCTCACCGTCCTGGAGATAGTGAGCTACCGGTTCCATCCGGACGAGGACGCCGCCGGCTACGAGACGAAAGACGCCGCCACCAGCATCGGGATGGGGCTCGGCAGTCTCGTCTTCGACGTCCTGTGGAAGATCCCCATCGTCGCGATCTACACCGCGGTCTACGAACTCACCCCCGCCCGCGTCCCCGTCCTGTGGTGGACCATCCTGCTGATGCTGCTCGCGCAGGACTTCTTCTACTACTGGTCCCACCGCGGCCACCACGTCATCCGGATCCTGTGGGCCTGCCATGTCGTCCATCACTCCAGCCGGAAGTTCAATCTCTCCACCGCGCTGCGTCAGCCCTGGACGAGTCTGACCGTCTGGCCGTTCTATCTGCCGCTCATCGCCTGCGGCGTGCATCCGGCCGCGCTCGCCTTCTGTTCGTCCGCAAACCTCGTGTACCAGTTCTGGGTGCACACCGAGCGGATCGACAAGCTGCCGCGGCCCTTCGAGTACGTACTGAACACGCCCTCCCACCACCGGGTGCACCACGCGTCCCAAGGCGGCTATCTGGACCGGAACTTCGGCGGGATCCTGATCGTGTGGGACCGGCTCTTCGGGTCCTTCGCGCCGGAGACCGAGCGGCCCGTCTTCGGGCTCACCAAGAACATCGAGACGTACAACCCGCTGCGGGTGGCCACGCACGAGTACGCGGCGATCGCCCGGGACGTACGGGCCGCCCGCACCTGGCGCGAGCGGGCCGGGCGGGTCTTCCGCGGGCCCGGCTGGCAGCCGGCCGTCCAGATGGCCGCTGCCGAGCCGGAGCGGGTCGCGTGATCTGGGGCAGCTCCGTCTCGCGCGAGCGGCTCGGCCGAATACTCCTCGGCGCGTTCTTCCTCGCCGTCGGCTGCGACCTCGCCTCGCTCGCCCTCGGTATCGACGCCGGGCACACCGCCGCCAAGCCCCTGCTCATGCCGCTGCTCACGGCGTACGCCGCCACCCGCGGCGCACCCCGCATGCTCCTCGCCGCGCTCCTCTTCGGCTGGGGCGGCGATGTCTTCCTGCTCTCCGGCGCGGACTGGGCCTTCCTCGTCGGGATGGGGTCCTTCGCCGCCGGACACGTCTGCTATCTGCTGCTGTTCCGGCATACGCGCACCTCACCGCTCCTCGCGGGCGTCTACGGCATCGCTCTCGTCGGCGCCGTCGCGCTCCTGTGGCCCGACCTCCCCGCCGATCTGCGCATCCCGGTCGCCGGGTACTCCGTGCTGCTCACCGCCATGGCCTGCCGGGCGAGCGGGCTCGGCCTCGTCGCGGGCGCGGGCGGGGCGCTGTTCCTGCTCTCCGACATGCTCATCGCCACCGGTGTCGCCGAATGGCCGCAGCTGCCCGTACCCGACTTCTGGATCATGCTCACCTACTGCGCGGCGCAGTTGCTGCTGGCCACTGGCGTGCTCGCATCATCACGCCGTAACGCGATCACGCCGTAACGCGATCACGCCGTAACGCGATCACGTCGTAACGAGGCCGACGCGGTGCAGCCCTCACGCGACCGTACTCAGCGCCACTCGGGCGCGTCCGTGCCCCAAATGCCGGGCGGACGCGCCCAGTTGGCCGGACCGCCCGCGAAGGAGACCGGCGGCAGGGCGTGCCGTAGCCGCCCCATGGGGCTGTCCGTCTCGGTGAGCCAGGGCTCGGGGTCGTACGCCGCTTCCTCGGGCTTACCTCTCTCGAGGCCGTTCACCAGCCAGGCCGCCGTCTGGGAGAGGGCGAGCCGCACCAGCCTGGCTCCGCCCTCGTCGTGCTGGTCGGTGAGGGCGCGCAGGACGCCTGCCGCCAGCAGATATCCGGTGCCGTGGTCCAGGGCCTGGGCGGGCAGTGCGCCGGGCTGTCCCTGATCGCCCTCGATCGCGGCGATGCCCGTGGCCACTTGCACCAGGCTGTCGAAGCCGCGCCGCTCGCGCCAGGGCCCGTACCGCCCCCAGGCGGAGAGCTGGGCGACGACCAGCCCGGGCCGGCGGACGGCCAGCGCCTCGGGCGTCAGCCCCGGGAAGCGGTCCAGGGCGCCCGGCCGGTAGCCCAGCACCACCACATCGGCGCTCTCCAGCAGCTCCTCGAAGATCCGCCGGTCGCCCCGGTCGCCCCGGTCGCCCCGGTCGCCCCGGTCGCCCCGGTCGCCCCGGTCGCCGAGATCGAGCCGCGTCGAGCACTTCCCCATGCCGGTGTCGTTGTGCGCCTCCTGGCTCTCCGGCAGTTGGGGAGCATCGATGCGCAGCACATCCGCGCCGAGCAGCGCGAGCGTGCGGGTGGCGACCGGCCCGGCGAGCACGCGGGTGAGGTCGAGGACCCGCAGCCCGGCGGCCGGCAGAGTCACCTCTCCGGTCAACTCGGGGAGCCGACGCGGTGGTTGCTCTCCCAAGTCGTAGAGCGGCGTGCGTGTCAGCAGCGGCGCGGCGGCAGCCAGCGCTCCCTGCTCGTGTGCCGCCCACTCCTCGGGCGTACGGGCGGCGACCGCAAGACCGCCCGCCGCGTACACCGTCTCCTCGACCTCCGCGGCTCCGCGCCGGCCGATCACGTCCGCGACGGCCTCCACGCCGGCGTCGGCCGGCAGCCCGAGACAGGCCAGCAGCCTGGCACGGTGGTGCGGGTAGTTGGCGTGCGTACGGACCCACCCGTCGGCCGCCTGCCAGAAGCGGGACAGGGGAGCGAAGGTCGTCGGCGTCTCGCCGTCGACCCGTACCAGCCGGTCGCTGAGGAACGCCGCGGTCACCGCTCCGTCGTCGACGCGGACGGACGGGACGGGGCCGCCGGTGCGGCGTGCGGCGAGTTCGGCCGCGGCCAGTGCGCAGACCGCCACGGTGGAGCGTGCCAGCTCCATGACGGGCAGTTCGGCGGGCAGTCCGCCCGTGCCTTCGTACCGGACGCGGTCGAGGAGGGCGGGATCGCCGCCGAGCGCCGCCCAGGCCTGGGCCGTACCACTGAGCGTTGCGTGGACCATGCAGCCACTATGGCACTCGGTGCCACAGAGAGGGGCCGGACGCGGAACCCCGCGCCCGGCCCCCGGGTCAAGCACTTCTACCGGCGAACCGCGTCCAGCGCGTCCGCGACGCCCGTCCCGTAGAAGCCGTTTTCACGCTTGCCGCCCTCGCACACCGCGTCGACCGTGCCGTCGCCGTTGATGTCATATGGGTTGGTGCACTCGGTGTCGTCGGCCTGCGCGTACAGCAGCGCCTTCACGCCCGGCGCCGAAGCGTGCGGGTGCGTCGACTTGATCAGCGCGACGACGCCCGCGACATGCGGCGAGGCCATGGACGTACCGGCCTTGTAGCCGTACCCGCCGCCAGGCAGCGTGGACAGGATCCGGCCGTCGACGGCCGGCGCGTCCGGCTTCTGGAAGAGGGTCGAATCGCCGCCCGGGGCGGAGATGTCGATCACGCCGAGGCCGTAGTTGGAGTACGAGGACTTCAGGTTCTTCGCGCCCAGAGCGGAGACGGTGACGACACCGGGGATCTGGGTCGGAATGTCCAGGCACTCCCGCGGGTTGATGACCCGCTCGACCGGAGTGGTGTCGTTCGGGCTCGTCGTGTCGGTGAGCTCGTCGGCGGCGAGGTCCATCCGGGAGTTGCCGGCCGCGGCGACGTTCACCGCGCCCTTGCGCTCCGCGTACCGGATGGCCCGGGCGTGTGCCTCGACCAGAGCCGCCTGGTCGGCGTCGTTCTTGCAGTTGAACAGCCACGGGTCGGTGTAGTAGCTGTTGTTGGTCACATCGACGCCGTGCTCGGCCGCCCAGACGAAGCCGCAGACGACCGCCTCGGTGTAGAAGAAGCCGTCCGGCTGCGACACCTTGATGCCGGAGACCTTCACGCCCGGCGCGACGCCGGTGACGCCGATGCCGTTCTTCGCCGCGGCTATCGTGCCCGCGACATGTGTGCCGTGGTCGCTCTCGCCCGGGCCGGGACGCCAGGCGCCGTCCGCGGTGTTGGGCGCGCCGCCCACGCAGCTGACCGACGCTGCGCGGTCGAAGTTCGGCGCGAGGTCCGGGTGCGTGTCGTCGACACCCGTGTCGATGACCGCGACCGTGACCTTCTTGCTGCCCAGCGTCTTCTCGTGGGCCTTGTCCGCCTTGATGGCGGGCAGGTCCCACTGCAGGGGCTCGAGCGGGTCCTGGTCCGCGTCCGCCTGGGCGGCCGCGGTCTTGGCCTCGGCGGCGGTGAGCGGACGCTCCGAATCGATCGCCGTGTCGGCCGCGGCGGTCAGCGGGGCCGTGCGAGTGACACCGGCCGACTGGACGCCCTTGACCGTACGGATCGTCTTGGCGAAGTCCGGGTTCTGCGAGTGGACGACGATGACGCCTATCTGGTCGTAGGCGATCACCACCGAGCCGCCGGCCTTGGCTATTGCCTTCTTGACCGATTTGGCGGTGCCGTGCCCGCCCTTGACGTTCACGACGTACGACAGCTTCGGGCCGTCGGTAACCACCGCGGCGGGTACTTCGTCCGCCGGAGCTGCCGAGGCGGCTCCCGCGGGGAGGAAGCCGAGCGAGGCCGTGAGCGCCAGACCGGCGGGCAGGGCAAGCACGCGCCGCCGTCTGGATCCCAGATGAGCCATGGGTTCTCCACATCATCCGTGACAAACCGGCCAGACGCACAGTGCGACTGGTCGGGTACATGACGAGCGAAGCTATCGCCGATCATGGGCCGCCATCAATGAGTTGGGGAAGAAATCGGCAGATAGGCCGGAGAAAGTCCGGCGAGTGTCCGGAAGAAAAAGGCCGATGTTGAACCGGTTCGGTGCGCTCTCCGTGCCGTTGTCAGGGGGTGGAGCAACATCAAACCGCCCCCGACTGTGAGGTCCCCTTGTCCATCCCCACCGCACCCGCGTCGCGAGGAGATTCCGTGGCTACCGATGCACTCCCGCCCCCCGGCGGTACGGACACCAGCCCCGCTCAGCCCACGACAGAGTCGTTCGTCGAGGTGCAGGAGAGTGCTGAATTCGGCGAACTGCGCCGCACATACCGCTCCTTCGCCTTCCCCCTGACCGTCGCATTCATCGCCTGGTACCTGCTCTACGTGCTGCTGTCCAACTACGCCGGCGGCTTTATGGGCACCAAGCTCTTCGGCAACATCAACGTCGCCCTCGTCTTCGGTCTCGCCCAGTTCGCCACCACCTTCCTCATCGCCTGGCTCTATTCGCGTCATGCCGCCGCGAAGCTCGACCCGAAGGCCGAAGCGATCAAGTCCCGCATGGAGGCCGACGCATGAGCTCCGCGTACGCCGTGTATCCCACCGTCCAGCTGGCCGCCGAGGGCGCGAGCGAACACCGGCCGCTGATCATCACGCTCTTCGCGTGCTTCGTCGTCGCGACCCTGTTCATCACCGTGTGGGCAGGACGCCAGACGAAGAACGCCGCCGACTTCTATGCGGGCGGCCGCCAGTTCACCGGCTTCCAGAACGGCCTTGCGGTCTCCGGCGACTACATGTCCGCCGCGTCCTTCCTCGGCATCGCGGGCGCCATCGCCCTGTTCGGTTACGACGGCTTCCTCTACTCGATCGGCTTCCTGGTCGCCTGGCTGGTCGCGCTGCTGCTCGTGGCCGAACCGCTGCGTAATTCCGGCCGCTACACGATGGGCGACGTCCTCGCCTACCGCATGCGCCAGCGCCCGGTCCGAACTGCCGCCGGAACCTCCACCATCGTCGTCTCGATCTTCTATCTGCTGGCGCAGATGGCGGGCGCGGGCGTGCTGGTCTCGCTGCTGCTCGGCATCACCAGCGACGCCGGCAAAATCGCGATCGTCGCCCTGGTCGGCGTACTGATGATCGTGTACGTCACCATCGGCGGCATGAAGGGCACCACCTGGGTGCAGATGGTCAAGGCCGTCCTGCTCATCGCGGGCACCTTGCTCATCACCTTCCTGATCCTGCTGAAGTTCAACTTCAACCTCTCCGACCTGCTCGGCACGGCGGCCTCGAACAGTGGCAAGGGGTCGGCCTTCCTGGAGCCGGGCCTCAAGTACGGCGCCACCAGCACCTCGAAGCTGGACTTCATCTCGCTCGGTATCGCCCTGGTGCTCGGCACCGCGGGTCTGCCGCACATCCTGATCCGCTTCTACACCGTGCCCACCGCCAAGGCTGCCCGTAAGTCCGTCAACTGGGCGATCGGCATCATCGGCGCGTTCTATCTGATGACGATCGTGCTCGGCTTCGGCGCCGCGGCGCTGCTCAAGCCCGCCGACATCATCGCCTCCAACAAGGCGGGCAACACGGCGGCGCCGCTGGCGGCCCTGGAGATCGGCGGCGGCTCGGGATCCACCGGTGGCGCCATACTGCTCGCGGTGATCTCCGCGGTCGCCTTCGCCACCATCCTCGCGGTGGTCGCGGGCCTGACCCTGGCGTCCTCGTCCTCCTTCGCGCACGACATCTACGCGAACGTCATCCGCAAGGGCAAGGCCACCGAGAAGGAAGAGGTCCGCGCGGCCCGCTGGGCGACGGTCGCCATCGGCGTCGTCTCCATCGGGCTCGGCGCAATGGCCCGCGATCTGAACGTCGCCGGCCTCGTCGCTCTCGCCTTCGCGGTCGCCGCGTCCGCGAACCTGCCGACGATCCTCTACAGCCTGTTCTGGAAGAGGTTCACCACGCAGGGTGCGCTGTGGTCCATCTACGGCGGTCTGACCTCGGCCGTGGTGCTGGTGCTGTTCTCGCCGGTCGTCTCCGGCAAGCCCACCTCCATGTTCAAGGAGGCGGACTTCTACTGGTTCCCGCTGGAGAACCCGGGCATCGTCTCGATCCCGCTGGGCTTCCTACTCGGCTGGCTCGGCTCTCTCCTGTCCAAGGAGGAGCCCGACAAGGGCAAGTACGCGGAGCTCGAGGTCAAGTCCCTCACCGGCACCGGAGCCCACTGAGCAGGACCGTTGTACGAGTCACGGGTCGCGGCCGTGTCGTAGAGTCCTACGACGCGGCCGCGCCGTACCTCGTGACAATCGGGCCCCACCATTGTCAGAGCTCTGGCGTAGGCTCGAATCCATCAGATCCGCGAATGGGGGAGGGGGCCCACAGTGCTCATCGACACCTATGGCCGTGTGGCCACTGACCTGCGCGTTTCGCTCACGGACCGGTGCAATCTGCGGTGTGCGTACTGTATGCCGGAGGAAGGTCTGCAGTGGCTCGCCAAGCCGAATCTGCTCAGTGACGACGAGATCGTCCGGCTGATTCGCATCGCCGTCACCGACCTCGGCATCACCGAGGTCCGCTTCACCGGCGGGGAGCCGCTGCTGCGGCCCGGGCTGGTCGGGATCGTCGAGCGCTGCGCCGCTCTGCAGCCCCGCCCCGAGATGTCGCTGACCACCAACGGCATCGGGCTCAAGCGCACGGCCACCGCCCTCAAGGCCGCCGGTCTGGACCGGGTCAATGTCTCGCTGGACACCCTGCGGCCCGACGTCTTCAAGACCCTCACCCGCCGCGACCGCCACCACGACGTGATGGACGGCCTGGAGGCCGCCCGCGCCGCCGGCCTCGCACCGGTCAAGGTCAATACGGTCCTGATGCCGGGCCTCAATGACGACGAGGCCCCCGAGCTGCTCGCCTGGGCCGTGGAGAACGACTACGAGCTGCGTTTCATCGAGCAGATGCCGCTCGACGCACAGCACGGCTGGAAGCGCGACGGCATGATCACCGCGGGTGACATCCTCGAGTCGCTGCGTACGCGCTTCACGCTCACCGCCGAGGGCGAGGAGGAGCGCGGCTCCGCGCCCGCCGAGCGCTGGGTCGTGGACGGCGGACCACACCGGGTCGGAGTCATCGCCTCCGTGACCCGCCCCTTCTGCCAGGCCTGCGACCGGACCAGGCTCACCGCCGACGGCCAGGTGCGCAACTGCCTGTTCGCCCGCGAGGAGACGGATCTGCGCGCGGCGCTGCGCTCGGAGGCTCCCGACGAGGAGATCGCCCGTATATGGAAGCTGGCGATGTGGGGCAAGAAGGCGGGCTCGGGCCTCGACGACCCGGCGTTCCTGCAGCCCGACCGTCCGATGTCAGCGATCGGCGGCTGAGGACTCCCACTCCGGGAGCGTCACGACATCCTTCAAGAAGCCACGCACACCCAGGAATTGGGAGAGATGCTCACGGTGCTCCTCACAGGCGAGCCAGGTCTTGCGGCGCTCCGGAGTGTGCAGCTTCGGGTTGTTCCACGCGAGCACCCAGACCGCCTCGGCGCGGCAGCCCTTGGCGGAGCAGATGGGTGTTTCGTCACTCATTGATATTCATCCCAAACAAGGCGACGCCGAGCAGCCACGGGGGGAGCTGCCCGGCGTCGGTCCGTCGCTCCGACGGGGGATGCGGAGCGCGCTTCGAAGTATGTCACGGGGAACGGGGGGAAGTGCACTGGAACTTCACGATTGATCTGAGCTTTTATTGAGCTTTGCAGCCCCGTGGAATCAGCTCTGTTCCGGTCTCTGACGGTCCCGTTCGTAGCCGTCGCCTTCCGCCTCGGCTTCCGCGGTGGGTTCCGCGTCGGCAGGCGTGGGGACGGGCGCGATCATTGGCCGCGACGGGGTGGGGACGAACGTCGAGGGCAGCGAAGGGGGGTTCTCGCGGCCCGCGTTGGCGATCACCACGGCGATGTACGGGAGCACCCCACCGAGCACCAGCGCCACGACAGCCACGTGGCGTTCCACATTCCACAGGACTGCGGCGAGGATCACCGCCACCGTCCGCACCGACATGGAGATCACATAGCGACGCTGCCGGCCGCGCACATCGTCGGCGAGCCCCTGCCGGGCTCCCGTGATCCGGAAGACCTCCGTATCGCCATGCTTCCGCATCACGTTCCACCACCTGGATTCCGCGTCGGACGCTCCCCGGTCCTGACGTGTTCCACCGTACGCCGCAGCCTCGACACCTACGAGAGTGGGTCTTGGCCCGGCTGCCTGTCCCCAGCTGCGCCATAGCGCGTATGGCGTCGCCCGACATGCGCTGTATGGCCGATCGGCCGACACTGGCGGCATCACTGCTCACGTAGAGCCGTACGAGGAGGCAGCCATGGGCTGGTTGTGGGCGATCATCGTGGGATTCGTGCTGGGCTTGATCGCCAAGGCGATCCTGCCGGGCAAGCAGCACATGCCCCTCTGGCTGACCACCATCCTGGGCATCGGCGGCGCTGCGCTCGGCAACTGGATTGCGATGGGGCTCGGGATCGCCGAGACCAGTGGCATCGACTGGGGCCGCCATTTGCTTCAGATCGCGGCTGCCGTTGTGCTCGTCTTCCTGGGCGAGATGGCATACAACGCCGGACGGGGCAGCAGGCAGAGAGCCTGATCCAGGAACGGCGACGGCCGGCCGGGCGCGATGCCCGTCCGGCCGCCGCCGTGAGGAGTTGTGCGCCGGATCAGACCGCCGTGACCTCGACCGCAGCGAGGTTCTTCTTGCCGCGGCGCAGTACGAGCCAGCGACCGTGGAGCAGATCGTCCCGCGCCGGTACGGCGTCCTCCGCGGCGACCTTGACGTTGTTCACGTAGGCGCCGCCCTCCTTGACCGTGCGGCGGGCGGCCGACTTGCTGGGGACCAGGCCGACCTCCGCGAGCAGGTCCACCACCGGAGCCAGCTCGGCCACCTGGGCGTGCGGCAGCTCGGAGAGCGCCGCACGCAGCGTCGCCTCGTCGAGCTCGGCCAGCTCGCCCTGACCGAACAGCGCCTTCGACGCGTCCACAACCGCCGCGCACTGGCCGGCGCCGTGGACCAGCGTCGTCAGCTCCTCCGCCAGCGCCCGCTGGGCCGCACGCGCCTGCGGGCGCTCCTCGGTCAGCTTCTCCAGCTCCTCGATCTCCTCGCGGGACTTGAAGCTGAAGATCCGCAGGAACTTCGAGACGTCCCGGTCGTCCGCGTTCAGCCAGAACTGGTAGAAGGCGTACGGCGTGGTCCGCTCCGGGTCCAGCCAGACCGTGCCGGACTCCGTCTTGCCGAACTTCGTGCCGTCGGCCTTCGTGATCAGCGGGGTGGCCAGCGCGTGCACGTCGGCCTCCGGCTCGACCCGGTGGATCAGGTCGGTGCCCGCGGTGAGGTTGCCCCACTGGTCGCTGCCGCCGGTCTGCAGGACGCAGCCGTACCGCCGGTACAGCTCCAGGTAGTCCATGCCCTGCAGGATCTGGTAACTGAACTCGGTGTAGCTGATCCCCGCGTCGGAGTTCAGCCGCCGCGCGACCGCCTCCTTCGCGATCATCTTGTTGACCCGGAAGTACTTGCCGACGTCGCGCAGGAAGTCGATCGCCGACAGACCCGACGTCCAGTCCAGGTTGTTGACCATGGTCGCGGCGTGCGGTCCTTCGAAGTCGAGGAACCGCTCGATCTGCCCTCGTAGCCGCTCCACCCAGCCCGCGACGACCTCCGGCGCGTTCAGTGTGCGCTCGGAGTTCGGCTTCGGGTCGCCGATCAGACCGGTCGCCCCGCCGACCAGACCCAGCGGGCGGTTGCCCGCCTGCTGGATCCGGCGCATGGTGAGGATCTGGACCAGATTGCCGAGGTGCAGGCTCGGCGCGGTCGGGTCGAAGCCGCAATAGAACGTGACGGGACCGTCCGCGAACGCCTTGCGCAATGCGTCCTCGTCAGTGGAGAGGGCGATCAGCCCGCGCCACTGCAGTTCGTCGACGATGTCCGTCACTTCTCTCGCGTCTCCTTCGATGTGCTTGCAGACGTCTCCGAGGTTATACGCCCTGGCTGACCGAACTCATATTGAAGTCCGGGATGCGGAGCGCGGGCATCGCGGCCCGGGTGAACCAGTCGCCCCATTCGCGCGGCAGCGTCTTCTCGGTGCGGCCGGCCTCGGTGGCCCTGGACAGCAGGTCGACGGGCGACTCGTTGAACCGGAAGTTGTTCACCTCGCCGACCACCTCGCCGTTCTCCACGAGGTAGACGCCGTCCCGGGTCAGGCCGGTCAGCAGCAGCGTCGCCGGATCGACCTCGCGGATGTACCAGAGGCAGGTCAGCAGCAGGCTGGGCCCGCGATGGTCTGTCGCCGCCACCATCTCGTCCAGCGAGCGCTCACCGCCGCCGTCCAGGATCAGATTGTCGATCCCGGGGGCGACCGGCAGCCCGGTCAGACCGGCGCTGTGCCGGGTGGTGATCAGGTGCTCCAGCTTTCCGCCGCGTACCCAGTCCGTCGCCGACAGCGGCAGGCCGTTGTCGAAGACCGAGGCGTCGTCGCCGGACGCGTGCGCGATCACGAACGGCGCGGACTCGAGCCCCGGCTCGTTCGGGTCGCTGCGCAGGCTCAGCGGCAGCGGCGACAGCGTCTCGCCGACGCGGGTGCCGCCGCCGGGCTTGGAGAAGACCGTACGGCCCTCCGCCGCGTCCCGGGCCGTCGACGACCACATCTGGTAGATCAGCAGATCGGCCACCGCGGTGGGCGGCAGCAGCGTCTCGTACCGGCCCGCGGGCAGGTCGATACGGCGCTCGGCCCAGCCGAGCCGCTGCGCGAGCTCCGCGTCGAGCAGCGCCGGATCCACGTCCTTGAAGTCCCGCGTGGAGCGGCCGGCCCAGGCGGACCGCGAGCGGTCCGGGGACTTGGCGTTGAGCTCCAGCGTCCCGTTGGGCTGGTCATGGCGGAGCCGCAGCCCCGTCGACGTACCGAGGTAGGTGGAGGTCAGCTCGTGGTTGGCGAAGCCGTACAGCTCCCGCTCACCGGCTCGGGCGCGGGCGAATGCCTCGCCCAGCGCGGGCGCGAAGTCCGCGAAGACGGCGGAGGAGGTCTCGGCGGGCGGGTCGGTGAAGTCGGGGGAGGAGGGGACCGAGTCGACGAGCGGCTGGGCGTCCTCGGCGGGCCCGGCCCCACGCGCGGCGGCCTCCGCGGCCCGTACGAGCGGCTCGAGGTCGTCGGCGGTGACGGCGGTCCGCGACACGACACCGGACGCGGTGCCCTGGGAGCCGTCGACGGTCGCGATGACGGTGAGGGTGCGGCCGCGGGTGACGCCGTTCGTCGTCAGGGCGTTTCCGGCCCAGCGCAGATTGGCCGACGATTCCTCGTCGGCGATGACGACACAACCGTCAGCAGTGGACAGCTCAAGGGCACGCTCGACGATCTCGTACGGCTTGCTGATACGGCTCATCGACCGGCCTCCTGCGTGGTGTTGAGACTGTGCTTGCCCGGGGGACACTGCATCCGATTGCGGCATCGCCGCGGGCCGGACCCCCGGCAAATTCCGTGGTGACCGCTCATCGACCGGCCTCCTGCGTGGTGTTGAGGATGTTCACGCCCCTGAACAAGGCGGACGGGCAGCCGTGCGAGACCGCCGCGACCTGGCCCGGCTGGGCCTTTCCGCAGTTGAACGCGCCGCCCAGCACATACGTCTGCGGGCCGCCCACCTTCTCCATCGAGCCCCAGAAGTCCGTCGTCGTCGCCTGGTACGCGACATCCCGCAGCTGACCCGCCAGCTTGCCGTTCTCGATGCGGAAGAAGCGCTGCCCGGTGAACTGGAAGTTGTAGCGCTGCATGTCGATCGACCACGACCGGTCGCCGACCACATAGATGCCCCGCTCCACCCCGCCGATCAGATCCTCCGTCGACAGACCGCCCGGATCCGGCTGAAGCGAGACGTTCGCCATCCGCTGCACCGGCACATGGCTGGGCGAGTCCGCGTACGCGCAGCCGTTGGACCGGCCGAGCCCCGTCAGCTTCGCGATCCGCCGGTCCAGCTGGTAGCCCACCAGCGTGCCGTCCTTCACCAGGTCCCACGACTGCGCCTCGACGCCCTCGTCGTCGTACCCGATCGTGGCCAGCCCGTGCTCCGCGGTCCGGTCGCCCCTCACATTCATCACCGAGGAGCCGTACGCAAGCTTCCCCAGCTTGTCGAAAGTGGCGAAGGACGTACCGGCGTACGCCGCCTCGTACCCCAGCGCCCGGTCCAGCTCCGTGGCGTGGCCGATCGACTCATGGATGGTCAGCCAGAGATTCGACGGGTCGACCACCAGGTCGTACCGCCCGGCCTCGACGCTCGGCGCGCGCATCTTCTCCGCGAGCAGCTCGGGGATCTGCTCCAGCTCGGAATCCCAGTCCCAGCCCGTGCCGGTCAGAAACTCCCAGCCACGGCCGACCGGCGGCGCGACCGTGCGCATCGAGTCGAACTCGCCGCTGCTCGCATCGACTGCGACCGCGGTCAGCTGCGGATGCAACCGCACTCGCTGCTGCGTGGTGACGGTGCCCGCGGTGTCGGCGTAGAACTTGTTCTCGTGGACGGTGATCAGCGAGGCGTCCACATGCGCAACGCCCTCCGCGCCCAGCAGCCGCTCGCTCCACTGCGCCAGCAGCGCCGTCTTCTCCTCGTCGGGTACCTCGAACGGGTTGATCTCGTACGAGGAGACCCATGTCCGCTCCGTGTGCACCGGCTCGTCCGCCAGCTCCACCCTCTCGTCGGAGCCCGCCGCCGCAATCACCTTCGCCGACAGCTTGGCCATCGCGATCGCCTGGCCTGCGACCCTGGCGGCCGCGTCCATGGTCATGTCGACCCCGGAGGCGAACCCCCAGGCGCCGCCGTGCACCACCCGTACCGCGTACCCCAGGTCCGTGGTGTCCGATGAGCCGGCGAGCTTGGCGTCGCGCAGCCGCCAGGCGGCGCTGCGTACGCGCTCGAAGCGGAAGTCGGCGTGCTCGGCGCCGAGCGCACGCGCCCGGGCGAGTGCCGCGTCGGCGAGGGCCCGCAGCGGCAGCGCTGTGAAGGCTTCGTCGATGGAATGAGGCACGGATGTCTCCTGTGTCGTTGAGACCGGTCGCCCGATCATGTCGCGCCGGAGGGGGCGTTGCCCAGCGCCATTCTGTAGGGACCCGACAGTGACTGGATGAAGGCGCTGTCAGGGCCCGATTCTCCGTGAGAGGGGCAGGACCGATAGTTTGCGTGAGTACCAGACCGCTATCGAAAGGGTGATCCGTTGAGCCGCTCGGTTCTCGTCACCGGAGGAAACCGGGGCATCGGCCTCGCCATCGCCCGCGCGTTCGCCGAAGCCGGCGACAAGGTCGCGATCACCTACCGGTCCGGCGAGCCGCCGGCCGGCTTCCTGGCCGTCAAGTGCGACATCACCGACGCCGAGCAGGTGGAGCAGGCCTACAAGGAGATCGAGGAGAAGCACGGTCCGGTGGAGGTGCTGGTGGCCAACGCCGGTGTCACCAAGGACCAGTTGCTGATGCGGATGTCCGAGGAGGACTTCACGTCCGTACTCGACACCAACCTCACCGGCACCTTCCGGGTCGTCAAGCGCGCCAACCGCGGCATGCTTCGCGCCAAGAAGGGCCGTGTCGTGCTGATCTCCTCCGTGGTCGGGCTGCTGGGCTCGGCGGGGCAGGCCAACTACGCCGCCTCCAAGGCCGGTCTCGTGGGCTTCGCCCGCTCCCTCGCCCGCGAGCTGGGCTCGCGGAACATCACGTTCAACGTCGTCGCACCCGGCTTTGTCGACACCGACATGACTCAGGCGCTCACGGACGAGCAGCGCGCGGGCATCGTCTCGCAGGTGCCGCTCGGCCGCTATGCGCAGCCGGAGGAGATCGCCGCCACGGTGCGCTTCCTCGCCTCCGACGACGCCTCGTACATCACTGGAGCCGTCATCCCCGTTGACGGCGGATTGGGCATGGGTCACTGATCACATGAGTGGAATCCTCGCCGGCAAGCGCATTCTCGTCACGGGCGTCCTCACCGAGGGGTCCATCGCCTTCCATGCCGCCAAGGTGGCGCAGGAGGAGGGTGCGGAGGTCATCCTGACCGGCTTCGGCCGGCTCACCCTCGTCGAGCGCATCGCCAAGCGTCTGCCCAAGCCCGTCCCGGTCATCGAGCTGGACGTCACCAACCAGGAGCACCTGGACGGCCTCGCGGACAAGCTCCGTGAGCACTCCAGCGACGACTCGGGCCTCGACGGCATCGTGCACTCGATCGCCTTCGGCCCGCAGGCCGCGTTCAACTTCCTCGAGGCCGGCTGGGAGGACGTCTCCACCGCGGTGCAGGTCTCGGCGTACTCCTACAAGTCGCTGACCATGGCCTGCCTGCCGCTGATGGAGCGGGGCGGCTCGGTCGTCGGTCTCACCTTCGACGCGACGATCGCGTGGCCGAAGTACGACTGGATGGGCGTGGCCAAGGCGGCCCTGGAGTCCACCAACCGCTACCTGGCCCGTGACCTGGGTCCCAAGGGCATCCGCTGCAACCTGGTCGCGGCCGGGCCGATCAAGTCGATGGCCGCGAAGTCCATCCCGGGCTTCGAGGAGCTCGCGGACGTCTGGAACCACCGCGCCCCGATCGGCTGGGACCTGGCCGACCCCGACCCGGCCGGCCGCGGTGTCGTCGGTCTGCTCTCGGACTTCTTCCCGCGGACGACCGGCGAGATCGTCCACGTGGACGGCGGCGTGCACATGATGGGCGCCTGACCCCTCTCGTACGAGAACGACGCCCCGTTCCCCGCTCAGTGCGGGGAACGGGGCGTCGCCCATTCGGCCCCCCGGAGCGCGCGGCACGTCGTGTGGACAGCGAGGCTGGAGAGGCAAATCCCCCTTGAGGTGCAGCCGCGGCGAGCGGGCCGCAGTACGGCCGAGGAGGTCCTGCCTGTGCGTACGAACCGCCGCTCCGCCTCCGTACTGGCCTCAGTGGCGCTCCTGCTGTGGACGTCGTCGACGGCCCTTTCCCAGCCCCGGTCCCGTACGTACGAGGCTGACTGCCGCACCGTCGTCGAAGGCTCCTGGGCCACCGGCTTCTGCCACAACCCCTACCCCGAGACCGACCGCGTCCGGCTGCACATCGAGTGCGAGCGCTGGTGGGACATCGACGTGGACAGCGCACCCGTCGAGATAGGCCCGGCCGGCTATGCCGAGCTCACCGACCGCTGCTGGAAGGAGATACGCGCGGTGTGGGTCAGTCACCAGCCCCTGAGGGACTCCGCAGGCACATGAACGGATAGCTCGCCGCCTCCGCGGCGGCCACATCGACCGCGGCGCGGCCGCGTGGAGCACCGTGGCCGCACAGGCCCAGGATTCCCCGGCCCCAAGGATCACCCGCAGCCCCACCGCCTGGTCGCTCGGCTGCTTCTTCGGCCTCCAGGCCACCGGCGCGTACATCACCATGGGCTGGATGCCGCAGATCTTCCGCGACGCGGGAGTCTCCGCGGGCACGGCCGGGGTGCTGCTCGCCGTGACCATGGTGATGGGCGTGCCGCTCGCCTTCGTCATCCCGCGGCTCGCCACCCGGTTGAAGACCCAGGGCCCGATCGTCGTCGCCCTCGGGCTGTGCGGGCTGACCGGCTATGCGGGCCTGTTCTTCGCGCCGTCCGCCGGAGCCTGGGCCTGGGCGCTGCTGCTGGGCGTCTCCAACTGCGCCTTCCCGCTCGCCCTCACCATGATCGGCATGCGGTCGAGGACCGGGGCGGGGGTCGTACGCCTCTCGGCCTTCGCCCAGTCCACCGGGTATCTGATCTCCATCCCCGGCCCGCTGCTGGTGGGCGTGCTCTACCAGCACAGCGGCGGCTGGGGGCTGCCGATCACGCTGATGGCAGGCCTGATCGTGCCGCAGATCGCTGTCGGCATCCTGGCCGGCCGGGACCGGACGATCGAGGACGAATGCTGAGATGCGAGACTGACTCCATGCCTGTGCTCGACCCGAACCCCTCGAACGGCCAGAAGAAGCTCCTGCTCGTCTTCGGCGCGATGATCGCCATCACGGTCGTGATCGCGGTGATCGCGTCCATCGCCTCACCCTGACACGGTCGTTGCCTCGCCGAAAAAGTTGCCCCGCCGAAAGAATGGGGGGCTAGCACCACCATCCCCTAGGGGGTCAGGCTCAGGGGGAAGTGGGTGGGTCACCGGATGGGCCCCCGCGCCCATGATCCGTAGGTTT
The DNA here is from genome assembly GCF_044389785.1 of Streptomyces sp. NPDC019443. Lineage (NCBI taxonomy): Bacteria > Bacillati > Actinomycetota > Actinomycetes > Kitasatosporales > Streptomycetaceae > Streptomyces > Streptomyces sp. NPDC019443. Next base: position 590,402 of record NZ_JBIRYJ010000005.1, read on the forward strand.
GAAGCAACAAACCGCAGACCTACGGAGGCGGCCATGTCGGCCCACACGCACACGCGGTCCCACCCCAAGGCCACGGGCGGCGTCGACATCCGGCTGCCGTGGTGGGCACTCGCCCTGCCCATGCTCGCCTTCGTCCTGCTCCTGCTGATCGCGGACCCCGCCCATGCGCAGACCACAGGCGGCGAGCCGGCGGTCGGCCAGTTCCTCGAGCGCATTCAGCACAGCCTGTCCCGGTGACTGTCCCACTGTCGGATTCACCCTTCGCGGGGGAGCCCGTCAACACCCTGCGCCCGCTGGCTCATTTCATGCGAAGCTGGGGTGCATGAGCGACGCCGTGTCTTCCGGGGGGACAGCCCCCGGATCCCCCGAGTCCCGCAGGATCGTCCTCCTCCGGCATGCGAAGGCCGACTGGCCGCAGGTGTCCGACCATGAGCGGCCGCTCGCCGAGCGCGGCCGTTTGGACGCGTCGACAGCCGGCCGCAGGCTGGCCGACACCGGTATCGCCCTCGACCTGGCTCTGTGCTCCACCGCGAGCAGAACCCGCGAGACCTGGAAGCTGGCGGTGCACGAGCTGCCGCACCGCCCCAAGACGGTGTACGAGGAGCGGCTGTACGACGCCTCCCTCGGCGAACTTATCGCGCTGCTCAACGAGATCCCGGACGAGGTGAACGACCTGCTCGTCATCGGCCACAACCCCGGGGTGCACGCGCTCGCCGACGCCCTCGCGGGCAAGGCCGAGGGTGAAGCGCTGGCCCGGATGACGCAGAGCGGTTTCCCGACCGCGGCGCTCGCGGTCGTCGGCTTCACCGGCTCCTGGAAGTCGGTCGAGCACGGCGTGGGCACGCTGCTCGAATTCTGGGCGCCACACACGTAACCCCCCTGTCCGGTACATGAATCGGCCCCGGCGCGCGGTCACCGCGCGCCGGGGCCTTTGCATGGGGTCTCTGCCTGGGGTCTCTGCCTGGGGACTAGTGCTCCTCGCCTTCGCCGTCCGCGGACTCGACCTCTTCGCGGGTGATGCCCAGCAGATAGAGGACAGTGTCCAGGAAGGGGACATTGACCGCGGTGTGGGCGGCCCGGCGGACGACGGGCTTGGCGTTGAAGGCGACGCCCAGACCGGCCGCGTTGAGCATGTCCAGATCATTCGCGCCGTCGCCGATCGCGACGGTCTGCGCCAGCGGCACGCCCGCCTCGGCCGCGAACCGGCGCAGCAGCCGGGCCTTGCCCGCACGGTCCACGATCTCGCCGACGACGCGGCCGGTGAGCTTCCCGTCCACGATCTCCAGCGTGTTCGCCGAGGCGAAGTCGAGCCCGAGCCGCGTCTTGAGGTCATCGGTGACCTGCGTGAATCCGCCCGACACGACGCCCACTTGGTAGCCGAGCCGCTTGAGCGTACGGATCAGGGTGCGGGCGCCGGGGGTCAGCCGGACCTCCGTGCGCACCTTGTCCACGACCGAGGCGTCGAGCCCTTCGAGCAGCGCCACGCGCGCGTGGAGGGACTGCTCGAAGTCCAGATCACCGCGCATCGCCGCGGCCGTGACCTCGGCGACCTTGTCCTCACAGCCCGCGTGTGCCGCGAACAGCTCGATGACCTCGTCCTGGATGAGCGTCGAGTCCACATCCATGACGACCAGGCGCTGGGCGCGGCGGTGCAGCCCGGCCGACACGACCGCCACATCGACGCCGATCTCGGCGGCCTCGGTGGCCAGTACGGTGCGCAGCGCCTCGGTCTCCGTACCGGACACGGCGAATTCCACGGCGGTGACGGGGTACTTGGCGAGCCGGAAGATACGGTCGATGTTCCCGCCGGTTGCGGTGATCCTGGCCGCTATGGCGGCGGTCGACTCGGCGGTGAGCGGGTGCCCGAGCACGGTGACATGCGAACGGCCACTTCCGCGTGGCCGGTTGTCGCCGGTGCCCGAGATGATCTCGGCCTGCAGCTTCAGCGACTCGGCCCACTTGTGGACGGTGGCCCGGAGCTCGCCCTCGGCGGTGCCGCCGGGGGCCGGAGCGGTGACGAGGACGCACAGCACGATGCGGCCCCGTGTGACGACCTGCTCGATGTCGACGACGTCGAGGGAGTAGGCGGCGAGGGTGTCGAAGAGCCCGGCGGTGATCCCGGGACGGTCCTTCCCGAAGATCTTGACGAGAAGGGTGGGTACGTCGGAGGTCTGCGATGCGCTCATGGTGTATCCACCGTATCGGGCGCGCGCGGGATGAGACGGGGCGTCCCGCCTGCCGGACGTTCCGGCCCCCCGGGGCCCCCGCCCCCGCACTGGCGCCCGCCCCTCGGCCTCCGCCCCCGGCCGCGTGCCCGCGCGCCCCTCACCGGCGGCCCCCGGGCGTCCCCGGCGGCGGGGGCGTGCCCTCCTCAGGCGGCGGAGGCGACGCGCGGTACGGCGATGGTGGCGGCGGGGGCATCGGCGGCATCGGGCCCGCGACCGTGGGGGCACCGTGGATCTCCGGGGGCGGGCGCAGATACGGGTTCGTGGCGTCGTTCGACGGGCGGTACGGCGGCACCGGGCGGTACGGACCCGGCAGCTCCGCCGCCGTGGGCGCCGCCGCCTCCGCCGCCCACTCCGCCGTGGGCCCCGCCGCCGCGCCCCGGCCGCCACCCCGCGTCCCGTACACCAGCAGCGCCCCCACCCCGCCCGCAGCCGCACCCCACGCCGCCCCCAGCAGCAGGGCCATGCCCACCTGACCGTGCAGCTCGATGCCCGCGCCGAACGCGTCGAAGCCCAGTACCGACAGCGACGCGTCCGCCGAGACGTCCGTCAGCCACACCAGCAGCGGCAGCGCCAGTGCCGTCACCACACCCAGCCGCACCGCGCACCGCCCCGCGAACCCGGCCGCTGTCAGCCCGCCCGCGGGCGTACGCGCCGCCGCCAGTACCCCGGCGTACAGCATCATCACCGCGGTCGCGACGGCCAGCAGCCATACGCGACCGTCCAGTTCGGCCAGCCTGCCCACCGTCACCGGCTCGTCCGCCGAGACCCGCAGCAGTTCGTCCAGCGGATCCGGCAGCAGCTTCGCCAGCTCGCCGTTCGCCTCGCCGTCCCACGGCACGAACAGGCCCAACGGCACGCCCAGCCACACTCCGTTCGGCGCCCCGAGCAGCGCCGCACCCGCGATCCTCTTCGGGTGGTCGTCACCGATCGCCGCGTACGCCGCCGCCGCGTACCCCGCGAGGACCGCGACCAGCAGCACCGTCACGACCGCGGACGCCGCAGGCCGTACGACCCGTCGCAGCGCCTGCCACACCGCCCCGCGCGGCAGTGGCGCACGCCGCGAGGCGAGAAGCGAGATCACCAGCACCCCGAGCACCCAGAACAGCGCGCCCGCCAGCGAATCCGCGGTGTTCACGCTGAACCCCACCGACGCCTGCGCGTCCACCAGGTCACCGAGCCGGTCCGGCAGCAGGCCACCGATGTCGCCGAGGCCCGGCACCTCGATGCCGCCCCCGTCCCCGCCGAGCCCCGGCACCTTGTCGAGGTCCAGCCCGAGCTTCGCCCCGTCGATCGTGATGACGTCGTGACCTGCCCACGCCAACCCGCCGACCATCGCGACGAACAGAGTCGCCACCCCGCCCGCCCGAGCGGCGAGTTCGGTCCCCGAGATGTACGGTCCCGCGCGGCGCAGCGAACGTAGAAAGAAGTACGCAAGAAACAGTGCCCCGACCAGACCCACCCCAAGTGGCGTGATGTCGACGGCCGTCCGAGCCTGTGCACCTTCCAGCCCGAACGCGGACACATCACCTGCCGGAGTGACCGATCCGCCCACCGCGAGCACCACAGCCGCCGCTGTCATCGGCCCCAGCGACCCCGCCGAATCCGCGCCCAGCAGATGCAGACCGAGCGCCGCCGCACCCGCCATCCCGACCAGCGCCCAGCTCACCGCCGCTATGGACGCCAGCACCACATCGCCCCACGGCACCTTGTCGCCACTGCCGCTCGCGTCCATCGGACCCCCCGATCCCTGCTGGGTTTGACCCAGTTACCCCCACTCACGCATGATCCGTACGCACTGGTGGGCGCTTACCACTCTCCGGGCGTGTTTCTCCTCCGTCAACGGGCAGCCCGAACGCGGTATTCGCAAGGCCCGACTTTCGGATGCGGGACCGGGCCTGAAATAGTTCCTCACGATGTTCGCCATCCCTAGACTCCCTGTGATGGGGGTAACTCGGGGGACAAGTAGTGGGGCATGGAGTGCCGGAACTCGTACTGGAATTGAACGGAAGGACCTGGACTCTCGATCCGTCCAGGTCGTACACCCTGGGACGTGATCCGCAGGGCGACCTGGTGGTCGACGACGCCAGGGTCTCGTGGCGGCATGCCAGCATCAGCTGGGGCGGCCGCAGTTGGGTGATCGAGGACCACGGCAGCACCAACGGCACATACGTGCAGGGCCAGCGGATCCATCAGATGGAGATCGGCCCCGGCTCGGCAGTGCACTTGGGCAACGCCACCGACGGTCCGCGGCTGAACCTCTCGGGTGCGGCAGCCGGCGCCTACAGCGCGCAGGGCGCGGCCCCTCAGCAGCAGGCGGTCAAGCAGCAGGCCCCGGCCCAGCAGCCGCAGCAGCAGGGCGCTCCCGGCTGGGCGGCGGCTCAGCAGGCGCCGGCTCAACAGCCCCAGCAGGCCTGGCAGCAACAGCCGCCGCAGGCACAGGTCCCGCACCAGCAGGGACCGGGTGGCGCGGGTGGCGCCGGCGGTGTCGCGGGGGCTCCGCCGGTGTACGGGGACCGCAGCCCGACCACCTTCCATCAGCTGGCCCTCGGCCGGGTGATGCGCATCGGTCGTGCGCTCGAGAACGAACTGGTCGTCTCCGACCTCCAGGTCTCGCGCAACCACGCCGAGTTCGTGGCCACGCCCGACGGCCGCTTCGAGATCCGCGACCTCGGATCCCACAACGGCACGTACGTCAACGGCCAGCCGATCGCCAAGTCCGGCACGGCGCTCATCGGCCCGAACGACATCGTCGGCGTCGGCCACTCGACCTTCCGCCTCGTCGGCGACCGGCTCGAGGAGTTCGTCGACACCGGTGAGGTCTCCTTCTCCGCCCGCCACCTCACGGTGACGGTCGACGGCGGCAAGCAGATCCTGCGGGACGTCTCCTTCGGCGTACCGGAGAAGTCGCTCATCGGCGTCATCGGCCCTTCGGGTTCCGGCAAGTCCACCCTGCTCAAGGCGCTCACCGGCTACCGGCCCGCCAACCAGGGCGACGTGCTCTACGACAACCGCAGCCTCTACAAGCAGTTCGCCGAGCTGCGCCAGCGCATCGGACTGGTCCCGCAGGACGACATCCTGCACAAGGAGCTGACCGTCCGTAAGGCACTCAAATACGCCGCCAAGCTCCGCTTCCCCGGCGACACCGCCGAGGCCGAGCGCGAGGCCCGTATCGACGAGGTGCTGCGCGAGCTCAAGCTCGACATCCACAAGGAAAAGAAGGTCACCTCGCTCTCCGGCGGCCAGCGCAAGCGCGTCTCCGTCGCGCTCGAGCTGCTGACCAAGCCGTCGCTGATATTCCTTGACGAGCCGACATCCGGCCTCGACCCGGGTATGGACCGCGACGTCATGCAGCTGCTGCGCGGCCTTGCCGACGACGGCCGCACCGTCCTGGTGGTCACCCACTCCGTGGCCGAGCTGGCGCTCTGCGACAAGCTCCTCGTCATGGCCCCGGGCGGCTCGGTCGCGTACTTCGGCCCGCCGGAGGAAGCGCTCAACTTCTTCGGCTACAGCACCTGGGCCGACGTCTTCTCGGCGTTCGAGAACTACCGCGACTACGACTGGGCGGGCCGCTGGCGCGGCTCGCAGCACTACCAGATGTACGCCGCGGACATCGACGCCGTTGCCGCGCAGCAGGTACACATGCCGCCCGCGCAGCAGATGCGCCCGCCGAAGCCGCAGAGCTGGGGCTCCCAGCTGTGGACGCTGATCCGCAGGTACTCCTCGGTCATCGCGTCCGACAAGGGCTTCCTGGGCCTGATGGTGATCCTGCCCGCGGTCCTCGGTCTGGTCAGCGTGGTCATCCCGGCGAAGTTCGGCCTCGGGCCGCCCACGCCGCCGAACAAGTTCAACGGCGACGCCGGTACGATCATGCTGATCCTCGCGGTCGGCATGTGCTTCTCGGGCGCGGCCAACTCCGTACGAGAACTGATCAAGGAACGGGTCATCTACGAACGGGAACGGGCCACCGGCCTGGCCCGCTCGGCGTATCTGATGTCCAAGGTGATCGTCCTCGGAGTCATCACGGCCATCCAGGGCGTCATCATCTGCGGCATCGGCTTCGCCACCCGCGACCTGCCCGAAGAGGGCCTGATCATGCCGCCGGCCGTCGAGATCTGCCTGGTCGTCATCGCTCTGGGCTTCACCTCGATGATGTTCGGCCTGGTCATCTCCTCGCTGGTGAAGACCGCCGAGAAGACCATGCCGCTGCTGGTCATGTTCGCGATCGTCCAGGTCGTCTTCACCGGCATTCTCTTCCAGGTCTACGGTTCGCCCGGCCTGGAGCAGTTCGCCTGGCTGATGCCGTCCCGCTGGGCCATCGCCGGCGCGGGTGCGACGCTCGACCTGTCGCATCTGATGCCGCCGTGGGACCCGAACAAGCCCGGGGACCTGGACCCGCTGTGGGGGCACTCGGCGGGCCAGTGGGGCCTGAACATCACGATCCTGCTTGTGATCGGCGTCATCTGCGGCGTCGCGGTCGCACGACTGCTGCGCCGCCACGAGCCCGAGGTCATGCGCAAGTAAGGGCCGTCCGCAGTGCGCCGAAGAGCGGCACCCCCGTGTGGGGTGCCGCTCTTCGGCGTATGTCCTGCGGCTGCTCTGCTGAGACTCAGTAGGCGCTGTTCACGTTGTCGATCGAGCCGTAGCGGTCGGCGGCGTAGTTGGCCGCGGCCGTGATGTTGGCGACCGGGTCGTACTGGCTGTTGGGCGTACCGGCGACGTGGTACGCGTCGAACGTCGGCTTGATGACCTGCAGCAGGCCGATCGACGGGACGCCGTTGATGGCGTTGATGTCCCAGTTGTTGATGGCGTTCGGGTTGCCGCTGGACTCGCGCATGATGTTGCGGTGCAGCCCGTCGTACGTGCCGGGGATGCCGTGCTTCTTCATGATGGCCAGCGACTCCTTGATCCAGCCGTCAAGGTTGTTGGCGTAGATCGGCTTGCGGGCGGCGGCCCGGCTGGCGGCCTGCTCGGCGGCGCGCTTCTTCGCGGCGGCCTTGGCGGCAGCGGCGGCAGCCTTCTTCTTGGCCTCGGCGTTCGCCTTGGCCTTGGCGTGGGTCACGGTCTGGGCGTGGGCCACAGCCTTGGCGTGAGCCACGGTCTGGGCGTGGGCCTTCGCCGCGGCAGCGGCCTGCCTCTTCGCGGCGGCCTGCTTCTTCGCGGCGGCGGCCTTCTGCTTGGCAGCAGCCGCCTTCTGCTCGGCGATGTCCGCCTGTGCAGCGGCCGCCTGCGCGGCGTTGACAGTCTCGGTCTCGGCGGAAGCGTTGCCGGGGACGAGGGAGAACGTGAGGGCTGCGACGCCGGCGGCGGCGATACCGGCGATCGAGACCTTGTGGGTCTTGGTCATACGGGTGCTGGACGCGGACATACAGATACCTCGTTCGAATAGCGGATGTCGCATCAGGCCGGGGGAGGCGCTGCGCTCCTCGGCGGCGACGGCTGCAATTCTTAGCGGCAGCAAAAAGCTGTGGCAAAGGTGTGACGTACGACCCGCGGTAGTGGATATGGGTGTCGCGAAGGCCCCATTTGCCCATTCAGTCCCCGCTCACACGTCCTTTTTGTGTCCACTAGAGTGGTTCGTAAGTGACGTGCGTCCTATGTGCGGGCTCACATTGGGCGAGTGTCAATCTCACCGTGCGTTGCGTCAGCAATGCAAAGTGTGAGGGCTTTCGTTCGGAAGTATGAGGTGGCTGTCGCCAAACTCGTGCCATAGGTAGAGATGCCGCAGCGCCTCCCCGTACGAGCGGCCCAGCGCCTCCCGCCCGGCGATGGCCTCCAGCATCAGCAGATGCGATGCCTCCGGCTCGTGCAGCCCGGTCAGCAGCCCGTCCACGGCGCGCACCCCGCGCCTCGGCGTGATGACCAGGTCCGTCAAGCCCGATGCCGTATGCACCACGCCGTCGGGGCCCGCCGCCGACTCCAGAGCGCGTACCGCCGTCGTGCCGACCGCGACAATGCGGCCTCCGCCCACCCGAGCGGTATTCACCAGCCACGCCGTCGTCCGGGGCACCGAGAAGCGCTCCGGGTACGGCGGCTCGTGCGCCTCGGCCGAAGCCACCCCGGTATGCAGAGTGATCGGTGCGAACTGCACGCCCCGGCTCACCAGTTGTGCCACCAGCCGCGTCGTGAAGGGCCGCGCGGCACTCGGCATCTCCGCGGAGCCCGCGCCGCCGGGGGAGGGGAGCGCGAAGACCGTCTGATACGCGGACAGAGGCTGGTCCTGGGCCGTGTACCCGTACCGGATCGGCCGTCCGTACCGGCGCAGCAGCCCCGGTACGTCCACCGAGGCCGACGCCCACCACAGCCGGTCCGCGCCGGGGGAAAGGGGCTCATCCAGTACGAGGTGCTCGCCCCCCGGAAGCCGTACGACGGCCCCTGTCGGACCGCCGGCGCGCGGCAGGGTGCTGCCCGATCCGTCGGGGCGGCGCAGCTCCACCGCCCAGCGCCCGTCGTCCCCGCACGTCGAGAAGTGCACGACGACGACCACGCCGCCGACCCGCCCACCCACGGCGGCGGGCAGTGTGGTGGACGTGTTGACCACCAGGACGTCACCGGCGCGCAGTTGCCCGGGAAGGTCCCGGAAGGCGTGGTGGGAGACCTCGGTCCCGCGCGAGACCATGAGCCGTACGTCGTCCCGCCCGGAGCCGCGCACCTCCGCCGGCACCCGGGCCGAGAGCTCCTCGGGCACCCGCAGCGCATCCAGCACGGCTGTTCCTCCTGACACTGTTGTCATCGGGCCGGCTCCGCGAGCGCGGGGGCCGCATACCGCCCGCTCACCGGCCGCTCGTCGAGCAGCCGCAGGAAGCCCGGCACCACCGACTCCGGCGCCGGGCGCGGGTCCTCGTCGTCCGGGACGGCGGCCGCGTACAGATCCGTCTGCATGTCGCCCGGGTCGACCGTCCACACCCGCAGTTCCGGCTCCTCGACCGCGAGGACCGCGGCGAGGTGGTCGAGCGCGGCCTTCGAGGCTCCGTAGCCACCCCATGTCTCGTACGCCTCGGCCCCCGCGTCCGAGCTGACCGCGATCACCGTGCCCGCGTCCGCCGCCCGCAGCAGCGGCAGTGCCTCCTGTACGAGACCGAGCGCCGCGACCACATTGGTCTCCAGCGCCGCCCGCAGCCCCTCCAGCGGCAACGCCTCCAGCCGCACCAGCGGCTCGGCGCCGAGCGCGCTCGCATTGCTCACCAGCAGGTCGAGCCCGCCGAGCCCGCGGGCCGCGGCCAGCAGCTCCCCGCGATGCCCGGCGTCGGTGACGTCGCCCGCCACCGCCACGACCCGCGTCCTGTGCGCGCCGATGCCTCGCGCGCTCTCCTGAAGTACGTCCGCGGTCCTGGCGCCCAGCACCAGGTCCCAGCCGCGCCGGGCGAGAGCCGTAGCGAGAGCGCGCCCCAGCCCCTTCGAAGCCCCGGTGATCACTGCTACCCGCATGATGTCCATCCCCTTGTCCCCGTCTGTCCGCGTCTTTGGCCCCAACCTTGGAACGCGGCCACGCCCGCCGCCTCATGCCCTGGACCCCACCCGCCAAGGAACTTCGACCTACGTCCACAGCCCCATGCGGCTGCCGTCCCCCGCCCGATACGGACTGTCACAGCCCGCCGGTACGGTGAGGTCATGAGTCACCGACCCGGCTCCGGCCTTGCCGCCGTGAGCACCGCGCTTCTCGCGATGAGCAGGCATCTCGAGGTGCGTGACGTGCTGAAGACGATCGTCGCCTCGGCGCGCGAGCTCCTCGACGCCGAGTACGCGGCGCTGGGCGTCCCCGACGACCACGGCGGCTTCGCCCAGTTCGTGGTCGACGGCGTGAGCGACGCGCAGTGGAAGGCGATCGGCCCGCTCCCGCGGCAGCACGGCATCCTCGCCGCGATGCTCCGGGACGCGAAGACGGAGCGCCTCGCGGATGTGCGCAAGGACCCCCGCTTCGAGGGCTGGCCGTCCGCCCACCCGGACATGTCCGACTTCCTGGGCCTGCCCGTCAAGGACGGCGACGAGACGATCGGCGCCCTCTTCCTCGCCAACAAGAGGTGCCCGAAGCCGGACGGCGGTTGCGGCTTCACCGCCGAGGACGAGGAGCTTCTCTCGATCCTCGCCCAGCACGCCGCGATAGCGCTCACCAACGCCCGGCTGTACGAGCGCAGCCGCGAGCTCACGATCGCGGAGGAACGATCCCGCCTGGCCCACGAGTTGCATGACGCGGTCAGCCAGAAGCTGTTCTCGCTCAGGCTGACCGCGCAGGCCGCGGCCGCGCTCGTGGACCGCGACCCTGCCCGCGCCAAGGGCGAGTTGCAGCAGATCGCGGAGCTCGCCGCCGAGGCCGCGGACGAACTGCGCGCCGCTGTCGTCGAGTTGCGCCCCGCCGCCCTCGACGAGGACGGCCTGGTCAACACCCTCCGTACGCAGATCCAGGTCCTGGACCGGGCGCACACCGCGCGAGTCACCTTCGACACCCGCGGCATCCGTGCGCTGCCCGCCGCGCAGGAGGAGGCCCTGCTCCGGGTCGCCCAGGAGGCCCTGCACAACGCACTGCGGCACTCGGGCGCCGGCGAGGTCGACGTGGTCCTGTTCCGCCGCGGCCAGGGCGCGGTCCTCAGCGTCACGGACAACGGCAAGGGCTTCGAGCCGAGGACGGTCCGCCGGGCCGGCCGCCATCTGGGACTGGTCTCGATGCGCGACCGGGCGAGCGGCGTCGGCGGAAGCCTCACCGTGGAATCGGCGCCCGGAATGGGCACCACGATCGAGATGGAGGTCCCCGGTGGCTGACGCTCTGCCCAATTCGAAGACCGGGATTCCGAAGACCGGGATGATCCGTGTGCTGCTGGTCGACGATCACCAGGTGGTCCGCCGGGGCCTGCGTACCTTCCTCGAGATCCAGGACGACATCGAGGTCGTCGGCGAGGCCGCGGACGGGGCCGAAGGGGTCGCCCGCGCCGAGGAGTTGAAGCCGGACGTGGTCCTGATGGACGTCAAGATGCCCGGCACCGACGGCATCGAGGCGCTCCGCAAACTCCGCGAACTCGCCAACCCCGCCAAGGTGTTGATCGTCACCAGCTTCACCGAACAGCGTACGGTCGTGCCCGCCCTGCGCGCGGGCGCGTCGGGGTACGTCTACAAGGACGTGGACCCGGAGGCGCTGGCCGGGGCGATTCGCTCCGTACACGCGGGCCATGTGCTGCTCCAGCCGGAGGTCGCGGACGCGCTCCTGGCGCAGGACGCCCCGGGCAACGGCACGGGGCGCGGCAGCACCCTTACCGAACGCGAGAAGGAGGTCCTGGGCCTGATCGCGGACGGCCGCTCCAACCGTGAGATCGCCCGGGCGCTCGTCCTGTCCGAGAAAACCGTCAAGACGCATGTCTCGAACATTCTGATGAAGCTGGACCTGGCGGATCGCACCCAAGCGGCACTGTGGGCCGTCCGGCATGGCCTGACGGGCTAATCGGACTGACTCGCTCCGGTCTGAGATTCATACCGTCGGGTGTATGTCACCTGTCCGGCGCATCCTGATCGACTCGGCGCCGTTGTCCATGGCGTGCTGCGGCGGCCGGCCGCAGCGAACGCTCAGGAGGATTTCGAAGTGAAGAACCTGAAGAAGGCCGCTGCCCTCACCATGGTCGCCGGGAGCCTCGTCGCCGCCGGCGCGGGTGTCGCGTCCGCCACCACCGGTGCGCACGCGGACGGCACGGCCGTGGGCTCCCCGGGCGTTGCCTCCGGCAATGTGGTTCAGGTCCCGGTCCACGTCCCGGTGAACGTCGTCGGCAACACCGTGAACGTGATCGGCGCCCTCAACCCGGCGTTCGGGAACTACGGCTACAACGGCTGACGGTTCACACCCCACGGCAACCACCGGCTCTGTTTCCAGGGGTCGTGGTTGCCGTGGGCCGGGGGCGTTGGTGTTGCTGTCGGTGGGTGGTTTCGCGGTCTCCGGGGTTCGGGGTCGCCGTGGGCCAGGGGACGTTGGTGGAGTTTTCAGGGGGCGTGGTTGACCTGGGCCAGGGGGCGCTGGTGGTTGCTGCCCGGTGGGTGGTTTCGCGGTTTCCAGGGGTCGTGGTTGCCGTGGGCCAGGGGGCGCTGGTGGTTGCTGCCCGGTGGGTGGTTTCGCGGGCCCACCCAGACACCGCGGAGGGCTCGAAGGGCCCCCGGAATCCGCACTCCACGGCATCCGGCACCCCGGGCGCCCCGGAGCAGCGGACCGGACGCCCGCGCTCCGGACGCCCGCGTCAGTGGGTGCCGCGTTCGCGCTCCTCCACGTACGCGTTGTACGCCGCCACCTGTGCCCGTCTCGCCACCCGTTCCACCGGGCGCAGCGCCTCCACCCGCGCCGACATCTCCGACGCGCTCACCGCCCCGCCGTGGCCGTTCTCGTACGCCACCGAGATCAGCAGCCCGACCCGCTGAGCCAGCTCCAACACTCGTACCGCCCGCGGCGGATACCCGGGCGCCAGCGCCTCGCGGCCCCGCTCGGCCCGCGCCCGGTACGCGTCGATCGCCGCCTCCGCCACCGGACCCGACGCCGCCACATCGAGCCGCGACAGCACCTCCGTCGCGTCCCGCAGCGCCTCGGCGAGCTCCCGCTCCGCCTCCCCGAGCGAGGGCACGTCCGCGGGCGGCGCCTCCCGTACCGGCAGGCAGTGCCAGACGACCTCCACATGCTGATCACCCGCGGGCCCTGCCTCGTACACCTCGGGCACCAGCCCGTACGCCGCGCCCGAGGCGACCACCGCCTCCTCCGCGTCGAGCGCCCGCGCGTTGAATTCGGGTGGCCCGCTGAGCCCCAGCGGATGCCCCGGCGCAGGCAGCGCGACCCGGTACCCGGTCACCCCGAGCGCCCGCAGCCGCCCCAGCGCCAGCGTGAGCCCGACCGGGTCCGCCTCGCCCGGCAGACCCTCCACCCGGTGCACCGCGTCGTCGCCGACGATCGCGAGCGCCGCGTCATCCGGTGATACAAATCCGGCCAACAGGGCATTTCCCCATGCGGCCAGCCGTCCTGAGCGTGGTTCGGAAAGCATGGACCCAGCCTAGGGACCGGACCGGGGGGCCGGGGCACCCGACCGGTGGCGTAGGTTTTCCCCTGGGAGCCGCGCCCACAGGTGCACAAATGCCCCCCAACTACCTCAAGACGATTGCATGGGGAGACAACGCGCTCATGAGCGATGTACTGGAGCTGGTGGACGTATCCGTGGTCCGCGACGGACGCGCTCTGGTGGACGACGTCTCCTGGTCGGTCAAGGAGGGTGAGCGCTGGGTCATCCTCGGCCCCAATGGCGCCGGCAAGACCACCCTCCTCAACATCGCGTCAAGCTACCTCTTCCCGACCACCGGCACGGCGAAGATCCTGGGCGAGCGCCTCGGCGGCGTCGATGTATTCGAGCTCCGCCCCCGCATCGGCATGGCCGGCATCGCCATGGCCGAGAAGCTGCCCAAGCGCCAGACGGTGCTGCAGACAGTCCTCACCGCCGCGTACGGCATGACCGCCACCTGGCACGAGGACTACGACGCCGTCGACGAGGAGCGCGCCCGCGCCTTCCTCGACCGGCTCGGCATGACCGACTTCCTGGACCGCAAGTTCGGCACGCTCTCCGAGGGCGAGCGCAAGCGCACCATGATCGCCCGCGCGATGATGACCGACCCCGAGCTGCTGCTCCTCGACGAGCCGGCCGCCGGTCTCGACCTCGGCGGCCGCGAGGACCTGGTCCGCCGCCTCGGCCGCCTCGCCCGCGACCCGTACGCCCCCTCCATGGTGATGGTCACGCACCATGTCGAGGAGATCGCTCCGGGATTCACCCACGTCTTGATGATCCGTCAGGGCAAGGTGCTGGCCGCCGGCCCCATGGAGACCGAGCTGACCTCGCGCAATCTCTCGCTCTGCTTCGGCCTCCCGCTCCTCGTAGAGAGCAACGGCGAGCGCTGGACCGCCCAGGGCCTCCCGCTCGGCTGACCAACGGTCCCGGGCCGGAGCGACTGACCTGATCCGGACCCTGCCGTCGCCCACTGTCCCTGCCACGACCGGCGGACCTACCATGACCATGTGGAAATCGACGCATGGGTGTGGTGGCTGATCGGTGCGGTCGGACTGGGCATTCCGCTCGTCCTGACGGCGATGCCCGAATTCGGAATGTTCTCCGCCGGAGCAGTGGCCGCGGCCGTGGTCGCGGCGCTCGGCGGCGGCACGGTGGCCCAGGTGCTCGTCTTCGCCGCGGTGTCCGTCGCACTCATCGCGGTCGTACGCCCCATCGCGACCCGTCACAGATCCCAGAGCCCCCAGTTCGCCAGCGGCATCGACGCGCTGAAGGGCCGTCAGGCCGTCGTCCTGGAGCGGGTCGACGGCAGCGGCGGCCGGATCAAACTCGCCGGTGAGGTATGGTCCGCACGCGCACTCGACGCGGACATGTCCTACGAGGCGGGCCAGCAGGTCGACGTCGTGGAGATCGACGGAGCCACCGCCGTGGTCATGTGACCGAGAGAAGCCGAACGCCCCCCACACCAGCCCGTGTTCTGGGAAACTCGATCATCAGAATCATCCGGCAGCGAAGGGCACAGGGAACACGATGCAACCGATCATCATCGTCCTGATCATTCTGGTGGTGCTGGTCTTCATCGCCCTCATCAAGACGATCCAGGTCATCCCGCAGGCCAGTGCCGCCATCGTCGAGCGCTTCGGGCGCTACACCCGCACCCTCAATGCGGGCCTGAACATCGTCGTCCCGTTCATCGACTCGATCCGCAACCGCATCGACCTGCGTGAACAGGTCGTCCCCTTCCCGCCCCAGCCGGTGATCACCCAGGACAACCTGGTGGTCAACATCGACACGGTCATCTATTACCAGGTGACCGACGCCCGGGCCGCGACGTACGAGGTCGCCAGCTACATCCAGGCGATCGAGCAACTCACCGTCACCACCCTCCGCAACATCATCGGCGGCATGGACCTGGAGCGGACCCTCACCTCCCGCGAGGAGATCAACGCGGCCCTGCGCGGCGTCCTCGACGAAGCCACCGGCAAGTGGGGCATCCGCGTCAACCGTGTCGAGCTCAAGGCGATCGAGCCGCCCACCTCCATCCAGGACTCGATGGAGAAGCAGATGCGCGCCGACCGTGACAAGCGCGCCGCGATCCTCACCGCCGAGGGCATCCGCCAGTCACAGATCCTCACCGCCGAAGGTGAGAAGCAGTCCGCGATCCTGCGCGCCGAAGGTGAGGCAAAGGCGGCCGCGCTGCGCGCCGAGGGCGAGGCCCAGGCCATCCGTACGGTCTTCGAGTCCATCCACGCCGGAGACGCCGACCAGAAGCTCCTCGCCTACCAGTACCTCCAGATGCTCCCGAAGATCGCCGAGGGCGACGCCAACAAGCTCTGGATCGTGCCCAGCGAGATCGGCGACGCGCTCAAGGGCCTCAGCGGCGCCATGGGCAACTTCAACCCGATGGCAGGCATGGGCGGCGGCTCAGGATCCGGATCCGGCAAGTCCGGCGGCGGCAACGGCACGGAGCGCCGCGAACAGCCCCCCATCGACTGACCAGGCAGACCCTCAGGCATGATCGGTGCATCCGGCACCGATCATCGAGGGGCACATGACCATCTGGGAGATGCTCGCCGTCTTCGCCGCGGGTATCAGCGCCGGCACGATCAACACCATCGTCGGCTCGGGAACGCTGATCACCTTCCCGGTGCTCCTTGCCACCGGCCTCCCCCCGGTCACCGCCACCGTCTCCAACGCCCTCGGCCTGATCCCCGGCTCGGTCAGCGGAGCCATCGGCTACCGCGCCGAACTCACCGGCCAGCGCAGCCGCCTCCTGCGCCTGAGCATCGCCGCCGCGATCGGCGGCATCAGCGGAGCCGTACTCCTGCTGATGCTTCCCCCCACGGCCTTCGAGACGATCGTGCCGGTACTGGTCGCGCTCGCCCTCATCCTGGTGATCCTCCAGCCGCGCATCGCCAAAGCCGTCCAGCGCCGCCGCGACCGCAACGGCACCCACACCCACCCCGACGGCGGCCCGCTCCTGTTCACCGGACTGCTGCTAGCCAGCGTCTACGGCGGCTACTTCACCGCGGCCCAGGGGATCATCTACATCTCCCTCATGGGCATGCTGCTCGACGACACCATGCAGCGCCTCAACGCCGCCAAGAACGTCCTCGCCGCCGTCGTCAACAGCATCGCCGCGCTCTTCTTCCTCTTCGTCGCGGACTTCGACTGGACAGCCGTCCTGCTGATCGCGGTCGGCTCCGCCATCGGCGGCCAGCTCGGCGCGAAGATCGGCCGCCGCCTCCCGCCCACCGCGCTGCGCGCGCTGATCGTGGCGGTCGGCACCGTCGCCATCGTCCAGCTACTTCTCCGCTGACGCATGACGCACGAAGGCCCGCTGACGCACGAAGGCCCGCCCTCGTCCGAGAGCAGGCCTTCAACGACTCGTCTTCGCGTTACGCGGCGGGCTGGGCCGCAAGCCACCCCGGCAGCTCCGACCGCTCACCGGCCCGCATCCCGAGCAGCATCGCGTCCGCCGGAGACGGTACGAAGGGCTGGCGCAGCAGCGGCATCCCCGCCTGCTCCGGCGTACGGTCCGCTTTGCGGTGATTGTCCTCGGCGCAGGACGCCACCGTGTTCAGCCAGCTGTCCGCACCACCGCGCGACCGCGGCACCACGTGGTCCACGGTCGTGGCGCGTCTACCGCAGTACGCGCACCGGTGCTGGTCCCGTACCAGCACACCCCGCCTCGACCATGGCGCCTGTCTTCGGAACGGCACCCGGACATAGCGGCACAGCCTGATCACCCGGGGCACCGGAAGATCGACGGCGGCGGCGCGCACACGGAGTCCGGGGTGGGCCTGCTCGACCACGGCCTTGTCCTGCAGCACCAGAACCACAGCACGGTTGAGTGTCACCGTCGACAGCGGCTCGAAGCTCGCATTCAGCACCAGCGTGTCACGCATCTCGCCCACCTCCCGTTCGCCGGCCCAGCCCGTTGCGGGCCTTGGGCTTGGATCAACTCTGGCCGGGCGCGCCGAGATGGACAACGCAATAAAAGATGCCCTGCCCTGATCTCTCCAAGACCAGGGCAGGGCAAACAAGAAACGAACGCTGAGCTCTATGAGGGACCCTCGTACTCGGCGATCAGCTGCGCACGGGCAAGCGTGTGGAACCGCAGATTGAATCCCACGGCCGCGGGCGAGACATCCGCGTCCGGGCCGAGCTTCTCGCTGTCCACCGCGTACACCGTGAACACATAGCGGTGGTTCTCACCGGCCGGCGGAGCGGCGCCGCCGAAGTCCTTCGACCCGTAGTCGTTGCGGACCTGAACCGCGCCCTCGGGCAGCCCCTCGAACTTCCCGCTGCCCGCACCCGCAGGCAGCTCCGTGACCGACGCCGGGATGTCGAAGAGCACCCAGTGCCAGAACCCGCTGCCCGTGGGGGCGTCCGGATCGAAGCACGTCACGGCGAAGCTCCTGGTCTCGGCCGGGAAACCCTCCCACCGCAGGTGCGGCGAGGTGTTGCCCGCCGCGTAGACCTGGGCGTCCTTCAGCACCGACCCCGGCGCGATGTCATCACTCACCACCGTGAACGACGGCACCGCCGGATGAAAGTCGTGCGGAAGCGGCGCCCTCTTGAGCTCGGTCACGTCTGAACCTCCGATTCGGCTGTTCTGTCTGTCCGTCTGCCTGCCGGATCCGAGCCTAGAGCCAGTTACGACGCCCACCGACGTCCGCGAGCCACTGGTTGAGGTACGCCGCCCAGTCGGTCGACTGGAAGTCGTGGTGCCCCACCTTGAAGGCCTTGTACGAGTCGCTGCCCTCGCTGAACAGCCCCGGCTTCTTGTCCATCTCGAGGATGACGTCCATCTCACGGTCGTCCGCGACGAACGTCAACTCGATCTGATTCAGCCCGCGGTACTGCTGCGGCGGGAAGAACTCGATCTCCTGGTAGAACGGCAGCCGCTGCCGCGTCCCACGGATGTGCCCGCGCTCCATGTCCGCGCTCTTGAAGCGGAAGCCCAGCTGGATGAAGGCGTCCAGGATCGCCTGCTGCGCCGGCAGCGGGTGCACACTGATCGCGTCCAGGTCGCCCGAGTCCACGGCCCGCGCGATCTCCAGCTCCGTCGTCACCCCGATGTTCATCCCGCGCAGCTGCTGCCCGGCAATGCTCGTGACCGGGGTCTCCCACGGAATGTCCAGCCCGAACGGCACCACGTGCACCGCCCCGGCCGTCACCGTGAACGCGCCGCCGAGCCGCTGCTTGGTGAACTCGATGTCCTGCTTGACCTCCTGGTCACCGCCCTCGACCTCGACCCGCGCCTGCAGGCCGACGGAGAGCCCCTCGATCTGCTGATCCACCGAGCCGCCCTGGATGCGCACCTCGCCCTGGACGACACCACCCGGCACGACGTTCGCCTCGGTCAGCTCCGTCTCCACGGAAGCACCGCCGGCACCCATGCTCGCAAGCAGCCTCTTGAAGCCCATGTCCACTCCTCCTAGATCCTGACCTCTACATACGCGCGACGACCGTAGTCGGTTCCCCGGTACCCTCGTACGCCATGATCGAGAGCCCCGACCGTACGCCGCTGCCCCGGGAGTTCTTCGACCGCCCTGTACTGGAGGTCGCCCCCGAACTCCTTGGCTGCACCCTGGCACGCCTGACCGACGACGGACCCATCGAGTTGCGCCTTACCGAAGTAGAGGCGTACGCGGGAGAACTCGACCCGGGCTCCCACGCCTACCGCGGCCGCACCGCACGCAACGACGTGATGTTCGGCCCGCCCGGTTACGCGTACGTCTACTTCACCTACGGCATGTGGCACTGCCTGAACGTGGTGTGCGGCCCGGAGGGCAGGGCGAGCGGGATCCTGCTGCGTGCCGGCGAGATCCGGGTAGGCGCCGATCTGGCTCGCAAACGTCGGTTCTCGGCCCGTCATGACAAGGAACTGGCCAAAGGCCCCGCCCGCCTGGCCACGGCCCTCAACGTAGGCCGCGCCCTGAACGGCGCCGACCTCTGCGCCGGCGGCGACGCCCCACTGTCCCTACTCCCCGGTACCCCGCCCGCTCCTGACCAGGTGCGCAATGGCCCTCGTACGGGAGTGGGAGGCGCGGGGGCCCACCACCCCTGGCGATTCTGGATCGACGGCGACCCCACAGTCAGTCGGTACCGGGCCCATGTCCCGCGCCGTAGGGCAACTTGACTCGGGTTGACCAGACGCCTAACGTAGCCCGAGCCGCTTGAAACGGGCACTGCCGTTCGGCAACCCGAAGTGGCCATCCACTACTTACGACGAACCCAACCGGGTGCGATTTCGGCATGCCGAAATTCAGGCCTTAATGACTCGATTATGAGTCGCCCAGGGAATCGGCTAAAGTGGTGAACACGCCGCAAGGCGAAGGCCTCTCCAACGGTCACTGGATTCGAATTCCTCACCGGAAACGGAACGGAAAGAGATTCTGGTAAGGTTGGAAACGCAAGACCGAAGGGAAGCGCCCGGAGGGCCCCGTGAAAAGGGTCTGAAGGAAGCGTCCGTTCCTTGAGAACTCAACAGCGTGCCAAAAG
>NZ_JBIRYJ010000006.1:0-224143 GCF_044389785.1 Streptomyces sp. NPDC019443
GGCAAGATGGGGTGTTACTTGCCGTCAGAGGGCATGAAAAGGCCCCTCACCAGCGGGTTTCCCACCAATGAGGGGCCGTGTCAGGCCGCTTGGGCCGTCTCTGGGCCGTCATGAGCGTGACCGGCGGCCCGGTACATCGCGGAGATGGCTTTCCGGGTCCGGGTCTCGCTGGACGGCATGAGGTGCGTGTAGACGCGGAGCGTGAAGCCCGGATCGCTGTGACCGAGGTACAGGCTCAGCGCCTTGATGTTCTCCCCGGCGTCCAGGAGGACCGAGGCGTAGAAGTGCCGGAGGGCGTGCATGCCGTGTTCGCGGGCGGCCGCGTAGCGATCGCCCTTCTCCGGGGTCGGGATGATGCTGGCGAATGCCAGGGCAGGCTTCCAAGCTTGGTCATTGAAGCCTTGGCTCCATATGGCGGCGCCGATGCCGCTCGTGAAGACGAGGCGGTGTGTCACCTTCGGGCCGGTCGGGGTGAGCCAGGGCAACGTCACCTCGACGGGCGGGAAGCGCTGCATGTGCTCGCGCAGTGCGGTTGACACCTCGGGGTCGAGGGGCACGTCACGGAGCTTGCCTCGCTTGGGAGGGGCGAAGACGAGCGTGCCGCGAACCTTCTTGACCTGCTGGCGAACGTACAGCCAGCCGAGATCCCCGATGTTGTCGACGGCGAGTCCGAAGATCTCGCCCTGCCGCAGACCACATCCGGCCCCCACGTCGACCATGGCCTTATTGCGGTCGGACAGGCCAGCCCGTACGCCGAACACCTGCTCAGCAGTCCACGGATGCACGCGAGTCGGCGCGGGCCGAGGTGCCTTGACCGATCGGGCTCGGCAGGGATTCGAGGCCAGCAGACGGTCATCTACGGCCGCGTTCAGCACTGAGGAGACCGCGTCGAAGATGAGGCGCCGGTACTGGGCAGACGCTACGGCGTCTTCGAGCTGCCGGTTCCAGTCGCGGACGTGCTCAGGCTGGAAGGAGCCGATGGGTCGAGCTCCGAGGTACGGCAGAGCGTGAAGGCGCAACCTGCCCTCCACGGCGGCGCGGCTCGTGAGGTCGGTCGTGAGGGCGCCGATCCAGCGTTCCGTGTACTCGCGGAAGGTGACGCGACCAGCCTTCGGGTCCATGTACTGCCCGCGCGCCATGTCGGCTTCGATGTTGGTCAGCCACGTGTCGGCCAAGCGCTTCTGCTTGTCGGGGAAGCTCTTCGACTTCTCGGTGCCGTCGGGGGCGACGTATCGCGCCCGATAGCGCATGCCCAGGCCATGACGATCGGTCTTGACCTTGCGGGTCTTGCCGTCCGGGCCGACCTCGGTCCGGAACCAGCGGTCTTGGACGTGTCCGGCCATCAGGCAGCCTCTCCCATCTGGGAGTCCACCCAGGCCCGCACGTCGTTCGGGTCGAATCGCAAGTGCCGGCCGACGCGGAAGCCACGAGGACCGGTGCGCTTGCGGCGCCACTGGTAGACCGTCTCGACGCTGGGCAGCTCGAACATCTCCACCAGGTCGTCAGGCGTCAGGAAGCGATTCGGCAGCTCGGAGGACATGTCACCACTCCCTCTCGTCGGCTTGGTCGCGTAGGGCTTCCCGGGCGGTTTCGCGGTTGTGCTGGAGGTCCCGGGCGATGGTGGCGGCGAG
Source organism: Streptomyces sp. NPDC019443 (assembly GCF_044389785.1). NCBI lineage: Bacteria > Bacillati > Actinomycetota > Actinomycetes > Kitasatosporales > Streptomycetaceae > Streptomyces > Streptomyces sp. NPDC019443. Next base: position 1,632 of record NZ_JBIRYJ010000006.1, read on the forward strand.
GGCGGATTCCCCGGGGGTGTGGCCGTGTCCGGCGTACTGCCAGTCGGCGAGGACGAGGACGGTGTCCGGCTCGCGGTCGTCCAGGCCGAGGGCTTCGCGTTCCTGGGTGGCGCGGAAGTCGGCGCGGACCTGGCGGAGTTCGCCGAGGGTGGTGGAGTAGCGGCGGGACTTGGAGGAGAAGTGGCCGCGGAAGCCGAGCATGTGCGCCCAGGCCCACAGGCGCCGGTCGGGGTAGAGCGGATCGAGGATCTTGCACGCTTCAATCAGGCGGCGGGTGTGGTCGGGCACGTCGTGGCGGTCGAGTTCGGAGAGTTCGCCGATGCGGCGGTCGAGGGTGCCGGTGTTCTCAGCGGCCTTGGTGGCGTACTTGGCGACGTAGGAGGCCACGGCCTGTTCCGTGATGTCGGAGCCGTCTCCGCACGCCTTGACCGGGCGGACGTCGAGCTGTGTGCCCCAACGGAACGTTCGAGCGGGTTGGTCTTCGGCGGCGGGTACTGAGACCGACGTGTACGAGTGCGTGGCGGCGGCCCGGATCGCGTCGGCGAGGAGGTCGACGGTTGCCCAGGACGGCGGCGGTGTCTCGGGTCCCTCGGGGCCGTCGATGCGGATCACGGCGTGGAAGTGCAGGGCACCGCGCTTCTGGAACTCGGCGACCTTGCCGTACGAGATACGTACGTGATCGGCGAGTTCGCGGCGGGTGAGTCCGGCGCGGGCGGCGATCTCGCGGCGGAGGCGAGTCGTGAACCTCATCCACAGGTTGCCTGCGTGGTTATTGAAGAGGACGGCGGCGGCGTAGTCGTACGTCGTCGGGTCGAGCGCCGTGCCGAGCGCTGGATCATCGGGGGTGTGGCGGGTGCCGCAGCGGCAGGTGCCTCGGTCGGGCCGGTTGTGGACCGGGCCGAAGGACGGGGCGGTGAGGGTGGCGAAGACTCGGGGGTGGTCGCGGACGGTGGCGGGGATGTCGCGGCGGTCGTCTCCGGCCAGGCCTGCGCGGATGAGGTGGTAGGTGTCGCCCGCGTAGGTGAAGGCGCAGGAGGGGCAGCGGGAGGCGCGGCGGTTGCCGCAGGCGAGGCGGAGGCGTCCGCCCGGTTCGGACTCGGTGGAGTAGTGGTGCAGGGTCTCGCCGGTCGTCTTGTCCTTGGTGAGGGTCCAGCCGGTGAGGTGGATGGGGTCGGCGCAGCCGCCGGTGCGGCGGATCTGCTCGTGCCAGCGGTCGAAGTCGTCGGCCGAAGCCACCCTCAGCAGGTCGCCGAGGGTGGTCGTGTCGAGCAGCGTGTCAGGCACGGGCGCCCTCCCGGACGGGCGAGCGGCGGGCGGTGCCGGTGCCGTTGCACACCGAGCAGTGGGCGGTGATGGTCCGCAGGTGGCCGTGCTGGTCGCGGCCGCCGAGGGTGATGGCGGCGGAGGCGTGGCCGTCGCAGTTTGGGCAGATGCGGGACGGCGGGCGGGTGCGGTCGGTCATGCTGGCGGTTCCTTCCGGTTGTGAGATCGGAGTGGGGCACGGCTCCCGGGCGGCGGAGACTTGGCGGTTGAGGCCGCCCGGGGGCCGGTCAGCGGCGCTTTGCCTCGCTGTTGATGAGCGAGCGGATGACCAGGGCGCAGATGGCGACGGATGCGCCGGTGATGGCGACCGCGAGGAGCATCGAGACGAGGACGGCGCCGACGACCAGGACAACGGCCGCGCCACCGCCGACGAGGGCGATGACGGTGCCGGGGGTGAGCTGGACGGTGGGCCGAGCCGGAGCCGGAGCGGGCGCCATGGGTGCGGGGGCCGCCGGGGTGTGCTGGATGCCGGTGGTTGGCTCGACGACGGCGGGCGGGGTGACGATGCCGGTCGGCTGGGGCATGGTCGGGACCTTGGGGCGGAACATGATCGATCTCCCTTCAGCGGTGGTTACTTGACGGCGGTGTTGATGACGGGGGACAGCAGGCTGTCGGCGAGGAGGTAGCCGCCGAGGAGGAGCACGGCCACGAGCCACCAGGGCGGGCGGATGAGCTTGATGCCGAGGTAGCCGACGACGATCAGGGCGAGCCAGAGCGGGACGTCCACGGGGCGGGCTCCTATCGGGCGGTGCAGCGGTGGGTGCGGGCGGCGAGCTGGGCGGCGCTCTGGCTGGAGTAGTCGGCAGACCAGCCGCACCGGTCGGCGGTGCACACGGCGGCGTGTTTGGTGTGGCCGTGGCGGTCGCGGTGGGTGCCGATCTGCACGGGGCCGATCCGCATCACGGAGTGGAAGTGGTCGCGGGCGGGCATGTCGGTCAGTCCTTCCGGGTGGGGGCGGGGAACTGGGCGCGGATGCTGCGTGCGGTGGCCGGGTCGGTGGTGCGCTGTGCGGCTTCCTCGGCGAGGAGGTGGGCCAGGTAGGGGCGTCCGGCGGCGTGCATCTCGCGTGCACCGTCGAGGTAGTCGGCGTTCGTCAGGTCGGCCGGGTTGTTGGTCATCCGGGGCTTCCTTCCGCTTCTGGTCAGGCGAGTTGGGCGGCGATGGCGTCGGCGAGCTGGGGCGGGACGCCGAGGCGGGCGCGCAGGGTGTCGGTGTCGATCCGGCTTCCGGTGCGGGCGTGGTGGTCGTCGGCGACCTTGCGGGCGTGGTCGACCAGGGCGGCCGGGACCGGTGCCGCCGGGGTTGGGTCGGCGGCGGGCAGGGCGGGGGGTTCGTCAGCCGCGGGGATCTCGGCGGGCTCCGATGCCGGGGCGGAGGCCGCAGGTTCCGGGATCTGTGGTGCGGGTTCGGGGGCTGCGGGTGCCGGCGGATCCGGCACCCGGTCTTCGGCCGTAGGCGAGTGGGCGAGGAGCGTGCCGCCGAGGAAGGCCAGCGCGGGCCATCCGGCGATGCCGAACCGCAGCCAGGCCGGGGGGTGTTGGAGGTCGAGGAATCCGGCGGTGGCGACGTTGGCGCCGAGCGAGGCGACCAGGGCGATGAGGAACCAGCACCAGGCCAGCCGGGACGGGCCGTCCGAGCGGAGCCGTCGCCAGGCGGCGACCAGGAGCAGGTCAACAGAGATGGGGTAGGCCCAGGCTTTCCATCCGATCTGTCCGGCAGCGGCGGCCAGGTCGTGCAGGTGGGCGAAGGACAGGGCACCGGCAATCACGGCCTGTACGAGGACGGCGTCCGGGCGGATCGAGCGGGGCATGTCTTCACCTCCTTCAGGGGTGTTGGGCCGGGACGGGGCGGGGATCAGGTCCGGCCGCCCGGTCCCGGCGGGTGTTCAGTCGGTGGGGGCGTCGCCGGAGCCGAAGCAGGTCAGACAGAAAGCGGCCTGCCGGTCGGTGGTCTCGCGGGGCTTGCGGGCGGAGCCGACGCGGACGGATTCGGTGATCTCGCCGGTGCCCTTGCAGTCGGGGCACTTCTTGATCCGGGGCTTGCGGGCAGTGGGCTTGCGTGCGGCCATGGCGATCAGTCCTCCTGCCGGGGGTAGCCGTGGCCCACCGGCGGGTAGGCGCCGTCCGCGTGGTGAGCGAACTCGGTCTCAAAAGCGCTGCTCAGGACCGCAAGGAAGTCGTCCACCGTGGGGTGGAAGTGCAGGTGATTGCGCAGAGCCTCGTACAGGAAGCCGAGCCGGTTGGCGTCGTCCCGCTCGGCCGGGTCGAACTCGTACCAGCGTTTGTGGGACATCGGTGTCCTCCCGGATTTCAGGCATGGGCGGGGTAGGGACCTGGCGCGATGCGGTCGCGCCGACCGATGGAGCGGGGAGTGTCAGGCCGTGGCGGGCGCGGTCTTGGACAGCGGCACGCAGGCTGAGGGCAGCGGGGCGACGGCGGGCCGGAACGGGGCGAGTGCGGGCAGGTCCGGTGTGCGGTCCGCGTAGCGGTTGCAGATGTTCACGGCCTGGCGCAGCGAGGTATGCGGGGCGCGGATGCGGGCCCATCCGCCGGTCGAGTCGCCGGTGACGGCGATGCCGGGGGTTTCGGTGGGGATCTGGATGGCGGCGAGGACGGCGTCCGGGGCGATGTCGCCGAAGGCCATGTTTGCGGAGGATTCGTCGTTTACGCGATGGGCGGTGCGGCCGGTGAGCTGGGCGCGGAGCATGGTGATGCCTTTGCCGAGTTCGGAGCCGAAGCGCTGTCCGCAGATCTCCAGGTAGATCCCGGCTGCGCGGCCGAGCTGGGCGAGGCGGACCAGGGCGGTGATGATGCGGTCCCGGCGCTTCTCCTCGTCCTTGGTGGCGAACAGGGCGAGTTCGGCGACCTCGTCGACCAGCACGACGACCGGGACGGGGCGCAGGTCGTCGGGCAGGTCCCAGATGTCGGCGGCGATCTCCGCGTCCGGGACGTTGACGCTGACGCGTTGCTGAGCGCGGATGAGCTGGTAGACGTCCTCCATGTGGGAGACGAGCGCATCCAGGAGGTCGAGGGCGGTGTCCGGGTTGTCGGCGAGGGCGGAGAAGCGGCGGGCGAGCGGGAAGAGTTCGACACCCTGCTTGCAGTCGATGCCGACCAGGGCGACATCCTGCGCGGCGAGTCCGGCGACCAGGTTGCGCTGATAGACGGACTTGCCCGACTCGGTGGCGCCGAGCGTGAGCCCGTGCGGGACGGTGCGGTAGTCGCGGTAGTGGACGGCGCCGTCTTCGCGCAGCGAGACGGGGATCCGCATCGGAGCCGAGCCGGTCTTGGCGGGCATCTGCACCCGCTTGAGGACGTCGTAGCCGGTCATCCGCAACTCGACGACGCCGGAACGCAGTTCGCGGGAGGTGACGCCGTACATCCCGAAGGAGTGGCGCAGACGGTCGGTGGCGGCCGAGACGTCGAAGGCGTCCTGTCCGGGGCGGAGCTTGAGCCGCAAGACCAGGCCGGTCCGGGTGGCCCGCAGCCGCAGGATGCGCGGGGCGCGGGACTCAGGGACCGGGCGGTTGGTCGTCCGGGCGAGGGTGAGGCGCCAGCGGGAGGGAGGGACGGTCAGTCCGCAGGCGTCCATGACGGAGGCGTAGCGGAAGGCGACTCGCAGGGTGGCGAGGGTTACGCCGAAGGACAGCCAGAACCAGGCGGGGCGCCGCCACCGCAGAAGACCTGCGGCAGCGACGACCAGCACCAGCGCGACCGTGAACCAGGTCATGGTCAGGCCGCCTTGGGCTTCGTGGCACCGGCGGCCAGCGACGTGACGGCGACCGCGCGGAAGGCGATGCCGTGGCGCTTCTGCCCGTTGAACTCGTTCTCCCACGCCGAGGCGACCAGGCCCGTCAGGGCGACCGGGGTACCCATGGTCAGGTCCTCGGAGACGCCGGGCTGCGGGACGGTGAGCTTGAGGATCTCGACCTCGTCGGGCGTGGAGAACATGACCTCCACGGTCATCAGGGTGACGCCGTCCTTGTCGGTGGCGATCTCGCCGGTACGGCGGTCCTTGACCTTGGACTGCGGGGTCTTGGCAACCATCACGGTCGCGTTGGCGGTGTCGACGGGAATCTGACGCACAGCAGATCACTCCTCTATAGAGGGCTGGACTCCGTCACTCATGTATATGAGTGACATGAAGAAGAGTGCCCGACTCCTGTACATGAGTCAACCCGCCGCGAAGAAGAACTCGCGACGGGCTGCGGTGAGTTGAGCGCGCGTCAGTCGGCGGCGGGGATCCGGTACTCGAAAACGAACTGGTCAGCGGCCATGAGCGTGTCGCAGACCTCGACTACGAGACCGTCGGTCGTGCGTGCCTCACGGGTCAGGTGAACCACCGGTGCACCGGGGCTGAGCGCCAGCTCGGACGCCTCCGCCTTGGAGGCCGGGCGCGCTTGGAGCGTCTCGACGAACTCCGTGAACTCGTGCCCGTGGTCTTCGAGTCGGGCGTAGATGCCACCGCCGCCAGGGTTCTCGGCGAACAACTCGGGAATCTCCTTGACGACGTCCCAGGGGAGGTACGAGGTCGCGGTCTCGACAGGCGTGCCGTTGCGGAAGTAGAGGCGTCGCCGGGCGAGGACCTGAGTGCCGGCGGGGACGCCCAATCGCTGGGCGGCATCCTCGGGGGCCTCCATGGGGCCGATGTAGAGGACGCTCACCTTGGCCGTGGCGCCGGACTGTTCTGACTCGGCGAGGTACGCGGCTTTGCCGCCCTGCCGGAGCGAGCGCCGGAAGCGATCGGAGGAGCGATGCCGTACCGGCGGCCGATCCTTCACGATCGAGCCCTTGCCGTGCCGAGTCTCGACGAGCCCACTCGCGCGCACCTCGACCATGGCCTTGCGGATCGTGCCGCCCGAGACGCCGTAGCGCTCGACGAGATCCGACTCACTCGGCACCATGTCACCAGGCTTGAGGATCCCCGCCCGGATCTGCTGCACAATCTCGTCGGCGATCTGTACGTACCGAGGTGCGGACCTCTCTCCTCCTACCGCAGTTCCCATAGTCCTTCTCTTCCTCCTATGCTCCTGTACATGAGTCAATCACAGGAAGCAACGTCGCCGCCGCTGCACTCCGTATCTGTGGCCGGAGTAGTGGTGCGCGAAGACGGCCGCCTCCTGGCGATCCGCCGGGCGGACAACGGCACTTGGGAGCTCCCCGGCGGCGTACTCGAACTCGACGAGGCCCCCGAGACGGGCGTAGCCCGTGAGGTCCTGGAGGAGACAGGCATCCACGTCGAGGTGGACGAACTCACCGGCGTCTACAAGAACACGACCCATGGCATCGTGGCCCTGGTCTTCCGCTGCAAGCCGTCCGGCGGCACAGAGCGCACGTCGAGGGAGTCGACGGCGGTCTCTTGGCTCACGCCCGAGGAGGTCGCGGAGCGCATGTCCGAGGTCTTCGCGATCAGGCTCTTGGATGCCTTGGACGGCAACGGCCCTCACGTGCGGAGCCACGACGGCAAGCGCCTCATCCCAGCGGGATAGAACTTTCCCTACTTCATCAAGTGCTCGCTTCGCTCGCTGCCCGACCGGCGTTCGGTGCGAGCCAGATCATTGCCAGCCCAGCCGCCGTCACGCAACCCAGCCACAACGGGCCCGGCTCTGCCCCACGCCCGCCATGCGCCCGAGTGGCCCCCAGAAGGCTTCATAGGCACAAGCGCAGCAGGCCCGGGGGAAGAGGCGGACGCTCGGGAGAACACCACATTTGACGCATCGAACGTCTGCTTTCCCGGCCTCCTGAACTGCGGTAGCAGTCTGATCAGAGATCAGAGGCTGCCGCGCACAGCGCGGCGGCGCCGGCCGGACGCCGACGCGCTTGCCCCTCCATGTCTACGCCACCGGGGCCGCACGTCGTCGCCCGCCCGCGCCCACAAGGGGGCGAAATACCAGGCCGGGGGTGGGGGCGGTCGGCTCCACGGCTTTACCCACACTCCCCGATTCGGGTCCCGCGTCGAGCAAGACCAGGGGGCCACTCGGACACATTGCGGGCAGGGGACAAGCCTGCCCGAGTAGCTGGCAAGCGTACGGCCCCCTGATCATGCTCGACCCCAAACCGGGCAGGACACCGGCCAAAGCCCCTCCCCCGACCTCACGAAGTTGGACGCCCAGCCCGATTGCCCGCGCGCCCCCGAGTGCACATCAGCGGGCGAAAGGCACCCCATCTGGACAGGCCGATTACACCGATCTGCTGATAATCGGCGCATTCCTATCGAGCGGGACGATCGATCGGCTGCGCACGGGTCAAGCTCACTCCTGGGTTCTGACAAACCAACTGAAACAGGGAGTAAGTACATGAGTCCTGACATCAGGACAAGGTCCCCGCTGGGACCTGTGCCCCGTCGAGACAAGTGGAAGGCCCGCGGCACGATCGTCTCGCTCGCGCTGGTCCTGGCGGCCGGGGTGGTCAGTCCGGTCGCGGCCGCAGCTCAGAGCATGGGCGAACGCGTGAGCGCGTCGAGCGGGCCGGGCGGCGGAGACGATAAGTGCAAGGGCGTATCGATCCTCGGCGACAGGGACCGTTGCAAGGGAGGGACGGGTGCGACGGGTGCCACCGGTCCCGCTGGTCCGACCGGCGCGACGGGTGCAACCGGGGCGACGGGCGCGACCGGGGCGACCGGGGCGACGGTCAATGTCGGCGCGAGTGTCTTCTCCACACAGGACCAGACCATCCCGAGCGGCCCCGTGACTCAGATCACTTTCGATGGCTTCGCCTACGACACGGACACGATGTTTGATTCGACGACCTCCGAACTGGTGGTCAACACTCCCGGGCGCTACCTCCTCAAGGGGAGGCTTCTCTGGTCCTTCACTCTGACTCCGGGAGGCGATCGTCAACTAGGCATCTTCGTCAACGGCGTTCTCGCGGCCGTTGACGAGCAGGACACCTCAGCCACCGGGGCCAATCCTGGAATTTCGCAGGAGGTGTCCACGATTGTTGAGCTGGATGCCGGTGACAGGATCTCCCTCCGGGCCTTCCAGAACACCGGAAGCAACGCCTTGTCGCTCAGTGAATCTGGTGGAGGGGGAGGGCCCATCACAGCTCCGCAGCTCCAGGCGGAGTGGCAAGCGCCGTAGACAGCGCATCCGGCCCGGTGGATTCAGTGACGGTCCGCCGGTCCGTCCGGCAGGCCGTCACTGAGCCTCTCAGCTCGGCACCAGTGACTCAGCGGGTCGAGCGGGTGTGGGGTGCGACGAACCAGGCCTCCTTCGGGCTTTTTGAGGAGTCTCGGACCGTTGGCGATCAGGCGGCCAGGGCCATAGCCGCTCATACACGCTTCGGGTCGCGCAGTTAGGGCGAGCCGTACAGCAGTGAAGTACCGCAGCAACAACAACCGATCACGTCCGGTAGCGTTCCTTGGAGGCCTTGAGGCGGCCGGTATGACCACCGCTGACCGATCCAGCTAGAGCTACGGATCAGAAGGTGGCCATGCCCTTCCCGTGCCCGTTCGGTCGGGAAACAGCGGGGAACAGCGGTCGCTGGCGGACAACGCTCATGTGAACGGCCCCTGACCGAGTTGCCTGGTCAGGGGCCGTTCACCTGCGGTGGGTGTGGGATTTGAACCCACGGTGACATCGCTGCCACGACGGTTTTCAAGATCGCGGACTAGGTCCGGGGCGGAGCCGACGCTCGTACCCGAGGATGTCGTGAACCCATCGATCGAAGTACCGGGCCTCGGCCTCTCGGTCACCCTCGATGGTCAGCCACTCACGGGCGGCAGTGATCATATGTGTCTCGGCTTGATCCGTTTCCGCAGGACGGAGCTCGACCCAATCGGTCAGCGCGCCCCAGATGAGCGCGAGCGAATAGCACGCTTCGTCACCGTCATCCCCTGGCCACCCGCGACTAGCGAGACCCAAGATCTCCAACGCCGGGTCGTACGGTGAAGCATCGCCGTTCAGCATGCCCGCTGCGCACGCTCTGACCGCGGCGCGGAAGGCCTCCGAGTCCTCCATGATCTAGAGAATAGGGGACGCGATCCGCATCGCCTTTACAGCACAGAAGTACAGCAACCTCGGCGACTGTAAGTGACCGTCCAGTACCGCGAACGCCCTCGTGGCCAGCCGAGCAGACCTCAGCGACCTCCCCGCCCATAGTTCGGGACGAAATGGTCGCGTGCCACAACCGTGCCAGATCGATCGGTCCTGGACGGTCAATCGAGGCGCGTAGCGGCGTGGATGACCGTCGCTGGCCTCAGCGTCCCGGGCGGCCAGTGACCAGTGAGGATGTGTCTGCGGAGGGCGCCAGGCTTACAAGGCAGTGGTTTCCAAACACCGCTGTGGCCGGGTGTGTCACCCAGTAGCCTGCGGCCGTCAGCCTTTGCCGACCCTGGAGGCTCAGTGGACGCTGCTGCCATCACCAAGCCGGAGCAGCTGTGGTCGGCGCAGGAGGTGTTGATGCGACCCAGCCCTGTGCCAGCGGCGGCCGGGGTCTACGGGTGGTACTTCGAGGAGGCGCCCTACGTAGACCTGGCTGCTGGGCGCCTGCTCTACGTCGGCATAGCCCCGCGACACATGACGAACCGATCCAGCACGCAGAATCTGCGGAAGCGTGTGCGGTACCACTACCGTGGCAACGCGGCCGGATCAACGCTTCGTCTCACCCTTGGCTGCTTGCTGGGGCTGGAGCTGCGCCGCGTAGGCAGCGGGAAGCGCATGACCTTCGGCAAGGCCGGCGAAGCAGTCCTCAGCCAGTGGATGGCAGAGAACGCGCGGGTGTGCTGGATCGCGCGGAACGAGCCGTGGATCATGGAGTCCGAGCTCATCTCTCAACTCGACGTGCCGCTGAACCTCGACCAGAACCACCACAACGCATTCCACGGCCGTCTCAAGGAGCTGCGCGCCCAAGCGCGCCAGCGAGCACGAGCGTTACCCATCAGCGCATAGGGCGTCGGGTTGACACCGGCAGCTGAGATCAACGGCTTTGAACAGTCGTGGTCTGAAGGGGCCGCAGCCACCACGCCGCACCATAACGAGCGGCCTCCTAGATCACCACAGCCTCCAGAGCTGAGGTTGCAGCGCCGCCCGGCTCGGGCTCCACAACGGCCGCGCGCCGATGCGACCCGCACGCGCCCTTTCGACCCTGAACGTCCGTGCTCACTGTCGAACGCATGGGGGCAATTGGGGTCAATGCCGGGATCGTATGTCAGCGCTGTGGTGACGACGGCGCAACGGTGAGTGAACGTGGTCGCGTCAGTCTCATGGCCCTGCTCTGTGAGCGCTGCTGGAAGGCACACGCCGATGAGCTAGCCATCCACGAGGGCGCTACATGCACGCAGAGGCCGGAACCTGATCAGGATGACGTGACCCCGTACGAGCCGCTGCGCTGTCCTCACTGCAATGCTGAGGTCAAGTCCTACCCAACCAACTACGACCGCTGGATCCACCTCGCGACCAGGGACTACCCCGCAAAGGATGTGCCTCCTCGCTACCGGTGGCGCCTTGTGGCCGTCAGGGCTCGTCACTCCAGCGTCCCCACTGAGTTTGTGGCCGTGAGGGTCCGCGGGATCGAACCACTTCCCGGTGACCTCGTACGCCCTGCTCATCGGGCGTTGTGCCTCAGCCCGGACGCCATGGACGAAGTCGAGCAGGAGTAAGTCTCGGACTTGTAGCGAAAGCGAAAGGTCACATGACGCTCCGGCGAGGTATGCCTCGATACCTTCCATGCCCGGGCCTGGGCCGTCTCTGGGCCGTGCGGGGCTGCCCAACAGCGACCGACGGCGACAATCAGTGACAGATCAGCTACGGCCGCGGTCAACGAACGTCCAGGTCACGAGCGCCCTCACGTACTGGTTTCCTTCGCGGGGTAGCGGTCAGGCAAGATGGGGTGTATCTGCCCACCCACTTCTTGCCGGACGGTTTCTCTTGGCTGAGTACATCTACACGATGCGCAAGACGCGCAAGGCGCACGGCGACAAGGTCATCCTCGATGACGTGACGCTGAGCTTCCTGCCCGGTGCGAAGATCGGTGTGGTCGGCCCCAACGGCGCCGGTAAGTCCACCGTGCTGAAGATCATGGCCGGTCTGGAGCAGCCCTCCAACGGCGACGCCTTCCTCTCGCCCGGCTACACCGTCGGCATCCTGCTGCAGGAGCCGCCGCTGGACGAGTCGAAGACCGTGCTGGAGAACGTCCAGCTCGGCGTCGCCGAGGTCAAGGGCAAGCTCGACCGGTTCAACGAGATCGCCGAGCAGATGGCGACCGAGTACACCGACGCCCTGATGGAAGAGATGGGCAAGCTCCAGGAGGAGCTCGACCACTCCAACGCCTGGGACCTGGACGCCCAGCTCGAGCAGGCCATGGACGCGCTCGGCTGCCCGCCCGGCGACTGGCCCGTCACCAACCTCTCCGGTGGTGAAAAGCGCCGCGTCGCCCTGTGCAAGCTGCTGCTCGAAGCCCCCGACCTGCTGCTCCTCGACGAGCCCACCAACCACCTGGACGCCGAGTCCGTGCAGTGGCTGGAGGCGCATCTCGCCAAGTACGCCGGCACCGTCGTCGCCATCACCCACGACCGGTACTTCCTCGACAATGTCGCGGGCTGGATCCTGGAGCTCGACCGCGGCCGCGCGATCGGCTACGAGGGCAACTACTCCACCTACCTCGAGACCAAGCAGACGCGTCTCAAGGTCGAGGGCCAGAAGGACGCCAAGCGTGCCAAGCGGCTCAAGGAAGAGCTCGAGTGGGTCCGCTCCAACGCGAAGGGGCGGCAGGCCAAGTCCAAGGCCCGTCTGGCCCGTTACGAGGAGATGGCGGCCGAGGCCGACAAGATGCGGAAGCTGGACTTCGAGGAGATCCAGATCCCGCCGGGCCCGCGGCTCGGCAGTGTCGTTGTCGAGGTCGAGAAGCTCTCCAAGGCCTTCGGTGACAAGGTCCTCATCGACGACCTCAGCTTCACGCTGCCGCGCAACGGCATCGTCGGCGTCATCGGTCCGAACGGCGCGGGCAAGACCACGCTGTTCAAGATGATCCAGGGGCTGGAGGAGGCCGACTCCGGTGAGATCAAGGTCGGCGAGACCGTCAAGATCAGTTACGTCGACCAGAGCCGCGCCAACATCGACCCCAAGAAGTCCCTGTGGGCCGTCGTCTCCGACGAGCTCGACTACATCAATGTCGGCCACGTCGAGATGCCGTCCCGCGCCTATGTCTCGGCGTTCGGCTTCAAGGGCCCGGACCAGCAGAAGCCGGCCGGCGTGCTGTCCGGCGGTGAGCGCAACCGCCTCAACCTGGCGCTGACCCTGAAGCAGGGCGGCAACCTGCTGCTCCTCGACGAGCCCACCAACGACCTCGACGTCGAGACGCTCTCCTCCCTGGAGAACGCCCTGCTCGAGTTCCCCGGTGCGGCCGTGGTCGTCTCCCACGACCGCTGGTTCCTCGACCGCGTTGCCACGCACATCCTGGCGTACGAGGGCGACTCCAAGTGGTTCTGGTTCGAGGGCAACTTCGAGTCGTACGAGAAGAACAAGGTCGAGCGGCTCGGCCCGGACGCCGCCCGTCCGCACCGTGCCACGTACAAGAAGCTGACCCGGGGCTGAGGTTCACACATGGCCCGGCACATCTACCGCTGCCCCCTTCGCTGGTCGGACATGGATGCCTTCGGGCATGTCAACAACGTCGTCTTCCTGCGGTATCTGGAAGAGGCGCGCATTGACTTCATGTTCCGGCTGGCGCCGGGGGACGGTTCCCCGTCGTTCTCCGGCGGGTCCGTCGTGGCCCGGCACGAGATCGACTACAAGCGGCCGCTGGTCCACCGGCACGAGCCGGTGATCATCGAGTCGTGGGTGACGAAGATAGGCGCGGCGTCGCTGACCATCGCGTACGAGGTCAAGGACGCGGAAGGGGCCTCGCAGGTGTATGTGCGGGCCTCGACCATCGTCGTGCCGTACGACCTGAGTGCGGAGCGTCCGCGCCGGATCAGCGCGGAGGAGAAGTCCTTCCTCCAGAAGTACCTCGACGACGCTGACGAAATGGCTGACGAAAACGCCGACGAGAACGCCGACGCCGACGAGGGTGCTCTCGCGGCATGAGCGTGCCCGTGCAGAGTCTGCACTTCGCCGACGCGGGGGAGGCTGAAGATCTCGCAGCCTTCCTCTCCCGGCTGATCCATTACGACCGCGCCGCCGCAGTCCGGCTCCAGGCCGGCGGTGGCGCGCTCGCCGTTTTCGGGCGTCCGCCCTCCTTCGAGGTGCTCGCGATCCGTACGGCCAGACTCGGTGACCGAGTCGAACTGGATGTCACCGTCTCCGCCGGTGAGCTGCTGGAGGCCCTCGGCGGGGCTGAGTTCACCGTGCCCGCCGCCGTCACCGGGCCGCCCTGGGCCGGAATGCTGCCGCCGCGCGGCGGCTGGCGGGAACTGCCGGGGCTGCCCGAAGTGACCGCGATGCGGGGCGCGGTGGCCGCGGCCGTGGCCGAATTCCGCACCCGAGACGAGCAGTTGCCCGCCGAGCGGCGTACGCGCGCCGAGCGGGACCGGATCGGGCGCGAGATATGGTCGCGCACCGTCGGCGCAACCGGGCTGCCGCTGCGCGCCGTGCACGCCGCCCAGTCGCTCGGCTTTCTGCGTCCCGGAGTCCCGGTCGCGCTGCTGTCCACGGGCGCGTGGCTCAGACTGCGTACGCCCTTCGGGTCGATCGCCGTACGCAAGAACGGCCTCGGCGGACTGACTGTCACCCCCGTCAGGCCCGGCTGACCCGCTTGCACGCGTGCGTGACCGGGCAGATCGCCCAGGTTCCGATGCTGATCAGTCCGCGGTGTTCAGCATGGAGGCCGCGGCGTATGTGAGGTAGTTCCAGAGCGTCCGCTCGTGCTCCTCGGACAGGCCCAGCTCGTCGACGGCGGTACGCATGTGCTTCAGCCAGGCGTCGTGCGCGGCCCGGTCGACGGTGAACGGTGCGTGCCGCATCCGCAGCCGCGGGTGGCCGCGGTTGTCGCTGTAGGTGCGGGGCCCGCCCCAGTACTGGATCAGGAACAGCGTGAGCCGCTCCTCGGCCGGACCCAGGTCCTCCTCCGGGTACATCGGCCGCAGCTGCGGATCCGCGGCGACGCCCTGGTAGAAGCGGTGGACGAGGCGCCGGAAGGTCTCCTCGCCGCCGACCTGCTCGTAGAAGGTCTGCTCCTGAAGCGTGCCGCGCGGAATCTCTTTCACCTGACCATCGTCTCAGATTCACCGGCCGAGGACCGAGGCCCTAGGACCATCCACGAACGGGTGCTCGCCTCAGGCGCGGCGCCGCAGGACAGTGGATGCATGGGTGTGGATCTGGAGCAGTATGCCGAGCCGGCCGCCGAGGCGCGGCGGTCGCTGGTGCGGGTGATCGTGGCAGAGGGCGGGCTTACCGATCCGGCCTGGCGGGCGGCGTTCGAGGAGGTGCCGCGGCATCTGTTCGTGCCGTACTACTTCGTGGTCCGGGGCGGCGCGTACGAGCGTCTGTGGTGCGAGGACCCCGATCCCGTGCGGCGGAACCAGTGGCTGCGAGGCGCCTACACGGACGGGCCGCTCGCCACCCGGGTGCGTGACGGCGAACTGATCTCCTCCAGCAGCCAGCCCTCGCTGATGGCCATGATGCTCGAGGAGCTGGAGGTACGGGACGGGCACACCGTCCTCGAGATCGGCGCGGGCACCGGCTTCAACGCGGCGCTGCTCGCGCACCGACTCGGCGACGAGTTGGTGACGACTGTCGACGTGGACCCGGAGATCACCGAGTCCGCGCGTACGCATCTGGCGTCCGCGGGCTACCAACCGGCTGTGATCACTGGCGACGGGGCGCGCGGCTGCCCGCAGCGCGCGCCCTTCGACCGCATCATCGCGACCTGCACGCTGTCGTCCGTGCCGTTCGACTGGCTGCCGCAGTGCCGGCCGGGCGCGCGGATCCTGGCCCCGCTCTCCACCGGGCTGATCGCGCTGCGGGTGCGCGACGACAGCCGCGGCCGGACCGCGGAGGGGCACTTCCTGCGGACATCCGCGTACTTCGTGCCGCTGCGAGGCGGCGTGCTCGCCCGGGAGGGGCACATCGGCGGGCTGCCGAGGCGCGCGGTCGAGAACGATCTCTTCCGCTTCCTGTTGACGCTGACCGCGGGCAGCCTCGATCCGCACGAGGCGCTCTCGCTGTGGGAGCGGGAGCGGCGCCCGCAGCGGGACCGGTTCGGGGTCACGGTCAGCGGGCAGCACCAGTGGGCCTGGCTGGACGACCCCGAGGGGCCCTACGCGTGGCCGCTCGGGCATCCGTCCAGCTGACTGTCCTTGCCGACTGTTTGGCGGGCGGGGCCAGACGCGTCTACAGGCGGAGGCTAGCCCCGGCGGATGGTGATGGTCGTCCAGGCGCCGACGTGGACCCGGTCGCCGTCGTTCAGCGGGATCGGGACATAGGGCTGGATCGGCTCCTCCGCGCCGTTGAGCGTGGTGCCGTTGGTGGAGTTCTGGTCGACGACGGCCCAGGAGCCGTCGGGCTGCTGGACCAGCACCGCGTGCTGGTGCGAGACGCCCGGGTCCTCCGGCGGGACGGACAGGTCGATGTCGGGGGACTCGCCGGTGGAGTGCCGGCGGCGGCCGATCGTGATCTGGTTGCCGCCGAGCGGGAGGTGCTGCTCGGGGGAGTACGCGGGCAGGTTGAGGCCGCTGGCGTCGGGGCCGCTGCGCTGCATCATCGCGAGGAAGTACTCACGGTCGGGCGCTATGACGGCCGTCCAGCCCGCCGGAGCCTGGGTCTGGTACTGCGGGGGCTGCTGCGGACCGGGCTGCCCCTGGGGCTGACCCGGCTGCCCCTGCTGCTGGCCAGGCGGCGGACCGGGCTGCTGGGCGTACTGCTGCGGCATCTGCTGCTGGAACGCCTGTGGCGGCTGCTGGAACGCCTGGGGCTGCTGCGGCGCCTGGGGTGCCTGCGGCTGCTGCGAGGGCGGGGACAGCATCCAGTCGTCCCCGCCGCCCGTCTGCTGGGGTTGCTGCGGCACGGCCGGCGCCGACGGCTGCTGGAAGGACGGCGGGGGCGGGCCGTGCGGGCTCTGCTGCGGCTGCTGGAAGGACGGCGGCGGGGGCGGCGGCCCCTGCTGCAGGTACGACTGCGGCTGCTGCGGCGCCGACGGGTCGTTCATCAGCGGCTCGGCCGGCCGGTTCATCTGCGAGGGCCGCGAGCCCTGGTAGTCGTACGGATCGGGCTGCTGCGGCACAGGAGGAGGCGGCGGCGCGGGCGCGGGCTGTGACTGGAAGCCCGGCGGGAGGTTCAGCCCGGACGGCTGCTGCTGGGACGGGGCCACCGGGGTGTACGACGTGGCCGTGTGCGTGAGGAAGTTGTACCGGCACTCCTCGCAGAACGGGGCCATGGCCTCGCGCGGGGTGCGGCACTGCGGGCAGAGCTCGGCCTGGGCGGTGGCGTTCGGGTCGCCGGGGCCCGGGTAGCCGTAGGCCGACGGCGGGGGAGGCGGCGGCGGAACGGCACCCGCGGGAGCGCCAGGACCGGCCATGCGGTGGCCACAGACCTCGCACCAGTCGTCGGAACCCGACTGGTGTCCGTTCGGGCAGGTCGGCATGTCGGCGCTTCCCCCTCTCCTCGTCCGGCCCGAGGGCCGTTTCACTTCTGTGTTTCTGTCGGCCTTTGTGCCGGCTACTTCTTCACACGAACCGTCTTGGTGGAGCGCGTTTCGAGCGTCATCTCGTCAGCCTCCGCGACCTTCGCCTTCAGTCGCACAGTACCTGTCGCGGCATCGACGACGTCCACCACCTTCGAAAGGAGTTTCGCTGTGTCCTCGTTGCCCGAGTCCGCCGCGAGTTGCACCGCACGGCCGAGCTTCGCGGTCGCACCGTCATAATCACCCGACTTGCGGGCGTCAAGCCCCTGTTGGATGACTTGTGCCAGTTCGGCCTGGCCTGTGTAGTGCGCGACCTGCGGGTTGATCGAGGTGGA
Organism: Streptomyces sp. NPDC019443; assembly: GCF_044389785.1. Classification (NCBI taxonomy): domain Bacteria; kingdom Bacillati; phylum Actinomycetota; class Actinomycetes; order Kitasatosporales; family Streptomycetaceae; genus Streptomyces; species Streptomyces sp. NPDC019443. The sequence goes on from NZ_JBIRYJ010000006.1 coordinate 18,844, forward strand.
CGCCACCATGTCGTCCGTCCACACCGCCCGTACGAGACCCTGCGACAGCACCTGCGGAGCCCCGCCGTCCGCGGCCGGAATGATCAGCGATACCCGGGCCGCCAGCATCTCCTGGCCGATCCCGGCCTCCGGGACCTGCACGCACACGTGGTAGTCGCGGGACTCGTCGCCCCAGGAGCCGGTTGGATAGTCGCCGGCCCGCGGGCCGGCTTCCGTACGCCGTCCGGTCAACTCCTCGACCGTCGGCGCCACTTGCTTGACGAACTTGATCTCCACGCCGACGGGCGTCCACAGCCGCAGCGCCACATCCGCGACCTCCTTGCCCATCGCGTTCTCCATCATGCTGGTGAAGTCCGCGGCCAGCTCTGCCGGGTTGGCGACGATGTCCGCCGTGCCGAGCAGCGCGGAGGCGATGCCGGTGACCTCCTTGACCTCCCAGTCGGTGCCGACGCCGCGGGCGTCGCACGTGAAGCGGCCCGCGCCGGCTTCGAGGGTGGCCCGCAGATCCTCCGGCGACTCGTGCTCGTTACGGCCGTCGGTGAGCAGGATGCCGTGCCGGATGGTGACATCGGAGCTTGCGAGCAGCCGGTCGGCGAGACGGAGCCAGGTGCCGATCGCGGTGCCCCCGCCCGCGGTGAGACGCCGCAGCGCTTCTTTGGCCTGGCCGCGGGTCCCCGGATCGGCGACCGCGAGCCGGCCGTCGCCCGGATAGACCTCGTTCGCCACATGCGTGCCCGCGACCACCGCGAAGGCGACGCCGTCGCGCAGCGTGTCGATGGCGGCGGCCGTGGCATCACGGGCGTTGCGCATCTTGGTCGGCGGATAGTCCATCGAGCCGGAACAGTCGACCATGATCACAACGGCGGCACTCGGCGCCTGTCCCGGTATGTACGCAGGTGAGCGCGTAGCGCCCGCGAGCGGTGCCCCGCCACTGGTGCCGCCTCCGGTGGAGGTGACGGTGACGATCCCGTTCACCTCGCGGCCGCCCTCCGGAAGATATTCGTTCTGATACACCTCGACGGAGAACTGCGGCACTTGTGACTTGGAGAAATTGGCCATCTGATTGGCTCCTTGAGGCTCCACTCGGGCAGAGAAATGACAGGAAGGTCCGGCAAGCGGTGACAGGCGGCGACAAGCATCCACTCGGCGGACATAAGGGGGCTCAAGCCCGGTTGTAGGCCGATCCTGCCCCTTGGTGCGGCACGGCGAACGGCAGGACGGCCACTGTTACGTTGTCGTGGCCCCCGCCGTCGAGTGCGTGGCCGACCAGAACCTGCGCGCTGTGCAGCGGGCGGCCCGCCGCGTCGACCGGGATCGCCTGTGCCATGTCCTCGGCGCCCTCCGCGTAGTTCCACAGGCCGTCCGTGCAGACCACGACCACGCCGGAACGGTCCGGCTTGAACGAGGCGGTGTGCGGCTCCAGTTCGTACGCATCGGCTCCGAGCCAGCCCGTGATGGCATGGGCGCGCTCGTCGGCGTACGCCTCCGCCTCGCTCATCAGGCCGGCCGCCACCATCTGGGCGGCCCAGGAGTCGTCCTCGGTGAGCCGGGCGGGCGGGCCGCTGCGGTCGTCCGGCACCCAATAGGCGCGGCTGTCGCCGACCCAGCCGACGACCAGCAGGCCGCCGGCCGCCACGGCGCCGACGATCGTGCAGGCCGGCGCGTTCTGGTGGCGGTGCGAGTCGTGCTCCATCGCCTCGCCCTCACCGGGCTCCCTGGCAAGGGAGTTGACCGCCTCGGAGGCCGCGACGATCGCCTCGTGCATGGCCTGCTGGGGGTGGGTGCCGCGTGGCAGCGTCTCGAGCAGCAGCTCATTGGCTGCGCTCGCGGCGGCCTCGGAGGCCTCGTCGGGGCGGGTCGCCGACGACACCCCGTCGCAGACGATCGCGACGACGGCGGGCGAGCCGTCGGGCAGGGCGGTGGACGACACCGCGAACGAGTCCTCGTTGCGGTGGTGGCGCAGCCCGCGGTCGCTGACGGCGGCGACCGAGCCGAGCTCCTGCTCCATGTGGTCGCGCTCGCGGGGCTGGGCGTGGCCGCAGTTCTCGCAGTACCCGTCGGTGTCGACATGGCCGGCGCGGCAGGCCACACAGAGTTTGGTGCCGGATTCGGGGGTGGTGATCGGGTCCACGGCGCGCGGGTCGGCGGCGACGGCGCTGCCCGCGGCGGGCGCGGGCAGCTCGAAGTCGCCGCTGGAGGACGCATTGGGCGGGGCCGTGGGCGAGACGGGTGGTGAGGCGTACGGTGAGGCGGGCGGGTCGTCGTAACGCACGGCGGAGGCGGGCAGCGGGCCGCCGCCCGAGTCCGTGCCCGGCAGATCTCCGGGCAGGTGCGCCGACGGGGGCATGCCCGAGCTGTCCGTCGCGGTCGCCGACGGCCACTCGACGGGCGTGCCGATGGCCATGGTCGGGTGGTCGTCCGGCGGCGCGGGAACGACGGAAAGGTCGTATCCGCACGCACCGCAGAAAAGGTCACCCGTTTCCAGCGGCTCGGCGCAGCTTGGGCATGTCGACCCGGCGGCCGGCTGGTCAATCTGCGAGGCCATCAATCACACCCACGTCCTGGGGCGGAAGCGGTTCGCCCGCTCCACCAGGTCTATCCGCTCCTCGCCACGCTGGGCGAGCCGGGCGAGCACCCGGTAGGAGCGTTCCAGCCCGAAGCGCAGGCCGCGCTCGTCCAGTTCGCTGCCGAGCAGCACGCTCTGTCCGGACGGCGGGGCTCCGGGACTACCGGAGAGTACCCAGTCGAGGGCCGTGCCGAGTACTTCTGTGGACAACTGCGCGCGGCGCACCGCGTCCAGACCGAAGTCCTTCAGGGCGTCCACCTGCGCGGCGGCCGCCGACAGGTCGTCGATCAGCGGGTCGTGCGCGGCGCGTCGCCGCAGCCTCGCCCGTACGGCGGCCACTCGCGCGGCCGTGTAGTGGATCGACGACTCCGGCACCGACTCCAGCGTCCGTACGGCTCCGGGCCGGTCGCCCGCCGCGAGCTGCACCCGGGCCAGGCCGAACGCGGCGCTGACATAGCTCGGGTCGGTCGTCCACACCAGGCGGTAGTACTCCGCGGCGTTGTCCAGCTGGCCGAGCACCTCGGCGCAGACGCCGAGCGCCAGCTTGGGCGCGGGCTCGCCGGGGAACGCGTCGTAGATCGCGTCGAAGGAGAGCGCCGCGACCTCGTTGTCCCCGGTCACCAGCGAGGTGAGGCCGCGGTACCAGACGACCCGCCAGTCGTCGGGGTGCTGGCTCTCCAGGGTGGCGAGAGCCCTGGTGGCGGAGTCCAGTTCCCCCATCTCCAGGCGGGCGCGCAGCTCGCGCAGCCGGGTCTCCGGGGAGGCCGCGGACGCGGAGTGGAGCGCGGCGATGAGCTCGGCGGGCGCGGAAGCCATCAGACCGGCGAGGAAACCGGCGTTGGGGTCGCTCGGGTCGACGCGCGGCACGGGCAGGGCGAGCGAGGTCGCCCGGCAGTCGAGCACGGCGAGATGCGGGGCGAGGGCGAGGTTCGGGGGAGCGGAGGCGAGTTCGGCGGAGCGGGGCGCGGGGATCGGTGCGGCGTAGGCATTGGCCGCTCCACCGCCCGGGTACCCGGCACCCGGTTGCCCCGGACCGGTACTCGGCACCGGCATGCCACCGGCGTTCCCAGCACCGCCGGCCGGAGCCCCGGCGCCCCAGGGGTGCGCGGCCGGGCCGCCGCCCACCGCCGGGCCGCCCACCGCGGCCGAGCCGTTTGCCGCTGCGGAGCGCTTGCCGCGGCCGCGGCCCGAGGGCGCCGACGTACGCCCGCCCAGCTGCGAGACGTCCTCCGTCAGTTCCGCGAACAACTGCGTGTCCGTGACCCGCAGTTCAGTTCCGAAGAGCGTCGACAGCGCAGGGCGCGGGCGGCCCGTCTGGATCGCGACGACCTCTCTGAGCACACCCGTCAGCTGCTCCGCCATCTCCTGCGCCGAGGCGAACCGACGCGCCGGGTCCGGGTCCGTCGCCCGTACCAGCAGCCGGTAGAAGGACTCGTACGTCTGGAAGACCTTGATGTTCTCCGGGTCCGGCAGGGAGTCCACGAACACATTCGTGTAGCCCTGGAAGTCGAAGGTCAGCACGGCCAGCGTGCGCGCGACGGTGTAGAGGTCGGAGGCGACGGAAGGGCCGACCTCGCCGACCTCCGGGGCCTGGTACCCGACCGTGCCGTAGATCGCCGACTCGTCGTCGTCCATCCTGCGGACCGCGCCCATGTCGATGAGCTTGAGCTGGTCCTGCTGCTGGATGGCGTTGTCGACCTTGAAGTCGCAGTACAGGAGGTTCCTGCTGTGCAGATGCCCGAGCGCCTCCAGCGCCTCGATGCCGTACGCACACGCCTGATCGACCGGCAGCGGATCGCGCTTGCCCCCCGGGTCGCGCCGTTCGTTGGCGATCTCCTTCAGCGATTTGCCGCCGACGTACTCCATGACGATGTAGCCGTCGAGCGAGCCGGTGCGCTGGTCGAGATGCTCCACGAAGTTGTAGATCCGGACGATGTTGGAGTGCTCGATCTCCGCGAGGAAGCGGCGCTCCGAGATCGCCGCGGCCATCGCGTCCTGGTCGCCCGTGTCCAGCAGGCCCTTGAGCACCACCCACCGGTCCGATACCGCGCGGTCCACCGCCAGATAGACCCAGCCCAGGCCGCCGTGGGCGAGGCAGCCCACCACTTCGTACTGCCCGTGCACGATGTCGCCGCCGGTGAGCTTGGGTACAAAGGAGTACGGGTGGCCGCACTTGGTGCAGAACCCTTCCGTACGCCCGGGACGCTCCCCGCGCGACCGCCCCACCGGGGCCCCGCAGTCGGAGCGCGAACAGAACCGCTTGCGCTCGGGTACCTCGGGGTTTTCCATCACCGCGGTACGCGGCTCGGGGCGCGGTACGTCGGGCACGGAAACCAGGCCCGCGCCCAGCCGGTTGCGGCCTGACGCGCCTGTGGAGCTGCCGGAGCTGCGCACCGAGACCGACCGGGACGAGGTGCTGCTCCCGGACAGCGAGCGCGAAAGCCGCCCGGAGACGGAACGGCGCGAGGTCGACGAGCGCGACGAGGCCCGCGACGAGCGCGAACTGCTCCGCCCGGAGCCGGAGTCCCGGCCGCCGCCCGTGATGCCGGTGGGCTGAGAGGACACCATCCCGTTGGACGCGACGACGGGCGCGAGACCGCACGTGTTGCAGTACAGCTCACCGCCGCCCATGTCCTCGTACGAGCCCTCACAGCCGGGACGCTGGCAGTTCTTGGTCTCGCTCACGAATCCCCCCTGCGGTCATTGAGCCCGGACGGTCCCGGCTGTCTCGGGACAAGGACTTCGGCGGCGGCCTGCTGATAACGCAGCACCGCCTGCTCGGCGACGCGCAGATCGCACGGCGCGCTCCACAGCATCCGGCGGGCGGCGTCGTACCGCTCGATCAGCAGTGGATCCTCCGCCATCCCGTGCCGGGCCACTTTCGCCTTGTACGCGTCGAGACGGCCGCGCAGCTCGGCGCGGACCGCGAGCGGGGCGGTGACGGCCGTCAAAGACTCACGGGCGCGCAGCAGTTCGTCCTCCGCCTCGCGCTCCAGGGATTCGAGCAGCGGCGAGAGCCGGTGCCACTGTGAGTGCCTGCGGTACTCGGCGGCGGTGGCGAGCCGCTCCTGCAGCGCGGTCGGCGGGCCGCTGACCGCGGGCACCTCGGAGGCGGCGATCTTGGCCAGCACCTCGCCTCGCGCTGACCGGGCCTCGGTCAGCGTACGGTCGGCGCGCGACAGCACGTCGCGCAGCCGGATCAGCCGCTCCTCGGAGTCCTGCCGGACCCGGAGCACGGCCTCGATCTCCCGGCGGATGTCTTCGAGTGCGCGCGCCGCACGGTCGTAGCGGTCGGTGTCGGGGCGGCCGCCGCCGGGTGCCGAACTGCCGAGCGCGGGCCGCCAGAAGGCGAGCGGATCGGAGATCACCTGGGCGCGCAGCGTGGACAGTTCATGGGTGATCGACTCCAGCTCGTCGCCGGCCGGGTGCTCCCCGGGCCGTACGCCGACGGAGTGCGCGAGTGAGCGGGTGCGCTGCAGCTCGGCGGAGAGCAGATCTATCCGGGCGGGCAGCGCCGACCACACCGAGTCGGCCGTCACCACCATGTCCAGCGAGCCCGCGTACAGCTCGTTCATCCTGGCGACCAGCTCTTCGAGCGTGAACTGCTGGGAGAGCTTGGCGGGTCCGGTGATCGAGGGTGCCGTGTGGGTGGCCGAGCTGGCGATCGTGACGCTGCGGCCGCGCAGCCGGTCGGTCAGCTCCACCAGGTCCTCGCGGTTCGGCCAGCGACGCCTGGCGCGCAGCTCACGGGTGTCGTTCAGGGCGGCGGTGTACGCGTCGAAGTACTCCCACAGCAGGCTGATCGCCTGCTCGGCAGAGGCCCAGCGGTCCTTGGTGACGCCTGTCAGCTCGGCGCCTTCGAGGAGTCTGCGGCCGGCATGGTCCTGCAGGGCGAGGAGCGAGGTCTCGATCGCCTCGTGCTCCGCGCCGAGCCGCGCCAGCGCACGGTCCACCTCGTCCCGGTCCATCACCGGGCCTGGGGGTCCCCCCGCGGAGCTGGGGGAGGGTCCCGCCGCGCCCATCGATCACCTCTCTGCTCTTCCCGTGTTCCTTGGAGGACTAGTTGTTCAGCCAGTCAGCTCGTTCAGCTCCGACTGTCTCAGCCGGCGCGGTACTTCGGCGCCGGTGGCCCGGTTATTCCGGGGAGATCGGCCACCAGCCATTTTTTGTACGCCTCCGTCCAGGCGCCCTTGCGGTACTCGTCAAGCACCTTGTTCACCCGGCGCACCAGGTCGTCCTTGCCGAGCTTGGTGGCCACGCCGTAGTACTCGGTGGTGAAGGGCTTGCCGCCCTTGAGCTCGACCGCCGGGTCCTGCGCCGCCTGGCCGGCCGCGAGCGCGTTGTCCGTCACGATCGCGTCGACGAGGCCCTGCTGGAGCCGCACCAGGCAGTCCAGCTGGTTGGACACGGTGAGCACGTCCTCGTCCCCCGGCTGCCCGTCGTGCTTGTCCTTGAACGTGGCGCCGAAGGAGTCCTTCTCCAGCGCGTCGTACGCCGTCGAGCCCTCCGCCGTGCAGACCTTCTTCCCGGCGAGGGACTTGTCGTATCCGGTGATGGACGAGCCCTTGGAGGCGAGGACCTGCTGGCCCGCTTGGAAGTACGCGGTCGAGAAGGCGACCTGCTTGATCCGGGCGCAGTTGATCGTCATCGTGCGTACGACGATGTCCACCGTGCCGTTGTTCAGCGCGGGTATGCGCTGATTGGTCGGGATGGCACGGAAGATGATGGCGTCCGGCTTGCCGAGGATGTCCTGGGCGATCGCCCGGGCGAGATCGATGTCGAAGCCTTCGAGGCCGCCGGTGGCCGGATTGCGGTAGCCCCAGCGGTAGCTGTTCTGGTCGACGCCGACGATCAGCTTGCCCCGCGCCACGATCGCGTCGATGTTCGGTCCGTTCGCCGCTGACGGCGACAGGGAGCGCTCCGGTTCCGTGCAGCTGTCGGCCTTGGCCGGCGTCGCCGAGGCGGCGCTCTGGCCGTCCAGGCCGGAGCCGAGGGCGTCCGCGCCGCCGTGGGACAGCGGCAGCAGCGTGACGGCGGCAGTCAGCGCACAGGCAGCGGCCATCCCCGCGACGCCGCCCCAGCCGCGGAACCTGGTCCTCAGGTCCGTCATCGCTCCTCCTCTCACCGGTACTCCGAAAGCCTGCGGTTGATACCGAGCAGGGCGCCCGCCGCACCCAGCACTGCCAGTGCCGCGGCGCCGACCGGCAGCCCGGTCAGCGCGCCGCGCCCGTCCTCGGCGGCGCGGGTGAACTCGCGCTGCTCATGCGCGAGCGCTGTCGCCAGCGCGTCGTCCACCTGGTCGAAGGACTGGCCGGTGGAGACCTTGGGCCCGATGACCTTGTCCAGCGCGCCTTCGTAGTCACCGGCCTTGTCGGTGGTGCTGGCGCTGGCGTGCCGGACCTTCCACTCGGACACGCCCTTGACGGCGGCCTCGACGGGGCCGAGACCTTCCTTGTCGTCGGCGAGCTTCTGCGCCTCGCTCAGCCGGTCGCCGAGCTTCTTCATGCCCGTGGTGTAGTCCGTTTCGTACTTGTCGCTCTTGCCGTCGTCGGTGAGCACCGCGCCCCGCGCGACGAGCGTCAGGTTCTCATTCGCCCGCGCCTTCAGGGAGCTGATCCGCGCGTCGTTGAGCACCTTGAGCGACTTCTGGCCGTGCGCCTCGGCGTCGTTCAGCTCGGCGCGGGCCACCGTGTGTCCCACGGCCAGCCACAACAGGACGACGGCGGCCGCGGCCGTGGCGGCGAGCAGGCCGTGGTTGAACACCCTGTTCGTCCGCTGGTAGTTGCGGCGCTGCGCCCACACCAAGGCAGCCAGCGCGACCACTCCCACTGCGAGCGAGAAGACCGGCCAGAAGCGGGCGTTGTCGTCGTCCCGGTCGAGTCGGGCCGTCTCCGCGTCGTACAGCTTCTGGGCGGCGGGCAGCAGATCCCGGGTCATCTGCGCGTTCGCGAACCGCAGATACGCGCCGCCGAGGGGCAGGCCCTGCCGGTTGTAGGAGCGGGCCGTCTCGATCACGCCGGTGTAGCGGGGGAGCTGCTCGTTGAGGGCAGCTATCTGGCGGCCCGACTCGCTCGAACTGTCTGTGTTCGCCGCGGCCTTGACCAGCAGCCGGGAAGCGAGCGCGATGTCCTTCTGGTACCGCTCACGGGCAGCGCGGGGCTCCTCGGCGCCGGCCAGGAAGCCACTGGAGGCCGCTGTGTCCGCGTCGGCCAGCGAGCGGTAGATGGACGCGGCGTCCGCGCTCAGCGGCTGACTCCGGCTCACCACATCGTCGGCCGCGGATGCCCGGTCGGAGATCTCGAACGCCGTCACCGCGCCGAACGCCACCACCAGCGCCGCCAGAACGGCCCCGATGATCTGCAGCCGCCCCGGCTCGGTCGTCGCCGCCGTGCGCAGCCGCTTCTTGCCCTCGGCCCAGGCGCCGCGGTGGGAGGGCGGCGTGGCGGGCGGCGTGGCCGGTGGCTGTGCCGGCGCATGCGTCGGAGCCGATTGGGGCGCGGTGCGCACAGTCGGCGGGTATGTCACGTGACCTCCCCCTCGGTCGCTGACGTCGGCCCGCCCCCGGCGGGTCGGGGGACGTCCCCCGGCCAGCAGTATGGCCGCAGTGACTGACATACACAGCAGGATTGACTGGATCTTGTCCTATCGCAGCAATTACAGGATCCGTCATGCCCCCGTCTCCCCCGCCATTCTCCCCACCATGAATACGCTTCAGCACCTTGATCGGTTCCCGTTGCAGGGATGTTGGTCAGCGGGGATGTCGGGCGGCACGGATGTCGGGCGGCACGGATGTCGGGCATGGCCAATCGCCGGACGGGCGTGACGTCAGCCCGTCCGGCGATTGGAGACGCAGCGGCTACGCGTAGTGCGCGCGCAGCCTGGCACGGACCTCGGGCGAGGCCCCGATGTGGTCCATGCCCAGCAGGGCCGCGCCGAGCACCGGCGGTGCCGTCACCACCTCGATCACCGCTTTGGGCGCCTTGGCCGCGAGCAGCTTGCCGATGTGCTCGTCCAACTCCGGGTGCCTGGCCGCGAGGACGCTGCCGCCCAGCAGCACCGGCGCCTCCTCGTCGAGCAGATCCAGCCGCGCCAGCGCCACCGTGGACAGGGCGACGACCTCCTCGGCCAGCCGGTGCACCACCGAGCGGGCGACCGCATCGCCCTCCGCGCTGGTGGCGAAGAGGACCGGCGTCAGCTCGTGCTTGCGCGCCGCGGGGATCCGCCGCAGGTGCAGCGCCTCGATCAGGGCGTACATGGAGTCCAGGCCGAAGTGCGCGGGCAGCGTACGGGCCAGGGCGGTCGGCTCGCCGCGTCCGTCCTCCGCCCGCGCCGCGAACCACAGCGCCTCCTCCGCGAGCCACGCGCCGCCGCCCCAGTCGCCGGAGATCCGGCCGATCGCGGGGAAGCGCGCCGTACGGCCGTCCGGCAGCATGCCGACGCAGTTGATGCCCGCGCCGCACACCACCGCGACCCCCCGTGGCTCATCCACGCCCGCCCGCAGGATGGCGAACGTGTCATTGCGCACCTCGGTCGTGAGCCCCCAGCCGCGCGCCTGCACCGCGGCCGCCAACTCCCGCTCCTCGGCCGGGAGATCGGCGTTGGCCAGGCAGGCCGAGACATGCGCGACGAACGGCTCGGCGAGCGCGGTGACGCCGTCCGCGGTGACGCCGTCCGCGGTGACACCGTCCGCGGTGAGGCCGCCCGTGGTGACGCCGCCCGTGGTCACACCGGCCGCGGTCGCGGCGGCAGCGACCGTACGGCCCAGGGCGTCGACAGCCGCCTCGATGCCGACGGCCGGCGGCTGGAACCCCCCGCCGCGGGCCTTGCCGAGGACGGTCCCGTCGGCCGCGACCACCGCGACGTCGGTCTTGCTGTTACCGGCGTCGATGGCCAGGACGCCACGTGCGGTCATGCCCACGCGAGGTGCTCCCGGTTGTGCGCGATCAGCTTGTCGGTGAGCGGCTCGGCGTACTCGTACTGGCCGATCAGCGGATGCGACAGCAGCGCCTTGAAGACTCGGTCGCGGCCGCCGCGCAGGGCGGCCTCCAGCGCCAGGTCCTCGTACGCCGTCACATTGGCGATCAACCCCGCGTACAGCGGGTCGAGTTCGGGCACGGCGAGCGGCGTGGTGCCGCTGCCGTCGACGCGCGCCTGCACCTCGATCACGGCGTCGTCCGGCAGGAAGGACAGCGTGCCCTTGTTGTACGTGTTCACCACCTGCACCGAGCTGCCGCCCCCGCCCAGCAGCGAGGCCGCGAGGTCCACGGCAGCCTCCGAGTAGAAGGCGCCGCCGCGCTTGGCGAGCAGCTCCGGCTTGCTGTCCAGCGCAGGGTCGCCGTACATCTTGAGCAGGTGCCTCTCCATCTCCGCGACCTCTGCGGCCCTGGACGGCTTGGTCCTCAGCTCGCGTACGACGTCGTCGTGCGCGTAGAAGTAGCGCAGGTAGTACGAGGGGACGACACCGAGCCGGTCCAGCACCTGGCGCGGCAGCCGCAGATCGTCCGCGATCGCGTCGCCGTGGTCGGCCAGCAGCTTCGGGAGCAGATCCACGCCGTCGGGCCCGCCGATACGCACACCCGTCTCCCACGTCAGGTGGTTGAGGCCCACATGGTTCAAGTGGATGTCGGACGGGGCTACTTCGAGAAGCCTCGCGAACTTGCGCTGGAAGCCGATGGCGACATTGCACAGCCCGACGGCCTTGTGCCCGGCCTGCAGCAGCGCCCGGGTCACGATGCCCACCGGGTTGGTGAAGTCGATGATCCAGGCATCAGGGTTGGTACGCCGCACCCGCTCGGCGATGTCGAGGACGACCGGGACGGTCCGCAGAGCCTTGGCGAGCCCGCCCGCGCCCGTCGTCTCCTGCCCGACGCAGCCGCACTCCAGCGGCCAGGTCTCGTCCTCGTTCCGGGCCGCCTGCCCGCCCACGCGCAGCTGCAGCAGCACCGCGTCGGCGTCCGCGACGCCCGCGTCCACGTCGGAGGTGGTGACGATCTTTCCGTCGTGACCCTGCTTGGCGAAGATCCGCCGCGCCAGGCCGCCGACCAGCTCGAGGCGGTCGGCCGCGGGGTCGATGAGCACCAGTTCACTGATCGGGAGGGTGTCCCTCAGCCGGGCGAAGCCGTCGATCAACTCAGGGGTGTAGGTGGATCCACCACCCACGACTGCGAGCTTCATATGTGCATCAGCCCTTCACTCCGGTCAGTGTGACGCCCTCGACGAACGCCTTCTGGGCGAAGAAGAAGACGAGGATCACGGGGGCCATGACCAGGACGGTCGCGGCCATGGTCAGATTCCAGTCCGTGTGGTGCGCGCCCTTGAACGACTCCAGGCCGTAGCTCAGAGTCCACGCCGCCGGGTTCTCCGATGCGTAGATCTGCGGGCCGAAGTAGTCGTTCCACGCGTAGAAGAACTGGAAGAGCGCGACAGCGGCGATGCCCGGCTTGGCCATCGGCAGCACCACCTTGATCAGCGTGCGCAGTTCACCGCAGCCGTCGACCTTCGCCGCGTCCAGGTACTCATTGGGAATGGTGAGCAGGAACTGCCGCAGCAAGAAGATCGAGAACGCATCGCCGAACGCCATCGGGATGATCAGCGGCCAGAGCGTGCCTGCCAGGTCCAGCTGCTTCGCCCAGAACAGATACATCGGGATGATGATCACCTGGGGCGGCAGCATCATCATCGAGATGACGAGCATCATCGACAGATTGCGGCCGCGGAAGCGGAACTTGGCGAGCGCGTAGGCCACCGGGATGGACGACACGACGGTCAGGACGGTGCCGAGACCCGCGTACAGCAGGGTGTTCTTCCACCAGGTCAGGAAGCCGGGGGTATCCAGGACCCGGGTGTAGTTGCCCCACTCCCACGTCGCCGGGACGAGATCGCGGGTGAGCGTCTGCTGGTCGCTCATCAGCGAGGTGAGGACGACGAAGACGAACGGCAGCACGAAGAAGAGCGCGGCCGCGATGCCCAGCGAGTGCACGGCGATCCAGTGCAGCAGCGCCTTGCGGCGCGCCGTGCGCCCGGCCTGGGAAGCGGCGGTCGGCGGCGCGGCAGGCTTTCCGCGCCGGCCGGGCTTGTCGAGTACTTGAGTCATGGCGGTCACCCACCTGCCTGCATCAGGCCGCCGCGCCGTCGCATCAGAAACGCGGTGAAGACCATGGAGAGCACGAACAGAACGAGCGCGATGACAGCGGCGGACCCGTAGTCGAAGCGCTGGAAGCCGAGGTTGTAGATGAGCTGCGGCAGCGTCAGCGTCGACTTCTCGGGGTAGCCGGGCTCGAACTGCTGCCCGCTGCCGCCGATGATTCCGGAGGCGACCTTTCCGGCCACCAGCGGCTGCGTGTAGTACTGCATCGTCTGGATCACGCCGGTGACGATGGCGAACATCACGATCGGCGAGATGTTCGGCAGGGTGACGAACCGGAAGCGCTGCCAGGCGGTCGCGCCGTCCAGCTCCGCCGCCTCGTACTGCTCGTTCGGCACATCCAGCAGCGCCGCCATGAAGATCACCATCAGGTCGCCGATGCCCCACAGGGCGAGCGCGGTGAGCGCCGGCTTGGACCAGGCGGGATCGGTGAACCAGCCGGGGGTGGGCAGCCCGATCGAGTCGAGGATCGAATTGACCGGTCCCGTACCGGGGTTGAGCAGGAAGACGAAGGCGAGCGTCGCCGCGACCGGCGGCGCCAGATACGGCAGATAGAACAGGGTGCGGAAGACTCCCGCGCCCGTCCTGATCCTGGTGATCAGTAGCCCGATACCGAGGCCGAAGACGACCCGGCAGGTGACCATCACCAGCACCAGCCACAGGGTGTTCTGCAGAGCCGGCCAGAACATCCGGTACTCGCTGAAGACGTACGTCCAGTTGTCCAGGCCGTTGAAGACGGGCGGCCGGAAGCCGTCGTACTTCATGAAGGAGAAGTAGATGGTGGAGATCAGCGGGTAGGCGAAGAAGACGCTGAAGCCGATCAGCCAGGGCGACATGAAGGCCGCGGTACGAAGCGTCGAGCGATGACGCTTCGACCGCAGAGTGTGCGTCGTCACGGTGCTACTTCGCCTTCGCGATGTCCGTGTCGATCTGCTGCGCGGTCTTCTCCAGACCGGCCTTCAGGTCGCTCACCTTTCCCGCCTCGTACTGGTAGCCGAAGTCCTGGAAGGTGACCTGGTACGCGCCGCCGTCGACGTTGGCCGGGGTGGTGCTGGACTTCGGGTGCTGCGCGATGTCGATGAAGGTCTTGAACTCCGGGTCGATCTTCAGCTGCGGCGACTTGAGCGCCTCGATCGTGGAGGGCACGTTGTGGATGCCGTTGGCGAAGGCCACCACCGCGGCGGTGTCCGTGGTCATGTACTTCACCAGCTCCCACGCGGCGTTCTGCTTCTTGCTGGTGGAGGCGATGCCCATGATCGTGCCGGAGAGGTAGCCCTTGCCGTAGTCGGCGGCCTGGTCGTCGGCGACGGGCAGCGGCGCCGTGCCGATCTCGAACTTCGCCTTCGCGTCCTTGGCCATGCCGAGCCGCCATTCGCCGTCCAGCTGCATGGCGACCTGACCGGTGTGGAAGGGGTGCTTGGCGCCCCACTCGTCACCGAAGGTGTTGCGGTACTTCTCCAGCTTGGCGAAGCCGCCCAACTTCTCGACCAGGCCCTTCTGGAAGGTCAGCATCTTCGAGAACGCCGGGTCCTTGACGATGTTGGACTTGCCGTCGGCGTCGAAGTAGGTCGGGCCCCACTGCGAGACGTAGTGCATCGGAGTCGTCTCGTAGCCGTGGTAGTTCGGCATGAAGCCGAGCTGCGAGTAGCTGTCGCCCTTGGACTTGGTCAGCTTCTCGGCGACCTTCTCGAACTCGCTCCAGGTCTTCGGCGGGGCGGTGATCCCGGCCGCCTTGAACGCGTCCTTGTTGTAGTAGAGGCCGTACGCGTCATTGAGGAGCGGCAGCGAGCACTGGTTGCCGTCGAACTGGGTGTAGTCCAGCAGCGGCTTGTGGAAGACCTTGGCCGGGTCGATCTTCGACTTGTCCAGGAACGGCTTCAGATCCACGAACGCACCGGAAGCGCAGAACTTACCGACGCTGTCGGTCGTGAACGACGAGACGACGTCCGGGGCGTTCGAACCACCCGCCCGCAGCGCCTGGTTGATCTTGTCGTCGGTCATATTGCCGACGACCTTGACCTTGATGTTCGCGTGCTCCTTCTCGAAGCGCGCGACGTTGTCCTGGATCGCCTTGACCTCGCTGGGCGCGGACCAGCCGTGCCAGAAGGTGATGGTGGTCTTGGCTTTGGGGTCGTCGTTCGCGGCGGTGTCGCTCGACCCCGTACAGGCCGAGGCGAGGAGGGATATCGCGGCGGTGGCGGCGAGCGCGGCGGCCGTGTTCCGGGTGCGTGTGGACATGGCGGGGTCTCCCTGTGACGGGTCGAGGTGGCAGGGGATTGCGCGGGTCTCTCAGCGGTCTCTCAGCGGTCTCGGCGGTCTGTCAGCGGTCTCGGCGGTTGCTCAGTGGTCTCGCGGCGGTCGCTCAGCGGTCTCTCAGTGGTCTCTCAGCGGGAGGTGTCGAAGATCTCGTCCCGTGTGGTGACCAGGGCGCTCTCCAACGCCCCGCGCAGGACCGGGTGTTCACGTACGGAACCGAGCACAAGGCGCGGCCGTGACGCTGCGAGTTCGGTGAGCTCCGCCTGCACGCGTTCGCGCAGCGGCTCGCCGCCGGCGGTGATCACATCGCCGGACAGGACGACGAGTTCGGGGTCGAGCACGGCGACCATGGAGGCGAGACCGGTCGCAAGCCCCGTCGCGTACGCGTCGAGAAGCTCGCGGTACGGACCCGAGTCGGCGCCGACCGCCCGGGAGACCAGCGCGGAGGCGACCTCGGCGTGCGGGCCGTGCCCGACGCCCTCGATCCCGAGCCCGCGCGCCAGCCGCGGCAGCGCCTGGGCACCGGCCAGTTCCTGGAAGCCGCCGCTGTTCGCCTTGGTCACCTGGCGTACGAGGGGGGTACCGGGCACCGGCAGAAAGCCGACCTCGCCGGCGCCGCCGGTGAGGCCCCGGTGCAGCCGGCCGCCGATGACGAGGGCGGCGCCGAGGCCTTCCTCGTTCCACAGCAGCACGAAGTTCTCATGCCCGCGCGCGGCGCCGAGGCGCTGCTCGGCGACCGCGGCCAGGTTGACGTCGTTCTCGTACTCGACGGGCATCGGCAGCACGGCGGCCAGCTCGTCGAGGAGGGTGGGGGAGTGCCAGCCGGGGAGATGTGATGCGTACCGCAGCCGCCCGGTGGAGGGGTCGAAGGCGCCGGGCGTCCCGATGACCAGACGGTGCACGTCGGAGCGGGTGACCCCGGCGGCCTTCACCGCCCCGTCGAGCGCCTCGGTGACCTGCCGTACGACACTCTCGGCACGCCGCCCGGGGGTCTGCAGCTCGAACTCGCCGACGGTGGCGCCGGTGATGTCGGCGACGGCGGCGCGGATGCGCTGCGGGGTCACATCGAGCCCGGCGGCGAAGGCGGCCCGCGCGTTGACGGCGTACAGCTGGGCGTTGGGCCCGGGCCGCCCCTCGGTGGTACCGGTGGCGACGACGAGGCCGGCGGCCTCGAGCCGGGCGAGCAGCTGGGAGGCGGTGGGCTTGGAGAGGCCGGTGAGCTTCCCTATCTTCGTCCGGGAGAGGGGCCCGTGTTCGAGCAGCAGGTCGAGCGCGGCCCGGTCGTTCATGGCGCGCAGGACGCGCGGGGTTCCCGGTGTTCCGGGGGTTCCGGGAGTACCCGGGGTACTGGGTGTGGTTCCGGCCACGACGGGGTCCACCTGCCCTTCGGCTGCCCACTTCCCCAATGCACTGTTAGGAAAGTTTCCTATTCGGTGAGAGGAAAGTAAGCCGCACGTCAGGCGGACGTCAATGGCCAGCGCGTTCTAGGCAGTCAAAGCGTTACCTGCCTGGAT
Source organism: Streptomyces sp. NPDC019443 (assembly GCF_044389785.1). Lineage (NCBI taxonomy): Bacteria > Bacillati > Actinomycetota > Actinomycetes > Kitasatosporales > Streptomycetaceae > Streptomyces > Streptomyces sp. NPDC019443. The sequence continues at coordinate 35,324 of NZ_JBIRYJ010000006.1, forward strand.
GTCAGTCGACGCCACTCGCGGCGGGGCCTTTTGGTTGTGTCTGTGCTGGTCTGAGCCGTTCCGGGGTGGGGTCAGGCTCTTGCATGACCTAAGGCTTTACGGCTGATTTTGATTGTCATGGACATCTAGGTGTGCCTAAGCTGCCCCGACTGATCTTCACCTGATCAGCTCTTTGTGATGGGTCTGGGGAGGCCCTGGGGCGGGGGAGCTATGTCTTGGCGTGCTCTGGGCGGCAGACGCTCGGTGATCGTGACGTTGGCCTGCGGGCTATTGATGGGCTCAACGTCGGCGCCCGCGTTCGCGGCAGCGCCTATACATGCGGCTGATGCGCGGAGGACCGCAGAACAGTCGGCGTCCGCCGACGCCGCAGCCTCGGGTGAGCCTGTCGAGGTGGTCGAGGAGCGCACTGAGTACGCGACCACAATGGCGAACCCGGACGGCACCTTCACACTGACGCAGTCCACCCGGCCCCAGCGGGCCCGCGCCAAGGACGGCTCGTGGCGCGGCATCGACGTCACGCTGGAGCGCCGCGCGGACGGCATGGTCGGCCCGAAGTCCGCGGCGGTCGACCTCTCCTTCTCCGGGGGCGGCAGCGCCGACCCCATGATCAGCCTCGGTGGCAAGCGGGGTTCGATGTCGCTGGGCTGGCCGGCGGCCTTGCCGGAGCCGCAGCTGTCGGGGGCCACCGCCACCTACCCGGAGGTCTTCAAGGGCGTCGACCTGAAGCTGACGGCGACGGCTGAAGGCTACCGCGAGGTGCTGGTGGTCAAGTCGGCTGAGGCGGCTGCCAACCCTGAGCTGGAGCGGATCAAGCTGACCGCCAAGGGCGATGGCCTGGACATTGCGGCGGGTGCGGGCGGAGGTTTGCGCGCGATCGATGCGGACGGCAACGCGGTCTTCACGGGACCGGCCGGGGTGATGTGGGACTCGGCGGGCGACGAGGGCGGCGCCCGGCCGCAGTTGATGCGTGCGATGAGCGCGGCGAGTGTGGCCGAGGAGCCGGAGCCGGAGGACCTCAGTCGGCCGGGTGAGGGTGACGCTACTGCGGAGCTGCCAGTGCAACTGGACGGCAGCGCCGTCGCGGTCACGCCGGATCTGGAGCTGCTCCGGGGCGAGGAGACGGTCTACCCGGTCTTCATCGACCCGCCGATGGGCGCGGCCCTGCAAGAGCGCACTGTGCTCTCGTCGGACGGAGACCGGTTCTGGGACTTCGACGGCGACGAGGGCGTGGGCAACTGCAGCCGTCTGGGTCCGTGGTTCTGCGGCACGGACTACACGAACCGTATGTACTTCGAGTTCGCGTCTACCAATCTGGCGGGCAAGTACGTGGTGGACGCGGACTTCCGTGCGTACGAGACCTGGTCGTTCTCCTGCAGTGCGCATCAGGTGGATCTGTGGCGCACGAACAACATCTCCGAGGGCAGCAGCTGGCCGGGGCCTGCGCATCTGGACAAGATGGGCGACGTCAATGTGTCCGCAGGACGGGGCACTAACTGCAGCCCCGAACAGCCGGACAGCTGGGTCGAGTTCAACGACAACCCGGCAGAGAGCGACGAGAATCTGACGTCCACGGTGCGGGCCTTCGCCGACGGAAAGTTCGCGCGGTTGACGTTGATGCTGCGCGCGCAGGACGAGGGCAATCCGGACGCCTGGAAGCGGTTCGACGACAATGCCGAGTTGCAGATCAACTACGTGCCCAAGCCGGGCTTGCCGACCCCGTACGGAATGATCCCCGGGAACGGCAAAACACCTCTCTGCAGGCCGTTGAACGACCCACTGACCGTCACCATCGCCACCCCGAAGGTGCAGGCCGGCACACAGACACTGGTGCCGCCGGCGTCCAATGGGTTCAAGGGGTCCCTGCGGGCCTATTTCTACGCCGAGCGGCAGGACCCGGTGACGAAGAACTGGATCCATACATGGGACGGCCTATCGCCCAGCTACCGTCCTGACGGTTACCTGGAAACGATCCAGATGACGAACCGGGCAGATCAGATCCTGTATCGGGTTCGGATGCAGACGCGGTCCTACTGGACTCATGAGGGAACAACGTCGTTCATGTCGTCGGGTGCGACACCGTGGTGCCACTTCAGAACCGACACCACCGCTCCCAAGTCCCCGCAGATCACGAGCGACGGCAAGTACTCGGAGTGCACCGCCAACGCGTGCGAGGGCATGGGCGGTCCGAGCGAGGCCGGAGGGTTCACCTTCCGTCCGAACACCGCAGACATTGATCCAGTCACGCAGAAGTCAGACATCACGGGTTACCGCTGGCGGCTGCTGACGGAGACCGGGCCTCACGAGGTCGAGGGCGAGGCACCACCGCCACAGCCAGTGGAGCCTACTTTGGCCGGCATTCAGGTGCTGACCGTAGAGGCCAAGGATGTGCGGGAGCGCTGGGGCGAGCCTCAAGAGTTTGAATTCAAGGTAAAGCCCGGTGAAGGCGCTGTGGGGCGCTGGCAGCTCGCTGACCGCCCGGACGAAGTAACCGTGACGACTACGAAAGACACGGCGACCGAGGGCGCTGTGCGGCATGACGCGACGCTGAACGGCGGGGCGACATGGTCTGAGCGGGCCAGACGGGGCAGTGGCGACTACTCGTTGGACTTGAGCAGCGCGGATCCGGCCAAGCAGCAGGCTTATGCCGCCACGACCGGGCCCGCGGTGAATACGAAGGATTCGTTCACGGTCTCTGCGTGGGTGTACCTGACCGACACCAGCGCGAATCACGTGGTGCTTTCCGCCCCCGGCGACCAGGACAGCGCGTTCACGCTGTACTACTCGTCCGGCTACAAGAAGTGGGCCTTCAACCGCGGTGCCGAGGACAAGAGCACAACACCGGATGTCATCTCCTGGGGGAACACGATCAATCCCCCTACCCGTGTCTGGACGCACCTGACCGGCGTCTTCAACACTCAGAAGACGACGGACGCGGCGGACGACACCATTCAGCTGTTCGTCAACGGTCGCCAGCAGGGCGATCCGGTCAACCTCAGCCAGGGCGCGGCGGCGTACGAGCCGTGGACGTCCTCCGACGGGCTGCAGATCGGCCGGACCAAGAGCACCGGTACCTACCAGCAGTACTTCCGCGGGTACCTGGACGAGGTTGCTGTGTGGCAGGGAGCGCTCAACCCGGACCTGGTACGGGAGGAGTCCCGGCTGCAGGAGGACACAGGACCAGCTACCGAACTCATGGCGTACTGGGATGCATCCCGGTCTTCGGGCACTGAGGTCACGGAGCGCAGTGGCTACGCGAAGCCGGGCTTGAAGCTTTCGGCCGAAGGCGCCCAACTGAGTGCCGCCGACGACGGGACCACACTGGTGCTCGACGGAAGCAAGGGGTACGCCTCCGCCACTGGACCCGTCCTGGACGAGACCGCATCGTTCACGGCTACTGCCAGCGTGAGGCTGGACAACGCCAAACTGGCCGCCAGCCCAGTGGGCTCCCGCGCCTACGTCTTGGGACAGGCAGCCCCAGCCGGTGGCGAGTCTTCTTGGGCACTGTGGGTCGAGAAGGTCGCTGAGGAGGGTTACCTGTGGCGCTTCGGGCGCACTGCCACTGACGCCAGCGGCAAGGTGACTGAGACGGCGTCGGTACCCTCCGATGAATCTGCGGAGCTGGGCACATGGGTCCAAGTCACCGGCGTGTTCGATGCTGCCGGGCCAGACGGCACCGGGCAAGGCAGCACTCGCCTCTACGTCAACACTGCCAAGCAGGCTGAAGAAGGCAACGCGTCCTTCACGACGACGATGCAAGGGAGCGGTGCGCTCTCCGCAGGTCGCGGACCTGCGATGGGTGTTACTGGGCATGCCCTGCCCGGAGCCCTGCGCGAGATGCGCCTCTGGACCGGGGCGATGACCGCGGACCAGGTCAACTCCAGGGTTCTGGGCAATCCCGGCGACGAGTAGCCGCACTCCGGCCTGGGTAGCCCCGCGGGTTGCCCCGTGCCCAGCCCAATCCCTGCACTCAACACCACCCCGTCCCTGGCCGCATGGCGGCACCATTGGAAATCGGAAGTCCCATGAACCGGTTCACACGGACCGCCGCTACAGGTGGCCAGAACAGCCCGCGCAGCAGAGCATGGCTGCTCCGCCAAGTCGCAGCCGTCGTTGGCTTTGCTTTGATACCGGGGTTGCTCACTCCCGTTGCATTCGCCGCTGACGCTGATCCGCTGGGCAGGCCGGACCTCAAAGCACCTCGCGCGGACAAGGTGTCCCGGTTTACCCCGCAGGAGAACAAGAAGGCCGCCGCGGCCATGGAGAAGGCGGCGGCTGCAGGCCGTGCGGACTCCGCGCGTGCCAAGAGGGAACAGGCCGACCGCAATGTGACCTGGCCCAAGGCCGGAACCGCGACAATCAACGCCCCCGCGACCGGTACGGCCAAGGCCGAACCCGGCGGGCTGCCTCTCACCCTCATGCCTGCCAAGTCCGCCCGGGGAGTAAAGCCGCCCAGGGCGGCCAACTCTGTCAAGGCCACTGTTCTGGATCAGGCGCAGGCGGCAAAGCTCGGCGTCAAGGGCGTAGTCCTGTCCGTCACCGGGCCCGCAACCGGCGGCAACGCCCAACTGGGCATCGACTACAAGGCGTTTGCTTCCGCGTACGGCGGTGACTGGGCCGGGCGTCTGCAGGTCCTGCGGCTGCCCGACTGTGCGCTCAAGGACGCGGCGAGTGCGAAATGCCGCACCCGCACCCCTCTCGAATTCACCAACCGTCGCCGGCAGAGCCGCATCGACGCCCAGTTGACCTTCGCGTCTGCTCCCACGCCTCAAGCCACGAGCGTTGCCTCCGGCCAGACGATGGTGCTGGCGCTGGCAGCCGGCACCAAGTCTGGCAGCGGCGACTACAAGGCCACTCCACTGGCGGCCTCCTCCACATGGGAGGCCGGCGGCTCGTCGGGCACCTTTACGTGGTCGTATCCGCTGCGTACGCCCCCAGCCGCGGCTGGCCCGAAGCCCGACGTGAAGATCTCGTACGACTCCGGAAGCGTAGACGGCCGAACCGCATCCACGAACAACCAGGGCACAGTGATCGGCGAGGGCTTCGAGATCACCTCCTCGTACATCGAGCGCAAGTACGGCTCGTGTGACGACGACGGCCAGACCGACAAGTTCGACCTGTGCTGGAAGTACGAGAACGCCTCCCTGGTTCTGAACGGCAAGGCCACCGAGCTGGTCAAGGACGACACCAGTGGCCAGTGGCGGCTGAAGAACGATGACGCTTCCACTGTCATCCACCGCTCCGATGCCAACGGTGCCGACAACGGTGATGACAACAAGGAGTACTGGACTGTCATCACCGGTGAGGGCACCAAGTACCACTTCGGCCTCAACAAGCTGCCTGGCTCGACCACGCAGGCCACCCAGTCGGTATGGACGGTGCCGGTCTTCGGCGACGACGCGGGTGAGCCCGGCTACAGCCAGAGCGGCTCCTTTGCAGGCCGGGCGGAGAAGCAGGCGTGGCGGTGGAACCTCGACTACGTCGAAGACACCCACGGCAATGCCTCTTCCTACTGGTACGCGGCCGAGTCCAATCACTACGACATGCTCGGCGACGACACCACGGGTACGCAGTATGTGCGCGGCGGCATCCTCCAGGAGATCCGCTACGGGCAGCGCAAGGACACCCTGTTCGCCTCCCCTGCCGGCTCGAACCGTGTGCTCTTCGACTACGCGGAACGCTGCGTGGCCTCCGGCACGGGTTGTGACTCGCTGACCGAGGACACCCGGGACAACTGGCCGGATGTGCCGTTCGACGCGGAGTGCAAGGCCGACCTGAAGTGCACCGGCAACGTCGGCCCCAGCTTCTACACCCGCAAGCGCATGACCGGCATCACTACCCAGGCCTGGGACGCGGCTGCCGCAACCCCCGCCTACGTTCCTGTGGACTCCTGGGCACTGAAGCAGACCTATCTCGACCCGGGCGACACCGGCGACTCCACCGACCAGTCCCTCTGGCTGTCCGAGATCCGCCACACGGGCCGGCGCGGAACCGCCATCATTCTCCCGCCTGTGACGTTCGGCCATGAGTACCGTCCCAACCGCGTCGATGGCGCCAGCGACAACATCCTGCCCCTCAACAAGCCGCGCTTGTACACGATCACGTCCGAGGCCGGAGCCCAGACGATCGTCAATTACATGCAGGCCGACTGCCTGGCCGGCCAGGCCAAGCCGAGGGTCGACACCAACACACGCCGCTGCTACCCGGTCTACTGGTCTCCCAACGGTGGTAAGGAACCGACGTTGGACTGGTTCCACAAGTACCCGGTTAGTTCAGTTTCCTCCAGCGACCAGGTGGGTGCCGCGCTCCCGGTGCAGCACACCTACACCTATGCGGGTGGCGGTGCCTGGCACTACAACGACGACCCGATGACCAAGGAGAAGGAACGCACTTGGTCCGTCTGGCGCGGTTTCGAGAAGGTCACCCACGTCACGGGTGCCGCTGACAAGACTCAGTCCAGGACCGTCAGCGTCTTTATGCGCGGTATGAACGGCGACCGTGTTCTCGGCCCGGATGGCAAGACCCCCGACGCGGACCAGCGCAAGGGTGTCACGGTCACGGGCATTAAGGCGTCGGAGCTCACCGACAGCGAGCAGTACGCCGGTTTCACCCGGGAATCGGTGACCTATAACGGAGCCCAGGAGGTCTCCGGCACCGTCAACGACCCGTGGTCCAAGCGGACAGCCACCCAGCACAAGTCCTACGCCGACACGGAGGCACACTTCGTCCGCACTGGTGCCACCCACGCCCGTACCAATGTCACCAGCACGGGGACCCCGAAGGACCGGGTCCGGACCACGGAGACGCTGTACGACGCGTACGGCATGGCCTATCAGGTCGTGGACCAGGGCGACGATGAGCTCACCAATGACCAGAGGTGCACCCGCACCTGGTACGCCCGTAACGACGCCGTCGGGATCAACTCGCTGGTCTCCCGTACCCGCACCACGTCCGGACTGTGCGTCCCCGATGCCCTGCTGGACCTGCCCGTCGATTACACGAGCCCCGGCGATGTCATCTCCGACACCGCCACCGCGTATGACTCCACCACTTGGTCGGCCTCGCAGGAACCGACAGTGGGCGAGGCACGATGGACCGGCCGTGCCAAGGGCTACGGCATCGATGACCAGCCCGCCTGGCAGAAGACCGCCACCATCTCCTACGACACGCTCGGCCGCCCACTGACGGTCAAGGACACCAACGACACCACGGTCACCACCAGCACCTACACCCCGTCGGCCGTCGGCCCGCTGACCTCCACCACGGCTGCCAACGCCAAGGGGCATACGACTACCACGCTTGTCGACTTCGCCACCGGCGCTGCCAAGAAGGTCACCGACTCCAACGGTAAGATCACCGAGTCCGAGTACGACGCCATGGGACGCGTCACCAAGGTGTGGCTGCCGAACCGGTCCAAGTCGCTGGGCAAGACGCCCAATTACGTCTACGCCTACAGCCTCACCACCTCGGCGCTGCCGTGGGTGTCCAGCGGGACGCTGAAGGGCGACGGCTCGGGCTACAACACCGCGTATGAGATCTACGACTCCCTGTTGCGACCCCGCCAGGTCCAGGCCCCCTCACCCGCTGGGGGCATGACGGTTGCCGAGACCTTCTATGACGAACGAGGGCTCGCCGTCACCGCCCAGTCCGACATCTGGGCCAACAACACCGCGCCATCCGGCACGCTGGTGGAGACCGACGGCGCCCAGGCGCCGACACAGGCCGACACCACCTATGACGGTGCCGGACGCGTGATCAAGACGATCACAAAGACCCGCAACGTACCCCGCTGGACCACGGAGACCACGTACTCCGGTGACACAGTCGCCACCAGTGCCCCCGCGGGCGGACAAGCCACCGCAGTAGTCACCAACGCCCTGGGCGAGGCCACGGAGCGACGCGAATACGCAGGTCCTCAGCCCACTGGCACAGGCTTTACCGCTACCAGCTTCACTTACACCGCAGCCGGTCAGCAGCTGACCATCACCGGCCCGGACCAGGCCAAGTGGTCTTACTCGTATGACCTGTTCGGCCGTCAGACCAGCGCCACCGACCCCGACAAGGGCACCGGCACCACCACGTACAACGAGCTGGACCAAGTAGTCAGCACCACAGACGCGCGCGCCAAGACCCTGCTCTCCGAGTACGACATGCTCGGTCGCAAGACGGGCGTGTGGGACGGCACCAGGACCGACGCCACCAAGCTGGCCGCCTGGACCTTTGACACTCTCGCCAAGGGGCAGCAGGACACCGCCGTCCGCTACGAGAACGGCGTCAATCAGGCCAACAGCAAGGCTTATACGCAGAAGGTCACCAGCTACAACTCCCTTTACCAGGCCACTGGCAATCAGCTGACGCTGCCTGACAGCGACCCCCTCGTCGTATCCGGTGTCCCCAAGGCCCTCGCGTTCTCTGTGGGTTACAACCTCGACGGCACCGTCATGCAGGTCGGCTCGCCAGCTGTCGCTGGGTTGCCGTCCGAAGTGGTCGCCTACACCAACAACGATCTCGGGCAGCAGCTGACGGCAAACGGGGCCACCGGCTATCTCCAAGGCGCCCTGTACTCCCCGCCCGGTGACCTTCGCCAGCTCACCTTGGCCACCAATAATGTGAGCACGACGAAGAAGGCCTACCTCAACTACGACTACGAGGACGGCAGCAGGCGTCTGACCCGCTCCTACGTCACTGACGACGTTCATGGCTACATGCCCCAGGAACTGAAGTTCGCCCAGGACGAGGCTGGGAACGTCAACTCCATCTTCGACGCCACGACACAGGGCGGTACGTCCAAGGCCGACTACCAGTGCTTCGCCTACGACGGCCACCGCCGCCTGACGGAAGCCTGGACTCCCAAGACCGCCGACTGCGACACCAGCGGCCGCACGACGGCGAATCTGGACGGAGCGGCTCCGTATTGGACGAGTTATACATATACGGCGGGCGGCCAGCGTAAGACGGAGACTCAGCACGCCACTTCGGGAAACGCCACGACGACGCACGAGTACGGGACCGCGTTGGGTCAGCCGCACGCGGTGAGCAACACAACGGGCGCCAAGGCATCCACATACGCCTACGACAAGGCGGGCAACACCACCAGCCGCCCCGGAACCCAGGCCCAGCAGACGTTGACCTGGAACACCGAGGGCAAGCTCGTCGGCACGACCGAACCCGCCGCCGGCGCCAAGCCCGCCACCGGCACCAGCTATCTCTACGACGCCCACGGCGAACTCCTCATCCGCCGTACCACCACCGGCGACGGCGATACGGTTCTGTACCTTGGCGGCAACGAAGTCCGGCTCACCACCAAGGGCACGACGAAGACGCTGTCCGGCACCCGCTACTACTCGGCGGCCGGCCAGACCATCGCAGTCCGCACCGCCACAGTGGGGACTACCGGCACCAAGCTCAACTTCCTCGCCGGTGACCACCACGGCACTTCCAGCCTGGCGATCGACGCGACCACTCTGGCGGTTACCAAGCGCTACACGACGCCGTTCGGCGCCCCTCGCGGCACGAACCCCACGGCATGGCCGGACGACAAGGCATTCCTGGGCAAGCCGGCCGACACGACCACCGGGCTCACCCACATCGGCGCACGCGAATACGACCCGGGAATCGGCCAGTTCATAAGCGTTGACCCCTTGTTGTCGGTCGACCAGCACCAGTCGTTGAACGGCTACAACTACGCCAACAACACCCCCGTCACCTCGGCCGACCCCACGGGTCTTCGCAGCGACGGCGACACTCCCTGCGGCGGAGTCGGCAGGTGCCCAGGGGCAGGACAGCCCGGAAGCGACAACTGCTACGCAGGCAACATGTCCGCGTCCTGTGACGGCATCGGCGGCAACAACATGGGCACCGGCGGCACGGGGGGCACCGCCAGCGGTGGCGGGGGCAGCGGTGGCGGCGGTGGCGGTGGCGGCGGGAACACCGGGGGTGGCTGGTGGTCGGACTTCACCAGCACCTTCGTGGACGAGGCGAAGAATCTGGGCAACGGCTTCGTCGACCAGATAGGCAACACCCTCAGCAATACCTGGAACTGCGTCACGCTTGATGGCACGTGCAGTGAGATGGCCCAAGGTTTCTATGCCGCGACCCCGAATGGGATGGCCACGGCGGCCGCAAATGGGCTGGCTGCTAGAGGCAACGAGATCTACACCGACTTCGACAATGGGCGGTCCGCGCAGGGCTCTGCCAAGATCGCATTCGACGTCGCCCTTGCCGCGGCGACGCGAGGGGTCGCTGGAAAAATTGGTGGCAGCAAGATCCCCCCTGGCTGTAAATGCTTCCTGGCGGGCACCGGTGTCCTCATGGCCAACGGCCAAGTCAAGGACATCGAGGACATCGAACTCGGCGACAAGGTGTTGGCCACTGATCCCGAGACAGGAGAAGCCGGTCCCAGAGAGGTGACCCGCCTCATCGTCACGGAGGCCGACAAGCACTTCAACAAGCTGTCCATCGCAACCAAAGATGGTCTTGAAACGCTCACGGCGACTCATGAGCATCCCTTCTGGTCACCATCCGAGCACGCCTGGGTCGAAGCGCGCGACCTCGAACCAGGCATGACTCTGCTGACTGACCACGGCAACACCGTCATCGTCACGGCGAACCATGCCTTCGCGAAGCACGCCCGCACCTACAACCTCACCGTCGATGACCTGCACACGTACTATGTGCTGGCGGGCGCCACTCCGGTTCTCGTTCACAATTCAGGCTGTGGGACCGCTGGCCCGTATACATTGAGTCGCACTGAAGGTCTGTCGGGAAATGCTTCGATCAAGAACGTAGACAAGCTGGCAAAGGACATGAAGGAGAACGGGTGGCAAGGAGACCCGATCGAGGTGTTCGAGCATGGCGGATCGAGGTATGTAATCAACGGCCATCACCGGGTAGCTGCTGCCAAACGTGCTGGGATAGAAGTTCCCTACACAAATATTTCCTTGGAGCGGCTCCAAGGATATGGATACAAGAGTGCAGATGACGTTGTAGCCGCATGGGCGAATGTCAGGCCGGATAGCCTCACAAATAAGTACAAGCGGAGATGACCGTGGTGAATGGATCAGCGCGTGAATACGTGCTCGAATTCGTCTCAGCGCTGGCATCGGTGAAGCAGTCGATGGTCGCCAGCTACCCAGAGTTGAGGACACTTTCTGACGTGATTCCGCTGGTCAGGCGTGGCGACATGGATCGACGTGGCGCCTCGCGCGAGGGTGTCTCCTACGCGATTCATGGGTTCGGTTGCAGGATGGTCGATCGGGAGGGCAGGGAAGTAGATGTCGACTTCCTGCCGGATGGGTCGGAAGTCTTCGACGATTGGCGAGTAATTCGCTTCGCCGAGAGCCTGGATGACGGAATCGCTATTTCTCGGGAGAATGTCCTGTCATCCTGTCGTGAACTAGTGCGTGATGGAATACTCGAAGAGGTTAGGGCGGGCTGGTTTGGTCCTGCTGGGCTGAAGGAGTAAGCAGCGCTGGGGTGAGATGTCGCCTGATCAAGTGGCAGGTCCCACGTCTGGGATCTATTAGCACTTGATGGTTGCATGTGGAATTCCATGTGCTGAGCACAAGGATTTTGTGCCTTCCGCCTCAACTCTCCGAAATACGCAAGGCGATGCCCCGCCGGGTTTGGTTCCGGCGGGGCATCTGGCCGTCCTGACGGCAACGCTGACGGCAACGTCAGTGGACGACTGCCGCGGCGGGTGGATCGTCAGGGGCGTCGTCGGCCTGGCCGAGGACATCGTTGAGCGTGTCTATGGCTTGGCGTTGGAGTCGGAGTCGGACGTGGGCGTAAACGCCTGCGGTGACGCCGATGTGGGCGTGACCGAGGAGTTCCTTGATCACGACGAGGTCGATGCCTTGCTCCAGGAGCAGGGTGGCGGTGGAGTGGCGAAGATCGTGGAAGCGGATCATCCGGAGCCCAGCGCGGTGGAGGAGGCGGCGAAAGCGGCGGGTGAGGTTGGCGGCGTCGAGGGGGCCGCCGGCGGGAGTGGTGAAGACGAGGCCGTTGTCCGTCCAGCCCGTTCCGCCAGCTTGGTGTTCTTCATGCTGTCGTTCCCGGTGGAGCTTGAGGGAGTTGATGCATTCGGTGGGGAGGGCGATGCGGCGTTCGGAGGCTCGGGTCTTGGTGTGCAGGAGGGTCAGGCCGCCGGTGCGGGTGCGTTGGAGGGAGCGGTGGATGGTGGCGGTACCGCTGTCGAGTTCGAGGTCTTCCCAGTGGAGGCCGAGGAGCTCGCCCTTGCGGAGTCCGGTGCGCAGGGCGAGTTCGTACAGGGCGTGGAGCCGGTCGCTGTTGGCTGCCTGGAGGAACTGCCGGGCCTCGGCGGCGGTGAGGGGCTGGAAGCGTCTCGGCCGGGGCGTGGCGGTCTTGACGTTCCGGGCGACGTTGCGCGGAAGTTCGTCCTCGCGAACGGCGTGTTCGAGGGCGGACTTGAGGACCGCGTGGACGTACGTCACGGTCAGTGGCGACAGCCGCTTTTCGCAGCACTGGCCGATGGCGCAGCAGCGCCGTCGGTTCGAGTCCCGTTCCTGGGTGCAGCACTGGCGGGTGGTGCGGAGTCCGGCGTAGCGGGTGTGGGTGTTCTCTCGGAGGTGGTGAACGGCGACGCCGTCCAGCCAGTACGTGAGATAGGCGTTCACGGTGCTGTCGGCCGTCGCGACGGGGAGACCGCGATTGCTGGCGGCGATCTTCTCGGTGAGCTTGGTCAGCGCGTCTTTACGGGTAGTGCCGTAGACGCGGACGCGCTTGCGGGTGCTGCCGGGGGCCAGCATGTATCCGGCGGCTTCCCACCGTCCGTCCTTGCGCTGGTAGACGGTCCCGTCTCCGTTCGCACGGGTGCGGGAGCGGCGGGACGAAGCGGGGCGGGGTGTGGTCATCAGGCGGCTTCCTGTTCGAGGCGGCTGCGGATGAAGTCGGTCAGCGCGTGGGTGGGGATGCGGCGGGCGCGGCCGAGGGTGATCGAGGCGAGCTGGCCGGTGCGGAGGAGGTCGTAGACGGCGGAGCGGCCGAGCTGGAGGTGGGCCATGACCTGGGGGACCGTCAGCAGCTCCAGCGTCGGGCCCGTCCCCGTGTGAAGGACGGCGGGCGGGTGCGAGGTCATCAGCAGCCGCCTTCGCCCGCGAACTGCCGTTCCAGGTCTCTGCGGTGCCGGACGGTGGCGGCGAGGAGTTCCGTGCCGGGGCTGTAGCCGAGCCCTGGTAGTCCCAGTGGCCGACGACGAGGGTGGTCGTCGGGTCGAGGTCGGGCAAGCCGGCATGGGCACCGGCCTCCTCAGTGCGCCAGGCGCGGCGGGCCTCGCGGAGCGCGCCGAGGGTGGTGGAGTAGCGGCGGGACTTGGTGGAGAAGTGGGCCCCGGAAGCCGAGCATGTGCGCCCACTTCCAGAGCTTGAGGGCGGCGAACTCCGGCGCTTGCCCAGTTCCCAAAAGGTGCGGATCATCTGCCGCACGTGGCGTGCGTCGGCGAGGCGGGCCAGCGGGTGGGCCTGCCCGGTGCCGGTGCATGCGGCGCACTGCATCGGGATTCCGTGCGCGCTGAGTGTCGCTCCGCGTCCCTGGCAGGGACGGCAGAACAGCGCGCGGTCGAGGGTGCCGGAGGCGTCGGCGGATTTGGTGGCGTACTTGGCCACGTAGGCGGCGACGGCCTGGTCGGTGAGTTCGGCGTCGGTGCCGAAGGTGGCGATCTCGCGTACGTCGAGCTGTTCGCCCCAGGCGAGTTCGCGCTCCCCAATCGCGTTCGACACGACGGAGATGCGGGCGCGGGGTGCGGCGGCGCGGATGGCGTCGGTGAGCACAGCGGCGGTGGCGTACGGGGGTGGGGCATGGCTGGTGCCGTCCGGGCCATCGAGTCGGATGACGGCGTGGAAGTGGACCAGACCGCGCTGCTGGTACTCGGCGACCTTGGCGAAGGACACGCGCAGGAAGCCGCCGAGGAGCGCTTCGCGAAGGCCGGCGCCGAGTTCGAAGCCGCTACCGTCCACCGCGACGCCATGCGAGCGGTCATGGAGCAACGCAAGCGCCTGAGCGGCAACTACACGCCCGAGGAGAATGCCGCCAAGGCCCAACGCCTGCACGACCGGCTGTCCGAAGGCAAGCGCCGACGCTGAACGCCGCCGAGCGCAACGGCCGCGCACGAGGCAACTCGCGCCTGTCGACGCTCAGTTGATGGTTGACGGGTTGGCTTCGGGTGATGCTTGACGTTTGTCCTAGACGATCTTCCGGCGGTTGTGTTCGCCGGACTTGCGGACGACCACCTCCTTTCTGGTCACGCGCGGGACAGTGGTGATCAGCTCTGGGCCGTGGAAGACGCGGATCACGTCCTCGTTCAGGTGGGCGGTGACGGCCTGGTGGGCATAGCCGCGGCCGAGTTGGATGCGCTGTCCGGCGACCAGGAAGCCGCCGACGCTGCTGACCGTTCGCTCTGCGATCTGCTCGGCGGGCGGGGGTGGCAGTGGTGGTGGCCCGGCCGGGCGGCCTCCTTGCGGACGTCCGCAAGCGGAGGCCGGCAGGGGGCTGGGCAGGGTGGCCTGCAGGACACGCTGCTCGTCGAGGACCTGGAGGACCCGGCCGTCCAGCCGCAGGATGACCCGTTGCCCGGCGAATGGCCAGCCGATCAGGACCTTGTCTCCGCCCAGGCCGACGTAGCCGACCGCGTTGACGGTGCGGTCCACCTCCACCGCGCCGCCGGACCGGTCGGCTGGCGCGCGGTCGTCCGCCCGTGGCCCGGCCGGGCGGGCATTCCCACTGGCCAGCAGGGCTTTCAGATCCCGGCTCGACAGCTTTGAGGGCAGCGTCAAAATGCAGCCGGTTGACGTCGATGCGCAGGGTCACCGTGGTGCCGGACAGGGCCGGGCCGAACCAGATCTGCTGCCCGCGCAGGCTCAGGTTCCCCGACGCGGGAACCACCGTTCCACCTCGATCGCACCGACCTCTCCCTCGATCATCAGCCAGGCCACGGCCACCGGCTCCGGCGCAGGCTCTGGGGCAGCCGGAGCGGGGACCGGATCGAGGCGGGCGGGCAGGACCACCGGCAGCGCATCCTGCTCGGACCGCTGTCTGGGGACGAATCTGCTGGCCGGGACGGCCATGTCCAGGGCCTGATGCGGCCGTGTCCGGTTGTAGTCCTCCAGCCAGCCGTCCACCGCCGCCTGCGCGGCCACCACGTCGACGAACGGCTGTGACCGTCGAGAAGTTCACGCCGCAAGGTCTGGTGGAACCGTTCGATCTTCCCAGTGGTGGTCGGGGACTGCGGTCTGGTGAGCCGGTGGGTGATGCCGTTCTCCCGGCAGATCCGGTCGAACATCGTCTCTCCGGGCTTGCCGGAGCCGAACCGGGCGGTGAACTGCTTGCCGTTGTCGGTCAGCATCTCGTCGGGCACTGCGAACCGCACCAGTGCCTCACCGAAGGCCAGACACACCGCACGGGCCGTCGCCCGCTGCACCACCTTCGCGATCACCACGAACCGCGAGTGGTCATCGATCCCGGTGACCACCTTGCACTCGCCGCCGTCAGCCAGCAGCACTCCACCAACGATGTCCATCTGCCACAGTTCCATCGCCGCCGACCGCTCCCACCTGCGGTAATCCGACCGGCGACGCCTGCGAACCCCGGCTCGACCAGGCCGTTGCGAACCAAGACCCGGTAGACCGTCGCCCTGGAGGGCACCGGCGTGATGCCCCCGCGTTCCAGCTCGTGCACCAACCTGCGCGGACCCCAGTCCGGATGCCGACGCCGCAGTTCACACACCACCGCCTCCACCTCCGCCGCGATCCGGTGCGGACACGAGGCCGGCCGATGCGACCGGTCCGCCAGCCCCGGCAGACCCGACTGCTCGTACTTGCGCACCCAGGCATGCACCGACTGCCTCGACACCCCATACCGGGCGGCGACTTGAGTGACCGGAACCCCCGCGGCCACCTCCATGACCGCGTGATACCGGATGGTCGCGGTCTCGCCCTATATGGACCTGGGCGGCAGGTCGCCCGGCGCGTCAGCGGCATGCCTTGGGTGAAGGGGCGGCGAGAGCCACTCCATCGACTTCCGGCGGATCCACCATGAGGACGGAGGCCGGACGCTGGCTGGTAAACGCATCACACCGGCGGTTCGGCTGACAGCTGCTGGCCCGGAGCCGACCCGGGGACGGTTGTGTCGGTCCGCTGCTCTACTCTTCAGCTTCCGCAAAGGATCCAGAGATCATCTCCCAGGGGGAAAGAGCATGGCAACACCGCCGCAGAATATTGATCCGTATCCAGCTCCACCGACTCAGCCCGCACCAGTACCGCTTCAAGGGCTCACAGGGGCCGACTCGCAAGGCTGCCAGTTCTGCGGAGGGATGCCGGCGCTCAAGGCCACGGTCCGGGGGCATCAGGGCCTTCTGGTCATCATGCGATTCCTCAAGCAGCAGGGGCACTTCTGTCGCACCTGCGGCATCGCTCTTCACCGTGAGATGACCACCAACACGCTGTGGCAGGGCTGGTGGGGCATCGCTTCCTTCGTCATCGCTCCGATCACTCTGATCCTCAACCTTGTCGCTCGCGCCCGCTTCGGTCGAATGGCGCCTCCCGCCAACGGCCTGCGACCTCCGCTCGACCCCGGCAAGCCGGTCATACGACGTGCCGGAGCGCTCGGCGTCTTCGCGCCGTTCCTCATCGTCGGTGTCCTCGCGATCGCCGCGGCGCTGGACGACAGCGCGAACACCGCAAGTGTCGGCGAGTGCGTGCGCAACAGCGGTACGGAAAGCGCTCCCGAAGTCGCTGTCGTCGACTGCCGTTCGGGCGAGGCGGAGTTCAAGGTCGCGGAGCGGCACGAGGGCAGTGACGCCGGCTGCGACCGCAATCGCTTTACCGAGTACGCCGAGTACGGAGGCCGAGACAGCTTCACTCTGTGCCTCACTCCGCTTCCCTAGAGTTATGCGATCCAGGAGCGGGGTGACGGTGGAGTGGCGTAGATCGCGGAGCCGGATGCGGTGGACGCCCGTTTGGTTGAGCAGGACATGGCTTGGCCGTTCGTCCTACTTGGACCAACTCCCATGAGGCCAGAGCCTCTTTGGGCGACATGGGGTTGATCTTCGTCGCCCCCTGAGACCTCGCGGCGTACTCTGCCTGTGACGTGGGTTGCACAGAGAGAGGCAAGGCCATGCCGTCTGATGTCCCCCCTGCCCCCTTCGCCGAGCCCATCGCCTTCGGCCAGCGCATGCAGGTCCTGCGCACCCGCCGTGGCATGAGTCGCACCGTGCTTGCCGGGCTGGTCGGAAAGTCTCCGAGCTGGGTGAAGCAGGTGGAGGGCGGGCAGTTGCAGATGCCCAAGCTCCCGATGGTGTTGCGGATCGCCGAAGCGCTGCGCGTACGGGATCTCTCCGAGCTCATGGGGGATCAGACCGTACCCGTCGCTTTGTTCGCCGGTCCGGGCCATGCGCGGCTTCCTCAGGTGCGTGCGGCTATCGATGCGTATCCGTTCACAGCCGACTATGAGGCTCCGCCTGTCGCTCACTTGGAGGCTCGCCTCGTGCGCGCCTGGCAGGCTCGGCACTCGGCTCCGAACCACCGAGAGGTCATCGGCTCTCTGCTGCCCGAGCTGATCCGCGACGCGCAGCTTGCCGTGCGACAGTCCGAGACGGCGGCTGAGCGGCGCGTCGCACAGGCGTTGCTCTCGCAGGCGTACAGCCTGTGTCAGTTCTTCATCGCCTACCAGCCCGACGTCGCACTGCTCTGGCGCGTGGTCGAGCGAGGGATGGTCGCGGCTCTGGAATCGGAAGACTCTCACACGCTTGGTGTGGCTGCGTGGCTTGCCGCGCAGGCGCACCGTGACAGCGGCCCGGGGCATTTCGACGCGGCTGATGCGGTGACGTTGGAGACCCTCCGCTATCTCGAACCACTGCTGCCGGAGTCGGGCGATGATGTGCTGGCAATCGCGGGGGCCCTTCAGTTCGAGGCTGGGTATACGGCAGCGCGCCGTGGCGACACGGGCTCGGCGTGGGGGTACTGGGACACGGCGCGGGCCATGGCCGAGCGCCTGCCGGCCGACTACTACCACCCCGTTACGTCGTTCTCACGGGCCATCATGGGCGCGCACGCGGTCACCGTCGCTGTTGAGTTGCACGCGGGTGGGGAGAGCGTCAGGCAGGCCGCCGTCGCCGATGCGGCGACGATTCCTTCACGCCCTCGGCGCGCTCGGCACCGCATTGAAGAGGCTCGCGGATACCAGTTGGACAGACAGCCGGAAGCGGCTTTGGCGGCTCTGGACAAGGCGTACGGAGCTGCCCCGGAGACCATGCGATACAACGGCTACGCGCGCCGAATCCTCTTGGAGGAAACGGAGTCGAAGAGTCCGTCCCAGCGGCGGCGAGCCAGTGAACTCGCGGTGAAAGTTGGCATGTTGGCCGCCTGACGGAGGGGCAGGAACTCTGCCCCTTCCTCCTGCACAGGGGACCTACGGTCGGTGGTCGTACGACTACCGAAGACCCCCGCGGCCGCTGTCACGGCCCGGGGGCGTGGTCCACCTGAAGAGAGAGCAGGTCGACGTGCCGCACTGTATCGCCCGTATCTTCGAGCAGTTGCTGATTCTGCTGTTACCCGCCCGTGGCCGACACCGGGGCTCCTGCTCGATGCCCACCGACGTACCCGCGGCCGCTCCACCCCTTCTGCGGGGTGAGGACTGCGCGCTCGTACGCCCGTATCTCGTTGCTCATGAGCAGCGATTGCGCAAGCAGCGCCGCCGGGTGTTGTTGTTCGCGTCGTACGGGATTGATCTCGACACCCGGGACATCCACTCGCTGGGGGCGATCTGATGGCCGGGGATTCCGCGGTCCGGCTGCTTCCGTGGACCGGCCCCGAGGGCAAGCCCTGTTACGTGCTCACCGACGGCAACGGAGGGTGCGTCTCTCGGATCGCCGACCAGATCGAGTGCGTGCAGCTCGGGATGGGTGCCGAACTGCTCGGCCATGCCGAGGCATTGCTCGACGAGCCCCGGGCCGACAGCAGTGAGCTCCGTTTTCTCTCCTCCCGGCTGGTTGAGGCGTTGCGTGATGCCCTGCGCGTCGCCGAGAGCCGTGGCGCTCGATTGCCGAGGCGTGACGCCGTGCCGCCATCCGAAGCCTGATGGACCCAGGGCGGCTCATCCGAGCCGCCCTGTCGAGGTCGGGAGCGGTGACCCACAGTGCTGGTCACCTAGACTCGAAGCGACACCCGTCCGCGAGGAGTCTCCATGGACACCAAGACCTACGATCGCCTGCGCGCGATTGCCGACGAGCTGCCCATCGAGCCCCCGGTCTGGGCTGTCGAGATCGACGAGGAGGGCATCACGATGATGATGAGCCCGGTCAAGCGGCACGAGCTCATCACCCTGCGGCTGCGTCGGCAGCTGGATGCTCAGTTGCTCGCCACCCACCCTGGGGTCGTCGCTCACAGTGGGCCGGAGATCGAGTCGCCAGCCATACAGCGCATGCGGCGGCCCGACCTGCTTGTGCTCCCCGAGTCCGCCCTGGACGAGGACGACGCCTACGTGGATCCGGCCGATGTGCTGATGGTGGCGGAGATCGTTTCGCGCTCGAATCCCGATAATGACTACGAGGACAAGGCTCGGGACTACCCGGCCATGGGGATCCCCGTCTACGTGATCATCGACCCCCGGAAGGGCACGGCCGCGGTTCTCACTGACCCCGGCCCCGGGGCGGAGGGCATCCGGTACCGGTCCAGGCACGACTACGTCTTCGGCGACACGATGACCGCCGGAGCCTGGGTTATCGACAGCGGACAGTTCCCGACCTACGAGAGTCCGTAGTACCGGAAACAGGACAGGGCCCCTCCGCCACGGGAGAGGCCCTGTCGCTGCCAGAGCTACTTCGACAGGTTCGCCGGCGGCGCGATCGGCGTCGCCGCCATCGACTGCGGCGACGTCGCCGACGCGTACGCCGACGGTGCCGCCATCCCCGCCGTCGGGTCTGCCGCCGACGCCTCCTCGACCGCCGGCGGCAGGCCGCCCACGATGCGGATGCCCGCCGCGTCGAAGGCCTGCTTGATGCGCCAGCGCAGTTCCCGCTCCACGCCCAGCGCCTTGCCCGGCATCGTCTTCGCCGAGACCCGGATCGTCATCGAGTCCAGCAGCACCTCGTTCAGGCCCAGCACCTCCACCGGGCCCCACAGCTGCTCGTTCCACGGCTCGGACTTCGCCAGGTCGTCCGCGACCTCGCCGATCACCGAGCGGACATCGTCCAGGTTCTCCGAGGAGCGGACCATGACGTCGACCGTCGCCGTCGCCCAGCCCTGGCTGAGGTTGCCGATGCGCTTGATCTCGCCGTTGCGTACGTACCAGATCTCGCCGTTGTCGCCGCGCAGCTTCGTCACGCGCAGGCCGACCTCGATCACCTCGCCGGAGGCGACGCCCGCGTCCACGCTGTCGCCGACGCCGTACTGGTCCTCCATGATCATGAAGACGCCCGAGAGGAAGTCCGTCACGAGATTCCGCGCGCCGAAGCCGATCGCCACGCCCGCGACACCCGCCGAGGCGAGCAGCGGGGCCAGGTCGATCTTGAAAGCGCCGAGGATCATCAGGCCCGCGGTGCCGAGAATCACAAAGGAGGAGACCGAGCGGAGTACGGATCCGATGGCCTCGGAGCGCTGCCGGCGTCTCTCGGCGTTGACCAGCAGACCGCCGAGGGGGGTGCCCTCCACGGCCTGGGCGGAGCGGTTCATCCGCTCTATCAGCTTGGTCAGGGCACGGCGGAGAAGCATGCGCAGCACCAGCGCAACCACCAGGATCAGCGCGATGCGCAGACTGGTGTTCAGCCAGGTGGACCAGTTCTCCTCCACCCAGCCCGCTGCGTCGCCGGCCTGCTTGGCGGCCTCGTCGAGCGAGACGGGCTCGGGTGACGGATCGGCGGCCAATAGGACGGACCAGGACACGGGGGGAACCTCCAGGCATTGCGGTAGCAGACCAACCACCCTAACGGGGCATCCGGTGTGTTCCGGTGCGCTGTTCGAGGGAGAGACGAGGCTCACCTGGGGATGAACCTGCCGAAGGCATGCCGAGGCACGTCACGGCACGTCGAAGGCATGTGGTTGAAAACACCTCGAGCCCGTTACCCGCACGTGGTGGCGCTCGGACCTGGCATGAGGAGAGACTGAGAGCAGATCGTCCCGGCGCGAGCCACGCGCCGCCGGCGTACAAGGAGGCATCCACCGTGCCGCACGTCCTGGTCCTCAATGCGTCGTACGAGCCCCTCGGCGTCGTACCGCTCCGCCGCGCGCTCATCCTCGTCCTGGAGAACAAGGCTCTCTGCCTCGAGGAATCCGGCGCCTTCATGCACAGCGCGACCCGTGTCATCGCCGCCCCCAGCGTCGTACGTCTGAAACGGTTCGTGCGGGTCCCCTACCGGGGGCCTGTTCCTCTCACCCGCAAAGCACTCTTCGCCCGCGACGGCGGGCGCTGTATGTACTGCGGTGGCGTCGCAACCAGCGTCGACCATGTCATTCCGCGCAGTCGCGGCGGACAGCACGTCTGGGACAACGTGGTGGCGGCATGCCGCCGCTGCAATCACGTCAAGGCGGACCGGCATCTGCGGGAGCTGGGGTGGCGGCTGCGCCATCAGCCCGCCCCGCCGAGCGGGCTCGCGTGGCGCATCATCGGGACCGGGCATAGGGACCCGCGCTGGCTGCCATACCTGCAGCCGTACGGCGCGGACGACGCGATGGCCCGGATCGACGGCATTTCTGCCTAAGATCCGGGCCTTCGTCGTCCCCCTTGTCCGGACTGTAACGGCTCGCTCACTCTGCGACGGCGTATGCCTCCACCGACCAGAGTGAGTAGCCGTACTGCGTTGCGCGCGCATCGCCCTGGACGCGGATGAAGCGGGTGTCGCGGCTGTCCATGCGGACCGCCTCGCGCCCGCCCCTGCCGTCGGTCACCGTCGCGGCCGTACGCCAGGTGCGGCCGTCCGCCGACGCCTGGACGCGGTACTTCGTCGCGTACGCGTCCTGCCAGTGCAGCACCACCTGGCCGACCCGGGCGGGCCGCTGCAGCTCCAGCTGCCACCAGGCGCCGTCCTCGGCGGGCGAGGACCAGCGGGTCTTCGGGTCGTCGTCGATCGCCGAGGCCGCCGGGAAGTCGGCCGTCTCGTCGCCGGACGAGGAGGCGACGGAGGCCGCGGCGCGCGCGAGGTCGGGACCCGCGGTGCGCGGATAGGCACGCACCGTGAGCGTGCGCTCCTGGCCCCCGAAGGACAGCGGCACCCGGTACTCCCCGGCCGGCGTGCCTGCCGGGACGGTGACCTCGACCGGCACGGTCGTACGCAGTCCACGCGGCACCGTCGTCTCCTTCGGCACCGACACCTTGATGCCCGCCGGAGCCTTCGCGGTGAGCGCGCCGCGCACGTCGGCGGGGCGGCGCGGGGTCAGCCGGATGCCCGCCCGCTGCGGACCGCCGCCGATCTCGGCGTCCGTCTCGCCCTGTACGAGATCCAGGCCGGCCGGCGGCTCGTCGGCGAACCAGGGCACGACGGACCGTACGGCGACGGGCTCGTCCCCGTCCGACGCGACCCGCACCGCGTCCATCCGCAGGCCCTTGGCGTCGGCGTGGGTCCAGCCGCTCGCCGAGAGGGGGCCGAGCGTGCGCCAGCCCTCGCCCGGGACATGCGCCTCAAGGCGGCCGGCGGAGCCCGAGCCACCGCCGGAGCCCGAGCCTCCGCCGGGGGTCCCGCTCGCGCCCCTGCCCGGGGCCCCGCTCGCGGCCCCGGAGACCGCCGCCCCGCGCGTCGGCTCCGACATCACCGTCACGGCCGCCACCGGCCTCGCCCGGTCCAGCCACACCGTGTCGTCGCCCGCCGTGTCCTTGACGCGGTCCGCGCCCGTCCAGGCCGCCGACTCCTTCGCCGCCCGGTCCAGGAACGGGTTCAGCACGCCCTTGCCGACCGTCGCCCGGCTCGCCCCGAGCCTCTTGCGCAGCGGTTCCAGGTCCAGCGAGGCCCGCCAGCCCGTCTCGCCGTCGCCGCGGGCCTGCGCCTGCAGCATGTCGACGGACAGCTCGCCGGCCCGGCCGTACCGCGCCAGCTGCTCGAGCCACGGCCGTACTTCGTCGCCCAGACGGCCGTCGGCGGGCCGCTTCAGCCGCTGCGGTGCCTCGCGCATCACGGTGAACGCGGCGCGCAGCGAGGCCGCGGCCCGGTCCCTGGCCGCCACGTCCGTCGTCGTACGCGACCACCAGAAGTCCTTCAGCAGCGGCTGCAGATAGCCGGACTCGGCGGGGCTGAGGATCGAGGAGGCGTGGTTCCCGGCCAGCGCGCGCAGCGCCTCACGGGTCGACGCGTCGCCGCCCGCGAGGTCGTTTATCGCGGCCTGCCAGGACTCCTGGGGGCGGTAGCTCCTCGGGTTCCAGGCATAGTCGGCGGCCGTGAACAGCGGGATGCGGGAGGCGGACGCCTGCTCCATCGCGTTGGCGAGCAGGGCGGCCGAACCGCTCGCCACGGCAGGCTCGCGGCCCGTGTAGGGGCCGAGGAACATCCGGTCCTGTGCGTAGTCGTTGACCGGGTAGTTGTCCATGGTGATCAGCGGGTGCTTGAACACGTCCCGCGCAACCACCAGTTCGCGCCCGGTGATCGTGCGTGGCACCACGCCCACGCCCGTCCACGCCACCTGGACCCGGCTGTCCAGCTCGCTCGCGAGCGCCTGCCGGTAGTCGGTGGCGCCGTCCTGGTAGAACTCCGTCGGCATCAGCGACAGGGGCTCGGCCCCGGGATACCGGTCCGCCAGGTGCCGGGCCACCGCGCCCGCGACCCGCGCATGTGCCCTGGCCGCGGCCTCCGGGCCCGAGCCGAAGGCGTCCGCGTCCTTGTCGCAGTGCCACTCGCTGTAGCTGACGTCCTGGAACTGCAACTGGAAGGCGCGCACCCCCAGCGCCCACATCGCGTCGATCTTGCGCGTCAGCGCCTTGACGTCGCCGTTCTTGGCCAGGCACATCTCCTGGGCGGGCGCGACGGCCCAGGAGAGCGTGACGTGGTTCTGCCGGGCGCGCTCGGCGAGTTCGCGGAACTCGGCGCGCTGCGCGGCGGGGTACGGGTCGCGCCAGCGGGCCTGCCGGAAGGGGTCGTCGCCGGGCGCGTAGAGGTAGCGGTTCTGCTTGGTACGGCCCATGAAGTCCAGCTGTGACAGCCGCTGTTGATGGCTCCAGGGCTGTCCGTAGAAACCCTCCGTCAGGCCGCGGACGGCCGTGCCCGGCCAGTCGCGTACGAGAACTCCGGCGACAACCTTGGCGACGGTCTTCCGGCCGGTCCGGGCGACGGCGTTCCGGTCGGTGATCAGTTGGCGCAGCGTCTGGACGCCGTGGAACAGCCCGTCCTCGCCGACGCCGTCGAGCGCGACCGTGTCACGGCCCTCGACCTGGCCGACCGCGATCCGGTAGCCGCCGGAGGGCAGGTCGGCGCGTTCGGGCGCGCGCAGGGCGCGCAGCGCGTTCTGCGCGCCGGTGCCGCCGATGCGCAGGACGGGGCCGCGGCCGGGCAGTTCGGTGTGCACGGTCCGTACGCCGGACTGGCGCAGCAGTTCCTTGAGCCGCTCCACGGTGTACGGGTCGGCGGCGCGGTCCGCGACGACGGTCACCTCGTCGCCGAGCGGCACGGCGGAGCCCGCCGCCCGCATCGACTGCGGGCGCGGCCACACGGAAGGCAGCGCGGCCTCGCCCTCGGGGTCCTTGGCGGTGCTGGGTGGGGAGACGGGGTCCTCGGGGGCCGCGACCGCGCCGTGCGCGCCGCCGAGCAGGCTGCCGATGACAGCGACCGCGACGGCTGTCGCGGTGCGCCTCCTGCGCGCGAGCCGCACGCCCGTCTCCCCTCGTTCTCCCCTGCCGTGCCGGTCGGTTTCGAGCCCACCACCACCACACTGAGGGTGTCAATGCGCATGGCCGTTGTGCACCTTTTGCCTGATGCGATGGGTGGTTTGCCGCAATGAGACTCAACTGCTCGGCGAGGAAGGGAATGCGGGGAACGGAATGTGATGCGGAACACGTTGACTGATCGTGTACGTCTGCCGTTGCGCCCGCTGGGTAGGGCGTCTGTGTCCCACTACCGTCAGCTTGGAGTGACCCCCATGGCCGCATCCGCACATCTGCTGCTCTCCGCCCTGTCCAAACAGGTCCCGGGCCCCGGCCCGCTGACCAGCGAACCCCCGCTCGCCGACGCCGCCCCGCTGACCAGCGAGCCGCCCCTCGCCGACACCGCTCCCCTCACCAGTGAGCCGACCGCGCCCGGCATGGCCGGCGGCACGGAGTCCCCAGGAGTCTGAATGGGCCTTGCCCGGCTCGCTGCGCTGCACGGAGTCGCCACCGCCTACGCGCCTTCGGAGGGCGTCACGGTCCCGGTCGCCGACGCCACGGTCGTCGCGGTCCTCGCCGCGTTGGGCGTCGACGCATCGACGCCCGCGGCGTTACGCGACGCCTTGAACCACGCCGAGTCCGCGGCGTCGGCCCGCCTGCTGCCGCCGACGGTGGTGCTTTGGCGCGAGGGCGCCCAGGCGCTCCCACCTGTCCTGACGGCGCTCCCCGCGGGTACGAATGTGCGGGTCGAGACGGAAGGGGGCGTGGCGGTCGAGTGGACCAGCCCGGGTGCGGCCGACGCTGTCCAGCAGGGCGGGGC
The DNA here is from genome assembly GCF_044389785.1 of Streptomyces sp. NPDC019443. Taxonomy (NCBI): domain Bacteria; kingdom Bacillati; phylum Actinomycetota; class Actinomycetes; order Kitasatosporales; family Streptomycetaceae; genus Streptomyces; species Streptomyces sp. NPDC019443. The sequence continues at coordinate 60,930 of NZ_JBIRYJ010000006.1, forward strand.
GGAGCCGAACACCACGGCTGATGCGACGACTCCGGCCGATGCGCCTCCGGTCGGCGCGACGCCTCCGGCCGATGCGCCTCCCGCCAATGAGCCCCGCGTCTGGTCGCAACTGCCCCTCGGTGTGCACCAGTTGTATGCCCACGCCCACGCCCCCGACGAGCGCGTCGCACACTCCACCCTCATCGTCGCGCCCGCCCGCGTGCCGCAGCCCGACCGGCGTTCGTACGGCTTTCTCGTGCAGCTCTACTCCCTGCTCTCCGCCCGGTCCTGGGGCATGGGCGACCTTGGTGATCTGGCTGAGCTCGCCACCTGGTCGGGGCGGGCGCTCGGAGCCGGGTTTGTGCAGGTCAACCCGTTGCACGCGGCTGTGCCCGGGACGCCCACCGATCCCTCGCCGTACCGGCCGTCCTCACGGCGGTTCCCCGATCCCGTCCATCTGCGGATCGAGGACATCCCCGAGTACGCGTACGTCTGCGCCCGCGACCGGCAGCGGCTGGACGAACTCCGTGACGAGGCTGCGCGGCTGCGTGAATCCGTGCTGGAGAAGGGCGCGTTGATCGACCGGGACGCCGTGTGGGCGCTGAAGCGCGCGGCCCTGGAGATCGTGCACGGTATCCCGCTCGGGCCCGGCCGCCGCGCCGCGTACTGCGACTTCCTGGCCGAGCAGGGCCAGGCCCTGGAGGATCACGCCACCTGGTGCGCCCTCGCCGAGGTGCACGGGCCCGAGTGGCACTCCTGGCCCGCCGCGCTGCAGGACCCGCGCTCGCCCGAGACCGCGCGGGCCCGGCGTGAGCTGATGGACCGGGTCGACTTCCACGGGCGGCTCGCCTGGCTCACCGACCAGCAGCTGGCCGCCGCCGGGCAGGCGGCGCGCGAGGCGGGCATGGGCGTCGGCATCGTCCATGACCTGGCCGTCGGCGTGCATCCCGGCGGCGCGGACGCCTGGGCGCAGCGGAAGGCATTCGCCGCCGGGATGTCGGTCGGCGCGCCCCCGGACGCCTTCAACGCACGCGGTCAGGACTGGGGCCTGCCCCCGTGGCGGCCCGATGTGCTGGCCGCGTCCGGTTACGCCCCGTACCGCGGACTGCTGCGCGGCCTCCTCCGGAACGCGGGCGCGCTGCGCATCGACCATGTCATGGGCCTGTTCCGCCTCTGGTGGGTCCCGGAGGGCAGCCCGCCCACCGACGGCACGTATGTGCGGTACGACGCGGAGGCGATGCTCGCGGTCCTCGTTCTGGAGGCGCACCGCGCGGGCACGGCCGTCATAGGAGAGGACCTCGGCACGGTCGAACCGGGTGTGCGTGAGGCACTGACCCACAGGGGCGTGCTGGGCACCTCCGTGCTCTGGTTCGAGCGCGACTGGGCAGGCACGGGCCGCCCGCTGCCGCCCGAGCGCTGGCGCGAGGGCTGCGTGGCCACCGCGACCACGCACGATCTCCCGTCCACCGCGGCCCGCCTGACCGGCGAGCATGTGGCGCTGCGGCACCGCCTCGGTCTGCTCACCCGCCCCCTGGAGCAGGAGCGTACGCAGGACGCGGCGGACGTCGCCGAGTGGATCGGCCTGCTCACCGGCCTGGGCCTGCTGCCCGAGGGCAGGGGCGACGAGGAGGGCCAGATCCGCGCGGCCTACCGCTTTCTGCTGCGTACGCCCGCCCGCATGGTCGGCGTCTGGCTGCCGGACGCGGTGGGCGACCGCCGACCGCAGAACCTCCCGGGCACCTGGGACCAGTACCCGAACTGGCGCCTGCCGGTCGCGGACGCCGAAGGCCACCCGGTCACCCTGGAGGAGCTGGCCGCCTCGCCCCGCCTGCACGAGCTGATGGGGGTCTTCGGGCCCCGTACGGCACCCCCGGACGCGCGGCCGGGATAGCCGTTCGCTACGTTGGCACCGTGGACAAGAAGAACGCTTTGCGCGCCGGCGCCGTCGCGGCCGGTACGACGCTGATGATGCTGCTCCTGTCGTCGCCCGCGCTCGCCGCTGCCCCCGGCGCCGACGACGGCTCGGACCCGGGCCCGGGTCTGAGCGTGATCGAGACGCTGGGCCTCTATGTCGCGGCGCCGCTGGTCCTCTTCCTGGTGATCGCGGGCCTGGTGATGGTTCTCGACAAGTCCAGGAAGCAGAGCTGACCGGCTCCGAGCTTCACCAGCTCCACTAGCTCCTAGCTCCACCGGCTTTCCAAGGGCGCCTTGGGTGTGTACGCACCCAAGGCGCCCTTGCCATGCCTCCGCCAGAGGCAAGGGGGCCGATGGCAGTCCTGGTGTTTCCCCTACCCGCCCCTTCCCGCACTGGGGACGAGCCCCCAGACCCCCGGGGGAGGAGGGTGTGGGGGCTCGCCCCACACCCTCGGCGCGCCCGCTTCGCGGCGCCGTGTCTCCTTGGGGAGCACCTTCGCGTTGCACCGGGCGATGCGCCCGCTTCGCGCTGCGGGTGGGTTGCCGAGTGGGCGGCGCTGGGCAGGGCGTGGCCCGGGTATGGCCTCGAGATGCGCTGAGGGTGGAACATCGGCTGGATCAGCCGAGGTGACGACGTACATGGGCATCGTTCCGAGGTCTACCCGGACCAGATCGCCGCTGTCCCGCAGTGACTTGAGAAAGCCGAGCGGGTCGCGCCACAGCTTCAGGGCCTGCCCGAGAAGCGGTACCGCTCCGGGCGCGCGGGGAACCGACTGCAAAGCAGCCGCACCTGACACTGACACCGAGGAAGACATTGTTCTAGGCCGCGGTCTCTTGTACCGGCCGGCGCAGTGAGCGTGATGCGGTCTCGTCGGCCACGAGGCCGGGCACATGGTCGGGCACATGGTCGGGCACATGGTCGGGCACCAGGTCCCACCACCAGGACACGGCGGGGATGTCCAGCGGCTCGCGGCTGTCGTCGGTGGGCGTATCGCGGAACACCGAGGGGAAGTCGGCCGGATCGTCCGGCGTCGTGTACCGCACGGAGCTGATGCCCCAGTCCTGGGCGCCGCGTATGAAGCAGGCAAGGCTGTGCAGATACCGCCGCAGCTGCGGGCTGGCCTCCGGCTGCAGGTGCGCGCTCAGGCGCATGAAGAGAGTCATCACCCGGTCCCGCTGGGAGATCGCCGTGTCCAGCGCCTGGGCGGGGGTGAGGCCGTGCTGCTGCTCCAGCACCCGCAGGGCGTTGAGGTAGTAGCCCGACCCGTTGCGTTCCTTGTGGTGCGAGAAGATGTCGTTGTCCCACGTGATGATGAAGGACGCCATCTCGGCCGCGGCGCGCACGGCGGTGTGGTCACGCTCGTGGGGCTGGAGCTCGTAGCCGTGTCCCATCTCCAGCAGCGGAAGTACGACGGACGTCGCGCCGTCGTAGAGGCGCATCAGGGTGTAGTCGTTGAGGTCGGGCACGGTGTCCGCCCTGCGGTGGGCCGCCTCCCACACCACGGAGAAGAAGTACTCCCGCAACGCGTCCACCCAGCGGGCCGCCTGCCCCGCGGTGCCGTGGCGGCCGACCCTGAGCCGCAGGTCCCGCAGTCCCGCGGCCAGCGGGTCGTCGAGCAGTATTGGGACTTCCGGGTTCTGGGCGACGCGCAGCAGACGGTGGAGCAGGCCGGCCAAGTCGCCCGGCCGGTGGCCGAGTTCCCCCTCTTCGCAGTGTCCGTCGTCCACGCCGAAGAGCCACAGGACGAAGTCCGCGAGGAGAGAGACGACCTCCTCACTACCTTCCGGCAGTATCCGGGCGGAGAACGTGCCGATGTCCTGCATCACGAGTCTGCCGCGCAGCTCGTCGGACCCGATGCGAAACGTTTCGGCCCAGGCCGCGGTCTGCACATCTATGTCCGCATGGCGTGGATGGATCGCCGGCGGAATGGGAGAGAAGATCGGTGGAACTATCAGCTCGGGCCCCACTGCGGCCTCCCTCTCGTTGGGGGGCGACGCGAACTCTGCTTTCACAGACGCCACTTGCACCCCATAGTCATCAACTATGGCGCATAGTAATGACTCCGAACGGTTGATCCAATAGGACAATCCCTAAGGTATGCGGCATCGCGGCACTGTTCATCGCCGTGACCGGAACAGGCGGCCCCCGCCAGGACGTACGGGCCGGACACCACGGCGAAACCGCAGGCGCCGCCGGAGCAGTAACCGGAGCAGTAACCGGAACCGTGTCCGCTTCGGCCCGGGTATCGCCGACGTGCCGACGCACAGTCGAGGGGCAGTCCAGGGCGCCTTTACGCCACCCGGCCCTCGCCCCTCCCGGGCGTGCTCACGACGCTTCCTGCGTCGTGGCAAGTCTCTGCAGATAGCGCATCAGTGTCATCAGTACGTCCCGGCTGGACGCGCGCTGCCGGGCGTCGCACATCACGATCGGCACCGCCTCTGGCAGATCCAGGGCGGCCCGCAGCTCCTCCACCGGATGGCCGGGCGCGTCCGGGAAGGAGTTCACGGCCACCACGAACGGCACCCCGCGCTCCTCGAGACGGCCGATGACGTCGAAGCTGACTTCAAGGCGGCGGGTGTCGACCAGTACCACCGCACCCAGCGCGCCCTCGAACAGACCGCGCCACAGGAACCAGAAGCGCTCCTGCCCGGGCGTGCCGAACAGATAGAGCACCAGCTCCTCGTTGACACTGATGCGGCCGAAGTCCATCGCGACCGTCGTCGACGTCTTGCCGCCGATGCCCGCCGTGTCGTCGACGCCGACCCCGGCCTGGGTCATCGTCTCCTCGGTGGTCAGTGGCCGTATCTCGCTGACCGAGCCGACCAGGGTCGTCTTGCCGACCCCGAAGCCACCCACGATGACCACCTTGACGGCGGCGGTGGCGGTCGCCGGCAGCGCATCCTCGCTCCGCGGCCCGGCTGTGCGCGCCGGCTGCTCAGAGCCTTTGAAGTCCATCGATCACTGCCTCAATCAAAGCGCGGTCGGGAAGTCGGGCGGGTGGGACGGGCGCGCGGGCGACGATCCGGTTCTCGGCGAGCAGATCGCCGATCAGGACGGTGACGACGCTGAACGGGAGACCGGTGTACGCGGAGACCTCGGCGACGGACAGCGGCGCTTCGCAGAGCTCGATGATCGCCGCGTGCTCCGGCTGCATTCCGGGCTTCGGCCCGGACCTGGCGACGATCAGGGTGACCAGGTCCAGCGTGGCCGGGACGGACGAGCCGCTGCGGCCGCCCGTGATGACGTAGAGCCGCTCGGGACTGTCCTCCCAGTCCCCGCCGCCCGCGTCGCTCACCTCGGCTGTCCATCCTGACGCGGCGGGGTGCTGAGGTGCTCACCGATCCGCAGAACGAGGTCCCGCATCCGCTGGCCCATCAGCCCGGCGTCGACTCCCTCGTCGGCGAGAACCGCGAGGAAGGCCCCGGAGCCCGCCGCCATCAGATAGAAGAAACCGCCGTCCATCTCGATCACGACCAGCCGCATCCGGCCGTCGCCGTGCGGGAGTTCGGAGGCGACCGCGCCGGCCAGGGACTGCAGCCCGGCACAGGCGGCCGCCAGCCGGTCGGCGGTGTCGGTGTCGGTTCCGTACTGGGCCATGCGCAGACCGTCGGCGGAGAGCACGACCACATGCCTGGTCTGCGGCACGCCCTCCGCGAGGTCCTTGAGCATCCAGTCCATGTTGGTCTGCTGCTGAGTCATGGCTGGTTGGTCTCTCTGTTCGTCTCGGGGGTCTCGCCGGTCACGCCGCTCTGGAAGGCGGCCAGCCACATGCCGGGCTGCACCGCGGGTGGGGAATCCCGCCCGGACTCCGGCTCCGGCGCGGCAGCTGCGGCCAGTGCGGCCGGTGCCGCGACGGGCGTCTTGCGACGCCGCTGCGGCAGACCGTTCAAGGTCCGCTCGGCCACGACAGGGAGCTCGTCGTCCGCCGTCATGGGGCCGGTGGCCGGCCTGGGCGGCCGCTCGGCGGGGGCCTGAGGCAGGGTCGGGCGGGGACCTGAGGAGGCGCCGATGCCGTGCGCGAGACCGGTCGCCGAAGCGGCCGTGGTGATCAGTGCCTGCGGGACGACCAGGACGGCGCGCACACCGCCGTACGCGGAGGAGCGCAGCGAGACCTGGAAGCCGTACGCCTGCGACAGCCGGCCGACCACGGCGAGGCCGAGGCGCGGCGTCTCGCCCAGGTCGTTGACATCGATGCCCTGCTGGGCCTGGCGGAGCATGCGCTCGGCCCGCTTGCGGGCCTCCTCGCTCATGCTGACGCCGCCGTCCTCGATCTCGACGGCGATGCCCGACTGCACGTCGACGGCGGTCAGATGGACCTTGGTCTGCGGCGGCGAGTAGCGGGTGGCGTTGTCGAGCAGCTCGGCGAGCGCATGGATGAGCGGCTCGACGGCGGTTCCGAAGACGGCGACCTCGGTGACCGAGTGCAGCTCCACCCGCTGGTAGTCGATGATCCGCGACATGGCGCCGCGCAACACGCTGTAGAGCGGTACGGCCTTGCTCCACTGGCGGCCGGGCCGCGCACCGCCGAGCACGGCGATCGAGTCGGCGAGCCGGCCGATAAGCGCGGTGCCGTGGTCGATCCGGAGCAGATCGCCGAAGACGTCGGGGGACCGGCCGTGCCGGTCTTCCATCTCACGCAGTTCCTGGGCCTGTTGGTGGACGATGGCTTGAACCCGGCGGGCGATGTTGACGAAGGCGCGCTGTGCGGATTCGCGCAGGTCCTCCTCGGCGACGACGGCGTTGAGCACCGAACGCAGCACCGCCTCGTGCTCGGCCGGGGCGTCGAGCGAGTCGAGTACGTCCTCCGGGAACTCGCCCTTGCGCAGCCGCTCCACCACCTGCGGCAGCAGTTCGTCGGCGAGGTGCCTGGTCTCGGCCTGCTGCCGCGCCACCGCCGCATCCCGCTCCGCGAGTCTGTCCCGCAGCTCCTTGACCAGCCGGCCCCGGCGCGCCGCTTCGGCGCAGGCGGCCGCCACCATGACGACCGCTACGGCACCGATCCAGAGCACGGGGGTGCGGGCCGACTCGGAGACCAGTGCGGCAGCCGCCGCAGTGGCCACGGCTGTTACGGCGACGGGCAGCAGCCACACGGAGGAGGCCGCAGGCCGCGGACTTCCGGTCGACGTTTCCTGTCGAACCATCAGCACCCTCAAACCATCGAACGGGAAGATCACATGACGACGGTCGGGAGCATATCGGGGTAGTGCGAAGGGGTTTGACGGCGGGTCATCAAAATTGGCGCGTTGTTTTCGCCTTGAACGCGCGAGGGCGCCCCGGGCCGCCGTGGCCCGGGGCGCCCTCGCGCGAGGGAGTTACGCAGCCGCCGCGTCAGCCGCCTGCGCCTTCAGTGCACGCTCGACGCCCGAGCGCGACTCCGAGATCAGCCGCCGCAGCGCCGCGTTCGGTTCGGCCGATGCCAGCCACGCGTCCGTCGCGTCCAGCGTGGCCTGCGAGACCTGGAGCGAGGGGTAGAGCCCGACCGCGATCTGCTGCGCGATCTCATGGCTGCGGGACTCCCACACGTCCTTGACCGCGGCGAAGAACTTACCGGTGTACGGGGCGAGCAGCTCGCGCTGGTCGGTCTGGACGAAGCCGGCGATGACCGCCTCCTGCATCGCGTTCGGCAGCTTGTCGGACTCGACGACCGATGCCCAGGCCTCCTCCTTGGCCTCCGCCGTCGGCCGGGCCGCGCGCGCCGTCGCCGCGTGGCGCTCGCCCGCCGCCGTCTTGTCCCGCTCGTACTCTGCCGCGATCTCGTCCTCGTCGAGCTGGCCGACCGCCGCAAGACGCTCCACGAACGTCCACCGCAGCTCGGTGTCCACGGCCAGACCCTCGATCGACTCCGTGCCGTCGAGCAGCGCCTGCAGCAGGTCCAGCTGCTGCGGCGTCCGCGCGGTCGCGGCGAACGCCCGCGCCCACGCCAGCTGGTGGTCGCTGCCCGGCTCCGCCGCGCGCAGATGCGCCAGCGTCGCGTCCGTCCACTGCGTCAGCCCCGTCTCGCGCCACTCCGGCGCCGCGTACAGGTCGATCGCCAGCTTCACCTGGCGCTGCAGCGACTGCACTACGCCGATGTCCGACTCCTTGCCGATGCCGGAGAGGACCAGGGACAGATAGTCCCGCGTCGCCAGCTCGCCGTCGCGGGTCATGTCCCAGGCGGAGGCCCAGCACAGAGCACGCGGCAGCGACTCGGTGAAGTCGCCGAGGTGCTCGGTGACGACCCGCAGCGACTCCTCGTCGAGGCGGACCTTCGCGTAGGACAGGTCGTCGTCGTTGAGCAGGATCACCGCGGGGCGGCGGGTGTTCTGCGGGAACGGCACATCGGTGTGCTCGCCGTCCACGTCCAGCTCGATCCGGCTCGTACGGACCAGCTTGCCGTTCTCGTCGAGGTCGTAGCAGCCGATCGCGATCCGGTGCGGGCGCAGCGTCGGCTCGCCTTTCGCGCCGGCGGGCAGGGCGGGGGCCTCCTGGCGTACGGAGAACGAGGTGACGTACCCGTCCTCGGAGACCTCGATCTCCGGGCGCAGGATGTTGATGCCGGCCGTCTCCAGCCACGCCTTCGACCAGGTCTTCAGATCACGGCCGGAGGTCTCCTCCAGCGCGCCCAGCAGATCGGACAGCCGGGTGTTGCCGAAGGCGTGTGCCTTGAAGTACGCCTGCACACCGCGGAAGAACTCGTCCTGTCCGACATACGCGACGAGCTGCTTCAGCACCGACGCGCCCTTGGCGTAGGTGATGCCGTCGAAGTTGACCAGGACGTCGTCCAGGTCACGGATGTCGGCCATGATCGGGTGGGTGGACGGCAGCTGGTCCTGCCGGTAGGCCCACGTCTTCATCTGGTTCGCGAAAGTGGTCCAGGAGTGCGGCCATTTCGAGTCCGGGTGGTACGCCTGGCAGGCGATCGAGGTGTAGGTGGCGAACGACTCGTTCAGCCACAGGTCGTTCCACCACTCCATGGTGACCAGGTCGCCGAACCACATGTGCGCAAGCTCGTGCAGGATCGTCTCGGCGCGCGTCTCGTACGCCGCGTCCGTCACCTTCGAGCGGAAGACGTACTGGTCGCGGATGGTCACCGCGCCCGCGTTCTCCATCGCGCCCGCGTTGAACTCCGGCACGAAGAGCTGGTCGTACTTGGCGAAGGGGTAGTCGTAGTCGAACTTCTCCTGGAACCACTCGAAGCCCTGCCGGGTGACCTCGAAGATCGCGTCCGAGTCCAGGAACTCGGCGAGGGAGGGCCGGCAGTAGACGCCGAGCGGGACGCTCTGCCCGTCCTTCTCGTACGAGCTGTGCACGCTGTGGTACGGACCGACGATCAGCGCGGTGATGTACGTGGAGATCCGCGGCGTCGGCTCGAAGTGCCAGACGTTGTCCTTGGGCTCCGGGGTGGGGGAGTTCGAGATGACCGTCCAGCCCTCGGGGGCCTTCACGGTGAACTGGAAGGTCGCCTTCAGGTCCGGCTGTTCGAACGAGGCGAAGACACGGCGCGCGTCGGGCACCTCGAACTGCGTGTAGAGGTAGGCCTGCTGGTCCACCGGGTCGACAAAACGGTGCAACCCCTCACCGGTGTTGGTGTACGCGCAGTCCGCGACGACCTTCAGCTCGTTCAGGCCCGCGAGCAGATGCGGCAGCGCGATCCGCGAGTCCCTGAAGACGGCGGCGACGTCCAGTGCCTTGCCGTTCAGCACGACTTGGTGCACGGCCGGGGCGACCAGGTCGATGAAGCTCTCCGCGCCGTCCTCTGCGGAGTCGAAGCGCACGGTGGTCACGGACCGGTAGGTCCCGCCCTCTTGTGCCCCGCTCAGGTCGAGGTCGATCTCGTACGAGTCGACATTCAGCAGGCTCGCCCGCTGCTGCGCCTCTTCGCGGGTCAGATTCGTGCCAGGCACGCTGTCATCTCCTCGGTTCGTGACGTTTGCGGCCATCCTTCCATGGGGCGCGGGTCCGTCGCCTGCCCTATTTGCCTGCCCTGATGGAAGGGGCGGAAGCAGCACGAGGGCGGGGCACCCAGGGGTGCCCCGCCCTCGCCGGTGTCCGCAGCCGTCAGCCCTTGAGCTCCTCGGCGACGAGCTCCGCGATCTGCACGGCGTTCAGCGCCGCGCCCTTGCGGAGGTTGTCGTTGGACAGGAAAAGCGCGAGCCCGTTCTCGACGGTCTCGTCCACGCGGATACGGCCGACGTACGAGGCGTCCTTGCCGGCCGCCTGCAGCGGCGTCGGGATCTCGGAGAGCTCGACGCCCTGGGCGTCCTTCAGCAGCTCATAGGCGCGCTCGACGCTGATGGGTCGCTCGAAGCGGGCATTGACCTGCAGCGAGTGGCCGGAGAAGACCGGGACGCGGACACAGGTGCCGGAGACCTTGAGCTCCGGAATCTCCAGGATCTTGCGGGACTCGTTGCGGAGCTTCTGCTCCTCGTCGGTCTCGAAGGAGCCGTCGTCGACGAGATTGCCCGCCAGCGGCACGACATTGAAGGCGATGGGGCGCTTGTAGACGCCGGGCTCGGGGAATTCGACGGCCTCGCCGTCGTGCGTCAGCTCGCTCGCGCGGCCGGCGACCTCCTTGACCTGCCCGTCCAGCTCGGCCACACCGGCCAGCCCGGAGCCGGACACGGCCTGGTAGGTGGTGGCGACCAGCGCGGTGAGACCCGCCTCGGCGTGCAGGGGCCGCAGGACCGGCATCGCGGCCATCGTGGTGCAGTTCGGGTTGGCGATGATGCCCTTGGGGCGGTCCTTGATCGCGTGCGGGTTGACCTCGGAGACGACCAGCGGCACCTCGGGGTCGCGGCGCCAGGCCGAGGAGTTGTCGATCACGACGGCGCCCTGTGCGGCGACCTTCTCGGCGAGCGCCTTGGAGGTCGCGCCGCCGGCCGAGAAGAGCACGATGTCCAGGCCGGTGTAGTCGGCGGTGGAGGCGTCCTCGATGGTGATCTCCTGGCCGTCCCAGTGCAGGGTGGAGCCCGCGGACCGGGCCGAGGCGAACAGTCGCAGCTCGTCGACCGGGAACTTCCGCTCGGTGAGGATCTTGCGCATGACTCCGCCGACCTGACCGGTGGCTCCGACGATTCCGACCCTCACGGACGACTCCTTCGTACTGATTCGTACTGATCTGCTGGCCTGGGTGCTGCTCCATCATGCGTATGTCCCCGGCCGACTTGTCCAATCCATTGTCCGATGGCCGGGACGTGTGACACAGGACATGCCGGCGGGGCGGGTGCTCCGAAGAGCGCCCGCCCCGCCGTCGTACAGATCAATCCGCTACGGGAGTGCTACGGCGTGACCTTCTCGATCACTACGCTGCCGGCGCCCGCAACCGTGCCGCGACCGTTCAGCAACTGCACCTCGCCGAAGAACTGCCGTCCCTCGGGAGCCGCGCCACCGACCAGAACCTCGGCGCTGACCTGCGCCGACGCCCCGTTGGCGAGCTTGACAGGCTGCGCGGAGTCGACCTTGACCGAGCCGAGCGACGCCGCGAAGAACACATCGCGGTAGTTGTACTCGGTGGTCCCGGCCGGGACGGAGTAACCGTCGACCACGATGGTGTAGGTGCCGGCGGCCGGCTTGAGCAGGCTCACCGCCTCCTCGGAGTCGCCGTCCGCCGCCTGGCCGACCAGCACGTTGTTCAGGTAGACCGACAGGTCCAGGTCCGCGCCGTTGTCGGAGACCCCGCCGATGGCGACGTCGAGACGCTCGACGCCCTCACCGATGGTGACCGTCGACTCCTGCGACTCACCGTGCTTGATCGACGGGCGGGTGACCTTTGCCGAGCCCAGCGAACCGCCGGCGAGCTTGCCGTCGATCGCGGCGAAGCCGTTGGTGACCTTCCACTCGACGGGGGCCGGCGTGCCGACCTTCGCCTCGGGGAGCGTCTTGACGGCCGGGTCGAAGGAGGCGCCCAGCAGGCTGACGTCCAGCTTGTACGGGTTCTCGAGCAGCGGAGACGTACGCCGCGACTCGACCTCGATCTCCCAGACGCCCGGGGTCGGCTCGGCATACGAGCGCAAGTCCGGGCGGCAGGTGTTCGCCGGATTGTTGTAGTTCGGGTAGCAGAAGATCGTCGAGCTGTCGTCGACCGGGACGCCGTACGGGTGGATGCCGATGAACCGCGTCTGGCTGTCCTTGGCGAGTCCGCCGAGCGCGACCTCGAGGTTCTTCGCGCCCTCCGGCACCGTGACGAAGTACGACTTGTGGCTGTTGCGGTCCACCGAGCCGGACGCCGAGAAGGTGTACGAGGGCTTTGCCAGCTCCTTGGAGACGACCACGGTGGCGAGGATCTGCTTGTCCACACCCTCGGTGCGCTCGTCGTCCGCCTCCAGGATCGCGCTGTGCACCCCGGCCGAGCCGGGCTTCGCCTCGACCTTGACGGTGACCGGCTTGTTCAGCGGCAGCGAGACCGCGCCGGAGCCCGGCAGGTCGAAGGTGCCGTCGTTGTACTTCCAGTCCAGCTCGTGCCGTACGGGACGGTCCGGGCCGGTCGTACGCGTGATGGTGACGTCGTACGTCTTCTTCTGGCCGGCCTTGAGACCGCCCTCGCGGTCGTACAGACCGGTGCCGAAGCCCGGGGTCTTCAGCGCGAAGTCGATCGCGGTGTCGACCGGTGCCTTGACGCTGTACTCGTGGGCGGTGGCGCCGTCCTCGATGGCGTCCCAGGCGTCCACGATGTCGATCAGGCCGGAGCCCTGCTCATGCGCCTGCACTCCGGCGATACGGTGCGCGGTGCTGGTCAGCGCCGTGCGCAGCTTCGCCGGGGTCAGCTCGATGTTCCGCTGCTTGGCGGCCGACAGGAGCAGCGCGCTCGCGCCCGCGGCCTGCGGCGAGGACATCGAGGTGCCCTGCAGCATGGAGTAGCCGGCCGGGAGCTGGTAGCCCGCCTCCTTGACCGGGCCGCCGGGGGCCCAGGTCTGGGTGGTGTTGATCGACGCGCCGGGCGCGGTGATGGTCGGCGTGAAGCCGCCGTCCTCGCGCGGGCCGCGGGAGGAGAACGGCAGAAGGTTGTACTTCTTCCGCACCTCGGAGCCGTAGTTGGCGGCCCAGGTCTCCTTGGAGATGGAGGCGCCGACCGAGATGACCTTGTCGGCTACGGCCGGGTCACCGAGGGTGTTGGTACCGGGGCCCTCGTTGCCGGCCGAGATGACCAGCTGGACTCCGTAGGTGTCGATGAGCCGGGTGTAGAGCTCGGCGCGGGCGTTGTTGCCGTCGTTCAGCGGGGGCAGACCGCCGATGGACATGTTGACGATGTCCACGCCGCGGTTGATGACCAGGTCGGCCATGCCCTCGGTGAGCGCGATGTTGGTGCAGCCGCCGCTCCAGGTGCAGGCGCGCGAGGAGACCAGCTTGGCGCCGGGCGCCGCTCCGTTCATCCTGCCGCCGAAGAGGCTGTTGGCGGCGGTGATGCCGGCGACGTGCGTGCCGTGCGAGCCCTCGATGACGCCGATGTTGACGTAGTCGGCCTTGGCGCCCGCGGCGTTGTAGACGACGTCCTTGCGGACCTCGATGACGAACGGGATGCGCTCGACGACCTCGGTGGCTGGGTTGTCGGTGCCGAAGTAGCCGATCTGGAAGCCGTTCTTGTACGGCTTCATCACGGTGTCGTTGGAGAAGTCCGCGTCGTTGTTGAGGTCGACGCGGGCGGTCCTGGTGCCCGCGTCGTAAAGCACGCCCCAGACGTCGGTGGTGTCGCCGTCCCGGTTGAGGTCACCGGCCATGTCGCCGCCCTTGGTGGCGGCCTCGGCGAAGAGGTTGAACTTGTACGCGCCCGCCGGGGCGGAGTACGTACGGCCGTTGACGGTGAACGTCGGGCCGCTCACGTCGAGCGACATCCGGCGCCAGGTGCCGTCGCCGTCCGCCACCGGGTCGGTCGCGGTGACCCAGTCGACGATCTTGCGCTCGCCGGTGGTGGTCTTCTGCAGCGCCGGGTGGCCGACGTCGACGCCCGAGTCGAGGATGCCGATGGTCACACCGCGGCCGTCGGCCTTGGGGTGCTCCTTGACGAAGTCCACCGCGCCGGTCTCGAAGGACGGGTTGTACGGGTTCTTCGCCGGGGTGTTCTTCCCGGGCGCCGGGTACTGCGCGGCCTGCGCGCCGGCCGTGCCCGCGCCCTTGGCCGTGTCGCCCGCCGGGGTGGGGTCGTCCAGCTTGATCTCGTGCTTGAGGTCGATGCCGTGGACGCTGGAGAGCTTGGCGGCCGCCTTGAGCGCGGCCTCCGCCCGGCCGGTGGGGAGGGTGGCCCGTACATAGCCGAGCTGGTCGTACGTCTTGCCGACCACGGCTCCCTCGACGGCGTCGAGCTGGCCCGCGACCTGCTCGGTCGCACCGGGGGCCGTGGCCACCATGACGGTGACGCTCTTCGCGCCCGTGGCCTCGGCCTCGGCGAGAAGTTCGGCGTCGGCAGAACCGAGCTTGTCGGACGAGGACTTGGCGGCCTTGACGCCGGCGGTGGTGCCGGGGTCGTCGGCGGGCGCGTCGGAGAAGGCCGGTACGGCGCCCGCGGCGACCAGCGCGGCCACCATCGATGCGGCGGCCGCAATACGGGCCACGCGTCTGTGACCTGGTACGGAGCGCCCTGATATGGGGCTCTGGGATTCGGGGGTCATCAGCATCCCTGTTTTGTGAAAGAGAGGGTCCGGAATTCGGTGCCGGATGACCGCTCAGCCTTTCGTAAGTGACAGGGGTTTGTGGAGAGTTGCCGGAGGCGGGATGTGGTCATGGCGGACATCCGCCATCGCGGGCGATGTGCCATGAGGGGCAAAGGGGAAATTCAGGCTTCGCGGCTGCGGGCGTAGTGCCGGGACGCCTTTGCGCGGTTGCCGCACAGTGCCATGGAGCACCAGCGGCGGGTGCCGTTCCGCGATGTGTCGAAGAAGTGCAGGATGCACGCCTCGTGCGCGCAGGCGCGGATGCGGTCGGGCGCGGTGCGCAGCAGATCGAGATGCCCGCGGGCGGCGATCCAGCCCGGGCCCCAGGCCGGGTCCGCGAACTCGGCCTCTTCGCCGGGGCCTTCGGTGGTGAGAGTGGCGCGGATGCGCCCATGCCCGAGCACAGCGTCGACGCGGGCGGCCGCGGTGGGGTCGCCGGGGCCGTCGACGAGGACGGCGAGCGCCTCGCGGGCGGTCAGTGTCCGCTCCAGGGTGGCCGCGTCGGCGGTGAACCGGTCGGCGAGGCCGTTGGCCGTCAGCCAGATGTGCAGCCCGTCGACGCCGGTCAGCAGATCCTGGCGTACGCCGTCCTGCATCCAGCGGGTGTTGAGCAGGTCGAGGGAGACCGGCTCGCCGGTGAGCGGCCGCGGGTCGGACAGGGCGGGCATCCCTGGGCTCCTCTCATAGCTAACCCCTGAAGGTTACGTGACCGGTTGCATACCTTGATTCTAACCTCTAAGCTCAAATTAAGTGGTTAGTGGGTATCGACCTTCCGAGAGGTGTGCCATGACGGCGACCAGCACTCTGCGTACCGGCCATATCGGCCTCAATGTCACTGACCTCGACCGGTCACTCCCCTTCTACGGAGACGCCCTCGGCTTCGACGTCCTCGGTCAGGGCAAGGAGGAGGGCCGCCGCTTCGCCTTCCTCGGCCGGGACGGGCAGCTCATCCTCACGCTCTGGCAGCAGGCGGACGGGGCGTATGCCCCTGGTCTCGCCGGGCTGCACCACCTCGCCTTCGAGACCGAATCCATCGAGCAGGTCCGCGCCGCCGAGGCGCGTCTGAAGACCCTCGGCGTCGACTTCGCCTACGAGGGCGTGGTCGCCCACGGCGAGGGTGCGGCCTCCGGCGGGATCTTCTTCCACGACCCCGACGGCACCCGGCTGGAGATCTACGCCCCCTCCGGCGCCGAGGGCGCTCCCGCGCCGACCGCCGAGGCGCCCACCTGCGGTTTCTTCTGAGAGGGCTGATCCCCTGTGGACCCGGACCTGAAGCAGGACCCGGAGCCGTACCACCGCGGCTCACTCGCCGTGCAGAGCCGCGTCGGGGTACGCGACCAGGCCGCGCACGTCGGCCGCTCCATCGGCCAGGGCATCAAGCCGGTTGCCGCCGCCTTCCTCGGGCTCCAGCCCATGCTGGTGCTCGGCGCGGCGGACGCGGCGGGCCGGACATGGGCCTCGCTGCTCACCGGCGCGCCCGGTTTCGTCCGGGCCACGGGGGCGCACTCCGTCTCGGTCGCCGGCGGCGTGCACCAGAGCGACCCGCTCGCCGACGCCCTCGCCGCGGGCCCGCTGCCCGTCGGCACGATCGCACTCGACCCGCGCACCCGCCGCCGGATGCGGATGGGCGGTACGGTCCGCCCGTCCGCCCGCGGGCTCGCGATCGAGGCCGAGCGGGTCTTCGCGAACTGCCCGAAGTATCTGCAGAAGCGGGAGCTGTACGCACCCGATGGTGGCGGTGACAGCACCGGTGGCGTGCGGCGCGGCGGGCGACTCACCCCCGACCAGGAGGAGTTCGTCCGCGCCGCCGACACCTTCTTCATCGCCACCGGCACGCCGGAGGGCGTCGACGCCAGCCATCGCGGCGGCAACCCCGGCTTCGTACAGGTCACCTCGCCCACCACGCTCAGCTGGCAGGACTATCCGGGCAATGCGATGTTCCTGACGCTGGGCAACCTCGAGACCGACCCGCGCGCCGGACTGCTCTTCCTCGACTGGAGCAGCGGCACCACGCTCCAGCTCACCGGTACCGCGCGCACCGACTACTCCGACAGCGGCCGTACCGTCCGGTTCACCGTCGAGCAGCTCGTCGAGACCGAGGGGGCAAGCCCGCTTCGCTGGTCCGCGCCCGAGTACTCGCCCGCCAACCCGCCCCTCGAGCAGGGCGCTTGAACGTGCGTCTACCCTCACCGCATGAACAGGCAGTTGCGGAACAGTGAGTTGAGGGTTGCGGCCTACGCCGTGTGCGTACGGGAGGAAGAGATCCTGCTCGCCCGCTGGGTGGCCCGCGACGGCGTCAAGAAGTGGACGCTGCCCGGCGGCGGAATGGACCACGGGGAGGACCCTCTCGACACGGTCGTCCGCGAGGTCGAGGAGGAGACCGGCTACACGGCCGAGATGACCGCGTTGCTCGGCCTCGACTCCATCCGCCGCCGGTATCCGCGCAAACTCGGTGCGTTCGCCGATTTCCAGGGGCTGCGCATCGTGTACGAGGGCCGGATCACCGGAGGCGAGCTGCGCCATGAGACGAACGGGTCCACGGACCTGGCCGCCTGGCACCCGCTGGCCGCGGTGACCGGCCTGGAGCGGGTCGAACTGGTCGACATCGGGCTGGAGTTGTGGCGCTCCAGGCCCCCGGTGGGCCGGATCGCCGGAAATGGCCGATAGCCGCTCAACCCTCCTGCCCCGGGCAACGCCGCACGCTCCCCCCGAGTCCTGTCAGCCGACCTCAGTCGTAGAGCAGTCGGAGACAGGAGACTGGCATGTCAGTGCGTATGGTCCGGACGGCGTTGACGGGAGCGGTGGCGATGGCGGCCGTGGCGACCGCCGCCCTCGTGACCCCCGCCGCGGCGGACAGCCGGACGGGTGAGCCCCGTCACGGCAGCCACCGCAGCACCCAGCAGGCGATCGAGGCCGCCGTGCGCGACGGAGTGCCCGGAGTCGTCGCCCAGGCGCGCGACCGCGACGGCACCTGGAACGGCACGGCCGGCGTCGCGAACCTGCGGACCGGGCGCGAGCGACTGCCGCAGGACCGCTACCGCGTCGGGTCCATCACCAAGACCTTCGTCGCCACGGTCGTGCTCCAGCTGGAGGCCGAAGGCAGACTGAGCCTGGACGACACCGTGGACCGCCGGCTCCCCGGCCTGGTGCGCGGCCACGGCCACGACGGACGCCGGATCACCCTGAGGCAGCTCCTCAACCACACCAGCGGGATCTACAACTACACCGACGACCAGGGCTTCCTGGAGAAGGTCTTCGGCGACGGCTTCTTCCAGCACCGCTACGACACCTGGAGCCCGCGGCAGCTCGTAGGGATCGCGACGGAGCACGAACCCTACTTCGCGCCCGGCACGGGCTGGCACTACTCCAACACCAACTACATCCTTGCCGGGATGATCGTGGAGAAGGTGACGGGACGTTCGTACGCATCCGAGATCGAGCGCCGGATCCTGCGCCCGCTCTCGCTGCGCGCCACCTCCGTGCCCGGGACCGACGCCCGGATGCCACGCCCCAGCGGCCGGGCCTACTCGAAACTGTCCGAGGACCCGAAGGCGAAGATCCACGATGTGACCGAACTGAACCCGTCGGCCGCCTGGTCGGCAGGCGAGATGATCTCCGACTCCGCCGATCTGCAACGCTTCTACCGGGCCCTGCTGAAGGGGAAGTTGCTACCGCGGAAGCAGCTGCGGGAGATGACCAGCACCGTCCCGGTGCACCCGAAGGAACCGGACATCCGCTACGGCCTCGGCCTGATGCAGGTCAAGACGGGCTGCGGCACGGACGTCTGGGGCCACGGGGGCGGGATCCACGGGTCCTCGTCAGAGGCGCTCACCACGCGGGACGCGAGCCACTCACTCGCGCTGAACTTCAACGGCGACTGGTCGGGGGACAGTGGGGCGATCGTGGAGGCGGAGTTCTGCGGCTGACGCGGCCGACCGCTCAGCGCGGGAGCACCATCACATAGGCGGCGGGATCGCGGTCCGGCGCCGCCATCAGGGCCGTGCGGACTACGGTCGCCTGCTGCTCCGGCGACTCCCGCAGTCTCCTCGGCGCGAGGTGTACGACGGTGATGCCGAGCCGCTCCAGCTGCTCGCGCTTGCGGACGTACTCCGACCAGAGGGCGTCCCCGTCGTTGCGCGGCGCACGGGTGTCCAGCTCGACGGCGACGGCCTGCTCGGGCCAGTAGGCGTCGACGCTTCCGAGGTTCGGGCCGCCGGGGAGGCGCAGGTCGACGTTCCACAGGGGGTTGGGGAGCCCGTGCGTACGCACCAGGTCGTACAGCCGTTGCTCGGCGATGGTCCGCGCCTCGGCGAGCAGCGAGTCGACGGCGTCCGCGACATGAGGGAGGGACAGCAGCCGCGCGCGGCTCAACTCCTTGAGTACGGCGCCGGCTTCGCAGTGCCTGCCGCTGACCGCCTCGGTGAGCAGTCGGCGTACGGCACTGGCGTCGGCGAGCTGCGCGACGGCGTCCGCGAGGGCGCGGGGCACGGGCGCGACGGGCACGCCGGTGATCTCTTCCGGTCTCGGCAGCGTGTGCGTCCGTACGAGCCGGGCACACCCGGTCGACCGCAGCCGCCGGGTTCGGGGCACGAGGACGTCGATCCGGTCGAGGGAGAGGAGCGGCGGGGCGGAGGAGAACCGGTGCAGGGCGAGGGCGGCGAGTCCGGTGACCATGGCTTCGCCGTAGGGGGGTGGGGCGGGTGCCCCCTGGGGCTCGCCCTGGACGGGAAGGGCCGGCCGCCCCGCGTAGAGGAGGGCCCCGTGCAGCCGCTCCTCGCTGGTGGGCGGCCCGGGGTGCAGGAGATACACGCCGGGCAGCAGCGACTGCCAGGGCCCGCCCGGCAGGCACTGCGAGGTGATGCGGGCGGTGGAGATCCCGTGCGCACGCAGCTGGGCTGCGGTCAGTACGCGGCGCTGCACCTCGGAGAGGTGGCTGAGGGGGAGGGGGGAGAGCGGGGTGTTGTGGTTCATGCGACGGGGATGCCCGCGGGGGACCGGGTGGCTAACCGCTGTTACAAGCCCGTCGACAATTCGGGACAAGCTCGCCCTAAAGTACGGACGTTCGACTGCCGATCAGCCGCCCCGACGATCGGGGTGCGGGGTGTTCTTTTCCCCCACCCCGCCCCTTCCCGTAACTGGGCTCCGCCCCGGACCCCGCACCCCCACGATCACCCTCACCCCGCCGGGGTCCGGGGCATGGCCTCGAATGCACCTGCCGGGGACGGGGGCAGCGCCTCGAAAAGCACCCGCACACGCACCCGGCGCCGGTGACCCCTACGCGCCCGCACCCCCATCGCACGCCTGGGCCCGCAGCGCTCGTGCCAGGTCGTCCCTTGCCTCCAGTACCAGCCTCCGCAGCGCCGGCGGCGCGTCCGCGTGGGATGCCAGCCACTCGTCCGTCGCGGCCAGCGTCGACTCGTCGTCCTGGAGGCTCGGGAACAGGCCCTTCACCACGTCCATGCCGATCTGGATCGACCGCTCCGCCCACACCCGCTCGATCGCGTCGAAGTACTTCGACACGTACGGCGCGAGCAACTCCCGCTGCCCCGGCTGCACAAAGCCCGAAATCGTCGCCTCCACCAGCGCGTTGGACAGTGAGTCCGACTCGACGACCTGCGCCCACGCCTGAGCCTTCACCGCCGCCGACGGCCGCGCCGCCAGGCAGCGGACCTGGTGGCGCTTGCCCGACGCCGTGTCGTCGCGGGCCAGTTCCGCCTCGATGACGGACTCGTCCGCGACCCCGTGCGCGGCCAGCGGCAGCAGGAACGCCCAGCGCAGCTCCTGGTCCACCACAAGGCCGTCGATCCTCGCGGTACCTTCCAACAGCCCCTGCAGCAGCTGCAGATCCGCCGCCGACGTCGCCGTCGCCGCGAAGAACCGCGCCCACGTCAGCTGGTGCTGGCTCCCCGGCTCGGCCAGCCGCAGCTCACGCAGCGCACCCTCCGCCAGCAGCCGTCCGCCCTCCTCACGCCACGCGGGCGCGGCGTAGTGCTCCAGCGCGGAACGCGCCCACGCGTGCAGCATCTGCAGCACCCCGATGTCCGACTCGCGCCCCGCGAACCGCAGCACCAGGTCGATGAAGTCCCGCGCCGGCATCAGCGCGTCCCGCGTCAGATTCCACAGCGCCGACCAGCACAGCGCCCGCGGCAGCGGGTCCGTGATGTCGCCCAGGTGCGCGCGCAGCGTCGCCAGCGAGCCCTCGTCGAAGCGGATCTTGCAGTACGTCAGATCCTCGTCGTTGACCAGGATCAGCTCCGGCTTCTCCGCCCCGGTCAGCCCCTCCACGACCGTCCGCGGCCCGGCGACGTCCACCTCGGCCCGCGCGTACCGCACCAGATCCGTGTCCTGGCGCCGGTACAGGCCCACCGCCACCCGGTGCGGCCGCAGCTCCGGATGGGAGGCGGCGGCCTCCTGGACGACCGCGAGCTCCGTGATCCGGTCACCCGCGTCATAAGTGACCACCGGAGTCAGGGAGTTGACCCCCGCCGTCTCCAGCCAGGACCGCGACCACGCCGCCATGTCCCGCCCGGACGTCTCCTCCAGCACCGTCAGCAGATCGCCAAGACGCGTGTTCCCGTACGCATGGCGCTTGAAGTAGCGCCGCGCGCCCTCCAGGAACGCGTCCTGCCCGACGTACGCCACGAGCTGCTTCAGCACACTCGCCCCCTTCGCGTACGTGATCCCGTCGAAGTTGAGCTTCGCGTCCTCCAGGTCACGGATGTCGGCCGTGATCGGATGGGTCGACGGCAGCTGGTCCGCGCGGTACGCCCACGACTTGCGGTTGTTGGCGAAGGTGATCCAGCCGTTGGTGAACCGCGTCGCCCCCACCATCGAGAACGAGCCCATGAAGTCGGCGAAGGACTCCTTCAGCCACAGGTCGTCCCACCACACCATGGTGACCAGATCGCCGAACCACATGTGCGCCATCTCGTGCAGGATGACGTTCGCCCGGCGCTCGTACGACGCCTGCGTCACCTTCCCCCGGAAGATGAACTCCTCGCGGAAGGTCACACACCCCGGGTTCTCCATCGCGCCGATGTTGTACTCGGGCACGAACGCCTGGTCGTACTTCCCGAAGGGGTACGGGTAGTCGAAGTGGTCGTGGAAGAAGTCCAGTCCCTGCTTCGTCACCAGGAAGATGTCGTCCGCGTCGAAATGCCTGGCGAGCCCCTTGCGGCACATCGCCCCCAGCGGGATCTTCAGCGTCGAACCGTCGTCGAACGTCCGCGTGTAGACATCGGTCTCGTAGTGATACGGACCGGCCACGATCGCCGTGATGTACGTGGAGATCGGCTTCGTCTCCGCGAACCGCCACACCCCGTCCTCGCCCAGCGCGCCCTCGCCGTTGCTCCAGACACTCCAGCCCGCGGGCGCGGTCACCTCGAAGCGGAACGGCGCCTTGAGGTCCGGCTGTTCAAAGTTGACGAAGACCCGGCGCGCGTCGGCCGGCTCGTACTGCGTGTAGAGGTAGACCTCGCCGTCCTCCGGGTCGACGAAGCGGTGCAGCCCCTCACCCGTACGGCTGTACGCGCACTGTGCGTCCACGACCAGCACGTTCTCCGCGGCCAGGCCGTCCAGCGCGATCCGCGAGCCGTCGAAGACGGCGGCCGGGTCCAGCTTCTCGCCGTTCAGCGTCAGGGCCGTCACCGCCGGGGCCAGTAGATCGGCGAAGGTCGGGGTGCCCGGCTCCGCGCAGCGGAAGCGGATCGTCGTCACCGAACGGAAGGTGCGCGGCCCGGCGCCCTGTGGGGCCTCCCCGACCGCGGAACGCAGATCGAGGGCCACCTCGTACCCGTCGACGGATACCAGCTCGGCCCGCCTACGGGCCTCGTCGCGGGACAGATTCTCACCGGGCACGGGCACTCCTTTGTGTCTCGTTCGAACAGGACCGATCCTCCCATGTGCACCTGGCACGCGATATCCGGGAATCGGCCGGTCACGGTGGGCGTTGCCTGTTCGAGGCAGACGCGACGTTCCCCACGAGGAGAGACATGTCCGAGAACGGCAAGCCCGGCCAGTCCGGCAAGACCCCCGTCGACTTCTGGTTCGACCCCCTGTGCCCGTGGGCCTGGATGACCTCCCGCTGGATGCTCGAGGTGGAGAAGGTCCGCGACGTCGAGGTCCGCTGGCATGTGATGAGCCTCGCCGTGCTGAACGAGCCCAAGCTGGACGAGCTCCCGGAGCAGTACCGCGAGGGCATGAAGCAGGCGTGGGGCCCGGTCCGGGTCGCGATCGCCGCGCAGCAGAAGCACGGCGACGAGGTCCTCGGCGAGCTCTACACAGCGCTCGGCACCCGCTTCCACAACCGGGGCGAGGGCGCGACCCGCGAGGCGATCGCGGCGGCGCTGGACGAGGTCGGCCTGCCGGCCGAGCTGATCGAGTACGCCGACTCCGACGCGTACGACACGGAGCTGCGCGCCTCTCACAAGGAGGGCATCGACAAGGTCGGCCAGGACGTCGGCACCCCGGTCATTGCGGTCCCGGGCTCGGACGGGCAGCAGATCGCCTTCTTCGGCCCGGTGGTCACACCGGCCCCGAAGGGCGAGGAGGCGGCAAAGCTGTGGGACGGGACGCTGATGGTGGCGTCCATCCCGGGCTTCTACGAGATCAAGCGGACCCGCACCCAGGGCCCCATTTTCGACTGACCCGACCCGACCCGGATGTGGGCCGAGGGGCGCGCGCATGGAAGGACCCCCGCGAGTCACGTCCTCGCGGGGGGTCTTTCGTTACTCCGCCTGCAAGTGAAGGTTGAGAAGACGATCACGAGCAGGACGCTCACAGGGTGCTACGGGGCTACGGCACGAGCAGAAGGCTGTGCGCGCGCTGCTTGGCGTACGCGTAACGCTTCGCCACGTCCTGCCAGTCGACGACCTTCCACATCGCCTCGATGAAGTCCACCTTCTGGTTCTTGTACTGCAGATAGAAGGCGTGCTCCCAGGCGTCGAAGACCAGGATCGGGACCGAGCCCTGTCCGACGTTGCCCTGGTGGTCGTAGATCTGCTCGACGATCAGACGGCCGCTGACCGGCTCGTAGGCGAGAACGCCCCAGCCCGAGCCCTGCGTGGTCGCGGAGGCCTTCGTCAGCTGCGACTTGAACTTGGCGAAGGAGCCGAAGGACTCGGCGATCGCGTCCGCGAGCTCGCCGACGCCGTCCTTCTCCAGCGGTTCGCCGCCGCCGTCGCCCGTCATGTTGTGCCAGTAGATCGAGTGCAGGATGTGGCCGGAGAGGTGGAACGCGAGGTTCTTCTCCAGGCCGTTGATCGCGCCCCAGGCTTCCTTGTCGCGCGCCTCCTCGAGCTGCTCGAGGGTGTCGTTGGCGCCCTTGACGTAGGCGGCGTGGTGCTTGTCGTGGTGGAGCTCGATGATCTGCGGGTTGATGACCGGTTCGAGCGTCGCGTAGTCATAGGGGAGTTCAGGAAGCGTGTATGTGGCCATGTCTGTCCGGTCCCTCCGGCTGCTTATTGCACATCTTATGCAACTGCACGCTAGCAGCAGGAGGGCCGCTTCATGATCAGGCGCTGGTCCTAGGACCTCGGGTCGTTCCCGGCCTCGCTTCTGGCGATCACCGCGAGGTCCGGGAAGTCCGTGACGACCGCGTCCACACCGAGGCCGTAGTGCAGGGCGTACTCGGCGAAGGCGTCACCGAACTCGCTCGGGTTGGTGCCGCGCCGCAGCGCGGCCGGCAGGAACTGGTTCTCCGCACGGAAGGTGTACGCGCCGACCTTCAACCCTGCCGCGTGTGCGTCCGCCAGCAGCGGGGACGGCGGAACCACCGAAGACTTGTCCGGGCCGATCCAGTCCGCGTACTCGGCGATCTCCCGCAGCCCGGCCGGGGTCATCATCTGCGCGTACGTCGTGGTGTGGCCGTACGGACCGCCGGACGTGCCCAGCGCCTGCCAGAGCGGGAGGCGCAGCCGCGCGTCGGCGATGCGCAGCAGGCTGGAGGGCTCGAAGGACTGGACGACGCACTCGCGGGCGTCGAGGTGGCCTTGACGCACGACGCGTACGAGCTCCGGCTCCAGCGGGAGGCCGATGGAGCGGAAGTACGTCGGGTGCTTGGTCTCCGGGAAGACGGCGATCCTGCGGCCGTGCTGCCGGGAGAGCCTACGAGCCAGGTCGACGACCTCCTGGAAGGTCATGATCTGCTGGGTGCCGTCGAAGACGGTGTTGCGGTTACGGACCAGCGGCAGCCGCTCCACGGCCCGCAGGGTCTTCAGCTCGGCGAGCGTGAAGTCCTCGGTGAACCAGCCGGTCACCGCGCGCCCGTCGACTGTCTTCGTGGTGCGGCGCTCCGCGAACTCCGGATGCTTCGCGACGTCCGTCGTCTGCGAGATCTCGTTCTCGTGCCGGACGACCAGCACATGGTCCCTGGTGGGGACGAGGTCCGGCTCGATCCAGTCGGCGCCGGCCTGGACGGCGAAGGTGTACGAGGCTGCGGTGTGCTCGGGCCGCCAGCCCGCCGAACCGCGGTGGCCGATCACCAACGGCCGTGCGGAGCCGGGCTGTTGACGGACCTGGGCCGCCGCGGCGGGCAAGGCGGACACGGTGGTCGCGGCGGCCGCGGCGGTCGCCGCGCCGGCCGCGAGAAGAATCGAGCGGCGTCTCGGCAGTGCGGGCATGCGGGTCTCCCTCGTCGGTTCCCGGTCGTGGGGGGCGCTGTGCACCACGCTCCCGACGACGGGTTGCGGCAGAGGGGACTCAGGGTGTCAGGGACATGTCCTACGAGCCCGTCCGCGACGACGGTAATTGGATCCGTCCAGGACGCACCGGACCCCCGGGCCGTGGCGGCCCGGGGGTCCGGTGCGCTGCGTCGCATCAAGCCTGTCCTGCTGATTGAAGACGAACGGGGTGCGAAATCAAGCCCGTTGGGGCCCCCGGGCGAAGTCTGAGGGAGATTGAGGACAAAACGGCCGCCGGACGGCCCCGGCTACCTCTCGCCGACCCCCGCGTCGACCGCCTCCGGCTCCACGTCCCCCTTCGCCGCCGCCGCGACCTGGCGGATGTACCCCACGACGGCCAAGGCCAGCACCAGCCCACCCGTGTAGTACAGCTGCGTACGCGTATCCGCCTCCCGCGCCATCAGCACGAACACCGCCGCCATGCCCGCCAGCGCCACCCACGTCAGCGCGGGGTACAGCCACATCTTCACGACGAGCTTCTCCGGCGCCTCGCGCTCCAGCTTGTGGCGGAGCACCAGTTGGGAGACGGCGATGAAGATCCAGACGACCAGGATCACCGCGCCGATCATGTTGAGCAACCACATGAAGACGTCGTTGGGCCGCCAGTAGCTGAGCAGCACGCAGGCGAAGCCGAAGACGGAGGACACCAGCACGGCGATGCGCGGGACGCCGCCGGAGACCTTGCCCAGCGCCTTCGGGCCCTGGCCGCGGGCCACCAGCGAGCAAGCCATGCGGGAGGCGCCGTAGACGTTGGCGTTCATCGCCGAGAGCAGGGCGATCAGCACGACCACGTTCATGATCTGGCCCGCGGCGGGGATTCCCAGATGCTCAAGGGTCGCGACGTACGGGCCCTTCTCGACGACCTTCGGGTCGCCCCACGGTACGAGGGTCACGATGACCGCCATCGAGCCGATGTAGAAGAGCGCGATACGCCACATCGCCGTACGCACGGCCTTGGCGACACCCTGGACCGGCTGCTCGGACTCGGCCGCCGCGATGGTGACTGTCTCCAGGCCGCCGTATGCGAAGACGGAGGCGAGCAGGCCGACGACGAGGCCCTCGGAGCCGTTGGGCATGAAGCCGTCGTCGCCCGTGAGGTTGGCGGTGCCTGGGGCGTCGGTGCCCGGCAGGATGCCGAGGATCGCCAGTACACCGATGCCCAGGAAGAGGGCGATCGCGCCGACCTTGAGGGCGGCGAACCAGAACTCGAACTCGCCGAAGTTCTTCACAGCCGCCAGGTTGGTGCCGCAGAACACCAGCATGAACAGGGCGACCCACGCCCACTCCGGTGTGCCGGGCAGCCAGCCAGTCATGATCTTGGCGGCGCCGATGCCTTCGAGGCCGACGGCCACACAGAGCAGGAACCAGAACGCCCAGCCCGCGGTGAAGCCGGCCCAGGGGCCGATCGCTCGCTCGGCGTGCACGGAGAAGGAGCCGGATGCCGGGTTGGCCGCCGACATCTCGCCGAGCATGCGCATCACGAGCATGACGAGCAGGCCGGAAATCGCATAGGCGATGACGATCGAGGGTCCGGCAGCGGCGATGCCCGCGCCGGATCCGACGAAGAGTCCGGCGCCGATGACGCCGCCGAGAGCGATCATCGAAAGATGGCGTTGCTTGAGTCCGTGCGAGAGCGGCGTGTCGACCGGCTGGTCGACGGGCGCGGGCGCGGAAGTCCGAGACATGGGCGTGCCCTGTTCAGTAGCTGAGAGAGGGAGTGGGAACAGTCTGAGCACGCGTCCGGTTACAGGGAGCGGATGTCCGCTATACGGGCACGATGCTCACACAAGGTGAACACTCACCCACTTCGCGCCGGTACCTCTCGCACCCCGATGGTTTGGTGGGACCCCACAGTCTCCCCAAGTTCGGCCCCACTGCGCAAAACGGGCCGACTCGGCTCCGACCTCAGTGACGAGCGTCACGCCAACTCGTGCATGACGGGCCACCTTTGTGCGAACCCAACCAAGCGACAGAGTCGGCCTTTGTCACCGGCTGACGGTGATCGAGCGATTCCCGGTCGGCTACCGTCAGCCTGTCCTTACCTGCCCTCACCTTTCGCGGAGTCCCGATGAGCACTGCTTCCGTCATCTCACGCCCGGGAGCGGTCCTCGCCGACCTGCTGCCTGCATCTCGTACGAAGGACATCGCGTTGGTCGTCGGCGGCGCCGCGCTCACCGGCATAGCGGCCCAGATCGCCGTCCCGGTCCCCGGCTCCCCGGTCCCCGTCTCCGGGCAGACCTTCGCGGCCCTCCTCGTCGGCACCGCGCTCGGCGCCCGCCGCGGCTTTCTCTCCCTCGCGCTCTACGCGGTCGTCGGCATGGCGGGCATGCCCTGGTTCGCCCAGGGCGCCTCGGGCTACGCGATGCCGTCCTTCGGCTACATCCTCGGCATGGTGCTCGCCGCCACGGCCGTCGGCGCCCTCGCGCGCCGCGGCGCCGACCGCTCCGTGCTGCGCACGGCGGGCGCGATGGCGGCCGGCTCCGTGATCATCTATGCGGTCGGTGTCCCGTACCTGGCGCTGGCCACCGGCATGACACTGTCGCAGGCCGTCGCCGCCGGTCTGACGCCCTTTCTGATCGGTGACGCGCTGAAGGCGGCGCTGGCGATGGGCGCGTTGCCCACGGCATGGAAGCTCATCGACCGACGGGGCTGACAACGCCGTGTTGAGGACTGGGGCCCGCGACCGACGACGGCCGCGGGCCCTGCCTGCTTACCGTTCGCTCCGGGTCGTCCACCAGATCCCCGTGCCGCCGATCACGAGGAGCGCGAGTGCGGCCAGTGCGAGCGGCAGGGTGCCGTCCGGCGGACCGGTGCGCGGCAGCTCGGCGGCCGGTGGCTTCTGCGGCCCGAAGGGCACATTCTCGGTGCCGAGCAGCAGGGGAGTGTCGGGGGCGTTGGGCGTCGGCTGCGATGCGCCGAAGGGGACGGGGCCCTGCTGCCAGATCAGCTTCTCGCTGGTGCCGACAGTGACCGGGAGGCAGATCTTGCCGGTCTTCTGCAGATCGAATGTCGCGGCCACCTGATACGAACGGTCCTTGCCGGCGGCGAGGTTGTCGATGACGCAGGCGAAGCCGCTGTTGGAGCCCTGGGGGAGGCGCGCCTCGGGGATGGGCATGCAACCCTCGACGCCGGTGATCCGCATACCGTCGAACCCGACGACGGAGAGGGTGATGGGTCCGCTGTCCTTGCTCCCGCTGTTCTTGACCTTCGCTGTCACGGTGGTCTGCTCGCTCTTGTTCTTGACGGTGATCTTCACCGGCAACTCGGTGGTGATCTTCACGTCCGCGGGTGCGGCGGGCCCGGGGGAGCCCCCCTTGCTGCTCCCGGGCGTGGGGTCGTCGGCGGCGTGCGCGCTGACCGGAAGAGTCAGTACGACCGCCGCAATGAACGCGATGAATGCCCCCGAGGATTTTCCTGACCTTTTCAATACCTGCATTTCCCAGCCCCCTTGATGCACATCGGACAGTGCGTACAAGAAGGGTTCCACAAGATTGCGGCGAACTATGCTGTCATGGGGGAAAGTTCATGCTTCTGTCCTGGTCGCAGCAGGGGCTGACGGGGAGGAAGGGAATGCCGGGTATCCCAGGGCTATTGGTGGCGGGGCGTTACCGGCTGGACGAAAGCATTGGGCAGGGGGGAATGGGGCGGGTGTGGCGGGCGGCCGATGTAATTCTTGACCGGCCGGTCGCGGTCAAAGAGATGCGGATGGACGACGCGGACGCGGAGGACACCCGTATCCGCCGCGAACGCACCCTGCGCGAGGCGCGTGCGACCGCGCGTACCGACCACCCCAATGTGGTGCGGGTCTACGACGTGGTCGAGGAGAGCGACCGGCTGTGGATCGTGATGGAGCTCGTCGAATCCCGGTCCCTGGAACGATTGCTGGTGGAGGACGGCCCGGTGTCCTCGCGCGAGGCCGCGCGCATCGGTCTCGGTGTGGTGGCGGCGTTGCGCGAGGTCCACGCGGTGGGAGTGCTGCACCGTGACATCAAGCCCGGCAACATCCTGCTGGGCCGGTCCGGCCGGGTGGTCCTGACGGACTTCGGCATCGCCGCGATCCAGGACGCCAAGGCGCTGACGGTGGTGGGGATGCTGGTGGGCTCCCCGGACTACATGGCCCCGGAACGGGTGGGCGGCCGCCCGCAGGGCCCTGCGTCGGACCTGTGGTCGCTGGGCGCCACCCTGTGCGCGGCGGTGGCGGGCCAGTCCCCTTTCGCCCGCCCGACGACGCTGGCGACGCTCCACGCGGTGCTGTACGAGGAGCCCGAACTCCCGTCGGACGCAGGACCGTTGAGCCCGGTACTGGCGTCGCTGCTGGTGAAGGACCCGGAGGCCCGCCCGACGCTGGACGCGCTGGAGACGATGCTGACGAGGGCGACTTCGGCGTACGTCCCCACACTCCTCGTCCCGCCCCCACCGCCGCCCTTGGAACCCGTGCCCGCGGAGTCCGAGCCCGAGCCCGAGCCTGTTCCTGTTCCCGCGCCTGTTCCTGTTGCCGTGCCACAGCCTGCTCCTACCAGCGCGGAGCTCGCCCCGGCGCCCGCACCTCCGGTGGACGGCCCAACACCCGGGCCCGCGCCCGCTGTGGACCGGTCGCCCTCCGGGGCACCCGCGACCAGGCCGGGGCCCGCTCCCAAAGACGCGGTCCCGCCCGCCGAGGGCGAGGCAGAGCCCGCCGCGGGGCTCGCGCCGCCGGTGCCCGCGCCTGCGCGCACGGAGGGCCGCGCAGGCTGGGGGCCCGGGGGATTGCCCCCGGTTCAGGGAAGGGGCGGGGTGGGGGAACAAACTCCCCGCACCGAGCCCGGCGCAACCCAGGGGCCCGAAGCCCGGCCCCCCAAGCGCACCCCCATCCCCAGCCGCGCCCTCATCGCCACCGCCACCGCCGCCCTCGCCGCGGTCACCCTCGTCCTCGTCCTCACATCCCATGGCCAGGACGGGCACCCCGGCAACCGCCTCGAAGCCACGTCGCCGCCCCCCACCGTGGCCGGCACCTCACAAGCACCCCCCACCACCCCACCCCCCACCACCCCACCCCCCGGCACCCGCAGCGAGACCGGCTTCGCCTGGGCGCCCCCCAAGGCCTGGACCCGCAGTGCGAAAAGCCCCTCCAACGTCCACTACCACTCGCCGGACGGGACACAAGAAATCGCCGCCTCGTACGCACTCGCACGAGGCGGCGATCTCCTCACCCAATGGCAGCAGTTCGAACGCGACAGCCACGACGCCCCCGGCTACCGCAAGCTCCGCCTGGAACGCACCACCTTCCGCGGCAACCCCGCGATCATCTGGGAGTACGTCTTCACCCAGGACGGCGCACCCTGGCGCGCCAGCCAGCTCGGCTTCACCGCCGGCGGCAAGTCGTACCAGCTCAACATCTGGTACGACGCCGCCGCCCGGCGCGCCGCGCTGACCAACTACGACCGGGTGACCGAGTCCTTCACACCGCTCTGATCCAGCTCGATCTCCGTGCCGCGGCGCCCGAACCTCTCACGGCCGACCGCGATCGCGATCACCACCGCCGCCACCAGCAGAGACAGCAGCACCTGATCCCGTGCGTCGCCCCCGTCGTAGACCATGTAGCCCAGCACGAAAAGGATCATCGCGATGGTCAGCCAGGTCAGATACGGGAAGAGCCACATCCGCACGACGAGCTTCTCCGGCGTCTCGCGCTGGATGATCCCGCGCATCCGCAGCTGGGTGACGCAGATGACCAGCCACACGAACAGCGCGACCGCGCCGGACGAGTTCAGCAGGAACGCGAAGACGGTGTCCGGCCACTTGTAGTTGAAGAAGACGGCGAGGAAGCCGAAGATCACGGACCCGAGAATGGCCGCCTTCGGCACGCCACGCGAATTCGTCCGGGCGAAGGCCTTCGGCGCATCGCCGCGCTGCCCGAGCGAGAACGCCATCCGGGAGGCGGTGTAGAGCCCGGAGTTGAGGCACGACAGGACGGCCGTCAGCACGATCACGTTCATGATCTGGCCTGCGTGCGCGATGCCGATCGAGTCGAGGGCGGCGACGTACGAGCCCTTGTCGAGGATCGACTTGTCGTTCCACGGCAGCAGCGTCAGCACCACGAAGATGGAGCCCAGGTAGAAGACGCCGATCCGCCAGATCACGCTGTTCGTCGCCTTGGTGACCGCGCGCTGCGGGTCCTCGGACTCACCGGCGGCCAGGGTCACGATCTCGCTGCCCATGAAGGAGAAGACGACCATCAGCACACCGGTCAGGATCGCGCCCGCGCCGTTCGGCAGGAATCCGCCGGCGTCGGTGAGGTGTGCGAAGCCCGCACCGGGGTTGTCCGAGCCGGGCAGCACCCCGAAGACCGCGAGCACACCGATCAGTACGAACGCGCTGATCGCGACGACCTTGATGCCCGCGAACCAGAACTCGAACTCTCCGTACGACGACACCGACGCGAGGTTCGTCGCCGTCAGTACGACCATCACGATCAGCGCCCAGCCCCACTGCGGGACCGCCGGCATCCAGCTTTCGAGGATCTTCGCTCCGGCCGTCGCCTCGACGGCCAGCACCACGACCCAGAAGAACCAGTACAGCCAGCCGATCGAGAACCCGGCCCAGCGGCCGAGCGCCCGGTCCGCGTAGGCGGAGAAGGAGCCGGAGGTCGGGTTGGCGGCGGCCATCTCACCGAGCATCCGCATCACGAAGACGACCAGCGCGCCCACGAGTGCGTATGACAGAAGGATGGCCGGGCCTGCCGCGGCGATACCGGAACTGGAGCCGACGAACAGGCCCGCGCCGATCACGCCGCCGATGGCGATCATGGACAGATGGCGGTTCTTGAGACCGGCCTGGAGACCGTCGGAGGGCTGCGGATTCCCGGGTGTTTCGGGCTTTCCGCCTTCCTTCGTGAGGGTCTGCTGCGAGGTCATGGACGATTCCTTAGGTTCGAGAGCACTCGGGTTACGAGCCCCCGCATTCAAACCTGCGACACCTGATGACGGAAGACCCGTCTCCGTATCGTTAGGTCGATGCGGTAACCGAAAGGCCCGCGACCGCTGACAGGTCCGGACCCCGCTGGCCGCTACCCAGCCCCGCGCGTGCCACACTTTGACCATGCGCGTGTACCTCGGCTCCGACCATGCCGGCTTCGAACTCAAGAACCACCTCGTCGAGTGGCTCACGGCCCATGGCCACGAGCCCGTCGACTGCGGCCCCCACATCTACGACGCCCAGGACGACTACCCGCCGTTCTGCCTGCGTGCCGCCGAGAAGACGGCCGCGGACCCGGACGGCCTCGGCATCGTGATCGGCGGCTCCGGCAACGGCGAGCAGATCGCCGCGAACAAGGTCAAGGGCGTGCGTGCCGCACTCGCCTGGAGCGAGCAGACGGCCGCACTCGGCCGTGAGCACAACGACGCCAACGTCGTCGCCATCGGCGGCCGGATGCACACGCTGGAGGAGTCGACGAAGTTCGTCGAGATCTTCCTCACAACGCCGTACTCGGGTGAGGAGCGTCACACCCGGCGCATCGAGATGCTCACGGCGTATGAGACGACCGGCGAGCTCCCCCCGATCCCGGCGCACCACCCGCAGCAGGGCTGAGCGTGCCCGAGGGTCACACGATCCACCGACTGGCCGCCGACCACTTCGAGAGGTTCGGCGGCCGGCCTGTGCGGGCGAGCAGCCCGCAGGGGAAGTTCTCCGACAGCGCGGCGTTGCTCGACGGCCAGGTCATGGAGAGCACCGAGGCGCACGGCAAGCACCTCTTCCTCGGCTTCGGCCCGCTCGGCTGGGTCCATATCCACCTAGGCCTCTTCGGCAAGGTGAACTTCGGCGATGCGCCCGCGCCCCCGCCGACCGACACGGTCCGGCTGCGGCTGGCCTGCCCCACCGCATACGTCGATCTGCGCGGCCCCACCGCCTGCGCGCTGATCACCGACTGCGAGAAGCAGGCGATACACGACCGCCTCGGCCCCGACCCGCTGCGCGCCGACGACGATCCTGACGGGGCCTGGGCCCGCGTCTCCCGCTCCCGCACCACCATCGCCGCGCTGCTGATGGACCAGAAGGTCATCGCTGGCGTCGGCAATGTCTACCGCGCCGAGGTCCTCTTCCGGCACGGCATCGACCCCTACCGCGCGGGCAAGGACCTCCGCCGCGCCGAGTGGACCGTGATCTGGACGGACCTCGTGGAGCTGATGCGCGAGGGGGTACGCAACAACCGCATCGACACCGTCCGGCCCGAGCACACCCCCGAGGTGATGGGGCGTCCGCCGCGCGTCGACGACCACGGCGGCGAGGTCTACGTCTACCGCCGGGCGCAACTGCCCTGCCATGTCTGCGGCGGCGAGATCCGCACCGCCGGTCTCGCCGCGCGCAATCTTTTCTGGTGCGCGTCCTGCCAGCAGGGATAGTTCCCCGACCCTCCCCCTACGCCCTGGCGGGCGTGGGGGACCCCCACTTCCCGTGACTGGGTTGCGCCCCCAGACCCCGGTACGCCCTTCGGGCGTTGTCCTCAATCTCCCCCAGGCTTCGTCCGCGGGAGATTGAGGCGCGGGGTCTGGGGCGGAGCCCCCCGGGGGTCCGGCTAGAAGCCGTGCGGCAGCCAGGGCGCGACATCGCTGATGAAGGCCGACGACGCCTCGGCCAGCGCCCCCTGCCGCAACTCCCGCACCCGGCCCGCGCCCGCGAGCGCCGCCAGCGACACCCCGCCCAGATAGGCCGAGCCCAACTCCCGTACGGACAGCGCCAGATCGGCGTCGTCGTCGGTCCGCTTGCAGGACGCGCCCTTGCCGTCGCCGGTCAGCCGCCAACGTCCGCCGTTCCAGGGACAGAAGGCGTCATCGACGTCGAAGACCACATCCACCGGCGTCCGGTACGTACGCGCCTCCAGCGCTGCGCCCAGATCCACCAGCCGTACGAACAGCCCGTCCCGCACCCGCATTTCGAGCCGCCGCACATCGTTGACGAGATGCAGCAGCGGATCGTCCACGGGCCGGTTGTGAGCCACCACCTTCACCGTCAGGTCGATGTCGAAGAGGAAGCGCCACAGCACGGCGTACGTCACGGGGTCGAGCGCCTCGATGTGCCGCAGGGTGATGGTGCCGCTCGGCCCGCGGGGCTCCCACTCCGGCTTGTTGTGGTAGCGGACGAAGCCGACGATCTCGCCCTGCCGCTCGGCGACCACACACTGCATCGGCGACGCGCCGTCCCGCTCGCCCGGCAGGTCGAGCAGCGGCAGCCGCTCCCAGCCCGGCTTGCGGGCGAGCATGCCCGGCCGTGAGCCGATGCTGCGTACGTACACCGCCTCGCACTCCGCGGCGACATCCGCGACTTTGGCGAACCGCAGCCGGACGGCGTCGGCGCCCTCCGGGACGGTGATCCGCCCCCGGACCGTGTCGATCTGCGCGGACATCTGCTGGGTCGCGATCCCGTAGCCGAACCGTCCGTAGATCTCCGGCTCGGAGGCAGTCAGCACGGCCAGCGGCTCACCCCAGCCGCGTACGTCGTCCAGTTGGCGGCGCATCATCGAGGTGAGCACCCCGCGCCGCCGGTGCGTCGCCGCCACGCTGACCATCGTCACGCCCGCGGCCGGCACCATTGCGCCGCCCGGCACCGAGACCCCGAACGAGAACGCCCCGGCCGTCCCGACACAGTCGTTGCCGTCCCAGGCCCCGATCGACCGCTCGAGCTCCGTCAGCGAGTCCCACAGCTCGCGCTCCTCCTGCGGCTCCACGGCCCCGCCGAAGGCGAGCATCAACTTCCCGTACCAGTCGTCCCATTCGGATGGCCGCAGCACCCGCAGCTCGATCGTCATATGCCATGCCTACCAGGGCTACGGCAACAGGGCGACCCGATTTCGAACACATTGTCACAGGGGTCCCCCTGCACGGAACGCGGGCGTGTGGATAGGGTCCACGGCAATGGCCCGCGGCTCTGCAGCAGACTCGTACACGGCCCGGTTGCGCAAGGCAGTGCACCGGGCCCGTATTGCGCTGCGCAAATCCGGGGTCGACTACTTCCGCGGCGACGGCTCCGACTGGATCGCGCTGGTCGGGCTGCTGCTGACCATCCCCGCCTTCACCTGGGGCACGGTCGTGATGCCCGTCTGGGTGTCCCCGGCGGCGCTGGTCCTGCCGATCGTGGCCGGCGGTCTGCTGCTGCGCCCGGCGAACCTGCTGGGTCTGTACGCGGCGGCCGCGGCGGCTCTGATCGTCGAGTCGGTCGTGCTCGGCCCGTACGCCGAGGGCCCGGCCAGGGTCACCCCGGGCACGGTCCTGGTAGTCGCCGCGTGCGGCTTCTTCGGCTTGCTCATCGCGCAGTTCCGGGCCCGGGTCGGCGTGCCCTGGCGGCGTGGCGGGACGATGCTCTTCGACCTGCGCGAACGCATCCGAATACAGAGCGCCCTGCCGCGGCTGCCGAAGGGCTGGCACCGCGAGATGTCGCTGCGCCCGGCCGGCGGCCAGTCCTTCTCCGGCGACTTCGTGGTCGCGGCCCGTACGAACGGCGGCCGCACCCTCGAGGTCATCCTCACCGACGTCTCGGGCAAGGGCATGGACGCGGCGTCCCGCGCGCTGCTGCTGTCGGGCGCCTTCGGCGGGCTGCTCGGCTCGCTGCCGCCGCACGGCTTCCTGCCCGCGGCCAACGGCTATCTGCTCCGCCAGGACTGGGACGAGGGCTTCGCCACCTCCATCCATCTCGTCCTGGACCTGGACTCCGGGGACTACGAGCTGCTGTCGGCGGGCCATCTGCCGGCGCTCCAGCTGAACGCGGGCAGCGGCCGCTGGGAGGAGAAGTCCGCGGAGGGGCCGTTGCTGGGCGTCTACGACCGGGCCCAGTTCGACCCGGTCAAGGGCTCCCTGCGCCCCGGCGACGTACTGATGCTCTTCACCGACGGCCTGGTGGAGGCCTCCGGCCGTGACATCAGCGAGGGCATCGACCGCCTCACCGGCGAGGCCGACCGATATGTCGCCTCCGGCTTCGAGGGCGCGGCCTGGCATCTGATCGAGGCGGTCGCGAAGGACGTCAACGACGACCGGGCGCTGCTGCTGCTCTGCCGGGACGCGTGAGCGCGGGGTGGGGTTGCGCCCCACCCCCGATCCGCCGGCCTCGTGGACACCTTCCCGCACGAACTCGGCGCGGATCGCCGCGCGTTGACCGCCCCGACCACACCCGCCTTCGCCGGAGCGCCTGCGTAACGGCGCACCGTACGCCCGTACAGTCGTCCCATGCCGTATCTCACGCTCACCGAGGTCGAGGCCATCGCCCGTGAGGCGCACGCCGCCCAGAAGGACAAGTCGGGACGCCCCTACACCGAGCATCTCGCCGCCGTGGCCGAAGGCGTACGCGCCCGCGGCGGGAGCGAGGAGCAGATCGCGGCCGGGTGGCTGCACGACGCCGTCGAGGACGAGGTGCTCACCCGCGAATGGCTGGACGCGGCCGCGCTGCCGCAGTCCGTCAAAGACATGGTCCTGGCCCTCACCAAGGGTGAGGACGAGGACCCGCAGGACTACGCACGGCGCATTCTCGCCACGCCCGGCGCCCGCCTCGTCAAGGAGGCCGACCTCGCGCACAATGCCGACCCGGCGCGCCTCGCCGCCCTCGACGAGGCGACGCGGACCCGGCTGACGGCGAAGTACGCGAAGATGCGCGGCCTGCTGGGCCTGCCGGACGAGCAGCCCACCGACTGATTCAGCGGATAAGCGCGACTGATTCAGCGGGTCAGCGCCGGGGCCCCAGCTCCGTCACGTCCCGCCGGAACGCCCACGCCATCTCCGGCTCTGTCACACACCGCATCACCCGCCGCACCGGCGGCGTGCACAGCAGCGTCACCACGGCCGCGGCGACCAGCGTCACCACGATCTCGCCGCCGGGCGTGCTCAGCCAGGCGTTCTCCTGGAAGACATGCCCGTAGTCCGCGGCCTTGATCAGCAGGCCGTGCAGCAGATAGCCGCAGATCGTGCCCGCGCCCAGCACCGTGAACCACGTCCTGCGGCGCGGCACCCACGCCAGGAACCCGGCAGTGAGCAGCACCGCGCACCCGAAGAACGCGAGGGTCATCACAATCCCCGACCACCACGGCACACCCAGGTCCTGCGCGCTGCTGGAGCGGTAGAGCCAGCCCAGATCCATCCGGGGAGCGGCCCAGTACGCGAAGACGCCCGCGCCCGCGAAGAGCGGCAGCGCCAGCAGCCGGACCTCGCGCCGCCGCACCAGTTGGAAGTGCTCGGGCTTCAGACACAGCCCGAGCACGAAGAACGGCAGGAACTGCAGCACGCGCTGGAGATTGAGGTCCGCCCCGATGTTCGGCGTCAGCGCGGCGAGCGAGGCCAGGGCGAGCGCGACCGGCAGCGGCCACCGGATCAGCCGCCACAGCGGCGTCGTCAGCCGCCAGATGAACAGGGCGACCAGGAACCAGGTCAGATAGAAGGGGTCGAGCAGGCTGATCGGCTGCTCGGGGGCGTGCTGCGCCCATCGCCGGAAGAGGGAGTAGACCACCTCGAAGACGATGTACGGCACGGCGATCCCGGTCAGCATGCGTCTGAGCTGGTCGGGCCTGCCGGTGTAGCTCCGCGAGAAGTACCCGGAGACGAGGATGAAGGCCGGCATGTGGAAGGTGTAGACGAGCATGTACAGCGCCCGGGAGGCGCGGCTGCCCTCCATCACCGGCTCCCATGCGTGGGCCACGGCCACGAGCACGATGGCCAGATACTTCGCGTTGTCGAAGTAGGCGTCTCGCCTGGTGGACTTCGCGGCAGCCTTCTCGGCAGGCGCCGTGACGGCCGGTGTGGCCGTCTTCTGCGTCGTAGGGACGGGCTCCGACTCCCGGGCCTGGGGGAGCGGGGCCCTCTGATATTCATGCGGAGCGTGGAACATCTGAGGCACCCTAGCCTCGCCGATTCGATTTAGTAAAACCCCCTACGGATGCCCCCCATTCGAATCTGAAACGGCCACCAACCGCCCACTATGCCCCAATTAATCCCCCTTAAATGGGGCATATCGTCACGCCCTTGTGACCACGTGAATTTCCTCACCAACCACCTTCGAATTTCTCGTGTGCGACGTGTGGGGGCATGGCAACGATCAGGCCGAATTCCTTCCCGCATTTCACCCCGGCGGCCGAGTCGCCCCTTCGCCCCTGGCGTGCGCGGGCGCGTGGATGGCGTGATCCCGTCATCGATGATTCGTCAGCGGGCAGCATGTACGGGGCTGTTGGTGGCACGATGGTCAAGGCGGGGGTGTGCTGGGCCGCACGCTCCCAGGCCGGCAAGGCGGACCGACCCAGGGGTGTGATCAGTTGTGGCCATTTCGCTGTCTGTGGTGCTTCTGTTGGCGATCATCCTCGTGGTGCTGATCCGCGGCGGCTCAATCAAGGCCGGACCCGCGATAGTCGCGGTGCTGTTCGGCTTCTTCCTCGCCTCGACGGGCATGGCGCCGTCGATCAACAGGTTCCTCGACTCGATAGCCGACACCATCAACCAGATCAACTTCTGACCTGAAGCTGGAAACGCCTCAGGCCCGGCTCGGTTGAACAACAACCGAGCCGGGCCTGATGCCTGAAGAGAGCGGGCGACGGGAATCGAACCCGCGTAGCCAGTTCGTGGATCGCCCGCGTCCGGCTCTGGGCCTGAGGCTGGATCACAGCGGCCTCACCCTCGTGGCCAGCAGCTCCTGCAGCCGCTCCAGCTCACCGGCCCGGCCGACGAACACCCCGGACGCCGATCCCGGCAGATTCGCAGCCCCCGGCGGCGCACTCGCCGCGGCCGGGTCTGTACCGCTCACGGCTGCACAGTGGCATTGTCACCGGTGATCGCGTTGGTGATCGTCTGTGCGGCAATCGCCCGCTCACCCGACGCGGTCACCGTCACCGGCCCGGCCGGCAGCAATCCCGCCAGCTCCCGCAACAGTTCCCCGTCCTCCCGCAACGCCCGCTTGATCTGCTGGCGCAACGCAGCCGCCGCATCCTCATCCTCCGGCTCATCCACTGCGTCCTGCACCGCCGCCTCCAGCTCGGCACGACCCTCCTGGTCACGGCGACGCCACACCGCCTGCAGCATGCGCCGCCCCACATTCGCCGTCGCCTCGACCGCAGCGCTCTCCGTCCGCGTCAACACCCCAGCGCCATAAGCCCCCAGAGCTGCCGTCAGATACGGCCCCGCCTGCGCCACATACTGAACGATCTCCGCACTCATTCCCGACCCCCTGACACTCTCGGCCTCGACTCGCCGGCAACCCAGCGTAGGAACATGTCACGTCACGTAAGCGGAAAACGCAAAACTGCCATGCCCGGTTCCACGACACCTGGCCCGCGAGACAGGCCCTCATGCGATCCCGTGATCCACGGGCGACAAGTGCACCCGGCGCGCAGTTCGGCTCCATGCGCGCCACTGCCGAACGGGAGCGGCTGATCGGCCAGGCCCTGAGCGCCGTCGTCGAGCGGGCACGGAAGCAAGATCCCAACCAGAACGGGCACGCAACGGGCACATAGGCCGCAACGAAGACCGGAAACGCATCAGGGCCAGGCTGAGGATGAACCTCCGACCTGGCCCTGAGCCATCAAGAGCGGGCGACGGGAATCGAACCCGCGTAGCTAGTTTGGAAGACTAGGGCTCTACCATTGAGCTACGCCCGCAAGCATCGCACCGCAGGTCACGAGGGCCGCGGTTACGAAGAGCATCGTAGCGGGTCCGGGGCCGCTGCCGCACACCCCATTCCGCCCGCAACGCCTCCCTGAAAGCCTCACGGAGAATGCGGCAGCCGCATGGCCTGCGGGCATGTACCCTACGTGTCGCACCGACGGGGTGTGGCGCAGCTTGGTAGCGCGTCCGCTTTGGGAGCGGAAGGTCGTCGGTTCGAATCCGGCCACCCCGACCATCAGCACGATCGCCCCTCAAGATCGCATTGTGGGGCGCATCCTCCTTGCGGCTACTATGCAAACTGCGTGCCCGTGTGTCCGACGCGTCCGACGAACAGCCGGCGAGTGGGACGGAGAGCCGGGCCGATCCGCTGAGCCGCCTCCAGTGCGGCGGACGCAGCAGAACCCCAGAATCAGCCACCAAGGAGACCGAACCGTGAAGAGCGCCGTGGAGACCCTGAACCCGACTCGGGTTCGGCTCACTGTCGAGGTGCCCTTCGAGGAGCTCAAGGACAGCCTCGACGCGGCGTACAAGAAGATCAACCAGCAGGTCACGGTCAAGGGCTTCCGTAAGGGCAAGATCCCGGCCCGAGTGATCGACCAGCGGTTCGGCCGTGGTGCGGTGCTGGAGGAGGCGGTCAACGACGCCCTCCCGAAGTTCTACACCGAGGCGGTCAACGAGGCCTCGGTCAACCCGCTCGGCCAGCCCGACGTCGACATCACGGAGCTGAAGGACGGCGAGACGCTCGCCTTCACCGCCGAGGTCGACATCCGTCCGGCCATCGAGATCCCGGACTACTCCGGCATCGAGGTCACCGTCGACGCCGTCGAGGTCAGCGACGAGGACGTCGAGAAGTCGGTTGAGCAGCTTCGCGAGCGCTTCGCCTCCACCAACCCGGTCGAGCGTGCCGCCGCCGAGGGCGACGTCGTGACGATCGACCTCGAGGCCAAGGTCGACGGCGAGGTCCTGGAGGACGGCGTCGCGAGCGGCGTCCAGTACACGATCGGCTCCGGCGAGCTGCTCGACGGCATCGACGAGGCCGTCACCGGCCTGGAGGCCGACGGCGAGGCCACCTTCACCTCCGAGCTCAAGGGCGGCAGCGCCGAGGGCAAGGCGGCCGAGGTCACCGTCAAGGTCACCGCCGTCGCCGCGCGCGAACTCCCCGAGCTCGACGACGACTTCGCTCAGATGGCGAGCGAGTTCGACACCCTCGAGGAGCTGAAGGCGGACAGCCGCAAGCGCCTCGAGAACATGAAGCAGTACGACCAGGCCACCCAGGCCCAGGAGCGCGTCCTGGACGAGCTGCTGAAGCTGGCCGAGGTGCCGATCCCCGAGAAGCTCCTCGAGGACGAGGTCAACACCCGTAAGCACAACCTGGTGAACCACCAGCTCGCCCAGATGGGCCTCGACCTCGCCAAGTACCTGGAGATCCAGGGCAAGACCGAGGAAGAGTTCGATGCCGAGACCAAGGAGCAGGCGGTCAAGGGCATCAAGACCCAGTTCATCCTCGACGAGCTGGTCAACAAGGAGAAGCTGAACGTCAACCAGGAGGAGCTCACCGAGCACCTCATGCGGCGTGCTGCCTCCTCCGGCATGAGCCCCGACCAGTTCGCCCAGGCGGTCGTCGAAGGCGGCCAGGTGCCGATGCTCGTGGGCGAGGTCGCCCGCGGCAAGGCGCTCGCCGTGGTCGTCGAGTCCGTCAAGGTCATCGACACCAACGGTGAGCCCGTCGAACTCGAGG
This sequence comes from Streptomyces sp. NPDC019443, assembly GCF_044389785.1. Lineage (NCBI taxonomy): Bacteria > Bacillati > Actinomycetota > Actinomycetes > Kitasatosporales > Streptomycetaceae > Streptomyces > Streptomyces sp. NPDC019443. The sequence continues at coordinate 102,467 of NZ_JBIRYJ010000006.1, forward strand.
ACGACGAGGACGAGGCCGAGACCGCCGCAGAGACGGTCGAGGCCGCCACCGAGGGTGACGGGGACACGGAGAAGACCGAGGCCTGAGCCTCGCGCTGACCCCTACGACGGGCCCCGGACGCACCCTGCGCCCGGGGCCCGAGTCGTACTGCTGTGCCCCTGGGCACCTTGCGCTCCGAGCGAACAGTTCGGGAACCGGGATGGCGTTGTCCCACCTGCGCGTTAGGGTCCATGAATACGAGGGCAGGGGAGTCCCCGCCCCCAGTACGAAGACGCTGAGACGGCCGCAGCCGTCAGAGACGAGCAGGTGGATACGTGACGAATCTGATGCCTTACGCCGCGGGTGAGCCGTCCATCGGTGGTGGCCTCGGCGACCATGTCTACAACCGGCTGCTCGGTGAGCGGATCATCTTCCTCGGCCAGCAGGTCGACGACGACATCGCCAACAAGATCACGGCGCAGATGCTGCTCCTTGCCGCCGAACCGGACAAGGACATCTACCTCTACATCAACAGCCCCGGCGGCTCGGTGACAGCCGGCATGGCGATCTACGACACCATGCAGTACATCCCGAACGACGTGGTCACGATCGGCATGGGCATGGCGGCCTCGATGGGTCAGTTCCTGCTGACCGGCGGCACCGCGGGCAAGCGCTTCGCGCTCCCCAACACCGACATCCTCATGCACCAGGGATCGGCCGGCCTCGGTGGTACCGCCTCGGACATCAAGATCCAGGCCGAGTACCTGCTCCGCACGAAGAAGCGCATGGCGGAGATCACCGCCCATCACTCCGGTCAGACCGTCGAAACGATCATCCGTGACGGTGACCGCGACCGCTGGTACACCGCTGAAGAGGCCAAGGAGTACGGCCTCATCGACGAGATCATGGCCTCCGCATCGGGCGTTCCGGGCGGCGGCGGCACCGGCGCCTGAGCCCTGAGCTCCGAGCTCCGAGCCAGACAGTCCGCGCCCCCGGCCACCCCAGCCCACAGAACGCCACCAGGATGGTGAACACCGACATGAGTAACTTCCCCGGCGCCTCCGCCAGCGGCCTCTACACCGGCCCGCAGGTGGACAACCGCTACGTCGTCCCGCGCTTCGTCGAGCGCACCTCGCAGGGCGTGCGCGAGTACGACCCGTATGCGAAGCTCTTCGAGGAGCGCGTGATCTTCCTCGGCGTGCAGATCGACGACGCTTCCGCCAACGACGTCATGGCGCAGCTGCTGTGCCTGGAGTCGATGGACCCGGACCGCGACATCTCGATCTACATCAACAGCCCTGGTGGCTCCTTCACCGCGCTGACCGCGATCTACGACACGATGCAGTTCGTGAAGCCGGACATCCAGACGGTCTGCATGGGCCAGGCGGCCTCCGCCGCGGCCGTGCTGCTCGCCGCCGGTACCCCCGGCAAGCGGATGGCCCTGCCGAACGCCCGCGTGCTGATCCACCAGCCGTCCTCGCAGACCGGCCGTGAGCAGCTCTCCGACCTGGAGATCGCGGCCAACGAGATCCTGCGGATGCGTACGCAGCTGGAGGAGATGCTGGCCAAGCACTCCACCACGCCGATCGAGAAGATCCGTGACGACATCGAGCGTGACAAGATCCTGACCGCCGAGGACGCCCTTGCGTACGGCCTCGTCGACCAGATCGTCTCGACCCGTAAGAGCACGGCCGCAGCGGCCGCCTGACCGGACCGGCGCCCTTGGCGTGGTGCACGACAATGTGAACCGCGCCAAGGGGGGCCCGAACGGGGGGCCCGGCAAGGTACCGTCGGATATGAGGCACCAGGAGCTGGCTGAACCAAGCTGCTCCCAGGCGAAGGGGAAGCACCTCGTGGCACGCATCGGTGATGGCGGCGACCTGCTCAAGTGCTCGTTCTGCGGTAAGAGCCAGAAGCAGGTGAAGAAGCTCATTGCAGGCCCCGGTGTGTACATCTGCGACGAGTGCATCGACCTCTGCAACGAGATTATCGAGGAGGAACTCGCCGAGACCTCCGAGGTGCGGTGGGAGGAACTGCCCAAGCCGCGCGAGATCTACGAGTTCCTCGAGGGGTACGTCGTCGGGCAGGAGCCCGCGAAGAAGGCCCTCTCGGTAGCGGTGTACAACCACTACAAGCGCGTCCAGGCCGGCGAGAACGGCGGCGGGGCGGGCCGGGACGACGCGATCGAACTGGCCAAGTCGAACATCCTGTTGCTCGGCCCGACCGGGTCCGGCAAGACGCTGCTCGCCCAGACCCTGGCCCGGATGCTCAACGTCCCGTTCGCCATCGCCGACGCGACGGCGCTGACGGAGGCGGGGTATGTCGGCGAGGACGTCGAGAACATCCTGCTGAAGCTCATCCAGGCGGCCGACTACGACGTCAAGAAGGCCGAGACCGGGATCATCTACATCGACGAGATCGACAAGGTCGCCCGCAAGAGCGAGAATCCGTCGATCACCCGGGATGTGTCGGGCGAGGGCGTCCAGCAGGCCCTGCTGAAGATCCTTGAAGGCACGACTGCCTCGGTCCCCCCGCAGGGCGGCCGGAAGCATCCGCACCAGGAGTTCATCCAGATCGACACGACGAACGTGCTGTTCATCGTGGGCGGCGCCTTCGCCGGACTGGAGAAGATCATCGAGTCGCGGGCGGGCGCGAAGGGCATCGGCTTCGGCGCGACGATCCGCTCCAAGCGCGAGATCGAGGCGAGCGACCAGTTCCAGGAGGTCATGCCGGAGGACCTGGTGAAGTTCGGGATGATCCCGGAGTTCATCGGCCGCCTCCCGGTCATCACCTCGGTCCACAACCTGGACCGCGAGGCCCTGCTCAAGATCCTGGTCGAGCCGCGCAACGCCCTGGTGAAGCAGTACCAGCGCCTGTTCGAACTGGACGGCGTGGAGCTGGACTTCGACCTCCCGGCGCTGGAGGCGATCGCCGACCAGGCGATCCTGCGCGGCACCGGCGCGCGTGGCCTGCGGGCCATCATGGAAGAGGTCCTCATGTCGGTCATGTACGAGGTGCCGTCCCGCAAGGACGTCGCGCGCGTGGTCATCACGTCGGATGTCGTCCACAACAACGTGAACCCGACGCTGGTGCCGCGGGAGCCGCGGATCGTGAAGAACGACGGCCGTCACGAGAAGTCGGCGTAACTCAGCCACACGGATCAGCTGCACGAAAGGGGCGCCCGGCCGTCAACTGGCCGGGCGCCCCTTCGAGTTGGGATCTTGGGGATCAGACCTTGGTGCGCGAGGTCTTGTAGAGCTTGGCGGCAAGCTCGGCGACCTGGTCCTGCGACATGGCCTTGCCACCCTTGCCCATCATCTGCGCCACGTCGATGACGTTGACGGAGGCGATGGTGCTGTAGTCGGCCCAGACGCAGATCGGGATCTCCATCTCCTTCGGACCGGTGGCCGACGAGCCGGAGTCACTCGTGTTCTTGAGCTTGGCGTTCTGGCACTTCATCAGGGCGCCCTCGAAGCCGGAGGGCGTGACCGAGGTGGGACTGCCGATGAGTTCGACGTCGACGTCCTTGTCCTCCTCGTCGTCCTTCTTGATGCTCGCGAAGTAGCCGTCGACCGCCTTCTCGGGGTCGGTGACTTCTCCCCACAGCCCGCCGAGGGTGAGAACCTTGCCGCCCTTGAGCGGATCGCTCGCGTCGCCGGCCTTGTAGGAGGCGGCAACCTCGGTCGGGTTCTTGATCCCGAGTGCCTCAGCCTCCTTCTTGTCCTTGCCGGTCGAGGGCTTCGACTTCTCGGCGCCGTCCCTCTTGTAGTCGTCGACCGAAGCCGCCGGTGTGAGCTTGTACCCCTTGGTGTCGTCCGCGACGTCACTGTTGCCGCCACTACCACCCAGCAGGTAGAACGCGCCGCCGCCGATCACCGCGAGCGCCACGACCACCGCACCGATGATCAGGCCCGTCTTCTTCTTGGGCGCGGGCGGCGGGGGCGGAACCTGGCCGGGGTACTGGGGCTGCTGGCCGTACGGGCCCGGCTGCTGGGGCTGGCCCCACTGATCCTGCTGCGGCGGGACGCCCTGCGGGGCCTGCTGCGGGTAGCCGTAACCGGGCTGCGGCTGCGGAGGCTGCTGCGGGTACCCGTAGCCGGGCTGCGGGGCCTGCGGCGGCTGCTGGCCGTAGGGACCCGGCTGACCGTACGGTCCGGGCTGCTGAGGCTGGCCGCCGTACGGGCCCGGCTGGTTGTAGCTCATTACGGGGTTCCCCTCCAGATACTTATGTGGTTCGAACATCCTGGCCCAAGCGCCCGGCCCATGGGGCGGCGGGGGTCACACCGTTACCGAAGAATCCCGTTTCAGTACGGCCCTGTGACACCTCTAAACTGAGCCCGTGACCGAGAACGCTCAGCAGCAGCCAGCCAGCAACCCCGAACTGCCGACCCAGTACGCGCCGGCCGAGGTGGAGGGGAAGCTCTATGAGCGCTGGGTAGAGCGCGGTTACTTCACGGCGGACCCCAAGAGCGAGAAGCCGCCGTACACCATCGTCATCCCGCCGCCGAACGTCACGGGCTCCTTGCACCTGGGCCACGCCTTCGAGCACACGCTGATCGATGCACTCACCCGCCGTAAGCGGATGCAGGGTTACGAGACGCTGTGGCAGCCCGGCATGGACCACGCCGGTATTGCCACCCAGAACGTCGTTGAGCGCGAGTTGGCGAAGGAAGGCAAGTCCCGCCACGACCTCGGCCGCGAGGCGTTCGTCGAGCGTGTCTGGCAGTGGAAGGCTGCGTCCGGCGGGCAGATCTCCGGCCAGATGCGCCGCCTCGGCGACGGCGTCGACTGGAGCCGCGAGCGTTTCACCATGGACGAGGGCCTCTCCCAGGCTGTCCAGACGATCTTCAAGAGGCTCTATGACGACGAGCTGATCTACCGCGCCGAACGCATCATCAACTGGTGCCCCCGCTGCCTGACGGCCATCTCGGACATCGAGGTGGAGTACCAGGACGACGACGGCGAGCTGGTCTCGATCCGCTACGGCGAGGACGACACCTCGATCGTGGTCGCGACGACCCGAGCCGAGACGATGCTCGGTGACACCGCGGTCGCGGTCCACCCCGAGGACGAGCGCTACGCCCACCTCGTCGGCACAGAGATCGAACTGCCGCTCACCGGCCGCCGAATCCCTGTCGTCGCCGACGCGCACGTCGACCCCGAGTTCGGCACGGGCGCCGTCAAGGTGACGCCCGCCCACGACCCGAACGACTTCGAGATCGGCCAGCGCCACAATCTGCCCTCGCTCGCCGTCCTTGACGAGCGCGGAGTCATCACGGCCCACGGCCCGTTCCAGGGCCTGGACCGTTTCGAGGCCCGTTCCGCCATCGTCGGCGCGCTGCGTGCCGATGGCCGGATCGTCGCCGAGAAGCGTCCGTACACGCACTCCGTCGGCCACTGCTCGCGCTGCAAGACGACGATCGAGCCGCGGCTGTCCATGCAGTGGTGGGTCAAGGTCGGCCCGCTCGCCCAGGCCGCGGGTGACGCGGTCCGCGACGGCCGCGTGAACATCCATCCGAAGGAGATGGAGTCCCGGTACTTCGGCTGGGTCGACAACCTGCACGACTGGTGCATCTCGCGCCAGCTGTGGTGGGGTCACCGCATTCCCGTCTGGTACGGGCCGAACGGCGAAGTCGTCTGCGTCGGACCGGACGAGCAGCCGCCGACGGGCGAGGGCTGGACCCAGGACACCGATGTCCTGGACACCTGGTTCTCCTCCGGCCTGTGGCCCTTCTCCACCCTCGGCTGGCCCGAACAGACCGAGAGCCTCGAGAAGTTCTATCCGAACTCCGTCCTGGTCACCGGGTACGACATCCTCTTCTTCTGGGTCGCCCGGATGATGATGTTCGGCCTGTACGCGATGGACGGCACCCCACCGTTCCACACCATTGCTCTGCATGGCATGGTCCGCGACCAGTTCGGCAAGAAGATGTCGAAGTCCTTCGGCAACGCGGTCAACCCGCTGGACTGGATGGACACTTACGGCTCCGACGCCGTGCGGTTCACACTGGCCCGTGGTGCCAACCCGGGGGTGGATGTCCCAATCGGCGAGGACTGGGTCCAGGCCTCCCGTAACTTCGCCAACAAGATCTGGAACGCGACCCGCTTCGCGCTGATGAACGGCGCGACGGTGGAAGGCGAACTGCCCGACCCGGCGCAGATGTCGGCGGCGGACCGGTGGATCCTCTCCCGGCTCAACGCGACCGTGGCCGAGGTCGACGCGTACTACGAGGACTACCAGTTCTCGAAACTGTCCGACGCCCTCTACCACTTCGCCTGGGACGAGGTCTTCGACTGGTACGTCGAGCTGTCCAAGACGACGTACTTCGCGGGCGGCGAGCAGGCGCGTGTCTCCGGCCGCGTCCTGGGCGAGGTCCTCGACGTCACGCTGCGGCTGCTGCACCCGATCGTCCCCTTCGTCACCGAGACGCTGTGGACCACGCTCACCGGCAAGGAGTCCGTCGTCATCGCCGACTGGCCGGCCGACAGCGGCTTCCGGGACAAGGCCGCCGAGCAGGAGATCGAGCTGGTCCAGCGGGTCGTCACCGAGGTCCGCAGGTTCCGCTCCGACCAGGGCCTGCAGCCCGGCCAGAAGGTCCCGGCCCGGCTCACCCTGGACGGCACCGCGCTGGCGCCGCACGAGGCGGCCATCCGCCAGCTGCTGCGTCTGCAGCCGGAGGGCGAGGGCTTCAGCGCCACGGCGACGCTCCCCGTCGCGGGGGCCACGGTCGCGCTGGACCTGTCGGGCACCATCGACGTCGCCGCGGAGCGCAAGCGGCTGGCGAAGGACCTGGCCGCGGCGGAGAAGGAGAAGGCGCAGGCGACGGGCAAGCTCGGCAACGAAGCGTTCCTCGCGAAGGCGCCGGACAACGTGGTCGAGAAGATCCGCACCCGCCTCGCCAAGGCGGAGGAGGACATCGCGCGGATCACCGCGCAGCTGGACCGGCTGCCGGAGGCGTAGGCCGTACACGAGTCGTCCGCGAGAGGCCCCGGGGATTCCCCGGGGCCTCTCGCGGCGTAAACCCCCTTCACGCCCCGTTCCGAACATCCCGAAAAGGGCGGGGTGAACGTCCTGTCACTGCTCCTCCGTAGACTGGCCCTGTGAGTGAGCAGCCCGACCCTTTCGACGAGATCGTCGACGCAGAGACCGACCGTGACCCCGACCTGGCGGTGATCGAGGCCGGTAGCCGTACCCTGCGCGCGCAGGCCGGGTCGCCCCAGGGTGACCCCGTGCCCGCCCGGCCCGCAGACCCAGAGGTGGACAAGGCGCTGCGCGCGGTGGAGCAGGAGCTCGCCGGGCGCTGGGGTGAGACCAAGCTGGAGCCCTCCGTCGCCCGTATCGCGGCGCTGATGGATGTGCTGGGCGAGCCCCAGCGCGCGTACCCCTCGATCCACATCACGGGGACGAACGGCAAGACGTCCACGGCCCGCATGATCGAGGCCCTGCTTGGCGCCTTCGATCTGCGCACCGGCCGGTACACCTCGCCGCACGTCCAGTCGGTCACCGAGCGGATCAGCCTGGACGGCGCCCCGATCGAAGCCGAGCGTTTCATCGAGACGTACGAAGACATCAAGCCGTACATCGAAATGGTCGACGCGGCTCAGGAGTTCCGGCTCTCCTTCTTCGAGGTGCTGACCGGGATGGCGTTCGCCGCCTTCGCCGACGCGCCCGTGGATGTGGCGGTCGTCGAGGTCGGCATGGGCGGCAGCTGGGACGCGACGAACGTCATTGACGCCTCCGTCGCCGTCGTCACGCCCATCGACCTGGACCACACCGACCGGCTCGGCTCCACCCCCGCCGAGATCGCCGTCGAGAAGGCCGGCGTCATCAAGCAGGGCGCGACGGTCATCATGGCGCAGCAGCCGGTTGACGCCGCGCAGGTGATGCTGAAGAAGGCCGTCGAGGCCGACGCCACGGTCGCCCGCGAGGGCATGGAGTTCGGCGTCGTCTCCCGCGAGGTCGCGGTGGGCGGCCAGTTGGTGACGCTGCGCGGACTCGGCGGGGAGTACGAAGAGATCTTCCTCCCGCTGTACGGGGCTCACCAGGCGCACAACGCCGCGGTGGCGCTTGCCACGGTCGAGGCGTTCTTCGGCATCGGCGCCGAGCAGGCCCGCACGCTGGACATGGACACGATCCGCAAGGCGTTCGCCGCGGTGGCCTCGCCCGGCCGCCTGGAGGTCGTGCGCCGCAGCCCGACGGTCGTCCTGGACGCCGCGCACAACCCGGCCGGCGCCCGCGCGAGCGCGGCGGGTATCACCGAGTCCTTCGGCTTCTCCCGTCTCATCGGCGTGGTCGGCGCGTCCGGCGACAAGGACGTCCGGGGCTTCCTGGAGGCGTTCGAGCCGATCTTCGCGGAGGTCGTCGTCACTCAGAATTCGAGCCATCGCGCGATGGACGTGGACGAGCTGGCGGCGGTCGCGGTCGAGGTCTTCGGCGACGAGCGGGTGGTCGTGGAGCCGCGTCTCGACGACGCGCTGGAGGCGGCGATCACGCTTGCCGAGGAGGAGTCCGAGTTCGCGGGCGCGGGCGTCCTGGTGACCGGCTCGGTGATCACGGTCGGCGAGGCCCGGCTGCTCCTGGGGAGGGGCTGACATCTGATGCGTACGCTCTGTGCATCCACCCTGATCGGCGAATTCTTTGTGATCGGTTTCGCCGGTCTTGTCGCCATGAAGTCCGACGACCTTTCGGCGGCGACGGTCTGGACGGTCTGCGGCGTCGGCATGCTGCTCTCGGTCCTGCTCTGCGGGATGCTCAGCCGCCCCGGTGGGGTGCAGCTCGGCTGGGCGCTGCAGATCGCGCTGGTCGTGAGCGGTTTCGTGGTGCCGACGATGTTCTTCCTCGGGGCGGTCTTCGCGGGCCTGTGGTGGGCGTCGGTGCACTTCGGCCGCAAGATCGACGAGGCGAAGGCCCGCTGGGCGGCGCAGGCCTCGTCAGAGCCTGACGCTGCGTAATCGGTGCCCCTTCCGGCCCTGTAGCCTCGAAACTCCTGAATCCGCACTGAAGGAGCCCGAACCGTGAGCCAGCGCACGCTCGTCCTGCTCAAGCCCGACGCCGTACGCCGCGGCCTGATCGGCGAGATCATCGGCCGGATCGAGGCCAAGGCCGGCTGGACCATCAGCGCGCTGGAGCTGCGCACCCTCGACCAGGAGACCCTGGAGCAGCACTACGGCGAGCACAAGGGCAAGCCCTTCTACGAGCCGCTGGTCGAGTTCATGGCGTCGGGTCCCGTCGTCGTGCTGGTCGTCGACGGCGAGCGGGTCATCGAGGGCCTTCGCGCGCTGGCCGGCCCGACCGACCCGATCGCCGCAGCGCCCGGCTCCATCCGCGGCGACTTCGGCACCATCGTCAGGGAGAACCTCATCCACGCCTCGGACTCCGAAGAGTCCGCCATTCGGGAACTCAAGATTTTCTTCCCTGGACTTTCCTGATTGGCCGTCAGCCATACAGCGCTCATGACCTGGGGCGACCGAAGGAATTTCGGTCGCCCTTCGGCATACGACCGCGCTTTGCGGGAACGCATCGCTGCAACACCTCGTCACCTATACAGAGGCGGGCCACCGCGCCGTGTCCGTGCAGGCGGCACTACGATGAAGCCTCCACGCCACAGCACCCACCTCGCCATCCTAAAAAGCCATCAATGCTCGATTTGGGAAGGCCAGACGCATCCTCATGGGGAACAACATGTCGTTCATCGGCCGTGACATGGCTGTCGACCTCGGGACCGCCAACACGCTGGTGTACGTCAGGGGCCGGGGGATCGTCCTCAACGAGCCGTCCGTCGTCGCCATCAACACCAACACGGGCGGCATTCTCGCGGTCGGCGCCGAGGCGAAGAAGATGATCGGCCGGACACCTGGCAACATCGTTGCCGTCCGGCCGCTGAAGGACGGCGTCATCGCCGACTTCGAGATCACCGAACGGATGCTCCGCTACTTCATCCTGAAGATCCACAAGCGCCGGTACCTCGCCCGTCCGCGCGTCGTCGTCTGTGTGCCCTCCGGCATCACGGGAGTCGAGCGCCGCGCGGTCATCGAGGCGTCGACGCAGGCGGGCGCCCGACAGGTGCACATCATCGAGGAGCCGATGGCCGCGGCCATCGGCTCCGGACTCCCGGTCCATGAAGCCACCGGCAATATGGTCGTCGACATCGGTGGTGGCACCACCGAAGTCGCCGTCATCTCACTCGGCGGAATCGTCACAGCACAGTCCATTCGCGTCGCCGGCGACGAGTTGGACAACGCGATCATCCAGCACATCAAGAAGGAGTACTCCCTCCTGCTCGGTGAGCGGACTGCCGAAAACATCAAGATCACCATCGGCTCCGCGTACGACATGGACAAGGACGAGCACACCGAGATCCGCGGCCGTGACCTCGTCTCCGGTCTGCCGAAGACCGTGGTCATCTCCGCCGCCGAAGTCCGCAAGGCGATCGAGGAACCGGTCAACGCGATCGTCGACGCCGTCAAGACCACCCTCGACAAGTGCCCGCCGGAGCTGTCCGGTGACGTGATGGACCGAGGCATCGTCCTCACCGGCGGCGGCGCCCTGCTGCGCGGCCTCGACGAGCGATTGCGCCGTGAGACCGGCATGCCGATCCATATCGCCGAGGATCCGCTGGACTCGGTGGCCCTCGGATCGGGCAAGTGCGTCGAGGAGTTCGAGGCGCTCCAGCAGGTCCTGGACGCCCAGCCCCGCCGATAGCGGACGGGCATGCGGATTCCTCCCCCTGCGCCCCTGGCGGGCGCGGGGGGACCCCCATACGGGTGCCTGCCAACCCGTGTGGCGGATCGTTGATATACAGACATCAACATTCCTACGAGGAAGGCACGGCCGTCGCACGTGAGGGACACACGAGAGAGCCGGCTGCTCCTGGTGCTGCTGATCGCCATCGCGTTCGCTTTGATCACGGTGGACATCCGCGGAGGCGAGGAGTCACCGGTTGACGGCGCCCGGCAGGCCGCCGCCACGGTCTTCGGACCCGTCGAGAACGGCGTCGCGGCAGCGGTCGACCCGATAGGCAATGCCATCGGAGCCGTCCGCGACTCGGGCCGGCGTCACGACCGAATCGGCGAACTGGAGCGCGAGAACGCCCTGCTGAAGGCAAAGCTCGGCAGCAACGACCGCAACCGCAACCGGGTGCGCGAGCTGGACAACATGCTCAAGAAGGCGGGCGCGGGACAGTACGGCATCAAGGGGGCCGAGGTCATCGCCATCGGAGCGGCCCAGGGCTTCTCCTGGACGGTGACCATCGATGTCGGCTCCAACGACGGCATCGAGCGCGACATGACCGTCCTCAACGGCGACGGACTCGTCGGCCGGGTCACCACGGTCGGCCCGAACACCGCGACCGTACTGCTCGCCAGCGACCCGGACTTCACGGTTGGCACCCGGATGGAGAAGACCGACGAACTGGGCTTCGCCACCGGCCAGGGCGACCGTCCGCTCTCCGTGCAGCTGCTCAACGGCAAGGCCAAGGTCAAGAAGGGCGACCGGCTCGTCACCTTCGGCTCGCAGGCCGACAAGCCGTTCGTGCCCGGCGTCCCGGTCGGTGAGGTCATCCGCGTCGATCCCTCCGGCGGCGACCTCACCCGGACCATCTACGTCCGTCCGTTCGTCGGCTTCAGCAAGCTCGACATCGTCGGCGTCGTCGTCGTGGCGCCCAGGTCCGATCCGCGCGACACGGTCCTGCCGCCCAGGCCCGCGGCTCCCAAGCCCACGCCCACGGTCACGGTGACGGTCACCCCGTCCGCGGACGGCGAGGGCGGCGAGCAGGTCCAGGGCGACGACCTGGATCCGGCCGACGCGAACGCCGACGACCAGAACGACGAGTAGGAGCTGATCCGTCATGCGCTTCAACCGGATGCTGCTCTCCACGACACTCGTCGTGGTCGCCCTCGTCATCCAGGTCTCCGTCCTCGCCCGCCTCCAGCTCCCCGGCGCCGTCCCCGACCTGCTGCTGCTCGTCGTCCTCGGACTCGCCCTCGTATACGGGCACATGGCCGGCGCCTTCATCGGCTTCGGCGCGGGCCTGCTCGCCGACCTCGCCCCGCCCGCCGATCACGCCGCCGGGCGCTACGCACTCGTGCTCTGCGTGATCGGCTACCTCGCGGGCCTGGTGCGCCCCGACAATGGCCAGCTCAAGTCGGCCACCGGACCGATGGTCGTGGTCGTCGCTGCCGCGATCAGCTCGACACTGCTGTACGCGGGCGTGGGCGCACTCGTCGGCGACACCGCCGCCCGCCATGTGGGCCTGGGCAGCCTGCTGTTCACGGCCGCCGTGTACGACCTGCTCCTCGCGCCCTTCACGGTGCCGCTGATCATGGCGCTCGCCAGACGCGCCGAGAGCAATCCGCTCTCCGAAAGCCAGAGCAGCGGCGGCCCGGGCGGAAGCGACGCCGCCTCCCGCTGGCTCTCCTCCGGCACCGGCCTGCGCATCGGCAAGCAGCGCAGCGGAATGCGGGTCAAGGCAGCCAGGTCGCGGGCGGCGCGGGCCGTCCGCATAAAGGGAGTCAAGCGACTGTGATCGAGGGGGCAGCACCGTGAGCAACATTCCGGAGACCGGGCGGACCCCCCGGGTCCAGATCCGGCTCGTCGTCATCCAGGTACTTGTCTTCTCCCTCCTGCTCACCCTCGGCGGACGCCTCTGGTACCTCCAGATCCGCAACGGCCAGGAGTACACCGACGAGGCGAAGAACAACCACGTCCAGCAGGTCGTCCAGCCCGCCGTCCGCGGCTCGATCCTCGACGCCCGTGGCATCGCGCTCGCCGACAACGAGACCCGCCTCGTCGTCTCCGCGTCCCGCACCGAGCTGATGAAGATGAAGGACGACGGCAAAGGCGTCCTCGCCCGCCTCGCGGGCGTCCTCGGCATGAAGCCGAAGGACGTCATGGACAAGGTCAGGCTCTGTGACGCCAAGACCCCGCAGCCCTGCTGGAACGGCTCGCCCTACCAGCCGATCCCGGTCACCGACGAGGCCACCACCCAGCAGGCCCTGCAAATCCGCGAGCGCGCCGAGGACTTCCCCGGCATCACCGCCGAGCCCACCGCCGTACGCCGCTACACCGCGCCCGGCAAGGCCAACACCGCGCAGGTCCTCGGCTATCTCTCGCCCGTCACCGACGAGGAGATCACCAAGGCCAAGGACACCGACTCGCCGTTCCTCCGCTCCGACCAGGTGGGCCGCTCGGGCATCGAGCGCACCTACGACAAGGAGCTGCGCGGCAAGGCCGGAGTCACCCGCTACGAGGTCGACAACCTCGGCCGCGTCATCGGCCAGGCGGCCAAGGACGAGGCCCAGCCCGGCGCCAACCTCGTCACCTCCATCGACGCACGCGTCCAGGCGGTCGCGGAGTACGAGCTCGACGGGGCGATGAAGACCGCCCGCAAGGAGACCGACAGGAACACCGGCGAGAAGTACAAGGCGGATGCCGGCGCCGTCGTCGTGATGGAGAACAAGACCGGCCGGATCGTCTCGATGGCCTCGCAGCCGACATACGACCCCAACTCCTGGGTCGGCGGCATCTCCGGCAAGGACTACGCCAAGCTCACCGGCAAGGACTCCAACTACCCGCTGCTGAACCGCGCGATCCAGGGCCAGGCCGCGCCCGGCTCGATCTTCAAGGTCATCTCCTCGACCGCGGCGGTCAACGCCGGCTACCCGTTCGACGGCGACTACCCCTGCCCGAGCTCGTACTCCGTCGGTGGCCAGGTCTTCAAGAACTTCGAGTCAAAGGGCTACGGCAGCATCAGCCTCGGCAGGGCCCTGGAGGTCTCCTGCGACACCGTCTTCTACGGCCTCGCCCACCGGGAGTGGCAGAAGGACGGCGGCATCAAGCCCAAGAAGCGCACCAACGACTGGTTCTACAAGACCGCCCACCAGTTCGGCCTCGGCAAGGAGACCGGCATCGACCTCCCCAACGAGGTCAAGGGCCGTGTCCCCGACCGCCAGTGGAAGCAGAGCTTCTGGGAGGCCAACAAGGACGGCTGGTGCAAGCAGGGCAAGAAGGACGGCGACTACGTCGAGAAGATCGCGTACGAGAACTGCCTCGAAGGCAACCGGATGCGTGCCGGTGACTCCGTCAACTACTCCATCGGCCAGGGCGACACACTCGTCACCCCGATCCAGATGGCCACCATCTACGCGGCCATCGCCAACGGCGGCACCCTGTACAACCCCACCATCGGCAAGGCCGTGATCAGCGCGGACGGCAAGACCGTCCAGGCGATCAAGCCGAAGTCCCACGGCAAGCTGCCCATGGACGCCGACACCCGGTCGCAGATAGACAAAGCCCTCGCGGGAGTCACGACCCGCGGATCGGCCGCCTGGCGCTTCGGCGGCTGGCCGCAGGACAAGATCCCGATGCACGCCAAGACGGGTACCGCCGAGGTCTACGGCAAGCAGACGACCTCCTGGTTCGTCTCGTACACCGAGGACTACACGATCATCATGACGATCGCCCAGGGTGGTACCGGATCCGGTGCCTCGGGACCGGCCGTGCGCAAGATCTACGAGGCGATGTACGGACTCGACGAGGAGGGCGGTCAGGACCTGAAGAAGGCCCTGCTGCCCAAGCCGCAGACGTCACTGCCGAAGATCGAGCCCGACGGCTCCATCGAAGCCCCCAAGATCGAGCCGTACGAGCCTGAGGAAGAGAAGCCTCCGGCCGAGGAACAGCAGCTCGCGGGCGCACCCGCGCGGAGGGACTGAGCCATGGCCGGCACGAATGGCTTCTCCGTCTCCGGATACGGGCCCAAGCGAGGTGGCCTGTGGTCGCAGCTGTCCGCCCGCGACTCCGTGGTGCGCAAGCTCGACTGGCCGCTGCTGCTGTCCGCGATCGCGCTGTCCTTGGTGGGCACGCTGCTGGTGTGGTCGGCGACCCGCAACCGCACCGAGCTCAACCAGGGCGACCCGTACTACTTCTTCCTCCGTCACGCCCTCAACACCGGGATCGGCCTCGCGCTGATGATCGGCACGATCTGGCTCGGGCACCGCACCCTGCGCGGCGCGGTCCCGGTGCTGTACGGACTCTCCGTAGTGCTCGTACTGCTGGTGCTCACGCCGCTCGGCGCGACCATCAACGGCGCGCACGCCTGGATCGTGATCGGCGGCGGTTTCTCCCTCCAGCCCTCGGAGTTCGTGAAGATCACGATCATTCTGGGGATGGCGATGTTGCTGGCCGCGCGAGTGGACGCGGGCGACCAACTGCACCCCGACCACCGGACGGTCGCCAAGTCCCTGGGCTTCGCGGTCCTGCCGATGGTGATCGTCATGCTGATGCCGGACCTCGGTTCGGTGATGGTGATGGCGGTGATCGTGCTCGGGGTGCTGCTCGCCTCCGGCGCCTCCAACCGCTGGATCATCGGACTGATCGGCGCCGGCGTCATCGGTGGCGTGATGGTCACCGCGCTCGGGCTGTTGGACGAGTACCAGATCAACCGCTTCGCGGCGTTCGCCAACCCGGAACTCGACCCGGCAGGCGTCGGCTACAACACCAACCAGGCGCGGATCGCGATCGGATCGGGCGGACTGACCGGCACCGGCCTGTTCAAGGGCTCCCAGACCACCGGCCAGTTCGTCCCCGAACAGCAGACGGACTTCGTCTTCACGGTCGCGGGCGAGGAACTGGGCTTCCTGGGGGCGGGACTGATCCTGCTGCTGCTCGGCGTCGTCCTGTGGCGCGCCTGCCGCATCGCACGTGAGACGACCGAGCTGTACGGCACGATCGTGGCCGCCGGGATCATCGCCTGGTTCGCCTTCCAGTCCTTCGAGAACATCGGAATGACGCTCGGGATCATGCCGGTGGCGGGCCTGCCGCTGCCGTTCGTGTCGTACGGAGGCACCTCCATGTTCGCGGTCTGGATCGCGATCGGGCTGCTCCAGTCGATCCGGGTGCAGCGGCCGATAACTGCCTAGGTGAACACATGGGGATGCCACAGAGGCGCCCAGGCAACTAGATTCAGTTCATGGCGGATACGAAGCGCGAGATCGAGCGGAAGTACGAAGCCACTCCCGAGACCCGACTGCCGGACCTGACCGGGGTCGCAGGGGCGTCGGCCGTCCATGACAGAGGCGTCGCCGAGCTCGACGCCGTCTACTACGACACCGCCGACCTGCGCCTTGCCGCCGCCTCCATCACCCTGCGCCGCAGGACGGGCGGCACGGACGCGGGCTGGCACCTCAAGCTCCCGGTCGCCCCGGGCGTCCGGGACGAGATCAGCGCACCCCTGTCCGATTCGGTCCCGCACAGCCTTGAGGGCCTGGTCCGCGCCCGGACCCGGGACGCCGCACTCACGCCCGTGGTGCGCCTGAGGTCCTCCAGGGACGTCCGTCACCTGGTCGACGCGGACGGCGCGCTGCTGGCCGAGCTGAGCAGGGACGCGGTCCGCGCGGAACGCCTCATCGACGGCGGCCGCACGGCGCAGTGGGACGAGATCGAGGTCGAGCTCGCCGACGACGCGGATCCCTCCATCCTCGACGCGGTCGAGAAGAAGCTCCGCAAGGCGGGCGTTCGCCCTGCGAAGGCGCCGTCGAAGCTGGCCAGGGCGCTGGCGGAGACCGCCCCCAAGGGGGACAAGCGGGCGGCACCACCCTCCCCGGAACCTCCGCAGACCGCCGGCGAGCACATCCTCGCCTACCTGCGGGAACAGGCCGACGCACTGCTCGCGTACGACCCCGGCGTGCGCCGTGACCTGCCCGACTCCGTGCACCAGATGCGGGTCGCCACACGACGGATGCGCAGCGCGTTCAAGACGTACCGGAAGGTCATCGACCGGACCGTCACCGATCCGATCGGCGACGAGCTTCAGTGGCTCGCGGGCGAGCTGGGCGTCGCCCGTGACCAGGAGGTGCTCACCGAGCGGCTGCGGTCGCGGATCGACACCGTGCCCAGGACCCTGCTGCTCGGCCCGGTACGCGGACGGCTGCGTATCTGGACCGCCGCCCATGGCGCAGGCGCCCGGCGCAAGGCCGTCGCCGTGCTCGACACAAAGCGCTACCTCTCGCTCCTGGAGTCGCTGGACGCGCTGCTCAGCGACCCGCCGCTGCTGAAGGCGGCGGGCGGCGCGGCCGCCAGGGTGATCCCCAAGGCGGTCCTGAAGGACTACGACCGGCTGGCCGCCCGGATCGACCATGCCCTGGAGCTGCCCCCCGGTGAGGAGCGGGACCTGGCCATGCACGACGCCCGCAAGGCCGCCAAGCGCGCCCGGTACGCGGGCGAGGCGGCGACGCCCTCGCTCGGCAAGGCGGCCAAGAAGTTCGCCAAGAGGATGAAGGCCGTGCAGACGGTGCTCGGCGACCACCAGGACAGCGTCGTGGCCCGCGAAGCCCTGCGGAATCTCGCGATCCAGGCGCATGCGGCGGGGGAGTCCGCCTTCACCTGGGGACTGTTGTACGGCAGGGAGGAGGCACAAGCCGCACAGCGGGAGGCAGAGCTGCCGGGGGTGTGGAAGGAGGCGTCCGCCCCGAAACTGCGGGCGGATCTGACCGGCTGAGCGTCAGGGTACGCTTGATGGTCACCCTTGCCCGCTCACGAGAGACACCAAGATGCCTGTCGAGTCGGTCTTCCCACGCCTGGAAGCGCTTCTCCCGCACGTCCAGAAGCCGATCCAGTACGTCGGCGGAGAGCTCAACTCAACCGTCAAGGACTGGGACGCCTGCGACGTTCGCTGGGCGCTCATGTACCCCGACGCGTACGAGGTCGGACTGCCCAACCAGGGCGTCATGATCCTCTACGAGGTACTGAACGAGCGCGAGGGGGTGCTCGCCGAGCGCACGTACAGCGTCTGGCCGGACCTCGAAGAGCTGATGCGGGAGCACAAGGTCCCGCAGTTCACCGTGGACTCACACCGTCCGGTCAAGGCCTTCGACGTGTTCGGTCTCAGCTTCTCAACGGAGCTCGGCTACACGAACATGCTCACCGCCCTGGACCTCGCGGGCATCCCGCTGGAGGCGAAGGACCGCGGCCTGGACGACCCGATCGTGCTGGCCGGCGGCCACGCGGCCTTCAACCCCGAACCGATCGCGGACTTCATCGACTGCGCGGTCATCGGCGACGGCGAGCAGGCCGTCCTCGACATGACCGAGATCATCCGCGCCTGGAAGGCCGAAGGCCGCCCGGGCGGCCGCGAAGAGGTGCTCTTCCGCCTCGCGAAGACCGGCAATGTCTACGTCCCGGGCTTCTACGACGTCGAGTACCTGCCCGACGGCCGCATCGGCCGCGTCGTCCCCAACAAGTCCGGCGTGCCGTGGCGCGTGTCCAAGCACACCGTCATGGACCTCGACGAGTGGCCGTACCCGAAGCAGCCGCTGGTCCCCCTCGCCGAGACCGTCCATGAGCGGATGTCCGTCGAGATCTTCCGCGGCTGCACCCGCGGCTGCCGCTTCTGCCAGGCCGGCATGATCACGCGCCCCGTGCGGGAGCGAAGCATCACCGGCATCGGCGACATGGTCGAAAAGGGCCTGAAGGCGACCGGCTTCGAGGAGGTCGGCCTGCTGTCGCTGTCCTCCGCGGACCACAGCGAGATCGGCGACATCGCGAAGGGCCTGGCCGACCGGTACGAGGAAGACAAGATCGGTCTGTCCCTGCCGTCGACCCGCGTGGACGCGTTCAACGTCGACCTGGCCAATGAGCTGACCCGCAACGGCCGCCGCTCGGGTCTGACGTTCGCCCCCGAGGGCGGCTCCGAGCGCATGCGCAAGGTCATCAACAAGATGGTCTCGGAAGAGGACCTGATCCGTACCGTCTCGACGGCGTACGGCAACGGCTGGCGTCAGGTGAAGCTGTACTTCATGTGCGGTCTGCCCACCGAGACCGACGAGGACGTTCTCCAGATCGGCGACATGGCGGTCAACGTCATCGCGGAGGGCCGCAAGGTGTCGGGCCAGAACGACATCCGCTGCACGGTGTCGATCGGCGGCTTCGTGCCCAAGCCGCACACCCCGTTCCAGTGGGCCCCGCAGCTGAGCGCCGAGGAGACGGACGCGCGGCTGGAGAAGCTGCGCGACAAGATCCGCGGAGACAAGAAGTACGGCCGCTCGATCGGCTTCCGCTACCACGACGGCAAGCCCGGCATCGTCGAGGGCCTGCTCTCCCGCGGCGACCGCCGCATCGGCTCGGTCATCCGCGCGGTCTACGAGGACGGCGGCCGCTTCGACGGCTGGCGCGAGCACTTCTCGTACGACAGGTGGATGGCCTGCGCCGAGAAGACGCTGCCCGCCTTCGGCTTGGACGTCGACTGGTACACGACGCGTGAGCGCACGTACGAGGAGGTCCTGCCCTGGGATCACCTGGACTCCGGTCTCGACAAGGACTGGCTCTGGGAGGACTGGCAGGACGCGCTCGACGAGACGGAGGTCGAGGACTGCCGCTGGACGCCGTGCTTCGACTGCGGTGTCTGCCCGCAGATGGACACGCAGATCCAGATCGGCCCGACCGGCAAGAAGCTGCTGCCGCTGACCGTCGTCAAGTGACCCACTGCGCCGGGGTGTTCGCGCGCCCCGGCACAATGGGCCGATGCCGCAGCTCATAGTGCCCGGCGACACCTACCTCGGCCGCATCCAGATCCGGCACCGGCTCACTCCTCATCTGCGCGACTTCGGCGGCCACATCGGCTACGGAGTGCGGCCGAGCGCCCGCCGCCGCGGCCATGCCACCGCGATGCTGCGCGATGTCCTCCCGTATGCATCCGCACTCGGCCTCGACCGGGGGTCCTGGTCACCTGCGACGCCTCCAACACCGGCTCGCGCAAGGTGATTGGGAACAACGGGGGCATCTTCGAGGACGAGCGCGGCGGACAGTGCAGGTTCTGGATCCGGACGGGCGTGTGACGCGTCATGTCTGACATGGAGTTCGAGAAGTCACCTCAGACGTACGGGAATCATCAGGTACCCGCGCACTACGAGCCCGGCGAGGGCTGTCTCACCACGGTCATCCGGATACCGGTGCGGATCGTGGTGCTGCTCGTGGTCGTTCCCGTACGGATGGTGTGGGACCTCCACGTCGTCTGCGGCCGGGCCGTGGAGCGGATGCTGCTGCGGCCGCTGGGCCGGGCGATGGCCTGGGTGTACGAGGCGGTGCTGACGCCGCTCGGGCACGGTCTTGTGTGGCTCGGGGTCTTCATCGGCAAGGCGTTGCTCGTCTGGCCGTGGGTTGCGTTGTGGCGGTATCTGGTGGTGCCGGTGGTGAGGTACGGGCTGGTGGTGCCGGTGGTGTGGACCTACCGGCAGCTGCTGACTCCGCTGGGGCACGGGCTCGCCTGGCTCGTGGAGCACCTGCTGGTCGCGCCTGTGCGCTGGATCTACCGCCGGCTGCTCACCCCCGTCGGGCACGGTCTGGGGTGGCTTGCGGTCTTCATCGGCAAGGCGCTGTTCGTCTGGCCGTGGGTTGCGTTGTGGCGGTATCTGGTGGTGCCGGTGGTGAGGTACGGGCTGGTGGTGCCGGTGGTGTGGATCTACCGACAGTTGCTGACCCCACTTGGCCACGGGCTCGCCTGGCTGCTCACCGCGATCGGGCACGGCATCGCCGCCGTCTGCCGCGGGGTGTGGACGGCGGTCGTCTGGCTGGTCGTGGTCCTGCTCGTCACGCCCGTCGGCTGGGTCTACCGCCACATCCTCGCGCCCATCGGCCGTGAGATCGCCGCCGCCGTCGGTGTCGCCTGGCGCATCGCCGGATACATCTCGCGAGCCGTCGGCCGGGGGATCAAGTGGCTCGCCTGGAACCTCGTCGGACGGCCGGTGCGCTGGTGCTACCAGAACGTCTGCACCCCCGTCGGGCACGTGCTCCGCGACGGCATCTGGCGTCCGGCCAAGAAGGCCGCCGTCGAGGCGGGCCGGGCCGCGCGGGCCGCGCTCCAGTCGGCCCGGGAGACGGTACGGCAGGCCAGGCGGGAAACCTGGCGCGCGCTCGTCGGCGGGCCCCGGGTGCCCAAGGCTGGGGAACCGGTGGTGCCTCAGGCGCGTACTCTGGGTAGTACAACGACCGTTCCCGGCGCGGTGGCCGCACCCGAGATCTCCTTGCGGAAGCAGGGGTGAGCCGGGCGGGCCCGCAGGGAACACCCCGCATTTCCGAGGGCGGCGCGCCCCCGCGCCCGCCCCGCACCGAGGAGAAGAACCACTGGGCAAGCGACAGCCCGAAGGCCCGCCGCCCGCACCGGCAGTGCAGCGCATCCGACTGCGCTACACCAAGCGCGGCCGCCTCCGGTTCACCAGCCACCGTGACTTCCAGCGTGCCTTCGAGCGGGCGCTGCGGCGTGCCGAGGTGCCCATGGCGTACTCGGCGGGCTTCACCCCGCACCCGAAGGTGTCGTACGCCAATGCCGCACCCACCGGCACGGGCAGCGAGGCCGAGTATCTGGAGATCGCCCTCACCGAGCACCGCGACCCCGACAAGCTGCGTGAGCTGCTCGACGAGTCGCTGCCGGGCGGGCTCGACGTCACCGACGCCGTCGAGGCCCGTACGTCAGGCCTCGCCGACCGGCTCACCGCATCCGTGTGGGAGCTGCGGCTCGACGGGGTCGACGTCGAGGACGCCTCGAAGGCCGTGTCCGCCTTTCTCGCCGCCGAGGCCGTCGAGGTCCAGCGGAAGACGAAGAACGGCATGCGGACCTTCGACGCCCGTGCTGCCGTAGCGGACCTGCAGGCGCTCCATCCACAGTCCGACGCAAGCGGCGGCTCCACCGGAGCGGCTGCCGCCGCGCTCATCAATAGGCCCGGGGACGGGCCCTGTGCGATACTGCGGCTGGTTGTTCGGCACGTGACACCTGCCGTGCGACCCGACGACGTCCTGTCCGGTCTCCGAGCTGTGGCCGACCTGGCGCCGCCGGTCCCCGCAGCGGTGACCAGGCTGGCGCAGGGGCTCTTCGACGAGGAGTCCGGCACGGTGACCGACCCGCTCGCGCCCGACCGCGAGGCAGTTCCGGCCGCTCTACCCACGGCCGCCGGGGCCGCCGTCGCGACGGCGCCGGAAGGTCCCGCCGCGTAAGGACAGTCGTTGTAGCGCAGCCCTGGTACTCGGGAGCCACCTGGGTCGGGCCGCGCACCGAACAGAAGACTTTCGCCAGGCCGTGCGTACATCGCGTACGGAACCGGCGAGCCATACATCAGCTCCCGTGCGGCGCCCGCGCCCCGGACGGCGGCACCGCGCACATCACGCGGGCCGCGGCCGGACCGGAATCAGGCGTGGCGCCCGGGAGCGTGACGGGAGAACCGCCCGCATGCTCGAGCCGAACGAATCCGGCACTGCCGGAGAGACCGAGAACAATTCGCCCAGCGATACGCTGCCGCCGCGCCGCAGGCGCCGCGCCGCATCGCGCCCCGCGGGACCGCCGACGGCGGCCGCGGGAGCAACGGACGCCGTGGAAGCCACGGACGTCTCCGAGACCGTCGCCGCTGCGCCCGGGCCGGAGGCCCCCGCGGAGGAGGCCGCAGCGCCGCGTACGCGGCGCCGTGCGACTCGTAAGGCGACCGCGCCTGCCGCTGCGCCGCAGGCCGCCGAGGCTGCCGAGCCGGAGGCCGCCGCGGAGGAGGCCGCAGCGCCGCGTACGCGGCGCCGTGCGACCCGTAAGGCCACCGTGCCCGCCGAGACGGTTGAGACCGCGGAGGCCGCTGAGCCTGCTGAGCCCGAGGCCGAGGTGGCCGCGCCGCGTACGCGCCGCCGTGCCACCCGCCAGGTGACCGCCCCCGAGCCGGTCGCCGAGCCCGCTGCCCCCGAGCCCGCTGCCCCCGAGGCCGTCGCCGAAGAGCCTGCCGCCGAAGACGAGGCCCCCGCGCCGCGTGGCCGTGCCCGTCGCAGGGCGTCCGCGCCCGCCGGTGCGCCGCAGGCCGTGGAGACGGCCGAGGCCACCGAGCCGGAGGCCGCCGCAGAGGAGGCCGCTCCGGCCGGCCGCACCCGCCGCCGCGCCGGCCGCAAGGCCACCGCGCCCGCCGGCGCCCCGCAGGCTGTCGAGGCCAACGGCGACGAGGCCGTCACCGATGAGGGCGAGAGCCTGCCCGCCGACGCGGTCGCTCAGATCGCCTCCGACGATGCCGAGGCCGAGGTCGCGGCCGCCGAGAAGGCGGCGACCCGGGGCCGTACGCGCCGCCGTGCCGTATCCCCCGAGTTCACCGCTCGCCCGGAGAAGGCCGAGAAGGCCGAGAAGGCCGAGAAGAGTGAAGCGGCCGAGGCGCCCGCGCGCGGCCGCCGTGCCGCCCGGCCCGCTGTGGCCGTGTTCCAGGCCCCGGTATTCACCGAGCCGATGTTCCAGACCCCGGAGACGGCCGCAGCGGCCGCCGCCGCTGCCGTGGACACCGAGGAGGAGGACGAGGACGTCGTCGAGCCGGTCGCCGAGACCGCCGCCCCGGAGCCCGCCGGCCGTCGCCGTCGTCGCCGCCGCGGTGAGCCCGCCGAGCCCGTCGAGACCCCCGCGCACGCCGCCCAGCAGGCCGAGCCCGAGGCGGAGACCGAGCCCGAGCCGGAGCAGGCCGCCGAGGGCGAGGAGTCGGACGAGTTCGAGGACCGCCCCTCGCGCCGTCGCCGCCGTGGTGGCCGCCGCCGTCGCCGCGGCGAGCCCGCCGACGCCGACGAGACCTCGGAGGAGCAGGCTGACGAGGCCGCCGCCGAGGACATCCAGGAAGAGGAGGACGAGGAGGAGCACGGCGAGACCGAGACCCCCTCCGCCGCCGGTACCTCCAGCAGCCGTCGCCGTCGTCGCCGCCGTCGTCGCAGCGGTGACTCCGCCGCCGAGGACGAGACGGGTACGACCGACCCGGAGCGCACGGTGGTCAAGGTCCGCGAGCCCCGCCCCGCGCGCCAGAAGAGCGACGAGCCGTCCGACGAGGTGCAGTCCATCAAGGGCTCGACCCGTCTGGAGGCGAAGAAGCAGCGCCGCCGCGAGGGCCGCGAGCAGGGCCGCCGCCGCGTGCCGATCATCACCGAGGCCGAGTTCCTGGCCCGCCGTGAGGCCGTCGAGCGCGTGATGGTCGTCCGGCAGAACGGCGAGCGCACCCAGATCGGCGTCCTTGAGGACAACGTGCTCGTCGAGCACTACGTCAACAAGGAGCAGGCGACGTCGTACGTCGGCAACGTCTACCTGGGCAAGGTGCAGAATGTACTGCCGTCCATGGAGGCCGCGTTCGTCGACATCGGCAAGGGACGCAACGCCGTCCTGTACGCCGGTGAGGTCAACTTCGAGGCGCTGGGCATGGCGAACGGCCCGCGCCGTATCGAGGTCGCGCTCAAGTCCGGCCAGTCGGTCCTCGTCCAGGTGACCAAGGACCCGATCGGCCACAAGGGCGCCCGCCTGACCAGCCAGGTCTCGCTGCCCGGCCGCTACCTGGTCTACGTGCCCGAGGGCTCGATGACCGGCATCAGCCGTAAGCTGCCCGACACCGAGCGCGCGCGTCTGAAGACCATCCTCAAGAAGATCGTCCCCGAGGACGCGGGCGTCATCGTCCGTACCGCCGCGGAGGGCGCGAGCGAGGACGAGCTGCGCCGCGATGTCGAGCGGCTGCAGGCGCAGTGGGAGGAGATCCAGAAGAAGTCCAAGAGCGGCAACGCCCCGACGCTGCTCTACGGCGAGCCGGACATGACGGTCCGTGTCGTCCGCGACATCTTCAACGAGGACTTCTCCAAGGTCGTCGTCAGCGGCGACGAGGCCTGGGACACCATCCACGGCTACGTCTCGCACGTCGCGCCGGACCTGGTCGACCGTCTGCAGCGGTGGACGAGCGAGACCGACGTCTTCGCGACGAACCGGATCGACGAGCAGCTGATGAAGGCGCTGGACCGCAAGGTCTGGCTGCCGAGCGGCGGTTCGCTGGTGATCGACAAGACCGAGGCCATGGTCGTGGTCGACGTCAACACCGGCAAGTTCACCGGTCAGGGTGGCAACCTCGAGGAGACCGTCACCAGGAACAACCTGGAGGCGGCCGAGGAGATCGTGCGCCAGCTGCGGCTGCGCGACCTGGGCGGCATCGTCGTCGTCGACTTCATCGACATGGTGCTCGAGTCCAACCGCGACCTGGTCATGCGGCGACTGCTCGAGTGCCTGGGCCGCGACCGTACGAAGCACCAGGTGGCCGAGGTCACCTCGCTGGGCCTGGTCCAGATGACCCGTAAGCGTGTGGGCCAGGGCCTGCTGGAGTCCTTCTCCGAGACCTGCGTCCACTGCAACGGCCGTGGCGTGATCGTGCACATGGAGCAGCCGACCGTCGCCGGTGGCGGTGGCGGCGGCAAGCGTTCCAAGAAGCGCGGCCGCGGCGGTGCGGAGCATGTCCACGAGCACGAGATCGCTGCCGAGGCCGAGGCCGAGGCCGAGACCGAGGCGGAGGTCGCCGCCGAGGTGGCTGCCCCGGTGGCGCTGGCTGACACTTTTGTGCCGGACGAGGAGCTGTACAGCAGCGCCGCGGAGGCCGAGGCTGCCGCTTCGCGCGGCCGTGGCCGCCGCCGGGCGACCCGTAAGGCGACCGCTCCGGCGGGTGCGCCGAAGGCCGCTGAGGCCGAGGTGGTCATCGAGGCCAGGACCGAGGCTCCGGTCGCCGAGCCGGAGGCTCCTGAGGTTCCCGTGGCTCCCGTGGAGGAGGCGGCCCCGACGGGCCGCGGCCGCCGCCGGGCCACCCGTAAGGCGACCGCTCCGGCCGGTGCGCCGAAGGCCGTTGAGGCGCAGGCCGCCGAGGCGGAGGTCGTCATCGAGGCGAAGGCCGAGACGCCCGTCGAGGCTCCCGAGGCTCCCGAGGCCCCCGTCGCCGAGGAGGCTCCCGTCGCGGCCCCGCCGCGTGCCCGCCGCCGGGTGACCCGCAAGGTCACCGCCCCGGCCGGCTCGCCCTCGGGCGCGGAGGAGGCCGCGGTCGTCGTGGTGAGCAGCACCACGGCAGCCGACACCGAGGCGGCGACGGCCGAAGAGGCCGCCCCGGCCAAGAAGGCGGCTCGTAAGACCGCCAAGAAGGCCACCGCGAAGAAGGCTGCCACCAAGAAGACGGCGGCCAAGAAGACCGCGGCGAAGAAGACGACCGCCAAGAAGGCCGGTGCGAAGAAGACCGCCGCGGCCGAGCAGCAGGCGCTGCCGTCTGTGACGGCGGCCACCGATAGCTGAACAGTTGATGAGCCCTCAGTGAACAGAACGTGTCCCACCTCGCAGGTCGCGGGGTGGGGCGCGCTCTTTGTCTCCGAATTGATGCAGTGCTCTGTTAACAGCCCCGAAATTGACTAGGAAATCCCTGATAATGTGACGGCGGTCGCTGCCGGGTGAGGCCCCGTTCCGGAGACTACGGTGGGTGACCGGCCCGGTTCGGGACAAGACCGGTCCCAGATCCTCGGTAGGGCGTTGGCTTGCGCCGGAGGGGTGTGCGCGGCCTCGCGAGACGTCCGCTCCGCCCCTGACCTCTGCCACAAAGAGCTCTTGCGGTGTTCAAGGAGGACGTCCATGACGAGCAGCAATCAGCAGCCCATCCCCGCTGCCCGCCCGGTGATCGGTGAGGAAGAAATCGAGGCCGCGGTACGCGTATTGCGCAGCGGCAGGGTCGTACAGGGCCCTGAGGTCGCCGCGTTCGAGGAGGGCTTCTCGGAGCTCGTCGAGGGGCGCCACTGTGTGGCCGTCAACTCGGGTACCTCCGCGCTGCACCTCCTTCTGCTGGCTTTGGGTATCGGCCCGGGTGACGAAGTAATCGTTCCTTCATTCTCGTTCGCCGCGTCGGCGAACGCGGTCCGGCTGGTCGGCGCCGATGTCGTCTTCGCCGACATCGAGCCCGGCTCCTTCGGCCTGGACCCGGCGGCTGTCGAGGCCGCCATCACGCCGCGCACCGCCGCGATCATGCCGGTGCACCTGTACGGCCACCCGGCCGCGATGGACAAGATCATGCCCATCGCCGCCAAGCACAAGCTGGCCGTCGTCGAGGACGCCTGCCAGGCGCACGCGGCGGCGCTGAACGGCACCCCCGTCGGCGCGTTCGGCTCCGGCGGCACCTTCAGCTTCTACCCGACCAAGAACATGCACTCCCTCGAGGGCGGCATGATCTCCACGGGTGACGCCGAGATCGCCCGCACCCTGCGCCTGCTGCGCAACCAGGGCATGGAGCAGCGGTACGCCAACGAGATCGTCGGCGCCAACATGCGTATGACGGACGTCGCCGCCGCCGTCGGCCGCGTACAGCTCTCGAAGCTGGCCGGCTGGACCGAGCAGCGCATCGCCAACGCCGCGTACCTCACCGAGCACATCACCGCACCGAACGTGCAGACCCCGACGGTCGCCGAGGGCGCGCGCCACATCTACCACCAGTACACGGTCCGGATCAGCGGGGACCGCGACGCCGCGATGGCGAAGCTCACCGAGGCGGGTGTCGGCAACGCCGTCTACTACCCGACCCCGATCCACCGGCTGAAGCCGTACTGGGAGCCGGACCAGAAGGCCGGCCGCAACTGGGACCTGCCCGAGACCGAGCGTGCGGCCGCCGAGGTCGTCTCGCTTCCGGTGCACCCTTCGCTGTCCGCGGAGGACCTCGAGCGCATCGCCGCCGCCGTGAACGAGCTTGGAGAGAACCTGTGAGCACCGCCCAGGGACTGCGGGCCGGCCTGATCGGCCTCGGCTCGATGGGCCGCCACCACGCCCGCGTACTCGCCGGCCTGGAAGGCGTCGAACTCGTCGCCGTCGTCGACCCGATGGGTGACAAGAACGGCTGGGCGCAGGGCGTACCCGTGCTGTCGACCGTCGAGGAGCTGATCTCGCTCGGTGTCGACTACGCCGTCGTGGCCTGCCCGACCGCGCTGCACGAGGAAGTCGGCCTCAAGCTCGCCGAGGCCGGGGTCGGCGCGCTGGTCGAGAAGCCCGTCGCGGACACCGTGGAGGGCGCCCGCAGGCTCGTCGACGCCTTCGAGTCGCGGGGCCTGGTGGCCGGCGTCGGCCACATCGAGCGCTGCAACCCGGCGCTGCGCTCGCTGCGCCAGCGCCTGGAGGCCGGCGAGCTCGGTGACGTCTACCAGGTCGTCACCCGCCGCCAGGGCCCTTTCCCGCACCGCATCGCCGACGTCGGCGTGGTCAAGGACCTCGCCACCCACGACATCGACCTCACCGGGTGGGTGACCGGACAGACGTACACCTCGATCGCGGCGCGCACGGTCTCCAAGTCGGGCCGTCCGCATGAGGACATGGTCTCCGCGGTCGGCCAGCTCTCCGACGGCACGATGGTCAACCACCTGGTCAACTGGCTGAGCCCGCTCAAGGAGCGGTTCACCTCGGTCACCGGTGAGAAGGGCTGCTTCATCGCGGACACCCTCACCGCCGACCTGACCTTCTATTCGAACGCCGCCCAGGCCACCGAGTGGGAGGCGCTGCAGGCGTTCCGCGGTGTCGCCGAGGGCGACATGATTCGTTACGCGATCCCGAAGCGCGAGCCGCTGCTGGTCGAGCACGAGCTCTTCCGCGACGCTGTCCTTGGCAAGTCCAACGACATCTGCACGCTGCGCCAGGGCCTTCGTACGGTAGAGGTGGCAGCAGCCGTGCTGCACTCAGCCGCCAGCGGTACCACAGTCGATCTCTCCGCGCACGCCGCGGCCCAGTAGGGCGAGGAGCCTTGACCAGTCCTGATGTCACCGTCGTCGTCGCCGTGTACAACACGATGCCGTATCTGACGGAATGCCTTAACTCCCTTGTCGGGCAGAGCATTGGCCTGGACAGGCTTGAGATCGTGGCCGTCGACGACGGTTCCACGGACGACAGCGGGGCGGAGCTCGACCGCTTCGCCAAGAAGTACCCGGACACCGTCAAAGTGATCCACCAGGCGAACTCCGGTGGCCCGGCCGCGCCCAGCAACAGGGCGCTGGACGTGGCCACCGGACGTTACGTCTACTTCATCGGCTCCGACGACCACCTCGGCAAAGAGGCGTTGGCACGGATGGTGGCCTGTGCCGACGAGCACGACTCGGACGTCGTGGTCGGCAAGATGGTCGGCACCAACGGCCGCTATGTGCACCAGGCGCTCTTCAAGAAGAGCAACCCGGACGTCAGCCTCTACGACTCGGCGCTGCCGTTCACGCTGGCCAACACCAAGCTGTTCCGCCGCGAGCTGGTGGAGATGTACAAGCTGCGCTTCCCCGAGGACCTGCCGGTCGGCAGCGACCAGCCGTTCACCATCGAGGCGTGCGTGCGGGCCCGGAAGATCTCGGTGCTCGCGGACTACACGTACTACTACGCGGTGAAGCGCGGGGACGCGAGCAACATCACCTACCGCGCCGATCATCTGGCGCGGCTGCGCTGCACTGCGAAGATCATGAAGCAGGCGGCCGGGCTCATCGAGGCCGGGCCACAGCGCGACACCGTCTTCAAGCGCCACTTCACCTGGGAGCTCTCCAAGCTCATCCAGGCCGACTTCCCGGCGCTCGACCCGCAGACCAGGCGCGAGGTGTGCGCCGGAATCGCCGATCTGGCCGACGAGTACCTCACGGACGGACTGCGCGACTCCCTGCCGGTCACGCGGCGGGTCAGGCTCGCCCTGGCCCAGCGCGGCGCGGTGGACGAGCTCGTCGCGGCGATCGAGGACGAGGAGGCGAACGGCGCACCGCCGTTCCACCTGGAGGACGGCAGGGCCTTCGCCCGCTACCCGGGCTTCCGGGACCCCGCGCTGAACATCCCCGACCGGGTCTTCGAGCTGATCGGGGAATCGGTGCCCGGCCGCCTCTCGGCCGGAACCGAGCTGGTCTCCGCCGAGTGGGAGCAAAGCGGCGACAATCTGTCCCTGGCCATCGCGGTACGCACCGGGCTGACCGGCGACACCGAGTCGGCCGTCATCCGCCTCGTCCAGGGCGCGATGCCCAAGAGCGCGGACAAGGCCGGCGCCCGCAGGCTGCCCGCCGGTCATGAACTCCCGGCCCCGATGGGCGAGTTCATCCAGGAAGTCACTGCCGATGCAGCCGGCACGGTGATCCGTGCGCGCATCCCGATAGAGCCCCGCCAGGCCCAGCTGGGCGTGCGCCTCTACGTGGATGTCGCAGGCTGGACGTACGAGATCCCGGTGCGCGGCACGGACAAGCCGATGCCGCTTGCCCGGCGCTGGCGCAGTGGCACCCCGTATCGAGTGGCGGCGCGCGTGAACACCAAGGGCCGGATGGTTGTGCTGACCGGTCTGCTGTTCCCGCCCGAGAATAGATGGTGGTCGCGCGTGCGACCCCTGCTGGTCCGGTTGAAGAGGAAAGTAACCCGATGAATATCTGTGTAGTCGCGCTCGGCAAGATCGGGCTTCCGCTCGCCGTGCAGTTCGCCGCCAAGGGCCACCGGGTGATCGGCGCCGACGTCAACGAGAAGGTCGTCGAGCTGGTCAACGCCGGCACCGAGCCCTTCCCCGGTGAGCACGATCTCGACCGTCTGCTCAAGGAGACCGTCGGCGCCGGGCTGCTGACCGCGACCACCGACACCGCGGCCGCCGTCGCCGAGTCCGACGCCGTCGTGGTCGTCGTCCCGCTGTTCGTGGACGCCGACGGCGTGCCGGACTTCGGCTGGATGGACTCCGCGACCAAGGCGATCGCCGCGGGTCTCAAGCCCGGCACCCTCGTCTCGTACGAGACCACCCTGCCGGTCGGCACCACCCGCACCCGCTGGGCCCCGATGCTGGAGCAGGGCTCCGGCCTCACCGCGGGCGAGGACTTCCACCTGGTCTTCTCGCCGGAGCGGGTGCTCACCGGCCGCGTCTTCGCCGACCTGCGCCGCTACCCCAAGCTCGTCGGCGGCATCGACGAGGCCTCGACGAAGCACGGCGTGGAGTTCTACGAGCAGGTGCTGGACTTCGACGAGCGTGCCGACCTGGCACAGCCGAACGGAGTCTGGGACCTGGGCACCGCCGAGGCCTCCGAGCTGGCGAAGCTCGCCGAGACCACCTACCGCGATGTCAACATCGGCCTGGCGAACCAGTTCGCCCGGTTCGCCGACAAGAACGACATCGACGTCAAGAAGGTCATCGAGGCCTGCAACTCGCAGCCCTACAGCCACATCCACCAGCCCGGCATCGCGGTCGGCGGCCACTGCATCCCGATCTACCCGCGGATGTACCTGTGGAACGACCCGGAGGCCACCGTCGTGCGCTCGGCGCGCGAGGCGAACGCCGCCATGCCCGAGTACGCCGTGGACCTGCTGGCCGCCGCCTACGGCGACCTGGACGGCGCGGGCGTGCTGGTGCTCGGCGCCGCTTACCGCGGCGGCGTG
Source organism: Streptomyces sp. NPDC019443 (assembly GCF_044389785.1). NCBI lineage: Bacteria > Bacillati > Actinomycetota > Actinomycetes > Kitasatosporales > Streptomycetaceae > Streptomyces > Streptomyces sp. NPDC019443. The sequence continues at coordinate 133,606 of NZ_JBIRYJ010000006.1, forward strand.
AAGGAGACGGCCTTCTCCGGCGTCTTCCCGACCGTCGAGGCGCTCAAGGCGCGCGGGGCCGTCCCCTTCGTGTCGGACCCGATGTACACGGCCGAGGAGCTGACCGCGCACGGTCTGACCCCGCACGAGGGCCAGACCGTTACCGCCGCGATCCTGCAGGCCGACCACGCCGAGTACCGCGAGCTGGCCGCCTCCGACCTGCCGGACGTCCGCGTCCTGGTCGACGGGCGGCGCACCACCGACCCGAAGCGCTGGGAAGGCGTACGCCGGGTCGTCATCGGCGGCTGACGCCCCCCTTTGCGCCTGAACCGGCGCCGCTCTCGCGGAGGTGGCTGGGCGCTGTTGGGGTTCCTCGATCGATGGCTGACGTACCAGGACGAAGGCCCCGGTCACCACTGGTGACCGGGGCCTTCGCCGTACGTACTAGCGCTTGTGCTGCTCCAGGAACTCCACCACGCGGTGGGCGGCCCTGCCGTCGCCGTACGGAAGGCCGCGCTCGGCCGTGGGGGCCGGGCGGGTGGCGATCTCCGCCCAGGCGGACGCGCCCAGGTCGTGCGGGTTCGGGACCAGCTGGTTCCAGTCGCCCTCCAGCGTCTCGACCCACTCGGTCTCCGGGCGGATCGTGGTGCAGACGCGGTCCAGCAGGAACGCCTCCTTCTGCAGACCGCCCGAGTCCGTGACCACACCGGCCGAGCCGAGGACGGCGGCGACAAGACCGGCGTACGGCAGGGGCCTGCCCGAGTGCAGCGAGCCCTGGTTCAGCTTGATGCCGTGCTCCTCGGCGCGCACGACGAGGCGCGGGTGCGCCAGCAGGGCCACCGGCACCGGCAGGTTCGCGAGCGAGTCGATGATCGCCGCCAGGCGCTTCGGGTCGTCGGTGTTGTCCGGACGGTGCAGCGTCGCGAGCAGGTACGGCGCCTGGGGGTCGATGCCCTCGGGCAGCACCGGACTGGGGTGCTCACCGGCCAGCACCGCGTCCCTGATCCGCAGGCACACGTCGACCATGACGTCACCGGCGAGCACCGAGCGCTTGCTGAGCCCCTCGGCCGCCAGGTGGCGCATGGCCTCCTCGGTCGGCGCGAGCAGCAGGTCGGCGGCGTGGTCGGTGAGGATGCGGTTGTGCTCCTCGGGCATCCGGCGGTTGAAGGACCGCAGCCCGGCCTCCAGGTGCGCGACGGGGAGGTGCATCTTCACCGCGGACAGCGCACCGGCCAGCGTCGAGTTCGTGTCGCCGTACACGAGTACCCAGTCGGGCTGCTCGGCGTCGAGGACCGGGTCCATCGCGGTGAGCACACCGCCGGTCTGGGCACCGTGGCTGCCCGAGCCGATGCCGAGGTGCACATCGGGGTCCGGAATGCCGAGGCCGGAAAAGAAGACGTCGGACAGGTCGGCGTCGTAGTGCTGCCCTGTGTGAACAATCACGTGCTGATGGTCGGTTTCCGCGAACGCAGCGGCGATCGGTGCGAGTTTGACCAATTGGGGACGAGCGCCGACGACGCTGATGACCTTCACGGTGAACTGCTCCTCGATACCTTGGGTTACGGGCCGCCGGCGGTGCCGAAGACCGAATTCCGTCCGATGATAAAGTGACGCCTCGACGTGTGCTCCGGGGAGGAAGTCGGTAATGAATCAGGCAGCATCCAGGGATGCGGCCGTAGTCACGCCGTGGTACCCCACACGTGAGCTGCCTTTCCGAGGATCTTTCGTCCAGGCAATGGTCGGTGCGACGGCCCCCGGCTGTGACAGCTTCGTGGTTTATCACTGCGACCCGTGGGTCGCACCGATGGACGCCGCCACCACTCAAGCGGTGGAAGCGGCCGGTGGCAAACTGGTGACCCGCGCCGCGCACCGCGTGCCCACCGCCGGCGGTGCCGATCTGGTGCATTTCCCGGTCACCACCCCGCGCGGCCAGGACTACGGCGCCCAGTCCCGCAGCCATGAACGGCAGCTGCGTGCGGCCCTGGGCAACAAGCCCATCGACGCCCCTGTCGTGCACGCCCATGTCGGCCTGCCGAGCGGCTGGGCGGCCGTGCAGAACGCCCGTCCTGACGCGAGGGTCTTCGTCACCGAGCACGCCTCGTTCCTCGAGCGGGTCTTCCAGGACCCCGAGGCCGTCGAGCTCTACGACGAGCTGCTGGCCCGGGTCACCGGCTTCTTCGCCGTCGGCGACAAGGTCACCGAGGTGCTGAGCAAGCAGTTCCCGCACCACGCCGACAAGATCCTGCGCATCCCCAACCCGATCTCCTTCGACGTGAGCCGCCCTGCCCCGGTCACCGAGCTGCGCAAGTGGCTCTACCTGGGCAGCATGGTCGAGCTCAAGGGCGTCAGCTGGCTGGTCGAGGCCTTCGCCCAGTGCCACGCCCAGGACCCGTCGCTGAAGCTGACGATGGTCGGCGAGGGCCCGCTGCGTAAGCCGCTGACCGCGCGGGTGGCCGAGCTCGGGCTGAGCGACGCCGTGGACCTGCCCGGCTCGATCCCGCACGAGCAGGCTCTCGACCTGATGCGCGAGCACGACCTGCTGGTCCACCCGAGCCGGTACGAGACCTTCGGGATGACCATCGTGGAGGGCATCGCCGCCGGAATGCCGGTGCTGGTGACCCGCTGCGGTGGACCCGAGAAGACGCTGGCCGGCATCGAGGACGCGGCCGGCGAGCTCATTGATGTGGAAGAGAACGCCGAGTCGATCAGTGACGGCTACCGGCGCCTGCGCGACCGCTTCGACAGCGGCGGTCTGGATCTGAAGCGTGCCCAGGAGCAGCTGGCCGCGCAGTACGGCTACGAGGCCGTCGCCCAGGCGCACTACCGTCTCTGGTTCCCCGACTCCCCGTGATGGAGTGACATGCAGGTCCTGTTCCTGGCTCTCGGCGCCTCCCGCAAGCGGGCCGTGGTCGAAGAGTCGGCGGAAGTTGTGGCGCGCGGCGGCCGGGCCGTCGTCCTGGTCGGCGCGCGCAAGCCGTGGCTCGACCAGGGCTTCGAGCCCGGCGTGGAGCTGGTGACGGCCGACGAGCTCGAGGCGCGCCATCTGCCGCGGAGGCTGGAGCGCCTGGTGCTCTACCGTGTGCCGAGGCTCGTCGTACGTGTCGCCGGCCGCGGCCCGCTGGCCGGCAAGGCGAAGCGAGCCCTCAAGGCGTACGAGCGCCGAGTGGCGGCCCGAGTCCACCGGCGGGTGTTCGTCCCGCTGCACCGCCGGGTGTGGCCGAAGATCTCCGACCGGCTGGTCTGGCGCCACTTCGGCCCGCGCAAGGGCCCGGAGCTGCTCGTCGTCGCTGATGCGCTTTCGGTGCCCCGCGCCGTACAACTGATTCAGGCGTGGGAGTCCGACGGCCTGGCAGTCCCCAAGGTCTGTTACGGCATCGACTCCGACGTATCCCCGCAGACCCCGCAGACCTCAGCCGCTCGCTGATCTCAACACCGAGGAAGATCCATGAAGAACCGCAGCGACCGGCGCCCACGCGTGCTCTATCTGGCGTTCTACTTCCCGCCCTCCCGGGCGAGTGGCGTGTACCGCGCCAGGGCGACGGCCAACCACCTCGTGGAGAAGGGCTGGGACGTCACGGTCTGCGCGTCTCCGCTGGACTTCCTCTACAAGAGGATCGGCTCGGTGGACGAGGGTCTCTCGGAGACGGTCGACCCGCGTATCAAGGTCGAGCGGCCGTCGCTCAACCAGTACACCTGGCAGCAGGACCTGCGTGAGTTCAGCTGGCTGCGCCGCAGCTTCCCGCTGATGGCGAAGCGCGTGTACCAGTTCAGCCAGACGAAGCTGTTCCCGGAGCGCTACTCCTCGTGGGCCTGGGCCTCCGTCGTACGCGCGCTGAAGCTGCACTCCAAGAAGCGCTTCGACGTCGTCGTCGCCACCGGCAACCCGTTCGCGTCCTTCGGCGCGGCCTGGCTGTTCAACCGGCTGACGGGTGTTCCGTACGTCATGGACTACCGCGACTCGTGGACGCTGGACCTGTTCCACGACGAGCCCGCCTTCCCCAAGGGTCATATCGCCTGGGCCTGGGAGAAGCGGATGCTGAACAAGGCGGCCGCGTCGGTGTTCGTGAACGAGGCACTGCGGGGCTGGCACGCGGAGCGGTACCCGGAGGTCGCGGACCGCATGATGGTGGTCCCGAACGGCTGGGACGCGGACGTCATTCCGGCGGCCCCCGAGCCGGCCGAGAATCCGGAGCCCGGGGCGGCTGCCGAGACGGGGGAGGCTGCCGAGACCGAGACCGAGACCGCTGCCGAGACCGAGGCGCCCGCCGTCGAGCAGTCTTCTGCCGAGGGGCAGCGGCCGCTGAAGTTCGCGTACCTCGGCACGCTCACCGTCAAGCAGCCCGTCGAGGAGATGGCCGAGGCGTTCAAGATCGCCCGCCGTCATCCCGATCTGACGGACGCCGAGCTGCAGATCCACGGCCACCTCGGTTTCTTCAAGAACAGCCCGGCGACGCTGAAGAAGAAGCTCGGCCTGGATGACGAGGCTCCCGAGAACGGGGCCGAGGACACCGGACTGCGCTACTGCGGGCCGGTCTCCAAGACCGAGGTCGGCAAGGTCTACGAGGACGCGGACGTGCTGGTCTTCCTGGCCGGCGGCGGCAAGTACGTGACCTCGGGCAAGATCTTCGAGTACATGGCCTTCGGGCATCCGATCGTCTCGGTGCACGCGCCGGGAATCGCCGCCCAGGACGTGCTCGAGGGCTATCCGCTGTGGTTCAACGCCAACAGCCTGGACGTGGACGAGCTGGCGGCCTCGATGGTCGCGGCGGGCAAGGCCGCGCGTGATCTGACGCCGGAGCAGCGCGAGATCGCGCGCAGGCACGCGGACAGGTACCAGCGCGACGCCGTGCTCAAGCCCTTCGAGGAGCGGCTGCGGACCATCGTCGGCCGCGAGGACTCATCCGAGGACCGAATCGAGGACTGATTCGGATCCGCCAACGGCGAAGGCCCCGACCGGAACTCCCGTCGGGGCCTTCGCCGTTGGCATCGGCGCCTACTCGTCCTACGCGTCCTTCTCGTCCTTCGGCGCGTAGATCTCCCGGTCCATGTGCATGGTGACGGTGAGGTGCGGGTGGGCCTTGGCCCATTTCCAGCCCGTCACCGTGGAGTTGATGTCGCTCACGAACACATGGTCGGCGAGGTCGAGCCGCAGCTCCGGAAGGGCGGCGCGCTTGGCCACCCGGGACAGCAGCTGCGGCCGGATCTCCCGGTATCCACGGTTGAAGATCTTCTTGTGGAAGGCGTTGGCGGCCCTGGTGTGAGCCCGCTGGACTGACGCGACGGCGAGCTCGGGCGTGATGGACTTGCGGTTACGGGCGGCGACTCTGCGGGCCTTGCGCAGCACCGCGCGCGGGGCGCGGTAGACGAGGAAGCGCTCGCCGCGCGGGATGCGCAGCTTCTTCTCGGCGGCCTCGATGCTCACCACGGGGACGCGGGAGTCCAGCTGTGCGCGTTGCCAGAACTGGCCCGCCCTGCCCGAGACCAGCGTGACCTCGACGCCCACCTCGGTCAGGTAGTTGGCGAAGTCGACGATGCGGCGCGGCCTGCCGGGCGGCGTCAGCGCGAGGATGACCGCGCGGCCGACCGGCTCGGTGCTCTCAGGGGCCTTCTCGTCCTGCTTCTCAGTGACCGTCGCGGCGCTCTCGGCAGGCTGCTCGGGCTGCTCGTGCTGCTCGGGCTGCTCGTGCTGCTCGGCCTGCTCGCGCTGCTCGGCCTGGACCGGGAGGGGCACGTCCGCGGCGGCGGGGAGCGGGGTGCCCTCGTAGACCGAGAGGAGCTGCTTGGCCACCGCCTCGGTGCCGAACCGGCTCTCCAGTACCTCACGGGCCGCCGACAGGTCGATCCCGGCCGCGTCCTTCCTGAGCTGCCAGTAGGCGTCGGCGATGACCCTGGGGTCCTCGCTGACGTCCATGAACGCGCCGGCCTTGGACTCGATGCCGGCCAGGCTCTCCTGCGGGCCGCCGCTGCGTGTGGCGAGGACGGGCAGGCCGGCGGCGACGGCCTCCACGACCGTCATACCGAACGTCTCGCCCTTGCTCGCGTGCACGAGCAGATCGTGCTTGTGCATCAGCGCGTTGACGTCCTCGGGGGACACGGGCGGCAGGATGCTGACGCGGTCGCCGAGGCCGAGCTCGTCGGCGCGGGCGATGAGGTCATCCTCGCGGGGGCCGTGGCCGACCAGGGTGAGCGTCGCCCGCGGCTCCTTCTTCGCCACGAGAGCGAAGGCTTCGAGCAGTTCGTCGACGCCCTTCGGCTTGATCAGCCGGCCGACGTACAGCCAGCTGAGCAGCTCGGCCGAGCGCTCCGGGCCAGGCGTGAAGCGACCGAAGTCGATCATGTTCGGTACGACGCTGAGCTTGTGCGCGTACGCCGGGAACTCCGCGGCGATCTGCTCCCGCAGCCGGGAGCTGACGCACAAGAACGCGTCCGCCCGCTCCAGCACCTCGCCGTACAGCTCCAGGGCGGCGGGCTGCGCGAATACCTTGTCGAGGAACGAGGAGTGCTCGGTGACGACCACGCGCGCGTCGGGCCTGGCCAGGTGCAGGGCCAGCACACCGCCGTAGATGCCGGTGTGGGCGTGGACGAGGGGGGCCTCGATCTTGCCCGTGGGCAGCGCGGGGAGCAGGGCCTTCTCCTGGGCGGCGACCCAGGGGCTGTAGTTCTTGCGGTGGGTGAGCGGCACGGGGATCCGGACGACGGTGCCCTCCGCGGACTCCACGACGGGGATGAGGTCCGAGCGCTCCTGGAGGCGGTCCACGGTGACCTTGATCGCGTCGTTCAGCGCGGGGTGTGCCCGGCCCGACCAGTCCTCGGTGTGCAAGACGGCGACCCGGTCGAACTGACCGGCCACCGCTGCCGTCATCGCCTGGACGAACGATCCGGCGTACGGGTTGTTCGGCGAGGGGTACCAGGGGGTGATCACGGCGAGGTCCGAAGGCTCCGCGGTGTGACCGTCCGTGTTGGCGGGCTCCAGCTCGAGCGTGAGCTCCGGCCGCCGCCGGATGGCCGCCCAGGCCGTCGGCAGTGCGTGTGCGTCACCGGCGATCAGGCGCTCGGCCGTGGCGAAGGGCCCCGACTTGTCGCCGACCAGCTTCTTCGCGGCGGGCCATGCCGAGCCGTGCTTGTCGAGGGAGAGCCGTACGACTTCCACGCCGTCCAGGCGCGAGAGTTCGGCGGCGGTCTCCGCCCACTCCTCACAGTCCGCGACGACCAGCACGACCTGCGAGCCGGAGGACGCAAGTTCCTTGACATGCTCGCGTGCTGCCCGTACCCGGTACGTTCCGAGCGCGAGATAGAGCACGTGGCTTTTCATCTGGTTCCCTTCGCACAACATGACGCAGGGCCCCAGGGTATCGAAGCCCGGGGCGGGCTCTGCGGCGAGGAGAGGGTGGGAGGAGAGGTGGTGGGGAGCCGGACGGGTGTCAGCTCCGGTCGTCGAGGACGCCGTCCTTCTCCACATACACCGCGCCGGTCTGCGGGCACTCCCACACGCCGGACTCGTCCGCACGCTCCATCAGACGGACGCCGGCCTTGCCGACCCAGCCGATCTGCCGGGCGGGCACGCCGACGACCAGCGCGAAGTCCGGCACGTCTTTGGTGACGACCGCGCCCGCCGCGACCATGGACCAGCGCCCGATCCGCACCGGGGCGACACACACCGAACGTGCGCCGATCGAGGCACCGTCGGCGATCTTCACGCCCACGGCCTCCCAGTCGCCACCGCGCTTCTGCTTGCCCTCGGGGTCGACGGAACGCGGGTTGTGGTCGTTGGTGAGCACGACGGCGGGACCGATGAAGACACCGTCGCCGAGCTCGGCGGGCTCATAGACCAGCGCGTAGTTCTGCAGCTTGCAGTTGTCGCCCATCGTGACGCCGGTGCCGACGTAGGCGCCCCGCCCCACTACACAGCCCTCGCCGAGCCGCGCGCCCTCACGGATCTGGGCGAGCTCCCAGACGCTGCTCCCGGCGCCGATCTCGGCGGTCTCGTCGACCTGGGCGGTGGGCTGGACCCTGTAGCTCACTGTGCTGCCTTTCACGCGGGGCTTGGCGGGCTGAGCATACGTGGCCCGCCGAGTGAGGAACCAATGATGTCTGCGGAGGCAATGTGATCAATCTGTGATCGCTCGGAGACGATCATGTCCGACATGTGTTCTTGTGCGGGTGCATGACACATGGAAAAGTCCCCTTCCGCTTCTACGGGCTGGTTGAGGTTGGGGAATGTCAGGTCCGCAGTGGGGGGAAGCGCAGCGGGGGTGCTTCGGCGCGGTGTGCGCCGAGCGTGTCGTCGGTCTGCCCGACACCACACAACTTCTCCTCAACAACTGCCCGGAGGCGGGGGGTTTTCCGGGCGACGCCGTCCGGTGACGCCTCCATCAGTCATTTGAGGTTCCCGCCGGCTTCTCACAGTCCGGCGCGGACGGAGTGTGGGGGAAACGATGCCGCGGGTCGGTACACGTACGGGCCGGGGGGTGATGGCCGTCGCTCTGGCGGCCGTCTTCTCCGTGCTGGGGCAGGGAGCGGCAGTGACGCCGCAGGCGGTGGCGGCCACGGCCTGTGCCGGGGCACAGTCCGATTTCAACGGCGACGGAATCCGCGATGTCGCCATCGCCGACCCGGAGGCCACCGTCTCCGGGAAGCAGCGGGCGGGGCTCATCCGCATCGTGTACGGCGGCGGCAAGGGCACCTTCGAACTGTCCCAGGACTCGCCCGAGGTCTCCGACGGAGCCGAGACGGGCGACCAGTTCGGCTTCTCGTTCGCCGTGTACGACGCCAATCTCGACGGCTGCAGCGACATCGCCGTGGGCATCCCGTACGAGGACATCAACTTGGTCGGCAACACCATCAAGGACGCCGGCCTGGTCCACCTCATCTACGGCTCGCCGGCCGGCATCGCCTCGGGCGGCCTGGGGAGCTACGGCTTCCGGCAGGGCTCCGACGGCAAGCTCGGCGGCGGCTACGAGGCCGAGGACTGGGTCGGACACGCCGTCGCCGCGGGCAAGTCCGCGACCGGCTTCCCCTTCCTGGTGATCGGGGTCCCCGGCGAGGACGGCGCGGGCGGCGTCGACATGGGGATGATCCACTACGTCTACGGCACCGCGTACGACGTGGCTAGCGTCTCCCAGGACACCACCGGTGTCTGGGAGGACGCCGAGGCGTACGACCAGTTCGGGGCGTCCATCTCCGCCACCGACCGGCACTTCGTGGTCGGCGCCCCCGGCGAGTCGATCGGAGCCGTGGAGTCCGCGGGCGGTGTCATCGCGTTCCGCCCGTCCATCAACTCCCTCGGAGTCCCCGACCCGCTGTTCGGCATGGGGCAGGGACGCACTCCCGGGCCCGACATCGCCGCCCAGGTCGACGACCGCTACGGCACATCGCTGGCGATGGCGCCGTACCGGCCCGCCGGCGCGGCCACCACGACCGACTCGCTGCTCGCCGTGGGCGTACCCGGCGAGGACCTGTCGACCACGGTCGACGCGGGTGCGGTGCACCTCTACCACATCAAGTCCGACGGCACCGTCACGCTGCTCAAGTGGATCGACCAGAACCAGCCCGGTGTCGAGGGCGAGGCTGAAGCCGGCGACTTCTTCGGGCAGCGACTCGCGGCCGTCAACACCGCCACCAACGTGGTCAGTACCGCCACGACCATGCGCCTTGCCGTCGGAGTACCGGGCGAGGAGTCCACGGAGGAGTTCCCGGAGGAGGGCGGCGTACAGCTGTTCTCGATGCTCGGCGAGCCCGGCGCCGCCGACAGCTGGATCGCACCCGGCGACGGCATTCCGTCCCCACGGGCTCCCCGCACGCTCGTCGGCATCGGCCTCGGCGCGAGCCCGACCTCGCTCTACGTAGGCATTCCCTACGGGCCCGCCGAGGGAAGGGCCGTCCACGCCTTCGCGTGGAACACGCCGAACGGCGGTGCGCCCACCCAGACCTGGAAGCCGGGCGAAGGCGGAATCCCGGCGGAGAACGTTGCGTTCGGCGCGCTCGTGCGCTGACAGCGCAGGTAAAAGTGAGAGAGGAAACATCTCAGTGACCAGTCCAACGCGCCCGCCACAGGGCGCGATTCGCCGGCGCACCGCCGGCGGCGCGAGTGTTGTCGTCCTGACAGCCTTCGCGCTCTGCTTCGGGCCCGGAACGCCCCTGACACCGCCCGCGGCGGCCATCGCCGCCGGCTGCTCGGGCGTGGAGTCGGACTTCAACGGTGACGGTGTCCGCGACACCGCGATCGCGGACCCCGAGGCCACCGTCGCGGGCGTACAGCGGGCCGGACTCGTCCGCGTCGTGTACGGCGGCGGCAAGGGCACCCTGGAGCTCTCGCAGGAGACGGCCTCAGTGCCCGGTGCCGCCGAGGCGGGCGACCAGTACGGGTACGCGCTCGCCGTCTACGACGCCGACGCGGACGGCTGCAGCGATCTCGCCGTCGGTATGCCCTATGAGGACATCTCGACCAACGCCGACGCGGGCGGGATGCAGATCGTCTACGGCTCCCCGACCGGCATCGGCGGCGGCAAGGCCGTCAAGGAGCACATCCAGGGCGAGACCGGGACGCTCGGTGGCTCCGCCGAGACCGGAGACTGGACCGGTTACGCGCTGGCCGCGGGCAAGTCGTCCGCCGGCACGCCGTATCTGCTGATCGGCTCTCCGGGCGAGTCGATCGGCACGGTCGAGGACGCCGGGGCGTTCTTCTACGTCTCCGGCACCGCGCAGACCGTCGTCGGGAACCACCAGGACACCGACGCCGGCGGAGCGGTGCCGGGTGTGGCGGAAATCGACGACCGGTTCGGTGCGTCACTCGCCGCGACGCCCACCCACTTCGCCGTCGGCACGCCGGGCGAGGCGCTCGGCACGACGACCTTCGCCGGAGGCGTCGCGGTCTTCAGCCACACCCTCGTGTCGGGCTATCCGAAGCCGCTGGTCGGACTGGGCCAGGACCAGGACGCCGTCCAGGGCGCCGAGGAGGTCGGCGACGGCTTCGGTACGTCGCTCGCGATGGTGCCGTACCGCCCCTCCGGCGCCACCTCGACCACGGAGTCCCTGCTCGCAGTCGGCGTTCCGGGCGAGGACCTGTCCACCACCGTCGACGCGGGTGCGGTCCAGGTGTTCCGGGTCACGGCGTCGGGGAGCTTCACGCAGACCGCGTGGATCGACCAGAACGTCGAAGGTGTGGACGAGGAGGCCGAGGCCGGCGACTTCTTCGGACAGCGGGTGGCCGCGGCCAACTCGTCGCCGAACACGGTCGCTTCCGCCACCACGACGCGGCTTGCGGTCGGCGTGCCCGGCGAGGAGTCCGCGGAGGAGCACCCGGAAAAGGGCGGGGTGCAGATCTTCCCGCTGGTCGGCGCCGTCGGCGCGTCCGACAACTGGATCGACCCGGGCTACGGGATTCCGTCCCAGCCCGCCCCCCGGCAGCTCGCCGGGATGAGCCTGGCGAGCAGCCCGTCATTGCTGTACGTGGGCATGCCCTATGGCCCCGCCGACGGCCACGCGGTCTACGGATTCCCGTGGAACGTGGCGTCCGGTGGCGCCCCCACACAGACCTGGAAGCCCGGCGAGGCCGGAATCCCCGCGGGTGACGTCGCGTTCGGCGCGGCGGTCCGTTGATGAGCGACATGGAGAGTGGACGCGTGTCCAGACGAATACGGCGCAGCCTCGTGCTGCGTGGCGCGGTGGCCGCTGTGGCAGCGGGCGCCGTGCTGACCGGTGGCTTCACGGCCCTGCCGGGCAACTCCGAGGCCAAGGAGCCCGAGCAGGCATCGGTCGCTTCCGGCAAGCCGGTGCAGACGGAGAACCAGGCACTCGCGGCGGCGAAGAAGAGCGGTAAGAAGGTTGAAGTCCTCGGGATGCGCACCGCGCGCCGGGAGATCTTCGCCGAGCCCAACGGCACCTTCACGGCACGTGAGTACACAGATCCCATCCGCACCGTCCAGGCGGGCAAGTGGGTCGACATCGACAAGACCCTGGTGAAGCGGTCGGACGGCAGCGTGGGGCCGAAGGCGGCCGCCGTGGCCCTGTCGTTCTCCGGGGGCCAGGCCGGCAAGCCGTTCGTCACCATGAACCAGGCGGGCCGCGAGCTCTCCCTGACCTGGCCGTACGGCAAGCTGTCGGCTCCGGTGATCAAGGGGGAGACGGCCACCTATGTGGACGCGCTGCCCGGCGTCGACCTGACGGTCCGGGCCGAGGCGGACGGGTTCGGCCACCTGCTGGTCGTCAAGACCCCCGAAGCCGCGGCCAACCCGAAGCTGGCCAGGCTGGACCTGGGGCTGAAGGCCGACGGCCTCAAGATCAAGGAGGATGCCTCCGGCGCCCTGAAGGCCGAGGACGCCGCGGTGGGCGGCACCGTCTTCGAGGCCGGCAAGCCGGCCATGTGGGACTCGGCCGCCGTGAAGGAGGCCGCGGCCAAGCCCCGGGGCCCCAAGGCGGTCTCCAAGGCGCTGTCCGCGTCCGCCGCCGCTGCCGAGCCGGCTCCGTCGGTCGCGCCGGCGCCCGCCCTGGCCGGCCCGGGCGGTGGCGGCAAGACCGCCTCGCTGGGCATCGAACTGGGCAAGGGCAAGCTGTCGCTCGTCCCCGACCAGAAGCTGCTCAAGGCGAAGGACACCGTCTTCCCGGTCGTCATCGACCCCATCCAGCGCACCACTTCGCGTACGGCCTGGACCGGCGTGATGTCCGGCATGCCGACCGAGCAGGACTGGAAGTACTCCGACAGCGCCGGCGTCGGCAAGTGCCCGACCGACTACAACCCGGTCTCCTGCAACGGTGTCGGCGTACGGCGTCTGCTCTTCACCATGCCGGTGTCGTTCTACAAGGGGAAGCAGATCCTGGGCGCGAGCTTCTCCGCCCGCGTCGCGCACATCTACAGTGCGTCCCCGACCGCCGAGCCCATCCGGCTGTACCGGATCGGCGGCAAGAACTACACCATCACCTCCTCCAGCAACTGGTCCAACACCCAGGACGACTGGACGGACCACATCGGGACCGTCGACAAGGCCATCTCGCCGACGTCCTGCTCCAGCCAGGCGAACCTGCACTTCGAGAGCGGCTCCACCGGTGAGCTCACCAGCGAGGTGCGGACCGCGGCGAACGAAGGCTGGTCGTCGATGACGCTGGGTCTGCGCGCCGCCGACGAGAGCCGGTTCGCGGAGTGGAAGCGGATCTGCGGCAACGCGTACCTGTCGATCAGCTACAACAACCTGCCGCGGAAGATCACCACGCTGTCCAGCGACCCGGGTGGTATCTGCGACACGGGCGCCGGCCGGCCGTACGCCGAGGTGCCGCCGAAGCTGCAGGCCGTGGCGAGCGACCCCGACCACGCGAACGGCCAGACCGACAAGGTCAAGGTCGAGTTCAAGGTGGAGTGGACGGACCCGGTCTCCAAGGAGGCGAAGAGCTACACGTATCTCACTCCCTCCTGGCTTGCGCCGACCCCCAACACCAAGTTCACCCACACGGTGAAGTCGACGATCCCGCAGAACACGGTCATCTACTGGAGCGCGCGGGCGTACGACGGTGACGGCTACGGCCCATGGAGCTATGACGGCGACACCACTCGCTGCGAGTTCATGTACGACAAGACGCTCCCCGGCAAGCCGAATGTGCTCTCCAAGCAGTACCCGTCCGACACCGTCTACCACGACGGTGTGGGTACCTACGGCACCTTCACCTTCTCGCCGAACCCCAATGACTCGGTGCCGGACACCGATGTCGTGAAGTACCGGTACGCGTTCGACAGCACGGCCACCCCGGCCACCACCATCAACGCCGCGACGGCCGGCGGCCCCGCCTCGGTGAACTGGATGCCGACGCGCTCCGGCCGCCACTGGGTGGATGTCATCGCGGTCGACAAGGCCGAGAACCCCAGCACCAAGGCGCACTACGAGTTCCTGGTGACCGAGGGCACGCCGGTCGCCGGCCAGTGGAACTTCGCCGACGGTGCGGGCAGCACCGAAGCCCACGACGAGACAGGTGAGTTCTCGGCGGACGCCGGCACCGGCGTCAGCTTCGGCGTCGAGGGCCCCGGCGGAAAGGCCGACTCGGCCGCTCGCTTCGACGGCTCCGGCAACGCCTTCGCCGACGTCAACGAGACGGTGCTCGACTCCTCGAAGAGCTTCAGCATCAGCGCCTGGGTCCGTCCGACGGCCCTCGACCGTGACATGACGATCGTGAGCCAGGACGGCACCGGTGAGCCCGGCTTCACCCTCGGCTACGACCACACTGTCGGCACCTGGTCGTTCTCCGTACCGGTCACCGACGTCGACTCGCTCGGCAAGTGGAAGGCCGTGTCCACCGGAATCTCCGTGGTCAAGGACCAGTGGGTCCTGCTGACCGGCGTGTACGACGCGCAGAAGAGCGAGCTGCGGCTGTACATCAACAAGGACTCCAAGGGCGTCGCCCAGCGGCGCTCGGTGTGGAAGTCGTACGGTCCGCTCCAGATCGGCCGCTCCACGGCCAAGAGTGGCTACCGGGACAACTTCGTCGGTGACCTCGCCGAGGTCCGGGTCTTCGACCGGGTGCTGCCCGCGGCGCAGGTCGCGGAGCTCATGACGGTCAAGCCGGACCGCAAGGGTTACTGGCAGCTTGACGCGGAGACCAACCGGACCTCCGCGGAGACCGGCAACGGGGCGGTTCTCGGCCTGGCGGGCAACGCGAAGATCCACACCGCGCCCACCGATCCGCTGTCGGAGGATCCGTTCCCGATGGTCGGAGCAGGCCACCTGCTGCTGGACGGTGACGGGGACTACGCGTCCACCGCCACCGCCCCGGTCACCGGAGCCGCCAGCTTCACCGTGACCGCGCGCGCTCAGCTCACCTCGCTCGACCCGGTCAAGGCACAGACGGTGCTCTCGCTGCCCGGCACGGCCGCGAACCGCCTCGCGGTCCGCTACCGGCCCGCGCCGGACGCCGAGACCCCGTCGATGTGGGAGCTGGCGGTCGCCACCTCCGACTCGGCCACCTCCAGTGCGGCGGTCTTCCACGACGACCAGGAGCTCCCGGACACCGACGTGGCCGGCCAGCACCTGGCCGTGGTCTACGACGCCTTCGCCAACGAGATCCGGCTGTACGTCAACGGAATGCTCGCCGCCACCGCGCACGGCACAGAGGACACCCTCTGGGGTGCCACCGGCGGCCTGCAGGTGGGTCGTTCGGCACTCGGCGGCGGCAGCGAGTACTTCGCCGGCGCGATCGACGAGGTCCGTGTCTACAGCGGAGCGGCCGACAAGACAGCGGTCCTGCAGATGGCCAACCCGATGGCACTGCCGGACATGTAAGTCGCACCGCGGGTGTGCCGGCCTCCGCACGGGGGCCGGCACACCCGCCTCTCATTTTCGGTTTTCATTGCCCACTTCGAATGCGGAGTCACGTGATGTCCTATCGGGGCCGGTTGTTGAACCGGTGCATACCCAGACGTTTGCTCAGTTCGGCCGTGATGGTCCTGTCGTTGGCCCTGACCGGGTCCTCGGTCGAGGCTGTCGCGTACGCCGATGAAAAGGGTCGGGGAAGGCCTGGTGTCCAGGACTTCGGCGACCCTGTGAAGGGCAGGAACGCCAAGGCCAAGGCGCGCCCGGCCGACCGGGCCAAGAAGGCCGCGGTCAAGCAGCTCGACAAGGCGACCTGGCCCAAGGGCGCCAGCGCGGAACTTCCCGTCGCCGTCGCCAAGGCCCCGGCCGAGGTGAAGGTCGGCGGACTGCCCGTCACGGTCACTGCCGTCAAGGCGCCGGCCGCGAAGAACCGGTCGGCGGCCAAGGGCACGGCTCCGCTGCCCGACAAGGTCAAGGTCGACGTCCTGGACCCGAAGCGCGCCGCCGCACTGGGCGCGGGGGCGCTGCTGCACGTGGAGCGGGCCGACGACAAGGCACAGGCCGCCAAGGTCCGCCTGAACGTCGGCTACTCCGCCTTCGCCGAGGGCTTCGGCGGCGACTACGGCGCGCGCCTGCACCTCGTCCAGCTGCCCGCGTGTGCCGCGGTCGCCCAGCCCGGCAGCAAGGCCTGCCCCGAGCTGCCGAAGCCGCTGGCCACGGTGAACAATGCGGAGGACCGTACGGTCTCGGCCGAGGTCACCGCGGCGCCGGCGCCCTCCGGGCCCTCGACCATGGCGGTCCAGAGCACCTCGCTCGTCGCGCTTGCGGCAGGTCCGTCCTCCGCCCAGGGCACCTACAAGGCGACGCCCCTGTCCCCGTCGGCGAGTTGGAGTGTCGCCAACTCCTCGGGCGGCTTCAGCTGGAACTATCCGCTGCGCTCCGTCCCCACGCCGGGCGGTCTGACGCCCAGCGTCGGGCTCGGCTACTCGTCCCAGTCCGCCGACGGCCGCACCTCCGGGACCAACAACCAGGGCTCCTGGATCGGTGAGGGCTTCTCGTACGACCCCGGCTACATCGAGCGCCGCTACAAGCCGTGCTCCGACGACGGCCACTCCGGGTCCGGTGAGCAGTGCTGGGCGTTCGACAACGCCACCATTCTGCTGAACGGAACCTCGAGTGAGCTCATCAAGGACGACGCCACTGGCGAGTGGAAATTCTCGTCCGACGACGGCACCAAGGTCGACAAGCTGACCGGTGCGACGAACGGCGACAACGACGGCGAGCACTGGCGCGTCACCACGTCGGACGGCACCGAGTACTACTTCGGTCTCAACCGACTGCCGGGCTGGGCCTCCGGAAACGAGGTGACCGACTCCACCTGGACGGCCCCCGTCTTCGGTGACGACTCGGGCGAGCCCTGCTACAACGCCACGTTCACCAGCGCCCACTGCAAGCAGGCCTGGCGCTGGAGCCTCGACTACGTCAAGGACACCCACGGCAACGTGATGTCCTATTACTACGCCCCCGAGACGAACTACTACGCGCTCAACGGCAAGACGGACGTCAACGGCACCGCGTACCACCGCGGCGGCTATCTGAAGCGGGTCGACTACGGTCAGCGCGACGGCCAGGTCTACGCGGCCAAGGCCCCGGCGCGCGTGGTGTTCAACACCGACGAGCGCTGCCTGCCCACCGCGGACTTCGACTGCGCGGAGAGCAAGCGGACCAAGGCCAACGCCGCCCACTGGCCGGACACCCCGGTCGACCAGGAGTGCAAGGCCGCCACCAAGTGCACAGTGGGCCAGACGTTCTGGACGACCAAGCGGCTGACCGGCATCACCACGCAGATGCGCAAGGACGCCACGACCTACCAGGACGTGGACGCGTGGACCTTCACCCATCTGTTCACCGACAACGGTGACGACTCCAAGACGCTGTGGCTGTCGAAGATCGACCACGAGGGCCGGGTCGGCACGGCGGTGAAGCTCCCGACGCTGGAGCTGTACGGCCAGCAGCTCGTCAACCGCGTCGACGCGATCGGCGACAACATCGCGCCGTTCCACCGCTTCCGGCTCGCGGCCGTACTGAGCGAAACCGGCGCCCAGTTGGACGTCAACTACGCGCCGACGAACTGCACGAAGGACGCCCTGCCGAAGCCGGGCGAGTCGACGAAGCGCTGCTACCCCGTCAAGTGGGCGCCGCCCGGCTACATCGACCCGATCACCGACTGGTTCCACAAGTACGTGGTCGCGGAGATCGTCGAGACGGACCGTACGGGCGGCGGCGACAGCCTGGTCACCCGGTACGACTACCAGGGCAACGCGGCCTGGCGTAAGGCGAAGCCGGACGGCATCACGGAGGACAAGTACCTCACGTGGGGCGGCTGGCAGGGCTACGGCAAGGTCAAGGTCACCAGCGGAAGCGCCGACAACCAGACCTCGCGGGTCGACTACACGTACCTGCAGGGCATGGACGGCGACAAGGACCCGGACGGCGGCACGCGTTCGGTGAAGGTCGCCGACTCCACCGGCGCGGAGTACACCGACGCCGAGGAGTTCACCGGCCACCAGCTGGAGGCGGCCACCTACGACGGCTCCAAGCTCGTCGCCAAGACGATCAGCACGCCGTGGAAGCACTACACCGGCACCCAGACCAAGAGCTGGGGCACCACGCGTTCGTCCATCGTCAAGTCGGAGACGGAGCGCGGGTTCAGCCTGCTGTCGGACGGCAGCTGGCGCGAGGCCAAGACCACGACCAAGTACGACACGGCGAACGGCACCGGCCGCGTCACCGAGGTCGACGACCAGGGTGACGTCTCGACTCCGAGCGACGACACCTGCACCCGCACCTGGTACGCGGACAACGTCGGGGAGAACATCCTCTCCCTGCCCTCGCGCAGTGAATCCGTCGGCGTGAAGTGCTCGGCAACCCCGGACCGCAAGACGCAGGTCCACGCCGACGAGCGCACCTCGTACGACGGCAAGGCATTCGGCGAGGCGCCGACCAAGGGCGACGCGACCACGACGGAGCGACTCACCTCGCACAACGGCACCACCGGCACGTACCAGGTCACCGGCACCACGACCTACGACGCCTACGGTCGTCCGCTCTCGCAGAAGGACGCGTCCGCCGCGGAGACCAAGACGGCTTACACGGACGTCAACGGTCTGATCTCGCAGGCGAAGAACACCAACGCGCTGGGGCATGTCACCACGACCGACTACGCCCCGGCCTGGGGCATGTCGGCCGGTCAGACGGACCCTAACGGCAAGCGCACCGACCTGGCCTACGACGGCCTCGGCCGGCTGACCTCGGTCTGGCTCCCGGACCGGGCGAGGACGCAGACGCCGAGCATCAAGTACTCGTACAACGTCCGCCGGGACAAGGTCGTCGCGATCAAGACGGAGAAGATCGAGAACGACGGCTCGTACGGTTCGGAGTACCAGCTCTACGACGGTCTGCTGCGGCCGCGCCAGATGCAGACCGAGGGGTCCGGCGGCACGCGTATGGTCGCCGACTCGTTCTACGACGGCACCGGCAAGGTCAAGAAGACCAACGCGACGTACAACGCGGCCGGGGCTCCCTCCGACGACCTGCTGATCGTCCACAACGGTGAGGTGGGCGCGCAGAGCCTCATGGAGTACGACGGTCTGGGGCGGCCGACGGCTCAGACCATGGCAGTGTCGGGCGTCGAGCAGTGGCGCACGACGACGACGTACGACGGCGAGCGGACCACGGTCGACCCGCCGACGGGCGGCGTGCCGACGACGACGATCGCCGATGCTGCGGGCAACACCAAGGAGATCTGGCACTACCGGGGAGCGTCGCCGAACCCGCTGTCCGGTTACGACGTCACCAAGTACACGTACACGCCCAAGAACAAGCTGGAGACGGTCACCGACGCCAAGGGCAACGAGTGGCGGTACGAGTACGACCAGCTCGGCCGCAAGACCAAGGGCATCGACCCGGACGAGGGAACGTCGACCACCGCGTACGACACTCTCGACCGTCCCGTCGCGGCCACGGACAGCCGGGGCAAGAAGACCTCTACGGTCTACGACAAGCTCGGCCGCCCCGTCACGACCTGGCAGGGCGAGCCCACCACGGGCACCAAGCTCACCGAGATCCGGTACGACAAGACCGGCTGGCTCGGGCAGGTTTACGCCACCCTCAGCTACGTCTCACCGACCGAGTACTTCGGCTCCGTCGTCCAGGCGGTGGACGACTTCTACCGTCCGCTCAAGACGGCCTATGTGGTGCCCGCGTCGCAGGGCGGACTCGCCGGCACGTACACCTTCACATCGGCCTACAACCGTGACGGCACGCTGCAGTCGAGCGGCCTTCCGGCAGTGGGTGACCTGCCTGCCGAGGTTCTTGCCTACGGCTACGACGAGCTTCAGCGTCCGACATCGACAACCGGGTCCACCTCGTACGTCACCAACACCGTCTACTCCAAGAACAGCCAGCTCCAGCAGCTCGAACTGTCGACCGGCAGCGGCAAGAAGGTCTGGCAGACCTTCGACTACGAGACGGGTACGGACCGGCTGACCCGCTCCGTCGTCGACGTCTACGGAGCGTCCGCTCCCGCGAAGGAGTCGAACTTCTCCTACGACCAAGCGGGCAATGTCCTGTCCATCTCGGACACGGCGAACGCATCCGCTCCGGACGTTCAGTGCTTCGGCTACGACAGCCGGCAGCGGCTTGCGCAGGCCTGGAGCCCGGCGTCCACTTCGGCCGACGCGGCCGGAAACGGCACCCTCGGTTCAACCGCGCCGGTCGAGGGCAAGGGCCCGAAGGCCTGTGAGGCGGCCCCTGGGGCCACTCCACTCGGCGGACCTGCGCCGTACTGGAAGTCTTACGTCACCGACGCCATCGGCAACCGGACCTCGGAGACGGTGCACGACACCGGGCTCAACCCGGTCAACAACGTCACCCGCACTTACACCTACGGCGCGGCGGGCGCGGCCGGTGACGGCCCGCACCAGCTCACCAAGGTCGTGGAGAACACGCCGACCGGTGACCGGCAGTCGACGTACGAGTACGACGACTCGGGCAACACCACCAAGCGCACCATCGGTGGTGACGCCCAGACGCTCGAATGGGACCACATCGGCAAGCTCGCCAAGGCGAAGGAGGCCGACGGTTCCGAAACCACTTACCTGTACGACGGGGGCGGCAACCGGGTCCAGCGCAAGGACTCTTCGGGCACGACGGTGTACCTGCCCGACATGGAGCTCAAGCTCTCGGCCGACGGCACCAAGAAGGAAGCCACCCGCTACTACTCGCACGCTGGGCAGATGGTCGCCGTTCGCAGCAACGACGGCAAGGTCTCCTTCATCGCTTCCGACCATCACGGCACGGGCGAGCTGGCCATCGACGCGGCCACGGGTGCGATCTCGCAGCGCCGCTTCGACCCGTTCGGAGTCGAGCGCGGTGAGGCGACCGGCAACTGGCCGGGTGAGAAGGGCTTCGTCGGAGGCACGATCGACAAGTCGACCGGCCTGACCCACTTGGGGGCCAGGGAGTACGACGCGGTCATCGGCAAGTTCATCTCCGTCGACCCGCTGATCGACTACACCCAGCCGCAGCAGATCAACGGCTACGCCTACGCCAACAACAGCCCCGTCACCCATGCCGACCCGAGCGGCATGGCCATCCCGGAGTGCATGCAGGGCCTCATCGAGTGCCGGGGCGGGCTGCCCGTCACCGGCGGCAAGTCCGACCCTGTCAAGGGTGCCCAGAAGAACGCCGACGAGGCCGCCGGCGCGGTCGCCGGCGCGGAGCAGCAGCAGTCCGCCGCCAAGCAGCGCATCAAGTCGGCGGGCAAGGCGCTTGTCAAGATCGTCCGGGACATCCTCGGCATCGACGCCGCGCTGGACTGTTTCTCCAGTGGCGACATGGGCGCCTGCGGCGAGACGGTGCTGAACATCGCGGGCAGCTTCGCCGGTGGTCTCGCCGGCAAGATCCTCGCCAAGTACGGCGCTCCGTGGAACTGGGCGAAGGGCGCCAGGCTCGCGAAGCGAGTGGTCGGCCTCGTGGGCGACCTCATCGGTGGTGCCAAGGATCTGTACAAGGCCAACAAGGCCGTGTCCAAGGCGAAGGACGGGCTGGCCAAGGCGAAAGACGCATTGGCCGCAGCCAAGAAGAAGGCTGCGGAGGCCCTCAAGAAAAGCAAGAAGGAGTGTCACTCCTTCCTGCCCGGCACGAAGGTGCTCCTGGCCGACGGTACGAGCAAGCCGATCGAGGACGTCAGGCTCGGTGACAAGGTCACGGTGACTGACCCCGAGACCGGTGTGACGACCGTCCGTGAGGTTGCCGGCACCATCGTCACCGAGGACGACAAGGCATTTGTTGACCTCACGATCGAGAGCAAGTCGGGCAAGTCGGCGGCGCTCATCGCCACGACGACCCACCCGTTCTGGGTGGAGTCCGAAGGGGAGTGGATCAAGGCGGGCGACCTCGAGCCCGGTATGACGCTGCGAACCCCGGGCGGCGACACGCTCACGCTGGAAGGCATCCGCTACTTCGAGAAACGCCAGCGCACGCGCGACCTCACTGTCACGGGTATCCACTCGTACTTTGTGCTGGCGGCGGCAACTCCGGTCCTGGTGCACAACTGTGACGAGTCGGTCGACTTCGCTCACGGCACCACCACGGAGCACGCAAACAACATCGATGCCAATGGGCTGGACACTGACGCGGCGAGAGCTTCCTCCAACGGCGGTGGCGTCGCACAGCCAGGCAACCTGTTCAGCTACAAGGTGTCGGGCCCTGCTGACCCGAACTTCAGCACGGCGGCCCAGTGGGGCGTCACCCGTAATGGAGGTTCGAAGAGTGGTGCTTCTGTCATGGTCTTCAGGATGTGCAAGTGCACCTATAATCGGCTCGTGAAGGAGGGGCATATCACTACGAGAGTGACCGGTGAAGGAATGCCGGAGGAAGTCATTTTCGGTCCCGAAGCGATGAGCCATCTGCGGCGAATAGCCAATATCCCTCTAGGCTGATCAAAAACACCGAGCGGTCAGGATGTAACCATGGGTTTCGACTGGGACAGCTTTGACGCTGTGCAAATCGGCGTTGCATCCTGGCCGCCGGACGAGGTTGTCGAAGACGGGCGGGCTCGGACGGAATGGCTGCTCCATACGCTCCGAGATGTGTCCAGTGAGGGGCTGCGTGCGCTGAGCGCGCAGGACCTCAGTCGGTTGGCCAGTGGCATGTCGTTCGAAGTCGGCGTTCTGGGGCCCAGGACGCTGGCGGTGACATCCTTCTGTGCTGCGGACATGCCCGGGCCTGTCAGGCTGGGAGCAGCTGCGCGGTTCTGGACGTTCATCGACGAGCACGTTTCGCGGATCTCGATGATCGGCGAGCAACACAGGGTTGTGTTCCCTGAGTTCATGCGGCAGAGGCGGCAGCTCGTCGAGGATATTCCCGGTCCGGCCAGGAGCGCATGGCTGTGGCTCGCGCTCATCCGCTCCGAGCCCTTGCTCGCGGCACTGAGCGGCAAGCAGAGTCGATCGGATCGTTTGCTGTCGGCCCTGCGCGAGTCGGATCATGATGCGAGGCTGGCCGACTACTTCGCCCATGTGCTCTCTCCCGCTGGTGGAGCCGGAGAAAAGCTGCCGTTCGGTCAGGGCCAGGAAATCCGGCGGCTCACGGATATGGCCGTCGAGTTCGGAATCCGCGGTACGCGCAGCGGGTCTGTGGACTCGATGGCGTACTCCACGGAGAGAGCCTTTGACGCACTCTGTGTTCTTGATCGGATTGCAGAGAGTGGTGCCGGTGGTGAATTCTCGACGCAAGAGGATATTGCCTGGTTCGACGATGCCGTACAGCTTGCAGAGTCGGGAATCGTGACCTCTGCGATGAACGACCGCAGCCTCGAATTCTGTGTGCAGCTGGCCAAGGTCTGCTCTCGGAAAGACGTGAGTGCGGCTCTCCGAGGTGAAGAGTGAGCCAGTTGACGCGCTGCGTTACTGCCGAGCGATTGTGGACGTCCTGAGCCAAACGCAGTTGCACCATTACGGAGGACCGTCGCCCGAGTTCCGGGCGGCGGTCCTCCTCGTTGTCCACATCCACCACAATCGCCTTGAACGCCAACCCCCCCGCTCAGCGCCGCTGCGCCCAGGCCTTCCTCAGCTGGAGCGCGTAGAAGAGTGACGCCGCCGTCGGGACCAGCGTGCGGTACCAGCTCACCCCCGGGGACCACCAGGCGTAGGCCGCCGCCGGGACCAGGATCACCAGGGCCACGATCCGCAGCACCCACCAGCGCCGCGGCCGGGGGATCGGCAGCGCCGGAGTGCCCAGGTCCGTCGACATGGTGTCGCGGATGCCCTTGAACACCCCGCGCCTGGCCAGGAGTTGGGCACCGTCGAGCCCGGCCAGGATCTCGTCGCGCTCGCCGAAGCAGTCCGGGACCGGCGGCAGCCTGAGCGCCGTGACCAGCTCCGACTGGCGGCGGGCCGGGTCGTTCGTGCCCCGCAGCAGCGTGACCAGGGGGCGCTGGTCCGGCACCGGGAAGATCGCGGCGAGGGCCTGTGCCGTGGCCGTGGCCTCCGCGTGGTCGGTGACCGGGGCGGACGGGTCCCACAGATGCGAGGCGCGTGCCTTGCCCCTGTGGAAGAGGGTGAAGCCGCAGCGGTCGGCGGTGCGGCGCAGCACCAGGGCGGGCCACTTCTCCCCGGTGGTGAAGTTGTCCGCGGCGGCCGTCAGCATCTCCTCGCCCGCCGAGAGGGTCGCCCGTCTGCCGGGGGACCGGTCGGGGACGAGTTCGACGTAGCTCATCCGGTACGGCGAGGGGGTGGGCGCGATCCGCAGCGAGACGCCGCACATCAGCGCCGCCTCGGCGACCTCGTGCGGCGGGGCCGCGGCTATGGCGAGCGAGCGCGGCGCCGGGACGGAGGGGAGGGCGGCCGCCGGGGTCGCGGGCTGCGGCGGGTGGCCGAAGAACGGGGTCTGCGACGCGACCTGCATCCGTACGCCCAGGCGGAACTCCAGGAATTCCTTGCGGCTGTCGCCGACGTACCCCCACGGGAAGCTGCGCGCGTGCACGCCGATCGCCCGGAAGACATCCAATGCCTCGGTCCAGCGCTCGGCGAAGATCAGTATCAGGGCCAGGTGATTGCGGAAGCCCGCGGCGTCGGGGTCTCCCGGCTCGTACCAGCTGGAGAGCTCCAGCGCGCGGGCGACCGCCGCCTCGATCCGGGCGCGGTCGATCGGGCCGTCCTCGGTGGAGTCGTCGGAGACGACCTCGTACTCCACTGCGGCCATCAGCGGCAGCGCGTGCAGCTTCGAGCCGGGCAGAGCCCCTTCGGCGGCCTGCTCGGCGAAGGCGAACATCTCTTCGTGCGAGCCGTACCACTTGTCGCACAGGTACTGCAGCGCGGTGGCATGGCAGCCGTAGTGGTGCGGGGCCCTGGCCACGGCCTCCGTCCAGTAGGCGACGAACACATCCCGGGGCGCCTGGATGCCGCGTGCGTGCGTGAGCGCGACCTCCCACGGCACCGGGTCGGTCGGGTTGAGCTGGGCCGCGGCGGCGATCACCGGAACGGCATCCTCGAGGAGCGTGAAGAAGGCCCGGAACTGGTCCTCGGACACATGCCTGGCGCGGTAGCCGGAACGTATCTCCCAGGCCTGCTGGATACAGAGATCCGCTTTCACCAGCACCGCGTCCGGGTCCTCGGGCGAAGCGGCCAGCCAGCCCTCCAGCCAGCCCGGGCTGTGCAGCGCGCACTCGGCCAGCTCGGAGACGCACACACTGCGGCGCTCCCACTGGGCGCCGAGCCGGGTCTCGGCCAGCAGCTCGCGGGCCGGAGTGGCGTCGCCGGCCGCGGCGACACTCAGCGCGGCCCGTAGGGCGGGGTCGGCGACGGCATCGACGGTGACGGCCTCGTCGGGCGGCAGATCAGCGCCCACGGCCGAGCCGTGGCGGAGCATGCGAGGCATGGTGATCAGGGAGCGCAGGGACACGAGCGCACATTCAACAGGCCACGGCGGACATCCACCAGGGATTCGAGGCGCCTACCCGGTTTGACCCCTCAAGCCGGGCCCCGTAACCTTGACCCTCGGTGTGTTTCCATGCACGCCCACCCCTGAGCAACTCCCTCCCGATGGTTCTTCCGGTCGGGAGAGGCCGCTCATCCTTCCGGATCGTCGCAGGCTTCGGCCTGTGCGAGCGGCTGGCATCAGGGGATCCGTTCCGAGCGAGAGTGAGATCCGCGTGTACGCCATCGTGCGCAGCGGTGGTCGTCAGCACAAGGTTGCTGTTGACGACATCGTTGAGGTTGACAAGATTCCCACTGCCAAGGTTGGCGACACGGTCGAGCTCTCGACCCTGCTCGTTGTCGACGGCGACGCCGTGACCAGCGACCCGTGGGTGCTGGCCGGTATCAAGGTCACGGCCGAGGTCGTGGACCACCACAAGGGCGCGAAGATCGACATCCTTCGCTACAAGAACAAGACCGGCTACCGCCGTCGCCAGGGTCACCGTCAGCAGTACACGGCGATCAAGGTCACCGGTATCCCCACGGCTGCGAAGTAAGGGACTGAGGAGACATGGCACACAAGAAGGGCGCATCGTCCACTCGGAACGGTCGCGACTCCAATGCTCAGCGGCTCGGCGTGAAGCGCTTCGGCGGTCAGGTCGTTCTCGCCGGTGAGATCCTGGTCCGCCAGCGCGGCACCCACTTCCACCCGGGTGCGGGCGTCGGTCGCGGTGGCGACGACACCCTGTTCGCGCTGCAGCCCGGTGCGGTGCAGTTCGGCACGCACCGTGGCCGCAAGGTCGTGAACATCGTTCCGGTCGCCTGATCGGATCTTTGCGAGGGCGGACCTCACTTCCCGTTGGGGAAGTGGGTCCGCCTTTCGCGTGTTGAAGCTAAGACATTTCGTACGTACTTCCCCAGCCTCCGGCCGGGGAGACCCAATCTGGAGGCACACCCATGACCACCTTCGTGGACCGCGTCGAGCTGCACGTCGCCGCGGGTAACGGAGGCCACGGCTGCGCCTCCGTTCACCGGGAGAAGTTCAAGCCGCTCGGCGGTCCCGACGGCGGCAACGGCGGCCGGGGCGGTGACGTCATCCTGGTCGTGGACCAGTCGGTGACCACGCTGCTCGACTACCACCACAGCCCGCACCGCAAGGCGACCAACGGTCAGCCCGGCGCCGGTGACAACCGCTCCGGCAAGGACGGCCAGGACCTGGTCCTGCCGGTGCCCGACGGCACCGTCGTCCTCGACAAGCAGGGCAATGTGCTCGCCGACCTGGTCGGCCAGGGCACCACGTTCATCGCCGGCCAGGGCGGCCGCGGCGGCCTCGGCAACGCGGCGCTGGCCTCCGCCCGCCGCAAGGCACCCGGCTTCGCGCTGCTCGGCGAGCCGGGCGAGGCGCGTGACGTCGTCATGGAGCTCAAGACCGTCGCCGACGTGGCGCTGGTCGGGTACCCGAGCGCCGGCAAGTCCTCCCTGATCTCGGTGCTCAGCGCGGCCAAGCCGAAGATCGCGGACTACCCGTTCACCACGCTCGTTCCGAACCTGGGCGTGGTCACCGCCGGGTCGACCGTCTACACCATCGCCGACGTCCCCGGTCTGATCCCGGGCGCCAGCCAGGGCAGGGGCCTCGGCCTTGAGTTCCTGCGCCATGTCGAGCGCTGCTCGGTGCTCGTGCACGTCCTGGACACCGCGACGCTGGAGTCCGACCGCGACCCGGTCTCCGACCTCGATGTGATCGAGGAGGAGCTGCGGCAGTACGGCGGCCTGGACGACCGCCCGCGCATCGTCGTCCTCAACAAGATCGACATCCCGGACGGCCAGGACCTCGCGGACATGATCCGCCCGGATCTCGAGGCACGCGGCTACCGCGTCTTCGAGGCGTCCGCCATCGCTCGTACGGGCCTGAAGGAGCTCTCCTTCGCGCTGGCCGAGATCATCGCTGCGGCGCGCGCGGCCAAGCCGGTCGAGGAGGCGACCCGAATCGTCATCCGCCCGAAGGCGGTCGACGACGCGGGCTACACGGTCGTGCAGGAGGAGGACGGGCTGTTCCGGGTGCGCGGCGAGAAGCCGGAGCGCTGGGTCCGCCAGACCGACTTCAACAACGACGAGGCCGTCGGCTACCTCGCCGACCGCCTCAACCGCCTCGGTGTCGAGGATGAGCTGATGAAGGCCGGCGCCCGCGCGGGCGACGGCGTGGCCATCGGCCCCGAGGACAACGCGGTCGTCTTCGACTGGGAGCCGACGATGATGGCGGGCGCGGAGATGCTCGGCCGCCGCGGCGAGGACCACCGCCTGGAGGCCCCGCGTCCGGCGGCGCAGCGGCGCAGGGACCGCGACGCGGAGCGGGACGAGGCGCAGCGGGAGTACGACGAGTTCGACCCGTTCTAGGAAGGTGCCCGGCCGCGGGGTGGTGCCCGCGGCCGGCGCTGGTGTGCCGTAGGCCTCGGGACGAGGCACATTGTGGTTATGACGATTTCGTCCCGTTCTGTATCCCCTGATCCGGCTAAATCCGCGGATCGGGGGCAACCTCCGGGCTCTCAGACCCGTCTGACTGGCGTGTGGCGATACGGGGACCACCCGTTCGCCTCCCGAGTCCCAGTTGAACGGAGCACCGAGGGCCGATGAAGATCTCCTTCCTCATCCATACCGTTTACGGTATTGGCGGGACGATCCGCACCACGCTCAACCTCGCCGAAGAGCTTGTGAACCGGCACGAGGTGGAGATCGTCTCGGTCTTCCGGCACCGGGACGTCCCGCTCTTCTCCATCGACCCGCGCATCACCGTCGTACCCCTCGTCGACACCCGGGCGAACTCGCCGACGAACGAGAAGGAGCATCCCTTCCAGCTCCAGCCCGCGACGTTCTTCCCGCAGAACGAGGCGCGTTACAAGGAGTACAGCCGGCTCACCGACGACCGCGTCCGCGAGCACTACGCCGCCTCCAACGCGGACGTCGTCGTCGGCACCCGGCCCGGACTCGTCGCGTACGCCGCGCAGTTCGCCCCCGTCGGCGCGGTCCGCATCGGCCAGGAACACATGACGCACAACCACCACAAGGCGGCACTGCGTGCCGAGATGTACGAGCATCTCGCCGCGATCGACGCCTTTGTGACGGTTTCCGAGGGTGACGCCAAGGTGTGGCGGGAGAAGATGCCGCTGCCCAGCACCCGGGTGCTGGCCATCCCCAACAGCGTTCCCGAGCCGCAAGTCGCCCCCTGCGACGGGACGGGCAACACCGTTGTCGCGGCCGGCCGGCTGGCGACGGAGAAGCAGTACAACGTCCTGATCGACGCCTTCGCCAAGGTCACGGCCGTGCGCCCGGATTGGGTGCTGCGCATCTACGGAGGTGGCGACCGGCACCCCGGGCTCCGCGACCAGATCCTGAAGATGGGCCTCTACAACAAGGTCCACCTCATGGGGCCGCATTCACCCATCGAACCCGAGTGGGCCAAGGGCGCCATCGCCGTCTCCACCTCGCGCCACGAGTCGTTCGGCATGACGCTCGTCGAGGCCATGCGCTGCGGTCTGCCGGTGATCTCCACCGACTGCGACTACGGACCGCGCGAAATCATCAACAACGGTGAGGACGGCGTCCTCGTCCCGGTCGGCGATGTGAAAGCGATCGTCGACGCGCTGCTCAAGCTGATCGACGACGAGGCGCTGCGGCGCCGGCTGGGCGCGGCCGCGCGGGAGAGCGCCCGCCGCTTCGACCCCTCTCAGGTCGTCAAGGAGTACGAGAACCTCTTCGAGGAACTGGCTGCCGGCACGTCACCGCGCGGCTCCGTGCCGGACTTCGCGCCGGTGGCCGACTGTGTGGTGGCCGCGGACGGCGCGCTGGTCCTCACCCTGGTCAGCCCGCGCCCGTCGGCCGACGAGGCGGGGCTGCGGCTGATGTGCGTACGTACGGAGGGCAGTACCGAGGTCCGTACGTACGCGTTCGAGCCGGACGGATCCGTCACGATCCCGGCCGGTGAGCAGCTCGGTGAGGGTGTCTGGGAGCTCTTCGTCGAGATGGCGGCCACCGGTGCGCGCTCCCGGCTGGGCAGCCGCAATGTCGACCAGCGCGGCGCCATGCACGCCGCGGAGCGGCTGGTGCCGGGCGAGGCCGTGCGCAACCTCGTGCCGTACGCCGACAAGGCCAAGGGCACGCTCGTCCTGCGGTCCTGGGTGCGGCCGGTGCACGCGGAGGCCGCGGATGTGCGGCTCGCCGGCAAGAAGGTCACGCTGTCGGGCCGCCTGATCGGCGCCGCCCCGGCCGGTGACCCCGTGCTCGTGCTGCGCCGTCGCGGCAGGCCGGCGCGTGAACTGACCATCACCGGGCGGTGGGAGGATGCGCATGTCTTCCGCTTCACCGTCCCCTGTGCTCAGCCGGCCGCGCACCAGGCCGCCGCGCACGATGTGTGGGACGCCCTGCTCCGTTACGCGCCGGAGGCCCAACCGGCAAAGATCGGGCGGGTGCTGGACGACGTCGTCATGAAGAAGGACATCTACAACTATCCGTTGACTATTCTGCCCAAGAAGAGGAAGGAGAGCCTCGCCCGCTCTGTCGCCAAGAAGGTCCTCAGAAAGCCCAGGAAGAGAGTCCGGGTGCGTTTCTTCTACACGGACTCCAACGATCTCGCTCTCAACGTGGTTGATCTGTAGAGATTTCCCGCACGTGAATTCCGTGGGTCAGCTCCTGTCGGCCTTTGCCTGGAGGAGTGGTTCCTTCCGCTTGTTCGTGTGGTCTCGGTCACCTGGTCAATCGTTGTGCGCGACCGGATTGGCCTGATGACAAGGCAAACAGCAGGTTGCACGGTGGTGTGGAGTGGAAGACACCCGCCTTGCGAGACGGTAACTGAGAGTGCAACCATCGGAATGTTCCCCCGCCCCCGCAAGGTAGGTCGTCTGTGTCTGTGCAGCACATAGTCAAGCCCCGAACCACAGCGGTCGTGCTCGCCGGTGGCACCGGCCAGCGCGTGGGTCTGTCGATCCCCAAGCAGCTGCTGAAGATCGCCGGCAAGGCTGTCATCGAGCACACGCTGACGATCTTCGAGCAGGCCGAGTCCATCGACGACGTGATTGTGCTGATGGCGCCGGGTTTTGTGCCCGACGTGGAGAAGATCATCGCAAAGGCCGGACTGACCAAGGTCACCAAGGTCATAGAGGGCGGCTCCACGCGCAACGAGACCACCGAGCGGGCCATCGCCGCGCTCGGTGAGGGACTCGCCGAGGGGGAGGACCGCAATGTCCTGTTCCATGACGCTGTCCGTCCGCTTTTGTCACAGCGTGTGATCCAGGGGTGTGTTGACGCCCTTGAGCGCTATCAGGCCGTCGATGTCGCCATCCCGTCCGCGGACACGATCATCGTGACCCGCACCCACGGCGAGGACGGTGAGTTCATCACCGACGTCCCGGACCGCTCGCGGCTGCGCCGCGGCCAGACGCCGCAGGCATTCAAGCTCTCCACCATCCGCAGGGCGTACGAGATCGCGGCCGGCGACCCGAACTTCCAGGCCACGGACGACTGTTCCGTGGTGCTGAAGTATCTGCCGGACGTACCGATCTATGTCGTCGCGGGCGACGAGTACAACATGAAGGTGACCCAGCCGGTCGACGTCTTCATCGCCGACAAGCTCTTCCAGCTGGCCACCACCGCCTCTCCGCGCCAGGCGGACGAGGCGGCTTACCGCGAGTTGCTGGCGGGCCGGACACTGGTCGTCTTCGGCGGCTCGTACGGCATCGGCGCGGACATCGCCGCGCTGGCGAAGGAGTACGGCGCGAACGTCTACGCGCTGGGCCGCTCCACCACGGGCACGCATGTGGAGAACCCGGAGCACGTCGACGACGCGCTCTCCAAGGCGTACTCCGAGACCGGCCGGATCGACTACGTCATCAACACCGCGGGTGTGCTGCGCATCGGCAAGCTCGCGGAGACGGACAACACGACGATCCAGGAGGCGTTGAACGTCAATTACCTGGCGCCGGTCCAGATCGCCCGCGCCTCGTACAAGTACCTGGCGGAGACCAAGGGGCAGCTGCTGCTCTACACCTCCTCCAGCTACACCCGCGGGCGTGCCGAGTACAGCCTCTATTCGTCGACCAAGGCGGCCATGGTCAACCTCACCCAGGCCCTCTCCGACGAATGGGCGGCCGACGGAATTCGCGTCAACTGCGTGAATCCCGAGCGCACGGCGACCCCGATGCGCACCAAGGCCTTCGGCCAGGAGCCCACCGGCTCACTGCTCTCCTCCGAGGCTGTGGCCAGGACCTCTCTGGACGTCCTGCTCTCCGAGCTGACCGGTCATGTCATCGACGTACGACAGCAGGATCCAACCCGCGAGGCGACCGAAGCATCGGGGTTCGAGCAGGCACTGGCATCCGTCCTGGACCGCCAGGAAGACGTGTAATATTCGGCAACAATTAAATTGTTGGGCCTCTGTGGTCGCCATAACGCGAACACGGAGGCCTCAATTCGTGAAGCTTATACTTCGCGTTTGCATCTTAATGTGGTAAACCGGCACCCCTTGGAGCAGGTTCTTCGTGATTTCGACCGCCATTCGCCTGGCCCGCGTGGGCAGTGGATCAGAATTGGTCGCAGCAGTCCTTCTGGGACTGGGCTTTCCGTGCGCGCTGCTCGCCGCGCTGATCCCGAGTTTCTGGGGCTTCGTCGCGGCCGCCGTCGTGACCTATGCCACGGACTGGTACCTGCACCGGCGTGGCAGCTATCTCGTCAACAGGCTGAACAAGATCAAGTTCGCTCTGCCGATGCGCTTCCTGGTGCGTCAGCTGCTGCTGGTCCTGTTGCTGGCCCGGCTGAACCTGGCAGAGCAGACCCTCTTCTATGTGGCGGTCGGCGGCTTCCTGTTCCTCTTCGGTCTCCAGGCCCCGCACGGCGCCCTGGCCACCCTGATCAAGCTGCGCCGCACCATGCCGGTGGTCACGCGCAACGTCGATCTTCAGGGCCTCAAGATCCCGGACGCCCCGCCCAGGGCCCTGCTGCGCCGGTCCACGGAGAAGCTGCTCCACCTGGACATCCCGGCCGTGGCGGGTGTGCTGATCGCCGCCCGGACGCACCAGAACGTCTTCGCGTACGCCGGTATCGCCGTCGCCGTCGGCCTGGCGGTGCTCTACACCGGTGCCCTCTTCCGGTACATCCGGCGGAACAGGCGCGTACCGACCGCGCCCCAGGTGCTCAAGGGCGTCGACCGGTGGCTGCGCGAGTACCGGCCGACCGTGGCCATGTACTTCTCCGGCTCCAAGGAGTCGGCGTACCAGGTGAAGATGTGGATGGAAACCCTGGAGCAGCTGGATGCCCGGGCGGTGATCATCCTCCGCGAGCGCTACATCGTGCCGCAGCTGGAAGCGACTTCGGTGCCGGTCATCTGTGTGCCCGGCGGCATCCACCTGATGAACCTGGACCTCTCCACGGTCCGGGTGACGCTGTACCCGGCCAACGTCGGCAAGAACATCCACATGCTGCGCGTACCGACCATGAGGCATGTCTTCATCGGGCACGGCGACAGCGACAAGATGGCCAGCGTCAACCCGTTCAGCAAGGTGTACGACGAGGTGTGGACGGCCGGCCGGGCCGGCCGTGACCGGTACGCCCTCGCCGACGTCGGCGTGCGCGACGAGGACATCGTGGAGGTCGGCCGCCCCCAGCTGGCCCCCATAGCCTCCTGGACCGGCGCCCCGAAGAACCCGATCCCGACCATCCTGTACGCCCCCACCTGGGAGGGCTGGGACGACAACCCCGGCAACACCTCCCTGCTGCTGGCCGGCGAGAACATCGTCAAGCGACTGCTCAACGCCGAGCAGCCGGTCCGTCTGATCTACAAGCCGCACCCCTTCACGGGCACCCGCAGCGCCAGGGCCAAGGCCGTCCACACGCGCATCATGGCGCTGGTCGAGAAGGCGGCCGCCGAGCGCGCCGCCGAGCCCCGCTGGGCCAAGGAGGCGGCTGCGGCACAGGCCGACCAGGCCGCCGCACGGGCGACGCTGGCCCGGGCCGAGGCGCGGCTGGCCGAGCTGTCCAAGCCCGGCCGGCCGGGTGGCGACGAGTCGGAGACGTCGCGGGTCTCGCTCGCGGACCCGCAGCGCCTCGAGGAGATCAAGAACCTGCGCGCGGAGTGGAACGAGGCGTACTGGAACTCGTTCGGCTGGTGGCACCACAGGACGGTGACCGGCACCGAGCCGCGTCTGTACGACTGCTTCAACGAGGCGGACGGCATGGTGTCCGACATCTCCAGCGTGGTCTCGGACTTCATCGCGAGCGGCAAGCCGTACGCCGTGACCGACTCGGCGGAGGTGGGCACCGAGGAGTTCAGGCGGCAGAACACCGCCGTACGGGCCGCGGTCATCCTCTCCAACAGCGCCGAGGAACTGGGTGAGTTGCTGGCCGCCGTCGCCGACCCGGCCGCGGACACCCTCGCCGAGGCACGGCGCGAGCTGAAGCGGTATCTGCTCGGGCCCGACGAACCCACCTCCATCGAGCAGTTCAACGCCGCCGTGGCGGCGCTGGCGGCCCGGTCCGAAGCACGCAACGCCGGGGCCGGTCAGCAGCTCGTCGACCTGGAGGCGGATCTGGACGACGTGGGAGAGGACACCGTGGCCGGGGACACCGACACCGCGGTCACGGGGCTCGACTCGCCGGTCGCAGGCTGACCGTTTTGGCGTCCGCCTCGTAACAACGACAGGATGGCGGGCCATGAACGTGAACGAGCCCGATGTCAGCGTGATCATCGGGGCTTTTGAGGCCATGCCGTATCTGGTGCGGTGTCTGGAGTCGGTCGAGGCGCAGAGCATGGGTGCCGACCGGATCGAGATTGTGGCTGTCGACGACGGTTCGACCGATGGCACGGGGGAGTGTCTGGAGGAGTTCGCGGCGGGGACGAAGGTCCCGATGCGGGTGGTCAGGCAGGCCAACTCCGGTGGTCCCGGTGGTCCGCGTAATGTCGGGCTGTCGCTGGCGCGTGGCCGTTATGTGTTCTTCCTCGACGCCGACGACTATCTCGGTGAAGAGGCGCTGGAGCGGATGGTCGCGATGGCCGACCGCGCCGGTACGGATGTGGTGCTCGGCAAGATCGAAGGCGTCAACCGCGGCGCCGCCAAGTCGATGTACCACCGGAGCGCCGAGCGTACGGATGTCTTCTCCTCCAACATCAAGTTCACGCTGAGCGCCCAGAAGCTCTTCCGGCGCGATCTGCTCGTCCGCCACGACCTGCGCTTCGACGAAGGCATGCGCCTCGGCGAGGACGCGCTGTTCACCATGGAGGCGTACCTGCGGGGCGACGGCGTCTCCGTGGTCGCCGACTACACCTGCTACTACCTGGTCGGCCGCGAAGACGGAAAACACGTCACCAAGGGCGTCGACCACGCCGCGATCATCGATGCGGCGCACGCCCTGATGAAGCTGATCGCCGCGCATGTGCCGCCGGGGGACCGGCGTGACCTGCTGATGGTCAGGCCCTTCGCGACCTCGCTGCTGCCCCAGCTGGGCCCCATCGTGCTGAAGCAGCCGGAGGAGAGAGGCCGGGAGAAACTCGCGCTCGTGGCTCCGCTGATGGAGACGTACTGGACCGAGGGTGTGGCGAAGCGCCTCAAGGTAGGCGAGCGGCTGCGGCTCACCAGCGCCGCGCTGGGACGGTTCGACCTCCTGAAGGACGTGCTGGCATTCGAGCGGGCCGGGACCGCAGCCGAGGTCGTGGAGCGCGACGGGTGCAGGTATCTCGCGTATCCGCACTTCGGGGACGGGACGGAGGGGCTGCCCGACGCGGTTTACGAGGTGCGCGTGGCCGAACAGGTCGGCGGGGAACGCGTCACACCTCTGTCGTCGCCCGTCGTGCCCGGTCGCCAGAACGGTGCGTCGTTCGCCAGGCGCGCGGCGCGGTGGGCCCGGCGGGCGCTGCGCGGGCTGGGGCGCGGGGCCTGACGTCCCCCAGGCCGCGGCCGCGCGCCTGCACCACGCCGGCTCCACGCCGGGTTTCAGTGCCGTGTCGCGTCCGACACACGGCGGATACACGGACAGGGCAGCATGGCGCGATCTTCCTCGCGCAAAACTGCCGGAGTGTCCATGTGCGATGTCAGCGTGATCATCGGGGCTTTTGAGGCCATGCCGTATCTGGTGCGGTGTCTGGAGTCGGTCGAGGCGCAGAGCATGGGTGCCGACCGGATCGAGATTGTGGCTGTCGACGACGGTTCGACCGATGGCACGGGGGAGTGTCTGGAGGAGTTCGCGGCGGGGACGAAGGTCCCGATGCGGGTGGTCAGGCAGGCCAACTCCGGTGGTCCCGGTGGTCCGCGTAATGTCGGGCTGTCGCTGGCGCGTGGCCGTTATGTGTTCTTCCTCGACGCCGACGACTATCTCGGTGAAGAGGCGCTGGAGCGGATGGTCGCGATGGCCGACCGCGCCGGTACGGATGTGGTGCTCGGCAAGATCAAGGGCGTCAACCGCAACGCCGCCAAATCGATGTGGGCGAAGAACGTCGAGCGCGCCGACATCTACGCCTCCAACGTCAAGTTCACGCTGAGCGCGCAGAAGCTCTTCCGGCGCGAACTTCTCGTACGGCTGGGCATGCGCTTCGACGAGACCATGCACACCGGCGAGGACGCGCTGTTCACCATGGAGGCGTATCTGCGGGGCGACGGCGTCTCCGTGGTCGCCGACTACACCTGCTACTACCTCGTCGGCCGCGACGACGGCAAACAGGTGACCAAGAGCGGCAGTTACACGCTGCGCTTCCACTCGGCACGGGTGCTGATGGAGCTGATAGCCGAGTACGAACCACCAGGCCCGAAGCGCGATCAGCTGATGGTCAGGCCGTTCCTGGTGACACTGCTGCCGCAGTTCGGTCCGGCCGTGCTGAAGCAGAAGGAGGAGATCCTGCTCCACAAGCTGGAGCTGGCAGCGCCCTTGATGGAGGCGTACTGGTCGCCGACTGTGGCGCGGCGGCTGGGTGGCAGGGAGCGGCGGCGGCTCACCTGCGTCGCCTGGGGACGGCCGGATCTGCTGAAGGAGGCGCTGCTCGCACCCGTGGTGAAGCGAAAGGTGCCCTTCGGCAGGCGGGTGCTGCGCCGACTGCGCAGGGACGTACGGCGCCTGCTGCTCAGGGCCCGTACCGCGGTGTAGTGCCGCACGGGCGCCTGCGGGCCGGTGTCCCGCCGGCGGCGACACCAAGGCGGGCCCCTGGGGAGGCCGTTCGCTCCGATCCGCGAGGTGCGGCGACCCGGCCGCGACAGCCGGCGGCACGCTGTCCAGCGAGTGAAATGGCCGAGCGCCCACCGCGCGCCCTGGCATAGATTCGGCTCTGTGACAGTGGCAAGACAGCAGGTAACGCAAGCCCGCAGGATCGTCGTCAAGGTC
Organism: Streptomyces sp. NPDC019443; assembly: GCF_044389785.1. Lineage (NCBI taxonomy): Bacteria > Bacillati > Actinomycetota > Actinomycetes > Kitasatosporales > Streptomycetaceae > Streptomyces > Streptomyces sp. NPDC019443. The sequence goes on from NZ_JBIRYJ010000006.1 coordinate 170,204, forward strand.
GGCTCGTCCTCCCTGACCACCGCGGCCGGCGGACTCGACGCCGACCGCGTCGACGCCCTCGTCGACGTGCTGGCCAAGGTCCGCAGCGGCGGCGAGAAGGAGATAGTGCTGGTCTCTTCCGGGGCCATCGCCGCGGGCCTCGCGCCACTGGGCCTGGCTCGGCGCCCCAAGGACCTGGCCCGCCAGCAGGCCGCAGCCAGCGTCGGCCAGGGCCTCCTCGTCGCCCGCTACACCGCCTCCTTCGCGCGCTACGGCGTACGCGTCGGCCAGGTGCTCCTGACCACCGACGACACCAGCCGCCGCGCCCACTACCGCAACGCCTACCGGACCCTGGACCAGCTGCTCGACATGGGCGCCGTCCCCGTCGTCAACGAGAACGACACGGTGGCCACGGACGAGATCCGGTTCGGCGACAACGACCGTCTCGCCGCGCTCGTCGCCCATCTCGTACGGGCCGATCTGCTGGTCCTCCTCTCCGACGTCGACGGCCTCTACGACGGGGACCCGGCCAAGCCCGGCGCCTCCCGGATCGACGAGGTACGCGGCCCCGCCGACATTGCCCACGTACAGATCGGCAGCGCGGGCAAGGCCGGCGTCGGCACCGGCGGCATGGCCACCAAGGTCGAGGCGGCCAGGATCGCGGCCGCCGCCGGCGTCCCCGTCGTCCTCACCTCCGCCGTCCGCGCCGCCGACGCCCTTGCGGGCCGCGCCACCGGCACGTACTTCCACAGCACAGGGCGCCGCTCCGCCGACCGGCTCCTCTGGCTCGCCCACGCCTCCACCCCGCAGGGCTCCCTGACCCTGGACGACGGCGCGGTACGGGCCGTCGTACACGGCAGGAAGTCGCTCCTGCCGGCCGGGATCGCCGGGGTCGAGGGCGAATTCAGCGCGGGGGACCCGGTCGAACTGCGCGATACCGCGGGCCACGCCGTGGCCCGCGGGCTCGTCAACTTTGACGCCAAGGAGATCCCGCAGCTCCTCGGCCGCTCCACCCGGGAACTCGCCCAGGAACTCGGCCCGGAGTACGAGCGGGAGGTCGTACACAGGGACGATCTGGTCGTCCTGCACCCCTGAAACGGCTGAAAGTCCAGTCTTCTGGCAGAGACCTTCACCAAAAGCGCCCCACGCTACGCCCGGGACTGGTCAACTTTGTTGCGGAGGAATGGCGGGGTACAGCAACACGACACATGCAACAGGAGGCCGCCGGTGCGACGAGCGCGCCCAGGGGATGTGCCCCGCGGGACGGGGGGCGTCCCCCACGGCCGCAGGGCCGTGGGCGAGGAACGAGCCCTGACCAGCGTCGGAGCGGGAGCGGACTTCGACGACGGCCAGGCGGGCCACGGCACGGACACGGCCAGGGAGACGGATACCCGCGGCGAAGAGCGTGTGCAGTCGAAGCTGTGGCACATCACTCTCAGCGTCTCCGGCGCCGAAGCCCCGCTGAAGGAGGTCCGGCGCGGTCTGGAGCAGCTCGCGCACGATCACCCCTTCCTGCTGACCAGCCGGTACGCCAACGACCACGCGGAGATCCGCTACTGGGAGGAGGCGCGGGACCTGCACGACGCCGCTGCGGTCGCGCTGCGGCTGTGGGGCGAGCACCGCTCCAGCGCCCAGCTGCCGCCGTGGGAGATCGTGGGCCTGGAGGTCATCGACCGCCAGACGTACCACCAGCGCATCGCGGAGGGCTACGGCCCGCCGCCCGCCGCCCCGGTGGGCGTACACCCCTTCTGAACGCACCTTCTGAACCCACCACCCACCTTCTGAACCCACCTTCTGAACCCACCACCCACCTTCTGAACCCACCTTCTGAAGCCCTCCCGCCCCTTCCGCCCCTTCCGTCCGGACCCCGTTCCGCCCCTTCCGTCTCACTTCCGTCTCGTAGTGCGGGATACGTGATGGACGCCCGCGGGGAGGCCATTACCCTGCGGGTATGACCTCGCTCTCGCCGTACGACAACCTCTCCCCGGTCGCCAAGGCCGCCTACCGGGCTCGTGGCGCCGCCGCCGACCTCGCGCCGCTGCCGCGGTCGGCCAAGGACGATGCGCTGCTGGCGATCGCGGACGCGCTCGAGGTCCGTACGAGCGAGATCGTCGCGGCCAACGCCGAGGACATCGCGCGCGCCCGGGAGGCCGGCACCAGCGAGTCGATCATCGACCGGCTCACCCTGACCCCGGAGCGGGTGCGGGCCATCGCCGCCGACGTCCGGGACGTGGCCGCGCTGCCCGATCCGGTCGGCGAGGTGGTGCGCGGCTCGACCCTGCCCAACGGCATCGACCTGCGCCAGGTCCGCGTCCCCCTCGGAGTCGTCGGCATCATCTACGAAGCCCGGCCGAACGTCACCGTGGACGCCGCCGCGCTCTGTCTGAAGTCCGGCAACGCGGTGCTGCTGCGCGGCTCCTCCTCGGCGTACTCCTCCAACTCCGCGCTGGTCAAGGTTCTGCGGGACGCGGTCGGCGGATCCGGCCTGCCCGCCGACGCGGTGCAGCTCGTACCCGGTGAAAGCCGCGATTCCGTACGGGAGTTGATGCGCGCCCGCGGCCTGGTGGACGTCCTCATCCCGCGCGGCGGCGCGTCCCTGATCCGTACGGTCGTCGAGGAGTCCATCGTCCCGGTCATCGAGACCGGCACCGGCAACTGCCATGTCTACGTGGACGCCCAGACCGATCTCGACATGGCCGTCGACATCCTGATCAACTCCAAGGCGCAGCGGCCGAGCGTCTGCAACGCAGCCGAGACGCTCCTGGTCCACCAGGACATCGCGGCCGAATTCCTGCCGCGCGCGCTGGACGCGCTGGCCGAGGCCGGGGTGAAGGTGCACGGCGACGAGCGGGTGCTGGAGTACGCCGACGCCACCAAGGCCACGATGGTGGCGGCCACGGCCGAGGACTGGGAGACGGAGTACCTCTCGTACGACATCGCCGCAGCGGTCGTCGACTCGCTGGACGCGGCCGTCGCCCACATCCGGCTCTGGTCCTCAGGGCACACAGAGGCGATCGTCACCACCTCGCAGGCGGCGGCCCGCCGGTTCACCCAGTTGGTCGATTCCACGACGGTCGCCGTGAACGCGTCCACGCGTTTCACGGACGGCGGCCAGTTCGGATTCGGCGCCGAGATCGGAATCTCCACGCAGAAGCTGCACGCGCGCGGCCCGATGGGTCTGCCGGAGCTGACCTCGACGAAGTACATCGTGACAGGAGACGGTCACACTCGGTGATCGTCAAGGGGGCTGTGCGGGGCGTCACTCGGGCAGGGAGAGTTCACGCTCTCCCTGCCCAAACCGACTGGCCCGGTCTACTCTGAAGGCGTGCCGGACGACGTGGGGGGCAAGCCGTTTCCGGACGGCTGGGAGCCCGACGACGACCGCGGGGGCGCGGACGAGGACTTCGCCTCCGTGGTGTTCGACGAGGACTTCGTACGGGCCGCCGAGATCCATGAGCCGACCGCCGTCGAGCGGCTGCTGGCTGCCGCCGAGGCCCGCGCCGAGGCCGAGGCCGCACGCGGCAGACGCCGCGGCGGGGTGCCCGACGAGGAGCTCTACGACGAGGGATACGGCCCCGGCGGGGGATACGGCCGGGAGCGGGCGTACGACGATGACGACGGCACGGATCCCGACGACGAGTACTCCGGGCCCTACGGACGGCACGGCGGCGCCCTGCGCCCCTACCGCGGCAGCGCCCGCTGGCACCGTCCGGTGGCCTGGATCCTCGCCCTGCTGATGGGCATCGGGATGGTCGCCCTCGCCTTCACGGCCGTCTACCGCGGGGCGGCGGGCAACCGCCAGGACCGGGTCCCGCCGCCCGCCACTACCGGCGTCGACGCCACACCCACAACCGGCTCTGCCACGGCCCGGGTGGGCGGGCCCTCGGCCTCCGCGGAGTACTCGGCGCCGCCGGTTTCGGCGGAGCCCCGCACCCCCTGAGCAGGCTCTGTACGCCCCCTTGTGCGCCCCCTCTACGCCGCGTCTGCAATCCCATCGGACGACTGCTCCAGGGCCCTGGCGCGACCGCTCAAGGGTCCTTGGACGGCCACGTAGGAACTCGTCGGAGTTTGTCGCGCACCAGCGCGTTTACCGCGGCCCCGCCAGACCTACCCTGAAAGTATGGCTGGGCGCGGAGACCCGCCTGAGGGGACACCCGAGGGACTCCCCGGCGGTGGTGAGGACGAGTACCGATCCGTCGTCTTCGACGAATCGTTCGTGCGGGCTGCCCGGCTTCAGGAGTTCTCGGCGCAGGAGCGGATGGGCGAGCACGCGCGAGCCGTGCGCAGCCTCCCCGCCTGGGGGCGCAGAAGGGGTTCCAGACAGTTCCTGGTGCTCATCCTGCTGGTCGCGATGGCTTTCGGAACGGCCATATACCTGGGCATCCGACATCCGTACCAGGCACCGGTCGCCAAGCACGCAGAGCCGCTGCGGATCACGGTGATCCCGCTGGCGCCGCAGGGCCCTGTCCCGGGTGGCATCCCCGCCGACCTGTATGCGCACAGCCCCGCCGCGCAATTCCGTATCGGAGCCTCGGGAATCAATCTGCCCGCTGCCCAGCGCACCAAGAACTTCTCCGAGGGCCAGGTGATGACGGCCCTGACCACCGCGAAGGACTACCTCGTGCAGTCCTCCCTCAACCCCGATGTCCTCACGGGCGGTGCGGTGCGGCCGGTGCGGGTGCTGCTCGACCCCGACCAACTGGAGCAGTTCGACCGGAGCATGGCCACCCCGGCCGCCGACGGCCGCCATGCCGCCACCGGCTGGCTGGTGCGCTACGACGCGGCGAAAGTGGCGCTGGCTGACCCTCAGGTGCGGGTGCAGGGCACGCTGCGCATCGCCGAGGCGGGGCCCGACGCCCTGGAGGTGACGTCGGACCACACCTTCGCCTATGCGCTGCGGCCGGTCGGCGTGAGCGGGCCGGCCTCGCTGTTCACCGTCCGCCGTGAGCTGCACTTCCGCTTCGACCGGGACGATCTGAACCAGCATCGCGCGGAGTTGCTGGTCAGCTATGTCCAGGCCGGCCCGCAGGCCTGCTCCGCGGACGCGTCCGGCACCCTGCGTCCGCTGCTCGCCGGCGAGCGGGCGACCGCGGGCGGCCCGGCGGGCACCGACCCGTATGCGACGGGCCAGGCCACCGCGGCGCTCTGCGGCTCGCTTGCGCCCGGAGCTCAGCCCTCGCCCTGACCGCGGTCGCTACCGCTCGGCTTTCGCCCTGACCGCTGCCGCTCCCGCTGCCGCTCCCGCTGCCGCTGCCGCTCCCGCTGCCGCTCCCGCTGCCGCTCCCGCTGCCGCTCAGCTCTCGCCCTGGCCGCCGCCGCTCCCGCTGCCGTTCTCGTTCGCCGGACCGCTGCCGTTGCCGCTGTCGTTGCCCTTGCTCCCGCCGGAGCTTCCGCCGCTTCCGCTGCCGCCCGCGCCGGTGAACTTGTCCCGGAGCTTGCCGCCCAGGTCGCCCGCACCGCCGGCTATGTCGCCGACCAGCTTCATCAGGGGATCCTTGCTGGTGCGCACGGTGTCGGCGTAGTGCGCGGCAGACTCGCGGAAGGAGTCGGACACCGAGGCGTCCTTGTCCTCCGTGCGCCGCGGGTAGTGACCGTCCATGATCCGCTGGTGGTCGCGGCTCTCGGCCCACTTCTTCAACTCGGCGGCGCGCACCGTGGTGAACGGGTGCGAGCGGGGCAGCATATTGAGGATCTTCAGCACGGAGTCGCGCAGATCGCCGCCCGCCTCGTACTCCTCGGCCTGCTGCAGGAACGCGTCGACGTTCATCTCGTGGAGGTGGTTGCCGCCGGCGATCTTCATCAGGCCGCGCATCGAGGCCTGCAGGTCCTGGCCGACCAGCAGCCCGGCGCGGTCCGCCGAGAGTTCCGACTTGCGGAACCACTCGCGCAGCGCTGTGACGATCGCCATGATCGCGACATTGCCGAGCGGGATCCACGCGACCTTCAGCGCGAGATTGGTGAGGAAGAGCAGGATCGTGCGGTAGACGGAGTGGCCGGAGAGCGCATGGCCCACCTCATGCCCGACGACCGCCCGCATCTCCTCCTCGTCGAGCAGCTCCACCAGCCCGGTGGTGACCACGATGATCGGCTCGTCCAGGCCGATGCACATGGCGTTGGGCCGCGGGTCCTGTGTGACGTACATCGAAGGGACCTTCTCCAGGTCCAGGATGTAGCAGGCATCCCGCAGCATGCTGTTCAGATGCGCGAACTGGGCGTCGCTCACCCGCACCGAATCGGAGAGGAAGAGCAGCCGCAGGCTGCGCTCCGGCAGCAGTCCGCTCAGCGCCTTGAAAACGGTGTCGAAGCCGCTGAGCTTGCGCAGGGCGACCAGCGCCGAGCGATCAGCGGGATGTTCGTACGCCCGTGAAGAGATGCCCGGGAAGCGCTTGCGCTGCCTGCTCGGCACGCTCTCGTGACTGCTTTCGGTCATTCAAGCCCCCTGTTGGCCCCTGTTGGTGCTAATACCGGCTCGTCCCCCTGACGGACCCCAGCGTAGGTGCTGGAGCTACGGTGTGGCGGGGGCTGTGGATAACTGAGGAGTACACCCGACATGCCGGACACCGCCGCACTGTTCGCCGCCGCATCCGAGCAGCAGGGACTGGGCAATGCGCTGCGCATCCTGCTGATCGCGTCGATCGCCGGAGCGGCCGTGCTCGCCTGGTTCCTGCTGCGCGGCTACCGCGGAAACGGCGCCGACGACCAGGACAACGACTGAGTCGCCGTGAGCGTGCCCGGACCTCCCGCATACGATGTCCGCGAAGTCTCTCCGCCCGTCCGATTCCCGAGTTCCGACTCCCGATCGATAGGTCCTGCTGAAGATGAGCCTCGCCAGCACCGCCGCCAACCTGGTCACTCTCGCCGAAGGCGCCGAGCACGGTGGCAACCACGAAAGCCTCAACCCCTACCTCACCGGCGGCGGCGCGCTGTTCGTGCTGCTTCTGATGCTGTGGATCACCACCCGCTTCAACCGCGACCGCTGAGTCCGGGCCGTGCCGCCGTGCCAGTAGGCTCTGCACGCATGGGAGAGCAGGAAGTGCCTACCGGTTCGGGTTCCGGTCCCGGCAAGCGCCGAATCGGCGTGATGGGCGGGACGTTCGACCCGATCCACCATGGACACCTGGTGGCCGCCAGCGAGGTGGCCGCTCTGTTCCACCTCGACGAGGTGGTGTTCGTGCCGACCGGGCAGCCGTGGCAGAAGAGCCACAAAGCGGTGTCTCCGGCCGAGGACCGCTATCTGATGACGGTCATCGCCACGGCGTCCAACCCGCAGTTCTCGGTGAGCCGCATCGACATCGACCGCGGCGGCCCGACCTACACGATCGATACGCTGCGGGACCTGCGCTCCCTCAACAAGAACGCGGATCTTTTCTTCATCACCGGAGCCGACGCGCTCTCCCAGATCCTCGGCTGGCGCGACGCCGAAGAGCTGTTCTCGCTCGCCCACTTCATCGGTGTGACCCGGCCGGGTCACGACCTGACGGACGACGGGTTGCCGGAGGGCGGGGTCTCCCTGGTGGAGGTTCCGGCGCTCGCGATCTCGTCGACCGACTGCCGGGCTAGGGTCGCGGAGGGTGATCCGGTCTGGTACCTGGTGCCGGATGGTGTGGTGCGCTACATCGACAAGCGCCAGTTGTACCGCGGCGAGTGAGCCACGGAGAGGGGCACCGGTGAACGACCAGCAGAACCCGTACGACCCGTACTACCAGCAGCCGCAGATCATCGGCTACGACGAGTACGGGCAGCCGGTCTATCAGCAGCCCCAGCCGTACGACCCCTACGCGCAGCAGCAACCGCAACACTCTCAGCAACCGCAGCAGTCACGGCAACCCCAGCAGCCGCAGGGTCAGGACCAGGGCTACGGATACGACCCGTACGCCCAGCCTCAGCAGTACGACCCGTATGACCAGCAGCAGGCCCAGCAGCCGCAGGGCCAGGGTTATCGGTACGAGGGCTACGGCTACGACACCGGCCAGCAGCCCGCCGCCGTCGACACCACCCAGCAGTGGAGCATCCCGCAGCAGCACCCGGCCCCGGCCGAGCCGCCCGCGCAGTCGCCCGAGGCCGCGCGGGCACGCGAGCAGGGGCAGGCCGCCGTGCCCGGGCAGCGCCGGCCCGCGCCCGACCGTGACTACCGCACCGAGCAGTTCTCCTTCATCGAGGAGCCCGACGAGGACTCCGAAGACGTCATCGACTGGCTGAAGTTCACCGAGAGCCGCTCCGAGCGGCGCGAGGAGGCCAAGCGCCGCGGCCGCAACCGCATCGTCGCGCTCGTCGTCGTCCTCGCGCTGGCCGTCGTGGGCGGCGTCGGCTACCTCTGGTACGCGGGCAAGCTGCCCGGCCTGTCGGACACCGGAAAGAAGAACAGCACGGCGACCGGACCGCAGAAGCGGGACGTGATCGTGGTGCATCTGCACAACACCAAGAAGAAGGGCACCTCCACAGCCCTCCTCGTGGACAACGCAACCACCAAGCAGGGCACCACCGTCCTGCTCCCCAACTCCCTCTCCGTCGGCAACGACGACGGCACCGCCACCACCCTCGGCAAGTCGGTCGAGGACGACGGCTCAACGGGTACCCGGGAGGCCGTCGGCACCCTCCTCGGCGCCAAGATCACCGGCACCTGGCGGCTCGACACCCCGTATCTGGAGAACCTCGTCGAGCTGGTCGGCACCATCGACCTGACCACCGACACCGACGTGCCCGGCGCCAAGAAGGGCGAGGCGCCGCTGGTGAAGAAGGGCGAGAACCAGACGCTGAACGGCCGCGCCGCCGTCGCGTACGCCACCTACCTCGGGCCCGGCGAGGCCGAGGCGAAGCAGCTGCAGCGCTTCGGGCAGGTCATGCAGGGCGTCCTGAAGAAATTCCCGGACGACCCGAAGACTGCGACCGTCACCGTGGAGACGCTCGCGCAGATCCTCGACCCGTCGCTGCGTGAGAGCGATCTGGGCGCCTCACTCGCCAAGCTCGCCGAGCACGCCAAGGGCGGTGACTACAAGACGGCGCTGCTGCCGGTCCAGCAGGACGGCACGCTCACCGCGCAGGCCGCCGACAGCGTCGTCAAGGACGTCCTGGGCGGCAAGGTCACCGCGCCGGACAAGGACGCGGCCGTCCGTGTCGGGATCAAGAACGCCACCGGGAAGACCAGTGCCACGGAGAAGGCCCGGATCGACCTGGTCAACGGCGGCTACTCGGTGCTCGACGGCGGCAGGGCGGACACCGCGTCGACCTCGCGCGTCACCTACGCGGACGAGGCGCAGAAGGCGAAGGCGGCAGAGGTCGCCAAGACCCTGGGCCTGCCGGCGAGCGCGGTCAAGAAGGGCGATCCCGCCCCCAACGCCGACGTCTCCGTCGTCCTCGGCAAGGACTACAGGACTGAGTGATCAAGGCTGCATGATCGGGGCCCTGATCAGGGGCGAATAAACACGGCAAGGGCTGTCGGTGGTCCGTGAGACCCTTGAGGGGTACCTGACCGACGACGAAAGCCTGCTTGTGACCGCCACGGATCGCTCCATCGAGCTCGTCAATGCCGCCGCCCAGGCGGCAGCCGACCGGCTCGCGCACGACATCATCGCCTACGACGTCAGCGACGTGCTGTCGATCACCGACGCCTTCCTGCTCGCCTCCGCGCCCAACGACCGCCAGGTCAAGTCGATCGTCGACGAGATCGAGGAGCGGTTGAACAAGGAGCTCGGCGCCAAGCCGGTGCGCCGCGAGGGCGACCGCGACGCCCGCTGGATCCTGCTCGACTACGTCGACATCGTCGTGCACGTCCAGCACAGCGAGGAGCGTGTCTTCTACGCCCTGGAGCGGCTGTGGAAGGACTGCCCGGAGCTGCCTCTCCCCGAGGACGCTCTGAAGACCCGCGGCAGGGCCGAGGAGCACGCACGGCTCGTCGGCGACCCGGACGGTGAGCTGAGCTGAACGGCGGCGACAACAGCAAGCGCAGCGGCACCGGCAGAGGGCGCCGCGTCGTCCTGTGGCGGCACGGCCAGACGTCGTGGAACCTGGAGCGCCGCTTCCAGGGCTCCACGGACATAGAGCTGACCGAGACCGGCGTCTCCCAGGCGCGCCGGGCCGCCCGGCTCCTCGCCTCCCTCAGGCCTGACGCGATCGTCGCCTCCGACCTCAAGCGAGCGGCGGCGACGGCGGGCGAGCTGGCCGAGGTCACCGGGCTCGACATCTCCTACGACGCCGCCCTGCGCGAGACGTATGCGGGTGCCTGGCAGGGCCTGACCCACGACGAGATCGTCGCTCGGTACGGCGAGCAGTACGCCGCATGGAAGCGCGGCGAGCCCGTGCGTCGCGGCGGCGGCGAGCTGGAGACCGAGGTCGCCGACCGGGCCGCTCCCGTGGTGCTGCACCACGCCGAGAAGCTGCCCGACGACGGCACGCTGGTGGTGGTCAGCCACGGCGGCACGATCCGTACCACCATCGGCCGGCTGCTCGGTCTGGAGGCCCACCACTGGGAGAGCCTCGGCGGGCTCTCCAACTGCTGCTGGTCGGTGCTCGGCGAGGGCGCGCGCGGCTGGCGTCTGCTCGAGCACAACGCCGGCACCCTTCCGGAACCGGTCCTCGGCGACGACGACTGACCCCGCCCGGGCCCGGCCCTCGGCCTCGCACCCCCGGATTTCACTTTCCGGCAGGTCGCAGGCTAAAGTTCTTCTTGTTCGCAGCGCCGAGCGCGAAGAACACGCGGGGCTATAGCTCAGTTGGTAGAGCGCCTGCATGGCATGCAGGAGGTCAGGAGTTCAATTCTCCTTAGCTCCACAAGTTCCACAATCCGGGTCCCGTCCTCGATCAGAGGGCGGGATTTCGCGTTTCAGTCGCGCAGTTCGCGCAGCTTCTCGATCCGTATGAGGCTCTCCTCGTCATTCGGGGTATAGGCGACGATCCGGCACTCCGGCATTCCGTTGATCGACAGCGATACGGACGTCATCCGCACCTCGCCGATGGCCTTGTGCCGGAACGTCTTCACTCGCGGGCCCGGCGGGACGACGTTCCCGCTTTCCCACAGTTCGGTGAAGTAGCCGCTGGCGGCCGTCAGCCGGTGGATGAACGACTCCCAGGCCGGCTCGCCCACATGCCGTCCGTACGCACCGCGCAGCTGCGCCACCATCAGCGGCAGCTCCGACTCCCGGAAAACCAGCGGGCAGTCCGGCTCGGCCACCGTGAACAGCCTCCACAGCGCATTGCGTATACCGAGGTGCTCCGGGCGGGGCGCGAACAGGTCGCGGTATGCGGCGTTGGTCGCCAGGATGTCGTACCGCGCGTTGTAGACCGCGGCGGGGCGCGGGTCGAGCGCGTCGATGAGGCCCTGGATGTCCGGGCCCACACTCTGCACGTCCTCCTGCCGGTCCGGTGCGTACGCCACCTCCGCCAAGTGGTAGAGATGCTCGCGCTCCGGCCGGTCGAGCCGGAGGGTGCGCGCCACGGCGTCCAGGACCTGCGCCGACGCGTTGATCGGGCGGCCCTGCTCCAGCCAGGTGTACCAGGTGACGCCGACGCCGGAGAGCTGGGCGACCTCCTCTCGGCGCAGCCCGGGTGTACGGCGCCGGAGCCCCGGCGGCATGCCCACATCGGCGGGCGTCACCCTCGCCCGGCGACTGCGCAGGAAGGCGGCCAGCTCGGGTCTGCGGCGGTGGTTCGCAGCGCCCGCGGTGTTCGTCGTCGCCGTCATCGTGGTCACATCCCCCATGGTCGAGGCACCGGCCCGTCCTTGCCAGGTGCTGTCAGTACCAGCATCAGCGGGCTCTCGTTACCCGTACCGGAACGGCGTCAGGCTCGCTGCCATGACGACGACCTCTCCGGAAAGTCCACTTCTCAGTAAAGACCCCGGCACTGACAACCGGCCACGCCTGCTGCTCGCGATCGTGCTCGCCGCGCAGTTCATGGCGCTCCTCGACACCTTCATCGTCAATGTCGCCGCCCCCACCATCCGTACCGAACTCGACGCGTCCGGCGCGGGGTTGCAGCTGGTCATCGCCGGTTACACGATTTCGTACGCCGTCCTGCTGATCACCGGCGCCAGGCTCGGCGATCTGCTGGGGCACCGACGGGCCTGTCTGGGCGGGCTGTTGCTCTTCACCGCCGCCTCGCTCGCCTGCGGACTCGCCGCGGGCACCGGCCAGTTGATCGCGTTCCGGCTGGTCCAGGGCGCGGGTGCGGCACTGATGATCCCCCAGGTGCTCAGCCTGATCCAGCGGAACTTCACCGGCGAGGAGCGGGTGCGCGCGCTCGGCGCGTACTCCGCGGTCCTCGCGACCGGAGCCGCCGCCGGGCAGGTCGTCGGCGGTGTCCTGGTCAGCGCGGACCTCTTCGGCGCGAGCTGGCGGCCGGTCTTCCTGGTGAACGTGCCGATCGGCCTCGCGCTGCTGGTGCTGGGCGCGCGGGTGCTCCCCAAGGACCGTCGCGACGAGCCTGAGCGCGCCCGCGGCCTCGACCTGCCCGGTCTCGTGCTGCTCGCCGCCGCCGTGTCGCTGTTCACCGTGCCGCTGGTGCTCGGGCAGGAACAGGACTGGCCGGCCTGGTCGTGGCTCTCGCTCGGGGCCTCCGCGGTGCTCTTCGGCTGCTTCCTGGCGTACGAGTCGAAGCTGGCGGGGCGCGGGGGCGCCCCGCTCATCGCGCCGCGCGTGCTGCGCATCGCGGGCATGGGCCGGGCCGTGCTGCGGATCATCCTGGTGATGGCGGTGAACGCGGGCTTCCTCTTCGCGCTCACCCTGCATGTCCAGGGTGGTCTCGGCCACAGCGCGCTCCGCGCGGGGCTGATGTTCGCGCCGACCGCGCTGATTTTCGGAGCGGTCGGGCTGACCTGGCGGCGCTGGCCCGCGGGTCTGCAAAAGGCACTGATCCCGGGCGGGTTCGCGCTGACGGCGCTCTCGTGCGTCGCGGTCGGCGCGTTGCTGAGGGACGGCGGCGACGGCGGGCTGTGGCTGTATCTCGCCTTCATGGGCGTCGGCGCCGGTCTGGCGCTCGCCTTCAGCCCCACCCTCACGAGAGCGCTCGCGATCGTACGTCAGGAGGACGCGGCTGACGCGAGTGGCCTGCTGGTGACCGTCACTCAGCTCGGACAGCTGATCGGTGTCGCCGCATTCGGCACACTCTTCCTGAATCGGCAGACAGTACCCGGGGTACTGGAGTCCGCCGACGCGCTGTGGGTGTGCGCCCTCGCGCTGGCAGCCGCGTCGATCTTGGGTGCGATGGCCGGTCTCGTCAGCGAAGGAATGGCGATGGCCACACGCAAACGCCGCTGACCCTCTTGCGTGGCCATGGCAGAATCGGACGGCCGGAGGGGACACCGGCCAGGACGGGAGGGAGAGCACGATGTCCGCCAGCAGCAGCGAGGAGGCCGATGACCTGCTTGCCACTGCGGAGGTGCGCGCTCGTCTCAGTTGCCCGTCCTGTGGATCGGGGCATGTCGCCCAAGTCCTCGGCGACAATGGTGGAGTTTCCTACGTGTGCACGGCCTGCGGCCATAGCTGGAGCTGAATGATGGGTGCACACAGGCGTAAATGCGACTGGTGCGGCGGTGGTACGCCCATCGTTCGGGACATGGACCCGATCAATCCCGAGTACCAGTACTGGTGCGAGGAGTGCGCACGGGCGCTGATCATAAAGGGCGACCCCATCGAGACGTACAGAGAGCTCGAAGGGGAGCCGATCTACGGGCGGCTCCTGGACGAGCACTGCACTCTGAAACGGTTCTATTCATTCGCCACAGCGTGACCAGGAGGGTCGCGGCCGTCAGCGAATAGAGGGCCGAAAGGACCATCTGGCCGCTGTTCTGGGCGAGTTCGAGCCGTCCCGGCCCGTGCGGTACCCACCACAGGGCGTACGAACAGAACACCAGCCCCGCTGCCGCCCGCCCCCTGCTGCCGCGCGCCACGAAGAGCAGCACCATGGGCACGCACCACACCCAGTGGTGCGACCAGGAGACCGGGCTGATCAGCAGTGCCGTCGCCGCGCAGGCCACGACCGCGCAGGCCCGGTCGCCGCGCAGCGCCGCACCCACGGACACGGCGAGCCCGGCCACAGCGACAAGAGCGGCCGCCACGACCCACCACGGCCCCGGATCGGGAGTGTGGAGCAGCCGGGCGAGGACCCCGCGCAGCGACTGGTTTGCGGTGTCCTCGGCGTGGCCGACCCGGCCGGCCGCGAAGATCATCCGGGTCCAGTAGCGCTGGGAGTCGTACGGCAGGACAGCGGCGGCCGCGAGCGTCGTGCCGAGGAAGACCGCGGCTGCTGTCGCCGCCCGCCGCAGCCACGGGTTCCAGCCCTCGCGCCGGGCCCGTACAAAGCCTGCGATCAGCAAGAAGAGCGCGAAGAGCGCGGGCGTCAGCTTCACGGCGGCCGCGCACCCAATGCCCGCGCCCGCCCACTTGTGCCCATCGCGGCGGGTGATGTCCCACAGCACGGCGACCGCAATCAGCAGATTGATCTGGCCGTAGCGGAGCGTCGTCCACACCGGTTCGCACCACACGGCGGCCGCGGCAACCCAGAGCGTCGCCGAGCGCCGGTCCATGTGCGGGTGCGTCAGCCGCAGCGACAGGTCGACGAAGGCGACGAGCAGGAGCAGGTTCCCGGCAGTGGCCAGGGCGCGCATCTCGGGGACGCCGAGCAGGGTGAGCGGCGTGAACAGCAGGGCGGCGAACGGCGGGTAGGTCGTCGGGAGGTTCGCCTTGGTGGTGCGCATCGCGTAGAGATCCGCTCCGGCGCGTACGGTCTCGCCCTCCGCCCGGTAGACCATCAGGTCGATCATGGAGACGTCGGCGGCGCGCTGTGCCATCCAGAAGGCGGTGAAGGAGAGCAGACAGACCGAGGCGGCGGCAAGGGCGGGACGTCGGGCACTGGACAGTGCGATCACGGTCACGAAGGTGGACGTTACCGGCCCAGTCCCTACAGACCGGAAACGATTTGGTGATGCACTGGAGGGAGCGTTAATGTTGTCGACGTCGCCGCGAGGGAGACCTTCGATCAAGGTGGCACATCGCAAGGGGCTATAGCTCAGTTGGTAGAGCGCCTGCATGGCATGCAGGAGGTCAGGAGTTCAATTCTCCTTAGCTCCACAGAAGCACAAGACATAAGGAAGCGGGCCATCCGGATCGGATGGCCCGCTTCTTCGTGTGCCCCTGGGGTGTGTCCCCAGGGGGCGTCAACTGCGGCCGCTGCCAAGCGCCTTGCGGTTGCTCGACGGCAGGGCGGGGCGGGTGGTCGGCGACGGGGCGGGTCCCTGCTCGATACGGAGCGCCAGCGCGGGGCACCGGCGTACGGCCCGCTGTGCGCGCCCCCGCAGATGCATCGGAACCGAGGCGTCAGCGAGCGCCGGATAGCCGTCGGGACCGAGCCGGATGAGCTCGGGGACGATGTCCGCGCAGAGCCCGTGGCCCTGGCAGAGCGTCCAGTCCACGGCCAGCTTCTCGCCGCTCGGAATCGACTCCTCGGCGTCCTGGTAGCCGGGCCCGGGAAGCGGCAGCACGCCGGTCGTCTCGCGCCCGCAGCCGCCGTCGAGCACATGCGCGGCGAGGTCGTCCGTGAAGGCGGACAGGGTCGAGGCGAAGAAGCGCGCCGAGCCGTCGGGGTGCTTGCACGCGCCGCGGCCCTTGACGGCCTGCGTCACCTCGCGCAGCGCCTCCAGGGCGGCGGGGCCGCCGCCGTTCATGACGTCGGACAGGCCGCCGGCCGCGGCGGGCAGGCCCAGCTTGCAGGGGCCGCACTGGCCGGCGGTCTCCGCGGCGAGCCAGTTGGCCACCCGCAGCGCCTCGCCCAGCGGGCAGGTCTCGGGGCCGATCGGGAGGATCGCGCCCGCGCCAAGGGAGCCGCCCACGGCTGCCAGCGATTCGCGCGAGACGTTGGCCTCGTGGACTGCGACCGAGTCGATCCAGTTGCCGTGGTAGCCGCCGGTGAGCACGCCCTGGGGGAGCGGCGGGGCGCCCGCCAGCTGCAGTACGTACCGCAGCGGGACGCCCGTGGGGACCTCGACGACCATGGGGCGCGCGACAGCCCCGGAGATCGTCAGCATGACCGTGCCCGGCTCGGTGTCCAGGCCGGTGTTGCCGTAGCGGCGCGCGCCGATACGGGCGCCGATGGCGAGCTGTGCGTACGTCTCGGCGTTGGACAGCAGGGTCGGGGCGCCGCCGACGCCGGTGTCGGAAGCGCGCTCGCGGCGGCCGGGCGGCAGCGCGGGGCCGCCGTTCACGGCACGGATGACCGCGGAGGCCTCGCCGGAGACCATGCGCTCCGGCGTACGGACCACCCGCGCGCGCAGCTGCTGTCCACGCCGGTCCGACAGGCCGCGCTCGGCCAGCGCGGCGCGCATGGAGATCTCCGTGGAGTTGCGGGTGACCGCGACCACCAGGGTGCGCGCGCCGAGCGCCTCCGCGGCGAGCAGGGCGCCGTCCAGGATCAGATGGGGGGCGCGGTTGAGCAGCACGGTGTCCTTGCGGCAGGCGGGCTCGCCCTCACTGCCGTTGACCACGACGACGGGCCGCACCCCGCGTCGTATCGCGGACTTGGCTACGGCACGTAGCTTCTGCCCGAAGGGGAAGCCCGCGCCGCCGCGGCCGCGCAGGGATATGTCGTCGGCGAGCTGGGCGAGCAGCTCGCCGGTAACGGGCTCGAGAGGGCCGTGCACCTTGAGATGCATCGGGAGGTCCAGGCGCTCGACAAGGTCGAACCCCTGCGTCAGCTGGGGAAGGCCGACGACACGAACCTCGGGGACATCAGGGAGGGGGGTGTTCACGGTCGGTCTCCTGCGGGCGTGTGCCAGGGCTCTCCGGCCGGGGGCGGAAAGAGGGGGCCGGGCATGGTCGCCGTGTCGTCGTACGTGTCGGCGGTGCCGGTGGCGTACGGGGAGGAAGGTGCTTCGTACGGGGGAGCGGGGTCGTAGGAGGCGGGAGCGGGAGGGGGCTCATAGGCCAGAGGGGGCTCGTATGCGGGAGGGGGCTCGTAGGCCGGAGGGGGCTCGTACGCGGGAGGAGCGGGCGTTTCGAGAGGCTCGGGCCGGAAGGCCTGCGCGGGCGGCGGCGGTGACGGGGTCGGCCACAGACCCTGCCGGGAACCCGACTCCGAGACGACGGGGATCTCCTCGGTCATCGGTATGCGCTCGGCCAGCGGGGCCGTCTGGTCGCCGGCCAGGGAGACCGCGCGGTACGCGGCGGAGATCCCGGGGCCGGGCCCGATGCCGCTGCCGACGGTCGGCTCGGCCTCCGGGAGCGGCGGCACCTCGTAGAGATTGGGCGAGGGCGGCGCGAGCCGTCGGGGCTGCGAGCGCGGCCGGCCGAGGGAGGACTGGCGCTGGAACTCCTGCTCGTGCGGGCGCTGGGAGGGAATGCCGTTCATGCCGTTGAGGCCGGCCGGTCCGGTCACTCCGGCCGCGCCGGGGAGCGGGGACGTGGTCGGATCGCGCCGTAGCTGCTCGTCCGCGGCAGACCGGTCGTCGCCCGAGCCGGTCAGCGACATGATCTTGGTGGCGATTCTCCGCTGCACCGGCCGCGGCATCAACCGCAGCGACACGGCGACGGCGACGCCTGCGAGTGCCAGGCAGTACATCGTCACGACCCAGGTCGCGGCGGGCCGGCCGGTGAACAGGCCGTGCACCAGCGCGGAGCACCAGGCCGGGTAGGCCAGCATGTGCAGCGGCCGCCAGCGGCCCGCTACCCGGATGTTGCCGGCCAGGGCGCTGCGCAGCGCGCCGGTCGTGGCGGCGATCACCATGAGGAAGCCGGCCAGCGAGCCGAAGCCGATCAGGCCGGACGTACCGGTGACGCCGAGTCCGAACGGGACCAGGGCGCCGATCGCTTCCACATGGCCCAGCGACACCTTCACGGTGGCGTGCAGCAGCAGGAAGCCGAGCGAGGCGACCGCGGTGGCCCGGTGGATGCCCTGGGCAAGGAGGCGGTGGCGCGTGGAGAGGAGCAGCCGGTCGGTGGCGATCAGGCCCCACGCCACGGAGGCGGTGAGGGACACCAGGGACAGCACCCCGGTGGTGAAGTCGAGCGCGGCGCGGAAGTTGTCGCTCCCGCCGACGGCGAGCAGGGGTAGGAGCACGAACGCCGCGACGGACAAGCCGCCTTGCACCGGGCGGCTTAGCCCGGTACTCGGCGCTGGCGACGAACGGCTCTTGCGATGAGGGTTCATGGGGCGACTCCGAATGGTGCGGGAAAGGCGGTCCCGTTGACGCATGCTAGGTCCACCCATACCGGGCAGTACGAGGTTTGAGCGTTTAGAGAGCGGAACCACAGCCAACTGACTCTGGGGTTGCCCTGGATAGGGTCGATACGCGGGGTAACCCCGGCGACCGGAGGCATCTGGAAGCGCGGTTCAGGGGGCGCGCGGAGGGCGTGCGGCGGGTGCTCGGGGGGCGTGCCGAGGAGTGGCGCGCGCCTTTCGGTGCGGATGCGGTGCGGCGGCCGGGGCCGCTGGGGATGGCTGCCGAGACCTCACCGGAGTCCGTCGAGGGCCCTTCGAGGGCTCTTCGGGATTGGTCTCATGCGCCCGGTTCGCTCGCTGCGGTACCCTGACGCCATGCGTGCCGTACGCCTTCTGCTTAGCGAGCCGCGCTGATCAGTCCCGACGGATGAAAGATCCGGTTGGAATCGGCGCGGCGTCCCCTCCTGTGCGAGGGGTTTTTTCGTTTGTGGAATCCGCTGGCAGAGACGAATCGATGGAGCTTCAACGATCATGAGCGAGACCAACCCTGCTGCTGCTGAGGTAACTGCAGCGCACCGCTACACGGCTGCCATGGCCGCCGACATCGAGGCACGCTGGCAGGACTTCTGGGACGCCGAGGGTACGTACGAGGCGCCGAACCCATCGGGGTCCCCCCGCTCGAGCGAAGCCGAGAGTGGGGGAGGTGACCTGGCCGGGGATCCCGCACAGGTCGCCAAGCCCAAAAAGTTCGTCATGGACATGTTCCCGTACCCCTCGGGCTCGGGTCTGCACGTCGGGCACCCCCTGGGCTATATCGCCACCGACGTCTTCGCCCGCCACCAGCGCATGACCGGACACAATGTCCTGCACACCCTGGGCTTCGACGCCTTCGGCCTGCCCGCCGAGCAGCACGCGGTACAGACCGGCGAGCACCCTCGGGTCACCACCGAGGCAGCCATGAACAACATGAAGTCCCAGCTGCGCCGGCTGGGCCTGGGCCACGACAAGCGCCGGTCCTTCGCGACGATCGACCCGGACTACTACAAGTGGACCCAGTGGATCTTCCTGCAGATCTTCAACTCCTGGTACGACGAGGACGCGAACAAGGCCCGTCCGATCGACGAGCTGGTGGCGCAGTTCGAGAGCGGCGAGCGTGCGGTGCCGGGCTCCACGCGCGCGTGGAGCGAGCTGAGCGCCTCGGAGCGCGCCGATGCGCTGGGCGAGTACCGGCTGGCGTACGCCTCCGACGCGCCCGTCAACTGGTGCCCGGGCCTGGGCACCGTACTGGCGAATGAGGAGGTCACTGCTGACGGACGCTCCGAGCGCGGCAACTTCCCCGTCTTCAAGGCCAAGCTGCGGCAGTGGAACATGCGCATCACCGCCTACGCCGACCGGCTGCTGGACGACCTGGACGCGCTGGACTGGCCCGAGGCGATCAAGCTGCAGCAGCGCAACTGGATCGGCCGCAGCGAGGGCGCACGCGTCCACTTCTCGGTCGACGGCCACGACGACGCACAGATCACGGTCTTCACCACCCGCCCCGACACGCTGTTCGGCGCCACCTACATGGTGCTGGCACCCGAACACGGCCTGATCGACTCCATCGTCCCGGCCGAGTGGCCGGAGGGCACCAGGGAGGCCTGGACCGGCGGCGCCACTCCGGCCGAGGCGGTTTCCGAGTACCGCAAGCAGGCCCAGACGAAGAGCGATGTCGAGCGGCAGACCGAACACAAGGACAAGACCGGTGTGTTCACCGGCGCCTACGCCCTGAACCCGGTCACCGGCGAACGGATCCCGGTCTTCGTCGCCGACTATGTACTGATGGGCTACGGCACCGGTGCCATCATGGCCGTACCCGGCCAGGACGAGCGCGACTGGGAGTTCGCCGAGGCCTTCGACCTGCCCATCATCCGTACCGTCCAGCCGCCTGACGGCTGGGAGGGCGAGGCCTTCACCGGACAGGGCCGGGCGATCAACTCGTCGAACGACGAGATCTCACTGGACGGCCTGGACGTCGCCGAGGCCAAGTCGAAGATCACCGAGTGGCTGACCGCCCGCGGAATCGGCGAGGGGACGGTCAACTTCCGGCTGCGCGACTGGCTGTTCAGCCGACAGCGCTACTGGGGCGAGCCCTTCCCGATCGTCTACGACGAGGACGGCATCGCGCACGCGCTGCCCGAGGCGATGCTGCCGCTGGAGCTGCCGGAGGTCGACGACTACTCGCCACGTACGTTTGACCCGGACGACGCGGACACCCAGCCCGAGACGCCTCTGTCGCGCAACGAGGACTGGGTCAATGTCGAGCTGGACCTGGGCGACGGCGTCAAGCGCTACCGCCGGGAGACCAACACCATGCCCAACTGGGCGGGTTCGTGCTGGTACGAGCTGCGCTACCTGGATCCGCACAACAGCGAGAAGCTGGTCGACCCGGAGATCGAGCAGTACTGGATGGGCCCGCGCGAGGGGCAACCGCACGGCGGTGTCGACCTGTACGTCGGTGGCGCGGAGCACGCCGTACTGCACCTGCTGTATGCGCGGTTCTGGTCCAAGGTGCTGTTCGACCTGGGACACGTCTCCTCGGTGGAGCCGTTCCACAAGCTGTACAACCAGGGCATGATCCAGGCGTACGTCTACCGGGACAGCCGCGGCTTCCCGGTGCCGGCCGCCGATGTCGAGGAGCGGGACGGAAAGTTCTACCTCGAGGGCGAGCCCGTCAAGCGCGAGCTGGGCAAGATGGGCAAGTCCCTGAAGAACGCCGTCACTCCGGACGAGATCTGCGCCGAGTACGGCGCGGACACGCTGCGGCTGTACGAGATGGCCATGGGGCCCCTGGATGTGTCGCGGCCGTGGGACACCCGGGCTGTCGTCGGCCAGTACCGCCTGCTGCAGCGGCTGTGGCGCAATGTCGTCGACGAGGCGACCGGTGAGGTCACGGTCGTCGACACCGAGCCCGACGAGGCGACGCTGCGTGCGCTGCACAAGGCGATCGACGGCGCCGGACAGGACCTGGCGGCCCTGCGCTTCAACACCGCCATCGCCAAGATCACCGAGCTGAACAATCATCTGACCAAGGCGGGCGGCCCGCTGTCGCGCAGCGTGGCGGAGCGGCTGGTGCTGCTGATCGCCCCGCTGGCCCCGCACATCGCCGAGGAGCTGTGGCACAAGCTGGGCCACACCGACTCGGTCGTGCACCAGGACTTCCCGGTCGCCGACCCGGCGTATGCCGTGGACGAGTCCGTGACCTGCGTCGTGCAGATCAAGGGCAAGGTCAAGGCGCGGCTGGAGGTCTCCCCGTCGATCTCGGACGAGGAGCTGGAGGCGCTGGCGCTGGGTGACGCGGCGGTGGCCGCGGCGCTGGGCGGCGCCGGCATCCGAAAGGTGATCGTGCGGGCGCCGAAGCTGGTGAACATCGTCCCCGCGTAGCGCACACGTGCGGGCAGGGGTTTCCCCTACGGGCAGGTTGGGGGTTCCGATGGAACCCTCGGCCTGCCCGTTCCGTTTACGGTGGAGAGACAACAGCCGACGCCGGAGGGGCGCTCATGGAAGCCGCGATTCTGATACTGACGCTGCTTTTCGTCGCCTTCGTGGCGTTGGGGGTGTATGTCAGCGTGAAGGTCATCGGCGCGGCCAAGCGCGGAGTGGAGCGCACGGTCACGCAGGCGCGCCGCACCGTCGAGGAGACGACACTGCGGGCGAAGAGCTATGGGCAGGGCGGTGTGGCCGGCGAGCTGGCGCAGCTGCGGCTGTCGCTGCGTACGTCGATGAGGGCGACGCAGGACGCGCTGCACGCGGGCGTCGCGGAGGACGCCTCGCTGTCCGAGTCCCTCGGACTGTTCCAGCGGCTGAGCGTGCACGGCCACGAGCTCGACGACGAGCTGAAGCGGCTGGAGCGCGAGCCGGACCGGGCGACGGTGGCCTCGCTGCTTCCCGGGCTGCGCGAGCGTACGGAGCGGATCACGCACTCTGCCGAGTCTCTGAGGTGGGCGGCGCGGGACCGGGCCCGGAAGTTCGCGGAGGATGATCTGGATGCGCTGAGCACGCAGATCGACGTCGAGGCGGGAGCGTTGCGGCACTGGTCGGAGGAGGAGACGCCGGACGGGGCTGCGGCGTCTCAGGCGGCTCAAGCTGCGCCGGCGTCGTGGCCGGAAGCCGGGGCCGATCACGGAGCGGTGCGCGAGCAGACGTGGCCGGAGGCGGGGGCGGGTGCGGGGGTTGAAGGTGGGCCTGAGGCCGGGGCCGGGCCCGGTGCTGAGCCGCAGCCGCAGGCGATCACGGCGCGCGATCCTCGGCAGCAGACGACGTATCCCTGGCAGAAGACCGCCCGTCCAGAGACCACGAATTGACCCACCGGCGGTCCGTCGGCGGTCCATTGGTGATCCATCGACGGTTCCTCGACGGTTCCTCGGCGGTCCCTGAGCGGTCCCTGAGCGATCCCTGGGTGATCCGCCGGCCGGGGCGACGCGTTCATTGCCGAGGGGCCGGGCTGCCGTGCGGCGGCTCCTGCGGGTAACCTCCCGCTCATGTCCCGCCATGTCGCGATCGTCACTGATTCAACGGCCTACCTGCCGCCACCGACGATGGAGCGCCACGGCATCATCGCGGTGCCGCTGACCGTCGTACTTGGCGATCAGGCGCTCGAAGAGGGCACCGAGATCTCGGCCCGCTCGCTGGCGCTGGCATTGCAGAAGCGACGCCCGGTGACCACGTCCAGGCCGAGCCCCGAGGTGTTCGCAGAGGCGTACCGCGCGAGAGCGGAGGCCGGTGCGACCGGCATCGTCTCACTTCATCTGTCGAGCGAGTTCTCGGGGACGTACGACGCCGCGGTGCTGGCCGCCAAGGACGCGCCGGTGCCCGTGCGGGTGGTGGATACCGGGATGGTCGCGATGGCCCTGGGATTCTGCGCGCTCGCGGCCGCGGAGACGGCTGAGGGCGGTGGCACGCTCGACGAGGCGGTAGCCGCCGCGGAGAAGCGGGCCGCGGGGACATCCGCGTACTTCTACGTCGACACGTTGGACTACTTGCGCCGCGGCGGCCGGATAGGGGCCGCGCAGGCGCTGCTGGGCTCGGCGCTCGCGGTGAAGCCTCTGTTGCAGTTGGACGGCGGCCGGATCGAGCTGCTGGAGAAGGTGCGTACGGCATCGAAGGCGATCGCCCGGCTGGAGGAGATCGTCGTCGACCGGGCGGGCACGAGCAGCGTGGACATCGCGGTGCACCATCTGGCCGCGCCGGAGCGGGCCGCGGCGCTGGCGGAGCGGCTGCGGGAACGGGTTCCCGGGCTGGTCGATCTGCATGTCAGCGAGGTGGGCGCGGTGATCGGGGCGCATACGGGACCGGGGCTGTTGGGGGCTGTGGTCTCGCCCCGCTGAGGCGCTGGTGTGGGCGCGCCGAGGCGGTCGCTGTCACCCCGGTGAGTGACCGAGTTTTCCACAACGGGGCGGTTTTCCACGGGAATTGGGCCTGCTCAGCGGGTTTTGACGGATGTGCCTAGCGTCTTGTGGCATGGCTCTCCGATCACGTTCCGCAACCAGTGGCCCGGGCCGCGCCCCGGCCTCGGACAGCCGCGCCCGTGACGGCCGCGGCTCAGGCCTGGGTCCTCCCCGTTCAGGGGCCGGCCCCGGTTCGGGCTTTCCCAGCCCCGGTTCGGGCTCGGGTTTCGGCTCGGGCAGCGGTCCCGGCCGTGGCTCGCGGCGTCCGGTTCGCCTCCGTGGCAGGCGAGTGGCTGCCGCACCGAGTACGGCCGCCCTGCGCCGCCGCGCGGACGCCCTCTTCGAGGGCCCCCCACGCAGTACGGCCACGAGTCTCGACGCGGCTGTTGGGCGCTCCCGCGCCGAAGCGGGTGGCGGTGGCCGATCTGCCGCGGACATCGATACGAGTCCGGGCACGGGCACTCGGCAGCGCGTGGGGCTTGCGGTGCGGGAGCGGTTGCCGCTGTGGGTGCAGCTCAGATGCGGGCTCGAGCCCAGGGCTCTCGCCGCCCTGGTCGTCGTACTCGTAGTGGCAGCGGTCTTCGCGGCGCAGCACTTCTGGGCGGGGCGGCCGCAGACCGTGCGCGCCCCGGAGCTGGTCCAGCAGGGCGCGGCCACGCGGGAGCCGGAGCCGCACCCGTCGCCGGGTCCGCCGCCGTCCGATGCGGGGCCCGGAGTGCGGATCGTCGTCGATGTGAGCGGCAAGGTACGGCGGCCGGGGGTGCACAGGCTGCCGGCCGGATCCCGGGTCGCCGACGCGCTGCGGGCGGCCGGAGGCGTCCGGGCCGGTACGGATCTGACGGGGCTCAACCGGGCGCGGGTGCTCATGGACGGCGAGCAGGTCGTGGTGGGCGTGCTCGTGCCACCGGGATCGCCGATGACAGGAGCGGGCACGGGCGGACCGGGCGCGGGCGGGGGTGGGCAGACCGCTGGGCCGGTGAGCCTCAACTCGGCGACCGTGGAGCAGCTCGACACCTTGCCAGGGGTCGGTCCCGTACTGGCCCAGCACATCGTCGACTACCGCACCCAGCACGGGGGTTTCCGGTCGGTCGACGAACTCCGCGAGGTCAACGGGATCGGCGACCGCCGGTTCGCGGACCTCCAGCCATTGGTGCGGCCATGACGACGGCCATGACGGCGGCCACGGCGCGTCCGGCGGTGCACGCCGCTGCCGGCCACCGGCTGGGGGCTTCCGACCCGCGACAGGAGGGACCGGCAGACCTGCGGCTGGTGCCCCCGGCCCTGGCGGCGTGGGCCGCGGCGGCTGTGGCGGTCGGCGCGCGGGGGTGGTGGACAGCGGTGGGCGTGACGGCCTGCGTCGTCGCCGCGGGGCTGTTACTGGCTCCGGCGACGGCCCGGGCGGTGCGTTCGGTGCGGGCTGGAGCGGGCAGGGGGCCGGCGCCGGCCGTCGGTGGCGCACAGATCAGCAGGCGCAGGCGTCGGCTCAACGCCACCGCCCTCGCCGCGATGCTGCTGTGCGCCGCGGCGGGCGGAGCTTCGGCCGGACTGCACAGCGCGGATCTGCGGCGTGGGCCGCTGCCGGATCTGGCAGGCCGATACGCGCACGTCACCGTCGAGTTGCACGTCACCGCTGATCCGCGAGCGACCCGGCCCCGCGTTCGCGGCGATCGGACGGCGCGCGGATCCGTCATGCTGGACGCCGAGGTGACCCGCGTGACGGCACCCGGTGGCGCGGTCACCGAGACGCGGACGCCCGTCCTGGTGATCGTGCCTTCGGGCGAATCGTCCGCGGCCAACGTGCCGTGGCTGCGGCTGTTGCCCTCGACCCGGCTGCGGTTGACCGGACGGCTCGCGCCGCCCCTGCACGCCGACGACAGGTTCGCCGCCGTACTGAGGCCGGAGGGGGACGGTCCGCCGCGGATCACCGGCCCGCCAACCGCCCTCCAGCGCACGGCCGGAGGACTGCGGGCCGGACTGCGCGAGGCCACGGACGGGCTCCCCCCGGACGCCCGGGCGCTGCTGCCGGGGCTGGTCGTCGGCGATACCTCACGGATCACGCCCGAGCTGCAGGGCGCCTTCGAGGCAACCGACCTCACTCACCTTCTCGCCGTATCCGGAAGCAATCTGACCGTCGTGCTCGTCCTGCTGATCGGGCCGCCGGGCACGGCCCTGCTGGCCGAACGGCGGGGTCTCGCACCCCGGTTGGGCATCACGCTGCGAGGTACCGCCCTTTTCGGTGGCGCGCTCACGCTCGCGTTCGTGGTTGTGTGCCGACCAGAGCCGAGCGTCCTGCGGGCCGCGGCCTGCGGTGCCGTCACCTTGCTCGCCATCGGCACCGGACGCCGCCGGTCGCTGATCCCTGCGCTGGCCACGGCCGCACTCCTGCTCGTCCTGTACGACCCGTGGCTCGCCCGGAGTTACGGCTTTCTGCTCTCCGTACTGGCCACCGGCGCGCTGCTCACCATCGGCCCCCGCTGGAGCGCGGCGCTGCAACGGAGGCGGGTGCCGCCCCGGCTCGCAGAGGCGCTGGCCGCGGCCGCCGCGGCGCAGGCCGTGTGCGCTCCCGTGGTGGCGGTTTTCGCGGCCAGGGTCAGCCTGGTGGCGATCCCCTGCAATCTGGTCGCCGAGCTCGCGGTCGCCCCGGCCACGGTTCTCGGTTTCGCCGCTCTCGCCGCGGCCCCGGTGGCGATGCCGGTTGCCGAGCTGCTGGCGCGCTGCGCGGGGTGGCCCGCCGGGTGGATCGCCTCCGTGGCTCGCAGCGGGGCGGGGCTGCCGGGGGCGGAGGCGGACTGGCCAGGTGGCTGGCGCGGTGGGCTGCTGCTGGCCGCCGTCACGGCCCTGGTCGCGCTCCTCGCCCGTCGGCTGCCGCGGCACCCATGGGCGGCCGCCCTCTGCGCGCTGCTGCTCCTGCTCGCTGTCCTGCGCCCCGCCCCGCTCACCAGGGTGATCACCGGCTGGCCGCCGCCGGGCTGGACGTTCGCGATGTGCGACGTCGGGCAGGGTGACGCCACGGTGCTTGCGGCGGGCGCCGGCGCGGCCGTGGTCGTGGACGCGGGCCCCGACCCGGAACTCGCCGACCGCTGTCTGCGGGACCTGGGCGTCACCCGGATTCCGCTGATCCTTCTGACGCACTTCCATGCCGACCATGTCCGGGGGCTGCCTGGCGTGTTGCGGGGCAGGGCCGTCGGCGCGGTGCAGACGACGACGTTCGAGGAGCCACGGGAGCAGAGCGAGTTCGTACGGAGAACGACGACTGCGGCCGGGGTACCCGTGATCCGCGCGGGACCGGGGGAGCGGCGCCGGGTCGGGCCGCTCGCCTGGCAGGTCCTGTGGCCTCGGGCAGCCCTTGGGCCCGGCTCCGGCTCCCGCCCGGACTCCCGCCCCGGCCCCGGCTCCGGTCCCGTCCCTGAGGAACCCAACGACGCAAGCGTCACGCTGTTCGTCCGGATCGAGGGCGGCCTCACCCTGTTGCTCCTCGGTGACCTCGAACCACCCGCCCAGCGAGGGCTGTTGCGCGCCCATCCGGCGCTCCCACCGGTCGACGTCCTCAAGGTCGCCCACCATACCTTCACTTAAAGGGTCCAACCCCAGTACCGTCGTGGCATGACGAAGCGACGAGCGGCGATCTACTGTCGGATCAGCAACGACAAGGAAGGTGGTGGCCTTGGAGTCGCACGCCAAGAGGAAGACTGCCGACTGTTAGCAGCGGCACTTGGATGGCACATCGTGGATGTGTATGTAGACAACGACGTCTCTGCTGCCGACCGTCGCAAGGTCCGCGACGAGTACCAGCGGATGATGGACGACATCAAGAGCGGTCGTGTTGATTCCGTCGTCTCTTGGCACACGGACCGTCTCCATCGTCAGCCGAGGGAACTTGAGGACTTCATTGATCTAGTGGAGACGAAGAAGGTCGAGATCAACACAGTGAGAGCCGGTGTGCTGGATCTAACCACACCATCAGGGCGTATGACGGCCCGAGTGCATGCAGCTATAGCCAAGCACGAGGTCGAGCATAAGCGTGAACGAGTGTTGCGCAAGGTCGAGGAATTGGCGCTGGAAGGCAAGATTCACAACGGCGGGCATCGACCCTTTGGGTACACCCGAATCTATGAGGGTGAGGGATCCCGGAGAAAGGTTCTCCGAGACGAAATCAATGAGAAAGAGGCGGAGATCGTGCGCGAGTGCGCCCAGAGGATACTGGAAGGGGAAACGCTCTACGCGATAGTGAACAGTCTCAATGCGCGGAAGATCAAGTCATCGACAGGTGGTACGTGGACCCAACAGGCGCTCCGCTACCTTCTAATATCTGGCCGTATCGCCGGGCTAAAGGAGCATCGGAGGCAAGTTATAGGGAAGGCGCAATGGTCCCCGATCATTACCGAAGAGGAGCATAGGCAGATCCGTGCGCTCCTTACCTCACCTAACCGCAACACCAGGAAACTTAGGGCAGCGCGGATCTACCACCTCAGCGGGTTGGTCCGCTGCACCTGTGCTCCGGAGCACATCAAGATGAAGGTTCGTAAAGGCTCGGACCGCAAAACGATGGTCTATGCATGCCCGGCGAAGGGTGAAGGAGGATGCGGAGGGCGGACCATTAAGGTAGAGGAACTAGAGCGCCTTATGAGGACGCTAGCCTTGAGGGAAGTGGGTGAAGTGGAGGACCTTGCGGAACAGGGAGAACCTAGCCCTACGATGGAGTTGGAACAGCAGATAGATCGGTGGGAGCGTCGACTAAATGAACTCAAAGAGGCATTTGCCGACAGTGAGCAGTCGGCCAGCGAATATCGCGATGTAACGCAGGATCTCCGCAAGAGGATTGATGCAGCACGCCTGAAGGTCACGAAGCATCAGGTCCGTCAGCTGGTAAGAGTTGAGCCGGACGAGTTGAAGGATGCTTGGGAGGATCTCCCCTTCGAGCGAAAGAGGACGATCTTTACGGGCCTCTACAAGGAGATCCTTATATATCCTGCAACTCGTCCGTTCAACGTCTTCAATCCTGCCCGAGTAGTTCCGGTACCCCTTGAACTCTAGAGATCTTCAATGGCGGGGGTTACGGGGGTGTGAGGTAGTCCGGTCTTGGTGATGTAGCCGTCGATGAGGCCGGGTCGGTACTGCATCCGTTTGAGCCGTGTCTTGACGAGCGCGGTCAGCTGGTCGATGCCGTATTTGGCGAGGTTTGCCAGGGATCTCTTCTGTGCGACCACACTGCCTCGATCGGGTTGAACTCTGGTGCATAGGGTGGGAGCTGGTAGACAGTCAGCCAGGGCCGGGCCGCGATCAATTGCCGCATGGTGAGGCTGCGGTGCGTGTTCAGAATGTCCCAGACCAGGACGACTGGTACGGCTGCAGACAATGGCCGATCTTCGGCCCCGGCGGGGACGCGTGACCCGTTCGTGAGCGTGCTGCTGGTGGCCCTCGCTCGCCGGCACCGTGCCGGTGGCCTCCTTTTGCGGTGATGCCCGGGGAAGCCCGAATCCCATCATCAGCAGGATGGTGGCGAACATCGAGAGGAACAGCCACCGAGGGCGCGGGAGGCGCGGAGACTGTTGAAGGCCCGGTGCCCAACCCCCTAAAAGGAGTAGCATCGCATGCGCTTGCGCGACTACATCCTCAGTCTAGTGGCATGGGAAATAGCATGAGGGCAGTGGTGCATCCACCAGACGAGGACGGTGCACGCCAAGTAACCCTCGGAATGCATCGGCAGCAGGTGCGGTCACGTGAAGAACTGAGCGAGTTCCTGCGCGACAATGGCCTCTCGGATGACGTGCACAACCCGAATCAGATCGAATGGCGCGGTGGGGGAAGCAGGGCGTGGGGGCCGTCTAGCACAGGTCCCAGCGGTGAGAGTCGCTGGAGAAGGTGGGTCACCGCAATTGCGTTGACCGCCGGACTTGTAATGGCTGCTTCATTCTTCGGCTTCATTGGCGCGAAGGATGTCAGCGAGGCGCTCACCTATGCCGGACGCATCGCCGGGGCTTTGCTCCTTGCCGTGGCATTCATCGCGCTAACGGCAGCTGTCGTAGTTCTCACCGACTACGGGCTGAGGCGTCGATTGAAATTCTCAGGCCCGGTAATCCTATTGGGCGTCCTGACTGTGCTCACGATGAATATCATTTTGCTGTGCGTGCAGATCCTGGGCCGTGAATATACTCACTGGCTATGGATGTGGCTGAGCCTCACCCTATGGGCGGCGTGGGCCCTTTGGGAACTCATCTACCACCAGCGAATATGGAAGGAGATTCCTCACCGGAGAAAGTTCGCAGCCGCCTTGTCCATCGGGGCCATCGTAGCTATCGGCAATTTTGTGTACACGCAGATATACCAGCCATACGCGTCTCCCCCCATTGTTTTAGCGGAGTCGGAGTTCGGCACGCCACACCTTGATCCAACAGCCGGAACCATCCACCTTCCGGTGACCGTGCGTTTCAAGAATACTGGCAAGGTGGCCGTCTGGGTCGTAGGAGCTTACTACCACGTTGTGGGCGTCAGTTGGGATTCCGCCCACCAGAAATTGCAGAGCCTGGAAGAGTGGCAGAAGAACGTGGTAGGCACGGGAGAAATGGATCTACATGACTACACGCGCGGGCGGACAGAATATGTAATCAGCCAAGGAATGATCCAGGAGCCGGATTACACCTACCTGGAGCCAGGAGACGGCCTCACCGAACAGAGGTTGATTGAAATGCCTGCCGAGAAAGGATTCTTCGATTCAGTATACGCATACGGCGAAGGCTATGTGCTAAGGAAAGACAGGACGAAGCTGGCAGGGGACCCAATTCATTGGAGAAAGCTTTCATGGGAGAGTGATAAGAGGAGCGTGCCCGCCTGGGTCTGGAGAAATGCGGGAACGAGAGCTGGGTCTGAATACATTGAGTACAATACGCCACTAAAATACAGCAACGAGATCCTCAATTTCACCCGGCGACCTAGGCGTTTGACGCAGTGGTGGATGCTTGGTACGAACGAAGAACCCGCATTCACTACGCAGATACTGTTGGCACCGAAAGGTGACCGACGAGAGCCTACAGCCTCTGAATGGCTCAAAGAGTCAGACAGGTACGGGCTGATATATGTGTGGAGTGGCCGGAGGGAGATATCATACGCTCAGCTAATGGCAAGGCAGCCAGCTTCGCCTTAGGTATTGGAATGATGCACCAGATCATGGGAGTGGGCCGGGTGGGGCTCCGGAGGCGGTCGTAGTACCGCGATGAGCTCCGGGACTGGCTAGCCTAGTCTCCCTGGGCGATTCTGCGCAGATCACGTTTCACCCTGCGCAGCATCGCTCTTTGCCGTGCGCTGAGATCAGACGCACGCCGCGCATGCAGCTCTACCCATTCCTCATCGCTCATGACGTTTTTCCGTCTGCCGCGACTGCAGTCAGGAGTCGCCATGAATAGACTCCTCACGCGCAATCTCCCGGTTTCGCGCGAGGTCTTCCGCGATTCCGACAGCTATAAGGGCAGCGCCGGAGGTGTGGCCCGACCCACGTAGCGCCAGGCCGCGTCGGTGACTGCGTTCGGATCACCAGCCACCCCAGCACTGGCGCGTAGATGCTCGGCCCGTTCAGCGCGCAGGGTGGCGTAGGTGGTGGAGTAGGCGCGTGATTTGGTGAGGATGTGGCCGCGGTAGCCGAGGGTGTGGGCCCAGGCCCGTAGCCGTAGGGACTCGAATTCCGGCAGGCCGCCGAGACGCCAGCAGGCGCGCATGAGGGATCGCACGTGGGGAGTGACTTGAGCGGTGCCTATGTCTTCAGCGCAGGTCAGTCGGTAGTCGGTGCCGGCGGCTGTGTCGGCCGCTCCTTTGGTGACGTACTTGGCTACGTACGCGGCGACCGCGTCATCTGCCAGCCCATCACCGTTGCCGAAGGAACGCAGCGGCCGGGCGTCGAGCTGAGCACCCCACCGCAGGGTGTGTTCACCTGTGGCCGGGCTGTACGGGGTGTGGACAGTGACGGCGCGTGCGGCAGCGCGTACGGCAGCGGTGAGGGCCTCGGCGGTTGCCCAGGGCGGGGACGGGTCGTGGGGACTGGCCGGGCCGTCCAGGCGTACCACAGCGTGAACATGGATGGCCGCTCGCCTCTGATACTCGGCGACTTTGGCGAAGGAGAGCCGGGCGTGGTCGGGGAAGCGGCTCTGGACGATCCTGGCAGCCGAGGCCAGGGCGCGGCGGACGCCACGCGTGAAGCGCGCCCATAGCTCCCCGGTGTGGGCATGCCACAGGACGTGTCCCGAGTAGTCGTAGCAGTCGGGACATAGCGGCTGACCGACGAGCGGATCTGTGTCGGTGTGACGGGCAGGGCAGCTGAGGGATCGGCCGTGTTCGCAGTGTCCGGCGTTCCGGCGGGGGCGGCAGCGTTCTGCCTCGGTGGTGATGTGGTGGACCGGGCCGAAGCCGGGAGCGGTGAGGGTGACGAAGAGCCGCGGATGTTCGCGTACGTCGGCGGGGACGCTCTTGCCACCGACGAGTCCGGCCCGTACCAGGTGGAAGGTGTCTCCGGCGTGGAGGCGGGAGCAGGGTTCACACACGGTGGCGCGCCGGTTGCGGCAGCGGACGAGGAGGCGTTCGCCGGGTTCTGCGGTTGTGTCGTAGTGGTGCAGGATTTCGCCGCTGTGGGTGTCTCGGACGGTGGTTGCGCCGGTGAGGTGGATCGGGTGGGCGCAGCCACCGGTGGCGGTGATCTGTTCCAGCCAGCGGGCGAACTGCGGGTCTTGGGCGAGGCGGATGACGTCTTGGTCGACTTCGGTGAGCTGACGCAGACGCGCCACGCGGTCGAGCACGGCGCGTCTGTCAGCCGAGGTGATCTCGGCGGTGATGGTGGGGACCTCCCTTGCTGGGCCGCCGCAGCGGCACGGACGGATGGTGGGTGGGTTGTGTCCATGGCGATCACCCCTTGTTGGTCGGTGCGTTGGCTGGCGGGTGGGTTAGCGGATGGTTCCGGTGCCTCGACAGCAGCGGCAGCGGCGCCGGTGTCCGGTGCGGGTCTTGCGGTAGCGCTCGCCCTTGCAGACGGGGCAGCGCACGCGGCGCATCGGCATACGACTCCCTGTCAGGTGTGGGTGAATCCGGAAAGGAACAAGGTGACGAGGCCATCCACGGTGAAGATGACCGGGGTCTGTCCCAGGTAGAGCCCGAACAGGCCGACCATGACGGCCTCCCACGCCTTCACGTCACGGGAGCGGACCAGGAGGACAGTGATGATCCCGAAGATCAGCGCGAAGGGAATTGCCGCTTCCTCAGTCATGCGCTCTCACCCCTTGCCGAGGCCTTCAAGGCAGCGGTGACGGCGGGCAGTTCGGGGGTCATGCCTGCGTAGGCGGCGGCGGTTTTCCGGGCCTCCTCGGTCGCGGTGAGGTGGGAGCGGGCCCGGTCCCAACCCCCTTCGGCCCCCGTGCACACGGCCACACCTTTCTCGTGGGAAGTGATGGACTGTGCGACGGCGACGGCGTCCTTATGGAGGTCGCCCAGCGTCATTTCCGCCGTACCGGGATCGTTGACCCGGTGACAGATCCGTCCCGCCAGCTGAGCGCGCAGCGCGGTCACTCCCGGCCCGAGGTCGGAGCCGACGCGTTGCCCGGCGACCACGAGATGCACGGCGAGGGCCGCACCGAGCTGTCCCAGGCGCAGGAGGTAGGTGGAACACTGCTCCGCCTCCGCCTTCCCCTCCCGCGTGCCATCCGTCAGATAGAGCTCGGCGAGCTCATCGACGATGACCACGACAGGCACCGGTCGCCGCGTGTGGGGCAGTTCCCAGATCGAGCGTGCCCCGGCTGCACGGCAGATGCGCATCCGGTCCTGGATCTCGACCACGAGCGCGCCGAGAACGGCCACCGCCTCACGTCGGCTGGAGGTCAGCGCGGTCAAGCGATCGCCGAATAGACCGAGCTCCATGCCGCCCTTGCAGTCGATGCCGACCAGCGCGACCGGCTGCGGGGCGAGTTGGCACACCAGCCGGGCCAGGAGCGTGGATTTGCCTGACTGGGTCGCCCCGGTGATCAGCCAATGGGGAATCTGCCGCAGGTCCATCACCCACGCTCCGCCGGACTCCAGCGCTCCGACCAGCGCGCAGAGGAGTTCGGCCGGGGCAGAGGCCAGGCCGGGTCGCTCCAGCGGATCCCGGGCAGTCGCCGTGATCAACACGGTTCCCCGCTCAGGGGAGGTCACCCGGACTCCATGCACACGCCAGGCGTGCATCAGAGCGTCGGCCGCGGCGATGAACGGCCCTGGCGTCTGCCCCGGATGCAGCCGCACCACCAGGCTCAGGCCGGTCGGTGTGGCACGGGGGAAGGAGATGCGCGGGGCCCTGGGGCGCACCGGCTCGCCCCGCACCTCCAGGTCGCCCACGATCCGGCGGGCGGGTTTGTAGGTGACGGTGAGACCGTTGAACTGCGCGACCCTGCGCCAGGTGACCAGCACCCGCACAGCGGTGACCGGGTAGCCCGTCAGGTACCAGAAACACACCGGGTGCCGCTCCCGCAGCGCGGACCCGGCAAGTAGCAGCCAGGCGAGTGCGGCGAGCGCGAACGCGAGCAGGATCGGTTGCATCAGGCGCCACCCGCCTTACTGGCAGAGGCGGTTGTGTTCCCGCCCGCGGCCGGTACGGGCGTAATGGCGGCAGCACGGAAGCTGATCCCGTGACGGTCGCCCATCGCCCACGCAAACGCCTCCAGGCCCGTGACCCTGACCTCCGTGCCCTCCGTGACGTCCTTCGGTTCCCCGGTCACCGAAATCTCGATCACCGACACCCGGCGCCCCTCCTGCCGGACCATGACGCCCACGGTGTAGATCGTGTTGCCGTCCCGGTCCTTCTTCACCTCCTTCGTCTCGAAGTTGCTGACCTTCGCTTCCGGCTCGACAGCGCACCGCAGTACGCCGAGCCGGGATGTGTCCACAGGTATGGACTGCATGGGTAGTTGGCCTCCTTGGCCATCCAGGCGCCAGGCATTCACCTGACGTCACTCGTGCTTACGAGTGACAACCATGCATGGCTTGACGTGAGATGGCAAGCACTTATGCTGACGAGTGACGTAACACGACGGGCGTCAACCGCCCGCTACCCGACCCGCGCCCTGAGCGGAGGCCACAGACATGGCAGGCATCGAGCGCCCCGGACCGCTGTACCAGCAGGTCGCCGCCGCGATCAGGCAAGGCATGGCGGACGGCGACTTCCCGCCCGGCAGTCCGCTCCCCTCCGAGGCCCAGCTCATCGGGCGCTACGAGGTCAGCCGCCCGACCGTCCGCAACGCGATTGCGGCGCTACGGTCCGAAGGGCTCATCGAGGTGCGGCACGGCAAAGGCAGCTTCGTGAAGGGCACGCCGACACCGCCGCTCACGATCGAGCGGACCATCTACCGCAGTGGAAAGGCGTACGCGCCCGAACTCGCCGAGTGGACCCAGGCGCACGAGCCGACCGTCTACCGGACCGAGACCACCGATGCGACCGGCTCACTGCTCGAACTCGGCGAAGGCGAAGCACTCTTCGGCGTCGACCGCGTGCTGGTCCACCAGGTCACCCAGACCCGGGCACTGCACCGCTTGCTGATCCCCTTCGCCACCGCCGAGAACGTGCCACCCCTCGCCGAAGCCCCGGACGCCTCGGTGGAGGAGATCTACACCGTCCTCACCGCGGCCGGCCACAAACTCACCTGGTCCGAAACCGTGCGCGCCCGCATGCCACAAGCCGACGAGCGCACCGCCCTGGAACTCCCCGACGCCACACCGGTCATCCACACGATGCGCGTCACCCACGGCACCGACCAACAGCCCCTCATCCTCGAAGAGCTCCGCACCAGCGGCAGCCAAGCCCAACTGTCGTACCGCATCACCGCCGACAGCCCCCGCGCGCTCCGCGCCGTCCGCAACTGACAGCCCGGGATCGGTCCAAACCCTCTTCACTTACTCAAGCCCCCGCCCGTTGGGCGGGGGATACGGCACGGCAGGTCACAGCCCGCAGCATCCGGCAGGCCTCAGCCGTGGCGCACTTGAGGGGAAAAGAACACAACCACCCCGCCCCCGGGACCGCAACTCCCCCACGCGCCCCGGCCTCAGCGAAGGCGCCTCAGCCCCGGTCCACGGTCCATGGCTTCGCGGGGCCGGGCGAGGGGATCTTGGCCTTCGGCCATCCGGAGCGCTGACCCACGGCGTCCTAGCCGCCGCACCGGAGATCCACAGACCACCAGCCCGCACAGCGGGCCGGCGCCGGGCTCGGGACTCGGGGCTGCGCTCATGCCTTCGGCCCGCGCCGCCCCGGCCCCGGCCCCGCGCCACCACATTGCCCCAAGGTGATCACCGTTTCAGACTCTGGCCGCCAAGGGCCGATGCACCGGACCGAACCTGACACCTCGCCCATCCGCATGCCAGACCTCACCTGGTCGAGCACCATCGCATGGCCAGGCAGCAGGGGTGCGCGCGTACAGACGGCAAGACGCTTTGTACTCAAAAAGCAGGTGCGCCACTGTTGAGGCCTGCCGGATGCTGCGGGCCGAGACCTGGCAGGCCGATCAGTGACTCGGCGATCGAATCCACACCTCAGAACATGCCTCCGGCGGGGGCGCTCCGACTCCGGGATGGACGGAGCTCCGTAGGCGAGTGCCGGCCCGTGGAGGGCGTGCGTGGGGGGGCTCCCATCCCGTCCGCCATCGACCCAGGCAGAGCCGAGCAGCCGCGGCCCAGGGCGTCAAGGTCGTTCGTACAGTGGCGCGCTCCACCTTGACGCCCTGAACCACGCCCGCTCCACGGTGTGTGGGCCGACGGCAGACGGGATGGGAGCGAGGCAGATGGTTGCTGGGGGAGGCGTGTGCCAGTGGCTCCGACTCGGCCAAGTGGTCAGGCAGTTAGTTCCGGGCGAGCTGACGGGGACGGAATTGCTCTACGCCGATGACGACCAGTCTGGCCATCCTCGGGATGCACGTCACCAATCGCAAAGTCGGTCAACAACTGCTCCAGCATCTGTGCACTTTGCGGATGACCCACCCGGTTGAGTGCATCCTGCGTTTCTCGAACCATCCTCTGAATCTCAATACGGGCACGCGCCTTGAGTCGATCAGCTTCGCGCCGTGCATCAGCAGCCACTGCATCCGCTTCCCTGAGCAGCGCGTCAACTTGCTCACCGGCCCGCGTATGCAAGCTGGAGGCGTGCATACGGGCGTCGGAATTGATGCGGTCCGCTACGTCGCGAGCGGCTTCGACCATGCGAACTGCTGTGGCTTCGGCTCCCCGGATCGTCCCCGTGGCCACCACTTGCGCATGTTCCTCCGTCAGCGTGGCCTGCGTCGTCGCGTTTCTGATCATCTCATCGCATTTCTGTTCAGTGTCTTTCTGTCTATCAAATAGATGGCGGATCTCTCCTTGTGCGCGCGTGAGGATTTCTAACACTTCGCTCTGCAATCTTGCTGCTTTTGCGGCTTCGTCTTTTGCTGCGGTCATCTTCCGCCCTGCCCAGTAGGCGACGGAATCAGGGTTTGCGATCGCTAGCTTCAGTGCCGCAATTTCGTCACGAGCCTGCTGAAGATCTTCGGCTGGGCCGGGGTTGGGCTCGGTCTCGCTCTGGGCCTGATCAAGCAGGCGGAGGTATTGCTCAGGGTTCCCGCCAAGTCCTTGGACAACGTCGCGAAGAAGTTCCCGGCTGGGTAACTGGCCATTAAAAAGTCCGGACAGGGCCGTGCGGGAATAGCCCGTGCGCTTGCCGATCTCCTCGTAGGTCGGGTCTCCGGCCCGTTCCTTCAGCATTCGCAGACGCTGCGCGAGCTGGGTCCTGGCCGACCCGTCGTCTGGCAAGTTTTTGAGCCTGCGTCCTGCCACGAGAACCCCCATTGTTCTGAGGGTGCTCATTGTTCCGGAACTTTTGCCCCGAGAGGGGCGGTTCGGAGAAGTCGATGTTGCATGCGCAGGTCAGTGGATTGTTCGGCATTCTTCGGAATGTCTGTTCAGGTGATGGAGTGATCAATGTGCAGCCCGTGTACTGGTCTCGTCGCTCCATCGCTGGAAGCGCAACCCCTGCATCGGGGCGGCGTGCGATTGGGCGCGTGGGAACTCAGTAGGAAGGAGAACTGTGCACGCCGAGCATGACACCGAGGAGGGACTGCACAAGCCCCGCTTGCGGTGGCGCCTGGCCCACGTCCTTAAGGTCGTCGGCCGCATCGAGCCTCTGGTTGCCCTGACGGTGCAAGTCGGATCGCTCATAATCACCGTGGTCAGCGTCTGGCCCGGTAGCCCTCGAGGCTGACCGGGCCAGACAGAAGGAGTTGATGACAGGCCGCCCGGGTGCAGCGAGCAAGCGAACCCCGGGCCGGCCGCACAACCTTCAAGACGTCGCGATGCAGCGTCTCACGGAGTGCGATCTCGCTTCTTCACTGATTCTCACTGGACCAGACCTGTCGGGCAACCTCTGGCCCAACACTGTTACCTGCTTTGCCTGCCAGCAGTACAGCAGCGAAGTACCGCAACCTCAGTGACCGTCCTCGGGCGCCAGCACCCGCACTTGTCCGAGGCTCGGCCGGTGCGCCCGTCGATGACCGATCTACTTAGAGCTACGGATCAGGAGGCTGCACCACGATCCACCGGCTCAACTCAGACGCCATCTCAGTGCATCCGCCACCACCGCACCCCAAGCGCACCAGATGGAGCGAGACTTCATCTCACGACGCATCTTCAACCGATTGCCTCCTGGGGCAGGCCCGGTAGTTCTAGGGTCCTCCCCATGGTGAACATGGCAGTTGAGGTCGGCGATGCCGCAACCTGGGGCAGCACCCTGGTCGCCCTGCTAGTAGCCGTTACGGCATGGTTGCAGGGCAGGAAGGCGAAGGCCGACCAGGAGGAGCAAGCGCGTGTGCAGCGCGAGACCATGGAGCTTGCCCACCGTCAGACCGAAGCCAGGGAGCGTCGAGCCTTCGCGGTAGAGCAGTTGCTGGAACAACTGATCGCCACGCACGAACTGCGTCCCAGCTCACCGCCCCAGCCGAGTCCATCGTCGGTTGAGTGGATGCTGGAGCGAAGGGGGAAGCATGTCTATTTGCTTCGCAACATCGGGAGCGGCACAGCAACTGGGGTACAAGTCGATCCCTCCAACATGCCGTCGATCGCATCCAATCTCCCCGAAGACGCGATTGTGCGTCCTGGTGAGTCGGTGGAATTTCTCATGGCCGCGTCACTGGCAACACCTCTGCCGGGAGAGATTTGGGTGTCATGGAGTCTCGGAGGCGACCCAGTGGCCGTTCCCGTCCCGAACTGATCCCCGTGCCCGAGGCGTGCCCGAACAGGCGGGAAACCACGGATAATAGCGGGTGCTGGACGTGGTTCCAGAGCCTGGCATCAACCCTCATCGTGCCTGGTCAGGGTCCGCGAGAGGCCGCAGAGGCGCGGTGATTCCCAAGCTCAGAGCACGTCCAAGGTACGCCTGCAGGGCGGCGGGCAACGGACGTTCTAGGCTCCCCTGCCATGGAGTGGATATCGCCAGTCAGTACGGCACTTGGCGCGGTGATCGGGGTCGGTTCGACGTTGATTGCCGATCGGCTCAGGTGGCGCAGGGAGCGCGCCGGCCAGAGTCTCGACGTGCGGAGGCAGCTCTACGCCGACTACACCGCTGCACTCTCGCGTATGCGAACGGCGCTCCACGAGTGCGCGCAGGCAGACATACCTGCAAGCGAGCGCCCTACGAGGGTGCGCGAGCTGTTTCTGGCGCCCGGGGCGTACGAGATCCGCCACCAGCTGGCCATCATCGCCCCGCAAGATGTCGTGGAGGCCGCCCGCGCCGCGTTCGTGGTCTTGAGGCACACGAGAGACCTGCTCGTGGACGGCGCTGTGATCGAGAGCCCGGCGTACAGCGAGCTGGAGAACAGGTTTGATTCGGCAGTGGCCGAACTCCGCCGTGTCATGCGCCGAGATCTTGGCGTGCCCGAATCGACCACGAGACGATGACACCGCCGCGGCCATTCAAGATCCGCCCTGGCTCAGCCGACCTTGCCTAGCCGAGCAATGGCCCGCATCAGTGCCGCCACGTCATGAGCCGCTGCCGCCGAGATCACCAAGCGCACCGCCCCGGACCCGTCCGCATTCGCCTTGGCCCTCCATTCGAGCCCCGTCGTGTCGAACCCGGCCGCCACCAACGCGTCCGCCAGCTCCGTACCGGCATCAGTCGCGTCCCGCCAGCCCGCCACGTAGTCCACCCCACGTACCCAAACCACGTCGTCAGGGTCGAACGCCTCGTCCTCGAAACCCGCGTCCTCTGGGTCGTGCATCTGTCTCAAGTCCCTTCCCCGTGCACTGGCTTGACTCTGACCATCGGGGGATCATCGGGCGTGAGCACGACGACGGCCCCGGTACCATCGGCACCGGGTTGCATCTGCATCCCGAACCGGGCCGCCCCACATGCTGTCCAGGCGAGAGGGGCGGTCCGGCCCGCAACCGGCTTATGAAGACCGGAAGTTAGAGGCCTGGCGAGTAGGGATTGCTGATCACCGCCAACGGCACGTACACGGTGATCCAGAACACGACGATCCCGAACGCGAATAATCGCTGCTTCATGAGTCGGCACCGCCGCTCTCGGCTCGCGTCGCTCGGAAGAACGTTGTCATTACGGCCCGGAAGCCCGTGTGCCCGGAACGGCCCGCATGCCGCAGGCACCACACCTCTGGCTGCTCTTTGCCGTCAGCCGCTTCTGACGACTCCTGGCACGTCGTGCACTCGGCCTCGAAGACCGGCCCGCTTCCAGAAGCGTCGGGCTGCAACACCCAGTCCACGAAGTGCAACACCGTCCTTGCCGCCATCACGTACGCCTTCCTCTCGGCTTGTCTCGTACAGTCCGGCCACGGCGATCCACCGTGAGCTCGTCGGCCGCATTCACTCGGAGTGCAGGACCCTCCTTGAAGACCAGGACCACCTGCGGGCCGCCCGCGGCGTACCGGTCGGAGCGGATCGCCTTGACCTCCCGCCACAGTCCGTGTGCGCTCACCCAGTCCCCGCGCCGCACCCGCAGCGCCATCACCCGAGCCATCGCGCCTCATCCCCGTCGGTGGCAGTCACCACGGCCCATACCGACTTGCCGACCCCATCCCGGTCGTCGATACCCCACCGGTTAGACAGCTCGTCGACGAGGCCAAGGCCCCAGCCGCCGGACTCTCCGGGCACGCGAGCTGCGGGACGTTCGTCAGCCGCGTCGTGAACCTCGATGCGGACGCCGTCTGCCTCACGCAGATACCGCGTCTCGATCTCGCGCCCCGGCGAAACGTGTGCATGCCGAACCGCATTGGTGACCAGCTCGGACAGCACCACCAGTGCCGCGTCTTCGACCGCGTTGAGGCACCACTTGGTCAGCGCCTTCTTTAATTCGGAACGCGCTCTTCCAACGCTTGCAGGATGGCGAGTCCAGCGCCGTACCAATGGCTGCTCATTCGCCTGCATGTCGCCCACCTCGGTTCCGGTGCTCGGTAGACCGGCTGTTCAACCATGCTGGCGACGCACAAAGCCCCCGACTTTCACAGTTCAGTGAAAGTCGGGGGCCAGGTGTGAGAGTCCTAAAGCCCCACCCAGGCGGCCAAGTGATCAAGAGTGTCGGGAGTACGCCGAGTCATATGCACCAGACCACGGATGGTCTCCCGAGCTCCCGCGTGATACCTGGTCTGCTGCGGCGCCAACCGCCGCGCGGTGATGAGCGACTTCAGCGCAGCCTCAGTGCGACCGGCCTCCATCTGTACGCGAGCCCGGTCCACGTAAAAGTGAGAAGCCCGGGACACCGCCCAGTCATTCGGTATGCGCACCTCTTCGGCCTGGCGCAGTGCTTCGCCGAATTCGCCCATCTCGATGTGGGCTGACACCGCATGAACCCTCACGTTGGTCGGACCGAACGACAGCCACAACACGTCCGACGCTTCGCCGACACGGGAGGCATACGCGCGTGCCTCTGCCAGCTGTGCCGTGACCTCACTGTGGTCATGAGCGCGAGCGGCGATGATCGAAGCCCCGAGGTGGAGCTGACCCGCCACGGCGAAGCGCTCCCGAGATGCGTGAGCCTGACTCAAGGTGTTTTGACCAGCCACGATGAGGCGCTGGCCAATGGTGTACTCGCCCTCCCGGAAGTACACCAGCGCCCGCATGTACTGCCGGACGGCCGCCAGCAAGGGATCGGAAGCACGTGAAGCGGCCCAGTCCATGCGATCGAGCGCCACGGTGGACAAGTCGTAATAGCCGAGTTTCACCGTTAGGTCGTGAGCAGTGCGATACGTACTGGACAACGCGGCCCAGACTTCTGAAGACGGCGCGCGGTAGGCGGCAGTGGTGATCTCGGCGATGACATCAGGTAGTTCGAGCGCAGCGTCATGCAGCTTCGTCGCGCGCACCAATCGGCACAGGTTCTCGGCAGCCGCCACGAGCTGAGGCGTGGGGCGGGGTGTGATCGCGGGATCTGCCCCCAGGTCATAGAGATCTAGTGCTTCCCTGATGGGTCGGACCAGCTCTGACAGACGATCTTGCTGAAGCTCGGTCACATATGGCTGACCCGTCAGCGACGTGACGTCGACACACAGCACCTTGGCGACCGTCGCGACCAGGTCAGGACTCGCAGGCTTGTGACCGCTCTCGACCTGAGTGAGGAGGCTGTACGAGT
The DNA here is from genome assembly GCF_044389785.1 of Streptomyces sp. NPDC019443. NCBI lineage: Bacteria > Bacillati > Actinomycetota > Actinomycetes > Kitasatosporales > Streptomycetaceae > Streptomyces > Streptomyces sp. NPDC019443. Next base: position 212,351 of record NZ_JBIRYJ010000006.1, read on the forward strand.
ACGGGATCTTCTGAGCCAGACCGCGTTGGGTCAACCCGGCCCGCTTGCGGTGGTACGCGATCCGGCTGCCTGTGTGCTCACCTTCGGTGAGAGGCATTGCGGGCTCCATTCCGTGACGCGCTCACCGGAAACGCTACCCGTCCCACCAGCACGGCGAACGGCGAACCGTCCCCAACGCCTCAGCCATCTGCGGTTGCGGAAGCCGGAACATCCAAGGTGGACTGCGGCCATGACTGCGAACCGAGTCCTGTACTTGCTGGGCAGCGCGGCCCCTCCGGTGCTCAATGTCGCCGGTGTCATCAAGAAGGCACAGACGGCGGGGTGGGATGTCTGTTTGGGACTGACGCCCACCGCCGCCCGCTGGCTGGACGACCAATTGCCGGAACTGGAAGACCTGACAGGGCACCCGGTGCGCAGCCGGTACAAGCTGCCCAAGGACTCCGACGTGTGGCCCCCGGCTGAAGTTGCCGTGCTTGCCCCTGCGACCTTCAACACGATCAATCAATGGGCGTTGGGGATCACGGAGAAATTCGTGGTCGGATTCGTGGCCGAGGGAACCGGCAAGGGCATCCCCGTCATCACGATGCCGTGCGTCAACGCCGCGTACGTGAAGCACACGCAGTTCGACCAGAGCGTCGTAACCCTCCGCGCCATGGGCGTGCAAGTGCTCTACGGAGAAGGCGGGTTCATCCCGAACGAGCCAGGCGAGGGCCGACCGGACGCGTACCCATGGCACCTCGCGCTGGCAGCCGCTGAGTCTGCCGTCGGCTGACGCGACGCACGGTGACGCGGCGGGGCTCCCCGATAGATCGTTGCCTCATTGACGAGGGCCTGTGCGGCGGGTGTGGCCACCATCGTGGGGGCGGCGACAAGTTGTTCTACCGCGTGGAGATAGGACACGCCCGCACCTGATCAGGGCATGGCGGATGCATCTTGAGCCAGGACCCCCTAAGAAAAAGTATGGCACCACGGCTCCGCCCACCAGCACCCCGGCCTGCTGCGCGCCGTGCGCCCGCGGCTGGCGCTGATCTCCGCGGGCCGCGGCAACATGTACGGCCATCCTGCGCCCCGTACGGTCGCGGCGCTGAAGGCAGGGGGAGCGGGGGTGCTGCGTACCGACACGGACGGGGCGATCGCGGTGACCGGCGGCGGACGAGCCCTGCGGGCGGTCCCGCGAGGCCCGGACCCACCGTCGCACCCGTCGCACCGGTCCTACCCGTCGCACCGGTCCTACCCGTCGCACCCGTCGCACCCGCGCCCACGCGCCTCGGGCGAGAGGCCTAGGACCAGGGAGCCATGGTGCTCGGGCGGCCCTCGGGACACACTCGTCCCATGGATGCCTACCTCCGCCGTATCGGTGCGAGCCGCCCCGAGCGCGCCGACGCCGACGCGCTGCGCGATCTGCAGCTGCGGCACTTGCGGACAGTGCCCTTCGAGAACCTCTCCATCCACCTCGGCGAGGACATCGTGCTGGAGGAGAAGGCGCTCCTCGCCAAGATCGTGGACGCTCGGCGGGGCGGCTTCTGCTACGAACTCAACGGCGCCTTCGCGGCGTTGCTGCGCGACCTCGGCTTCACCGTCACCCTCCTCCAGGGCCGCGTGTTCGGCGACGAGGGCCGGCTCGGCATCCCGTACGACCATCTCGCCCTGCTCGTCGAGACGGTGGACTCCACCGGCCCCTGGCTGGCCGACGTCGGCTTCGGCGACCACAGCCACCATCCGCTCGCGTTCGACGAGCGGGGCGATCAGAAGGACCCGGCAGGCACGTTCCGGATCGTCGAGGCCTCTCAGTACGGGGATCTCGACGTCTACCGCGACGGCAAGCCACAGTTCCGCCTCGACACGCGGCCCCGCGTCCTCGACGACTTCCGCGCCGGGGCCTGGTGGCACCGCACTTCGCCCGACTCGCACTTCACTCAGTCCGTCGTCTGCTCCCGGCTCACCGCCGAGGGACGGATCACGCTCAGCGGCCGCAAATTGGTCACCACCGTGCACGGTGAGCGGCATGAGCAGCCGCTGGCCGACGACGCCGCGGTGCTCGCGGCGTATCGCGATCACTTCGGGCTGCTGCTCGACCGCCTGCCGACAGCCCCGGGCAGGGCGACCTGAACAATGTCCGTGTGAGTGCTGTGAGACATGTACTGGTGCTGCCCGACCGCGACGCCGCGGAGGAGGCGGCCGGGGCACTCGGCGACCGCTTCGGTGTCGCCGAGGAGCCGCTGCTTCTGCGAGACGCGCTGGCCGGCGAGGACGACGCCGAGGACGCCCAGTGGCTGCTGGTCGTCGAGGACCCGGACGGGCGGCTGGACCCGGCGAAGCTGGACGAGTTCGCGGGTGAGTGGGACGGCTGGCGCGAAGAGCCGTGAACGGAGAGGGCGGTGTCAGTGGCGCGTGGGATGCTGGACCGCGATGGCCACCAGGAAGAATTCGACCGACGATCCCCTCGCCCCCGTCACACTCGCCGTGGGCCAGGAGGACCTGCTCCTCGACCGTGCCGTGCAGCAGGTGGTGGCGGCCGCCCGGGCCGCCGACGCGGACACGGACGTACGCGACCTCACCGCCGACCAGCTTCAGCCGGGCACGCTGGCCGAGCTGACAAGCCCGTCGCTCTTCGCCGAGCGCAAGGTCGTCGTCGTGCGGAACGCTCAGGACCTGTCCGCGGACACGATCAAGGACATCAAGGCGTATCTCGACGCGCCCGCGGAGGAGATCACCCTTGTGCTGCTGCACCCCGGCGGTGCGAAGGGCAAGGGGCTGCTGGACGCTGCCCGCAAGGCAGGGGCGCGCGAGGTCGCCTGTCCCAAGACGACGAAGCCCGCGGAGCGGCTCACCTTCGTACGGTCCGAGTTCCGGGCGCTCGGAAGGTCGGCGACGCCTGAAGCGTGCCAGGCCCTGGTCGACTCGATCGGCAGCGATCTGCGAGAGCTGGCCGCCGCGGTCTCGCAGCTCGCGTCCGACGTCGAGGGCACGATCGACGAGGCGGTCGTCGGGCGGTACTACACCGGCCGGGCCGAGGCCTCCAGCTTCACGGTCGCGGACCGTGCCGTGGAGGGGCGGGCGGCGGAGGCGCTGGAGGCGTTGCGCTGGTCGCTGTCGACGGGGGTCGCGCCGGTCCTGATCACCAGCGCTCTGGCGCAGGGGGTGCGGGCGATCGGCAAGCTCTCGTCGGCTCGAGGCGGGCGGCCCGCCGATCTCGCGCGTGAGCTGGGCATGCCGCCGTGGAAGATCGACCGGGTGCGGCAGCAGATGCGGGGCTGGACGCCGGACGGGGTGGCGGTCGCGCTGCGCGCGGTGGCGGAGGCGGACGCGGGGGTGAAGGGCGGGGGTGACGACCCGGAGTACGCGCTGGAGAAGGCGGTCGTGGCGATCGCCCGCGCGGCACGCTCCCGACGCTGAGCCGAGCCCGCCCGGGCCGAGCCCGCCCGGGCCGAGCCCGCCCGGGCCGAGCCAGGCCGAGCCGGCTCGGGCCGAGCCCGCCCGGCCGCCGATCCCCCGCCGCCCCCGCCCTGCCCCCCGATCCCCGCACCCCCCCGCAATGCCGAAAGCCCCGGTTGCCGTCCTGGGGAAGGACAGCCACCGGGGCTCACAGTTCAAACAGTGTGCGCCGCACCCGCGTGGCGAACGCAGGCCGCGTGCAGCGCTGAGGGTGCCGGGTCAGGAGCGGAAGAGAGGGCCCGCTGAGTCCCTACCGGCGACAATCAAGAGGTTCAGCCCTTGAGGGAGCCAACCTTGGAGGCCAGCGCCGACTTCTTGTTGGCGGCGGCGTTCTTGTGGATGACACCCTTGGAGACGGCCTTGTCGAGCTTCTGCGACGCCTCACGGACGGCCACATTGGCCTTCTCGACGTCGCCCGAGGCGACAGCCTCACGGGCCTTGCGGATCGCGGTCTTGAGCGACGACTTGACGGCCTTGTTGCGCAGGCGCGCCTTCTCGTTCGTCTTGTTCCGCTTGATCTGGGACTTGATGTTCGCCACGAAAGAGCCTTTTCAGGTTCGATGATCTTTGAGTGTGTGTCTCGTACATGAGAGGGCACGAGACACAGCTGCCCAGGCTACCAGTCGCCCATCGAGCGGCCCAAACCGACCGCTGCCCCGCGGCCGTGGGACCATAGAAGCTCTACGTATCGATCCCGATCCGACATCGCCCGAGACGAGACGCCCGGCGTCTCAAGAATCAGGACCCTGCGTGCCCGCGACTCCTACCAACGTGCCCGAGCCGAGCCGTACCGACCCGGCGCTGATCCGCAATTTCTGCATCATCGCGCACATCGACCACGGCAAGTCGACCCTTGCCGACCGGATGCTCCAGCTGACCGGTGTGGTCGAGCAGCGGCAGATGCGCGCTCAGTACCTCGACCGCATGGACATCGAGCGCGAGCGCGGCATCACGATCAAGTCCCAGGCGGTTCGGCTGCCCTGGGCTCCCACCGCGGGCCCCGACCAGTCCAGGACTCATATCCTGAACATGATCGACACCCCCGGGCACGTGGACTTCACCTACGAGGTCTCCCGCTCGCTCGCGGCCTGTGAGGGCACCGTCCTGCTGGTTGACGCCGCCCAGGGCATCGAGGCGCAGACGCTCGCCAACCTCTATCTGGCCATGGAGAACGAGCTCACGATCGTCCCGGTCCTCAACAAGATCGACCTGCCGGCCGCCCAGCCGGAGAAGTTCTCGGAGGAGCTCGCCAACCTCATCGGCTGCCAGCCGGAGGACGTCCTCAAGGTCTCGGCCAAGACCGGCATCGGCGTGGAGGCACTGCTGGACCGCGTGGTCCGCGACGTGCCCGCCCCGGTCGGTGTCGCCGACGCGCCCGCCCGCGCGATGATCTTCGACTCGGTCTACGACTCGTACCGCGGTGTCGTCACGTACGTCCGTGTCGTCGACGGTCAGCTCAACAAGCGCGAGCGCATCCGCATGATGTCCACCGGCGCCACCCACGAGCTGCTGGAGATCGGCGTCTCGTCCCCGGAGATGACCCCGGCCGACGGTCTCGGCGTCGGCGAGGTGGGCTACATCATCACGGGTGTGAAGGACGTCCGGCAGTCCAAGGTCGGTGACACGATCACCTCCTTCACCAAGGGCGCGACCCAGGCGCTGGGCGGCTACAAGGACCCCAAGCCGATGGTGTTCTCGGGTCTTTATCCGCTGGACGGCTCGGAGTACCCGGACCTCCGCGAGGCCCTCGACAAGCTGCAGCTCAACGATGCCGCGCTGGTCTACGAGCCGGAGACCTCCGCGGCCCTCGGCTTCGGCTTCCGCGTGGGCTTCCTCGGTCTGCTGCACCTGGACGTCATCCGCGAGCGCCTGGAGCGCGAGTTCGGCCTGGACCTGATCGCCACCGCCCCCAACGTGGTCTACCGCGTGACCATGGAGGACGGCGCCGAGCACACCGTCACCAATCCGAGCGAGTTCCCCGAGGGCAAGATCTCCGAGGTGCACGAGCCGGTCGTACGGGCCACGATCCTCGCGCCGAGCGAGTTCATCGGCTCGATCATGGAGCTGTGCCAGACCCGCCGCGGCACGCTGCTCGGCATGGACTACCTCTCCGAGGACCGGGTCGAGATCCGCTACACGCTGCCCCTCGCCGAGATCGTCTTCGACTTCTTCGACCAGCTGAAGTCCAAGACCCGCGGCTACGCCTCTCTCGACTACGAGCCCACCGGCGAGCAGTCGGCCAGCCTGGTCAAGGTCGACATCCTGCTGCACGGCGACAAGGTCGACGCCTTCTCCGCCGTCACGCACAAGGACGCGGCGTACGCGTACGGCGTGCGGCTCGTGGCCAAGCTCAGGGAGCTCATCCCGCGGCAGGCGTTCGAGGTGCCCATCCAGGCCGCCATCGGCTCGCGGGTCATCGCCCGCGAGACCATCCGCGCCATCCGCAAGGACGTCCTCGCCAAGTGCTACGGCGGTGACATCTCCCGTAAGCGGAAGCTGCTGGAGAAGCAGAAGGAAGGCAAGAAGCGGATGAAGATGGTGGGCAGCGTGGAGGTCCCGCAGGAGGCCTTCATCGCGGTGCTCTCCAGCGACGAGAGCGGCGGCAAGGCGAAGAAGTAGCGCAGACGCGGCTAGGACGTAGCCGCACGTCGCGTCGCATCGCGTCCCGCACGCACCGCACGTCACGCGAAAGCGCCCGCCCGGGGGTCCGGACGGGCGCTTTTGGCGTGTCTGCGGAGACAGCGCCCGATAGATGAGGGATACACCGACCATGGCTTCCGGCCAATGAGGCGAGGGCCCGTTCGTTATCAAGCGGCAGCCCGCAGCCTCTTACGCACCGGCATTGTGCGCTCTACCCTGATCACGGCTCGATGGTTACTCGCCAGTTAAACAACCAGCCAGTTGCAGTGCTGCCGCAGGCCCGGAGGACGTCGTGAGCGACACACAGACCCAGATCGAGAACCGACCGCCCTCGGTGGCGACCCTGTTCACCGAACGCGTGGCGGCTACGCCGGACGCCGAGGCCTACCGCTACCCGGTGGCCCCCGCTGCCGGTCACGGGCCCGACGACTGGGAGTCGCTGAGCTGGGGCCAGGCCGCCGAGCGCGTCTACGCCATCGCCGCCGGTCTGATCGATCTCGGCGTGCAGCCCGAGGAGCGGGTCGCGCTCGCGTCCGCCACCCGGGTCGAGTGGATCCTCGCCGACCTCGGCGTGATGTGCGCGGGCGGCGCGACCACGACCGTCTACCCGTCCACCAACGCCGAGGAATCGGCGTACATCCTCGCCGACTCCGACAGCCGGGTGCTGATCGCGGAGGACGCGACCCAGCTGGCCAAGGCGCGCGAGCGGCGGGCCGAGCTGCCGGAGCTCAGGCACGTCGTCGTCTTCGACATGACGGGCGTGGAGCCGGACGAGAACGACCCCGAGGGATGGGTGCTCTCGCTCGCCGATCTTGAGGCCCGCGGTGCGCAATATCTCGACAAGCACCCCGAAGCCGTCAAGGAGCGGGTCGCGGCGATCACCGCCGACCAGCTGGCGACGCTCATCTACACCTCGGGCACCACGGGACGGCCCAAGGGTGTACGGCTGCCGCACGACAACTGGTCGTACATGGCCAGGGCCACCGCCGCGACCGGGCTGATCAGCAAGGACGACGTGCAGTACCTCTGGCTGCCACTCGCCCACGTCTTCGGCAAGGTGCTGACCTCCGGGCAGATCGAGGTCGGCCATGTCACCGCCGTCGACGGCCGCGTCGACAAGATCATCGAGAACCTGCCGGTCGTGCAGCCGACCTATATGGCCGCCGTGCCGCGCATCTTCGAGAAGGTCTACAACGGTGTCGCGGCCAAGGCGCGGGCCGCCGGCGGCGCGAAGTACAAGATCTTCCAGTGGGCGGCCGGTATCTCGCGCGAGTACGCGAAGGCCGCGCAGGACAACTTCCGCCGTACGGGCACGGCTTCCGCGCCCCTCGGGCTCACCGCCAAGCACAAGGTCGCCGACGTGCTCGTCTACTCCAAGCTCCGCGAGGCCTTCGGCGGGCACCTGCGCGCCGCGGTCTCCGGGTCCGCCGCGCTCGCGCCCGACATCGGCTACTTCTTCGCCGGCGCCGGGATCCACATCCTGGAGGGCTACGGGCTTACGGAGTCGAGCGCGGCGTCGTTCGTCAACCCGGGCGAGGCCTACCGCACGGGCACGGTCGGCAAGCCGCTGCCCGGCACCGAGGTGCGCATCGCGGACGACGGCGAGATCCTGCTGCGCGGCCCCGGCATCATGGAGGGCTACCACCGGCTGCCGGAGAAGACCGCGGAAGTCCTGGAGCCCGACGGGTGGTTCCACACCGGGGACATCGGCGAGCTGTCCGCGGACGGGTATCTGCGGATCACGGACCGTAAGAAGGACCTGATCAAGACGTCGGGCGGCAAGTACATCGCGCCGGCGGAGGTCGAGGGCCAGTTCAAGGCGGTGTGCCCGTTCGTCTCCAACATCCTGGTGCACGGCGCGGACCGTAACTTCTGCACCGCGCTGATCGCCCTGGACGAGCCGACCATCCTCGGCTGGGCCAAGGAGAACGGCCTGGACGGCAAGTCGTACGCCGAGGTGGTGGCCACCAAGCAGGCCGAGCAGCTCGTCGAGGGCTATGTGGAGCGGCTCAACGAGGGGCTGCAGCGCTGGCAGACGATCAAGAAGTTCCGGCTGCTCCCACGCGACCTGGACATCGAGCACGGCGAACTGACGCCCAGCCTCAAGCTGAAGAGGCCGGTCGTCGAGCGCGAGTACAAGGACCTGATCGAGGACATGTACGCGGGCTCCCGCGAGGCGTAGCCCGCGCCGCCGGGGCTCCGCCCCGTACCTCCGCCCCGTACCCCGGTCCTCAATCTCCGGACGGGCTGATTCTCAGCCCGTCCGGAGATTGAGGAGTTCCCTCATCGTCTCCTCTATCCGGGTCAACTGCACCCGCAGCTCCGGCACATCGCTCGGGCCGCTCCGCCCCAGCTCCGTCTCTATCGCCGTCAGCCGCTTCGCGATCTGCCCCAGCTGCTCCTGCTCACTCGCCAGCAGCCGCTCCAACTGACGGTTCTTGCGGTGCAGATCGAGGAACACATTCACCTTCGCCCGCAGCACCCAAGGGTCGAAGGGTTTGGTCAGATAGTCCGCCGCCCCCGTCGCGTACCCCCGGAACGCATAGCCGCTGTCCGCCTCCGTCCCGGTCAGGAAGATGATCGGGACGTCCTTCGTCTGGTCGAGACGCTTGATGTTCGACGCCGTCTCGAAGCCGTCCATGCCCGGCATCCGCACATCCAGCAGCACCACCGCGAACTTCTGCCGCAGCAGTGCCTTCATCGCCTCCTCCCCGGAACGCGCCCGGACCAACGGTTCGTTGAGGGACCCCAGTACTGCCTCCAGGGCGACGAGGTTGTCCTCCATGTCGTCCACGAGGAGGATGCTCGCGCGGTCGGTGGTGGTGGTCGCCTCTGTGCTCATCGTGTATGCCTCACGTGATGGTCGGCGGGACAGCCGGCTCCGCATCGCCGTTTGGCTGTCCCGGTATTGCGGGTGGATCTGCCGACGCCTGGCCGCCCGGTTCGGCCGGCCCGCCCTCGGGGTCGAGGAGGGCGCAGACGACCGTCAGCAGACGGTCCACGTCGACGGGTTTCGGCACGTAGTCATTGGCGCCCTGCGCGATCGACTTCTCGCGGTCCCCGGGCATCGCCTTGGCCGTGAGGGCGACAATCGGCAGGGCCGTCCAGAGCGGGCTGCGCCGGATCGCCTCGATCGTCTCGTACCCGTCCATCTCGGGCATCATGATGTCCATCAGGACCAGTTCTACATCGGGGTTGCGCTCCAGCGTCTCGATGCCCTCACGGCCGTTCTCCGCGTAGAGCACGGGCATGCCCACCCTGCCCAGCACATGGGTGAGCGCGAAGACATTGCGGATGTCGTCGTCGACGATGAGGACGCGACGGCCCGACAGGATGCGGCCCGCACGGCCCGACTTCCACTCCTCCAGCTTGGTGGTCGTCGGCCAGCCGTCGTCCACGTCCTGGCGCGGAAGATGTTCGGCGTGGTGCCGCTCCGGCGAGGTCAGCGGCACGTCATGGATGTCGTGGATGTCATGGACGCCGTGCAGTACATGGCCGTCGTACGAGCCGTCGCTGTCGCCGCCCACCTGGCCGGGGTAGAGGACGGGCACGTACAGCGTGAATGTGGAGCCGCGGCCCGGCTCGCTCTCCGCGATGATGCGGCCGCCGAGCAGCCCCGCGATCTCCCGGCTGATGGACAGGCCGAGGCCCGTGCCGCCGTACTTGCGGTTGGTGGTGCCGTCGGCCTGCTGGAATGCCTCGAAGATCACCGGGAGTTTCTCCGGGGCGATGCCGATGCCGGTGTCGGTGACGGCGAACGCGATCAGGTCGTCCGTGCCTTTGAGTAGCTTGTTGTCGGGGTCCTTGACCCTGTTCACGCTCAGTTCGACGCGACCGGAGGAGGTGAACTTTATGGCGTTGGACAGCAGATTGCGCAGGATCTGCTGGAGCCGCTGCTCGTCGGAGTACATCTCGCGCGGCACGTCCTCGCCGACGCCGACCTCGAAGGCCAGCCCCCGGTCCAGTGTGATCGGGCGGAAGGTGGCGTGGACGTAGTCGAGCAGCTTGATCAGCGGCAGCTTCTTCGGGCGTACGTCCATCCGGCCGGCTTCGATCTTCGACAGGTCCAGGATGTCGTTGATCAGCTGGAGAAGATCGGAGCCCGAGCGGTGGATCGTGGTGGCGAACTGCACTTCCTGGTCGGACAGATGGCCGTCCGGATTGTCGGAGAGCAGCCGGGCCAGGATGAGCAGGGAGTTCAGCGGGGTGCGCAGCTCGTGTGACATGTTCGCCAGGAACTCCGACTTGTACTGCGAGGAGGTCGCGAGCAGAGCCGCCTTCTCCTCCAGCTCCGCGTTCGAGCGCTGGAGTTCCGCCTGCTGGCGCTGGAGCTCGTCGGAGCGCTCCTGGAGCTGGACCGCGAGCCGCTGGGACTCGCCGAGCAGCGACTCCGTACGGGAGTTGGCGATGATGGTGTTGATCGCGACGCCGATGGTGTTGACGAACTGGTCGAAGAAGGCCAGGTGGACGTCGGAGAAGCGGGAGAAGGACGCCAGCTCGATGACGCCCAGCAGCTGGTCCTCGAAGAGGATCGGGATGATGACGACGCTGGCGGGGGACGCCTCGCCGAGCCCTGAGTTGATCTTGATGTAGTCGGGCGGGGCCTCCTCGAGGAGGATCCGCTTCTTCTCCAGGGCGGCCTGCCGGACCAGGCCGTGGCCCGGCATGCCGGTGGTGTCGACGGTGGAGGACTGCGCGGAGCCGTAACCGGCGATGAAGGCCAGTCCCTTGGTGGTGGACGTCGTACGGGACGGAGTGCCGTTCTGGTCGGGGTCGGCCAGGAAGAAGGCGCCGTACTGCGCGTTCACCAGCGGGGTCAGCTCGCGAAGGATCAGGTCGGCGACTTCCATCAGGTCGCGGTGACCCTGCATCAGACCGGCCAGACGGGCCAGATTCGACTCCAGCCAGTCCTTCGCGCGGGTGGTCTCGCGGAGGTTGGACACCATCAGATTGATGTTGTCCTTGAGCTCGGAGACCTCACCCCGCGTCTCCACGGTGATGGAGCGCGACATGTCGCCCTGGGCGACGGCGGAGGCGACCTCGGCGATGGCGCGGACCTGGGTGGTGAGGTTGAGCGCGAGCTCGTTCACATTGGTGGTGAGCCGCTTCCAGGTGCCGTACACGCCCTCGACGCGTGCCTGGCCGCCCAGCTGCCCCTCCGAGCCCACCTCGCGGGCCACCCGGGTGACCTCGGAGGAGAAGGAGGAGAGCGTGTCCACCATGGTGTTGATGGTGGTCTTGAGCTCCAGGATCTCGCCTCGGGCGTCCACGTCGATCTTCTTGGAGAGGTCGCCCTGGGCCACGGCCGTCGCCACCTGGGCGATGTTCCGCACCTGGGAAGTGAGGTTGTCGGCCATGTAGTTGACGTTGTCGGTGAGGTCCTTCCACAGGCCCGTGACGCCGAGGACCTGGGCGCGGCCGCCGAGCCGGCCGTCCGTGCCGACCTCGCGGGCGACCCTTGTCACCTCGTCGGCGAAGGCGCTCAGCTGCTCCACCATCGTGTTGACGGTGTCCTTCAGCTCCAGGATCTCGCCGCGGGCGTCGACGGTGATCTTCTTGGAGAGGTCGCCGTTGGCGACGGCGGTGGTGACCTGGGCGATGTTCCGCACCTGGGACGTCAGGTTGGACGCCATGAAGTTGACGTTGTCCGTGAGGTCCTTCCAGACCCCCGACACGCCGCGGACCTGGGCCTGGCCGCCGAGGTTGCCTTCCGTGCCG
>NZ_JBIRYJ010000006.1:224240-492025 GCF_044389785.1 Streptomyces sp. NPDC019443
ACGACTTCGCGGGCGACCCTTGTCACCTCGTCGGCGAAGGCGGACAGCTGGTCGACCATGGTGTTGATGGTCGACTTGAGTTCGAGGATCTCGCCCTTCGCCTCGACCGTGATCTTCTTGCCGAGGTCGCCCTGGGCGACGGCCGTCGACACGAGCGCGATGTTCCGGACCTGCGAGGTCAGGTTGTCGGCCATGAAGTTGACGTTCTCGGTCAGGTCCTTCCAGACGCCGGACACGCCGCGGACCTGGGCGCGGCCGCCGAGGTTGCCTTCCGTGCCGACTTCGCGGGCGACCCTTGTCACCTCGTCGGCGAAGGCGGACAGCTGGTCGACCATGGTGTTGATGGTCGACTTGAGTTCGAGGATCTCGCCCTGCGCGTCGACCGTGATCTTCTGCGACAGATCGCCGTTGGCGACGGCGGTGGTGACCTGCGCGATATTGCGGACCTGGGACGTCAGGTTGGACGCCATGAAGTTGACGTTGTCCGTGAGGTCCTTCCAGACCCCCGACACGCCGCGGACCTGGGCGCGGCCGCCCAACTGGCCTTCCGTACCGACTTCGCGGGCGACCCTCGTCACCTCGTCGGCGAAGGCCGAGAGCTGGTCCACCATCGTGTTCACGGTGAGCTTCAGCTCAAGGAGCTCGCCGGTCGCCTCGACCGTGACCGTACGGGTCAGATCGCCGCGCGCCACGGCGGTGGTCACCGCGGCGATGTCCCGCACCTGGGCCGTCAGACGGGACGCCATCGTATTGACGGCCTCTGTCACATCCCGCCAACTCCCGGACAGGCCCTGCACCTTGGCCCGGCCGCCGAGCCGCCCCTCGGTGCCGGCCTCGCGAGCGACTCGCGTCACCTCACTCGTGAAGAGCGAGAGCTGGTCGACCATTTTGTTGACCGCGCGGCCCAGCCGGCGCAGATCGCCGCGCAACTGGCGGTTGCCGTCGTGCAGATCGACCCGCTGGGTCAGATCGCCGCCCGCCACCGCGTCCAGCACCCGGGCGGCGTTCGCCGCGGGCACCACCAAGGCGTCGAGCAGCGCGTTCGTACTGTTCACGTCGGTGGTCCAGGCGCCCTGGCCGGGGCTCGCCGCCAGCCGGTCGTCCAGCCTGCCGTGCCGAACCACCTCTCGGCCTACGCGTGTCAGTTCGTCCGCGAAGTGCTTGTTGCGCACGGCGATCTGGTTGAACATCGTGGCCAGTTCCGCGGACATGCCTTCATGGGTTTCCGCCACCCGTATCCGGAAGTCGCCGTCCCGTAATGCCGTCATCGCGGCCAGCAGCGGGCGGAGCTCCGAGACACGGATCCAGGCGCCGTCCGTGGGCGGCTGGGCAGGCAGCCGGGAGTCCGGCTGGGCGGGAGACAACGCAATATCTTTGTTCATATCCGCCCACTTCGGTGACTCGACGCTTATGGGCAGGCTCAGTCTGTCACTCTGTCGGTGTCATAAGCGGCGCATTGCCAGAACCGACCAGGAGCCGCACAGTGGGGCCCATTCCGATGCAGCGCGACACCGGCCAGCGCTCAACTGCGTTGTACCCACTACGGGACGACGCACGGTCGATTTCCCGCACCAGCCTGCCCGGCAACCCGCTCGCGCCGTCCGCCGCGCGCCGTTTCGTGCGCGCCGCACTCGCCGACTGGACCAACCTCGGGCTGCTCGCCACCTGCGCCTTCTGCGGGGGCAGCGCAGGGCCCGCGGGCTGCCGGCCGGGAAACCACAGTACGGACCGGCTCGCGGACGACGCCGTGCTGATCGTCAACGAACTCGTCACCAACGCCGTCGTACACGCGGGCACCACCGTCGAACTCCTCTGCCGCCTCGAGGAGTCGGCCGAAAGTGAACCCGCCGCGCTGGTGATCGAGGTCTCCGACCACCACCCCGCAAGGGCCGTACGGAACCAAACGCACGACGCGGACCACACCGGCACTCCCGAGTACGGCCGCGGTCTCCACCTCGTCGGCGCGCTCGCCGAGCGCTGGGGCATCACCTATCTCGCAGCCCTCAAGACCGTCTGGGCCCGGCTCCCCGTCGACGGCTGGGACACCTGCCCGCTGCCCGGCGCCGAACCCGCGCTGCAGCGCGGGCTGCGCGCCGCGGAGATCCTCGCCCCCGCGCCGCGGCGCGCCGTCCGCGAGGACCGGTCCGATCAGGGCATGGCGAGCCGCGGGGCGCTCTCCTTCCTCGCCGAAGCCTCCGACCTGCTCGCCGGGCAGCTCGACGAGGACATGGTCGCGGCCCTCGCCGGGCAGCTGCTGGTGCCGCGGCTCGCCGACTGGTGCGCGATCTGGCTGGACGGCGAGGCCGGGCGCTCGGGCTGGGGGACGGGCGGCTCGGCAGGGATGGCACCACGGCTCGCCCGGGTCTGGCACAGCGACGAGTCCCGTATGGAGATGCTGCGCGAGGCCCTGGAAAAGGAACCTCCGCGGCTGCCAGAGACCTCGGGCAACGGACCTGTGCCTATCCCCTGGCCCCGCGACGGCGAGCCGGGCGCGGGCGAGGGCACGGCCGTCGCCTACCGCCTCGTCGCGGGCGGACGCGGCCTGGGCACGCTGCTCGTGGCACGCCAGGGCCTGGCGCGCGTGCCCGACGAAGTGACCGCACTGATCGAGGACTTCGCGCGGCGGGTCGCCCTGGCGATCAGCGCGGCCCGGCAGTACACCCGGCAGGCCACGATCAGCAAGGTCCTCCAGCGCGGGCTGCTGCCCGGCAAGGTCGGCGAGATCCCGGGCGTCGACCGGTTCCTGGTCTACGAGCCGAGTGACGACGGCGTCGCGGGCGGCGACTTCTACGACATCTTTCCGGCCGGCTCCGGCGGCCGCTGGTGCTTCATGCTCGGCGACGTCCAGGGCAGCGGGCCCGAGGCCGCCGTCGTCACCGGCCTCGCCCGGCCGTGGCTGCGGCTGCTCGCCCGCGAGGGATACCAGGTGGGCGAGGTGCTCGACCGGCTGAACAAACTGCTGCTCGACGACGCGATGGAGGCGGCGGAGGCGGCCGCCCTGATGGTCGCGGCGGCGGGCGGGCAGGGCGTGCCCGATGGGCCGCAGGCGCGCTTCCTGTCCCTGCTCTACGGCGAGCTGGTGCGCTCGCCGCAGGGTGGCGTGCGATGCACCCTCGCGAGCGCGGGTCATCCGCTGCCGCTGCTGCTGCGCCCCGACGGCCGGGTGCGTACGGCGGCGGAGCCGCAGGTGCTGCTCGGGGTCGTCGACGACGTGGCGTACCTGAGCCAGACCTTCGACCTGGAGCCGGGCGACACGCTGCTCTGCGTCACGGACGGGGTGACCGAGCGTCGCTCGGGGCCGCGGATGTTCGACGACGGCGACGGGCTCGAGCGGGTGCTCGCCGGGTGCGCGGGGCTCACCGCGCAGGGAGTCGCGGAGCGGATCAGGCAGGCGGTGTACGAGTTCGCGGAGACGCCTCCGGAGGACGATCTGGCGCTTCTGGTGCTCCAGGCGCAGTAGCCGTTCGGGGTGACGGCCACGGTGACGGACAATGGGGGGCATGCCTTCCGTACTGCCCGATGGTGAGCCCATGCCCGAGGACGGGGCGCTGCCCGCGTCCGCGCTCCAGGGCGCCGCGGACCGGCCGCTCGCCTTTTACCTGCATGTGCCGTACTGCGCGACGCGCTGCGGCTACTGCGACTTCAACACCTACACGGCGACCGAGCTGCGCGGCTCGGGCGGCGTGCTGGCCTCCCGCGACAACTACGCCGAGATGGTGGCGGAGGAGATCCGGCTGGCCCGCAAGGTGCTGGGCGACGACCCGCGGCAGGTGCGGACGGTGTTCGTCGGGGGCGGTACGCCGACGCTGCTGGCCGCGGGAGATCTCGTACGGATGCTGGATGCCGTACGGGACGAATTCGGGCTCGCCGACGACGCGGAGATCACCACCGAGGCGAACCCGGAGTCGGTGGATCCGGAGTATCTCGCCCAGCTGCGCGCCGGGGGCTTCAACCGGATCTCCTTCGGGATGCAGAGCGCGCGGCAGCACGTACTGAAGGTGCTGGACCGTACGCATACCCCGGGCCGTCCGGAGGCGTGCGTCGCGGAGGCGCGGGAGGCGGGCTTCGGCCACGTGAACCTCGACCTGATCTACGGCACGCCGGGGGAGAGCGACGACGACTGGCGCGCGTCCCTGGCGGCGGCGGTGGCAGCCGGGCCCGACCACATCTCGGCGTACGCGCTGATCGTGGAGGAGGGCACGCAGCTGGCGCGCCGCATCCGCCGGGGCGAGGTGCCGATGACCGACGACGACGTCCACGCGGACCGGTATCTGATCGCGGACTCGGCGCTGCGGGAGGCGGGCTTCGACTGGTACGAGGTCTCCAACTGGTCGACCTCCGAGGCCGGCCGGTGCCTGCACAACGAGCTGTACTGGCGCGGCGCGGACTGGTGGGGCGCCGGCCCCGGCGCGCACAGCCATGTGGGCGGGGTGCGCTGGTGGAACGTGAAGCACCCGGGCGCGTACGCGGCGGCGCTTGCCGACTCCCGCTCGCCGGGTGCCGGGCGCGAACTGCTCTCCCCGGAGGACCGCCGGGTGGAGCGCGTCCTGCTGGAACTCCGCCTGAGCGAGGGCTGCCCGCTGGACCTGCTGCGCGCGGACGGCCTGGCGGCAGCGGGTCGGGCGTTGTCGGACGGTCTGCTGGAGCCGGGGCCGTACGCCGAGGGGCGTGCGGTGCTGACGCTGCGGGGGCGGCTGCTGGCGGACGCGGTGGTGCGGGACCTGGTGGACTGACGGGGCGGGGTGCCCTGCGGGGCCCGTTCCCCGACCCGCCCCCTCCCGCAACCGGGGGCAAGTCCTCCAGACCCGCCCCCCACGCCCTGCGGGCGTGGGGGGACCCTCAGTACGCCCATCAAGGCGTGTCCTGGGTCTCCCCCAGACTTCGTCCGGGGGAGACCCCAACGGGCTTTGATTTCCGCCGGTCGGCCTGAAAATTCAGGCCGACCGGCGGAAATCAAGCCTCGCGGCGATTGAGGCGCGGTCCCGGACGCGAAATCCAGCCCCGTGGGGCCCCGGACGAAGTCTGGGGGAGATTGAGGCGCGGGGTCCGGGGCGGAGCCCCGGTTACGGGAAGGGGCGGGGTGGGGAAAGAACCCCCCCGCTCACACCCCCGGCGCCGTCACGAAGTCGATCAGCTCCTCCACCCGCCCCAGCAGCTCCGGCTCCAGGTCCTTGTACGACCGCACCCCCGACAGGATCCGCTGCCACGCCGCCCCCGTGTTCTCCGGCCAGCCCAGAGCACGGCAGACGCCCGTCTTCCAGTCCTCGCCGCGCGGGACCGCCGGCCAGGCGCGGATGCCCACCGAGGACGGCTTCACCGCCTCCCACACGTCGATGTACGGGTGGCCCACCACCAGGGCGTGGGCGCTGGAGATCTCGGACGCGATGCGGGACTCCTTCGAGCCCGGGACCAGGTGGTCCACCAGTACACCCAGGCGCGCGTCCGGGCCCGGGGCGAAGTCCGTGACGATCGCGGGGAGGTCGTCGATGCCCTCCAGGTACTCCACCACCACCCCCTCGATCCGCAGATCGTCGCCCCAGACCTTCTCGACGAGCTCGGCGTCGTGGCGGCCCTCCACGTAGATGCGCCCGGCGCGCGCGACCCGCGCGCGGGCGCCGGGGACCGCGAGGGAGCCCGAGGCCGTACGGACCGGGCGGGCCGCGGACGGCGACGTCGGGCGGACCAGGGTGACGACGCGGCCTTCCAGCAGGAAGCCCCGCGGGGCCAGCGGGAACACCCGGTGTTTGCCGAAGCGGTCCTCCAGGGTCACAGTCCCCGCCTCGCAGCCGATCACCGCGCCGCAGAAGCCCGTGCCGACCTCCTCCACGACCAGGTCCGGGTCGGCGGGGACCTCGGGAGCCGGCTGCTGCTTCTTCCAAGGTGGCGTCAGATCGGGGCTGTAGCTGCGCATTCGGCAGACGCTACGACACCCCGAAGCGCGCCGCCAGCACGTCGCGTTGGGCGCGTACGAACGCCGCGTCGACGACCGCCCCGTGCCCCGGCACGTACACCGCGTCCTCGCCTCCCAGGGACAGCAGCCGGTCCAGCGCCGCCGGCCAGCGGGACGGGATCGCGTCCGGGCCCGCCTGGGGTTCGCCCGACTCCTCCACCAGGTCGCCGCAGAACACCACCTCCGGGCTGCCCGGCACCAGGACCGCCAGATCGTGGCCCGAATGTCCTGGGCCCACATTCGCCAGCAGCACCTGGCGGCCGCCCAGCTCCAGCGTCCACTCCCCGCTCACCATGTGGTGCGGCACCACCAGCACGTCGACCGCCTGGGCCGCGTCGTCTTCGGCTACCCCGTGGCGTACCGCCGAGCCGCGGATCCCGTCCCGCTCCCGCTTCATCAGATCGGCCACACCGACCGCGCCGTACACCTGAGCCCCCGCGAATGCCGCCGTCCCCAGCACATGGTCGAAGTGGGGGTGGCTCAGTGCGATATGCGTCACCCGGCGGCCGCCCAGCAGCCCCTGCGCCTGGGTGCGGAGCTCGGCGCCCTCGCGGAGTGTGGAGCCCGTGTCGTACATGAGGACACCGCTGTCACCGGCGATCAGACCCACAGTCGCGTCCCAGACCGGCATCCGTCGGCGGCCCACCCCGTCGGCCAGCCGCTCCCAGCCGAACTCTTCCCAACTGACGTCCATACCGGGACGCTATCGGCAACGACCAGGGATGTCGCACGGTAGCGTGGTCGGCCGCCCTTGCTAGGGGCGTACCCCACGGCCGTACACTGGCACGGTGAAAGGCTGGCACTCGTATGCATCGAGTGCCAAGCAGTCGCCCAGGGACCACAGCTGGAGGTGTGCGCGGTGCTCAGTGAACGCAGACTCGAGGTGCTGCGCGCCATCGTCCAGGACTATGTCGGCACCGAGGAGCCCGTCGGTTCCAAGGCGCTCACCGAGCGTCATAAGCTCGGCGTCTCGCCGGCCACTGTCCGCAACGACATGGCGGTGCTGGAGGAGGAAGGGTTCATCGCCCAGCCGCACACCAGCGCCGGACGCATCCCGACCGACAAGGGCTACCGGCTCTTCGTCGACAAGCTGGCGGGCGTCAAGCCGCTGTCGTCGCCCGAGCGCCGCGCCATCCAGAACTTCCTGGACGGAGCCGTCGACCTCGACGACGTCGTGGGCCGTACGGTACGGCTGCTGGCGCAGCTGACCCGGCAGGTCGCCGTCGTCCAGTACCCCTCGCTGACCCGGTCCACCGTCCGGCACGTGGAGCTCCTCCCGCTCGCGCCCGCCCGGCTGATGCTGGTGCTGATCACGGACACCGGACGGGTCGAGCAGCGCATGATCGACTGCGCGGCGCCGTTCGGTGACACCTCGCTCGCGGACCTGCGGGCCCGGCTCAACAGCCGGGTCGTCGGGCGCCGCTTCGCGGATGTGCCGCAGCTGGTGCAGGACCTTCCCGATTCCTTCGAGGCGGAGGACCGCGGGACCGTCTCCACGGTGCTCTCGACCCTGCTCGAAACCCTGGTCGAGGAGACCGAGGAGCGTCTGGTGATCGGCGGCACCGCCAACCTGACGCGCTTCGGGCACGACTTCCCGTTGACGATCAGGCCGGTGCTGGAGGCGCTCGAGGAGCATGTGGTGCTCCTCAAGCTGCTCGGCGAGGCCAAGGAATCGGGCGGTATGGGCATGACCGTACGGATCGGTCACGAGAACGCCCATGAAGGCCTCAACTCCACGTCCGTGGTCGCGGTCGGCTACGGTTCGGGCGACGAGGCAGTTGCCAAACTCGGCGTGGTCGGACCGACCCGCATGGACTACCCCGGAACGATGGGAGCGGTACGCGCAGTGGCACGTTACGTCGGACAGATCCTGGCGGAGTCGTAAGTGGCCACGGACTACTACGCCGTACTCGGCGTGCGCCGCGACGCATCGCAGGACGAGATCAAGAAGGCCTTCCGCCGCCTTGCGCGCGAACTCCACCCGGATGTGAATCCGGACCCGAAGACGCAGGAGCGCTTCAAGGAGATCAACGCCGCCTACGAGGTGCTGTCGGACCCGCAGAAGAAGCAGGTCTACGACCTCGGCGGGGACCCGCTTTCGCAGGCGGGCGGCGGAGGCGCGGGCGGCTTCGGAGCCGGTGGCTTCGGGAACTTCTCGGACATCATGGACGCGTTCTTCGGTACGGCGTCGCAGCGCGGGCCGAGGTCGCGTACGCGGCGCGGCCAGGACGCGATGATCCGGCTGGAGATCGACCTCAACGAGGCGGCCTTCGGTACGACCAAGGACATCCAGGTCGACACGGCAGTCGTCTGCACGACGTGCTCGGGCGAGGGCGCGGCGCCGGGTACCTCGGCGCAGACCTGCGACATGTGCCGCGGCCGCGGTGAGGTCTCGCAGGTGACGCGGTCCTTCCTGGGCCAGGTCATGACGTCGCGGCCGTGCCCGCAGTGCCAGGGCTTCGGCACGGTCGTTCCGACGCCGTGCCCGGAGTGCGCCGGCGACGGCCGTATCCGGTCCCGTCGCACGCTGACCGTGAAGATCCCGGCCGGCGTCGACAACGGCACGCGCATCCAGCTCGCCGGTGAGGGCGAGGTCGGCCCCGGCGGCGGCCCCGCGGGTGATCTGTACGTCGAGATCCACGAGCTGCCGCACCCGGTCTTCCAGCGGCGCGGCGACGATCTGCACTGCACGGTGACCATCCCGATGACGGCGGCGGCGCTGGGCACGAAGTGCCCGCTGGAGACGCTGGACGGCATGGAGGACGTCGACATCCGCCCGGGCACGCAGTCGGGGCAGTCGATCCCGCTGCACGGGCGCGGCATCACGCACCTGCGGGGCGGGGGCCGCGGCGACCTGATCGTGCACGTCGAGGTGATGACCCCGTCGAAGCTGGACGCGGATCAGGAGCGGCTGCTGCGGGACCTGGCGAAGCTGCGCGGGGAGGAGCGGCCGACGGGCCAGTTCCAGCCGGGCCAGCAAGGCCTGTTCTCCCGCCTGAAGGACGCGTTCAACGGCCGGTAAACGGAGTCACCGGGCTCGCGGTTGCCGTGGGCCGGGGGACGTTCGTGGTTGCTGTCGGTGGCGGGTTTCGCGGGCGAGCCCCCAAGCTGCCCGGTTAACGAACGGAACGCCGGATTCGGTGGTGCGGGAGTGACATGGCACCATGCCTGCATGTCCTCCGCACTGGCCGATCTTTGCCGTTATCCGATCGTGCAGGCCCCCATGGCGGGCGGCGCATCCTGCCCGCAGCTCGCCGCCGCCGTGTCCGAAGCCGGTGGGCTCGGGTTCCTGGCTGCCGGGTACAAGACCGCGGACGGCATGTACCAGGAGATCAAACAGGTCCGCGGGCTCACCGGGCAGCCCTTCGGCGTCAATCTCTTCATGCCGCAGCCCAACACCGCCGACCCCGCCGCCGTCGAGGTCTACCGGCATCAGCTCGCCGGTGAGGCCGCCTGGTACGAGACACCGCTCGGCGACCCCGACTCCGGGCGGGACGACGGATACGAGGCGAAGCTCGCCATCCTCCTCGACGATCCGGTTCCCGTTGTCTCCTTCACCTTCGGCTGTCCGACCCGCGATGTGCTCGACACCTTCGCCAAGGCCGGGACCTTCACCGTCGTCACCGTCACCACGCCCGAAGAGGCGCAGGCCGCGCAGTGGGCCGGGGCGGATGCCGTGTGCGTGCAGGGCGTCGAGGCCGGCGGACACCAGGGCACGCACCGGGACGACCCCGCGACCGACGGCTCCGGCATCGGGCTGCTCTCGCTCGTCGCGCTGGTCCGCGAGTCCGTGCAGCTGCCTGTCATCGCCGCGGGCGGCCTGATGCGCGGCGGCCAGATCGCCGGCGTGCTCGCGGCCGGCGCGGTCGCGGCGCAGCTCGGGACGGCCTTCCTGGTCTGCCCCGAGTCCGGCGCCAACGCGCTGCACAAGCAGGCCATGACCAACCCGCTGTTCGTACGCACCGAACTCACCCGCGCCTTCTCCGGGCGGCCCGCCCGCGGTCTCGTCAACCGCTTCATGCGCGAGCACGGCCCGTACGCCCCCGCCGCCTACCCCCAGGTGCACCATCTGACGAGCCCTCTGCGCAAGGCCGCCGCCAAGGCGGGCGATCCCCAGGGGATGGCGCTCTGGGCCGGGCAGGGCCACAAGATGGCGCGCGACCTGTCGGCCGGCCGGCTTGTCGAGGTACTCGTCGCCGAACTGGACTCCGCGCGCGCCGCACTGGCCCTGGGCCGTTCCTGATGACCGCGCCCGTATTCGTCGTCGACTCCCTGGAGGGCGTGGGACCGGGTGCGGTCCTCACCCTGGACGGGCCCGAGGGGCGGCACGCCGTCTCCGTACGCCGACTGCAGTCCGGCGAGGACATCGTGCTCACGGACGGCCGCGGTCGCGGTGCCGCGGGCGTCGTCCTGCGGACCGAGGGCAAGGACCGGCTGATCGTCGAGCCGTTCGAATTCCCCACGGAGCCCGAGCCGACGCCCCGTATCACCGTCGTCCAGGCGCTCCCCAAGGGCGACCGCGGCGAACTCGCCGTCGAGACCATGACGGAGACCGGCGTCGACGCGGTCGTACCGTGGGCGGCCGCGCGTTGCATCACACAGTGGAAGGGCGAGCGGGGCGCCAAGGCGCTCGCCAGGTGGCGGGCGACGGCTCGCGAGGCGGGCAAGCAGTCTCGCAGGCTCCGCTTCCCCGAGGTCGCGGACGCAGCAACGACCAAGCAGGTTGCGGCACTTCTCGCCAAAGCCGATTTCGCGGCGGTCCTGCATGAGGAGGGGGCCGAGCCGCTGGCCACCGCGGAGCTGCCGGCGGAGGGGTCGATCGTACTGGTGGTGGGGCCCGAAGGGGGCGTGTCGCCGGAGGAGTTGGCGGCGTTCGCGGACGCGGGTGCGAAGCCGTACCGGCTCGGCCGCAGTGTGCTGCGTACGTCGACCGCGGGCACAGCGGCGACGGCGCTGCTGCTGGGCCGCACGGGCCGCTGGTCCTGACGCTCCGCCTGCGGCGGGCGTTCCCCTTCCCGCCCGTACGCCCTGGCGGGCGGGGGCCCCACTTTGGGGCTTCGCCCCAGACCACGTACGCCCGCTGGGGGTCCGCCACCCCGTACGCCCTTCGGGCGCTGGAGCGGGGTACGGGGCGGAGCCCCGGGTTCGCGCCCGCCCGAACCGTGTCGATGCGTGGCGGCAAGCGGTCTACCGCAGCCCGGGGCCGCAGTGGGAGCCTGCCCCTCATGAGGGCCATGAGACGAATACGCTACCCGCGCACCCTCGCCGCAATCGGCGCTGCCGGCACGGCAGTCGTGGGTGTCACGGCCTGTGAGCCGACAACCGGTGGACTGAGTTCCGTCGCCGTCGCGATCACCACCGACAAGACGGGGACCAGCACACTCGAACGCCTCGGCTTCGATGTGCGCTGGCTCAGCTGTACGGCGACGATCAACGGCGGCAAAGCCGGTACCGGAGCGACCAAGTCGCCCTCCCCGTCGCGCGGCGCCGCGGTCGACTGCCAGGGCGAGACCAACTCGGAACAGGACATCACGCTCAAGGGCAAGGTGACGGAGGAGCGTTCGGGAAAGTGCGTGCGCGGCGACCTGATCGCGAAGGTCGACCGCAAGGTCGTCTTCCAGGCCACCGTGCTCGGCAACTGCTCCGGCGCTCCCACCCGTTCCCCCACCCGTTTGCCCAGCCACTCGCCGAGCGGGACCCCGGGTGCCACCGCCACCGTCACCGTGACCGTCACCGCGACGCCCGATCCGCCGCGCAAGTGATCCGAAAGCCGTGACCGGGCGGCGGCCGCCTGCCTAGGGTGACGGTGTGACGCACCCTGCCTATCTCCGGTATCCGCATGTCCACGGCGAGTTGATCGCCTTCACCGCAGAGGACGACGTCTGGGTCGCCCCGCTGGACGGCGGCCGGGCCTGGCGCGTCAGCGCCGACAACGTTCCGGTGAATCACCCCAGGATCTCGCCCGACGGCACGCACATCGCCTGGTCGTCGCAGCTGGCCGGCGCGCCCGAGGTGCACCTCGCGCCCATCGACGGCGGGCCCGCGGACCGGCTGACGTACTGGGGCAGCGGAAGGACGTCCGTCCGCGGCTGGACCCCGGACGGCGAGGTTCTCGCGATCAGTACGTACGGCCAGGCCTCGCTGCGCCGCAGCTGGGCGCGGGCGGTGCCGCTCGACGGCGGGCCCGCGACCGTCCTGCCGTACGGGCCCGTGGGCGATGTGGCGTACGGGCCGCACACAGTGCTGCTCTCCGCCACCATGGGGCGCGAGGCCGCCGCCTGGAAGCGCTACCGGGGCGGTACGGCGGGCAAGTTGTGGATCGACCGGGCGGGCGACGGGGAGTTCGTACGCCTGCATGAGGAGCTCGACGGGAACATCGAGTACCCGCTGTGGGCGGGGGGCCGGATCGCCTTCCTCTCCGACCACGAGGGTGTGGGAGCGGTGTACTCGTCCCTGGCCGACGGGTCCGATCTGCGGCGGCACACCGGAGTTGACGGCTTTTACGCCCGCCACGCCGCCACCGACGGCACCCGGGTCGCCTACGCCTCGGCCGGTGAACTGTGGCTCCTCGACGACCTCGACGGCGCCGAGCCCCGCAGGCTCGACATCCGGCTCGGCGGCCAGCGCACCGATCTGCGGCCCCGCCCCGTCAAGGCCGACTACTACCTGGGCACCGCCACGCCCGACCACACGGGCCGCGGCAGCGCGGTGGAGATCCGTGGCGGCGTCCACTGGGTCACGCACCGGGAAGGGCCCGCGCGGGCGCTCGCCGTGGAGCCCGGCGTACGGGCGAGGCTGCCCCGCACCTTCCGGGTCGACGGCGAGGAGCACGTCGTCTGGGTCACCGACGCCGAGGGGGACGACGCCCTCGAATTCGCCCCGGCCACCGGCAAGGCGCCCGGCGCGACGCCGCGCAGACTCGGCGCGGGACGGCTCGGCCGGGTCCTGAGCCTGGCGGTCGCCCCCGACGGCAGCCGTGCCGCCGTCGCCTCGCACGACGGCCGCGTACTGCTCGTCGAACGCGAGTCGGGCGAGGTCCGCGAGGTCGACCGCAGCGAGCACGGCGAGGCCACGGGTCTGGCCTTCTCGCCGGACTCCGGCTGGCTCGCCTGGTCGCACGCGGGGCCCGACCCGCTGCGCCAGCTCAAGCTCGCCAACACCGCCGATCTCTCGGTGTCCGAGGCGACCCCGCTGCGCTTCTGCGACTTCCAGCCCGCTTTCACGCTCGACGGCAAGCACCTCGCGTTCCTCTCCGAGCGTGCCTTCGACCCGGTCTACGACACGCATGTCTTCGACCTCGCCTTCGTCGGCGGCTGCCGCCCGCACCTGATCACGCTCGCGGCCACGACGCCGTCGCCGTTCGGACCGCAGCGCCACGGGCGGGCCTTCGAGGCGGACAAGGACCAGCGGCAGCAGGACGGCGAGGAGAGCGGCGTCCCGGTCACCCGTATCGACCTCGAAGGACTCGCCGACCGGATAGTGCCGTTCCCCGTCGAGGCCGCCCGCTACTCCACGCTGCGCGCCGCCAAGGAGGGGCTGCTGTGGCTGCACCACCCGCTGCGCGGCGTCCTCGGCACGACCCGCGCCACGCCCGACGACCCGGGGCCCAAGACCGCGCTGGAGCGGTACGACCTGGACCAGCAGCAGATCGAGGAACTCTCCTCGGACGCCACGAACTTCCAGGTCAGCGGCGACGGAAAGCGGGTGCTGCTGTACACGGACGGCAAGCTCAAAGTGGTGCCGAGCGACCGCAGGGCCTCGCGCGACGAGGACAGCGACACCAACATCACCGTCGACCTCTCGCGCGTACGCGGCAGTGTCGACCCGGCTGCCGAGTGGCGGCAGATGTACGACGAGGCCGGCCGGCTGATGCGCGACAACTTCTGGCGCGCGGACCTCGGCGGCGTCGACTGGGACGGTGCACTCGACCGCTACCGCCCGGTGCTGAAGCGCGTGGCCACCCACGACGATCTGATGGACCTTCTGTGGGAGGTACAGGGCGAACTCGGCACCTCGCACGCCTACGTCACGCCGCGCTGGGGGTACGGGAACAGCTCGACGCGGCAGGGGCTGCTGGGCGCGGACATCTCCCGGGCGGCGGACGGCGCGTGGCGCATCGACCGCATCCTGCCGTCCGAGACGTCCGACCCGAAGGCCCACTCGCCCCTCGCCGCGCCGGGCGTCGCGGTGCGCGCGGGCGACGCGATCCTCGCGGTGGACGGCCGCCCGGTGGACCCCGTCGCCGGGCCGGGGCCGCTGCTGGTCGGCGCGGCGGGCAAGCCCGTCGAACTGACCATCTCCCCGGCGGGCGGCGGCGATCCGCGGCACGCGGTCGTCGTCCCGCTCGCCGACGAGGAGCCGCTGCGCTACCACGCGTGGGTGTCCGGCCGGCGTGCGTACGTCCACGAGAAGTCCGGTGGCCGGCTGGGCTATCTGCACGTCCCCGACATGCAGGCGCCGGGCTGGGCGCAGATCCACCGGGACCTGCGGGTCGAGGTGGCGCGCGAGGGACTGGTCGTGGACGTACGGGAGAACCGCGGCGGGCATACGTCCCAGCTCGTCGTGGAGAAACTGGCGCGCCGGATCGTGGGCTGGGACCTGCCGCGCGGGATGCAGCCCTTCAGCTACCCCCAGGACGCGCCGCGCGGCCCGGTCGTCGCGGTGGCGAACGAGTTCTCCGGCTCGGACGGCGACATCGTCAACGCGGCGATCAAGGCGCTGGGCATCGGCCCGGTGGTGGGCACGCGGACCTGGGGCGGCGTGGTGGGCATCGACAGCAGGTACTCACTGGTGGACGGGACGCTGGTGACGCAGCCCAAGTACGCGTTCTGGCTCGAGGGGTACGGCTGGGGCGTGGAGAACCATGGCGTGGACCCGGACGTGGAGGTGGTGATGTCTCCCCAGGACCACGCGTCGGGCCGTGATCCGCAACTGGACGAGGCGGTCCGGATGGCGCTGGCGGTGCTGACGGAGAACCCGGCGAAGTCGCCTCCGGAGCTCCCGTAGGCGGGCGGGTCGCCGTCCCACAGCACCACGAACCCGATCACTCGATACGATGCCGGTCGTAGTGGACTCACTCGAGGAGGACCCAGGCATGGCGGGAGAACCGCAGGCTGACTGCCTGTTCTGCAAGATCGTCGCGGGGGAGGTGCCGGCCACAGTCGTACGGGAGACCGAGACCGTCGTCGCCTTCCGCGACATCAACCCCCAGGCCCCCACCCACGTCCTGGTCATCCCCAGGGCGCACTACCGGGACGCCGCCACCCTCGCCGCCGCCGAGCCGCAGCTCGTCGCCGATCTGCTGCGGGAGGCCGGTGAGGTGGCGGCCGAGGAGAAGGTCGACGGCGCCGGGTACCGGATCGTCTTCAACACCGGTACCGGCGCGGGACAGACCGTCTTCCACGCCCACGCCCACCTGCTGGGCGGCCGCGGCCTCGAGTGGCCCCCCGGATGACGGAGCCGACTCACCTTGTCCGTACGTGAACTCGTCGTGCTCGGGACCGCCAGCCAGGTCCCGACGCGGCACCGCAACCACAACGGCTACCTGCTGCGCTGGGACGGCGAGGGCATCCTCTTCGACCCCGGTGAGGGCACCCAGCGCCAGATGCTGCGTGCCGGGGTCGCCGCGCACGACATCAACCGGATCTGCGTCACGCACTTCCACGGCGACCACTCACTCGGCCTGGCCGGGGTGATCCAGCGGATCAACCTCGACCGGGTCCCGCACGAGGTGTCCGCGCACTATCCGGCCGACGGGCAGCGCTACTTCGACCGGCTGCGGTACGCGACTGCCTACCGCGAGACGGTCGAGCTGATCGCGTCTCCGGTCGCCGCCGACGGCGTCCTGGCCGAGTCCGCGTCGTACACCATCGAGGCCCGCAGACTCTCGCACCCCGTCGAGTCGTACGGCTACCGCCTCGTCGAGCCGGACGGCCGCCGGATGCTGCCCGAGAAGCTCGCCGCGTACGGCATCAAGGGGCCGGACGTCGGCCGGCTCCAGCGCGAGGGCGAGGTGGGCGGCGTTCCGTTGAACGCGGTCAGCGAACTCCGCAAAGGGCAGCGCTTCGCCTTCGTCATGGACACCCGGCTCTGCGAAGGCGTGCACGCGCTCGCGGACGGCTGCGACATGCTCGTCATCGAGTCGACCTTCCTCGACGGGGACGAGCATCTCGCCGAGGACCACGGCCACTTGACCGCCGGGCAGGCGGCCCGGGCGGCCCGTGACGCGGGCGTGCGGCATCTGGTCCTGACGCACTTCTCGCAGCGGTACAACGAACCCGAGGAATTCGAGCGGCAGGCGCGGGCGGCCGGTTTCGAGGGGGAACTGACCGTCGCTCACGACCTGCTGCGTGTCCCTTTCCCCAAACGTCACCCGTAACCGAGACGAGAGCGTCGTGCCCCTCCCCAAGGCCGAACTGCACCTCCACATCGAAGGCACCCTCGAACCCGAGCTCGCCTTCGCGCTCGCCGCGCGCAACAACGTCGAGCTGCCGTACAAGGACACCGAAGAGCTGCGCCGCGCCTACCTCTTCGAGGATCTGCAGTCCTTCCTCGACGTCTACTACAGCCTGATGGCCGTCCTGCGCACCGAGGACGACTTCGCCGAGCTCACCGACGCCTATCTGGCGCGCGCCGCGGCCCAGGGCGTACGCCACGCGGAGATCTTCTTCGACCCGCAGGCGCACACCTCCCGTGGCGTCCCGGTCGCCACGGTGATCGAGGGCCTGGCCCGCGCGCTCGGCCGCAGCGAGGAGCGGCACGGCATCTCGACCCGGCTGATCATGTGCTTCCTGCGGGACGAGTCCGCCGAGTCGGCGATGGAGACGCTCCAGGCCGCGAAGCCGTATCTGCACCGGATTGCCGGGGTCGGCCTGGACTCGGCGGAGGTCGGGCACCCGCCGTCGAAATTCCGCGAGGTGTACGAGGCGGCTGCAGTGCTCGGCCTGCGCAAGGTCGCACACGTCGGCGAGGAGGGCCCGCCGGCGTACATCCGTGAGGCCCTGGACGTCCTCGGCGTGGAGCGCATCGACCACGGTCTGCGCTGCATGGAGGACCCGGAGCTGGTCGAGCGGCTCGCACGGGAGCGGATTCCGCTGACGCTGTGCCCGCTGTCGAACGTACGGCTGCGGGTCGTCGACACGCTGGAAGAGCACCCGCTGGCGCGGATGATGGACGCTGGCCTGCTGTGCACGGTCAACTCGGATGATCCCGCGTACTTCGGCGGCTACGTCGGGGACACGTTCCACGCGGTGCACGAGGCGCTGGGGCTGGGCGACGAGCAGCTGCGTGAGCTGGCGCGCAACTCGTTTGTGGCGTCGTTCCTGGAGGACGACGAGGAGCGGAGGGGGCGGTTGATCGCGGAGGTCGAGGCGTACGAGTTCGGCGGCGCGGAGTAGGCGGGGGCGGTGCGGTGCGCCTGCGGCGGGCCCACGCGGCGGAGCCGCAAGATCGGATACAGCCCCCACCCCGCCCCTTCCCGAACTGAGGGCAAGCCCCCAGACCCCGGTACGCCCTTCTGTGGTCCCCCCACGCCCTCCGGGCGTAGGGGGAGTGTCCTCAATCTCCGCCAGACTTCGTCGGGGGACCCCCAACGGGCTTGAATTCAGCCCGATGGGCCGGAACTTCAAGTCCGTCCGGGCGAAAATCACGCCTCGCCCGTGTTTTCGCGATCACACGGGCATCACGGGCGTCGGTCTTCGCCTCGTCGGGGTAGAGGTCGGCGATCCGCCGCATCGCCAGGCATCGGGTCCGCGCCGGGCTCCGGGCCCTTCCACCGCGCAGCGCCGTAGAGCGCCGTCCGATCAGACTCGCCTGTGGCGCGATGAGAAGTTCTGCCCCCGGAGAAGCGGGGCGTCAAAGGCGTCCCAGGGCGCCTGCACTTTCGGCTTCGCGATCACCGGCGAAGCCGTTTGAGGCCGCCTGCCACCCCCTACCCCCTCACAGTGTCATCTGATGGTACATTTGTTTCGCTAGACGGTACCGATGTTGCTGGATGCTACGTACCCGCCAGGCCGCCCGTACAAGCTGCGGACCGCCGGACACCGCCGGGTCCCCTGCTGAGGCAGGCTTGGCAGAAATTTGTGGCTCCGAGCGGGAGGAATGACCGATGCAGAACGCGGTTGGGGAGGGCGGCGCCGAGGGAGTGCGCAGCGTGTTGCGTGCTCTGGACCTGCTGGCGCTGTTCGATGACACGCACCGCTCGCGCAGCGTGCGGGAGCTGACCGACGCCACTGGTCTGGCCAAGTCCACCGTCGTCCGTCTGGTCGGCACGCTTGAGCAGAGCGGCCTGCTGTGGACTCGCGGAGACGGCCGGGTGACCCCCGGGCCCGGCTTGCTGCGCTGGGCCCGCCTCGCCCAGGACGCGTGGCAGCTGCCGCCCCAGGCGGTGGAGTGCCTGCGGCGGCTTTCGGTCGAATCCGGAGGCGAGTCGGCGCGCATTTACATTCGACAGGGCACGTCCAGGGTCTGTATCGCCCAGCACGAGGGCACTCAACAGCTGCGCCATGTGGTGCGCGTGGGTGAGGAAATGCCGCTGTGGACCGGCGCCTCTGGCCATGTTCTGCTCACGGCGGCCTCACCGCAGCAGCTCGATCGCACTGTAGCGGCCGCCGCGCTCGGCCCGGACTTCGGCGCCGTGCTGGTGGAGCGCGTACGCCGCGCGGAGGCCCAGGGCTGGGCGGTCAGTCACGGCGAGCGCGCGGAAGGCGTCTCGGCCGTGGCGGCACCGATCACCGACGCGAATGGCCAGGTCGTCGCCGCAGTCGGCCTGGGAGGCCCCACCTACCGCTTCACGGACGCGCGAGTCACCGCGTTCGTCCCTGTCCTGACCGAAGCCGCCAAGCGGCTCTCAGCCCTGCAATTCATCGGAGGAACTACGTGAGTGGACTTCCCCCCGCCGCAGCGGGGCTGCTCGCCGGCGTCCGCGTCCTCGACCTGACCAACGTGCTGGCCGGCCCCTTCGCCGCGTACCAACTGGCGCTGCTCGGCGCCGACGTGGTCAAGATCGAGATACCGGGCGTCGGCGACCTGGCCAGGCAGCTGGGCGCAGACCGGGAGCTGAACGAGGCCCGGCTGGGCACTTCGTTCCTGGCGCAGAACAGCGGAAAACGCTCGCTGACCGTCAATCTGAAGTCTGAGCGCGGCCGGGAAGTCCTTCTGCGCGCGGTCGAGCAGGCGGACGTGCTGGTCGAGAACTTCCGGCCCGGGGTCATGGACCGGCTCGGCGTGGGCTGGGACGTCCTCCACGGCGCGAACCCGCGACTGGTCTACTGCGCCATCTCCGGCTTCGGCCAGGACGGCCCCCTGCGCGACCGGCCCGCGTACGACCAGATCGTGCAGGGCCTTTCGGGAATGATGAGCGTCACCGGCACCCCTGGCACCGGTCCGCTACGCGCCGGTTATCCCGTCGCCGACACGCTCGGCGGGATGGCCGCCGCCTTCGCCATCGCCTCCGCGGTGGTGCACCGGGACCGTACGGGCGAGGGCGTGCGCCTGGACGTGTCGATGCTCGAGGCAGCGCTCACCGCCATGGGCTGGGTGGTCTCCAATCACCTGATCGCCGGGCAGCACCCGGTCCCCATGGGCAACGACAACTTCACCGCCGCCCCCTCGGGGACCTTCACGACCGCCGAGGGCATGCTGAACATCGCCGCCAACGAGCAGCGCCAGTTCACGGCCCTGTGCCAGGCTCTCGGCCGCCCCGAGCTCGCGGAGGACGAGCGCTTCGCAGAAAGATCCGCTCGCAAGACGCATCGCGCCGCCCTCACCGAGGAGCTGGAGAAGGCACTCGCCGAGCGCACGGCCGAGGAATGGGAGTGGCTGCTGGCCGAGGCCGGCGTACCGGCCGCCCGCGTGCTGACCGTGCCCGACGCGCTCCGCCAGGAGCAGATCGCCTTCCGCGGCTTCGTCCACAGCCCGCCCTTCCCTGGAGGCCACGAACGCTCACTGCGGGTGCTGGGCAGCCCGGCCACCGTCGGGGGCGTCGCTCTGGGGCCCCGTTCCGGACCGCCACTGCTCGGCGAGCACACCAACCAACTCCTCAGC
This sequence comes from Streptomyces sp. NPDC019443, assembly GCF_044389785.1. Lineage (NCBI taxonomy): Bacteria > Bacillati > Actinomycetota > Actinomycetes > Kitasatosporales > Streptomycetaceae > Streptomyces > Streptomyces sp. NPDC019443. The sequence continues at coordinate 244,234 of NZ_JBIRYJ010000006.1, forward strand.
GAGCTGGGATACGCCGCTGAGGAGATCAGCGCACTGCGTGAAGAGGGAGCCGTATGAGCATGGCAGCCTTCGATTCCGTCGAGGAGTACGAGGAGAGAGTCACCGGCTGGTGGCGCACCGGGATCAGCCGGATCCGTCCGGGCGAGATCCTGCTGCGCGGCTACCCCGTTGAGCAGGTGATCGGCGAGGTGTCCTTCGTCGAGGTGATCTGGCTGATGTTGCGCAGCAACCTGCCGACCCGCGCCGAGAGCCGCCTGCTGGAGGCCGCCCTGGTCGCCGCCGTCGACCACGGCCCGCAGGCGCCGTCCATCGCGGCCGCGCGCATGGCCGCCACCTGCGGCCTGGGCCTGAACAACGCCATGGCCACCGGCGTGAACCTGCTCGGCGACGTGCACGGCGGCGCCGGACAGCAGTGCATGGAGCTGCTGTCCGACCTGAACCGGGCCGGTACGGACGTGGAGGGCGCCGCCCGCGATGTCGTCGCCCGCTACCGCTTCGAGGGGCGCCGCATCCCCGGCTTCGGCCACCGCTTCCACCCACGCGATCCGCGCCGTGACCCCCTGCTCCGCCTGGTCGGAGAAGCCGTGGACGCCGGGGAGACGCCGGGCTGGGCGCTGAGCGCCGGCACCGCCCTGGAACGCGCCCTGGCCGAGGGCCGCAGCCACTCTGTCCCGATGAACATCGACGGCGCCACCGCCATCGTCTACAGCGAGCTCGGCTTCCCGCCCGAGCTGGGCCGCGGCCTGTTCGTGCTGTCCCGCAGCGTTGGCATCCTCGCCCACGCCTGGGAGGAGAAGTCCGGCGGTCGGCGCATCAAGGGCCCCATCCCCCGCCCGCTGCTTCCCGCCTACGACGGCGCCGCCCCCCGTGACCTAAAGCCCCGGGACACTGGATGACCGACCTGCCCGCCTACGCCGAGCTGCTGAGCCGCACCGACGCGCCGCCCGGGTCCAGTTGGGGCCTGTTCGGGGCCGGCGACCAGGTCGGAACGCTCAACCTGGCAGGCCCCGAGGAGACCAGGGCGTCGGCCGCCTGCGTCCGCACCGGCGAGGTCTTCACCCTGGACTACCCGCTCAACGCATTCGACCCCCCGCTCTCCCCGACCCGCAGCGTCCCCAAGCACCGCATGTTCAGCCGACACCCCGACCATCGCGACGATGTCATCGACGGCCTCTGCCCGCAGGCCGCCACCCATCTCGACGGCCTGCGGCACCGCCGCCATCACGTTCACGGCTTCTACAACGCCACTCCCGACGCCGAAGTCGCCGTCGACAGCGACTCCTTGGGCATCCAGCACTGGGCCGAACGCGGCATCGTCACCCGCGGCCTGGTTCTCGACGTCGCAGCTTCCCGCAACGCCGACGGTCATCCCATCGACCATGCTCGCGGTGAGCACCTGCGCGCCGCCGACCTGCAGTCCGTCCTCGACCACCAGGGCGAACAGCCCCGCCCCGGCGACGTACTCCTGCTGCACACCGGCTGGGCCTCCTGGTACCTCGGCGCCTGTCCGGCCGACCGGCAGCACATCCGTGCCGAACGCCGTTTCACCGGCCTCGACCAGAGCCACGAGGTCCTCGCATGGCTGTGGGACCATCGCTTCGCCGCCGTCGTTTCCGACACATACGCCCTTGAAGCGCTGCCCGCTCGCCCGGATTCACCGTTCGGCCGAGAGACCGATCACGGCATGATGCATCAACAGCTCATCGCCCTGCTCGGCTTCGCCCTCGGCGAGTTGTGGCGGCTCCGGTCGCTGGCCGCGGCCTGCACCCGGGACCGGCGCTGGACCTGCATGCTCACCGTCAAGCCCCTCAACCTGCACGGTGGCGTCGGCTCACCCGCGAACGCCATCGCCATTCGCTGACCAGCGCTCCGGAGCGGCGCCACGGCGCAGACCCGCACGCTGTGCCGCTGCCTTCCCCCTGCCGGACCGGCCAGGAGAGTTCGGCTCGTGCGCTGCCTCCTACTGGCCAGGAGCACGCCTGAAGCGCCGGGAGCCGCCCGTCCCGGCCCTCCGCGGCCGCGCTTTTCGTACACCTCGCACCGCCGCCACGCCCGCTTCCGCGCCCGCCGACGAGTGACTTGGCACCGCCTCCGTCGTGCTTCCCGTATGTGCGCCCTCCCCCGGAAGGGGAGCCCCTCCGAAGCCACCGGTGGGCGGCTTTGCAAGGGAACAGTGCCGTTGCCGCAACTGCGGGCGCAGCGAGAGGCGCGCAACCCCTTGCCAGCGATGTGCGGCAGACGTAGCATCCCGGCAGTTGTTGTGCTGCCTAGCGGAACGATTGGACCACCTGGTGGACCTACTAGGCAGGGAAGGTCCCCTCCGTATAGAGACGGCGCCGCGGGCGCCGCGCCCGAAACGGTCGAAATCGCAAAGAAGCGATGGAGGTTCCGATGAACAATACAAAACTGGTCAAGCCGGTCGAGCCGACGACAAAAGGTCAACAACGTACTGACGGCGAACTCGTCGTCCTGCGGGGGGTCGACAAGCATTTCGGCGCCCTGCACGTCCTGCGGGATGTGAACCTCACCGTCCGGCAGGGAGAGGTGGTCGTCGTCATCGGCCCCTCCGGGTCCGGCAAGTCCACACTGTGCCGGACGATCAACCGTCTGGAGACCATCGACGGCGGCACCATCACCCTGGACGGGCGCCTACTGCCGCAGGAAGGACGGGAACTCGCACGGCTGCGCTCCCGCGTCGGCATGGTCTTTCAGTCCTTCAATCTCTTCGCCCACAAGACGGTGCTGCAGAACGTCGCCCTGGGCCCGGTAAAGGTCCTCCGCCGGAACAGGGCTCAGGCCGAGCAGCAGGCCCGCGAGCTGCTGGACCGGGTCGGCGTCGCCGACCAGGCGGACAAGTACCCCGCGCAACTGTCCGGTGGTCAGCAGCAGCGCGTCGCCATCGCCAGGGCCCTGGCCATGGAACCGAAGGTGATGCTCTTCGACGAACCGACCTCCGCGCTCGACCCCGAGATGATCAACGAAGTGCTCGAGGTCATGACCAGCTTGGCCGCCGAGGGAATGACCATGATCGTCGTCACCCACGAGATGGGCTTCGCTCGCCGGGCCGCCCACCGCATGGTCTTCATGGACGCCGGCCGGATCCTCGAGGAAGCCACACCCGAGGCGTTCTTCACCCAGCCACGCACCGAGCGCGCCCACGAGTTCCTGTCGAAGATCCTCACCCACTGAATCGGTTACAGCCGGCCTGAATCGGTCAACTGCCGACCGGCCCAGGCACCGGAGTCCACCCCATCACACACGATCGGAACACATTCCCATGAGCATCTCCCGCAGAGTCCCCGCCCTCATCGCGACCGCGGCCGTGGCGCTGTTCGCATCGGCCTGCAATGGCGCCAAGCCGACCGCAAGCGGGGCCCCCGCACCAGTGGCGCAGCCGTCCTTCGCCGCAGGAACCACCATGGCCAATGTGGCGAAGGCCGGAAAACTGCGCGTCGGTGTCAAGTTCGACCATCCCCTGCTCTCCCAGAAGACCCTCAAGGGCGACCTGGAAGGCTTCGAGGCCGACATGATCCGCTACACGGCCGCGAAGCTCGGACTGAAGCCAAGCCAGATCCAGTTCATCGAAACGTCGGGCACGAATCGCGAGCAGTTCCTCCGGCAGAACAAGGTCGACATGGTCGTGGCGACGATGTCCATCACCGACAAGCGCAAGCAGGTGATCAGCTTTGCCGGTCCCTATCTCTCCGTCCGGCAGGACCTCGTGGTCAAGAAGGGCAACCCGGACGGGCTCAAGAGCCCGCAGGACCCGATAGGCAAGAAGATCTGCTCCACTCTGGGCGGCGCCGTCTCCCAGAACACCCGGGCCACGTACCCGAAGGCCAAGCTCGTCGAGTTCGATGTGTCGTCGAAGTGTGTCGAGGCGCTGAAGGACGGCTCCGTCGACGCACTGGCCACGCAGGACCTGATCGGCGCGAGCTACGTCTCCCAGGATCCCGACAAGCTCGTCCTGCTCGGCAAGGCGTACGGCTCCGAACAGTGGGGTGTGGGCATCAGCAAGGGCAATACCGCGTTCTGCGAGTTTCTCAACAAGACACTCGCCGAATTCTCCAAAGACGGGTCGTACAAGAAGGCCTGGGACGCCGGCGTCGGCAAGTTCGCCGCCACTGAGCAGAGCCTCCCTGCACCCGCCCCCTGCTCGTGACCGCCGACCGCACCTGACCCGCCGCTCCGACCCGGCGCTCGGCCCGTCCTCCCTGCGGGGACGGCCCGACTCTCCCGCCTCCGAGGAGGTGTCCAGTGTCCGCCGTATTCACGAACCTGGGCGTGTTCTGGTCCGGCTTCCAGATCACCCTGATCCTGACATTCCTATCGTCGGCCCTGGCGCTGGCCCTCGGGACGGTGCTCGCCGCGATGCGGGTGTCACCCCTGCCCATCCTCCGAGCCGCCGGCACCGCCTATGTCGGGACTGTGCGCAACGTTCCGGCCGTCGTTGTGTTCTTCTTCATCCTGTTCGGGCTCCCGCAGGTCGGCATCCACCTGTCCTTCATGACGTCCGCGGTGACAGCCCTCAGCGTTTACTACGCCGCGTTCTTCTGCGAGGCGGTGCGGTCCGGCATCAATGCGGTCCAGGTCGGCCAGGCAGAGGCCGCCCGGGCCGTGGGCCTGACCTTCGGCGCCTCACTCCGGCTGATCATCCTGCCGCAGGCGTTCCGCAGTGCGATCCCGCCGCTGATAAATGTCTTCATCGCCCTGACCAAGACATCCGCGATAGCCAGCGCCTTCGGCGTCGCAGAACTGCTGAACGTCATGCAGCGCCTGGCCAACAGCGAAAGCCACGCAGTGGTCCCCGTCCTGATCACCACCGGCGTGCTGTACCTGGCCATCACCATTCCCGCGGGACTCGTCGCCCACCGCATCGAACGAAAGGTGGCGATCGCGCGATGACCACCATCCTTTACGACGCCCTGGGGCCGCGCGCGCGCCGCAGGATGGGTGTCGGCACCACCGTCGGCGCGGTGCTGCTGGCTGGGCTCCTCTCCCTGGCACTCCTCAGACTCAGCGACCACGGCCAGCTGTCCGGGGAGCTGTGGAGCGTGCTGCTCAACGCCGACCTGCGGCAACTGCTCGTGGACGGCCTCGTCGCGACGCTGAGAGTGGCCGGAGTCTCCCTGCTGCTGTCCCTGGGCTTCGGCATGGTGCTCGCCGTCGGGCGACTGGCGCGGCAACCGTGGCTGCGCGTGCCAGTGCGCATCTGGGTGGAAGTCTTCCGCGGGCTCCCACTGCTCCTGCTGATCTTCTTCATCTTCCTCGGAGCCCCGGCAGTCGGCGTGAACGTGTCGACGTTCTGGGCACTCACCATCGGGATCTCGCTGTACAACAGCGCGGTCATATCCGAGATCATCCGGGCGGGCATCCTGTCGCTGCCCCGCGGGCAGACCGAGGCCGCCTACGCGATCGGCCTCAGCGGCGCCGCCACGATGCGGCTGATCATCCTGCCCCAGGCGGTACGGCTCATGCTCCCGGCGCTGATCAGCCAGATGGTGGTACTCCTGAAGGAAACGTCGCTGGGCTTCATCATCGGCTACACCGAACTGCTGCGAAATGGCCGCATCGCGGTGGAATACCTCGGTGGCTCGTACGCCATCGCGGTCTACACCGAGATCGCTTTTGTCTACCTCGCGGTGAACCTACTCCTGTCGTGGGCCGCTAGCACCGTGGACCGACGGATGACGCGCGGACCGGCTACGAAATGACGGTGAAGGCTGGGCATCCCGTTCCATCGACGCAGTACGGGACCTCGCTCGTCAGCCGCTGAGCCGCATCGAACTCCGCGCCGTCGTCGGGGCGGCGGACAATCCGCTCGCGAGCGCGGAGGGCGGTTGCCGCGCTGCGCAGCATGCGTAGCGGCGTGGCTGGCCCTCGGCGAGCGTTCGTCACCGGCCAACTGCCCGCCCGCGTCAGCTGGATCCGCCCGGCTGGGGCGTGTTTTCGAAGTCCCTCCCCCAGAGCTTCGCCTGGGAGGTGCCCCCAGCCCCACGACGCCTGGCACGCATTCCCCCGGCTACAGCGCGCTCGACGGTGCGGTGCGCCTGCGGCGGGCCTGTTCCCCACCCCGTCTCTCTCCGCTGTATCGATTTGCCGCTCCGCCGCGTGGGGGGCTTCGCCCCGGCTCGGCGAGCAGCGCCTTGCCGAGCGCGCACCCGCATGCGTGGGCAGCCGTCGGCCCACCCGGCTGAAGGCGCGCGCAACCCTGCCCATTGACGGCCTCTGTTCGCGTATCTAGTCTCGATTCTCATCCGTGCACGTCGTCTATGTAGGGAGACAGCATGGAGTCGGCCCAGGGCCTGACGATCAACGAGGTGCGGCTCACCCCGATCCTCGTCGCCGACCCGCCGCTGCTCAACACGCAGGGCGTGCACCAGCCGTACACCCCCCGCCTCATCGTGGAGGTGGTCACGGCGGGCGGCGTCACCGGCGTCGGCGAGACCTACGGCGACACCAAGTACCTCGATCTGGCAGCCCCGCTGGCGGACGCGCTGCCCGGCTGCCGGGTCAGCGATGTGAACGGGCTGCACCGGCTCGCGGCCCTGGTGTGCGGCGACTCGCCCGAGGCCACCGGCGCGGACGCCGTCGACGTCGGTGGGCTGCGTGGCGTGCAGACCGCGGACAAGCTGCGGCTCTCGGTCGTCTCCGGCTTCGAGGTCGCCTGCCTCGACGCGCTCGGCAAGGCATTCGGGCTGCCCGTGCACGCGCTGCTCGGCGGCAAGGTGCGCGACGCCGTCGACTACAGCGCGTATCTCTTCTACCGCTGGGCGGGACACCCGGGCGGGGCGGGGGAACCCGACGACTGGGGCGCTGCGGTCGACCCGGCGGGCATCGTCGCCCAGGCCAGGCGCTTCGCCCGTGACTACGGCTTCGCCTCCTTCAAGCTCAAGGGCGGCGTCTTCGAGCCGGAGGAGGAGATCGCGGCGGTCCGCGCGCTGGCGGAGGCGTTCCCGGGGCAGCCGCTGCGGCTGGACCCCAACGGCGCGTGGTCGGTGGAGACTTCGCTGCGGGTCGCGGAGGAGCTGGCCGACGTACTGGAGTATCTGGAGGACCCGGCGTCCACGACGGCCCGGATGGCGGAGGTCGCGGCGGGGACGGACGTGCCGCTGGCCACGAACATGTGCGTCACGACCTTCGCCGAGCTACCGGACGCTTTCGCCCGGGGTGCCGTGCAGGTCGTCCTCTCCGACCACCACTACTGGGGCGGCCTGCGCAACACGCGTGAACTGGCCGCGATCTGCCGGACGTTCGGCGTCGGCCTGTCCATGCACTCCAACACCCACCTGGGCATCAGCCTCGCCGCGATGACCCATGTCGCCGCGGTCGTCCCCAACCTCGACTACGCCTGCGACAGCCACTACCCCTGGCAGGCCGAGGACGTCATCACCGAGCGCCTCGAATTCAAGGACGGCCGGCTGACTGTCTCCGATCTGCCGGGCCTCGGCGTCGAACTCGACCGCGGACGGCTGGCCCGCCTCCACCGGCGCTGGCTCGACGACGACGGCACGATGCGCGACCGTGACGACGCCGCGGCGATGCGGGTCGCCGAGCCGGGCTGGGTGGCGCCGCGGGTCCCCCGCTGGTAACCGCCGGGGCTCCGCCCCGGACCCGCGCCGCAATTCCCCCGGACTTCGTCCGGGGGGACCCCCACGGGGCTGCATTTTCGGCCCCGCCCGGCGACCATCAGGCAGACTGGCCTGATCTGAACCACGTACCGGGAGCGGCACGGTGACCACTCGACACGGAGAGCAACTGGACCACACTGCCGCCTGCCTGGACCCGCTTGCGGCGCTGCGGACCCCAGCCGACCCCGACTGTGACGTCTACCTCACCGGCAGCGTCGTCCTCGACATCATCTTCACCGGCCTCGACTCCGCCCCCGTCCGCGGCACCGAGTCCTGGGCCCGTGGCATGGGGTCCAGCCCCGGCGGCGTCGCCAATATGGCCACCGCGCTCGCCCGGCTCGGGCTGCGGACCTCGCTCGCCGCCGCCTTCGGGGACGATCACTACGGCGAGTACTGCTGGGACGCCCTCGAACAGGGCGAAGGCATCGACCTCTCCCTCTCCCGCACCGTCCCCGGCTGGCACTCGCCCGTCACCGTCTCCATGGCGTACGAGGGCGAGCGCACCATGGTCTCGCACGGCCACGAGGCCCCGCCGGCCGAGTCCGCGCCCGACTGCCCACCGCCCGCCCGCGCCGCCATCGCCTCGCTGACCCCCGGGCGCGACGAGTGGATCGCCCAGGCCGCGCGCAAGGGCACCCGGGTCTTCGCCGATGTCGGATGGGACGAGTCCGGCCGCTGGGACCCGGCCGACCTGGCCGACCTGGAGCACTGCGAGGCCTTCCTGCCCAATGCCGAGGAGGCGATGCGCTACACCCGCACCGACTGCCCGCGCGCAGCGGCCCACGCCCTCACCGGCCGGGTGCGCCTCGCCGTCGTCACCCTCGGCGCGGACGGCGCGTACGCCGTGGACGGCGCGACCGGCGAGAGCGCCCAGGTCCCGGCGATCGCGGTGGAGGCGCTCGACCCGACCGGCGCCGGGGACGTCTTCGTGGCCGGGTTCGTCACCGGCACCCTCGCCGGCTGGCCGCTCGCCGACCGCCTCGCCTTCGCCGGGCTGACCGCCGCCCTGTCGGTGCAGGAGTTCGGCGGATCGCTCTCCGCGCCCGGCTGGTCCGAGATCGCGGCCTGGTGGCAGTACGTCCAGGGCTGCGACGACCAGGACCCCGCGGCCCTGCGCCGGTACGCCTTCCTCGAGGCGCTGCTGCCCGCCCCGACCAGGCCCTGGCCGCTGCGCAGGGCCGTGCCGACCATCGGTTTCGGCCGTTCGGCCTGAGCCGCGGCGCGGTTCGCCCGGCACCCCGCCGGAAAAGCCCTCGGTCTTGTCAGTGCCAGGTCGTAGGCTTGGTGTCCCAGAGGTTGTCGAGCAGCGAGAACCCTGCAACGGGAGGTATGTGCAGGCCACAGAGCCGGCCCATGACTCAGACACCCACAGCCCAGACCCCAGCGCAGGGGCAGGCGCGAGCCCACTTCACCGTCCCCGCCAAGCATCCGATGGTGACGGTCCTGGGTTCGGGTGATGCCCTGCTGCGCGTGATCGAGAAGGCCTTCCCGGCGGCCGACATCCATGTCCGGGGCAATCAGGTCAGCGCGGTCGGCGACGCGACGGAAGTCGCTCTGATCCAGCGCCTGTTCGACGAGATGATGCTCGTGCTCCGCACCGGGCAGCCGATGACGGAGGACGCAGTGGAACGCTCGATCGCCATGCTCAGAGCCAGTGAGAGCGGCAATGGCGAGGTCGAGACACCGGCCGAGGTGCTCACCCAGAACATCCTCTCCAGCCGCGGCCGGACCATCCGCCCCAAGACCCTCAACCAGAAGCGGTACGTCGACGCGATCGACAAGCACACGGTCGTGTTCGGCATCGGCCCCGCCGGTACCGGCAAGACGTATCTCGCCATGGCCAAGGCGGTCCAGGCCCTGCAGTCCAAGCAGGTCAACCGCATCATCCTGACCCGTCCGGCGGTGGAGGCGGGCGAGCGGCTCGGCTTCCTGCCCGGCACGCTGTACGAGAAGATCGACCCGTATCTGCGGCCGCTGTACGACGCGCTGCACGACATGCTCGACCCCGACTCGATCCCGCGGCTGATGGCGGCGGGCACGATCGAGGTCGCGCCGCTGGCGTACATGCGCGGCAGGACGCTCAACGACGCGTTCATCATCCTCGACGAGGCGCAGAACACCAGCGCCGAGCAGATGAAGATGTTCCTGACCCGGCTCGGCTTCGACTCGAAGATCGTCGTCACCGGTGACGTCACCCAGGTCGACCTGCCGAACGGCACGAAGAGCGGACTGCGTCAGGTCCAGGAAATCCTGGAGGGCGTCGCGGACGTCCACTTCTCCCGGCTCACAAGTCAGGATGTCGTCCGGCACAAGCTCGTCGGCCGTATCGTCGACGCGTACGAGAAGTACGACGGTCAAAACGGTCAAAACGGGAAGTAGTCAGAGCGCGCCATGTCGATCGACGTCAACAACGAGTCCGGAACCGAGGTCGACGAGCAGGCGATCCTCGATGTCGCCCGCTATGCGCTCGCGCGGATGCGCATCCACCCGCTCTCCGAGCTCTCGGTGATCGTCGTGGACGCCGCGGCCATGGAGCAACTGCACATCCAGTGGATGGACCTGCCCGGTCCAACCGATGTCATGTCCTTCCCGATGGACGAGCTGCGCCCGCCGGTCAAGGACGACGAGGAGCCCCCGCAGGGGCTCCTCGGTGACATCGTGCTCTGCCCCGAAGTCGCCCAGAAGCAGGGCGAAGAGGCTCCGACGCAGCACTCCATGGACGAGGAGCTCCAGCTCCTGGCCGTCCATGGGGTGCTGCATCTGCTCGGATACGATCATGAAGAGCCGAACGAGAAGGCCGAGATGTTCGGTCTCCAGGCGGCGATCATCGACGGCTGGCGGGCGGAGAAGGGCCTAACCGGTCCGTCCCCGGCGCCGACCGTCTCATGACCGGCCAACTGCTCTTCGGCGCGATTCTGCTGGTTGTCGTCGCCTGGCTGGCGGCCTGCGCGGAGGCGGGCATCGCGCGCGTCTCCAGCTTCCGCGCCGCCGAGGCCGTACGCTCCGGGCGGCGCGGCTCCGAAAAGCTGGCGCAGGTCGCCGCCGACCCGACCCGCTACCTCAATGTCGCCCTGTTGGTGCGGGTGGCGTGCGAGATGGCGGCCGGAGTGCTGGTCACCTACGTCTGCCTGCAGGAGTTCGGCGCGACCTGGACGGCGCTGCTTTTCGCGATCGGCGTGATGGTGCTCGTCTCGTATGTCGCGGTGGGCGTCTCGCCGCGCACCATCGGCCGTCAGCACCCGCTGAACACCGCCACGGCCTCGGCGTACGTCCTGCTCCCGCTCGCCAGCGTCATGGGCCCCATCCCGCAGCTGCTGATCCTCATCGGCAACGCGCTCACGCCCGGAAAGGGCTTCCGCAAGGGCCCGTTCGCGAGCGAGGCCGAGCTGCGGGCGATGGTGGACCTGGCCGAGCAGGAGTCGCTGATCGAGGACGACGAGCGCCGCATGGTGCACTCCGTCTTCGAGCTCGGCGACACTCTCGTACGCGAAGTGATGGTCCCCCGTACCGACCTGGTCTGCATCGAGCGCTACAAGACCATCCGGCAGGCGCTCACACTCGCGCTGCGCTCCGGCTTCTCGCGCATCCCTGTCACCGGCGAGAACGAGGACGACGTCGTCGGTGTCGTCTACCTCAAGGACCTGGTCCGCAAGACGCACATCAACCGCGAGTCGGAGGCCGATCTGGTCTCCACGGCCATGCGGCCCGCGATGTTCGTGCCCGACACCAAGAACGCGGGCGATCTGCTGCGTGAGATGCAGCAGGAGCGCAACCATGTCGCCGTCGTCATCGACGAGTACGGCGGCACGGCCGGCATCGTCACCATCGAGGACATCCTGGAGGAGATCGTCGGCGAGATCACGGACGAGTACGACCGTGAACTGCCGCCGGTCGAGGACCTCGGCGACGGGCGCTTCCGGGTCACCGCCCGGCTCGACATCGGTGACCTCGGCGAGCTGTACGGCCTCGACGAACTCGACGACGAGGACGTGGAGACGGTCGGCGGCCTGCTGGCGAAGGCGCTCGGCCGGGTGCCGATCGCGGGGGCTTCCGCGCCGGTGGACCTGCCGGACGGACGCACGTTGCGGCTGACGGCGGAGTCGCCGGCCGGCCGCCGGAACAAGATCGTCACGGTGCTGTCGGAGCCGGAGGAGAGGAAGTCCACGTGACCCCGCAGGAACTCAGGGCGTTCTGCCTGGAATTCAACGCGGCGGTGGAGGAGTTCCCGTTCGGGCCCGAGACATCAGTCTTCAAGGTTCTCGGCAAACTCTTCGCCCTCAGCGCGCTGGACGCGGAGCCGCTGAGGGTGAACCTGAAGTGCGAGCCGGAGATTGCGGTCCAGCTGCGAGCGGACCATCCGGCGGTTGTCCCCGGGTATCACATGAACAAGCGGCACTGGAACACCGTGACGGTCGGTGAGCTGCCGGACCGGATGGTCCGGGAGCTTGTCGAGGACTCGTACGACTTGGTGGTGGCGGGTTTGCCGAGGGCGGAACGGCTGCGGCTGAGCCGGCCTTGACTGGGGCTCTGCCCCGGGCCCCGCGCCTCGATCGCCGGCGGGGCTTGGTTTCGGGGCTCCGCCCCGGACCCCGCGCCTCAAACGCCGGCGAGGCTGAATTCGCGTCCCGGACCGCGCCTTAACGGCCGACGAGGCTTGGTTTCGCGTCCGGGACCGGCGAGTGTCCGGTCCGGCGGATATTTCAAGCCCGTTGAGGATCCCCACCGGACGAAGTCTGGGGGAGGTTGAGGACAACTCCCCCTACGCCCTGAGGCGTGGGGGGCCCCAGAAGGGCGTGCGGGGGTCCGAGGGCTTGCCCCTAGGGTCCAGCGGTGGGCTGAGCTGGGCCTATGTATATCCTCTGCCCGTTACCGGGGAGGGGGGAAGCTCCCCACGAGCCATTCCGATTCAGGGGAGTCACCACCTCATGCGTATCCGTATGCGCCGCGGCGCCGCCGCCGCCCTCGCCGTCTCCGCGCTGTGCTTCACCGCGGCCTGCGGCGGGGCCGCCGACCAGAAGCAGGACAAGGCCAACGACAAGGCCAAGGAGGCGCCGGCGCCCGCCCCGCTGACCGCCGCGCAGATGAAGGCCGCGACGCTGGAGCTCAAGGACCTGCCGGCCGGCTGGAAGGTCACCAAGCCCGAGCCCTCGAACGAAGACCCGAAGGCGGACAAGCCCGAGTGTCAGCCGATCGCCGGCACCTTCGCCGACAAGGTCGCCGGGGCGACGGTCGGCGGGGACCAGGAGTTCGAGGGCGGCGAGAGGTCGCTCGCCCAGCAGGTCTTCACCTATCAGGACAGCAGCGGCGCCACCGACTTCGTGAAGGCGATCTCCACCGCGCTCGACACCTGTAAGGGCTTCTCCTTCGAGATGGAGGGCATGAAGGCCGACGTCAAGACCGAGAAGATCACGGCGCCGAAGGCCGGCGAGGAGTCCCTTGCCTTCCGGGTGAAGATGGTGTTCCCGGAGATGGCCGAGGTGAAGTTCGAGATAAACCTCATGGTGGCTCGCCAGGGCACCGGCGTGACTCGGGTCGCGCACGTTCCGGCCGACGCCTCGGGCCACAAGGACTTCGACGCGCTGGCCAAGCTGGCGGGCGACAAGTTCACCAAGGGCGCGCAGAGCTGACCTCGGCAGCACGGCAAGCGGCGAGGGTCCCGGCTCCGGGGCCCTCGCCGTTTCGGTCCGCGTCCGTCGATCTATGCTCGGGGCATGACGCAGAGCACCGACCTCGGCCCCGAGGACCGCAAGATCATCACGCTGGCGCGCAGCGCCCGGGCCCGTAACGGTGTGCCTGAGGGCGCTGCGGTACGGGACGAGACCGGGCGTACGTACGTCGCGGGGACCGTGGCGCTGGACTCGCTGAAGCTGAGCGCGCTGCAGACCGCCGTCGCCATGGCCGTGGCCAGCGGCGCGAAGTCCCTGGAGGCCGCGGCCGTCGTCTCCGAGGCCGATGCCGCTTCCGACGAGGACCGCGCCGCGGTACGTGACCTGGGCGGGCCCGCGACGCCGGTCCTGCTCGCCGGCCCGGACGGGGAGCTCAAGGCGTCGGTCGCCGCGGGCTGAGGCCCTGGCGTGACAGCACCGTTGTAACAGGGATCGGCGTCACCTTTCCGGTGGCGCCGATTCCCCTTCCGGTCTGCGAAAACGCGGATCTTGACAGAATCTGATGGGTCATCAGATGGTGCATTTCGATTCCATTGACTTCTTCCGGCCGTACCACGTCAATGGCCCCCGGCATTCCTCAGAAGGGGGCAATCATGGCTACAGCCACCCGAAGATCCGCTGATCGAAGATCCGTCCCTCGGAAACCTGCCGGCCGCGGGCGGCGCTGGGCCGCCGCGCTGGGAGCGGTCGCCCTTGTCGCCGGTACGGCGGCACTCGCCGGGCCCGCGCACGCATTGGCCGCCGCCTCCGCACCGGTGGACTTCGCGACCCACTGCGTACCGCCGCCCATCGCCGGCATCCCGCCCATCGACGGCACCACGACCGCCCAGATCACCGTCGACAACGCCGTCCCCAAGGTCGGCGACACCGTCACGGTCACCTACACCGTCACCAAACCGGCCGCCAGCAACCCGGTCGACATCGCGCTCCCGGCCGACATCATGACGCCCAGTGGCAAGGTCGCCCTCGGCGGCGCCCAGGCCGGCAGCGTCACCGTCACCGGACCCAAGAAGAATCCGCCGGTCCCCGGCAAGGGCGCGTTCCCGCCGTTCTCGATGACCGGCACCTTCACGGTCACCGCGCCCGGCTCGATCACCCTCTCGCCCGGCGACTACAACATCCACACCAGCTACATCATGGAGCTGGACACCCCCTGCACGGTCATCACTCCGCCCGCGCCCGTCTCCGAGACGATCGTCGCGACGGACCAGCCCGGGGCCAATGAGCGCTCCATCCAGCTGGCCGCGGCCTCCGGCAAGCCCGGCGACCAGGTCACCGTCACCGGCGCCAAGTTCACTCCGCTCGCCGACATCACCGTCGTCGGACGGGCCGGAGCCGCGGAGACCGCCGACAGGGCGACCTTCAAGTCCGACGCCAACGGCGGCTTCACCGCACACCTCAAGATCAACGACAAGGCGACCACCGGCATCGTCGCGTACGAGGGCGCAGCCTGGTCCACGGAGAAGGGCGCGGGCCCGGCGGCGTACACCGTCATCGACGACACCCCGCTGCCCGGCAACAGCCAGAAGCTCAACTCCTCCGTCGCGGCAGGCACGTTGTCCATGTCCCAGGCCGGTGACACCGTCGCTCTCTCGGCGGTCGACTTCGGCACGGGCGGGGCGTCCACCGGCGATCTGAAGACGGTGACGGTCAAGGACTTCCGCGGCGGCCCCGCGGGCTGGTCCCTGACCGGCAAGGTCACCGACTTCACCGGGCCCGGCGGAAAGATCGACGCCGGCAAGCTCGGCTGGACGCCGGCCTGCACCACCAAGCAGGGCAGTCCCAGCACCTGTGTTGCCGGTTCGGCGGGAGCCGTCGGCAGCGCGGGCGCGACCCTGGCCTCCACCCCCAACGGGGCGCTCACCGGAGGTGAGTTCACCGTGGACGCGAAGGTCTCGCTGAATGTCCCGGCGTACACCGCCCCGGGCGCGTACTCCGGCGTACTGACCCTCACGCTCACCTGACCGCGGCGAACCGAGCCACAAGCAGAAACAGCGGGCCGGGCGCGCACCCGGTCGGCCCGCCCACCCCGGGGGGCTTCATGCGCAAGCTGCACCTCATCCTGCTGCCGGTCCTGATCGTGCTGCTGCACGGATACGGCGCCGTCGCGGCCGCGAACGCCGCCGACAACGGCAACTGGTCCGTCTATCCCGCCTCTCCCCCTCGCTCCGCTGGGGGGACCCCCACCGAGCTGGGCAGGCGGCCGTACTTCTACCTCTCCGCCGATCCCGGCACGACCCTCACCGACCAGGTGACCGTCACCAACAAGACCGCGGCCCCGCGGACCTTCCAGCTGTACGCGGCCGACGCGTACAACACCGAGCGGGACGGCGGCTTCGCCGTACGCGCGCGAAACGAGAAGCAGCGCGGCGTCGGCGCCTGGGCCACGCTCGACCGCGAGCGGGTCACCGTCCCGGCGAACAGCTCGGTCACCGTGCCGTACACCCTCGCGGTCCCCGAAGGGGCCGAGCCCGGCGACCACCCCGGCGCACTGGTCGCCCTCGACGAACGCGTCCGCCCCTCTACGGCATCGGTCGTCGTCGGCATCCAGCAGGCCGTCGGCGCGCGCGTCTATCTGCGGGTGGGCGGCCCCACCGTGCCCGCGCTCTCCGTCGAGAACGTCGAACTCACCCGTCAGCAGCCCCTGGTGCCGGGCACCGGCGAGAGCAGCGCGCTGATCTCGTACACGCTCCACAACCGCGGCAATGTGACCCTCAACCCCAAGGTCGCGCTCAAGGCGGAGGGCCTTTTCGGCCGCGATCTGCTGAGCCGCGAGCTGACGAAGATCCCGTCCGAACTGCTGCCGCGTCAGAAGATCCGCCTCACCGAACGCTGGTCGGGCGCGCCCCAGCTCGAATGGGGCGAGGTCCGGCTCACGGCCAGCGCGCGGGACGTCCGCGAGTCGGCTGGAGCGTCCTTCTTCGCGCTGCCGTGGCTGGTCGCGGTGGTGCTCGCGGCGGCTCTCGCGGGGGCGGGTGCGTGGGCGCGGCTGCGGCGCCGGCGGCCGCGCGTACTCGGGGGCGCATGACATCAGGGAGAATGGGCGCCATGAGCGCTCGTACTGATGAGAACAACGGCCCCCACCGGGCCGGCTTCGCCTGCTTCGTAGGCCGCCCCAACGCGGGCAAGTCCACCCTCACGAACGCTCTTGTCGGCCAGAAGGTGGCGATCACCTCCAACCGGCCGCAGACGACCCGGCACACGGTGCGCGGCATCGTGCACCGTCCCGAAGCACAGCTGATCCTGGTCGACACCCCAGGCCTGCACAAGCCGCGCACGCTGCTCGGTGAGCGCCTCAACGACGTCGTACGGACGACGTGGGCCGAGGTCGACGTGATCGGCTTCTGCCTGCCGGCGAACGAGAAGCTCGGCCCCGGCGACCGCTTCATCGCCAAGGAGCTCGCGGGGATCAAGAAGACCCCGAAGGTCGCGATCGTCACCAAGACCGACCTGGTCGACTCCAGGACCCTCGCCGAGCAGCTGATCGCGATCGACCGGCTCGGCAAGGAGCTGGGCATGGAGTGGGCGGAGATCGTCCCGGTCTCGGCGGTCGGCGGAAAGCAGGTCCAGCTGGTGGCCGACCTGCTGATCCCGCTGCTCCCGGAGAGCCCCGCGCTCTACCCGGAGGGCGACCTCACCGACGAGCCCGAGCAGGTCATGGTCGCGGAGCTGATCCGCGAGGCCGCGCTGGAAGGCGTACGGGACGAGCTGCCCCACTCGATCGCGGTGGTGGTGGAGGAGATGCTGCCGCGCGAGGACCGCCCTGCGGACAAGCCGCTGCTGGACATCCACGCGAACCTCTACATCGAGCGCCCGAGCCAGAAGGGCATCATCATCGGCCCGAAGGGCAAGCGCCTGAAGGAGGTCGGCATGAAGTCGCGCAAGCACATCGAGGCGCTGCTGGGCACGCCGGTCTTCCTGGACCTGCATGTGAAGGTCGCCAAGGACTGGCAGCGGGACCCGAAGCAGCTGCGCAAGCTGGGGTTCTGACACGCGCAAGCGGGGTCTGGCCCGCGCAGGCCGAGGTGCGGGCTCAATAACGGCGTTATCCTGCTGCCGTGTCACCCGCTGATTCCGTACGCCGCGGACTTCTCGACGAGGCTGCCCGCGTCCT
Organism: Streptomyces sp. NPDC019443; assembly: GCF_044389785.1. Lineage (NCBI taxonomy): Bacteria > Bacillati > Actinomycetota > Actinomycetes > Kitasatosporales > Streptomycetaceae > Streptomyces > Streptomyces sp. NPDC019443. The sequence continues at coordinate 261,645 of NZ_JBIRYJ010000006.1, forward strand.
CGCCGAACAGGGCCCCGCCGCGCTGAGTGCACGGCGCCTGGTCAAAGAGGTCGGCGCGTCGACCATGGCCGTCTACACCCACTTCGGCTCGATGCCGGGGCTCGTCCGCGAAGTGATGCGCGAAGGCTTCGAGCGCTTCAAGGCCCGCACCGATGTCGTACAGCTCAGCGACGACCCGGTCGCCGACCTGTACGCGATCTGCCGCGTCCACCAGGAGTTCGCCCGCGCCGAACCGCATGTCTACGCCGTCATGTTCGGCGGATCCCAGCCGGCCGGCTTCGAGCTGACGGACGAGGACCGCGAGATGGGCACCGGCATGCTGCGTGTCCCGCAGGGCGTCATCCGCCGCTGCACCGCCGCCGGCCGCTTCTGGGACGGCGACGACTCACTGCGCGCCTGGCAGCTGTGGTGCCAGCTGCACGGCCTCGCGCAGCTGGAGCGGGCCGGGTACTTCACCGGCCCGCGTACCCCGGACGAGACCCTGTCGGCCCTCGTCCGGGACTTCGCGATCGCTCAGGGGGACGGCGCGGAAGCCGCTTCGGCGTCGGCGCCCGTGCCCCTCAGGAGCCTTCCTTGAGGACGCGCGAGATCAGTTGCCGCTGTGCCTCGGACAGCCGGGGGTCGGAGCAGTACACCGTCCGCCCGTCGACCGTGATCTGGTAGCTGAACCCGTCCGGCACCCCGACCGGCGGCGTGTCCCGGCCGTCGGCCATCGCCTGCTCGGCCAGGGCATGCCACTCGCTCGCATCGGTCTGCCCCGAGGTGTCGACCTCGGCGAACCGCTCGATGCCGGCGAATCCTCCCGTGCGCCTTACCTGGATACGCATGAGTCCTGTCTAGTACGAGAACGGCTCAGTTGGTAGGCACCCCGACCTGAGACCACGCTTTCAGCAGAGCCTCGTGCTCCGCGCCCTCGCCGTAGCGCGAGCGCGCGGCGGCCACCGTCAGGGCCGCGAAGTCGGTGAACTGCGCCGTCGTCGCGAGCTCACCGCCGGTGAGCACGTCGTACCAGATCTGGCCCGCCCGCTCCCACGCGCTGCCGCCCAGTGCGGTGGCGACCAGGTAGAAGGCGTGGTTCGGGATCCCCGAGTTGATGTGGACGCCGCCGTTGTCGCGACCGGTCTTGACGTAGTCCTCCATCGTCGCGGGCTGCGGGTCCTTGCCGAGGACATCATCGTCGTATGCCGTACCCGGCTCCTTCATCGAGCGCAGTGCGACCCCCGTGACGTTCGGGCCCAGCAGGCCCGCACCGATCAGCCAGTCGGCCTGGTCGGCGCTCTGGCCGAGGGAGTACTGCTTGATCAGCGAGCCGAAGACGTCCGACATGGACTCGTTCAGGGCGCCGGACTGGCTGAAGTACTCCAGGTTCGCCGTGTACTGCGTGACACCGTGCGTGAGCTCGTGCCCGATCACGTCCACCGGCAGCGTGAAGTCCAGGAACAGATCGTCGTCGCCGTCGCCGAAGACCATCCGCTCGCCGTCCCAGAAGGCGTTTCCGTACTTCTCGCCGTAGTGGACGGTCGCGTTCAGCGGCAGGCCGGAGTCGTCGATGGAGCGGCGGCCGTACGCCGAGAGAAACAGTTCGAAGGTCGCGCCGAGGCCCGCGTGGGCGCGGTTGACCGTGGCGTCCTTGGTGGGCTGGTCGCTCTCCGAGTGCACCTTCCTGCCCGGTACGGTCTCGCGGTGCTCGGCGTCGTAGATCGTGCGGTTCGGCTTGTCCGAGGCGATGCCGCTCACGCTCGGAGCCAGGCCGCGGACCGTGGTGATCCGGCGCCGGGTGCGCTGGAGGGCGTCGTGCTCGAGCGTTCGGGCGGCGGGCTCGGCGATCGCGGGGTTCTCGGCGCGGGCCAGTTTGTCGAGGACATGTGGCGGCACGATGGTGCAGAAGACCGGGTTGACCCGGCGGGCGTTGGTGTCCATGCGGGCGACTGTGGCACTGGGTCATGAAGCTGTCACTAGTTGCCACCATGATTGACGAAATGGAGTGATGGATCACCGTTTACCCGTAACCGAAGCGAGTCCCGCATACTGATACGGGACGTCCGCTCGTCGCGAGCCTCAGCTATGGTGATCTGCATCATGCGTTTCGGGCTGCTTCTCCTTAGCTGCCGCGGCGAGGGCCTGTAGTCGTAGGCCGACCCCCTCCCCGCGGGATCTGGTGCTGCTTCGACTCAGTCGGCCGTCCAACTTGATGGACCCCGAGGAGCCCTACGCAAATGTCTGACAACTCTGTCGGTCGCCCCACGCCCGTCACCAACGCGACCCACACCCAGAAGCCGTCCGGGATGCCGATCCACAAGTACGGCACGTACGACGCCGTGGACATCCCCGACCGCACCTGGCCCGAGAAGCGGATCACCAAGGCCCCCCGGTGGCTGTCGACCGATCTGCGCGACGGCAACCAGGCCCTGATCGACCCGATGTCGCCGGCCCGCAAGCGCGAGATGTTCGACCTGCTCGTACGCATGGGCTACAAGGAGATCGAGGTCGGCTTCCCGTCCTCCGGCGAGACCGACTTCGCGTTCGTACGCTCCATCATCGAAGAGGGCGCGATCCCCGAGGACGTGACGATCTCCGTCCTGACCCAGGCGCGCGAGGAGCTGATCGAGCGCACCGTCGAGTCACTGCGCGGCGCGCACCGGGCCACCGTCCACCTGTACAACGCCACCGCGCCCACCTTCCGCCGGGTCGTCTTCCGCGGCTCGAAGGAGCAGGTCAAGCAGATCGCCGTGGACGGCACGCGGCTGGTGATGGAGTACGCCGAGAAGATCCTGACCGACGAGACGATCTTCGGCTACCAGTACAGCCCGGAGATCTTCACCGACACCGAGCTGGACTTCGCGCTGGAGGTCTGTGAGGCCGTCTGTGACGTCTGGCAGCCGGAGGCCGGACGCGAGATCATCCTCAACCTGCCGGCCACGGTGGAGCGTTCGACTCCGTCCACGCACGCCGACCGCTTCGAGTGGATGTCGCGCAATCTGTCGCGCCGTGAGTACGTCTGCCTGTCCGTGCACCCGCACAACGACCGCGGCACCGCCGTCGCCGCCGCCGAGCTGGCGATCATGGCGGGCGCGGACCGGATCGAGGGCTGTCTGTTCGGGCAGGGCGAGCGCACCGGCAATGTCGACCTGGTGACGCTGGGCATGAACCTGTTCTCGCAGGGCGTCGACCCGCAGATCGACTTCTCGCAGATCGACGAGATCCGCCGTACGAGCGAGTACTGCAACCAGATGGAGATCCACCCGCGCCACCCCTACGCGGGCGATCTGGTCTACACCGCCTTCTCCGGCTCCCACCAGGACGCCATCAAGAAGGGCTTCGACGCGCTGGAGGCCGACGCGGCCGCCCAGGGCAAGACGGTCGATGACATCGAGTGGGCCGTGCCGTATCTGCCGATCGACCCGAAGGACGTCGGCCGCTCCTACGAGGCGGTCATCCGGGTCAACTCGCAGTCCGGCAAGGGCGGTATCGCGTACGTCCTGAAGAACGACCACAAGCTGGACCTGCCGCGCCGGATGCAGATCGAGTTCTCGAAGATCATCCAGGCGAAGACGGACACCGAGGGCGGCGAGGTCACGCCGAAGGCGATCTGGTCGGTCTTCCAGGACGAGTACCTGCCGAACCCGGACAATGCGTGGGGCCGTATCCAGCTGCGCTCCGGACAGACCACCACCGACACCGACGGCATCGACACGCTGACCGTCGAGGCGGTCGTGGACGGCGTGGAGACCGTGCTGACCGGCTCCGGCAACGGCCCGATCTCGGCGTTCTTCGAGGCGCTGAGCGCGGTGGGCGTGGACGCCAGGCTGCTGGACTACCAGGAGCACACGATGAGCGAGGGTGCGTCGGCGCAGGCGGCGTCGTACATCGAGTGCGCCATCGACGGGAAGGTGCTGTGGGGGATGGGCATCGACGCGAATACGACGCGGGCGTCGCTGAAGGCGGTCGTCTCCGCGGTGAACCGGGCCGCGCGCTAGGACGCGGGGCGCGGCCGACGGCTGACCGCCGCCTGGCGGCCGGTTCGTCCCGAATTGCCGGATGGGCTTGGAACTTAAGCCCGTCCGGCGAATCGTGGGGCGAATCGTCCGGGCGAATCACGGCCCCTCGAAGGGGCGGTCTCCGGGACGAATTCCACTCAGTGCTGCTTGGTTTCGCATGTGCGTTTGAAGGGGCTGCCGGGCACCTGGGGGTGTGAGGCGCTGGGGCGACAGGGCAGGCCAATGGGGTACTGACGCACAGGACAACGTTGCCGGTTGCCGGGCTCCCCGCGAGGGCGAGGATCGGCCATGTCCGGCCGTACTGCTTCCCGGGTGCTGACGCCGCATCATCGCTGTGGCTAACATCACGTCAACGCGGCAATGTTGCCGTGGGGGCGCCCCCGTGCCCGAAGGGCTTACGGGGGAGTTACGGAGGTGGGACGTGCAGCCAGCCCGAGGACTATTCGGCCGAAAAGTGCTGGTCTGCGGCGTTCATACCTCCTGGAACACCGTGGGCGACGGTGAGTTCTTCTGTCCCGCTTGCGGAGGCGATCGCAACTACCGCCGGCGCACCGGCCGCCGCCGCTTCACCGTCCTCGGTGTGCCCCTGCTGCCGCGCGGCTCGGCGGGCCCGATCGTCGAATGCGCCGCCTGCCACAGCCACTTCGGCATGGACAGCCTCGACCACCCCACCACCGCCCGCTTCTCCGCGATGCTCCGTGACGCCGTCCACACGGTCGCCCTCGCCGTCCTCGCCTCCGGCGGCACCTCCTCCCGCTCGGTCCGCGAGACCGCCGTCGCCACCGTCCGCGCGGCCGGCCTCGACGACTGCACGGAGGACCAGCTCATGGGCCTGATCGAGGCGCTCGCCGCGGACACCGGCCGCTTCGTCACCGACACCGGGCCCTATGGTGCCGCGCTCGCCATCGAGCTCCACGAGGCTCTGGAACCGCTCGCGCCGCATCTGGCCCCCGCGGGCCGCGAGTCGATCCTGCTGCAGGGGGCGCGGATCGCCCTCGCGGACGGGCCGTACAGCCCGGCGGAGCGGGACGTGCTGACGACGGTGGGTGCGGCGCTGCGGCTGTGCGCGGACGATACGGCGCGGCTGCTGGCGGCGGCGCGTACGCCGTTCTAGCGGAGGCCCTCCGGCGGTCGGGTTTCTACTCCCGGGGGAGTAGAGACCACCCCGTGTCACCCTCTGCAGTAGCGCTCAACTAGGCCCTGCGCGCGAGGAATCCGCCCCTCCCCCACGGGAGTCTGGACACGACCCCGACGCCCCTGCCGGAGAGAGGCCGTGATGGCGGCCGCATCCACCACCGCGACGGCGGGCCGACCGCCGCGGAGGCCGTAGGGCCCCAGAAGGGCGTACGGGGTCTGGGGCGGAGCCCCCAGGACATCTACCGGAGGATGGACCCGTGCAGCAGCCACAGACAGCCGTCCCGCGGCCAAGGCTCGGGGAGCGCGTCCTCACCGCCGTCAGCCGCGATCCCCTCACATCGCCTCACCGCGCACGCAATGACGCCGTCCTCGCCGCCGCCATCGGTGTCCTCGCCGTCGTGCTCGCGCTCACAGTCGTCCACGAAGGCCGCCGGCCAGACGCGCTCGGGTGGGTACTCCTGGCCGGCAGCGTCGTCGCCCTCGCCTGGCGGCGCAGCAGACCCATGGTCGTCCTGCTCGCCGTCCTCGTCTGCATCGTCCCGTACCACGCCGCCGACAACACCCACCTCGCGCCCGTCCCCGGCTCCCTTCTCGCCCTCTACACGGTCGCCGCCGTCGCCCGGCCCCTGCACACCTTCCTCATAGGCACCGCCGTCATCGGCACGGCCGTGACCGTGATGTTCCGGATCGACGCCCACCAGGGGGAGGTGACGCTGCTCACCTCCGGCTGGATCCTCGCCGTGCTCGTCCTCGGCGTGGACGTACGCACCTACCGCCGCTACATCGCCTCCGTCGTCGGCCGCGCCGAGCGGGCCGAACGCACCCGCGAGGAAGAGGCCGCCCGCCGCGTCGCCGAGGAGCGCCTGCGTATCGCACGCGACCTGCACGACCTCCTCGCCCACTCCATCACCCTCATCGGCGTGCAGACCTCCGTCGCCTCCCACATCCTGACCGTCGACCCCGACCGGCTCGACCATGCCGCCGTCGCCAAGGCGCTCGACGACATCACCGACACCTGCCGCACCGCCCGCGGCGAGCTGCGCACCACCCTGGAGGTCCTTCGGGCGGACGGCCCGGACGCCGCCGGACCGCTGCCGGATCTGACCGCGCTGCCCGGTCTCGTACGCGCCGCACAGGCCGATCTCGACGTGCGCACCGAGGAGGCGCACATCCCGCCCGCCGTCGAGGCCGCCGCCTACCGCATCGTGCAGGAGTCGCTGACCAATGCCGTACGCCACGGCGGCCCCGGCGTCCGCATACGCGTCGCGGTCGAGGCGGCAGACGGCCACCTGCGCGTCACCATCACCGACGACGGCACCGCCCCGGGCGCCACCGAAGGCTCCGGCTACGGCATCGTCGGGATGCGCGAGCGTGCCCGTAGCGTCGGAGGGACACTGGTGGCCGGCCCGCGCGACGGCGGCGGGTTCGAGGTCGCCGCGGCCCTGCCGCTCCAGCAATCGGAGGCCCTCGCATGAGCGTGATCCGCGTACTGCTCGCCGACGACCAGACACTCGTGCGCGCCGCGTTCGCGATGCTCGTCGAGTCCGCCCGCGACATGGAGGTCGTCGGCCAGGCGGGCACCGGCGCGGAAGCCGTCGAACTGGCCCGCAGCGAACGCGCGGACCTCGTCGTCATGGACATCCGCATGCCCGAACTCGACGGCATCGAGGCGACCCGCCTGATCGCCGCCGACGACGACCTCGCCGGGGTCAAGGTCCTGGTCCTCACCACGTACGACACCGACGAGCACATCCTCGAAGCGCTGCGCGCCGGCGCGTCCGGCTTCCTGGTGAAGGACACCAAACCGGCCGACCTGCTGGCCGCGATCAGGACGGTCGCGGCGGGGGAGGCCCTACTCTCGCCCGGCCCGACGTCCCGCCTGATCGCCCGCGTCCTGCGCATCCCGGACGACCCCCCCGCCACCGGCGGCCCGGACGGCCTCTCGGACCGCGAACGCCAGGTGCTCGCGCTGGTGGCCCGGGGCCTGAACAACACCGAGATCGCCGAGAGGCTCGGCCTGAGCCCGCTCACGGCGAAGACGCATGTCAGCCGGATCATGGGGAAGTTGGGGGCGCGGGACCGGGCGCAGCTGGTGATTGTGGCGTACGAGTCGGGGCTGGTGGTCCCGCGCGACGCGTAGCCGCCTGAGGGGGGCCTATTCCCCTGCCCTCCCCCCTACGCCCTGGCGGGCGTGGGGGGACCCCCACTTCCCGAACTGGGGGCAAGCCCCCAGACCCCGGTACGCCCTTCGGGCGTTGTCCTCAATCTCCCCCAGACTTCGTCCGGGGGGACCCCCAACGGGCTTGAATTTCCGCCCGTCCGGCCGAAACTTGAAGCCCGCCCGGGCAAATCCAGCCTCTCCGGCGATTGAGGAGCGGGGTCCGGGGCGGAGCCCCGAATCAAGCCTCGTGGGGGTCCCCCGGACGAAGTCTGGGGGCGTTTGAGGCGCGGGGCGGAGCCCCGGTCAGGGCCGAATGCTCAGCCCCGCCGGCATACGAGGCGTGGGGGTCCGGGGGGCGAGCCCCAGGCACCGCCCCGCCGGGTCAGGCGCCGCTCGCCCGCAGCATCGCCTCGCGCTCGACGATCTTCACCCGCTCACGCCCCTCCGCCGCACCCAGCTCCCGCTCCGCCGCGTCCAGCCGGTGCCACCCCTCCCACGTGGTGTAGGAAACGCCCTTGGCCTCAAGGAAGTTGACGACGGCCTCCTCGCCGGGCGCGGCAGGCGCGTGCAGGCGGCCATTGCCGTGGTCGTCCAGCAGGTTGGCGACCGTCTCGTTCGCGTCGCCCTTGGTGTGGCCGATCAGGCCGACCGGGCCGCGCTTGATCCAGCCCGTGACGTACGTCGACTGCAGGTGCTCGCCGGCCTCCACGACCCGCCCGCCCTCGTGCGGGACCGTACCGGTGAGGAAGTCGAAGGGCAGCTTGGGCAGTTCGTCGGAGAGATAGCCGACCGCACGGTAGACGGACTGCACGTCCCACGTACGGAACTCGCCCGTGCCCGTGACATTGCCCGAGCCGTCCAGCCGCGTCCGCTCCGTACGCAGCCCCACCACGCGGCCGTCCTCGCCGACGACCTCGGTCGGCGACTCGAAGAAGTGCAGGAACAGCTTGTGTGGCCGGCCGCCGGCATCCCGGATCGCCCAGTTCTCCAGCGTCTTCGCGACCATGTCCGCCTGCTTGTTGGCCCGGCGCGTGGCGATGCTGCCGTCGTCGTAGTCGATGTCCTCGGGATCGACGATCACCTCGATGTTCGGGGAGTGGTCGAGCTCCCGCAGTTCCATCGGGCTGAACTTGGCCTGCGCGGGGCCGCGCCGCCCGAAGACATGCACCTCGAGGGCCTTGTTGGCGGCCAGGCCGTCGTACACATTCGGAGGGATCTCGGTCGGCAGCAGCTCGTCCGCGGTCTTCGCCAGGATGCGGGCCACGTCCAGGGCGACGTTGCCGACGCCGAGCACTGCCACCTTCTCGGCCTCCAGCGGCCAGGTGCGCGGCACATCCGGGTGGCCGTCGTACCAGGACACGAAGTCCGCGGCGCCGTACGAGCCGGCCAGCTCGATGCCGGGGATGTCGAGCGCCCGGTCCGCGTCCGCGCCTGTGGAGAAGATCACCGCGTCGTAGAACTCACGCAGATCGTCCAGGCCGATGTCGCTCGGGTAGTCGACATTTCCGAAGAGGCGTATCTGCGGTTTGTCGAGCACTTGGTGGAGGGCGGTGATGATGCCCTTGATCCGCGGGTGGTCGGGCGCGACGCCGTACCGGATCAGCCCGAACGGCGCGGGCATCCGCTCGAAGAGGTCGATGGAGACGCCGGGCTCGACGGCGGCCTCGGACTTCAGCAGTGCGTCGGCGGCGTAGATTCCGGCGGGGCCGGCACCGACGATCGCGATCCGCAGAGGGCGGGGCATGAATGGTTCCCTTCGAACGAGGTCCACGGGCGTGACCCGGCGAGTGAGACGGCCTGGCGCGTGCGGAGGGAGCCGACTCTCGTACGCCACCCTGGCAACGGCGCTCCCACCGCGGTACCCACCCTGTACCTATGAACCCATAAGCCTGATCTATGACCCGCACCCGGGAGGGGCGGGGTAAGGACACCCTAACCTCCAGCCCTCGGGCAGCCCGCGGGGCCCCGCCCCCGGCCTCCTATCGCGCCGCCGGGCAACACGCGGGAAGCTGGGAACCAGGAGGATCTGCCCGGGCGAAGGGGCCCCCGCGATGAACGCTGTCGAAAACACGGCACCCGGTGGCCGCCTTGCCGCCGCGCTCGAGAGCCCGATCGTCGGGATGTCCCCGTGGATCATCTTCTCGGTCGTCGTCGGCCCGGGCCGCTTCGGAGTGGCGGTGGGCCTCGCCCTCGCCATGTCGGTGGCGCTCTTGGTCACGGCGCGGATGCTCTACCGCGGCACCTCGCTCAAGATCCTGGAAGTGCTGGACGTCCTCTTCTTCGCCGCGCTCGCCGGAATCGGAGCAACCTCGTCGCCAGGCACCCAAAGATGGCTGGAGACGTACGCGGGCGAGATCTCCAACCTTGCGCTGGTGGTCATCGCCTTCGGCTCGATGGCCGTACGGGTGCCCTTCACGGTGCAGTACGGACGGGAACGCGTCGGCCCGGAGTACTGGAAGTCGCCCGAGTTCCTCCACGCCAACCAAGTGATCACCGGCGTCTGGGGCGCGGCGTTCCTCGTGGCGGCCATCGCGGGCGGCTTCGGCGACCTTGTCCTGCACAACCCGAACAACCTCTGGACCGCGTGGATCATCCAGATCGCGGCGATCGTCACCGCGCTGAGCTTCACCGAGTGGTACCCACAGGTCGTCCGCAGCCGGAACCGCACCGGTGAGCCCCCGCCGCCGGTGCGCAACTTCCTGATCCCGCTGGCGGGCCTGATCATCCCGGTGGGCGTCGTCTCCCTGATCTTCGACGCCGCGGCGTCCTGGTTCGGCGTCGGGCTGATCCTCATCGGGGTGATCCTGGCCCGCGCCATCAACAAGGACACGGAGATGGAGCGCTCTAGCGGCGGACACCCTCGACGAAAGCGGTCCAACTGGCGGCTCCGATGACGAGGGCGGGACCGTCGGGGTTCTTGCTGTCGCGGACGGGGACGACGCCGGGGACGTTGTCGAGGACTTCGACGCAGTCGCCGCCGTGGCCGTCGCTGTGCGTGCTCTTGCGCCAGGCGGCGCCGGGGAAGTCGTACGCCACCTCGACGCAGCTGCCGCCGCTCCCGTCGCTGTAGGTGCTCTTACGCCACCGGGCGGTGCTCAGGTCGTACTCGCGCATCGTCTGTAGTCCTCCGCCGCCGACTCGACCAGGGAGAGGGACGCCTCCGGCGACAACGCGGCGGCCCTGAGCAGATCGTAGGTCGCTTGTACGCGCTTCACCACAGCCGGATTGTCCAGCAGATTCCCCGAAAACACCCCCTCTGTATAGGCGGTTGGCGGGGCGTCCTCGAACTCCATGAGCGTCAGCATCTTGCCCATGAGCGGGTACGCCCCCGCCGCGTACGGAAGCACCTGCACCAGGATCGTCCGCTCGCGGGCGAGGGCCGCGATGTGCTCCAGCTGCCCGGCCATGGCTGCCGGGCCGCCTACTGGGATGCGGAGCACGGATTCATGCAGGATCGCCCAATGGACGGGCCGTGTAGCGTCCTTGAGGATGTGCGCTCGGTCCATGCGCGCTCGAACGGTCTCCTCGATGTACTCGTCTGCTGCGAACGGATTCTCCGCGACCGTGATCGCCCGGGCGTACGCAGCCGTCTGCAGCAGCCCTGGCGCCAGTGTCGGCGCGAACTCGCAGATGTTGGTCGCGAGCGCCTCAAGCTCAGCCGCGGCCGCGAAGTAGTCCGCGTACCGCGAACTGTTGATCAGCTTCCGGCACATCCGCTCGAAAAAGCCTCCGGTTTGCAGCGTCTCATCGATCCGCTGTGCCACATCCAATTGCGGCTTCCGAATGGCCTGTTCGAATTGGCCGATGTATCCGCCTGACACGAAAACCCGCGCGCCCAGCGCTGCCTGAGTGAATCCCGCCTCCTCCCGGAGTCGCTTCAACTCGGTCCCGAAGAACTCCCAAGCCGCCTGCCGTGAACCGTTGGCCATGGATCAAACCCCTTGTGCAGCTGCCCAGTTGTAGTGCGCATACCCCTGTCGAGAGTAGCTGCGGGCCGTCACCGTTGTAATGCGAAACGTGAAATCGGATGGGGAAGGGAAGTCATGGCGCGCAAGGAAAACCCGCGGCACTCGATGGAATGCATCGAAGAGGCGGAGGAAGCTGTGAACAAATTGCGTACGGCCCTGGAGCGGTCCGGCATTACCCTGCCGTCGCTGCGCCTGGAGCCCGCTTCGTACGCACGCGACGTGCCTTGTCCCCTGGTCGAATTGGGGCGCTGCACCGTCGACATCGTCCGCATGCTCACGGCAGTACTGCCGAAGGAAGAAGGAGGAGTGGCACGTTGACGCCGCCCGTCGGGTCCTACGTCGTCGACATCCGCACCGGCCAGGTGGGCCGGCTCATGGGGGAGGCGGGCGCGCGGCTGCTGTTGAGACCGATCGGCGGGGGCCGGGAGTGGGAGTGCGAGCCGGAGGCGGTGCGGCCCGCGACCGCGGCGGAGCGGATCAGCGCGACGACGGCGTATGTGAACGCCCGCAGCCGGGGCGAGGTGACCTGACACCGGCCGTCCGGCGCCCGCTTCTGCTCACCCGGCGCCCGCTTCTGCTCACCCGCCGGTGGCGGGCGTAGGCGGCGAGGCATGGGCGTATCTGGTGAGTAGCAGCGCGATGTCGTCCACTCGGTTCGGGGACTGGAGGGCGTCCCGCAGGAGTGCGTCGGCCAGTTCTTCCAGGGACCCCACACGAGCATGGGCCAGCGAGGTCCGCAGCCGGTCCATGCCCAGACCGATGTCGGACCCGCGTGTCTCGATCAGTCCGTCCGTGTAGAGGGCCAGTACCGAGCCGGGCAGGAGATTCAGCTCCGATTCCGGGTAGTCGACGATGCGCTCCACTCCGAGTAGCGGGCCGCCCGGCAGATCCAGGATCTCGGTGTGCCCGTCGGGCCGGCGCAGCAGGGGCGGGCAGTGGCCCGCGCGGACCACGTGCGCGACTCCCCGACCCGGTTCGATGAGGACGTAGCAGCAGCTGGCGAGGAGCCCGGGGGCGAGGTCGAGGAGCAGCCGGTTGGTACTGGCGATCACATCGCTCGGACGGTGGCCCGCGGAGGCGAAGGCCCGTACCGCGCTGCGCACCTGGCCCATGGTGGCTGCGGCGGCGACATTGTGGCCCTCGACGTCTCCGATGACCAGCACGACGCCGCGGTCGGTGAGGATCGCGTCGTACCAGTCGCCGCCGATGTCCATCCCGCGGGTACCGGGCAGGTACCGGCCGGCGACGCGGACGCCCGGCATTGTGGGCAGCAGATGCGGAAGCAGCGCGTTCTGCAGGCCCCGGGCGAGGGTGAATTCGGCGTCGTAGAGCCTGGCACGTTCCAGTGCTTGGGCGATCAGACCGCTCAGCGCGGTGAGGAGGCTCCGTTCGTCGTTGGAGAACCGGTGGACCTCGTCGAAGCCCAGGACGCAGGCACCCACTGGGCGGCTGGAGGCGATCAGGGGCAGGAACGCAAAGGAGCTGGACTCGGCGTGGAGCTCGGGATAGGCCCCCCGGAACTCTTCCCTCGATTCGATGAACAGCGGGACCCCGGAGGTCAGCGACCCGGTCACGGGCCCCCCTTGATGCAGCGGCCTGCCCTCGAACCGCTCCAGGAAGCTCTCGCGGTAGCCACGCTGCGACATCAGACGCATGTGCCGCTCTTGCACCACGTATATCGCCAGTCGGTGACCGCCGACGGCGGGCAGGAGCTGATCGGCGACGACATCGCCCACTTCGCGCGCGGTGACCGCCTCGGTCAGGGCGCTGCTCATCTGAAGGACGCGATAGATGGCGCCCAGGCGCGTCGGTGCGGGAAGCGAGGACGCGGCGGCCCCTCCTGCCTCCGCGGGCGGTGATCCGGGCTCGGTCCCGGCCGGGACCGGTTGGCCGGTCGGCGCTGCCCAGCCGGTCATGCCCTGCGCATCCGGGCGGAGGGAGAACACGAGCCACTGGTCGGGGGATTGGGCCAGGAAGGAGACGGGCTGCTGGGAGACCCTGGCGGCCCGGAAATGGTCTTCGTAGGCGGGATGGGCCAGCCACGGCAGGACGTCCCAGAGGCGTCGGCCCACCAGATCCTCCCGGCGTACGCGCATCAGCCGCACCAGGCTGTGGTTGGCGTAGGTCACACACCCCTCTCGGTCGAGCGAGAAGAAGCCCTCCGTGAGCCGTTCGATCGCCGTGACGGCGGCCATACCGGACCCGAGGTCCAGGACTCCGCCCACCAGGTGGGGCCGCGCCTCCCCGTCGGCGGCGGCCTCGGGTACCCGGCCCCACAGCTCGACGGTGCGGTGACCTCCGCCCTTCTCCGGCACGCGCATGCATTGGGCGAGGATGCGGCCCTCCTCGACTCCAGTACGGGCGGCAGCCTGGAATCCGGGACGGTCCGCGGGGTGCACCTTGGCCGCCAGCGTGGCCGCTTGTCCGTCGTACTCGTCCGGGGCGAGGCCGAAGATCGAACACAACGTGGCATCCGCTTCAAGGGCTCCGGTGGCGAGGTTCCAGTCGAACAGGCCTACCCGCACCGCCGAGGCGGAAGGTACCGGGACCTCCACCGGAACGGTCTCCATGTCGCACTCGACGTCGGCGCCGCGCGCGCTCAGCTCGGCGAGCGATGCGCCGAGGCGGCCGGCCGCGGTGCGCAAATGCCGTCGCTGCGCCTTGGACAGCCCTTGCCCTCCGGACTTGGAGGCCCACACCACGGCCATGGACCCGAAGGTCTCCTGCCCCGCCGTGACCGGTACGGAGGCGGAGCCGAAAGGGTAGGGCAATGCCACTGCGAGCTGGGGAAATCGCCGCATGGTCTCTTCGGCGTCGACCAGATGGACCGTCCGCCTGGAGCGGAACGCCTCCGCGACTGGGATGGGACTGCTCACAGGAATCCGCCGCCAGCCGCCGAGCAGGGAAGGCGGCATTCCAGCCGCTGCGGCCAGTACCAGCGTGTGACGGTTGCGCGAGATGAGGAACACACTCGCCGCATGGGCCCCGGTCGCCTCGACGGCTTTGAGGACGGCATCAGTCAGCGCGTTGTCACGCTCCGCCGTGCCTTCGGCGCTCGTAGTGCCGAAGGGGTGCGTACTCAACCTGGTATCGGTGGACGACACGCTGGCCCCGATCGTTGCGATGGTGGCGTGGCCTGCTTGTCAGGGGTGTTTGTCCAATTCTCGTATGGAATGGTCCATCGCGAAACCCGGAGGGGAGCGATGAGTTTGCCCGCCCCTCGCCGTCCTACCTGAATGGACAAACAATTCAGCGCAACGCTGCAGAAGAGCCCTGCGAAGGGCGGCTGGACCTATGTCATGTGGCCCGAGTCGGTCGAGTACTTCGGCACTCGGGGTCTGGTCAAGGTCCGGGGGACGATCGACGGGCATCCGTTCCAGAGCTCGTTCATGGCCCTGGGGGACGGCACGCACAAGCTGCCCGTGAAGGCCGACGTACGCAAGGCGATCGGCAAGGAGGCGGGGGACAGCGTGACGGTCCGCCTGGAGGAGAGGGTGAGCGACTGACTGCTGACCGGTCCCGGTCAACCGACAGCTGTCCGTACGGGACAATGGCCGCATGAGCCTGTTCCGTGATGACGGCGTCGTCCTGCGCACCCAGAAGCTGGGTGAGGCCGACCGCATCATGCTGTGCTCGCCCGGGGGGCAACCCCCGGCCCCCCGGCCCCACACCCGTGGGGGCGTGCGATGAGTCTTTTTCGTGACGACGGCGTGGTCCTGCGCACCCAGAAGCTGGGTGAGGCCGACCGCATCATCACGCTGCTCACGCGCGGGCACGGGCGTGTCCGCGCGGTCGCCCGTGGCGTGCGGCGGACCAAGTCCAAGTTCGGGGCGCGGCTCGAGCCCTTCTCCCATGTCGACGTGCAGTTCTTCGCCCGCGGCAGCGAACTCGTCGGCCGCGGGCTCCCCCTGTGCACCCAGAGCGAGACCATCGCTCCGTACGGTGGCGGCATCGTCACCGACTACGCCCGCTACACCGCCGGCACCGCCATGCTGGAGACCGCCGAGCGGTTCACCGACCACGAGGGCGAGCCCGCCGTCCAGCAGTACCTCCTCCTCGTCGGCGCCCTGCGCACCCTCGCCCGCGGCGAGCACGCGCCACATCTCATCCTCGACGCGTTCCTGCTGCGCTCCCTCGCCGTCAACGGCTACGCGCCCAGCTTCGACGACTGCGCGAAATGCGGCATGCACGGGCCCAACCGTTTCTTCTCCGTCGCCGCCGGCGGCGTCATATGCGGCGACTGCCGGGTGCCCGGCAGCGTCGTACCCTCTGCGGAGGCCATCGGTCTGCTCAGCGCGCTGCTGACCGGCGACTGGCCCACGGCGGACGCGTGCGAGGCGCGCCACGTCAGGGAGGGCAGCGGGCTCGTGTCCGCCTATCTGCACTGGCACTTGGAGCGCGGCCTGCGCTCGCTGAGGTACGTCGAGAAGTAGAGAAATAGGAGATGTGAACCGCATGGCACGACGCGGAATCCTGGGCCGGTCCCGCCGCGAGTACAAGGTCCCCGAGCCGCACCCCTCCGGCGCGCGCCCGCCGAAGATCCCCGGCGAGCTGGTGCCGAACCATGTGGCGTGCGTCATGGACGGCAACGGCCGCTGGGCCAAGGAGCGCGGGCTGCCGCGCACCGAGGGCCACAAGGTCGGCGAGGGCGTCGTCCTCGACGTCCTCAAGGGCTGCATCGAGATGGGCGTCAAGAACCTCTCCCTGTACGCCTTCTCCACCGAGAACTGGAAGCGCTCGCCCGACGAGGTGCGCTTCCTGATGAACTTCAACCGCGACGTCATCCGCCGCCGCCGTGACGAGATGGACGAGCTCGGTATCCGTATCCGCTGGGTGGGCCGGATGCCGAAGATGTGGAAGTCCGTCGTCCAGGAGCTCCAGGTCGCGCAGGAGCAGACCAAGAACAACGACGCGATGACGCTGTACTTCTGCGTCAACTACGGTGGCCGCGCCGAGATCGCCGACGCCGCGGCAGCCATAGCGGCGGACGTGAAGGCCGGCAAGCTCGACCCGTCGAAGGTCTCCGAGAAGACGATCCAGAAGTACCTGTACTACCCGGACATGCCGGACGTCGACCTGTTCCTGCGCCCGAGCGGCGAGCAGCGCACCTCCAACTACCTGATCTGGCAGAGCAGTTACGCCGAGATGGTCTTCCAGGACGTGCTGTGGCCGGATTTCGACCGGCGGGACTTGTGGCGGGCGTGCCTGGAGTACGCGCAGCGGGACCGGCGGTTCGGCGGGGCGATCCCGAACGAGGAGCTGGAAGCGATGCGGGGGCGGCCCGAGGGCACGTCTGCGTGAGCGGGGGGTGAGTTTCCCCCACCCCGCCCCTTCCCGAAACCCTGACGGGACGTCTGGGGGGTTGACGCCCCCAGACCCGCTGAGCGGCAGCTTCGCGTCGCGCACCCGTCATGGGCCGGACCGGGTTCTGTCCTCAATCGGCGGACGGGCCTGATTTTCAAGCCCGTTGGGGGTGCCCCCGGACGAAGTCTGGGGGAGACTGAGGACCGGGGGTTCCCCCACGCCTGCAGGGGGCAGGTCCGGGGCGGAGCCCCGGTTACTTGGCGGCCGCCGCCGCGCACTCCGCGCACGTGCCGAAGATCTCGACCGTGTGCGCCACATTCACATAACCGTGCTGCGCCGCGATCGTCTCCGCCCACTGCTCCACCGCCGGCCCCTCGACCTCGACCGCCTTGCCGCACACCCGGCACACCAGATGGTGGTGATGGTCGTCCGTCGAGCAGCGCCGGTAGACGGACTCGCCGTCGGACGTGCGCAGCACATCCACCTCGCCCGCGTCCGCGAGCGACTGCAACGTGCGGTAGACCGTGGTCAGACCCACCGAGTCGCCGCGATGCTTGAGCATGTCGTGCAGATCCTGCGCACTGCGGAACTCATCCACCTCGTCGAGCGCCGCAGCCACCGCGGCACGCTGCCGGGTCGACCGGCCTCGCACTGGGGCGGTGTTTCCGCCGATTGGCGCCGTCGTCACAGGTGCCTCCTCGCTTTGCCCGCACACGTGTCGGGCCATTCTGCCAGGCCCGGGGTCAGACCTTGACGTCGTCACTCGGCCGTCGTGCGCCCGGCCCCTCCATGGTGCACTCGGCCTCGCTCGCCTCCAAAGCTCGCGCACGCCGCCTCGCCAGGGGCGTCGCCAGCGCGGTCAGCGTCACGAAGATCGCTATGGCCAGCAGGACGATCGTCGCGCCGGGCGGTACGTCCTGGTAGTACGAGGTGGCGGTTCCGGCCAGCGTCACGGCGATGCCGATACCCACCGCCACCGTGAACGTCGCTCTGAACGAGCGCGAAATCTGCTGGGCCGCGGCCACCGGTACCACCATCAGCGCGCTGACCAGCAGCAGCCCGACCACCCGCATCGCCACACTGACCGTGACCGCCGCGGTCACGGCGATCAGCAGGTTCAGCGCACGCACCGGCAGACCGGTCACCCGCGCGAACTCCTCGTCCTGGCTGACCGCGAACAGCTGCCTGCGCAGGCCCAGCGAGACCAGCACCACAAAGGCGGCGAGCAGCGCGATCGCGGTGAGGTCCTCGTCGGAGACCGTGGACAGCGAGCCGAACAGGTACGAGCTCAGATTCGCGGTGGACCCGGCGTCCGAGATGTTGATCAGCAGGACACCGCCCGCCATGCCGCCGTAGAAGAGCATCGCCAGCGCGATGTCGCCGCGGGTGCGTCCGTACGCCCGGATCAGCTCCATCGTGATCGCGCCGACGACCGAGACTATCGTCGCCATCCACACCGGGTTGGTCGACAGCAGAAAGCCGAGACCGACGCCGGTCATCGCGACATGGCCGATGCCGTCGCCCATCAGCGCCTGCCGGCGCTGCACCAGATAGATGCCTACGGCCGGCGCGGTGACGCCGACCAGCACGGCCGCGATGAGCGCCCGCTGCATAAAGGCCGTCTCGAGGATTTCCATGATCAGGTCAGCAGTCCCGTGCGGAGCGGCTCGTCGGCCGCATGCGGATGTACGTGGTCGTGGCCGGGCAGCGCGTGCTGGCCCACAGCCTCCGGCGGCGGCCCGTCATGGACCACACAGCCGTCGCGCAGCACCACCGCGCGGTCGATCAAGGGCTCGAGCGCGCCCAGCTCGTGCAGCACCAGCAGCACGGTCGTCCCGGCGGCGACCTGCTCGCGCAGCGTGCCGGCCAGGATCTCCTGGCTGACCAGGTCCACGCCCGCCATCGGCTCGTCCATGATCAGCAGTTCCGGGTCGGAGGCCAGCGCACGCGCGATCAGCACTCGCTGGTGCTGGCCGCCGGAAAGGGCGTCCACCGAGTCCTTGGCTCGGTCGGCGAGCCCGACGAGCTCTATGGCGCGCTGCACGGCCGCCCGGTCGGCCTTCGACAGCCGGCCCAGCCTCGTACGCGACAGACGCCCCGAGGAGACGACCTCACGCACCGTCGCGGGCACACCGCTCGACGCGGTGGTGCGCTGCGGTACGTAACCGACGCGCGACCATGCGCGAAAGCGCCGCAGCTGGGTGCCGAACAGGGCGATCTCGCCGCCGGTGAGCGGCACTTGGCCGATAAGGGAGCGCACGGCGGTGGACTTGCCCGAGCCATTGGCCCCGAGCAGCGCGACGACCTCACCGCGCTGGACGGTGAGGTCGATGCCGCGCAGCACGGGCCGCGAGCCGAGCGTGGCCTGAGCCCCGCGGATGGATATGACGGGCTCGCTCACGGATGCCTCCGATGCAGATATCACTTCGCGCCGAGAGCCTTCTGCAGCGCGTCGAGGTTGGACTGCATCACCTCGACGTAGTCGCGGCCCTTGGACTTGTCCGTGATCCCCTCGAGCGGATCGAGGACGTCCGTCTTCAGTCCGGCGTCCTTGGCGAGGGTCTTGGCGGTCTTGTCGCTGGCGAGCGTCTCGAAGAAGACTGTGGTGACCTTGTCCTTCTTGGCGACGTCCTGCAGTTCCCTGATACGGGCCGGGCTCGGCTCGGACTCGGGGTCGAGGCCCGCGATGCCCTCCTGGTCCAGGCCGTACCGTTCGGCGAGGTAGCCGAAGGCGGAGTGGGTGGTGATGAAGGTCTTGGTCGTGGTGTTCTTCAGGCCCTGCTGGAACGCGGTGTTCAGCCCGTTCAGCTTGCCGACCAGCGACTCGGTGTTCTTCTTGTAGTCCGCGGCGTGGTCCGGGTCGGCCTTCTCCAGGGAGGCTCCCACGCCCTTGGCGACCTCGGCGTACTTCACCGGGTCGAGCCAGATGTGCGGGTCGGCGCCGGCCTCGCCCTCGCCCTCGTGGGCGTGCTCGTCGTGGCCGGACTCCTCGTGGCCGGTCTCTTCGTGGCCGGTCTCTTCGCCCTCGTGGCTGTGGCCGCCCTCGGTGCCGTGGTGCTCGAGCTTGGTGAGGGTGGCGGCGTCGACCTTGTTCTTCGCCTCGGACTGGGCGATGGCCTTGTCGACGGCGGGCTGGATGCCCTTGAGGTAGAGGATGTAGCCGGCTTCGTTCAGCTCGGCGGTCTGGCGGGGCCCCAGCTCCAGATCGTGCGGCTCGACGCCCGGCTCGGTGAGAGTGGAGACGGAGACGTGGTCGCCGCCGATCTGCTCTGCGAGATACTGCATGGGGTAGAACGACGCCACCACCTTCAGCTTGTCGCCGTTCTTGCCGCCGTCGGCGGCATTGGAGCTGGAGCAGGCGGAAACGGCCATCAGGCCGAGGGCGACGGCTCCGGCAGCGACGGTGGTGGGTATGAGGCGGCGTACGTTCATGACAGTCATTTTCAACAAAACTGGAAACGATTGTCAACAAAGCTGCCGAGCTCCCGCTGCCCCCGAACCGATTTGATCCAGGGGGTCCGGCCGCCGGTAACCTGAAGCATTCGCCGTTCGTCGTCGTCGTAATGAAGAGAGCACCGTGGCCGCCGACAAGATCGACACCATTGTCAACCTGAGCAAGCGCCGTGGCTTCGTCTACCCGTGCAGCGAGATCTACGGCGGTCAGCGTGCCGCCTGGGACTACGGACCGCTGGGTGTCGAGCTGAAGGAGAACATCAAGCGTCAATGGTGGCGCTACATGGTCACCTCGCGCGAGGACGTCGTCGGGATCGACTCGTCGGTGATCCTTGCCAGTGAGGTCTGGGAGGCGTCGGGCCACGTCTCCACCTTTACCGACCCGCTCACCGAGTGCACCTCCTGCCACAAGCGCTTCCGCGCCGACCACCTGGAAGAGGCGTACGAGGAGAAGCACGGCAAGGCCCCCGAGCACGGCCTCGCCGACCTGAACTGCCCCAACTGCGGCAACAAGGGCACCTTCACCGAGCCCAAGCAGTTCTCCGGCCTGCTCGCCACCCACCTCGGCCCCACCCAGGACTCCGGCTCCATCGCCTACCTGCGCCCCGAGACCGCCCAGGGCATCTTCACCAACTTCGGCCAGGTCCAGCAGACTTCCCGCAAGAAGCCGCCGTTCGGCATCGCCCAGATGGGCAAGTCGTTCCGGAACGAGATCACGCCCGGCAACTTCATCTTCCGCACCCGCGAGTTCGAGCAGATGGAGATGGAGTTCTTCGTCAAGCCCGGCGAGGACGAGCAGTGGCAGGAATACTGGATGGAGCAGCGCTGGAACTGGTACCGCGACCTCGGTCTCCGTGAGGAGAACATGCGCTGGTACGAGCACCCGGCCGAGAAGCTCTCCCACTACTCCAAGCGCACCGCCGACATCGAGTACCGCTACCAGCTCGGCGGCAACGAGTGGGGCGAGATGGAGGGCGTCGCCAACCGCACCGACTTCGACCTCTCCGCGCACTCCAAGGCGTCCGGCCACGACCTGTCGTACTTCGACCAGGAAGCCGGCGAGCGCTGGACCCCGTACGTCATCGAGCCCGCCGCCGGTGTCGGCCGCGCCATGCTCGCCTTCCTCCTCGACGCGTACAACGAGGACGAGGCCCCCAACGCCAAGGGCGTCATGGAGAAGCGCACCGTGATGCGTCTCGACCCGCGCCTCGCGCCCGTCAAGGTCGCGGTGCTGCCGCTGTCCCGCAACCCGCAGCTCTCGCCGAAGGCCAAGGGCCTGGCGGCCGACCTGCGCAAGAACTGGAACATCGAGTTCGACGACGCCGGCGCCATCGGCCGCCGCTACCGCCGCCAGGACGAGATCGGCACGCCGTTCTGCGTCACCGTCGACTTCGACACCCTCGACGACGACGCCGTGACCGTGCGCGAGCGGGACACCATGAAGCAGGAGCGCGTCTCGCTGGACCAGATCCAGGGCTACCTCGGCAGCCACCTGCTCGGCTGCTGACGCCCGCTGACGCCCTCGGACTTCTGCGGACTTCTGTGGATGTCTGCGGACGTCTGGGACGTACTAAAGGCCGGCCGGGCCACAGCCCGGCCGGCCTTTCCATGCCGCCTAAACTCCTGGAAGGTGGCGCCTGAGCGCCCGTTGAGCGCCCGCTGGGCTACGCATGGGGCAACAGAGCGACAAGAGTCTCCTGTTGATGTTGTCCCTGCTGCACACTGGGCGCAGTCGTCACCAGGAGGACATGATGCCGTCCATGACCACCAGCAAGGTCAGCAGATGGGATCAGCACGGCCGCGAACACATCGTGCACGTACAGAAGTCGGGCATGCAGCGGACGCTGACCTGCGACACCTGCGGCTGGCGCAAGGGGGCGCAGTTCCTGCCCTGGCTCAAGGCCGAAGAACACCTCGCCGAGGCCCACCAGGCGACGGTCGACCCGAGCGCGTGAGCTGAACGCTCCGGCCTGGGCGCCTGGCTTCAGGCGCTCAGGCCGCGCAGCACCAGATCGGCAACCGCCGCGAACTCGCCGTCGATCGTGGGCTTCTGCCACTCCGGCGCATACGCCGGATCATGGAAACGGGCCGTCGCGTCGAACACCGCCTGCGCCGCCACGCTCGGTTCCGTGAAGGCGAACTGCTCGGCGCGTACGCCCTCTTCGATGATCTCCCGCAGCTGCTCCACCAGCTCGCGGATGTGCTCCTCCACGACGCCGCTGTTCTCCCCGATCAGCACGCTGTACGTCGCGAACAGCTCCGGATCGTCACCGGCCTTGTGCCGCTTCGCCTCGAACAGCGTTGTCAGCCAGAAGCGCAGCCTCACCGGGGCCGGGTGCTCCGTGCCATTGGTGATCTTCGCCAGTTCCACCACGGTCCGCTCCAGCCAGCGGCTGGTCACCGCCTCGCGCAGCGCCGCCTTCGTACGGAAGTGGCGGTAGACGCTGCCATGGCTGACGCCGAGCGCGCGGGCCACGTCCACGACCGTGGCCTTCGCCGGGCCGTAGCGGCGCAGAACATCCTCGGTCGCCTCGAGGATCCGCTCGGGGGTCAGTGCTTCGGGCGTCATCGCGTCTGTGCTGCCTTTCGCTGGACGGAAACCAGACGGTACCGGTCCGTCAGCGCTCGCTGTCCAGGTGGGCCATCTGCGCCGACGGGTAGCGGTCGCCCACGGCCGAGCCCACCGGGACGGCCCGCTCGATCGCGGCGACGTCGTCGGCGTCCAGGGTGACGTCGAGCGCGCCCAGGGCCTCGGTGAGCCGGTCCCGGCGACGGGCCCCGACGAGCGGCACGATGTCCTCGCCGCGGGCGAGCACCCAGGCGATCGCGGTCTGCGCGAAGCTGACGCCCTTCTGCTC
The DNA here is from genome assembly GCF_044389785.1 of Streptomyces sp. NPDC019443. Taxonomy (NCBI): domain Bacteria; kingdom Bacillati; phylum Actinomycetota; class Actinomycetes; order Kitasatosporales; family Streptomycetaceae; genus Streptomyces; species Streptomyces sp. NPDC019443. Next base: position 284,524 of record NZ_JBIRYJ010000006.1, read on the forward strand.
GGAGATCTTGCGCAGCTGGTCGACCAGATCCAGATTGTGCTGGAGGTTCTCGCCCTGGAAGCGCGGGCTCATTCCACGGAAGTCATCGGGCGCGAACTCGCGGTCGCGGGTGAAGTGGCCGCTGATCAGGCCGCGGGACAGCACGCCGTACGCCGTGATGCCGATGCCCAGCTCGCGCGTGGTCGGCAGGATCTGCTCCTCGATGCCGCGTGAGATCAGGGAGTACTCGATCTGCAGATCCGCGATCGGGGCCACGGCCGCGGCCCGGCGGATCGACTCCGCACCGGCCTCGGAGAGACCGATGTGGCGGACATGGCCGGCCTCCACCAGCTCGGCGATCGCGCCGACCGTCTCCTCGATCGGGACGTCGGGGTCGACACGGGCAATGCGGTAGATGTCGATGTGGTCGGTGCCGAGCCGCTGGAGGGAGTACGCGGCGAAGTTCTTGACCGCGGCGGGTCGGCCGTCATAACCGGTCCAGCGGCCGTCCGGGTCGCGCAGGGCGCCGAACTTGACGCTGGTGAGCGCCTGTTCGCGCAGGGCCGCGGGGGCGGTGCGCAGCGCCTCGTTGATCAGCAGCTCGTTGTGCCCCATGCCGTAGAAGTCGCCGGTGTCCAGAAGCGTGATGCCCGCGTCGAGAGCGGCGTGGATGGTGGCGATGGATTCGGCGCGGTCGGCCTCGCCGTACAGCGCGGACATGCCCATGCAGCCGAGACCGAGCGGGGAGACCTGGGGGCCGGTGGATCCGAGGGTGCGGAGGGGGTGCGGGGTGGAGGGCATGAGGGGCTCCTGTGGGAGGTCGGGAGGTGACGCACATCAACCATGGCATGACGGCTGACAGATTTCAATATCTGTCAGCCGTCATGTGTCATTCGCTATCCGTCATCCGTCATTCGTCATCGACGTCCGCCATCCGTCGGTCGTCAGCCCACGGGCCTCGACCGGAAACTGGTATCGCGAGGCCCCCCGGCGAGGTACCGTCACCTGCATGTCTTCGTTCTTCCAGATCTACGAGTGAGAGGGCGGCGGATCCACTCCCGCCCCCGTCTGACGATTCCCGAGTCACTTCTCACCACGATGGGAGAACCCCGTGGCCAAGAGCCGTAACAACCTCCTCGGCGTGGGCGGACAGCGAAAGAAGCTGTCCCGAGCCGACCAGCAGGGCAACGGTCCCGCGCGCAACGCCGATCGCAAGGCGGCCGCCGACCAGAAGCAGGACCTGGTGCGCAAGATGCGCGAGCGCGCCCAGGCCGGCAGCACGCCGGATGCGCCGCAGGAGGAGCAGGCCTGATCAGGACCGTGGGCCCGGACCGCGATGCGGTCCGGGCCCACGGCCGTGTCCGGGTGCAGTTCTGTTCTGTTCGGTTCAGTGTCAGTCCACCGTGCGCGGCAGGCGCAGGCTCAGCAGTGCCGTCAGCGCGATCATCGCCAGCTGCACCAGCAGCGTGACGGTCAGCGCCTGGCGCATCTCCGCCTCCGCTGCCAGCGCCAGGAACAGCGAGCCCAGTGTGGCCACGCCCAGTGCGAGTGCGGACTGCTGCGTCGTCGCCATCACCCCGCTGCCCACGCCGGCCCGCTCCGTGGGCACTTCGGAGAGCACGATGCGGAAGATGACGGGCAGCTGGAGCCCCTGGCCGAACCCGGCGAGTGCGACGCCCGGCAGCAGTTCCACGAAGCCCAGGTCCGGCCAGCCTCGCCACACGGCCAGCGCCAGCAGCGCGATGCCCAGGCCCTGCAGCACTCCGCCCGCCGTCACGATCCGGGTCCCGTACCGTACGACCAGCCGCGGGCCCGCCAGCGACGCCCCGAAGAACGCCAGCGCCATCGGCACCAGGGCCATGCCGGAGGCCACGGCCCCCATCCCGAGCCCCTGCTGCAGCGCCACCGCGATCACGAACATGAAGCCGCCGAAGCCGATCGAGAACGGCAGCACCAGCGCGAGCCCGCGCCGCAGCGGGACCAGCGCGAACAGGCTCGGCGGCACCAGAGGTGTGCGCCCCTGCCGGTCCGCGCGCCGCTCGACCCGGTAGAAGGCGACCGCCGCGAGGGGGAAGGCCGCCAGCGCGATCCAGGTCCACAGCGGCCAGCCCGCGGCCCGTCCCTCCGTCAGTGGCGCCAGCAGCGTCAGCAGGGCCACGGCGAGCAGCACGGTGCCGGGTACATCGACGGGGGCCGGGCGCTCCGCGCGCGTCCGCGGGACCGAGCGGGCCGCGAGCACCAGGCCGAGCAGCGCCACCGGCACGTTCACCAGGAAGATCGCCCGCCAGCCGGTGCCCGCGATGTCCGCCGCGACCAGCACGCCGCCCAGTATCTGCCCGGCGACCATGGAGAGCCCGGCGGTCGCTCCGTACAGGCCCATCGCCCTGGCCCTGCGCGGTCCGGCCGTTGCCGCCTGGATGGTGGCCAGCACCTGCGGCAGCATCAGCGCGGCCGCCGCGCCCTGTGCCACCCGCGCCGCGACCAGCGTCCAGGCGTCCGGCGCGAGTCCGCAGGCGAGGGAGGTCAGCCCGAAGGCCGCCATGCCAATGAGGAAGAGCCGGCGGCGCCCGTACATGTCCCCGAGCCGTCCGCCGAGGACGAGCAGCACGGCGTAGGAGAGGCCATAGCCGGCGACGACCAGCTCGAGGAGTGCGGGGCCCGCCGCCAGGTCGTGGTCGATGGTCGGCAGGGCGACATTCACGATGAAGAAGTCGATCAGCGGAAGTGCCGCGCCGAGCAGCACGGTGAACAGCCCGAGCGGGCCGAGGGCCGGTCCGCTCTGGTCGGCTGCGGCGCGGACGGGGACTGAGGAGAGGACACTGGTCTTACTCACGTCCTTGACGATCCTCGGCCGCACAGCCTGGTACCAGAGTCTATTTATCCTGGTACAGGCAGTACCTGGCAACGGTGTGGGGCGTTCGGCACCCTGGGAGTATGACGACGATGGTGCAGGAGTCCGACGTACGAAGGCATGAGCTCGCGGATTTTCTGCGCAGCCGTCGCGAGCGCATCACCCCCGAGCAGGTCGGCTTCCCACGCGGCCGCCGTCGGCGCACCCCCGGTCTGCGCCGCGAGGAGGTCGCCCAGCTCTCGGCCGTCGGCGTCACCTGGTACACCTGGCTGGAACAGGCCAGGGACATCCAGGTCTCCCCGCAGGTCCTCGACGCCATCGCCCGCGCCCTGCTCCTCGACTCGAGCGAGCGCACCCATCTCTTCGCGCTGGCCGGAACCGCCGACCCGGCGCCCGGCACGCCCTGCCCGACCGTGACCCCGGCGCTGCGGCAGATGCTGGAGCAGCTCGAACCGATCCCGGCATGCATCCAGAACAGCCGGTACGACATCCTCGCCTACAACCGCACGTACGGGCGGCTGCTCTGCGACCTGGACGACCTGCCGCCCGAGGACCGCAACTGCATGATCCTGGCCTTCACGAATGACGACTGGCGGGCGGCGGTAGCCGATCTGGGGGACGTCAGCCGGACCATGGCCGCGAAGTTCCGCGCCTCGATGGCCGAGCATCTCGCGGAGCCCGCCTGGAAGTCGCTGCTCGGCCGGCTGGAGTCGGTCTCGCCGGAGTTCCGGGATGTGTGGGCGCGCCATGAGGTCATCGACCACGGCGGCAGGACGAAGTACATCCGCAACGCCCATGTCGGCCTGCTGCACCTCGAGCACAACAACCTCTGGCTCGGGCCCGCGGCCGGTCCCCGCCTGGTCAGTTACGTGCCCCTCGACGACGAGTCCCGCGAGCGCCTGGAGAAGCTTCAGGCGCTCGCGGTCGCCGACGTCAGCCCGTGAAGCGGGTCACCGCGGGGACCAGGTCGCCCTGCTTGGCGATGCCCACGGTCCACAGGTCGGCGCTCTGCGGGACCGCGCTGAATCCCCGTACCACCACAGCGGGGTCGGCGCTCTGTTCCCAGCGGCTCTGCTGTCCGTTCCAGCGCAGGGCCACGGAGACCGCGCCCTTGCCGCCGACCGCCCACAGTGCGCCGTCCCCGGCTCGTCCGACTGCCCGGAGCCGGCCGTCGGCGATGTCGGGTGCGGTGGCGGCGGCCCATTTCTTGCCGTCCCAGTGCAGCGCGTAGGGGCGATCCGGTCCCTTGGAGTTCACGCCGCCCACGGCCCAGATGTCGTCGGCGCCCAGTGCGGCGATGGCGCTGACGAAGGGGTCTTCACCGCTCTTGCCCGCGGGAGCGTCGACGCGCTTCCAGGACGTGCCGTCCCAGTGCAGCAGCAGGGCGGTCTGATCGGTGGTGTCGGTGCCGTAGACCGTGCCCGCCGCCCAGATGTCGTCCGGCGCGACGGCGGCGAGGCCGGTGAGTTCGCCCTTGCCGACGTCGGGCAGGGACTGCCGGCGCCAGGCAGAGCCGTCCCACGACTGGATGGCGGGTACCGCGTTCTTGATGGACTGCGGCACTGCCCGGCCGGCCGTCCAGGCCTTTCCGTCGGAGGTCGTGGCCACCGCGTCGGGCACTACCCGGCCGGCCGGGTCCCGGTCGAGGTTGCGCGTGGTCCACGAAGTGCCGTCCCAGTGCGCAGTGTTGGCGCCGACCGCCCAGATGTCCTTGGCCGAGCGGACGGCGAGCGCCTGCGGGAAGCTGCCGTTCGGCAGCGTCGACTCCTGGACCCAGGAGGTGCCGTTCCAGCGCAGGGCCAGCGCCTCCACCTGGGTCGCGCTCAGCCGGTAGCCGACGGCCCACGCCTGTTTGTCGCTGAGCGCGGCGACGGCGGTGAGATCGCCCTTCGTCACGGGCACCGGCGTCTGCTGCCACTGTCCGGCGACGCGGGACGTTGCGGCGGAGGCGTCCGGCCCGCTGGGGGCGGGACCGGCCCAGCCCGTGCCGGCGACGACCAGGCCGCCGGTCGCGATGGCGCCGGCGGCCAGCGCCGCCAGAATGGGCGACCGGCCGACGTGCGGGCGCCCGGATGACTTGCTCGTATGCATCACGGAAATCCTTGGGTGATCGGCGGTCGGCTACTGGACCGTGGTCTTGATGACGAAGTCGAAGGCGCCGGTGTAAGCGCCGTCCTGCGGGCCCGCGAGCGCGATCGTGCAGGCCCGGTTGATGAGCCCGTCGGCGGCGTTGAGCGCGGCGAAGTCCCTGCCGTACGCCTGGGTGTCGTCCGGGAAGTACAACTGTGTGATCAGAACCGGTCCGCCGGGGGCCTGGACCTGGGTGTGGATATGGGGCGCTCGTTGGCCCCAACGGCCCCAGTAGTCACGGGGGATGATCGTGCTGAGCCGGAAGCCGCCCCTGCTGTTGGTGTACTGGTGGCCGCGCAGGGAGAAGCCGGCGGTGTCGTAGTCGCCGTTCTGGTCGCACTGCCAGAACTCGATGAGCGTCCCCGGCAGGGGCTTGCAGGCGGTGTCGTAGACGACGCCGGTGAAGTCGAGCCGCACTCCGCGGATGGCCGGGGTGATGAAGTCTCCCCGCTCGGGGGACTGCGGTTTGAAGAGTGGGCCCTCCGACGCCGCCGGGGTCTCATGACCGTCGCAGGCGGGCGTGACGGCCAGGGGGCGCCCCGCCCGACGTGCCGCGGTCACCGCGGGGGCGGAGGCTGGGGCGGGGGCTGCGGGCGCGGCTCCCGTCGCCGCGAGGGCGGCGGCGGTCACTCCCACCGAGCTCGTTCTGATGAACGTCCTTCGTGAGCTGGTGTGTTCGCCGTCCGCGTCGTGGTCGTGCCGCATCGCGTCTCCTTGCCGGATTCGATCGCCAGGCAGGGCATTCCGTGGGGGGAAGGACCGGGATCCACGCCTACGAGTCCTTGGAATGCCCTGTTCCGGCTCAGCCTGGCCGCTGTCGTGACCGAGCGGATCGATCAGATGACCGGCGGGTTCGCGGCGTTACGAAACCTCGTCCCGGCGCAGCGCGCCGTCGGGGGCGCCGAACCGTTCCTTTCCGGCCACCCACAGCGCGATCTGCGTCCGCGACCGCATGCCCAGCTTGTCGCGGACGTTGTCGAGGTGCGTGGCGACGGTGCTCGCCGACAGGTCCAGGCGCGCGGCGATCTCGCGGTTGGTCAGCCCCTCTGCGACCAGTGCCGCCACCGCCGTCTCCCGACCGGTCAGCGGGGACTCGGCGCCGGCGTCACCGACACCTACGGCGGCGTCGCCCGCCCGGAGCGCGTACGCGAGCAGCCGCTCCCAGCGCAGCAGGCGTCCACCGGCAAGCGCCCCGTCCCGCGCCGCTGCGGGCAGTGCCGCCTTCGCGCGGGCCGCCGCCGCCTCGACCTGCCGCTGCCACTCGGCTTCCGGCTCGGTGTCCAGCCGCCGTCGCGCCTGCGCGCCGGCGGCGAACAGCCGCAGCGACCGTTTCATGTCGCCCCGTTCGGCCGCCACGATGGCGAGTCCTTCGAGGGGATACAGCGCGTGGAAGCTCTCGCCGGGCACCGTGCGCAGCGCCTCGGCGAACAGCTCCTCCGCCGCTTCGAGTTCGCCCAGCGCGAGCCGTATCGCACCGGCGGTGTGCAGCGCGGCCGTCGACTGGCCCCAGGGCTGCTGCTCCCTCAGCAGGGGCAGGCAGGAAGCCATCAGCGCGTCGCCCTCGGCCGCCTTGCCGACGTGCAGCAGCGCCCAGGCCAGGTGATGCCGGCACCACGCCTCGTCCCGGGGGCGGCCCAGCGTGACGACGACGGCCAGGCACTCGGCGAAGTCGGCGACCGCCTCGGAGAACTCGCCGAGGCCCAGCTTGGCGGCGGCCCGCGCGTCCAGCGCGTTGGCGAGCCCCGCGGGGTTGTCACGCCGCCGCTCGACGGAAACCGCCTGCTCCGCAAAGCGCAGTGCGGCCGCCGGGTCCGCCTGCTGGCAGGCCGCGCGTGCGGCGAGCGCCAGGGCCGCACCGCCGTGCCGGAAGCCGCTGTCCCGCTCCAGCACCTCCGTCAGCAGCGCGCGGGCGGCCGTCAGCTGCTCCTGCTGGAAGCGCACCCGCGCCAGCGCCAGCGCCAGCCCGATGTGCGGTGCGCCGTCGCGGTCGGCGGTGTGGGCGACGGCCGCCGCGAGGTTGTCCCGCTCCTCGGTCAGCGGCCCGCCGGCCTGGTCGGCGAACAACTGGTCCGCGGCGGGCCGCATCAGCCCGGTCAGCCAGTCGACGGCCCGCTGCCAGGTGCCGTCCAGTTCGCCCGACTCGGCGAGGCGGTCCAGAGCGTAGGCGCGGATGGCGCTCAACTGCCGGAATCTCGCGGTGCCTTCGGCGTCGTTGCCTTCGGCGTCACCCGGCAGCCGTACGATCAAGGACTTGGCCTCCAGCGCGCACAGCACCCGCAGGACGTGCCGCGGCTGCATCTCGCCGTCCGCGCAGACCGCGGCCGCGCCCTCGGCGTCGAATCCGCCGACGAGAACGGCGAGTCGGCGAAAGAGCCTCTGCTCCTCGGGATCCAGTAATCGATGGCTCCAGTCGATCGCGGCGGCCAGCTCGCGGTGCCGGTCCGGCCCGGTTCTGCTGCCGTCGGTGAGGAGGGCGAGCTGGTCGTCCAGTCCGGTCAGGACATCGGTCAGCGGGAGGGCGCCCGTGCGGCGTGCCGCCAGTTCGATGGCCAGCGGCATGCCGTCCAGCCGTCGGCAGATCTCCGCGACCGTACGGGCGTTTCCGGCGTCCAGCGCGAATCCGGGGGCGCGGCTGCCGGCGCGTTCCACGAAGAGCCGTACGGCGTCCGCCTGGAGCACGGCCGCCGGGTCGTCGTCCTCACCGGGCGGCGACAGGGACAACTCGCCGACCCGGAACACAACTTCGCCGGGCACGCGCAGTACCTCGCGGCTGGTGGCGAGGATACGCAGCCGGGAGCACCGGCTCAGCAGGGCCGCGGCCAACTGCGCGCACGCTTCTGCCAGGTGCTCACAGTTGTCCAGGATCAGCAGCGTCGAGCGGTCGCCCAGCGCATGGGCCAGCACCTCGACGCCGGTTCTGCCGCCGCGTTCGCCCACGCCGAGCGCGGCGGCCACGGCCTGGGCCAGCCGGCTGTCGTCGTGGAGCGAGTCCAGCTCGACCAGCCGGACCCGGCCGTCCCCGGCGCCGCGCAGACCGGCGGCGAACTCCAGCGCCAGACGTGTCTTGCCCACGCCGCCCGGGCCGGTGAGTGTCAGCAGCCGTGACGACTTCAACAGGGCCCGGAGCCGGGACAGTTCACCCCCGCGGCCGATGAAGGAGTCCAGCGCCCGTGGCAGGTCCCGGTCGGGGGAAGGCGCGGCCGCGGTGGCTGTGCCGTGCTGCCGTGCGGAGCGTCGGCGGAAGGCGCGCTGTCTGCATGCGTCCGAGCAGTAGCGGGCGGGCCGGCCGCCCTGTGCCGGCTCGCTTCCCGGACGCCGGCCACGGCCGGGCAGCTCGGTCCCGCATGTTTCGCACGTGCGACTCGGACTCATCTCCCGAATCCTTGCCCAACGACCGTGGCCGGCACCACCGTGTCCGGCGAAGGTGAGCCACGCCCCACTGCCGTACGGGCCCGGGCTCGGCGCGGGCTATGCGGCCGCTGTGGACGCCGACTGGTCCAGGTCCCGCACCTCCAGGCGGTCCGCTGTGCGCCGTGCCGTCCCCTGTGCCCAGGCGCCGCTGGTCAGCGCGCCGACCACGAGGATGCACAGTCCGCATCCGGTGAGGACCCACCAGGCGGGGCGGCTCGCGGCGACGAAGCCTTGCGCGTAGGAGGTGGACGAGACCCCGGCGGCCAGTACGGCTCCGATGACGGCGACGCCGAGGGTCTGCCCGATCTGCCGGCTGGTGGAGGCGACAGCGGCGGCGACCCCGGCCTGGGCGCGGGGCATGCCGGAGACGGCGGTGTTGGTGATCGGCGTGTTCACCATGCCGAAGCCGAGGCCGAACAGGACGTATCCGGCGAAGAGCAGCGCATCGGAGGTCTCGGCCTCATAGGCGGCGAACAGCACGCCGGTCGCCGCCATGGTGACGCCTGCGATCAGCAGGGGGAGACGGGGGCCGCGGCTGCTGACGAGCCGCCCTGCCAGGGGGGCGCATACGAGGGTCATCGCGGCCATCGGCAGCATGTACAGCCCTGCGTCCAGGGCGGACAGGCCGCGGACGTCCTGCAGATAGAGGGTGTTGAGGAAGAGGAATCCGCCGAGCGAGGCGAAGGCGCAGACCGCGATGACGGTGGCCCCGCTGAACGGCGCGCTGCGGAAGAAGCGCAGATCGATCAGCGGCTCGGCGCGCCTCGGCTCGTACAGCAGCAGTCCGGCGAGCGCGAGGGCCGCGAGCGCGCTGAAGCAGAGGATCAGGGGCGAGGTCCACCCGGCCGAGGGTGCCTCGATGATCGCGTACGTGAGCGAGCCGAGGAGCGCGATGACCAGCAGCTGGCCGACGGGGTCGGGGCGGCGCGGTTTCGGAGCGCGGGACTCCGGGATGTAGAGCCAGGTCAGCAAAGCTGCGGCGAGGCCGATGGGCAGATTGAGCCAGAAGATCGAGCGCCAGCCGACGCTGTCCACGAGCACTCCGCCGACGAGGGGCCCCGCGGCCATGGAGATGCCGACGACGCCGCCCCACACACCGATGGCGCGAGCGCGCTCGCGCGGGTCGGTGAAGGTGTTGGCGATGATCGACATCGCGACCGGGTTGAGCATGGAGCCGCCGGTGGCCTGCACCATCCGGAAGGCGACGAGCGATTCGAGGTTGGGGGCGAGGGAGCAGAGCAGCGAGCCGAGGGTGAACAGGAGGAGCCCGGCCTGGAAGACCCTGCGTCGGCCGATCCGGTCGGCGGTGGAGCCGGAGAGCATCAGCAGCGAGGCGAGGACCAGGGTGTATGCGTCGATCGTCCACTGCATTCCGGCGACGGAGGCGTCCAGGTCCTTGCGAATGGAGGGCAGCGCGACATTGAGGACGGTGTTGTCGAGGCTGACGATCAGCAGGCTCATACAGCAGATCGCCAGCACGAGCAGTTGCCGCCGGTGTGTGAGCTCGGGCATACGCGGATCGTACGGCTGACCAACGTTTCCGGCAGTGCGCGACAATGGGCGAATGACCCCGCTCGCCCCGTCCTCGACGCTCAAAATCGGCCCGCACGCCGTGCAGCCCCCCGTGGTGCTCGCGCCCATGGCCGGCATCACGAATGCGCCCTTCCGCACCCTCTGCCGTGAGTTTTCCGGCGGCAAGGGGCTGTTCGTCAGCGAGATGATCACGACGCGGGCGCTGGTCGAGCGCAATGAGAAGACCATGCAGCTCATCCACTTCGACGCGACCGAGACGCCCAGGTCCATCCAGCTGTACGGAGTGGATCCGGTGACCGTCGGCAAGGCCGTCCGCATGATCGTGGAGGAGGATCTGGCCGACCACATCGACCTGAACTTCGGCTGCCCGGTCCCCAAGGTGACCCGCAAGGGCGGCGGCTCGGCCCTGCCGTACAAGCGGCCGCTGCTGCGCGCGATCCTGAACGAGGCGGTCACGGGCGCGGGGGATCTGCCGGTGACGATGAAGATGCGCAAGGGCATCGACGACGACCACATCACCTATCTCGACGCCGGCCGGATCGCGGTCGAGGAGGGGGTGACGGCGATTGCGCTGCATGGGCGTACGGCTGCGCAGCACTACGGCGGTACGGCGGACTGGGACGCGATCGCCCGGCTGAAGGAGCACGTCCCGGAGATCCCGGTGCTCGGCAACGGCGACATCTGGTCGGCGGACGACGCGCTGCGGATGGTGCGCGAGACGGGGTGCGACGGGGTGGTCGTGGGGCGCGGGTGCCTGGGGCGGCCATGGCTGTTCGGCGATCTGGTGGCGGCGTTCGAGGGCAGTGACGCCTATGCGACGCCGACGCTGAAGGAGGTCGCGGTCGTCATGCGGCGGCACGCGGAGCTGCTGGGGGAGTGGATCGGCGACGAGACGCGCGGCGTGATCGACTTCCGCAAGCATGTGGCCTGGTATCTGAAGGGCTTCTCGGTGGGCTCGGAGATGCGCAAGAGGCTGGCGATCACGTCGTCGCTGGCGGAACTGGACGCGCATCTGGGGCAGTTGGACCTGGACCAGCCGTGGCCGGTGGGCGCGGACGGGCCGCGGGGGCGTACGTCGGGGAACAACCGGGTGGTCCTGCCGGACGGCTGGCTGAAGGACCCGTACGACTGTGCGGGCGTGAGCGCGGAGGCGGAACTGGACACGTCGGGCGGCTGACGGATGGACCGGGTCCGCCCTGTGAGGACGGGCGCACCCGTCGCCCGCTCATCTGATGCGGGCCGACGCGCGGAAGACACGGCTCGGGTGGCCCTGAGTGCCACCCTCGGCGGTCGCGGTTCGCGCTCCCGGCCGGGCGACGCAGTACTGACGGAGCCGCGTGTTGCGGTGTGTTACGCGGGTCCGGATGATGGGACAGGAGACTTGGCGGTCGCGTGATTCTCGCCACCCTTGATAGGGGTGGCGCTCAGATGAGCGAATTGGCAGCGACTGCATCTCTCGGAAGAGTGGCACGCAGTGCCACCCCTGTTGGGTTCATTCGGTCGAGCGACTCGTCGCCATGGGTGGCGGAACCTGCGGTATTCATCACCTTCCGTATCGATGACTTCGAGTCTTGAAAACACACCCATGCTCCATCCCCTCGTTATTTACTTTCGATCTGGTGGCGGAGGAGTGGTTACAGCCGTATGACGTCCAGGTGGACGTACCCAGGCGCCTTCGATCTGGGTATGTTCCTCGCCGTCAGGGCAGCCACCGAGTCCTCGAGGAGTCGAGACCCGTGTCGGAAAACAAAGATCAGAAGTTCGTCTACGACTTCACCGAGGGCAACAGGGACCTCAAGGACCTGCTCGGCGGCAAGGGCGCGAACCTCGCCGAGATGACCAACCTCGGGCTGCCCGTCCCTCCGGGCTTCACGATCACCACTGAGGCGTGCAAGGTCTACCTCGACAGTGGCGAGGAGCCCGCGGCACTGCGTGACGAGGTCAGCGCCCACCTCGACGCACTTGAGCAGACGATGGGGAAGAAGCTCGGCCAGGCCGACGACCCCCTCCTTGTATCCGTACGCTCCGGCGCCAAGTTCTCCATGCCGGGCATGATGGACACCGTCCTCAACATCGGCCTCTCCGACGCGTCGGTGTCCGGGCTCGCGCAGCAGGCCGGCGACGAGCGCTTCGCCTGGGACTCGTACCGCCGCCTCATCCAGATGTTCGGCAAGACCGTGCTGGGCGTCGACGGCGACCTCTTCGAGGAGGCGCTCGAGGAGGCCAAGGCCGCCAAGAAGGTCACCGTCGACACCGACCTCGACGCCGCCGACCTGAAGAAGCTGGTCAAGCAGTTCAAGAAGATCGTCTCCCGCGACGCCGGGCGCGACTTCCCGCAGGACCCGCGCGAGCAGATGGACCTCGCCATCCGCTCGGTCTTCGAGTCGTGGAACACCGACCGCGCCAAGCTCTACCGCCGCCAGGAGCGAATCCCCGGCGACCTCGGCACGGCCGTCAACATCTGTTCCATGGTCTTCGGCAACCTCGGCCCCGACTCCGGCACCGGCGTCGCCTTCACCCGCGACCCCGCCAGCGGCCACCAGGGCGTCTACGGCGACTACTTGCAGAACGCGCAGGGCGAGGACGTCGTCGCGGGCATCCGCAACACCGTGCCGCTCGCCGAGCTGGAGTCGATCGACAAGAAGTCGTACGACCAGCTGATGCAGATCATGGAGACCCTCGAGACGCACTACAAGGACCTGTGCGACATCGAGTTCACCATCGAGCGCGGCCAGCTGTGGATGCTGCAGACCCGGGTCGGCAAGCGCACCGCCGGCGCCGCCTTCCGTATCGCCACCCAGCTCGTCGACCAGGGCCTGATCGACGAGGCCGAGGCGCTCCAGCGCGTCAACGGCGCACAGCTCGCACAGCTGATGTTCCCCCGCTTCGACGACCAGGCGAAGACCGAGTTGCTCGGCCGCGGCATCGCCGCATCGCCCGGCGCGGCCGTCGGCAAGGCCGTCTTCGACTCGTACACCGCGGTCAAGTGGTCGCGTTCCGGCGAGAAGGTCATCCTCATCCGCCGTGAGACCAACCCCGACGACCTGGACGGCATGATCGCCGCCGAGGGCATCCTGACCTCCCGCGGCGGCAAGACCTCGCACGCCGCCGTCGTCGCCCGCGGCATGGGCAAGACCTGTGTCTGCGGCGCCGAGGAGCTCGAGGTCGACACCAAGCGGCGCCGGCTCACCGTGAACGGGACCGTCATCGAGGAGGGCGACGTCGTCTCCATCGACGGCTCCACCGGCAAGGTCTACCTCGGTGAGGTGCCGGTCGTGCCTTCCCCGGTCGTCGAGTACTTCGAGGGCCGGATGCACGCGGGCGCCGACGACGCCGACGAACTGGTCGCCGCCGTGCACCGGATCATGGCCTACGCGGACCGAGTACGCCGCCTTCGAGTACGGGCCAACGCCGACAACGCCGAGGACGCGCTGCGCGCGCGGCGGTTCGGCGCGCAGGGCATCGGCCTGTGCCGCACCGAGCACATGTTCCTCGGCGAGCGCCGCGAGATGGTCGAGAAGCTGATCCTCGCCGACACCGACGACGAGCGCGAGCAGGCACTGGGCGCGCTGCTGCCGCTGCAGAAGAAGGACTTCATCGAGCTGTTCGAGGCGATGGACGGACTGCCCGTCACCGTCCGGCTGCTCGACCCGCCGCTGCACGAATTCCTGCCCGACATCACCGAGCTGTCGGTGCGCGTCGCCCTCGCCGAGTCCCGCAAGGACGCCAACGAGAACGATCTGCGCCTCCTCCAGGCCGTGCACAAGCTCCACGAGCAGAATCCGATGCTGGGTCTGCGCGGTGTACGCCTCGGTCTGGTCATCCCCGGTCTCTTCGCCATGCAGGTACGGGCGATCGCCGAGGCCGCGGCCGAGCGCAAGAACGCCAAGGGCGACCCGCGGCCGGAGGTCATGATCCCGCTGGTGGGCACCGTCCAGGAGCTGGAGATCGTCCGTGAGGAGGCCGACCGGGTCATCGCCGAGGTGCAGGCAGCCACCGGCACCGACCTCAGGCTGACCATCGGCACGATGATCGAGCTGCCGCGCGCCGCGCTCACGGCCGGTCAGATCGCCGAGGCCGCCCAGTTCTTCTCGTTCGGCACAAACGACCTCACCCAGACTGTGTGGGGCTTCTCCCGCGACGACGTGGAGGCTTCGTTCTTCACGGCGTACCTGGAGAAGGGCATCTTCGGGGTCTCCCCGTTCGAGACCATCGACAAGGACGGTGTCGGCTCGCTCGTCCGCAGCGCGGTCGAGGCCGGCCGGGCCACCCGCCCCGACCTGAAGCTGGGCGTGTGCGGCGAGCACGGCGGCGACCCCGAGTCGGTGCACTTCTTCCACGAGGTGGGTCTGGACTACGTGTCCTGCTCGCCGTTCCGCATCCCGGTGGCGCGCCTGGAGGCCGGCCGCGCGGCGTCTGTGTCCACCAAGGCGCGGGGCAGCGACTCCCGATAAGACGCCGGAGCCGTCGCCGGGGTCTGGGGGTTCGCCCCCAGTCGGTACACCGACCCTCACCGACCCGGTGGCAGTTCCGGAACACCGAAGGGGAAGGGGCGGGCGCCTTGTGCGGGGCGCCCGCCCCTTCCATGTCTTCTCCCGGAACTTTCGGCAAAGTCCATGCCGACGCAATGTCCCGGTTGAATTATGGACCGTTGTCCGCCGGACCGTTTCCGGGCCGCAGGCGGCAATCGAATTTCTGCCATTCGCTACGTAAAACAACGGGCGGGGCGCGGCCTGCGGATCCCCATCCGCCGACCACGCCCCATTACCCGTGCCGGACAGGGAGCCGCACCGTCTGTCGCCCGCCGCCGGTCGTGCAAAGCCCCCCACGGTCTTCGCACGTCCATCGGTGACAGAAGGTTTCCTGCCCGACGTCGTACAGCCTTTCGGTTGCCACCCACCCCTCGCGAGGCGTTTCAACTGTGGCTGAAACACCGTGGTAACGTCCTGTGATGGCATGCATACTCAGTGGTGGGGGCGATTGCGGATGCAACATGTGGGGGTTCGGTGCTACGTATCCATTTCACTGGGGACGACCTAGCCAGAGTGCGGATGGCGGTCAGACCGGATGAGTTGTGGGAAACGATTCTCAGCTTTCACCGATTGCGGGAGCGGCGGCGTGCGCTCGTGTTCGGGGAATGGCGATCGGAAACCCGCGCCCGGTTGAATGGTGAAACACGTCTGCTTGCTCCGATGGTTCCGCCGCAGGGATATTTCCCGGACTTTCTCACGCCTCCCGAAGGGGGCGGCGGGCTGGATGCGGGGCTGGAGGCGCTGCGGGCGACGCCGCCCGGACGGCTGCACTCCGAGCTGGCTCTCGCGGCCGCGGGACGGGGCGGCGCAGCGGTGCTGCCCGGCCGGCTCGCCGCGCTCGCCGAAGGCGATCCCGAGCCGCTCGCCCGGCTCGTAGGAGTTCTGCGCAGCTACTACCGCGCCGCCATCGAGCCGTACTGGCCGCACATCCAGGCCAGGGTCGAGGCGGACCGTGCCGTACGCGGCCGGGCGCTGCTCGACGGCGGCGCGGGCGAACTGCTCGCCTCACTGCCCCCGGTGCTGCGCTGGCGGGCCCCGGTGCTGGAGGCCGACTATCCCGTGGAGCGCGAACTGCACCTGGACGGGCGGGGATTGCTGCTCCAGCCGTCGTTCTTCTGCCGCGGCACCCCGGTGGTCTACCGTGACACCGCGCTCCCGCCCGTCCTGGTCTACCCCGCCGTCCACAGCTGCGCCCCCGCCTTCAGCGAGACGGGCGGCCCCTCACTCGGCAAGCTCGTCGGTCACACCCGCTCGGCCGTCCTGCAGGCCATCCGCTTCGGCTGTACGACCAGTGAACTCGCCCGCAGGGCAGGGGTGTCGCTCGCATCCGCCAGCCAGCACGCGGCGGTCCTGCGCGAGGCGGGCCTGGTGGTGACGCTGCGCCACGGCAACGCCGTACTGCACACCCTCACTCCGCTGGGCGCCGCCCTGCTGCGGGGCGGCGCCGCTGCGGAGGCCGCGGGCTAGGAGCGGAAGGGCCCGGTCACCTCGTAGGTGATGCCGCCGGACGAGGAGCCGCTCGTGCCGCGCTGGCTGGAGAAGTACAGCCGCTGGCCGTTCGGAGAGAAGGCCGGTCCGGTGATCTCGGAGGAGGACTGGCCGGTGATCCGCAGGAACACTGCGACGATGTCGTTCGGCGTGATGATGCAGATCTCCATGTTTCCGCCGTCCTCTGCGACGAAGAGATCGCCGGAGGAGGAGCCGGTGATGTTGTCGACACCGGTCAGCGGGGCGGGGCCGGGGTTGACCAGGCTGTCGTCGTAGGCCAGCTCGTAGGTGCTGTTGGCGAGGTTGAGCTGCCAGACGCGGTTGTCGCCCTTGGTGGTGAACCAGACGGTGTCGCCTGCGTAGTGGCAGCCCTCGCCGCCGTTGAAGTGCTTGGCGCCGGAGACCTGGCTGCGGGTCGCAGTGGGCGAGCCGTCCGGGTCGGGCACGTTCTGCCAGGTGAAGGAGCCGGAGGTGCCGGAACCGGCGACGAGCACCTGGAGGGTGCCGGAGGAGAGATTGCCCCAGGTGCTCGGGATGAACCGGTAGAAGCAGCCGTTGGACTCGTCCTCGGTCAGGTAGATCACCTGGCGCACCGGGTCGGCGGCGGCAGCCTCGTGCTTGAACTTGCCCATGGCGTCTCTGCGGGTGCTGGTGCCACCCCACGGGTTGGTCTCGTAGACGTAGCCGAGGGAGACCTCCTCGCAGGACAGCCAGGTGTTCCACGGGGTGGCCCCGCCGGCACAGTTCTGCCGGGTGTTGGAGAGGATCCGGTACGCGCTGGTGATGGTGCCGGAGGAGTTGAACTTCACGGCGCTGGCGCCGCCGCCGGGGTTGATCTCCGAGTTGGAGACATAGATCCAGCCGCTGCCGTCGGCGAAGCAGGCGCCGCCGTCAGGGGCGTTGTGCCAGGTGTAGGAAGTGCCAGAGACGGTCTGCCCGGAGCGGGCGATCACCCGGCTGGTGAACCCGCTCGGCAGCTGGATGCCGTTGGCGTCGGCCGCGCCCAGCGAGCCGTACGGGCTGGGGCCGTTCTGGGCGGGGGCCGCGTATGCGGCACCGCGCATCAGGGTGCCGCCGAAGGCAGCGACGGAAGTGCCGATGACCGCTCCGCGCAGGAAGTTACGACGTTCCACTTGTCACTCCAGGGGTGCTGGTGACCGCCCGTGGCACCGGTCGGCGCCGCGAGGTCGCGCGCTTCCGGAACCTAAGAGTGCCGAATTGACTCTACGTCAACAGGAGGTGACGTAGAGCGGTCGAGTCCGCGGGGTTTCGGCCATCCGGCGCCGTCACCGGGGGGCCCGAACCGATCGGGCGTACCGTCTGGGTATGTCCGTTACGTGGGTTGTGCCGGGGTCAAGTGGAATGTCGGTGCATGCGGCCGACGAGGAGCGCCGCATCGACAGCGAAGAGGAAGGCCGGTTCTCGTACGAGATCCACGGCAGCGGTGCCCTGCTCATCTGGGTGAAGCACGGCAGCGGAGCCGACAGCATCCACATTGCGTACGGGCCGGGCGCATGGATCTCTGTAACCGGGACCAAGAGAGGCATGTAGACCTGGAAGCCGTGGCCGCGAGCCGACCCCCGGCCGCGGCGGAGGCCTCAGGCCTTGAGGCCCTCATACGTCACCGACGTGAGCTGCTCGGACGCCACCCAGAGCCGCTCGCCCGCCGTATCGTTCCGCGTCCACTTCGCCCGCTGCGACGGCGCGGGCGCGCCGCGCCAGCCCAGCCTCGGCCCGGTGAAAGAGTCCGGCCGCACGCCAGGCGCGGTGGCCGCGTACAGCGTCGGCAGCGCGCCCGACTCCGCGGACTGCGCCATGATCCGGTTGCCGACCCGCATGAACCGCTCGGTTGTCCTCTTGCCCTCCAGCCGCGCGCCCGCGGTCTGCAGATTGGTGTCCGCATAGCCCGGATGGGCGGCGGCCGCGACGACGTCGGAGCCCGCCGCACCCAGCCGCCTGGCCAGCTCGTGCACAAAGAGCAGGTTCGCCGTCTTGGAGCGGGAGTAGGCGACCCAACGGCGGTAGCGGCGCTCACTGTTGAGATCGCCCATGTCGATATTGGCCAGAACGTGCATGAAGCTGGACACGACCACCACCCGCGCGCCCGGGGTGTCGAGCAGCTTCGGCAGCAGCAGCCCGGTCAGCGCGAAATGCCCGAGGTGGTTGACGCCGAACTGCGTCTCGAAGCCGTCGGCCGTCTTTCCGTACGGCAGGGCCATCACGCCGGCGTTGTTTATCAGCAGGTCGAGGCGCTCGTACGGGTAGCTCGCCGCGAACTCCCGCACGGAGGACAGTTCCGCCAGGTCCAGCCGCCGGAACTGCACGTCGGCGCCGGGGACTTGGCGGGCCATGTGCTCCTGCGCCTGCCTGCCGCGGGCCTCGCTGCGGCACGCGAGAATCACTCGCGCGCCGCGGCGGGCCAGCTCCTGGGCAGTGACGAGTCCGATTCCGCTGTTGGCTCCGGTGACCACGGCGGTACGTCCGCCCTGGTCCGGGATGTCGCCCGCGTTCCAGCCCGACATGGCTGAACCCCTCGCTAGGGAACCCTTGGTAGGTCCACCCTACGAACGATCAGGCGGTGGAGCCACTGCCGACGACCAGGTCGGTGCTCAGCCGTACCTCGTACGCCGTCACCGACACCGACTCGTCGTCCAGACAGCGCCCGCTCGCCAGGTCGAAGCGCTGCTTGAGCAGCGGCGACGCGACGAACGGTTGGCCGGACGACGAGCCGACCAGGCCGCGGGAGAGAACCTGGGCGCCGGAGAAGGGGTCGCGGTTGTCGATGGCGTACGCAGCGCCCTCGCGGTCCAGGAAGACCGCAGCCTGGCGGCCGTCGGGCAGCAGTGCCGCGACACCGCGTCCGGGGGTGAGCAGGGACAGCGCACACAGCGCGATCCACTCCTCGCCCAGGCGGAGCTGGACCTGAGTTTCCGTTTTTTCGGGAGCGATTGTCATCGGGCGGCGGTACCTTCCAGGGCTTCCAGCGGACGGATGGACAGCAGCGGCAGATCGGGCTTGACCTGGTCGCGCTCGGGCACGAACTTCACCGTCGGGTCCGGGACGTCGGGCGCGTTGACGAACGAGACGAAGCGGCGCAGCCGCTCCGGGTCGTTGATCGTCTCGGACCACTCGTCGCGGTAGCCCGCGACATGGTCGGCCATGAGCGACTCCAGCTCGGAGCAGATGCCGAGCGAGTCGTGGACGACCACGTCCCGAATGTGATCGAGGCCGCCCTCGATCCGCTCCAGCCACGTCGAGGTGCGCTCAAGACGGTCGGCGGTGCGGATGTAGAACATCAGGAACCGGTCGATGAGCCGGATCAGCTCCGCGTCGGAGAGATCCTGGGCGAGCAGATCCGCGTGGCGCGGGGTCGCGCCGCCGTTGCCGCCGACGTAGAGGTTCCAGCCGTTGGCCGTGGCGATGACCCCGAAGTCCTTGGACTGCGCCTCCGCGCACTCGCGCTGGCAGCCCGAGACCGCGGACTTCAGCTTGTGCGGGGAGCGCAGACCTCGGTAGCGGAGCTCCAGATCGATGGCCATCCGGACCGAGTCCTGCACGCCGTAGCGGCACCAGGTCTGGCCCACACAGGACTTCACGGTGCGCAGCGCCTTGCCGTACGCATGCCCGGACTCGAAGCCCGCGTCCACCAACCGCGCCCAGATCATCGGCAGTTGATCGACGCGTGCGCCGAACATGTCGATGCGCTGGCCGCCCGTGATCTTTGTGTAGAGACCGAAGTCACGGGCCACCTCGCCGATCACGATCAGCTTCTCCGGGGTGATCTCACCACCCGGAATACGCGGCACGATCGAGTACGAGCCGTTCTTCTGCATATTGGCGAGGAAGTGGTCGTTGGTGTCCTGGAGCGCGGCCTGCTCGCCCTCCAGGACATAGCCCGAGGCGCCGATCGTGGGCGCGAGGGAGGCGATGATCGAGCCGACGGTCGGCTTGCAGACCTCGCAGCCGTTGCCGCCGCGGGCGCCGTCACGTCCGTGCCGGTCGAGGAGTTCCTGGTACGAGGTGATGCGCAGCGCCCGCACGATCTCGTACAGCTCCTGGCGACTCTGGCCGAAGCAGCCGCACAGGCCCTTGTCGACCTCGACGCCCGAGGCCTCCAGCTCGGCATTGACCAGCTGTCCGAGCACCTTGACGCAACTGCCGCAGCCCGTACCGGCCTTGGTGCACTTCTTCACCTCGGGCACGGTGGTGCAGGAGTGCTCGGTGACCGCGCCGCGGATCGTGCCCTTGGTGACGTTGTGGCAGGAGCAGATCACCGCCTCGTCGGGCAGCGCGGAGGGGCCGAGCGCGGCCGGCGCGCCGATCCCGGCGGGCAGCACGAGCTGCTCGGGCGAGAGCGGCGGGACGGAGCCGGTGAGCGGGCGCAGCATGCCGTAGGAGTCGGCGTCGCCGACCAGTACGCCGCCGAGCAGCTCGCCCTCGCGGCCGATGACCAGCTTCTTGTAGACCCCGGACCGGGAGTCGGAGTAGACGACGTCCAGGCAGCCCTCCGCCGCGCCGTGCGCGTCGCCGAAGGAGGCCACGTCCACGCCGAGGAGCTTGAGCTTGGTGGACAAGTCCGCGCCGGTGAAGGCCTTGACCTCTCCCTCCAGCGCGGCGGCCGCGGTCTCGGCCATCTCGTAGCCGGGCGCGACCAGGCCGTACACCCGGCCGTCCGACGCCAGCGCGCACTCGCCGATCGCGAAGACGGCGGGATCGGACGTACGGCACTGCTCATCGACCACGATGCCGCCGCGTTCGCCGATCTCCAGGCCGCAATCACGGGCGATCTGGTCCCTGGGCCGCACACCGGCCGAGAAGATGACCAGGTCGGTGTCGATGGACGAGCCGTCCGACAGCGCCATCGCGGTCACGGCGCCGTCCTCGCCCGCCGTGATCTCCTTACCGCCGACGCCCGTGTGCACGATCAGGCCCATGTTCTCGACGGTGCGGCGCAGCGCGGCGCCGCCGCCCTCGTCCACCTGTATCGACATCAGCCGCGGATTGAACTCGACGATGTGCGTGGCCAGTCCCAGCCCCTTGAGGGCCCCGGCCGCCTCGAGGCCCAGCAGCCCGCCGCCGACCACGGTGCCGGTCGTGCAGTTCTTGGCGTACTCCTCGATGGCGAGGAGGTCCTCGATGGTGCGGTAGACGAAGCAGCCGTCGCTGTCCTTGCCGGGCACCGGCGGTACGAAGGGGTACGAGCCGGTGGCCAGCACGAGCGTGTCGTACGTGAAGGTCCGTCCGGCGCGTGAGGTGACCGTGCGCGCCTGCCTGTCGATGGTCTCCGCCGGGTCGTCGAGATGCAGCTCGATGCCGTGGCGCTCGATGAAGTCGCCTTCGACGAGGGAGAGCTCGTCGGGCGTACGGCCGGAGAAGTACGAGGTCAGCTGGACCCGGTCGTAGGCGGCGCGGGGTTCTTCGCACAGCACGACGATCCGCGCCCGCCCGGCCACACCGCGCTCCGCGAGGGCTTCGAGGAACCGCTGGCCGACCATCCCGTGGCCGACGACCACGATGGTGGGACTCGTGGTGGGAGTCGTGGGGGTGGACATCTCAAGCGCCTCCAAGCAGGTGGAACAGTGGGGTGGAGGGGAGCGGCTCGTCGCCCTCCCAGGTGCGGGCCAGCTCGCCGACGGTGCGGAGGTCGCCGAGCAGTACCCCGCCGACGAGCCGGTCCCCGCGGACGACGACCTTGCGGTACGCGCCGCGGGTGGCGTCAGTGAGCTGAACGACGTCGTCGCCGGGGTGGGGGGTCGGATCGCCGAAGGCGGCGAGATCGAGCGGGCCGGGGCCCGACAGGGTGAGCCGGGTCAGCGCGCGGGTGCCGGTGTAGCGGGCGGCGGTGCCGGTGAGCACGGAGGCCAGGACGTCCGCCTGTTCCAGCGCGGGGCCCGCCAGGCCGTGGACGACGCCCGCGTGTTCGGCACAGTCGCCGATGGCGTGGATGTACGGGTCGGATGTGCGCAGCTCGTCGTCGACGACGATGCCGTGGCGGACCTCCAGACCGGCGTCGCGTGCCAGCCCGGCCCGGGGACGTACCCCGCAGGCGAGCACGACCAGCTCGGAGTCGAGGACGTACCCGTCGGCGAGCTCGACGGACGTACCGCGAAGGCCCCTTACCCGGCACTCCGTGTGGATCTCCACGCCCATCGCTTCGAGGTGGGCGCGCAGCAACTTCGATGCGGAAACGTCCAGTTGGCGCTCCATAAGGTGCTCGCCCTGCTGGGTCAGCACCACCCGGGCGCCGCGTTCGGCCAGCGCGCGGGCCGCGGAGACGCCGAGCAGCCCGCCGCCGACGACGACCGCGCTGATGCCGGGGCGTACCGCCTCGGAAAGGGCGAGGCAGTCGTCCAGCGTACGGAAGGGGTGCACCCCTTCCGGGAGCCCGTCGGCGATCCCGCGCAGGGGCGGCAGCACCGGGTTGGAACCGGTCGCCAGCACCAGCCGGTCGTACGCCACGGAGGTGCCGTCCGCACAGTGCACAAGACGCTGGTCGCGGTCGATCTCGGTGGCCCGGACGCCGCGCCGTACCGGAACCTCGGGCAGGGCGATGACCTCGGGGCCGTACCGCCCGGCGAGGACCTCCGCGAGCAGCACCCTGTTGTACGGGGCGTGCGGCTCCTCACCGAGAACGGTGACGGAGACGCCCGCGTAGCCGAGTCGGCGCGCCAATTGTGCGCCCGCCGTCCCGCCGCCGATCACCACTGTCTCTGAAGCCATTCCCGCAGCCTGCGGCTTCGGTGTTACCTGGCAGGTTCCCGTCTGTTTCCCGTGAGGAACGCTGCCCTCAGCGTGCCGGGGGCGGGTGTGTGAGGGGACGGGGATGCGCGCGCCCCGCTGCTCGCCCGGCTCCGGTACTGTTGCCGTCTCCAGCAGTGGACCGTCGTAGGAGGTGAGACCCATTACCGCAGTAGCAGGCTGGGTGCTCTCATCTCACGACCGCGCGGTCAATCCGACATAGGTGACCGCCCCGCGGGAGCGCCCTCAGGCTTCCCGAAAGGCATCCATGTCGGCTTCACCGTCACTTCTTCCTCTCTCCGCCATCGTCACCAGGCTGCGCGCCGCCGGCTGTGTATTCGCCGAGGACGAGGCGCGACTGCTCATCTCCACGGCAGGTACGCAGTCCGAACTTGCCGCCATGGTGGACCGGCGGGTCGCCGGGCTGCCCCTTGAGCACGTCCTCGGGTGGGCCGAGTTCTGCGGTCTGCGGGTGATCGTCGAGCCCGAGGTCTTCGTGCCTCGCCGGCGCACCGAGTTCCTCGTGGCGCAGGCTGCCGGGCTCGCCGGGTCGCGGGCTCTCGTCGTCGATCTGTGCTGCGGTTCCGGTGCGGTGGGCGTCGCGCTGACGGCGGCGTTGGAGGGGGCTCAGCTGTACGCCGCCGATGTCGACCCGGCCGCGGTGCGGTGCGCCCGGCGCAATGTCGGGGCCGTCGGGGGGCAGGTGTATGAGGGCGACCTCTTCGAGCCGCTGCCCGCCGCGCTGCGGGGGCGGGTCGATGTGCTGGCCGCGAATGTGCCGTACGTACCGACCGAGGAGGTCGAGCTGCTGCCCCCGGAGGCGCGCGAATTCGAGCCGCGGGTGGCGCTCGACGGGGGTGCGGACGGGCTTGACGTGCTTCGGCGGGTGGCCGGTGAGGCGGCGCTGTGGCTGGCGCCCGGTGGGTGCCTGCTCGTCGAGACGAGCGAGCGGCAGGCGCCGGGGGCCGTCGAGGCCTTCGCCCGCGGCGGGCTGGTGCCGCAGGTGGCTGTTTCCGAGGAGCTGTACGCCACCGTCGTCATCGGAACCAGGACCGCGGACCTGCCGCGGGCCTGATCCTGATCCTCGGGCCTGATCCTCGGGCCTGATCCTCGGGCCTGCGGCCCCGCCGCCCGCCTCCGGAACCTCAGACGTCGCTCAACTCTCCCGGGATTGATGGACGACACACGCATCTCGTCCGTAGGGTCGCGATCATGCCCGACATATCGCTGACGACGCTCCTCTTCCTATGCATCGCCGCCGCCGCGGCGGGCTGGATCGACGCGGTGGTGGGCGGCGGCGGGCTGCTGCTCCTGCCGGCCATGCTGCTCGGCCTGCCGAACGTCCAGGCCGCGCAGATCCTCGGCACCAACAAGGCCGTCGCCATCGTCGGCACGTCGGGCGCCGCGATCACCTATGTGCGCAAGGCCTCGGTGCAGGTGAAGACGGCGGTACGGATCGGGCTCGCGGCCCTCGCGGGCTCGATGGGCGGCGCGTTCTTCGCGGCCGGGATCAGCAGCGACGTACTCCGGCCCGTGATCATGGTGGTGCTGCTTGGCGTGGCGGCCTTTGTGATGCTGCGCCCCACCTTCGGCACCGCATCGGACGCCGACCGGCGCACCGCCGGCCGCGCCCGCATGATTGCCGCGATCGTGCTCGTCGGCGGCGGAATCGGCTTCTACGACGGTCTGTTCGGGCCCGGCACCGGCACCTTCCTGGTGCTCGCGCTCACCGCCGTACTCCATCTCGACCTGGTGACCGCGTCCGCCACCGCCAAGATCGTGAATGTCTGCACCAACGGCGGGGCCCTGGCGATGTTCGCCTACCAGGGCACGGTGATGTGGCAACTGGCTGCGCTGATGGCGGTGTTCAACCTGGCGGGCGGCATGTTCGGCGCCAGGATGGCGCTCAGGAAGGGCAGCGAGTTCGTCCGCGGAGTGCTGCTCGTCGTGGTCTTCTCGCTCGTCGCGAAGCTCGCCTTCGACCAGTGGACGGCGTAGCGGGCGGATCGGCGCTGTACTGCGGACGATCATGCCGATGGTGGCCTGACCCCGATCAGGTGCGCGAACGCCACCACATTCCCCTGGTAGCCGGTCTTCTTTGTGAAGCCGCCCCCGCAGGTGATCACCCGCAGCTCCGCCCGGCCCCTCGATCCGTACACCTTCTCGTCCGGGAACGCGCCCGTCCCGTACACCTCGACCGCGTCGATCGTGAACACCGCCGTACGGCCGTCCTGCCGGGTCACCTCGATCCGGTGGCCCTTCTTCAGCGCGCCCAGGTTGTAGAAGACCGACGGGCCCTTCGCGTTGTCGACGTGGCCGGCGACTATCGCCGTACCCTTGGCGCCGGGGGATGTGCCGTCCCGGTACCAGCCCGCGAGGTTGCGGTCGGCGGCCGGTGGCACCTCCAGGCTGCCTTTGCTGTCCAGGCCCAGGCGCGTGACCGGTGCGTCGACCCTGATCTCGGGTATGCGCAGGCGTACCGGCGGGGACGGCGGCAGTGGGTCGGCGGCCGCGTCGGTGTGGTGGTGGGGACCGGCCGCGAAGGCCTCCGCGGCGGACGGGACCGGCGGGGTCACGTCCTCGGAGCCGTTCTGGACCAGCCACAGGCCGGCGCAGACGGCGACGGCTATGCCCCAGCCGCTGCCCTTGGCGCTCATCGGTCCTCCGGATAAATCTCGCCCGCTCCCGTCAGGTCCTGGGACCTGACGGGAGCGGGGATACGGCGGGTACGAGGGCCGGTGGGAACCGGCCCGTCAGCTGCCCTGCGCGCCGCTCGCCCGACGGCGCAGGAGCAGGGTCCCGCCTACGGCGGCCGCGGCCAGTACGGCCACGCCCGCCGCGATCTGGGTGGTGTCAGGGCCGACGCTGCCGCCGACGCCGGAGTGCACATGGCCGCTCGGCCGGTTGTGGTGCCGCACCGCCAGGTCACCAGTGGCCCGCTTGCCGTTCTTGCAGCTCACCTCGATGGCATAGGTCCCCGGCTCGGCCTCGTGCGGGACTGTGAACCGGCCGACTACGACCTCCTTGTGCTTACCCGCAGACAAACGGAATCCGCCCGCGCCCAGCGACCGCGCGTCTCCGACGCCGTGGCCGCCGGGACCGCAGGCGGTGGTGTTCACGGTGATGGTGGCGCCCGGCGAGGCGGTCGACGGGAACGCCTCCAGTACCGCGAAGTCCCCGGCGTACGCCCCGTGGGCGCCGAGCCCTATCGTGGCGGCTGCCAGCGCGGTGGCTGTCAGCAGGCGGGCGGTGGTGCGCATGTCGGTCCTCCGATGAAGCGCGGTGGTGCGAGTGATCGTCCTCACTTTGAGGTAAGGCGCAGCTCGCCGCCCACGCCTGCTGATGGGCAATCAGATTCGATGGGCAGACTCGGCGTGTCGCGCTGGACACGAGGCGTCGTCGCAGGTCATCGCTGGTGACGGGGAATCAGATGGTGTGGTCGGCCGCGGGCATGCTGAACGGGTGAAGGGGCCCCCGGCCGGCCGTACCCGCTCACCGGGCGCACGGACTTGACCTCAATCATGCTTGAGGTATGAGTCTCATCCTCATGGACCTCACAACGCCTGAAACCGCGTCCGAGATCGCGTCCGAGATCGCGTCCGAGACCGCGCCTCAAAGCGCGCCGGAGAGCACCGCGCCGCTGAAGCTCGCCGTCGTCCTCTCCAGCAACCGCGAAGGCCGCTTCGGCCCCGTCATCGCCGACTGGTTCCTCTCCCACGCCGCCGGGCGCGAGGACTTCACCGTCGAACTGATCGACCTTGCCGACGCCGACCTGCCCACCGCCCTCTCCCACAGCCCCGGCCCCGCCGTCCGCGCCGAACTGGCCAAGGTCTCTCCGAAGCTCGCCGACGCCGACGCCTTCGTCGTCCTCACCCCCGAGTACAACCACTCCTTCCCCGCCGCCCTCAAGAACCTCATCGACTGGCACTACACCCAGTGGCAGGCCAAACCCGTCGGCTTCGTCTCGTACGGCGGAATCTCCGGCGGCCTGCGCGCCGTCGAGCAGCTGCGCCAGGTCTTCGCCGAAATGCACGCCGTCACCGTCCGCGACACGGTCTCCTTCCACCACGCCGGCGCCCACTTCGACGGCGAGGGGCGGCACAAGGACCCGGCCGCCTGCGACGCCGCCGCCAAGACGATGCTCGACCAGCTCGCCTGGTGGGCGCACGCCCTGCGGAACGCCAAGTACAGCCACCCGTATGCCGGTTGAGGGCCGTGGACCATGCTGGCCGGACTGCTGGGCGAGCGAGTGCGTACGGTGGCTGCCTGACCGACTGCGGCCCGACCCCGCGACCCGACCCGCGGCCCGACCCCGCGACCCGACCCCGCGACCCGACCCGCGACCCGACCCCTGCGACCCGAAGGAGCACGTCAGTGGCCCAGGCACTGACCGTACTGACCACGACTGACAGCGCCGCGAAGGCGGAGGAGCTGGCGCGCGGCGCGGTGGAGGCGAGGCTCGCCGCGTGCGCGCAGATCTCCGCGCCGGTCACCTCCGTCTACCGCTGGAGGAACGCGATGGAGACCGCGGAGGAGTGGCAGGTCCTCTTCAAGACGACGCAGGCCTGCTATGCGGCGCTGGAGGCGCATCTGGTCGCCGCGCACGATTACGAGACACCGGAGATCATCGCGACGCCGGTGGTGGGTGGCAGCCCCGCGTATCTGGCGTGGATCGAGGCGGAGACCATGGTGCCGTGACGATGTCTGCGCAAGAGCTCCCGTTCTTCGTCTACGGCACGCTGCGCCCGGGCGAGTGCAACCACGATCTGTTCCTGCACGGCCGAACGGCGACGGAAGAGCCCGGGCTGCTCGCGGGCGCGGTGCTGTACGAGGGCCCCGGCTATCCGTACGCCGTCCTCGACGCCGGTGGCGGCACGGTCGCGGGGGAGCTGGTGACGGCGGCCCCGGGGGGGTACGGCGAGCTGCTCGCCGTACTCGACCACCTGGAGGAGTACATCGCGCCGGGCCACCCGCGCAATCTGTACGAGCGGGTGGTGCGCGACGTCCTGCGCCCGGACGGCACGGCGGTACGGGCATGGGTGTACGTCGCGGCGCCGGGACCGGCCGGGGAGCTGCGGGCGAAGGGCACGCGGATCCGGGGCGGCGACTGGTGCGGCCGGCTGAGCAGCTGACCTGGGGCTACGTCTCGTGCGCGCGTTCCACCCGGACCGCGCACACCTTGAACTCCGGCATCCGCGAGGTCGGGTCGAGCGCGGGGTTCGTCACCGAGTTGACCCGGCCCTCGCCGGGCCAGTGGAACGGCATGAAGACGGTGTCGGGCCGTATCCCCGCACTGATCCGGGCGGGCCCGACGGCACGCCCGCGCCGTGACACGACGGCGAGCGGCTCGCCCTCGACGGCCCCGAGGCGCTCGGCGAGCAACGGATGCAGCTCGACGAAGGGCCCGGGGGAGGCTGCATTGAGCTCATCGACCCGCCGGGTCTGCGCCCCGGACTGGTACTGCGAGACGACCCGCCCAGTGGTGAGCAGTACGGGATACGTCTCGTCGGCCTCTTCGCCGGCGGCCCGATGCGCCACGGTGACGAAGCGGGCGCGCCCGTCTGGGGTCGCGAACCGTTCGAGGAAGAGCCGGGGCGTGCCGGGGTGGTCTCCCGAGACCTCCTCGGGGCACGGCCAGAACACCCCGTCCTCCTCCATGATCCTTCGGTACGTGATGCCCGAGTAGTCCGCCGGGCCGCCCGCCGACGCCCTGCGCAGTTCCTCGAAGACCTCCTCCGGGTCAGCCGGGAAGCCCTTCTCGTGGCCCAGCAGAGCCGCCAGTCCGCCCAGCACTTCCAGGTCGCTCCGTATGCCCGGTGGGGCCGTCACCGCCTGGCGGCGCAGCAGGACGCGGCCCTCCAGATTGGTCGTCGTGCCCGTCTCCTCCGCCCACTGCGTGACCGGCAGCACCACATCCGCGAGCGCCGCCGTCTCCGACAGCACCACGTCCGCGACCGCCAGGAAGTCCAGCGAGCGCAGCCGCTCCTCCACATGCCCGGCCCGGGGCGCGGAGACCACCGGGTTCGAGCCCATCAGCAGCAGCGACTTCACGTCCCCGCCCAGCGCGTCCAGCAGTTCGTACGCACTGCGCCCCGGGCCCGGCAGCGTCTGAGGCTCAACCCCCCACACCCGGGCGACATGCGCCCGCGCCGCCGGGTCGTCGAGCTTGCGGTAGCCCGGCAACTGGTCCGCCTTCTGGCCGTGCTCGCGGCCGCCCTGGCCGTTGCCCTGGCCGGTCAGGCAGCCGTAGCCGGACAGCGGTCGGCCCGCGCGGCCCGTCGCCAGGCAGAGGTTGATCCACGCGCTCACCGTGTCCGTGCCCTTGGAGTGCTGCTCGGGACCGCGCGCGGTCAGCACCATCCCCGACTCCGCGTCGCAGAACATCCCCACCGCTTCGCGCAGTTGGGGCACGCCCACCCCGGTGATCCGCTCCACCAGCTCCGGCCAGTGCGCCATTGCCGCGGCCCGTGCCTCACCCCAGCCGCTCGTACGCGACGCGATGAACTCTTCGTCCGTACGCCCCTCGGCCACCACCACGTGCAGCAGCCCGAGCGCCAGCGCCAGATCCGTCCCCGGCCGGGGCGCGAGATGCAGGTCGGCCTGTTCCGCTGTCCGTGTCCGCCGCGGATCGACGACGATCAACTTGCCGCCGTTCTCCCGCAGTTCGGTCAGATAGCGCAGCGCCGGCGGCATCGTCTCGGCGAGATTCGAGCCCACGAGGATCACGCACCCGGAGCGCGGAATGTCCTCCAGCGGGAACGGCAGCCCGCGGTCGAGCCCGAATGCCCGCTGGTGCGCGGCCGCCGCCGACGACATGCAGAAGCGCCCGTTGTAGTCGATCTGCGAGGTGCCCAGCACGACCCGCGCGAACTTCCCGAGCGCGTACGCCTTCTCATTGGTCAGGCCCCCGCCCCCGAAGACGCCGACCGCGTCGGGGCCGTACACCGCTCTCGTACGCCGCAGTCCCGCCGCGACCGTACTGAGAGCCTCCTCCCAGGTGGCCGGCTCGAGCCTGCCTGTGGCGGGGCGACGGACCAGGGGCTCGGTCAGACGCACCCGGGAGGAGAGCAGCGCGGGCGCGGTACGGCCCTTGCCGCACAGCGCGCCCCGGTTCACCGGGAAGTCCGGACGCTCCACCACCTCGACCGCTTCGGGTCCGCCGCGCAGACTCATCCCGCACTGCAGGGCGCAGTAGGGACAGTGGGTCGGCGTGACCGGGGCAGCGGCCTCGGTCGTGGTTTCGGACATACGTCCAGGTTGCGACGCTCGTGTTACGCGGGCGGGCGCGCCGCATTACGGTCCGGGTACGCCCATCTCCGCCCGCGCCCGTGGCGCCCGTGAGGTACCAGCGGTGCCCCGTTCGGTACCCGTGGCGCCCGTGAAATACCCGCGGCGCTCCTCACGCGCGGCGGCCGAGCAGCGCCAGCAGCCTGGCCTGGTGGCTGTCGCCCGGCGGCGGCTCGATCGGCGGGGCGAAAAGACCGGACTTCGACAGGCCCGAGGCATACGGAGTGACCTCGTCGAGCGCGAAGCTCACCAGCACGTCCGGCAGCCGCTCCGGCGCGCCGATCGCACGGGACAGGTCCCAGCTGTGCACGACGGCGTCCGTGATCATCTGCGCGCAGTACGCCACCGCCGGGGTCTCGCCGTACGAGAGCAGCACGGTCTGCTCCAGCGCCCCCGGCGCCCCGAACGCCTTCCGCGCGGCGCGCGCGGCCGCGTCCCAGCTGGTCCGCGGGTGGGCGCCGAGCACATCGCCGTCGTACGCGTCGCCCACCTCGTCGATGCCGGCTCCGTCGGTCACCAGGTCCGGCACCCACAGCTGCTCCGCGGTGAGATGGTTGACGAGATCGCGTACGGACCACTCGGTGCAGGGCGTCGGGTCGTCCCACTGATCGGCCCGTACCGCGTGCACGCGTTCGGTGAAGAGCGCGAGCGCTTCGGCGTGCCGGCTGAGCAGGGTTGCTACGTCGTTTTCCATACGGTTCACTGTCGCGCGCCGCGGATGCCGACGCGAGTCTGTCGCCGCGTGTCACCGGGTGGCTGCGGCCAGCGCCTCCCTCACCCCGGGCTCCTCGGCCCCCAGGAACCGGGGATCCGGCGTGAACACGGCATCCACCGCCGCCTTGCCGGCCGCGAACATCTCCCGCGTCCCGCCGTAGTACCAGGTCGCGTCGTGGGGTTCGGCGACCCCGACGCCGTACGACTCGACCCCCGCCGCCCGGCAGAGCGCGACGGCCCGCCGGATGTGGAAGCCCTGCGTCACCAGGACCGCGCGCCGGACCCCGAAGATCTTCTTGGCGCGTACGCAGGAGTCCCAGGTGTCGAACCCGGCGTAGTCGCTGACGATTCGCTTGTCCGGCACGCCGCGGGCGGTGAGATACGTGCGCATGGCGTCCGGCTCGTCGTACTCCACGCGGCTGTTGTCGCCGGTGACGAGCACAACCTTGACCTTGCCCGCCCGGTACAACTCGGCAGCGGCGTCCAGCCGGTGCGCGAGATAGGGCGTGGGGCGGCCCTTCCAGAGCCCGGCCCCGAAGACGACGGCGACATCCTGCGCCGGGACCTGCGCAACGGTGCGGATGCGGCTGTCGGCGACGGCGTGCATCCAGGTCGCGGGAGCGAGTGCGAAGACGCAGGCGAGCATGACGGCCTGCGCGATCCGCCGCTGGGCGCGCCGGGTCCGGGGTGCTTTGGGAAGTCGTAGTCTCACCTTCACGCCTGGTCAGACGTTGATTGGGCCGGATCGGTTCGGCAGGGGGCCACTTTGGCTCCATCTCGATCCAGTCCATGATGAGACCGACCCCCCGATGTTCCGGTTCGAAATGTCGATCACAGTAGGTGACGGGCCTGACAACGCCGCCGGGGTGTCGGTGAGCCCGTGGAAAACACCCGTCACCCTCACGCAACGACCCGGCAATCTCGGCACGTCAGGATCGGTTCATGACGGAGCCGGCGCACCTTCACGAGACCCTGCCCCTCGACGCCACGCCCCTCGACAGCACAGCGCAGCTGCTCCTGCGCATCTCCGACCAGCTCGGCAGCCAACTCAGCCACGTCACACTGAACGGAGCCCGCAGGCGCATGCCCCCGACCGAACGGCCCACCCTCGTCGCCGTCGCACACGGCAGCCGCGACCCACGCGCCCTGCGCACCGTCACCGAGCTCCTCGACCGGGTCCGCGAGCTGCGCCCCGGACTCGACGTCCGCCTCGGCCACATCGAGCTGAACGAGCCGCTGCTGCCCGGCACCCTCGCCGCCCTCCAGGGCGAGCGGCCTACGGACGGCCCCCGCGCCGTCCTCGTACCGCTGCTGCTCAGCCGCGGCTACCACGTCAAGCACGATCTGCCGCAGGCAGCCGCGGCCGTACCCGGCGCCGACATACGCGTCGCCGCCCCGCTCGGCCCCCACCCCCTCCTCGTGGAGGCGCTCTGCTCACGGCTGGCGGAGGCGGGCTGGCGGCCCGAGGACGGCACCAGCCGCAGCGCCGGAGTGGTCCTGGCCGCCGCGGGCTCGCGCGACCCCGATTCCGCGTCCGACACCCGGCGCACCGCGGAACTGCTCAGCGAGCGGCTCGGCGGAGTGCCGGTCGTTCCCGCCTACGCGTCGGCTGCCCAGCCCACCGTCCCCGCGGCCTTGCGCGCGCTCGCCGCCCGGGGCCGCCACCGGATCGCCGTCGCCTCCTATTTCGCTTTCCCGGGCCTGTTCGCCACCCGCAGCGCCGCCGCCGCGCCCTGGATCGCCGCCGCCCCGCTCGGCGCGCACCCGGCCCTGGCCCGGTTGCTGCTGCAGCGCTACGACGAGGCCCTGAGCACCGCGCACGCCACGCAGCGGCGCGAACTCGCCCCTGCGTAGCCCACCGCATCGCCCGACTGCCACCGGCTCCGGTTACCTTCGGTGCATGGCAGGCACCACCGGCACCACCTCATCCGGCCCCGACGCATTCGACGACGCCCCCGACGACGCTTACGACGAGGCGGCCACCGCACGCTGGGCCCCCGAGCCGGACAAACGCCCGGGCCGCACCGCTTTCCAGCGCGACCGCGCGCGCGTGCTGCACTCCTCCGCGCTGCGCCGGCTCGCCGGCAAGACCCAGGTGGTCACCCCCGGCACCCGTAATCAGGCCTGGGACGCCAGCCCCCGCACCCGGCTCACCCACTCCCTGGAATGCGCCCAGGTCGGACGGGAACTGGGCGCGGCGCTCGGCTGCGACCCCGATCTCACCGAGGCCGCATGCCTCGCCCACGACATGGGCCACCCGCCGTTCGGACACAACGGCGAGCAGGCACTGAACGACTTCGCCAAGGACTGCGGCGGCTTCGAGGGCAACGCCCAGTCGCTGCGGCTGCTGACCCGTATCGAGCCCAAGCGGTTCGTCCACCGCACAATGACATCAGCCGGTGCCGGGGCGGGGACCGGCGAGCTCGTCAGCGTCGGCCTCAACCTCACCCGGGCGGTCCTGGACGCCGCCACCAAATACCCCTGGCCGCGCGGCGGACACCCCGCCGACCCCGACTCGGTGAAATTCGGGGTCTACGAGGACGACCTGCCGGTCTTCGAATGGGCCCGCGAGGGCGCCCCCGAGTACCGCAAGTGCTTCGAGGCCCAGGTCATGGACTGGTCCGACGACGTGGCGTACTCCGTGCACGACTTCGAGGACGGACTGCACGCCGGCCATATCGACCCCAACCTTCTCCTCGCCGAACCGGAGCGCAGCGACATCTGGCGGGTGGCGATCGGGCGGTACGTACCCGAGGACACCGAACCGCAGGAGCTGGCCGAGGCCCTGGACCGGCTCATCGACCAGGAGTGGTGGCCGCACCACTACGACGGCTCGGCGGTCGCGCAGGCCCGGCTGAAGGACGCCACCAGCCAGCTCATCGGCCGCTTCTGCCTCGCCGCCGAGGGCGCCACCCGCCAGAGATACGGCTCCGGACGACTCACCCGGTACGCCGCCGAGCTGGTCGTCCCGCGCGCCGCCCGCAACGAATGCGCGGTCCTCAAGGCCGTCGCCGACCGCTATGTGATGCAGCGCGCCGAACAGGAGGCGCTCCGCGCCGACCAGCGCATCGTGCTCGCCGAACTGGCCGAGGCGCTCACCGCCCGCGCCCCCGAGAGCCTCGACCCGCAATTCCGTGCTCTGTTCGACGCCGCCCCCGACGACCGGGCGCGCAAGCGGGTGATCGTCGACCAGCTCGCCTCGCTCACGGACGCCTCCGCCCGCACGCTGCACGCCCAGCTCACGGCCCGCCGCTGAGCAGCTGGGAGAGCCCCCGCGGCGGGTCCGAGATGACACGCCCAGGGGTCACTCCCTCTTCCGCCATAACGCTGCGTGCGGGACGCTCGCT
Organism: Streptomyces sp. NPDC019443; assembly: GCF_044389785.1. Classification (NCBI taxonomy): domain Bacteria; kingdom Bacillati; phylum Actinomycetota; class Actinomycetes; order Kitasatosporales; family Streptomycetaceae; genus Streptomyces; species Streptomyces sp. NPDC019443. Next base: position 318,534 of record NZ_JBIRYJ010000006.1, read on the forward strand.
GAAGGCTGCGCAGCGTGAAAGCAAAGAGGAGGCATCAAGTGGTCGACGCACATCGGACATTCGTCATCGTCGGTGGTGGACTTGCCGGAGCCAAGGCCGCCGAGACCCTCCGTGCCGAAGGGTTCACCGGCCGCGTGATCCTCATTGGTGACGAACGCGACCACCCTTATGAACGGCCGCCCCTGTCGAAGGGCTATCTGTCGGGCAAGGAGGAGCGCGACAGCGTCTTCGTCCATGAACCCGCCTGGTACGCCCAGGCCGATGTCGAACTGCACCTCGGCCAGACCGTCGTCGCGGTCGACCGGGACGCCAAGTCCGTCCGCCTGGGCGACGGCACCGTCCTGCACTACGACAAGCTGCTGCTGGCCACCGGCGCCGAGCCGCGCCGCCTGGACATCCCCGGCACCGAGCTGGCCGGCGTCCACCACCTGCGCCGCCTCGCCCACGCCGACCGACTGCGCCAGGTGCTCACCGCGCTCGGCCGCGACAACGGCCATCTGGTCATCGCGGGCGCGGGCTGGATCGGCCTGGAGGTCGCGGCAGCCGCCCGCGGCTACGGCGCCGAGGTCACGGTCGTCGAACCGGAACCCACTCCATTGCACCAGGTCATCGGCCCCGAGCTGGGCCAGGTCTTCACCGAACTGCACCGCGAGCACGGCGTCCGCTTCCACTTCGGCGCCCGCCTCACCGAGATCACCGGCCAGGACGGCATGGTCCTCTCCGTCCGTACCGGCGACGGCGAGGAGCACCCGGCCCACGACGTCCTCGCCGCGATCGGCGCGGCCCCGCGCGCCGCCCTCGCCGAAGCCGCCGGCCTCGCGCTCGCGGACCGGGCACACGGCGGCGGTATCGCCGTCGACGCCGCACTGCGCACCTCCGACCCCGACATCTACGCGGCGGGCGACGTCGCGGCCGCGCACCACCCGCTGCTGGAGTCCAGGCTGCGCGTCGAGCACTGGGCGAACGCCCTCAACGGCGGCCCGGCCGCCGCGCGCTCGATGCTCGGCCAGGATGTCTCGTACGACCGCATCCCGTACTTCTTCTCCGACCAGTACGACCTGGGCCTGGAGTACTCAGGCTGGGCGCCGCCCGGCTCGTACGAGCAGGTGGTGCTCCGCGGCGACGTCGGGAAACGGGAGTTCATCGCCTTCTGGCTGAAGGACCGCCGGGTGCTCGCCGGGATGAACGTGAATGTGTGGGACGTCACCGACCCGATCCAGCAGCTGATCCGCTCCGGGAACCCGGTGGACCCGGACGCCCTCGCCGACCCTTCCGTACCGCTCACTTCCCTCAACAGCTGACGGGAGTGTCACATCGCCACCGTAGACTTCCGCGTGTGGCAGGCAGGATCAACGATGACGACGTGAAGGCGGTCCGGGACGCGGTCCCGATCGACGCCGTCGTTTCCGAGTACCTCCAGCTGCGCAACGCCGGCGGCGGAAACCTCAAGGGGCTCTGCCCCTTCCACGACGAGAAGTCCCCCTCCTTCCAGGTCAGCCCGAGCAAGGGTCTCTTCCACTGCTTCGGCTGCCAGGAAGGCGGCGACACCATCGCCTTCGTGATGAAGATCGACCATCTCTCCTTCTCCGAGACGGTCGAGCGCCTCGCCGCGACGGCGGGCATCACCCTGCGCTACGAGGAGGGCGGGTACAACCCCACCCACCAGCGGGGTGAGCGCATCCGCCTGGTCGAGGCGCACAAGGTCGCCGCGCAGTTCTACATCGAGCAGCTGGAGACCGGCTCCGAGGCCGAGACGGGCCGCAAGTTCCTCGCCGAGCGCGGCTTCGACCAGGCCGCCGCCCAGCACTTCAGCGTCGGCTACAGCCCGCAGGGCTGGGACCACCTCACCCGCTTTCTGCGCGGAAAGGGCTTCAGCGACAAGGAGCTGATCCTCTCCGGCCTCTCCCAGGACGGCCGCCGCGGCCCCATCGACCGCTTCCGCGGCCGGCTGATGTGGCCGATCCGCGACATCTCGGGCGATGTCGTCGGCTTCGGGGCACGCAAGCTGTACGAGAGCGACAACGGGCCGAAGTATCTCAACACCCCTGAGACGGGCATCTACAAGAAGTCCCAGGTCTTGTACGGTATCGACCTGGCGAAGAAGGACATCGCCAAGGTCAGCCGGGCCGTGGTCGTCGAGGGCTACACGGATGTGATGGCGTGCCATCTGGCCGGGGTCACGACTGCCATCGCCACCTGTGGCACCGCCTTCGGTGGCGATCACATCAAGATCCTCCGCAGGCTGCTGATGGACAACGGCAGCGCCCGGGTGATCTTCACCTTCGACGGCGACGCGGCCGGTCAGAAGGCCGCGCTGCGTGCCTTCGAGGACGATCAGAAGTTCGCCGCAGAGACGTACATCGCCATCGCTCCTGATGGAATGGACCCCTGCGAGCTGCGCCTCGCCAAGGGCGACGATGCGGTCGCCGAGCTGGTCGAACCCCGCACTCCCCTCTTCGAGTTCGCGCTGCGCCAGATTGTTGCCCGCTACGACCTCGAAACGCCCGCGGGCCGCGCGGCCGCACTCGACGAGGCGGCGCCCATCGTCGCCCGCATCAAGAACAGTGGCGCGCAGCACGAGGTCTCCGTGCAGCTCGCGGGCATGCTCGGCATCCTGGACACGCAGTTCGTGGTCAAGCGCGTTGCGCAGCTGGCCCGCTGGGCGCGCGATCGCGGCGGCAAGGGGCCAGCGCCCACGCCTTCCCGCCTTACTCGGTCGTACGAGCCGGTGCAAGCCCCCAGCGGCCCGGCCCTCAACCTCCGTAACCGGATTCACCGAGCCGAACGGGAGCTGCTGAAACTCGCTCTCCAGCGGCCCGAACTGGTCTCCCCGACCTTCGATGCCTACGGCATCGACGAGTTCACCGCCCCGCCCTATGCTGCCGTTCGCCAGGCGATCCTGGATGCGGGCGGTGTCGAATGGGGCATAGAAGACGTCCCCGGGTACCTCACCCGGGTCCGTGACGCTGCCCCCGATGACCGCGTCCGCGTACTGGTCACCGAACTCGCAGTCGAGCCCATTCATCGGCGCACGGTCGACGAGGGCTACGCCGACACATTGCTGGTCGACGTCCGCGTGAGCGCCGTCGACCGTCGCTGCATCGAGCTGAACAGCACCCTCACCCGCCTCAGCCCGCAAAGCGACCCGGAGCGGTACGCAGCGCTGCAGAAGGAGTTGTTCGTACTCCAGCAGTACGCCCAGTCCCTGCGCAACCAGGGCGCGGACGCCCTCTAGCCCCGCTTGGGTAACCGCCCGGTCACGCACTGGACTCAAAAAGTAGCCGCACGCCCCTCGTGGCGGTGATGTGTCGTACCCCACACTGGGGTGCGGTGCCTGAGTCCCCGGAGCGCGGCCGGTCCACCCACAGTGGGCCTCTCACCCCCGCGGATCCGTTCATCGTGTACGGGACGGAAAGCGGCCCGGCCGCCTCCGTCCCGCTGCCGCACGCCCCCGAACCGGCAGCGATCACCCTGGAGGTCGCCCCCGTGCAGACCCAGACCCTGACCGAGACCGATGCTGTCGCGGCCGTCTCCGCGCAGGTTCCCGCGCAGAGCCGGGCCGTACATCACCCCGAGACCGCGACCGTTCCCGAAGCGGTCCCGGAGACCCTCGTCGAGGATCCAGTGGAAGTGCCCGAGCCTCCGGAACGACGGGTCGGCCGCATCGACAGCGGCGGGCCCTCATCCGACCTGTTCCGTCAGTATCTGCGGGAGATCGGCAGAATTCCGCTGCTCACGGCCGTCGAGGAGGTCGAACTGGCGCGGCGCGTCGAAGCCGGTCTGTTCGCCGAGGAGCGGCTCGGCAAGACCCCCGACATCGACGACTCCCAACTCGCCGTCGACCTCGACAAGTTGGTGGTCATGGGCCGGATGGCGAAGCGCCGGCTGATCGAGGCAAATCTCCGGCTCGTCGTCTCCGTCGCCAAGCGCTACGTAGGCCGCGGGCTGACCATGCTCGACCTCGTCCAGGAGGGAAACCTGGGCCTGATCAGGGCGGTCGAGAAATTCGACTACGCCCGCGGCTACAAGTTCTCGACGTACGCGACCTGGTGGATCCGCCAGGCCATGTCCCGGGCCCTCGCGGACCAGGCACGCACCATCCGCGTCCCGGTCCATGTCGTCGAGCTGATCAACCGGGTCGTCCGGGTCCAGCGCCGGATGCTCCAGGAGCGCGGCTACGAACCCACCCCCGAGGAGGTCGCCGTCCAGCTGGACCTGCCGTCGGAGCGGGTCAGCGAGGTGCTGCGGCTGGCTCAGGAGCCGGTCTCCCTGCACGCGCCGGTGGGGGAGGAGGACGATGTCGCCCTCGGGGACCTCATCGAGGACGGCGACGCGGCGTCGCCCGTCGAGTCGGCCGCCTTCCTGCTGCTGCGTGAGCACCTCGAGGCGGTGCTCTCCACCCTCGGCGAGCGCGAACGCAAGGTCGTCCAGCTGCGCTACGGGCTGGTCGACGGGAGGCCGCGGACGCTCGAAGAGATAGGCCGGATCTTCGGCGTGACGCGTGAACGCATCCGCCAGATCGAGTCCAAGACCCTCAACAAGCTGCGCGACCACGCCTTCGCGGACCAGCTCCGCGGCTACCTGGACTGACACCGGGGCTCCGCCCCGGACCCGCTCCTCAAGGTCCCCCCAGACTTCGTCCGGGGGCCCCACGAGGCTTGGATTTTCCGCCGGTCGGCCTGAGAATTCAGGCCGACCGGCGAAAATCAAGCCCGTCCGGCGATTGAGGACAACGCCCGAAGGGCGTACCGGGCCTGGGGGCCCGCCCCCAGTTCGGGAAGTGGCGGTCCCCCGCGCCCGCCAGGGCGTAGGGGGAGGGTCGGGGCTGCTCCGATTTCGCGGCTCCGCCGCGTGGGCCCGCCGCAGGCGTACCGCCCCCGACCTACTCCACCTCCACCACCGCCTGTGCGAACTGCGCCGCGTACAGCCGCGCATACGCACCCTCCGCCGCCAACAGCCCCTCATGCGTGCCCTGTTCGACAATCGCGCCGCTCTCCATCACCAGGATCACATCCGCGTCCCGGATGGTGGAGAGCCGGTGCGCGATGACAAAGCTCGTACGCCCGTGGGCCAGGCGCGCCATCGCCTTCTGGATGAGCACCTCGGTACGGGTGTCGACCGAGCTCGTCGCCTCGTCGAGCACCAGGATCACCGGGTCGGACAGGAACGCCCTCGCGATGGTGATCAGCTGCTTCTCGCCCGCGCTCACCCCCGCCCCCTCGTCGTCGATCACCGTGTCGTAGCCGTCGGGGAGCGTACGGATGAATCGGTCGGCGTGCGCCGCGCGCGCCGCCTCCTCGATCTCCTCCCGCGTCACCTGTCGGGACGCTCCGTACGCGATGTTGTCCGCGATCGTGCCGCCGAACAGCCAGGTGTCCTGGAGCACCATCCCTATGCCGGAGCGCAGTTCCTCCCGCGACATCTTCGCGATGTCCACGCCGTCCAGGCTGATCCGGCCGCCCGTGACCTCGTAGAACCGCATCAGCAGATTCACCAGCGTCGTCTTGCCCGCACCCGTCGGGCCGACGATCGCGACCGTATGACCCGGCTCCACGCTCAGCGACAGATCCTCGATCAGCGGCTTCTCCGGGTCGTACTGGAAGGCGACCTTCTCCAGCGAGACCTGCCCCAGCGGCTGTCCCGGCCGCCCGGCCGTGGCCGAGGACGAGGACCAGGCCGAGGCCGAGAACGACGGAGCGTCGGCCTCCTGCTCGTCCGCGTCCAGCAGCTCGAAGATCCGCTCGGCCGACGCGACGCCCGACTGCACGAGGTTCGCCATCGAGGCGACCTGCGTCAGCGGCATCGAGAACTGCCGGGAGTACTGGATGAACGCCTGCACATCGCCGATGGACAGCGCACCGGACGCGACCCGCAGTCCGCCGACGACTGCCACCAGCACATAGTTGAGGTTCGAGACGAAGAACATCAGCGGCTGCATCACCCCGCTGTTGAACTGGGCCCTGAAACCCGCCTCGTACAGCTCCTCGTTCTGGTCGGCGAAGGCCCGGGCCGACTCGTTCTGTCGCCCGAAGACCTTCACCAGCGCATGGCCGGTGTACATCTCCTCGATGTGGGCGTTGAGTTTGCCGGTGGTCTTCCACTGCTGCACGAAGTGCGGCTGCGAACGCTTGCCGACCTTCGTCGCCACGAAGACCGACACCGGCACCGTCACCAGCGCGACCAGCGCGAGCAGCGGCGAGATCCAGAACATCATCGCCAGCACGCCCACGATGGTCAGCAGCGAGTTGATCAGCTGCCCCATGCTCTGCTGCAGCGTCTGCGAGATGTTGTCGATGTCGTTCGTCGCCCGGCTGAGCACCTCGCCGCGCTTGGCCCGGTCGAAGTACGACAGCGGCAGCCGCGACAGCTTCGCCTGCACGTCCTCCCGCATCCGGAACACGGTCCGGTTGATCACCCGGATCGACAGCCGCGTCGCCACCAGCATCAGCAGACCCGCGGCCAGATACACCACCAGCGCCACCAGCAGCACATGGCTCACGGCGGTGAAGTCGATGCCGTCGCCGGGCGTGAAGTCCACGCCGGACAGCATGTCGGCGAGCCCGCCCTGGTCCTTGTCCCGCAGGTCGGCGACCTCCTGCTCCTTGCTGGTCCCCGCTGGCATCTCCCGGCCGACGACCCCCGCGAAGACCAGGTCGGTCGCCTGCCCCAGTATCTTCGGCCCGACCACCGCGAACGCGACGCTCAGCACACCCGCCGCGAGCATCACCCACAGCGTCGCCCGCTCCGGCGCGAGCTGCCGCAGCAGCCGCTTGCCCGACCCCTTGAAGTCCATGGACCGCTCGACCGGTCCCATCATCATCCGTCCGCCCGGCCCGCTCATGCGGCCTCAGCCTCCGTCAGCTGCGAGAGCACGATCTCTCGGTAGGTCTCATTGCTCTCCATCAGCTCGTGATGGCTGCCGGTCCCCACGACCTGCCCCTCGTCCAGGACCACGATGCGGTCGGCGTCGCGGATGGTCGACACCCGCTGGGCGACTATGACCACCGTCGCCTCGGCGGTCTCGCGCGCCAGCGCCCCGCGCAGCGCCGCGTCCGTCGCGTAGTCCAGTGCCGAGAAGGAGTCGTCGAAGAGGTAGATCTCGGGCCGCTGCACCAGGGTCCTGGCGATCGCGAGGCGCTGGCGCTGCCCGCCGGAGACATTGGTGCCGCCCTGCGCGATCGGCGCGTTCAGCCCGCCTTCAAGATTCCGTACGAAGTCGTCGGCCTGCGCGACTTCCAGCGCCTGCCACAACTCGTCGTCGCTCGCGCCGGGCTTTCCGTACCGAAGATTCGTGGCCACCGTCCCGGAGAAGAGATACGGCTTCTGCGGTACGAGCCCCACCGTCCTCGCCATCAGCGCCGGATCGAGCTCACGCACATCCACCCCGTCGACGAGCACCTCGCCGCCCGTCACATCGAACAGCCGCGGTACGAGCCCCAGCAGCGTCGACTTCCCGCTGCCTGTCGACCCGATGATCGCGGTCGTCTCGCCGGGCCGCGCCACCAGATCGACGCTGCGCAGCACCGACTCCTCGGCCCCCGGGTAGCGGAACTCCACGTCCCGCACCTCCAGATGCCCGTGGCCGCGCAGCTGCCGTACGGGCGCGGACGGCGGCACCACGCTCGAATCCGTCGCCAGCACCTCCTCGATCCGCTCGGCACAGACCTCGGCGCGCGGCACCTGCATGAACATGAAGGTGGCCATCATCACGGCCATCACGATCTGCATCAGATACGCGAGGAACGCGGTCAGCGCGCCGATCTGGATCGCGCCGCTGTCGACGCGGTGTGCGCCGAACCAGATGACGGCGATGGACGACACATTCACCACCGTCATGACGGTCGGGAACATCAGCGCCATCAGCCGGCCGGTGGACAGGGACACATCGGTCAGCTCCGTGTTGGCCCCGCGGAACCGCTCCTTCTCGTACTCGTCGCGTACGAAGGCGCGGATGACGCGGTTGCCCGTGATCTGCTCCCGCAGCACCCGGTTCACCGTGTCGAGACGTTCCTGCATGGTCCGGAACAGCGGCCGCATCTTCTTGACTATCAGCGACACCGCGATGCCGAGCAACGGCACCACCGCGAGCAGCACCGCCGACAGCGGCACATCCTGGCCGAGCGCCATGATGATGCCGCCGACGCACATGATCGGCGCCGACACCATCAGCGTGAACGCCATCAGGACCAGCATCTGCACCTGCTGGACGTCATTGGTCGTACGGGTGATCAGCGACGGCGACCCGAAGTGCCCGACCTCGCGCGCGGAGAAGCTCTGCACCCGGTCGAAGACGGCGGCCCGGACATCACGCCCGAGAGCGGAGGCGGTTCGTGCGCCGTAGAAGACCGCTCCGATGTTGCAGACCACCTGGACGACGCTCACGGCGATCATGACCGCGCCGACCCGGAGGATGTAGCCCGTGTCCCCCTTCACGACACCGTTGTCGATGATGTCCGCGTTGAGGGTGGGCAGATAGAGGGTGGCGCTGGTCTGCAGCAGTTGGAGCGCCACCAGTAAGGCGATGGGTTTCTGGTACGGACTGAGGTACGTCCGTAGAAGTCGTATCAGCACGCGCTGTCTCTCGGAGTCGGCAAGATCGAGGGGTCACCCCATCTTGCGACACTCCGCCCCGGTAACCTCAAGGGATTAATTCAAGGCAGGGTCAAGATGTCGGGTTGAACGCCCCGGGGTGGATCTGATCCCGCGTCGCGCCGTACTGCTGGCGCACCGCCTGACCCACCGCGCGTTCCTCGCCCGGCTCAAAAACCTGAGCCGATGCACCCTGCCAGGCCGGCGGAGCGGCCGGCGACAGCGTCCCCTGCGAGACCCCGAGCGCCCACGCGGCCTGCCGGGCCGCGCCCAGCGCCGCGTAGTCGGCGGGCTGCGGCACGACGACCTGTGCCCCGAAGATCGCGGGCGCCGCGGTCTGTACGGCGGGCAGCTCGGCGGCGCCACCCAGCAGAAATACCCTGCACACCTCGACCCCGCGCCCGCGCAGCACGTCCATGGCGTCCGCGAGCGAGCAGAGCATGCCCTCGAAGGCGGCCCGCGCCAGATGCTCGGGCTTCATCGACTCGCGGCGCAGACCGCTCAGCGTCCCGGCGGTGTGCGGCAGTTGCGGAGTGCGCTCGCCCTCCAGATACGGCAGCATCACAAGCCCGGACGAACCGGGCGTCGACTTCATGGCCAGCGCGGAGAGCTCGTCGAGACCCTCGAGGCCCAGCAGCTCGGCCGTGCCGCGCAGCGCCCGTACGGCATTGAGCGTGTGCACCACCGGCAGATGCATCCCGGTCGCATCGGCGAACGACGTAATCATCCCGCCCGGATCGGCCAGTGCCTGGTGGTGCACGGCCATCACGGAGCCAGAGGCCCCCAGCGACACCACCGCGTCGCCGACCCCGACACCCAGCCCGAAGGCCGCCGCCATCGTCTCGCCGGTGCCGGCGGAGATCAGCAGCCCCTCGGGCGTCGTACCCGCGGCATCCGCCGGACCGAGCACCTCGGGCAGCGCGCACTGGTGCCCGAGCGCCAGCTCCACCAGGTCGGGCCGGTACGAGCCGGTGCCCGCCGACCAGAAACCGGTGCCGGAAGCGCCGCCGCGGTCCGTGGTCCTGCGGGCCGGCCGGCCGAGCAGCTGCCACACCAGCCAGTCGTGCGGCTGCATGACGGACGCGACTTGCTGCGCCGCCTCGGGCTCGGAGCGCGCCATCCAGCGCAGCTTCGCCACCGGCTGCGCGGACTGCGGCACCGAACCGACGGCCTCGGCCCAGGCCTGCCGCCCGCCGAGCGCGTCGATCAGATCCGCCGCGGCGGCCTGCGCACGCTTGTCATTGCCGAGCAGCGCGGGACGTACGAGATTGCCCTGCCGGTCCAGCGTCAGCAGACCGTGCTGCTGCGCGGAGACGCCGATGGCCTGCACGCCTTCGAGCAGCCCGCCGGCCGCGGCCTCGCCGAGCGAGAGCAGCCATACCTGCGGGTCGATCTCGATGGCCTTCGCCTCGACGGGGTGCGGCGCGTACCCCTGGCGCAGCACGGCACCCGTGTCCGCGTCACAGACGACGATGCGCGTGAATGCAGACGAGCTGTCCAAGCCGGCGACTATCCCCATGTCTGAAGATTCTGCCGCACGCGGGGAGGTACCACGTCACATGCCGCCGGTTAATTACTGCCGGTGATCAGGTATTACTGGTGCCCCAGTCGTCCTCGCCGCTCGCGCTCCGCTCCCGCAGGGACCGCACCCGCTCGGCCACCGAGTCGGGCACCCGGTCCCCGACCTTCTCGCTCACCGCGTGGAAAGCCTTGCCCGCGACCTCGCGGCTGTTGTGCGCCGCGGACTCCGCGGCATTGCGCACGGCAGGATTCTGGGAGATCTCGCGCACGGACTTCTTGAGCTGCTCGTAGCGCTCGCGCCCGGCTCGCGTGCCGATCACGTAGCCGAGGGCCAGTCCGGCGAGGAACGTGAGCTTGTACCGCATGGCTGCCACCCTTCCCTTGCGTCGGTGCTCGCCGCCTACCCGGTCAGGCCCGTGATCACCCGGGGCCTTACCGATTGGCGGAGCACCCCCCTGCTTGCGCTAATGTATGTGTCGCGGCGAGCGCACGCCCCCCGGGAGACCCGGGGTAGGTACGTTCGGTGCACACGCAGCAATCCCCTGTAGCTCAATTGGCAGAGCAGCCGGCTGTTAACCGGCAGGTTACTGGTTCGAGTCCAGTCGGGGGAGCGCGATCCCCTGTAGCTCAATTGGCAGAGCATTCGGCTGTTAACCGGAGGGTTGCTGGTTCGAGTCCAGCCGGGGGAGCAGATACCGGAAGAGGGCCCCGTGGGGGTCCTTTTTCGTGTCCTGGACTACTTCGGGACGGCTCCTGGAACCGGGCAGGGGGCAGCGCAGTCCTCATGATTGTGCGTTGCCGACCATCCGAGGCAGGAGATCGTATGAGCGGCTATGCTGCGGCAGACGGCGCGCACATTTGTGCGCGACGCGCCGTTAGGGGCGGTAGCTCAGCCGGTTAGAGCAGCGGACTCATAATCCGTCGGCCGTGGGTTCGAGTCCCACCCGCCCCACCGCGCGCTACGCGTGCAGAAACGATCTGACTAGCGACTTTGCTGGTTGGTCGGGTGGCCGAGAGGTCGGAGCCACCCCAATCGATCATGGTTTCATGATCGGCAGGACGGAATTCGGGACGCTGATTTCGTGGCAAACCAGGCATCCGGTGCAGGTCGTGCTTTTGGGGCTGTGGGGCAGGGTGCCGATGCGTCGTCCCGGGTGGGAAGCGGTCCGGTGCGGGCAAGGTTCAGTGACGTTGGCGCCGTGGCGGCTCACATTGCTCATCAGCCGCGAGAGGCGTACGGGACCCTTCGAGGAGCAAATTGGTCAGGGTGCACGAGGCCTTCGTGCACAGCCTGACGGTCGCGCAGAACGTACGGTCGTCGGCCGCCGGCGAGTGCAGCGTCCCGTGGGCGGTACGGATCCGCTCGATCATCTCTGAACTGCCAAGGCTCGCTTGCTCCCGCGCCTCCACCAGTTCCTCGAATCCGACGTCGGCGGCGCCGCCGATCAATTATCCGGGCGCCTGGCGGCAGCAGGGCCCGGTGAAAGATGTTGGGCACGGAGTGGGACGGCGGGCTGGGCAGCTCCAAGCCAACGGCGGCAGCACGCGAGCGGAGACCCCGTCGAAGTCGCGTCGAGGGGCGCGGCGACCTCCGCCATCCGGGCCCCACTTCCGCGGGTGCCTGGAACGCATCGTCCGAGTTCCGACCGCCAGGCTCGTTCCTCGCTGACGCGGCGGGCCTGGGCGGGCGGTGACTTCGGCGACTTCCATTTCAGGGCCGAGGCGGGCCGCATCCACCAGGGCAATTGCGGCAGGGGCCCGCAGGGGTGTCATGAAGACCTCCGGCGTGTGCGCCCATCCTGCACGTCCTGACCATATTTCACTCCATTAGGGGGATAGGGAAGGGTTTCTCCCTCTTCTTACTCATATTGCCTTCGATGATCAACCTGCGGCCTCCGGCGGACCAGCACGCATCACGCTGCCCTCGTGAATCTTCGCCGCCCAGGTAAAGCGATGAGTAGGAAGGGGGACTGTATGCACCTGACTCCGCATGAGCAGGAACGACTGCTGGTCCATGTCGCCGCGGATGTTGCCCAGCGGCGCCGTGAGCGGGGGCTGCTGCTGAACTATCCCGAGGTCATGGCGCTGTTGACGGCGCACGTGTACGAGGAGGCCCGGACCGGTGCGACGGTGGACTCGGTCATGGAGTCCGGCCGCCGGGTGCTGAAGCGCAGCGAAGTTATGGAAGGCGTCCCGGAGATGATCGCCAACGTGCAGGTCGAGGCGACGTTCCCGGACGGGACGAAGCTGGTGACCATTCACGATCCGTTCGACGAGGCGGCCGAGGACGTGGATGTCCATCCGGGCAAGCTGGAGCTTCGTCCGGACGACGAGGATTCCGCGGTGGAGTTCAACGAGGGCCAACAGCCCGTGGAACTGCTCGTGAGCAACCCGTCGGACCGCCCGATCCAGATCGGCTCGCACTATCACTTCGCCGAGGTCAACGAAGGTCTCCTCAAGGTCAACGAAGGTCTCTGCTTCGACCGGAAGGCGGCACACGGCATGCGGCTGCACATCGCCTCGGGTACGTCGGAGCGATTCGAGCCCGGTGAGAAGGAGCGCACCGTGCGGCTGGTGCCTATCGCGGGGGACCGCATCGTCAGGGGACTTCAGGCCGGGAAGAGCGAAAAGGATGTGCACCTCGATGCGCGGCGTGACTGAGTATGCGAGCCCTCTGAAGCGGTCCACGTACGCCGAGCTCTACGGCCCGACAACCGGCGACCGGGTCCGGCTCGCCGACAGCAACCTCGTCGTCAGGATCGATGCGGACTGGAGTGGCGGGCCCGGTCGCAGCGGCGACGAGATGATCTTCGGCGGCGGCAAGGTGATCCGCGAGTCGATGGGCCAGTCGCACATTCCACGGGACGATCCCCGGACGCCGGTGGACACAGTGATCACCGGCGCACTCATCCTGGACCACTGGGCCGTGGTGAAGGCCGACATCGGTCTGCGCGACGGCCGGATCCATGCGATCGGCAAGGCGTACAACCCCGAGACGATGTCACCGAAGCCCAACAACCACGTACATGCATCGGACTTCGTCGTCGGGCCCGAGACGGAGGTGATCTCTGGCAACGGACGGATCCTGACCGCGGGCGGCGTCGACACCCACGTCCACTTCTTGTGCCCTGAGCAGATCCACGAAGCACTCGCGTCGGGTGTGACCACGCTGATCGGCGGCGGCACCGGCCCCGCCGAGGGCAGTACGGCCACCACCGTGACGCCCGGCAAGTGGCACATCCAGCGGGCGTTCGAGGCACTGGACCCCTATCCGGTCAACATCGGTCTGCTCGCCAAGGGCAGCACGGTGTCACAGAAGGCGCTGCGCGACCAGGTCGCCGCCGGCGCCCTCGGCTTCAAGATCCACGAGGACTGGGGTGCCACGCCTGCGGTGATCGACGCGGCGCTGAGGGTGTGCGACGAGACCGGCGTCCAGGTCGCCCTGCACGCCGACTCGCTGAACGAGTCCGGGTTCGTGCAGCACACCCTCGCCGCTACCAAGGACGGTAAGGGGAAGTACCGCAGCCTGCACGTCTTCCACGTCGAAGGTGCCGGCGGCGGTCACGCACCCGACATGATCAGCCTGGTGGGCGAGGCGAGCGTGCTGCCCGCGTCGACCAATCCGACCCGGCCTCTGACGGTCAACACCGTCAAAGAGCACATCGACATGATGATCGTCTGCCACCACCTCAACCCCGAGATCGACGCGGACAAGGCGTTCGCCGACTCGCGGATCCGGCCCTCCACCATGGCCGCCGAGGACCTGCTGCACGACATGGGCGCCATCTCGATGATGTCCTCCGACGCGCAGGCCATGGGGCGCATCGGCGAGATGGTCATGCGGACCTGGCAGACCGCCCACGTCATGAAGTCCCGCTACGGACACCTCCGCGAGGACGACGCCGAGGCGGACAACTACCGCGCCCGGCGCTACGTCGCCAAGTACACGATCAACCCGGCCATCACCCACGGAATCGACGACGAGGTCGGCTCCGTCGAGGCAGGCAAACTCGCGGACCTGGTGCTGTGGGAACCGAAGTTCTTCGGCGTGAAGCCGCACATGGTCATCAAGGGCGGCCAGATCGCGTACGCGCAGATCGGTGACGCCAACGCGTCCATTCCGACGCCCCAGCCGTTCCTGCCGCGCCCAGTGTGGGGGTTCAGCGGCCGCTCCCCGAAGAGCAACTCCTTCAACTTCGTTTCGGAGCAGGCCGTCGACGGCGAGCTGTCCCAGATCGGCCTGCTCAAACCGCTGCGCGCGATCAAGTCCACACGCCAGGTCACCAAAGCCGACATGGTGCACAACAACGGCCAGCCGAAGATCGTCATCGACCCCGACACCTTCGACGTCACCATCGGCGGCGCCACCACCTCCGACGTACGCACCACGGTGGACGGGCAACAGATCGCACGGCACTACGCCACCGAACTGCCCATGACCCAACGGTACTTCCTGTTCTGACCCCTGTTGTCGCCCGGCCACTCCTTCTCGCCGGGCCGCCTGTCCCCGTGAAAGGCGGGCCGCTGCCCCCCATGAGCCGTGCTGCCCTGCTCGTCCTGGCTGATGGCCGCTTTCCCGCCGGTGGGCATGCCCACTCCGGCGGTGTGGAGGCCGCTGTTGCCTCTCAAGGCGTGTACGACACCGCAAGTCTGGAGGCCTTTTGCCGGGGGCGCCTGCACACCGCCGGGCTGACCGCGGCCGGGCTCGCCGCCGCAGCGGCCACCGGATACGACCTTCTGATGCTGGACGAGGCTGCCGATGCCCGCACGCCCGTGCCGGCGCTGCGACAGGTCGCCCGCAGGCTCGGCCGGCAGATGTTGCGGGCGGCGCGCATCACCTGGCCCTCGCCCGACCTCGACCGGCTCGCCCGCGTCCTGCCGCAAGGAGCGCACCAGCCGGTCGTCCTCGGTCTTGCGGCCCGCGCCGCCGGCCTGACGCCGTTCGATGCCGCTCAGTGCGCCGCGTACGAGAGCGTCAGCGGGCCGGCGACCGCGGCGGTGAGGCTGCTGAGCCTTGACCCGTTCGAAGCGACCGCCCTCCTGGCGCGGCTCGCCGGTGAACTCGACGAGGTCGCCCGAACCGCGGCCGACGCGGCGGATCGCGTAGCCGCCGAGGGCGTCGGCGGGCTGCCCGCCGCGTCCTCTCCGCTGCTGGACATCACCGGTGAGCGACACGCCGCCTGGAGCGTTCGTCTCTTCGCTTCCTGACCTGCCTCAACCGACCTGGAGCCGCCGTGCACCTCGACCATCCCACGACCATGCCCCACCGCCACGCCTTCAGCGCCGATGCGCTGCGCCCCGACGGCAGCCGTCGCGCCCTGCGGGTCGGGCTGGGCGGGCCCGTGGGCTCGGGCAAGACCGCGACCGTGGCCGGGCTGTGCCGTGCGCTGCGGGACCAGTTGTCCATCGCCGTGGTCACCAATGACATCTATACGCGTGAGGACGCGGAGTTCCTGCGCCGCGAGGCCGTGCTGCCGCCAGAGCGGATCACCGCCGTAGAGACCGGTGCCTGCCCGCACACCGCGATCCGCGACGACATCTCCGCCAACCTTGAAGCGGTGGAGCAGTTGGAGCAGATGCTGCAACCGCTGGACCTGATCCTCATCGAATCCGGAGGGGACAACCTCACCGCCACCTTCTCGCGCGGCCTCGTCGACACTCAAGTGTTCGTGATCGACGTGGCAAGCGGCGACGACATCCCGCGCAAGGGCGGGCCCGGCATCACCACCGCCGACCTCCTCGTGGTCAACAAAACTGACCTCGCGCCGTATGTCGGTGCCGACTTGGACACCATGGCAGCCGACGCGAAGAAGCAGCGCGGCGCTCTGCCGGTCGCATTCACCAGCCTCGCCTCGGCCGACGGGATCCGTCCGGTCGCCCACTGGGTCACCGGGCGTCTCTCCGCGTGGCGTGCCGGGGTCGCCGCGTGACCGCCGCGCAACTGCCGACCTCGACACGGGCGCCGGCCGGCTACCAGCCGGGAGCTGAAGAAGGCGAGGCGGGGAAAGGGGGGGCAGCCGAGGTCCCTTCTGCATTTCAGGCGCACACGCCCGGCACCCAGCCCAGTGCCCAGAGCCGCGCACCCGAGGACCGCACCTCCGTCCTCGACCCCACCGGCGTCCGCGCCACCGCCCGTATCCGTGCCGCCCACAACGGTCGCACCACGACGCTCCCGCTCCTGCACAACGACGGTCCGTTCCATCTGCGCCGGCTGCGAGCCCGCGACGGGCGGGCGCGGGTCTGCGTGATCGGGGCGATGAGCGCACCGCTCGGCGGGGACCGCCTCGAACTCGACATCGCGGCCGAGGCGCGATCCGAGCTGGAGGTGACCACTGCCGCCGCCACCATCGCGCTGCCCGGCTCCACCACTGCCCCTGCAACCTACGACGTCCGACTCACCGTCGGCGAGAACGCATCCCTGAACTGGCTGCCACAGCCGTTGATCAGCGCCCGAGGCAGCACCCTGCACCAGTCCTACGCCGTGGAACTCGCCTCCACCTCCCGCCTGCTGTTGCGGGAAGAACAGCTCCTCGGCCGCACGGCGGAGCCCCCCGGTCATCTCTCCACCCGCCTGACCGTGCGGCGCGACGGCCAACTGCTCCTCGATCAGCACACCGCCTACGGGTGCCCGGCACCGGCGTGGGACGGCCCCGCAGTCCTGGGCGGGCACCGCGCCGTCGGACAACTCCTCGCCGTTTACCCCGAGCTAGCCGCAGATCAGACGCCATACTTCATCGGTGACGACCCGGCGGAGGGATGCGCCGTCCTAACCCCTCTCGCCAACGGGCCAGCACTGCTGGCCACCGCCGTCGCATCGACACCGGCCCACCTGCGCCGCCTCCTCGACACGGCTCTCGCACACGTCCTGATCGCACAGGCATGAGCGGTTTTGTGTGCTCCTTTGAGTCCCGTCGACCAGATCGCCCGACCGGCAGCGGCATTAGTGAGTAGCGATGAACAGTCCGCTGGATGATCACGATTCTTGACAGGGCCGAGTGGCTGGCAGCGAGAGGCCCGCCGCCCTGAAGGGCAGGAAGTTAACCCCAGAAGCGGAGCAGGTCGGCTGTTGCCGGGACGTGGCACACGGCTCGGAAGGTGCGTGTGGACAGCATCGACATAAGCCACCGTCGCGATCCCGCTGGTGCTGCACGACGCGCCTGCCGGGAGAGCTTCCGCCGGATCATGGACACGGTTGACCCCACTCTGGTCGACGCCGCCGAGCACTCGCTGGGCGAGGTCGTGACCGTGCGCGCGGTGAGCGAGCTCCGGCTGCGCTGGATCGGCGCCTGAGCGAGCCGGTTGAGCAGAAAATTGCGCGTTGGAAGGGAAATCCGCTGCGCGGAGGTTCGAGTCCCTTTCCGAGCTGGCGCGTTCGCTCTTCTGTACTTCGATCCAGTCCAACCGGGACGCATTCGGGACGCGGTCAGGACACAAGGACAGGAACAGACTGACAAAGACGAAGTAACACCGACACAGCTCGCCCGCTTTGACCAGCAAAAACGTCGTGGATCGGCGTAGATCGACAAGGGCCGCCAAGATCCCCAAAGGACTCATAATCCGTCGGCCGTGGGTTCGAGTCCCACCCGCCCCACCTGAAGCATGTTCTGACCTGCGGAAACGTTCCTCGCGAGGTGTTGGAGCGTCAACTCCGGCTCAGCGGACCGAATCCGCTGCTCGCGAGTTCGGTCCCGGAGTGATCTATGCCGGTTTGCAATTCGCTGACCTGCGCGGATGTATCGACCCGCCGTTGGTGCGAGCCACCGCAGGTGGCTGGCCTGACGGTCGGAACTGTGAATTCGGGACGCTGGCAGGACACAGGTACCGGGAAGTGTCCACGAGAGGTCCGAGCACGCCGACCGCTGCGGGGTCCGGTCCACGGGGTGGTGGATGTGGTTGATGAGGCGGCCGCCTGGGATTGCGGTGGCATGCTCCTACACGGGTAGCCCCCGGTGATTGGCTGAAGGCGTACAGGAACGGGCCGAACTGAAAACGGCCCCGCGGACGCCCAGCTGCGGATGGCGGCTGATATTCGCCTGAGCCCATTTCTGGGGCCAGGCGGCTCGGCACCAGGCTCTCGGACTGTCCCTCGCACGCGTGGCTCTGTCCATGAGAAGGGACTGCACTTCGACAGTGGTCCGGGAGGTGTCTGGCCGTCGGCGCCGACGCGGAATGGTCACGGGTTCGGGCAGCACCGGGCCTTCCTCGCCGAGTGTGGCGGGGTCTCAGCGCCAGTCGTCGATCACGTAGGCGTCGGGGTGGCTGTAGCCGGGTTCGTTGGGCCTGTGCATGGTCACGCCCTGCAACCAGGTGCGGAAACCGCGATCGACCATTCGGCGGTAGGCATCCGGGCGGCCCAGGTTCATCCCGGCGTCCAGTTGACCCAGTCCGCGCTCGGCGGCGAGCCGCTCGCACGCGCCAAGCAGTCGTTCGAACCGGTCGGCCGCCTCCGGGCCAGGGCGCACGGCGCCGAATTTGACGAAGCACACGTCCTCTCCGGCCTCCGACCCGGCTCCGCAGTGGCAGACGGCCAGGCCATCGAGCTCGGAGCCGGCCCCCTGGAGCAGGATGGTGTCACCGAGTCCCTGCGCGTGCGTGGCCACGATCTCGCGTTCCACGCTCAGGCCCTCGTACACGGCCCCGGTCAGTGTGCGACAAAGGCTCAGGGCGTCGGGCTGCTCGGCGGCGGGCAGCTGGCCGTACAGCACTCGGCCGGGGACTGCGGCACTGCCTGCGACCTGCTTCTTCATGATGGCTGTGAGGAATCGGGGCCAGAAACCGTACTGGCGGTAGAGCTCAAGGTGCTTGGGACTGTGCGAGAAGGTGAACAGGCCGAGGTGGCGGTTCTCCCAGGTGTCGAAGCAGTCCATGACCGGCTCCATGAGGCGCTTGCCGATGCCCTGGTCCCACAGGTCCGGACGTACGGTCAGCGGGCCGAAGTACCCGACGCTGCCCCAGTTGACGGCGAAGTTCGATGCAACGACTTCGCCCTCGATCGTCGCTGCGAAGGCCGCCTGTGGATCGGCCGCCCAGCGAGTGCGGACGTAGTCGGCGGTCCCGAAGAACGTCTTCGGCTCGGGAGCCCCGAGGAACGTCCCGAAGGCGACCCTGAAGATCTCGTCGGCCCGATCCAGGTCCACCTCACCCAGCGGGCGGACCGACACGCGGCCCGTGCCACTCTTGCGCTCCCCTGCCGGTGGGATCATCGCTCTCTCCTTCCGGCCCCCTGTTTCATCGCACCACGGGCGTGCGCCGCAGGCGAGGCGAGAGGTCCACCGATACCCAGGGACCGAGGACCCGGCCGGTCTGCCTTGCCTGTCCGCCGGGAACTGCAGCAGTCACCAGGCCGAATACGACCGGTCAACAACGGCTACTACGGGTACCGAGGCCCAGGAAGGCCACCCTCTGCCCGGCCGGGGCGTCAGTGGACGGGTGCTGTCCGTTCGCGTGAACATCGACCTCGGCCCCGGGCGCGCGCCTCCCGGATCACCTTCTTGGGGCTGCTCGCCTCCGGCAGCGGTACGCAAGCGGGAGCAGGCGAGGGGCCTGGGCCTGAAGAGGCCAGAACGAGAACGGCCCGAACTGAAAACGGTCCGGCCAGGCCGCCGTCGCTGACGCGCAGTTCCACCCACCCCGATCGCTCAGATTTGGTGGCAGGTGCTCGTCGCCGGGTTGCCCCCCGCGATTGGCTGGAGGCGTACAGGAAACGGTTCGAATTGATAGCCGGCCTGAAGGGTCGCAACTGCCCGGATGTCGCCCAAAAGGATGCGGGACGTCGCCGCAGAGACGGGCGCCCATGGCACTCGCCGGATCAGCCGTGCAGGGGCTCGAGGCGGCGCAGCCGCAGGCTGTTGCCGCCCGGCGCTGCGTGGGGGACAGGAACGGCATGACCGCGAGGGACAGCGCGGCAAGCACCATCCCAGGCAGGGAATGCTCCGCCCAAGTTGATGCCGCGATGCGCGAGCTGATCGCGGCCCGCAGCTGCTGACAGTCTTCCGTTTCGCTTCGTACGCGCCCGACCTCAACCCGGCCGAGAGTGTGAGGGCACACCTGAAGAACAGCCTGGGCAACCTTGCCCCGTGCAGCATCGACGAACTCGCCGCACTGGCCCGCACCCGACCCAACGCATGCAGTGCCAGGCCGACCTCCTTGGCGGCTTCATCGCCGCGACCGGACTCATCCCGTCCCGCCACGTCGTCACCCCGAACCGAAGACCTCAGTAGCGTGAGTCGGAGCATGGCGTAGCCGCTCTGACGCGACGGGCCCCGGACTCACCTGGATCGGAGTGCGGGGCCCGTCGTTTGCCAGGGGCAGGCGAGGCCTCTCAGGTCCCGTTCGAACTCGAAGTGGTCCCACACCGGCTCGCGAATGTCGCCGTACGGATCGTCGTCCTCGACTACGGCCGCGTCATCCAGACCGGCGTCCCGGGCGAGCCTCCGCAGGCGGTGGCCCTCTCCGTGAATCAGCCAGAGAGCATGAACGTGTGGGCGATTGGGGCTTGTTGGCAACGCTCGCGAGTCCTCTGGCAGGGCGTTATTGAACCGTCATTCCGCTGTGCACAACCCTGGTCAAACTGTGGTGATCGTCACCTCTCCATTGGTCTGGTTGCCTCGTTCGCCTGGTTGGTCCGGTAGCCCTTGGGGCGTCGATCGGCATAGGAATGCCTGAGGCGACATCGAACGCGCGTCGCAATTTGGTAACTGACCAACCAGGCCCCCCTGCTGGGCGGGCGGGGCGCGAGAGGATCACCCAACTTGTCTGCGAAAATACGATTAAGGTGCATACTGTCCCGCATTGCCATCGGCACGGCGCTGCTCACCGCTGCACCCCTCGCCGTGGTGAGCGGGGCCGCCGCACAAGACATCCAGCCGACCGCCTCGGGTACGCACTTCACCTCGAATCCCGACCCGAACGGTGCGCCGTCGGCGAGACCGGCGGCCGGTCCGGAGAAGGCCACCCTGGCGGCAGCAAGCCGCCCGGTTTCAGGCAAGAACCCCCAAGCGGGCCCGACCTTCACTCAGGTGTCCGGGGTGTGGAACGTCAACACCTCCATGGCCGTCCTGCGTAACAGCGTCACCGACGCTGACGGCGACAAGGCCAACCTGACCTTCGAGGTCTGGACGACCGACGCCAACGGCAACCCGAAGACCCAGGTCAAACTCACTGACGACAACCCGTACGGCGTTCTGGTGTCCGGCTTCGTGGCGTCCGGCAAGACCGCCGAAGTCACCGTTCCCAACGGGAAGCTGAAGCCGGGCACCACCTACACCTTCCGCACCTCCGCCTACGACGGCAGCCTCTACGAGACGTCCTGGTCTCCCTGGGCGAAGTTCCGTATCCACGTCCGCGCGGTGGACATCACGCTGCCGGCGCCGAACGACAAAGCCGTGAACCCGGCCTTCGACAACTCCTGGCAGCCGGTTCCCGGCTGGGGTTCGGTCGAGACGAAGAAGCTCGTCGGAGTAAATGAGCGGCACTGCCAGCCTGCCGGGAACGGCAACCAGCTCTGCATCACCTCGTCCCCAGCGACCAAGGCGGACATCACGAAGGCGAAGGAGAGCCGGGGCCGACTGAAGGGCATCCGGGCTGCCGCGCCGCCGTTGAACGACACTTGCGAGGTCGGCGGGACGCAAGGCAAATACGTGTCGATCTTCACCCGTGACGCGGCGTGCATGTACAACAAGCTGTCCGTCGAGGTGACCGACGAACAGCAAACGGAGTCCAAGGGCTACCAGGAATTCCTGATGTCCTACCACATGAAGACCGCCATGACCGGCATTGATCTGAAGCTGTGGGCTCGCATCACCCCGCTGCCCATGCCCGCCGGGAAGGTGCCGTTCCCGGCGCAGCCTGGCGCGATCAAGCTGACGATCACCCCGATGTGCAGCGCAGGATGCGTCGACAAGCCTTCCTACGCGTGGGACGGCAACCTGATGTGGGGCGGCTCGTACGACATCGACCCGCACGAGGAGACCGGTACAGCCACGGTGAAGTGGTCCGGCGGCGTTCCGGACGAGTCGGGGAAGAAGGACCGGGATCTGTCGCAGGACATGGCGTTCGCGCCGTTCGCGACGTTCTCCACCAGCGTTCCGGAGACCTTCCCCACCGACAAAAGCCACGGCCTGATCGGAAACCCCGTCTACGCCCGCTGCGACATGGTGTATTCCCCGGCAGGCTGCGTCTTCCGTGACTACATGCCCGGCTACGTGTTCAACACCGCCAAGGCGCCGGCTGCTGCCGCACATGCCTGGCTGATCAACACCAAGATCCGCAAGGGTGCGCCCCTGAACTACCTCCCGGACCGCAGGGGAGAGACCGGCGCTCATGGTGAGCGCAACGCCTACGGCCGTGACCCGGACGCCAACCGGAGGGTCATCTGCCCGGACGGCTGGGCCGCGAACAATGGACACCCCGACACCACGACGGTTCCCGACATCAGCACCAACGACAAGCCCAGTTGTGACGAGTTCGCCTTCGCCGCCAGCTACAACAGCGGCGGTATGCCGAAGGACATGGAGGGCACCAACCCGGTCACCTCCGGCGACCAGTGCGTGCAGACCTTCGCTACGAAGCTCACGGACGGCACCTGGAAGCTGTACGACGACGAGCGCAAGGCCGGCCCCACGTGGAAGGAGGTCTGTGGCCGGTCGGCGATGTCCGGGTGGGTCAACTCCACGTCCATGGCCCGCTTCTCGACCTTCACAAGCCAGTTCCGCCTTCTCGACCAGGATCTGTACTTTGTCAGGACGCCTGGATTCGAGAAGTGCGACGCGAGTAAGGCGATCGTGAAATGCGACATCAGGTAGCCCCCTAGAAGGACAAGCCCCGTCGGTTGAGAAGCGGGGCGTCGCGGGGGACGGCGCCATGCGCGGTCCCCCGCGACCTGCACAGGAGGAGAGAGATGAACGATGGAATAGGCTGGATCGCCCGCGACGAGATCGCCTGGATCGGCTACTGCATCACGCTGGCACGCGGCCTGGAGCCCGAGGAACTGGTCAGGCGTCTCGCGACGGATTCGGCCCCTCTCCCTCTGGGCCACTACACCGGCTATGACCTGAACACCTATCTGGACGAGCGCGAGGGGGAGCGGCGCCAGAACGACTCCATTGCAGTACGGTACGGCGCCAGCGGGGACCTCGCCTTCGCCGTAGCGGACGGTTACTGGCCCGGAGAGATGAACACCGGACCCCTCCACGGTGTGTCCAAAGATGGCGCTCACGTCTTCCGTCTGTACTACGAGAGCCAAAACCCGAAGCTGCCGCCGCCCGATTTCAGTTACTTCCATGACGGGCACTACATGTGCGGATTCGACATGTACATGCACACGTGGTCGCATGAGATCACAGGATCCCGCCCCGACCTGGTAAGCGCCGCCGTCCAGGCCGCAGGCATCCCCGACGAGAATAGGCGGGACGTGGCACACGCCAAGTCCCTCGCCGTCGTCGAGGAGCAGTTCAGTCTCACCCTCCCCAAGGAACAGGTGCTGCACGGGGCGCTTCCCGCCGCACTGATCAAAGGACAGGTCCCTGCGTGAAAGTGGCGTTGGCCGCTGTAACGTGCCCCGCACTCTTCCGGGCCGGAGTGCGGGGCTTGGCGTTTGTCAGGACTGAGCACTGCGTTCATAACCCTCGACATGGCCTTCATCGTCCGGATCCGCCTGCTGCGCAGATCGCTGAGCCAGATCGCTTTGATCGCCGCTGGCGCTCGCTCCACTCGGGTCAACGCTCACAACAGCACGGCCTGGCCGCGTCATTGGGCGCTGATGGCGATCCGGACGTTGCCTACCCAACTCCGCGGCGGTGCTGGGGTCATGGACGGTTCGGGGCCGTTGGCCGACTTGTTTCGCAACAACGATCGATGGCTGACGCTGGCCGAGGAGCCAGGCCGCGCCCTCGTGCTGGGCAGGGTGGCGCGGCTCTGGCGGCCGGTTCCGGCGGGACACTGCTGTCCGCAGCCCAACGCCGCTCCGGACGCGAGCTGGGCTCCGTTTCGGCGGTCGCGGACTCCAAGCAGACCCTGCTCTGCACTTATCTGGCGGCGGTACTGCTGCTCGGCCTGGCCCTCCGCGTCACTCTCGCCGGAGAGAGCAACTGGATCGGCTACCGCGAACTGACGGCTCTTGACGCCGCTGACCGTGTCGGCCATGCAGGTCTGGTGGCATGGCTGCGAGGTCGTGGTGGGAGGTCCGCCGCCGACCTGGCCTGACAACCTCGGCCAGCCGTACGCCGCGCCGAGCCACGGCCGGGCCGTGTACGTCGCCGCCAGTCCGGCAGCGGCCTCCGATGCATCGAAGTCGACGGGGCTGTCCGGGGCTTCGCCGCGGACAGCCCCTGCCTGGTGCGAGAGGTGATCACTCAGTGGCAGGTGGTGGTGCCGCTGTCGCTGTAGGTCTTGCCCGCCTCGGGCACGAACTGCCAGTCATAGCTGTTGGCGTGCAGGGTGAACTTGAGCACGCCATAGGTGTCGCTGTTGCGGGCTTGGCTGTTGGGCAGGATGGTGCCGAAGCTGTAGTGGCTGGCGCCGCCCATGCCGGCGACGAAGTGCCGGATGCCGCGGGCGGTGTCGAGCTGACCGCTCGGGTTCATGGGAGCGAACCGCTCGTACTGGTGGTTGTGGCCTGTGGCGATCACCTCGGCGTTGTTGTCGTACAGCGCCTGGACGAGAGGTCCGGTCGAGGTGTTGGGGGCGTGGTTGGCACCCGAGGTGAACCGCGGCTTGTGCCAGTAGGCGATGGTGCACGGCTTGGTGCTGGCAGTCAGGTCAGAACGCAGCCACTGCTCCTGCGCCGAGCCGACGGACATGCTGACTTCGGAGTTCAGCGAGACCACGTGCCAGTTGCCCAGGTCGTAGGAGTAGTAGCCCCGCCCGGACGGGCCGGCGTTGGCACCGAAGTAGTTGTAGTAACCCGTGGCTCCCGACGTGTGGTAGTCGTGGTTGCCGGGCGAGGGACGGGTGCGGGCCTTGTGCCGCCCCCAGGTCGGCTCGTAGTAGGTGGTGAAGTTCGACGCCGTGCCGTCCGGGTAGGCGTTGTCCCCGGCGGTGAACACTGTGCCGGAGATGCCGTCCAGCAGGTTGGCGGTCGCGGTGTCGCCCGAGCCGGAGGTGGCGATGTCGCCCGCGCCGACCAGCACCGGGTCACCCGACGGCGGCGGAGTGCTGGACGTGGGCGTGGGGCTCGGCGACGGGCCGCTGCCGGTGCTGATCACCAGCTGCGGCGCGTCGGCGCCGCTCTCCCTCGAGTCGTAGTAGGCGCCGTCGGAGCTGGTGGAGGTCGCGCCGATGCTGAAGGTGCCGTTGCCGGTCACCAGCGAGGTCACGTCGATCTCGTACCAGGTGTCCTTGGTTACCGAGCCGAGGCTGCCCAGCGTCGCGCCGTTGATGGCGGGCTTGTTGTTCCAGGTCGTGCCGGTCTCCGACCACGTGGTGTTGGTCATCGCCCGATACGTGCCGCCGTTGCTGCTGCCGTTGTTGCCGCTGATGGTGCGGATCCGCAGCTTGGCACTGGTCACCGGCTCGGTCAGACCGCTGACTGTGAACTTCAGGAACGACTGGCGCACGGGCGAGTTGTCGACGACGAACTGGGTCGAGGTGCCGTAGTTGGTGGACGGGGTGCTGTCCTGCACGTAGGTGTCGGCGATCGGGGTGAACGTGTTTGTGGCTGCGGTAGCCGTGGGAGCGGTCGTCAGCAAGGCTGCGACGGCGGCGGTCGTCAGCGCGACTGCTCCTCCCGCCATCGCAGATCTCTGGAAGCGGCGGATGCCCATCAGGTGATCCCTTCTGAGGTCAGGGCTGTGGAGGGCAATGAGGGAACTTAGGGACACACCGGAGCCATCAGCACGCGGTTGGATGAACGTTGAGCGTGCTGTGAGTGAGGTCTCTTCGTGCTCGCTCACACGTTCTGACGACCCGTGAGTAGGCCACCGGCTGTTCATCGACCGCATGTCTGCCTGCCGACTGCCGTGCGTGGTTCAGGCGCTGCCGACACCGGACGATGGGCCGTCGTCATCACCATGGAGTGCCGCTGCAGGCGAAGGCTCCGTGGGCGTCCGTCGTCGTGGCGGCGGTCCCCCAACCGCTCGGCCGGCGCAAGCCGCAGGAGGTGGGCAACCGCGTGTACCTGTCGACAATCGGCTGGTCCAGGGCGGCCGGCAAAGCAGGCGAGCCCGGCAGGCGCCGACTGCCGGCGATCAGCGCCAACGTCTTCGCTCTCGGCACCGTAAGCCTGGTCACCGACATCTCCGCCGAGATGGTCACCGCGGTCCTCCCGCTCTACCTCGTACTCGGCCTGCAGCTGAGCCCGATGGCCTACGGAGTGATCGACGGGGTCTATACCGGTGCAACGGCGGTGCTGCGGATCGTCGGCGGATACATCGCCGACCGGGTGCGCAGCCGCAAGGCGGTGGCGGGCGTCGGCTACGCGCTCTCGGCCGTGGCCAAGCTCGGATTGTTAGCGGCAGGCCGGTCGGTCGCCGCCGTCGGGCTGGTCATCGCGGTCGATCGGACCGGCAAAGGGCTGCGCACGGCGCCTCGGGACGCGCTGATCACGCTGTCGACACCACCGGAAGCCCTCGGTCGGGCCTTCGGAGTGCACCGTGCGATGGACAGCTTCGGCGCCTTCCTCGGCCCGCTGGTGGCCTTGGCGGTCCTTGCCGCCGCCGGCCAGTCCTTCGACGCGGTCTTCGTCACCAGCTTCTGCGTTGCTGTCCTCGGCGTCGTGCTGCTCGTGCTGTTCGTACGCGACCGGCGCGATCCGCAGCCCGCGGCCGGGACCGTCTCACCGCGCGGTGCCGCATCGATGCTGAAGGCCGCGCCGGTCCGCCGCCTCGTACTCGCCGCCTGCTTCCTCGGGCTTGCCACTATCGGCGACGGCTTCGTCTACCTGCTCCTGCAGCGACGTGAAGAGCTGAGCGCAGGCTGGTTTCCGCTGCTCGCGGTTGGCACCAACCTTGGCTACCTGCTCCTCGCCGCCCCCATCGGCGCCCTGGCCGACCGGGTCGGCAGGCTGCCCGTCATGCTGGGCGGCTACACCGCGCTGATCGCCGTCTACCTGTTGCTGTTCGGTCCACTGGGCGGGTGGTCGCTGATCGTCCTGACGCTCGGGCTTTACGGCATCTTCTACGCCGCCACCGACGGCGTATTCATGGCGCTGGCAGGCCCGCTGCTGCCAGAACGGCTGCGCACCACCGGCATCGCCATCGTCCAGACCGGCCAGGCACTGGCCTACCTCGTCTCCTCGGTCCTGTTCGGGATGGCCTGGCAGGCATGGGGTCCGGTGGCCGCCAGCAGGGTGGCAGCCGCAGGCGTCGTCGTGGCGATCATCGCCACCGCGGTGCTGCTCGCTCGGCGACCCGATGCCGTCATCCCGGAGGAATCCAGTTGAGCGCCCTCACCCAGCGGACCCGGATCGCCATCCTCTTGGCCGCCACCGTTGTACTCGCCGCCGTCGCCATCGGCTACATCCGGCTGGCCGCCGACCGGACCGCCACCGCCGACCGCACCGCCGATCCGTTCACCGCCGCCGCGGACCGCGCAACGCTCGTTGCGGGCCGACGCCTGCTGGTGGTGAGCGACCGTCACCTCGCCACAGTCTCCCGGGACAACCCGAACGGCCCGCGGAGGGTCGCCCCGCTGGAGTGCGTCCGCGTCTACGCCGCGGCAGGCACCGGCGTCTGCGTGCGTCCCGACTCCCCGTGGTCCTACAGCCTCGTCGTCCTCGACCAGGAGCTCCGTGAGAAGCGCGCGTTCCGGGTCCCCGGTCTGCCGAACCGAGCCCGGGTGTCAGCCAGCGGTCGCATGGTGGCCTGGACGACCTTCGTCGGAGGCGACTCCTACAACAGCGGCGGCTTCTCCACCCGTACCGGCATCCTCGACACCCGCACCGGCGCGCTCGTCAGCACACTGGAGAAGTTTGCGGTGACCAGAGAGGGCAGGCCCTACCAGGCCGCCGACCTCAATTTCTGGGGCGTCACCTTCACCGCTGACGACAACCGGTTCTACGCGACCGTGTCCACGGCCGGCCGCCGGTACCTCGTCGAGGGCGACTTCGCCGCCAGAACCGTCCGCACGCTCAAGGAGAACGTTGAGTGCCCGTCGTTGTCACCGGACGGCACCCGAATCGCGTTCAAGGAGGCCGTCGGCGCAGATCCCACCCGCGGTTGGCGGCTGTCCGTGCTCGAACTGGCCTCGATGAGGGTGACGCCACTGGCCGAGACCCGCAGCATCGACGACCAGGCAGCCTGGCTCGACAACGCCACTGTCGCCTACACGGTGCGAGACAGCAGCGGCGACCCCGACGTCTGGTCCGTGCCGTCCGACGGGTCCGGCACACCTCGCCTGCTGGTACCCGACTCCGAATCTCCTGCCGCACTGGGCTGACGCTGAGTCAGCCACGTGCTCTGAGGGGTACTTGGGCGATCACCGCTGTCGCCGGGTGCCCCGCAAAACAGGAGCGCCGTACGGTGATTATCGAAACCCTGCCGCTGCCCGAGGCCCGAGGTCGACGAGCAGGAGTGTTGGCACGAACCTGGGGACGCCCAGGGGACGGTGAGGGGACGCAAGGATCTGCACGGATCGAGGAGCACCGACTAGGGATGCCACGAGTGCACCACCTGCGCCGCGGCTCGGCCACTGTGTCGCTGCTCGCTTGCACAGACATCAAGGTCGTCCAAGTACACCTGCGCCACAGCGGTGCCGTTGGTGCTCCGCGTCGCCTGGCCGGAGGAACTCCCCGGCCGTGCAGGCCCTGCCACCACCCATTGCCGCCAATGCCCACCGGACGACTGCCCTTGGTGTCCGGCGAGCCGAATCCCCTTCTCGGACAGGTGAGCCCAGTGTCCGGTACGGCTGTGGGAAGTGCCGTACCGGACAGATGAAGATCAGGCCTCGCGGGAACCGTCGTACATCCCCTCGATGACCTCGGCGTACTCGCGCTCCACGACAGGCCGCTTGACCTTGAGGCTCGGGGTGAGTTCACCGTGCTCGATGTCGAGGTCGCGCGACAGCACCGAGAACTTTTTGATTGTCTGCCACCGTTGCAGGTCGCCGTTGACCCGCTGAACGAAGCCGTCGATCAGCTCGTGGACCTGTGGCGAGGAGACGACCTCGGCGTAGCTGCGGCCGCCGAAGTCGTGAGACGCCGCCCAGGGCATGATCACGGTCTCGTCCAGGGTGATCAGGGCGCTGCAGAAGTTGCGGCCGTTGCCGATGACCAGGATGTTGCTGACGAACGGGCAGACGGCCTTGAAGCGGCCTTCGATCTCGGTGGGCGCCACGTACTTGCCGCCTGAGGTCTTGAAAACGTCCTTCTTGCGGTCGGTGATCCGGACGAAGCCGTCCTTGTCCATCTCGCCGATGTCGCCGGTGTGCAACCAGCCGTCGCTCTCCAGCACCTCCGCGGTCTTCTCGGGGAGGTTGTGGTAGCCGCGCATGATACCGGGGCCCCGCAACAGGATCTCGCCGTCCCCGGCGATGCGGACCTCGGTGCCGGGCAGCGGTTTGCCGACCGTGCCGACCCGGTTGTCGTCGGCGGGGTTGACGATGCAGCCCGCGCTGGTCTCGGTCAGACCGTACCCCTCGAGGACGTGCACGCCGGCGCCGGAGAAGAAGTAGCCAATATCGGGGGCGAGTGCGGCACTGCCCGAAACGCTGGCGCGCAGATTGCCTCCGAAGGCCGCGCGGATCTTGCCGTACACCAGCCTGTCAGCGATGGCGTGCTGCAACGCGAGCGACAGAGGCACGCTGCGTCTTCCGGTTGCCGCCATGCTCTCCTGCCCGGCCCTGGCGTAGTCGCGGGCGACCTTCGCCGCCCAGAGGAAGATCTTGTACTTGGCGCCACCCTCGGCTCTCGCCTTTCCCGCGATGCCGTTGTAGACCTTCTCGAAGATCCGCGGGGCGGACGCCATCAGGGTGGGGCGCACGGCGGGCAGGTTGGTGATGATGCGGTCGACCCGCCCGTCCACCGCCATCACGTGGCCGGTCTTGATCTGACCGGAAATCAGCGCCTTGCCGAAGACGTGGGACAGCGGCAGCCACAGAAACTGCACATCGTCGGAGCGCAGCAGCCCGCCGGCCTCCTGCGCCACGGCCTGGTACGACCAGCAGTCGTGCACCAGGCGCACGCCCTTCGGCCGGCCGGTGGTGCCGGAGGTGTAGATCAGGGTGGCGAGCTGCTCCCGCTCGATTGCCCGGACCGTCTTCTCGATCGCGTCCGGGTGCTCTTCGAGGTACACCAGGCCCCGCTTCTCCAGCTCAGCGAGGGACAGCACCTCCAGTCCCTCCACCTGGGGGATTCCCGGCTGGGGGTCGAAGAGGATCGCGTGGACGAGCTCGGGCAGGCGTTCGGTGTGGGCGACCACCTTGGCCAGCTGGGCGGCGTTCTCGACGAAGATCGCCCGGCTGCCGGAGTCGGAGAGGATGTACACCGTCTCGTCGGCATTGGTGCTGGGGTAGACGGCGGTGGTGGCGGCACCCGCGCACATCGCGCCCAGGTCGGCCAGGATCCACTCCACTCGGGTGGAGGAGGAGATCGCCACCCTTTCCTCGGGCTGCAGCCCTAGGGCAAGCAGGCCGGCCGCGATCGCCCTTACGCGCTCGCCGGTCTGCGCCCATGTCAGCAAGCGCCACTGCTCGCTGCCGGAAGCGCCGTCGGCGGCCGGCGCGGGGTAGCGATAAGCCTCCCGGTCGGGCGTGGCCTCGACTCTCGAGAGAAAGAGGTGCGCCACGGAAGCCGGGCGATTTTCAAGAGGGGACTGCGCGGAACTCACATTGACCTCCGGGCCCGGGTGCGCCCATCAAACGACTTGTTAACTGACAGGTAACTCGCAAGCAATGGCCAGAGTAGGGGGTGAGCCTACCGACGCGTAAGGGAGGAAAGGCGCTGCACAAGCCGCAACGTCGAACACTGGGCGCGCGCACAAGGAGCCTCCTCCGCCGGGGCCCCGGCCTCGGCGGCGACGCGGCCGGCCGCGTCGTGGAGCGGGAACGTGGTCACCTGGCGCCCGCTTCGTCGCGGCGGCGGCTGCTGCGGTCGGCGAGGCGGGCAAAGACGCGGTCGGTGTCGGTGACGAGGAACCGCACGAGCTCCCCGGCGTCGGTGTGTGCCTTGTCGAGCAGCGGCGCTCCCTGGCCGGCGTAGAGGAAGAGGACCTCGGGGTTGGCGCGCTCTGTACCGGCGGCGCGCAGCGGTGCGGTGAGCCACAGCTGCTGCGGGTAGGGCGGGATGTCGGCTGGGTCGGTGGCGAGGGCGTCGAGGAAGTCGTTGCGGATGCCGCGGCCGTGACGGCCGGAGAACGCGTGGGTGAGCATGGTGTACCGGGCGCGGTCAGTGTGCAGGACCTCCCGGTGCACCGCCGGTGCCGCGGATTGCTCGGTGGCCAGGAACGCCGTGCCGAGCTGCGCCCCCTCGGCACCGAGCGCGAAGGCCGCGGCGATGCCCCGCCCGTCGGCGATACCACCGGCGGCGATCACCGGCACGCGCAGTTCGCTGCTGAGCTGTGCGGTGAGCGGTCCGGTGGCGACCGATTCCTCGGCCGGGCGCAGGAACGATGGGCGATGCCCGCCGGCCTCATTGCCGGAGGCGACCACGACATCGACGCCGCCTGCTTCCAGGGCGCGCCCTTCGTCGAGGTTGGTCGCCGCGCCCACGGTGACGATCCCGCGGCGTCGGCACTCGGCGAGCACCCGCGGGCTGGGGATGCCGAAGACGAAGCTGAACACCCGTGGTCGGCGTTCGAGCACGACCTCGACCTGTTCGTCGAAGTCCGGCAGCGTCTGTGGTCGGTACTCCGGCAGGTCCACGCCCAGCGCGTCGTACCAGGGGCGCAGCCTGGCCAGCCCGGTGCGGAAGGTTTCCTCGTCGATGCCGCGCGGCTGGTCCGCGGTCGGCACCCACAGGTTGACCGCGAACGGCCGGCCGGTCGCCGCCGCAAGCGCGCCGACCGTGGCGTCGAGCTGGTGGGGCTGCAGATGGTGACCACCGAAGGAGCCCAGACCGCCGGCGTTGGACACCGCCGTGGCGAGCGCGACGGTGGAGACCCCACCGCCGAACGGGCCCTGCACGATGGGGTACTGCGCGTCGAACAGCTCACTGATCCGGGTACTGGCCCAGCTGGTCATGGTTGTCTCCTTGACGATCTGGTCTGGTGTGGCGTTCTGGCGGGTGTGGGGGCGGTGGCGCCGCCCGGTGACCTGGGCAGGGAGCGCCGCGGCGCGAGCGGCGTCGCTCGCGCCGCGGGCGATCCCGTCACCATGGGCGTGGTCAGGCGAGCAGGTCGAGTACGCGGCGGGCGGCGTCGACGGTGGAGCCGGGGTTCTGTCCGGTCACCAGGTTGCCGTCGACGATGACGTGGCTGCCCCAGGAGGCACCGGCGTCGTACTTGGCGCCGGCCGCGCGCAGCCGGTCCTCCAGCAGCCAGGGGGCCTTGTCCGCGAAACCGGCCTGGGTTTCTTCGTCGTTGGTGAACGCGGTCAGGTGCCGGCCGTCGAAGGCCCAGCTGCCGTCGGCGCGGCGGGCGGCGAGGAAGCCGGCCGGGCCGTGGCAGACCGAGGCCACCACCTTGCCGGGAGTGTCGAGCAGGGAAACCAGCAGTCGGCCGAGCGTGTCGCTGACGGCCAGGTCCTGCATCGGTCCGTGCCCGCCGGGCACGAACACCGCGTCGTAGTCCGCGGGATTGATGTCTTGCAGCCGCCGGGGCGCGGCGAGGAACCCGTCGACCTCGGCGAGGTAGGCACGGAAGCCGGACACCTTGGCCTCGTCACCACCGTTCATCGCCGGGGCCAGGCTCAGCTCGTCCACGGTCGGCCGCACCCCGCCGGGCGTGGCCAGGGTCACCCGGGCGCCGGCCACGGTGAAGGCCCGGTGCGATTCGATGAACTCCTCCGCCCAGAACCCCGTCGGGTGGGCGGTGCCGTCCTTCAGCGTCCAGTGTCGGGCCCCGGTCAGCACGATCAAGATCGATGACATGTCTGTCTCCTGTCAGTGTCTTGGAGCCCAGGTTCGGCTCCGGAAGACTTTCTAGCCGACCGGTCAACTATTCGCAACCTGGACACGGCTGGATAGTTGACCGCCCATGTTGTGGCCCTGCTCGCATTGGTTGACCCGGTAATTGATCTGATCTCGGAGGTGGTGGTGGGACCAGGTTCAAGCCACCCAATGCGGCCGTTCGGTGCGGGAGGTGGAGGGCGTGCCCGCGCCGAGGGCGGCGGCCATGCGCCGGACCGCCTCGTCCAGAGTGTCGGAGGGCAGGGTGTACGGGATACGGAGGCGGTGCTCGAAGGTGCCGGGTTGGGCGCCGAAGCGGGCCCCGCTCTCGATCCGTACGCCGTAGTCGACAGCCTGCTCGGACAGGCGCGAGGCGATGGGCCGGCCCAGGTCGGCCCAGAGGGAGAGGCCCCCGGCCGGCAGTTGCCAGGTCCACTCAGGGATGTGCCGGGCAAGGGCCACCGTGAGGGCCGCGCGCTGCTCCCGTAGCCGTTGCAGACGGGCCGGTGTCAGCTCCTCCTCGCGGGCGAGGAGCGAGAGGGCCACGAGCTGGTCCAGCACCGAGCTTGCCATGTCGGCGGCCACGCGCTGGCCTGCGATTTCCGTGACAAGCCGGGAGGAGGCGCGCAGCCAGCCGATGCGCAGGCCGCCCCAGTGGCTCTTACTCATGGAGCCGATGGTGACGACGTGGTCGGCCTCGCCGCGCCCGGCGAGGGAGACGAACGGTGCCGGCGAGGGGACGTCGAGTGCGATGTCGGTGATGGTTTCGTCGATGACGAGGCAGGTGCCGGACCGCCGGGTGGCGCGCAGTACCCGGGCGCGCTGCTCGTCGGGCATGAGGCGGCCGGTCGGGTTCTGGAAGTCGGGAATCAGGTAGGCCAGCCGCGGAACGGTTTGGTGGAGGGTGGACTCGATGATCTCGATGTCCCAGCCGGTGTCGGAGACAGGGACCGGGGCGGTGCGCAGCCCCGCGCGGCGGATGGCGTCCAGGGCGTTGGGGTAGGTCGGGGTCTCGACCATGACGCGGTCGCCGGGCCCACCGAGGAGTCCGAGGGCGAGGGCGAGGGCCTGCTGGGCGCCGGAGGTGATCAGGAGCTGGTCCGGCAGGGTGGCCAGGCCTTTGGCGTTGTAGCGGTCGGCGATCGCGACGCGCAGTTCCGACAGGCCGTACGGGTGGTAGCCGTGGCTGTGGGCGTGTTCGGGCAAGCGGGAAGCGGCCTGGGCGAGGGCGTCGGTGACCGCCTTTTCCGGTAGTCCGGGGGCGGCGGTCGCAAGGTCGATCGCGGTGTCCGAGGGCGCCAGGAGTTGGCTGACAGCCGCGGTCCTGCGGTCCTGTGGCAGGGCCGTCCAGGTGCCGGAGCCGCGGCGGCTGTGCGCGTAACCACTCTCGCGCAGCAGGTCGTACGCGGCGGTGATGGTGGCCCGGCTGGTCTTCAACACCGGGGCGAGCTCTCGCTCCGCGGGGAGCTTGACGTGCAGGGCGATCCGCCCGTCCAGGATCAACGCGCAAATGGCCTGGGCCAGATGGCGGTAGGCGGGCCGCGCCTGCGACGGGGCCGGGAGCAGAGCGGCGAGCCGCTGACTGCCCAGAGTCCGGTCCGCCCTGCCCACGGACTGGATTGGCTGTCTGCCTGTCACTGCCCACTCTCCTGATTTGGCCATGCTTTCCAGGCCAATCAAGTTACAGAGTCGTCCAGGTGGCCCGCTACGATCCACCTGGACGACTGAGCGGAGAAGGCGGCGAAGGCGGCCAATGGCCAGGGGATGTCACGGGCCGTACAGACGTCACGGTTTGTACGAGCGGGAACTCCACCGGCAGTACGAGGAACCGGTGGGCGGTCCCCCTGTTCTCCGGGGCCGACTGTGCCGGCCCATCCGGCGTATCCGGTTGCGCTGGTACGTTCCGCGCGGCCGGGGAAGTCAGCCCAGTTCGAGGCTGGTGACGCCGAACAGCCCGGAGTGATCGATCCGCGGGGCCGGGCCCGTGTACATGCGTGCGGTCTCGAAGGACGGCGCGAGGCCGAGTTGCTCCATGAGGTGCACGGCGGCCGTGTTGGTGTCGGGTACATCGATCGCCACGGGCTTGCCCGGTGTGGTGGCCGCGAGCTCTCCCACCAGCGCGGCGGCCACATCGGGCGAGGCGGCATAGAGCGGCCCGATGCGCGAGGCCGTGCGGCAGGTCCGCATCACGGCCAAGCCCCGCAGTTCTCCCTCGTGCATCGCGGCCAGGGCGCGGCGCTGCGGTGCGGCGATCCAGGACGCCAGGAAATTGTCGCGCGCGGCCGGGAAGAAGCGGCGGTCGTAGGCTGCGAGTTGGCCGAAGGGCAGGGTGCGGGCGTCGACCAGGGTGACGCCGGTCGGCGTCGCGGTCTCGGCGGACGGCGTGCCTTCGTAGCGAATGTTGTTCCAGGCGGACCGAAAACCGGATTTGCGGTAGTTGCCCTGTTGGGCCACCACTCCGTCGAGCCCGACATTGCGACCGGCAAGTCGTGCCATGCCGGCGTGCCACAACTGGATTCCATAGCCCTGGCCGCGTAGCGGTGGACGGGTGATGTAAAAGCCCAGGAACCCGAAGCCGGTGCCATAGCGCACGACGGAGATGCAGGCGACGGGGTCACCATCGAGCCGTCCGATCAGGAAGCCTTGCGGATCGGTGGCGAAGAAGGCATGGCCATCGGTATGGCCCGGGTTCCAGCCTTCGGCGTCGGCCCAGTCTCCCATCAGTCCGATGTCGTCGACGCTCGCGACAGTGATCTCAAATGTCGGCACTTCTCACTCCAGAGACGTTGTCAGGTTGGGCCACCCCGGCGTGATGAGGCATGCCAGGGATGTGGCGCTTGGCCGGGGAACTTCGGGTACTGGTCTACCCCCGGCGTGATCGCTTCGTACCGGGCCACTTGGCCACAAGCGGCCGCTTTTGGCGTGTGCCGGTTGGGAACGTTCGCCTGCCCGAGCGGATGGGAGCGATCACGTGGTAGGGCAATCAGCCGAGAGACAGCACGGCGCGTTCCGCCCGAGGGCAACGCTCCTGGTAGACCAGTGCGTCGGATCGGTCCGGCCGATGCGCGTGTACGTCTGCGGCACTGCCTGACGTCTTTGAGATGGCGGCACTTGCGGGCATGTTCGGCGGTGCACTTGCTCTTGCCGGGTCGGGGACCGTCACCGCAGTAGGGGTGCTCGAGCGTCACGTAACGGCCCGAAGTGAAAACGGCCCCGCAAGTGCTGGGGACTCTCCAACCGGTCGACGCCCGGCCGCGCTCTGCCGGCTCGTGTCGAGTGCACCGCCGCCCAGGGCACCGGCCACCCGTAAATACGGCACCGACTCGCGGTGGAGGCGGAGCCACCAGCCGCATGGTCGACGCCACAACGGCGGCATCACCTCCCCGACCGAACTCCCCTGCGGAAACGGCGACGCTCCCGCCCACCGTGGTCACATCCGCCCCACCTCCGTCGATGCGTCCGGCTCACGAGACCGCTTCCCTGTACTGCCCGAGAAAGTCGAACTCTCCGTCGACGGTACGGAACAGGAACATGGCGTCGCTGTTGTAGTCCTTGCCCGTGGTGTACTCGATCGTCCGGCTGATGCCGCGGTAGTCGACCTCGTGCATGCGGCGCACGATCGCGCCCCGTTCCGCCAGGTGAGAGCCATTTCTCGTACAGACCGCGGCCAGGAACAGCACGGCGTCGTACGCCTCCGCCGCGTACCAGCCGGGGCGCTCGTCGAACCGTGCGCGGTACGCCGCAGTGAAGGGGCGGGCCGTCGGCGTGGACGCCGGATCGATGAAGGTGGTGGCGAACACCCAGTCCTCGGCGGCGGCGCCCGCGGACTTCAGGAACCGCGTGCCGAAGGCCCGTTGGGTCGCGACCCGGGCTCCGGTGAACCGCGCCTTGCGCAGCGCGGACGCGAAGGCTCCGGCGCGTTCCTGGCTTCCGCTGAACACGACCGCGTCCGCGCGATCCGCCATGACCTTGCCGGCGAGCGCGGCGGAGTCGAGCGTCCCGGCGGCGACACTGGTGACGGTCGCGTCCCTCCCCTGCTGTCGCAGCACCCGTTGGAGCTGGTCGCACAGTGCCCAGGCGAAGTCGCCCTCGGCCTGGTCGTCCACAAGGAACACCCTGCGCGCGTCCGCGGAGTTGGCGAGATAGGCGTTGCAGGGGGCGGCGAGCAGCTGATCGGTGGGCCGTAGCGCCGCATGCGAGCGGAGAGTGGACATGCTGTCCTCCCTGACCTGTGGCGCGACCCCCACCGAAACCGAGAGGACGGGCATCACGGCCTTGGTGTAGATCTCCTCCGCGGCGAGGAAACAAGCGTCGGTGGTGGGGCCCAGTACGGCGAGGACACGCTCGTCCGCCGTCAGCCGCCCGGCCAGGACCCGGGCCCGTTCTGGCTCGCCTCCGTCGTCGTACGGGCGCAGCTTCAGCCGCAGCGGGCGGCCGCTTTCGGCGTTGACACGCTCGACGGCCAGCCGGGCGCCGTTGAGCTGTGCGTGCCCGGTGTCCTTCGCGGCGCCGGTCAGATCCCCCTGGAAGGCCACGACGAGTTCGGGCCGTGAGGCCGAGGAGGGCGACGCGCCGCCGCCCGCCTTCCGGCCGCCACGAGTGCTCCACCACCAGGCTCCGCCGGCCGCCAGTGCTCCGGCCGTGGAGCCGATGCGCAGGAAACGACGGCGGCCCACGACGGGTGCGCGGAACTCCGGATCCACCAGGGACGTCACCGTCGCGGCTTCCGGTGACATCGTGCCGGCCGGTGAAGACACCCGGGTCGGCTCGATCGCCTCCATGCCGAGCACGGCCGCGGACCGGTCTGCGATCAGCCGCGTGACCGGCTCGGGCAGCCACTGCTCCCGGTCGTCGGGGGCGATCTCGTCCAGCGCCTCGCGGACCTGGGCGGCG
Source organism: Streptomyces sp. NPDC019443 (assembly GCF_044389785.1). Taxonomy (NCBI): domain Bacteria; kingdom Bacillati; phylum Actinomycetota; class Actinomycetes; order Kitasatosporales; family Streptomycetaceae; genus Streptomyces; species Streptomyces sp. NPDC019443. The sequence goes on from NZ_JBIRYJ010000006.1 coordinate 356,512, forward strand.
GTCGGCCGCGGTGCCGGATGCTTGTCCAGGCACGCTCGCACGAGCGGCTCCAGCGCGTCCGGCAGCCCGGGCAGGTCCGGCTCCTCGTAGACCGTGCGGAGCAGCATTCCCGCGGCCGCACCGCCGCCGAACGGCCGTACGCCCGTGGCGGCAAAGGCCAGGAGACAGCCCAGCGAGAAGACGTCGCTGGGCGAGCCGATCTCGCCGGCGCTCGCCCGCGCCTGCTCGGGCGACAGGAATCCGGGCGAGCCGACGATCACGCCGCTGGACGTGAGCGCCGTACCCTCCGGCGTCCGTGCGATGCCGAAGTCGATCAGCCGCGGCCCGTCCGGGGCCAGCAGTACGTTGCCCGGCTTCACATCGCGGTGCACCAGCCCCGCCCGGTGCACCGCCTCCAGCGCCTCGGCGAGCCGGAGCCCCAGGACACTCACCGTGGCGGCGGACAACGGTCCTTGTGCCTCCAGTACTTCGGAGAGCGAGGGCCCCGGTACGAACGCGGTCGCCAGCCACGGGTCCTCCGCGTCGGCGTCCGCGTCCAGCAACGGGACCACCCAGGGGCTGTCCACCTGCCGGGCCACCCCGATCTCCCGGCGGAACCGGGCCCGGAAGTCCTCTCCGTCGGCATGGACCGCCCGCACGACCTTGACCGCTGCGAACGCCCCTCCCGGCGCGCGGGCCAGGAAGACGACGCCCATGCCGCCGGCGCCGAGCCGCCGAAGTATCCGGTAGCGGCCCAGCCGGGACGGATCGGCCGTGCGCAGCGGTTCCATCAGGCCGCGAACGGCGCGGGGCCGCCGTACACGAAGCGACCCTCTGCGATCCGCCAGAGGGAGACCCCGGTGCCGTCGGGGACGACCTGCCCGGTCTTCTGGAACGCGAACGTCCTTGTGATGCCCTGGTACTTGACGGCCCGTACGGCGGCGAGCAGCTCCTTGCGGGTGCGGCTCTTCGCCGACAGGTCCGCCAGCGCCTTCAGTACCATGCCCGTCACGTCATAGGCCTCCGCCGCGTACCGGGGCGGCGCCTCCTTCCAGCGTTTGCGGTAGGCGTCGGCGAACGCCTTCGCCTCAGGCCTGAGCGTCGCGTCGACGACCGGTGCGACGATCGTCCATCCGTCTGCGGCCTCCTTCGCCGCCGTGAGGAAACGCGGGTCGAGCAGGTCCGGGCCGGAGACGCGGGCACCCGTGAAGTCGCGCTCCCGCAGCGTCCGGGCGAGCGACGCGGCCCGGTCGTGCAGTCCGGCGAAGGCGATGGAGTCGGCATCGGCGGCCAGCAGATCGTCCACCGCGTCGCCGAAGCCGGACCGCATTGCGCCGACAACCCGCGGCAGGTACGGCTGTCCCGCGTTCCGCAACACAGTGCTCAGGTTGCTGCTGAGCTCCCAGCCGTAGTTGTCGGCCGCGCGGTCGACGACGACACCGATCCTGCGCGAGTGCGCCGTCCCCCGCAGATAGGCGCTGATGTAGAAGGGGAGCAGCGAGTCGGCGATCCGTGCGTGCAGGAACGAACGGAAGCCCTGGACGCTGAGGTTGATGGCTCCCGGAGACACGGCGAGCACCGGCAGGAGGCCGGCGTCGTAGGCGGCGAGCGCCGTCTGGGCGGTCTCGTCCGTGGTCGGACCGACCACGGCGAGCACCGACGGGTCGTCGGCGAGCTGCTTCGCCAGCCGTGCCGCGACGGCCGGGTCGCCGGAGTCGTCGACGGCCCGCACCTTCACGTCGAAGGGAGCGTCGCCCCGGGCGTTGAACTCCGCGACGGCCAGCCGCAGTCCGCGTTCCTGTGCCTGCCCCGTCTCGCGCCGGGAGCCGCTGAGGTTGCCGTGCACCGCGACGGTATAGGTGGGGCGCCGGGACGAGGCGGAGGACTTCCCGTCGTCCGGGCCGCCGCCCCTGCCCAGGGTCCACCAGCCCGCGCCCGCACCCGCCGCGAGCACCGCGCCCCCACCGGCGAGCACGAGGAAGCGGCGCCGTCCCGGAGTCCGGGTGTCGTCCGTGACCGACGGCACCGCATCCTCGGTGTCGGATGCCCGTTCCGTGTTGGCATCCTGAGGTCCGCTCCTGTCCTGGGAGTTGCTCCCCGGGGGGCTCTCCGCTCGCGAGTTGCCGGCCGAGATCTCGGTGCTGTCGATGTCCGGCAGCGCGAGTGCGGCGGCCGAGCGTCGGGCGATGAGTCTCGTGACCTCTTCCGGCAGCCACGATGCGGCCCCGCCGCCCGCTGCCGCGTCGCCTGCCTCCGTACCGTCGTCCGTACCGCCGTCCGTCGTGCCGCCGTGGGGCCCGTCATGGGCCAGGCCGTCGGCAGGGGCATCGGCCGGCTCATCGGCCAGGTCACCGGGAAGCAGTTCCCGCACCAGTTCCTCGACACCGGGCCGCTGTGCCGGATCCTTCTCCAGGCAGCGCGACACCACCTCGCCCAGCGCGGGCGGGACACCGTCGAGCTCGGCAGGGTCATGCACGGCCCGGTACAGCAGGGCGTCGAGCGCCCCGGTACCGAACGGCGGCCGACCCGTCGCCGCGAACGCCAGGACGCAACCGAGGGAGAACACATCGCTCGGTGGGCCGATGGCCTGCCCGCCGCGCCCCTCGGCCTGCTCCGGTGACAGATAGCCGGGTGTGCCGACCACCAGCCCCGTAGCGGTGAGCGCCGTGTCCTCGGGCGCCCTGGCGATGCCGAAGTCGATGAGCCGAGGCCCGTCGAAGGCGATCAGCACGTTGCCCGGTTTGAGGTCCCGGTGGACCAGCCCGGCCCGGTGGACCTCGGCCAGGGCCCGTGCCAGCCGGCCGCCGAGGATCCGCAGCCCGTGCTCCGCGAGCGGCCCGTGCGCGGCCACGGCCTCGGCCAGCGACGGGCCGGGTACGTACGCCGTTGCCAGCCACGGCGCTTCGGCGTCCGCGTCGGCGTCCACCAGGGGCACGGCCCACGGGCTGCTGATGCGCCGGGCGACGTCGACCTCGCGGCGGAACCGCTGCCTGAAGCCGGGCTCCTCGGCGTACTCCGCCGCCAGCACCTTCAGCGCCACCAGCGCGCCGGCCGGTGTGCGCGCGAGGTACACCACGCCCATGCCACCGGCGCCGAGCCGTCCGAGCAGGCGGTGGTCCGCGATACGCGCGGGGTCGGAAGAACGCAGTTGCTCCATCAGCCCTTGCCCCCCAGCTCGAATCTCACGCGGTCGAGCATGTTGGTGGTGCCGCGTGTCACGTACTGCTGCAGTTCGTCGGCGGTGTACCCGTGGGTGCCCTTCAGCGACACCGCCACGGTCACCGGGCCGAGCCGGGTGACCATCCACCGGTACGAGGCCTTGCTGCCCCCGGTGAGATAGGAGCCGAGCTCGAAGACCGAGTCGTCGGCGTAGGTGTTCCCGCGCACGCCGAAAGGAGTGCCCACGGACGCCAGCCCCGTGATCCGCTCATCGGTGCGTACCTGCTGCTCGGGGCAGCGCAGCACCTCCTCCAGCGTGGTGGCCAGCTGGTCGTCGGCACCCAGCTCCGTGGCATGCACGGTCACCGCCGCCGTCACCTTGATCGCGCCGCGGCTCCCGCTGCCGGGCAGTTCGCTGTAGAGGGACAGCGAGGCCAGCACGCCCTTGGGCAGCGCCCGGCGCTCCCATCGGCACTGCTCGTCGAGTACGGCGATGGTGCCCGGGGCGCTGCGGGCCGACTGCTGCGCCTTGAAGCCCCGGCCCCAGTCCTGTGGCCGGAACACGACTGCCTCGGCCAGAGCAGAGCCCTGACTCTTCGTGCGGGGCACGAGATCCGCGGCCGCCTCGAACGGCGTCGCGGACGGCTGTGCGCCACCCGCCACCTGGCCTGACGCGGAAGCGGACGGCGCCGGGGACCGCGAGGCCTTGGCGCTGGGCTCGGCTGCCTCCTTGGCCTCCCCGGCGCTGCAGCCGCCGAGCAGCACCGCCGCCGCGGCTCCCGACGCTGCGGCCCTCAACCGCCAACTGCCTCTGCGTCCAGTGGTTTTACCACCCATCGCCGCCCCCTCCGCAGCCGTTCCCCCGTTTGTGATCGGTGATCGTACAGAAGTGCGCAAGAAAGACGAGGCGGTTCCAATGAGTCTCTTCGGACACGTCGGAGCTCTTGACGCGAAGAATGAAGTTACCCATTCTGAACGGATGTTCAGAACGAATGTTCAGAACGGGCAGGAGCACGTCGACACGGCGGTGATCGGCGGCGGCATGGCGGGCATGGCGACGGCGCTGCGGCTGCAGGCGGCCGGACTGTCCACGCTTGTGCTGGAGGCACACGGCCACGCGGGCGGCTGCGCCGGGTACTACCGGAAGCGGGGTTTCTCCTTCGACGTGGGCGCGACCACCCTGGTCGACTTCGGCCCCGGCGGCGTCGGCGGCGAACTGCTGGAGACCGTGGGCATCCCGCCGCTGGACGCGCATGAACTGCCTGGCTACCGGGCCTTTCTGCCGGACCGTGAGGTCGTGCTGTACCGCGATCACGCCGCGTGGCACCAAGAACGGCTGCGCAAGTTCGGCGACAGCGAGGACCATCGCCGGTTCTGGGCGCTGCTCGACCGGCTGGCACACACCTTCTGGCGGGCCAGCCGGAGAGGTGTACGGCTGCCGGTACGCGGCCCCGCCGACGCCCTCCGCGACCTGCGGGCCGTCGGGATGCCCGGCGTACGGCTCGCCCGCCACCTGAACCGGACCCTGGGGGACGCGCTGCGGGACCACTCCCTGCGCGGGGACGACGCGCTGGTAGGGCTGCTCGGCATGCTGGTCGAGGACACGGTGCACACCGGTGTCGACGACGGGCCCCTCATCAACGCGGCGCTCGGAGTGACCATCCGGGGCGCGGGACTCAGCCGGCACACCGGCGGCATGCACGGATTCTGGCGCGTACTCGTGCGGCACTACCGGGGCCTCGGCGGCTCGCTCCGGGTGGGCTGCCGCGTCGCGCGCGTCGAAGGCGGCCCCGGCGCCTACCGGCTGACCACCCGCCAAGGCGTCGTTCACGCGCGCCGACTCGTCTGCGCGATCCCCGCCGCCACCACGGCGACGATCTGCGCGGGGCTCCCGGTCGCCCGCAGACTGCGGACGTACCTGGAACGGGACGCGGACGCGCTGGGCGGTGCGACCGTGGTCTTCCTCGGAGTGCCCGAGTCCGAGGTGGCGGGCCAGGACCTCACGCACCATCAGGTGCTGCAGGCGTACGACCGTCCCCTGGGCGACGGCAACAACATGTTCGTCTCCGTGTCCGCACCCGGCGACACGCTCAGCGCCCCACCCGGGCACCGAGCGGTGATGATCTCCACCCACACCGACCTCGCCGCCTGGCGCGGCCTCGACCGGACTGCGTACGAGCAGCGCAAGAAGGAAACCGGCGAACGGCTGATAGCCCTGGCCCGGCGCGTGTACCCCTGTCTAGGAGAGCGAGCCGTGATCGCGCAGACCGGAACGCCTCGCAGCTACGAACGGTTCGGCTTCCGTCCGGACGGAGCGGTCGGCGGAGTGCGCCAGCATCTGCGCAACGCCAACCAGCACGCCGTTCCGCACGATCTGGGCGGTCCCGGGCTGTGGCTCGTCGGCGACTCGACCTGGCCGGGCCTCGGCACGGTCGCCTGCGTGCTGGGCAGCCGCATCGTCGCCGAGGGCATCCTGAGGGAGAAGGGACGGGCCCGATGACCCCGCCCGATCCGGCCGCAGGGCCCGAACCACCGGTCGTACCGGCCGCCTTGCCGCCTCCGGCCGTCTTGCCGCCTCCGGCGGCCGGGTCCCCGGCACCGGGTCTGCCGTCCCTGGCGGACCTCGGCGAGGATCTCCTCGTCACCACACGCAGGCAGCGGATTGTCGCCCTGTCCCGCCCGGGCGCCGGAGTGCTGTGCTTTGCGGGCGCTGTGTGGCTGGGCTGGTGGTGGCTGACTCCCGTGATCGTCTTCGGCATCTTCGTCGCCGTCGTGACCGTCACCCACGACGTGGCGCACCGCACGACCGGCCTGTCGCCCCGCGCCACCGACTGGGCGCTGTTCGCGATGGGGCTGGTCCTGCTGGAGAGCGGGCATGCCTACCGGTCCACACACACCCAGCACCACCGGATCTTCCCGCACCCCGACGACCCGGAGGGCTACCCGGCCGAGCTGTCGCTGCTCGGCGCCGTCTGCTACGGCCCCGTGTTCCTCGTGCGCCTGTGGTTCTGGTCCTACCGGCGCGGGCGGAACCGCCGTTGGCTCCTCGCGGAAGCCACGGCCCCGTTCGCCGCGCTCGGCGGGGGGGTGCTGCTCCTGCCCCACACGCCAGGGGTGCTGGTCTATACGGTGATGGCGATCGTCGGGAGCTGGGTGTACCCCCTCCTGACGGTATATCTGCCGCACCACGACTACGGAGACACCCCGTTGACGCAGACCCGCACGCTGCGCGGGAGGATCATCCCCGCCGTCTTCCTGGAGCTCACCTACCACTTGGAGCACCACCTCTACCCGCGCGTGCCCAGCCATCACCTGCCGGAGCTCGCGCGCCGGCTCGAAGGCCACTTCGCCGCCCATGGGGTCCGGCCGGTGCGCGTTGTCTGACACTCGTGACCGCGTCCTCGACGCCACCCTCGCCAGCCTGGTGCGCAACGGCTACGGAGGTACCACCGCGCGGGCGATCGCCCAGACCGGCGGCTTCGCGCCCGGGGTGATCTACTACCACTTCTCGGACCTGGACGATCTGCTGGTGGCGGCGCTGGCACGGACCAGCGCGTCCCGTATACGACGCTATCGCGCCGAACTGTCCGGGACCGACCGGGCCGCGCACGCGGTCGCACGGCTCCGCGAGCTCTACGACGAGGACACCGAGACCGGGCACATCGCCGCCGTCCAGGAGCTGTACGCCGGCGCCAGGCCCGGGTCGAGGCTTGCCGCCCAACTGGCCCTCGAAACCCGGAACTGGGAGGAGCTGGCCGAGGAACTGCTGACCGCGCTGTTGCGCGGCAAACCACTCGCGTCCGTCGTGCGCGTATCCGTACTGGCGAGCGCGGCCGTGGCGTTCTACCTCGGCATGGAAACCCTCACCCATCTCGACGGCGACCGCTCCCGCCCGGCGACCCTCTTCGACCAGGCCGCCAGGCTCGCCGCGGTCTTCGACCGGATCCCTCGCCTGAACCGGCGGGCACCACGCCGGACGCCTTGAGCTTCCGGCTGTTGTGCCAGGGCGTGTCCGCCGCAAGGTCCCGGCTGCTATTGGGTGTTCATGGGACCTGGAATGCGGCCGGCGAGGGCAAACCACGCATCGCCGACACAGTGATACCCCGATAAACAGGCCCACCCGCACCCTGCGGTGCTCCCGGTCGCACAACCACACCGGGAGCACCGCCACGGCTTCCTCCCGCAGCCGCGCCGCCAGCACCGCAGGCCCGAGGTCTGCCTGATCCAAGGCGTGGAGTGCTTGTTCCGTAGCAATGTCCTGGTCGCCGAGGATCTCGGCGATCTGATGGTGGGGCGGCTGGCCGACAGGCTGGAGGACGGCCTGTGCTGACGGGTACTCAGGCCTCTTCGTCCCCGAGAACGGCTCTCTGCGCCGGTGTGGTCTCCGGATTTGCTTTGGCTCCGCACCGGCGAGCGGGGTGCTACGTACGGGTGGTTCTGGCGAGGATCTTGATGAATTCCCGTGACTCGGTCGCGGCCTCTCCGGGCGAGCGGCCGCGCGGTGCCACAGTCCTCTGGCGAGATGAACAGGCCGTCAGGGTGCAGGCGCGGCGGCCGGGCCAGAAGGAGACGGATGAGCGGAAGCAAAGAGGGGGACGCAATGTGGAACAACCACATTCAACGGCGTGCCCTCACCATTGTCAGCAGTATCCTCCTCGTACTGCAGACGCTGTTCTTCGTCGGATCGGCGACGCCCGCCTGGGCGGGCGATGACCAAGCGGTCGACACCGGCTTCGAGCCGCACAATGCCACGGCCAATCCCCGTAAGCCGTCACAGGTCGCCATCATGCGGGGATGCACGGTCCGCATCGACAACAACTTCGGCAAGGACGGCTTCCCGATCACGCGGACGTCGACCCTCCCATGCTCCGGGGACCCGTCCCTCGCCTTCGACTCACAGGGGCGCCTGTTCGTCACCCACCTCTCGTCGAGCTTCAACACCACCCCCAATCGCTTCGGGGTGGGGGTCGCTCGGATCAACGACCTGACGACGACGGGGAACCAGAATTACACCCCCGACCAGGTGAGCGGGAACAGCCCGAACAACCATGACAAGCAGTGGCTGGTGGCCGACGCCAACCCCACCAGCCCATACCGGGACAACCTCTACATCGTCTGGACACACCTCGGCGCCCCGTGGGAGATCCAGTTCTCCCGCCTCGTGAACGGCGGCACGGCGTGGTCGACGCCGCGCGTCCTCTCCGCGGCCGGAGAGGGGAACGTCTGGCCCTCCCATGCGGCCGTCGGCCCGAACGGCGACCTCTACGTCGCCTACCACGCCAACGGGTGCAACGAGGGGGCCGACGGGGCGCCCGGCCAGGGCACCACACAACTCCTCCGCGACGGCTCCGGCGGGGCCGATTTCGCCGCCGGTACGGTCCCGCAGAGGACCGCGGCGTTCGGGGCGGGGCAGGCCACCGTCACCTGCAACGTGCAGGACACCCCGGGCGGTGACATCCCGGGGACCGACTTCTGGCTCCAGGGCAGCATGCAGCCCTGGATCCTGCCCGACCCTGCCCGGCCGGGGAACGTCTACGTCGTCGCCAACGACGACCCCAACGACGCCTTCGGGAACGGCGACGACGCCGACGTCGTCATCGCCCGCTCCACGGACAACGGGCAGACCTTCACCCGGGGCAGGGTCGATCACGGGCCGGGCCAGACCTTCGCCGTGATGCCCACCGCCCACATCGACCAGGACGGCAACGCGGTCGTCACCTGGTACGACAACCGCAGTGGCCAGCGCAACAACGGCACCGGGCCGAACGGGAGCAACAACTTCCTGCTGGAGCTCTACGGCACCACGAGCCGGGACGGCGGGCAGACCTGGGCGCAGGACTTCCGGGTCAGCGACTCTCCCTTCGACCCCGACCTCAATGCCCCCTGCCGCTTCAGCTGCGCCGCCGGCTCCACCCAGCAGACCCTGCGCATCGGCGAGTACAACGGCGTGTGGACGGTCGACGGGATCGGCTACGCGACCTGGACCGGTAACGCCACCCCACCGGCGGGCGGTAACCCGGCCACCGGAGCGCAGACCACCTACTACGACACGTTCTCGATGCTCGGAGCATTCCGGGACACCTTCGAACCGAACGAGTCGATCGACACCGCCGTCGCCGCCGCATTCGGGTCCGACGACAGGTTCAACCAGGGCCGGCTCACCCTGCACAGCGCGACCGACGTCGACTTCTTCAGGGTCGAGGCCCGCCACACCGGACACCTGCACACCAAAATCGCCTTCAACGAGGTGATCTCCGAGCTCCAGGTGCGCGCGTACGACAGGTTCGGCAACGAGGTCGCCACCGGAACGATCGCGGAGACCAGGCCCGGCAGCTCGACCAGCGAGCTCGCTATCCCGGTCGTCAAGGACCAGCCGTATTTCATCGCGGTCAGCGACAGCGGCATCAGCGACCCGACCGAGCCGGGTCAGGCATCACCGACGGATCCGCCGGAAGCGACCTACGACCTCACCATCGTCAACCGCGCGGCCCCCGAACCCTTCGGCCTCGACCTCAAGCGCGAGTCGGACTCGGGCCGGATCGACAACGACGACGTCACCAATGTCACCGGACCGGAGATCCTCCTCAGAGTCGACGACTCGGAGTTGCGGGCCGCGGGCATCGAGCTGTCGCCGGAGAACGGCACAGCCGCTCTCGAGGACGACGTCCCCGGCTACAAGGTGGCCGTGGAGCGTGACGGACAGCGCGTCGGCCTCGCACAGCCGGTGGACCCGACTCTCAAGCCGGGGGCGTACGAGATCGACCTGGACCCCGTCCTGGTGGAGGGGGAGCATCTGATCACCGCCGAGGTACTGATCGTCGACCCGTCCGACGACCCGGACAGCGCCGGCATCCTCCACGACACCGGCTCGGGCAAGGAGAGCGCGCACGCGCTGGCGATCACGCTCGACACGACCGCACCGGCCGCACCGCTCAGCGCCCCCGACCTGTTGTCGTCGAGCGACACCGGTGGCAACGAGATCGACAACATCACGACGATCACAAAGCCCGCCTTCCAGGGCTCGTCGGTCGAGCCGAACGCATTGGTGCGGCTGACGGCCGATCCGCCGGCCGGGGGACCGGCCGTGGTCGGGAAGGACACCGTCACCTCGGGCGGTGAGTACGAAGTCGTCAGCGATCCGCTCGACGACGGGACATACGACATGGCCGTGCGGTTCGAGGACCTCGCCGGCAATGTGAGCCCGGCGTCACCGTCCCTGCCGGTGACCATCGCCAACCAGTCGCTCACGCTCTCGGGCGCGACCGAGGACGTGCTCGTCGACGTCGACAAGGGCACCGTGACGGGCTATCCAGGCATCCCGGGCGGCTTCGTGGGTATCCGCGGGATCCCCGTGGTGAACCTCGACGCGGCCGACAGCGGCCTGGCCATTCAGGGCGGAGCAGGCGACGAGTCGCTGACGTTCACACCGACGAGTGCCAATGGCGGGCGTCTGACCCGGACGAACTCGCCGCAGGTGCTGAACCTTTCCGGAGTGACGGGCAACGTGGCGATCAACCCTGAAGGCGGCGACGACGAGGTCACCATCGTGGGCACGACAGGGGCCGATTCGATCCTCGGCACCGTGGACCTGCTGACCCTGCTCCGGGTCGAGGGGCTGCTGGGCCTCGAGATCACCACCGGTGAGACCGAGCGGATTGGCGTCGCCGCGCGCGGCGGCAAGGACACGGTGGACCTCACTGCCAAGAACACGGTCAGCGCCCTGCTGTCCGTCGACTCGGGTCCCCCGAACACGGCCGCGCCGCCGCAGGGCGACACGCTGATCGTGCGCAAGGGCTCTCCCTTGGGCCTGCTCAGCAACGCGCCCGGCGGGCCGTTCACAGGAGAGGGGTCCGCTTTCGTCAGATACCCGCTGACGACCGGAGCCGAGACGCGCATCGACTACGCGCAGACGGAACACGTGAAGCTCGTGCACTAGAGCACGCAGCCGAACACGCCGTGGCCGTCGTGGCCGTCACGAGCTGCGCCCTGCCCGGGTTCACGGGCAGGGCGCAGCGTGCTGACGCGCCGCGCCCGGTGCGCCCGGTTCGCTGCGCCACGAAAGCTCGGGCATGCCAAGGCCTTGCGAGTTCGCCTCGCGCGGGAGGCCCCACGTGGCCGGCCAGTTGGCCGTGGCGGTCGGCAGAGCCGTCCGACTGCCGGAGTTCCGCCCCGCTCGGCCCGAGGAGATCGCCCCCTGTCCGCCCTGGCCACCGCAACCGGTCCGGGCGACCGCCGTCGTCCTCTCGTCTGCAGGTCGCCCAGGTCAAGACACGGGCCTGCCACGAGCCGGGGACAGGCTTTGCGGTGCCGGTCTGTGGGGGAGTCGGATGGTGAACACCGCCCCGGCGCCGGGCTCGCTGTCGGCGGTGACGGTTCCACCGTGCGCCTCGACGAACTGGCGGACGATGGACAGGCCCAGTCCGCTGCCGCCGGTGCGTCGGCTGCGGGATTTTTCGGCTCGCCAGAAACGCTCGAAGACATGGGGCAGGTTTTCGGGGGCGATGCCGCCGCCCGTGTCCTGGACGGTGAGGACAGCCAGATCGCCGGTCTGCCGGGCGGTGACCGTGACCGTGCCGTCCGCGGGGGTGTGCCGGAGCGCGTTGGAGACGAGGTTGCCCAGGGCCTGGCGCATCCTCACCGGGTCGGCGTCCAGCCAGAGGCCGGGGTCGGTACGGGTGTGCAGGCGGATGCCCGACGCCTCGGCGCGGGTGCTGTGGGCGGACACTACCTGGGCTATGAGTTCGTCCACGCCCACCGGCTCTCGGTGCAGCTTCAGAGTCCCGGCGTCGACGGCGGCGAGGTCCTGCAGATCGTCGATGATGTGCTGCAGCAGCAGTGCCTCGTCGTGCAGGGAGGCGATGAGGTCCGGGTCAGGGTCGAGCAGCCCGTCGCGGGTGACTTCCAGCCAGCCGCGGATATTGGTCAGCGGGGTCCGCAGCTCGTGGGCGATGTCGCTGACCATGGCCTTGCGCTGGGCTTCCAACTGTTCGCGGCGCGCGGTGAGATCGTTGAAGGCGGTCGCCAGATAGCCCGTCTCGTCCTTGGTGGTGACGGCAACGCGCGCATGCCGCTGCGGCGGCTGCTGGGCCGCGGCCGTCAGTGCTCGCAGGGGACGGACGAGGCGGATGGCGACGACAGCGGTCATGGCGACGGTGACGGCCAGGACGAGCCCCGTGACGCCGACGATCTTGGCCTTGTTGGCGGGAGAGAGGTTGAAACCTGCGGGCTGCCTGCCCAGGCTGCCCAGATAAAGTCTGGCCCTCGGGGCGACGTACGGGTCGAGTTGTTTGCGTCGCGCGTTGTCGACACAGCTCTGCGTCTGACCGAGCGGGCGGCCGCTGTCGCTCGCCAGGGTGTTGAAGCCGGGAATCAAGTCGATGCCAACTCCGGCCAGCGGGGTTCCTTTCCCCTTCCCCTGCTCGGGATCGGGGCAGGAGGCGATCAGGGCGCCCAGTTCGTCCAGTGCCTTCTGCTCGGTGCGCGCGGGTGTGTTGAGTTGTCCGTCGGCGCACTGCAGCGGCACGGACGCCTCCCCGCCGTCGGACGTGACCACCGTGCGGCCGCTGGGAGTCTGTCGGCTGCTGCCGTCACTCCCGTATCGCCGCATGCACGCGAGGCGCTTCTCGGCAAGTGTCTTCACCTGTGCCCGTTCGGCCGGGCGGAGAAGATACGGTCCCACCGCCCGCGGGTCGATCCCGGCGAGCTGGGCCCCTGGTTCGGTGTAGGTGTCGGTGTTCAGCGGTTCGACAGTGGCCGAGGAGCGGGCGGGCAGGGGGGTACCCGGGGCGGCGGAGTCGGCGATGGGGTATCCGGTCTCCGTCGCCAGGGCGATGCGCCGGCCCATGGTGCGTGACAGCGTGCGCACCGAGGTCTGCACGCCGTCCCAGTCGGCGTGGGTCGCGGCGTAGCCGCTGAGCTGCCGCAGTATCTCGTTGTCGTCGGAGAGCACCTGACCGCGCTCCTCCTGGATGGCCCGCGTGGTGGTCTCCACGGCCAGCCAGGACGTGGCGCCCACGGAGACGACGGCGATCGCCATGGAGGTGAGCAGAAGCCGCACCGACAGGCTCTTGCGCCAGGGAAGACTAGGCGTCATGGCCGCCGCCGACGAGTTTGTAGCCGACGCCGAAGACCGTCAGCAGCCGGACGGGACTGCGCGGGTCGGGTTCGATCTTCTTGCGCAGGTTCATGATGTGTACGTCGATGGCGCGTTCGGTGGAGGCGCGGTCGTGGCCGCGTGTGTGCTCGAGCAGTTGACGGCGTGAGAAGACCCGGTCGGGTTCTGCGGTCATGGCGTGGAGGATGGCGAATTCACCCGGGGTGCAGGTGACGGGGGTGCCGTCACACGTCACCAGGTGCCGTACGGGATCGACGGTGATGCAGCCCGCGCGCAGCAGAGGGGAGTTCTCGGCGGGGCGGTGGGTGCGGCGCAGCACGGTGCGTATGCGGGCCAGCAGCTCCCGTGGGCTGTACGGCTTGGTCATGTAGTCGTCCGCGCCGAGTTCGAGGCCGAGCAGAACGTCGTCCTCGGTGGAGCGGGCGGTGAGCATGAGGACGGGTACGTCCCCGTCCTGGCGCAGCACGCGGCACACGCCGAAACCGTCGATCCTCGGCAGCATCAGGTCCAGGACGACCAGGTCGGGTCTGCGGCTCTTGGCCTCGTCGATCGCCGCCCGGCCGTCGTGGACGACGACGGCGGTGTGACCCTCCTGAAGCAGCAGCCGACGTATGAGCTCGGCCTGCATTTGGTCGTCTTCCGCCACCAGAATATGTGCGCACACGTCACTGACTCTAAGTGCGCGGGATCGTCATCAGGCCGATGTGCGGGCCTTCCCACACCCTGACAACTTCCTGATATCCGCACGCCAGGCTGGGCGTTGCCCCTGGTTGCCTTCGGCGCCGCCATCCCGCCGGGCAGCTACCGGGTGTGACGGCGACGGCGAGCCGAAGAGCTGCGGCCGGGCCGCAGCCACGAGAGCGGCTGTCGCCCGGCCCGATGAGTCGCGCCGAACAGCGCCGACACCGCGCCGCTCGAACCCGGGGCCTGCTTTCCCACGACTCGTGGGAAACGCCACCCAACGCGCATGACGGAGATCCCATGCACCGCACCCGCCCCGCCCCGGCCCTCGCTGTCCTGTCGATCTCGGTTTGCCTTCTGGCCGGATGCAGCACTGGGCCAGGAGATGCGAACGACCGCGCGAAAGCGGCGCCGGCCGCTGCCGGAGCCACGGCCACGCCGCGCATACATCTGAATGCCGCCGACGGACAGAAGCATGTCTCCGTCGCACGCGGTGGCCGCGTCACGGTCGAGGCGGGGAGGATCACCGAGGTGTCCCTGGCCACTGCGAACGGCCGGGCCGTGCGCGGCGAACGCTCCCCGGACAAGAGGACCTGGGCACCCGATGCCGCCCTCGACCACGGCACCGCCTACCGGCTGACCGTGGTGGCTGCCAACGACGACGGACGCGAGGAGACGAAGAAGATCGCGTTCACGACCCTCGCCGAAACCGACCGCTTTACAGGCACGTTCACCCCGGACAACGGATCCACGGTCGGTGTGGGGATGCCGGTCTCGTTCACCTTCGACAAAGCGATCACCGACAAGAAGGCCGTCGAGTCCGCCATCGAGGTCAGCTCCACCAGCGGACAGGCCGTCGTAGGCCACTGGTTCGGCACGCAGCGCCTCGATTTCCGTCCGCAGCAGTACTGGAAGGCCCACTCCACCGTCACCGTCACGATCCGCCTCGATGGAGTCAAGGGCGCCGAGGGCGCCTACGGCGAACAGAACAAGACCGTACGGTTCACCGTCGGCCGTAGTCAGGTCTCCACCGTGGACGCCTCCGCGCACCGGATGACCGTCGTCCGCGACGGCAAGGCCCAAAAGACCATACCCATCACGGCAGGCGCCAAGAACTCGCCCACGTGGAACGGCCAGATGGTGATTTCGCAGAAACTGATCACCACGCGGATGGACGGGGCCACGGTGGGTTTCGCCGGCGAGTACGACATCCCCGACGTCCCGCACGCCATGCGCCTGTCCACCTCGGGCACGTTCATCCACGGCAACTACTGGGGCGCGGACTCGGTGTTCGGCCGGTCCAACATCAGCCACGGCTGCGTGGGGCTGAACGACACCCAGGGCGGCGGCGACCCTGATCAGGACGGCGCCTGGTTCTACGACCACTCCCTCGTCGGTGATGTGGTCGTGGTGCAGAACTCGAACGACAGGACGATTGCCCCCGACAACGGCCTCAACGGCTGGAACATGGCATGGGATCAGTGGAAGGAGGGCTCCGCACGCTGAGGCGGACGGACCGGGCCGCAGGCCGCCATCAGGGAAGAGACGCCGGAGGGCTCCGCTACCGGCATCGCCCCGAGGCTGCCGCGCGTTGACCTCGTCCGACCTCGTCCGACCTCGGGCGACGGAGCTGACAAGTTCCTCACTTGTCTCATCGAGGCTGACGACATGGCTTCATCAACCAGTCGCCCCCCGCGACGGCGTCCCCGTGCGCAGTTCGGGAACCGTCAAGCGACCACCTCCACAACCCCGGGCCTGAACCGTCTCGGGATACCCGCCGTCGTCCTGTCCTTGTCCATAGCGCTCGCCGGATGCGGGGGCATTGGCACCGGGACAGCCGACGACGCCCGGTCTGCGGCCGTCGGTGCAGAGGACGCATCAGCCACCGCGTCCGGCGTCCCCGGCACGACACAGGCCAGGCCCCGGCAGACGCCTGCGGACACCGAAGGGTCCGCCGCATCCGTCCCCGCGCAGCTGCCGGGCCTGGGCCCCCAGACGCTGGCCGGAATCCCCAAGAACGCGCGGCAGGTCGTCCTGGTCACCGGCCGCGGCAAGGACTCCCCGAAGTCGCAGGTGGTGCTGTACCGCCGCACGAGCGCGGGCTGGGAGCCAGGAGCCACCTGGCCGGCGCACAACGCTCTCAAGGGCTGGACGGACGACCATCGCGCCGGCGATCTCCACTCGCCCATAGGCGTGTTCACCCTCACCGATGCCGGCGGGCGGCTGGCCGATCCCGGCACCGAGCTGCCGTACGACCAGTCGTCGCAGGGCTTCAGGATCGGCGGCACGGGCTTCGAGGGCGAGCCGCTCGCGGGCTCCTTCGACTACGTCATCGCGATCAACTACAACCGCAAGGCCGGAACCTCCCCCCTCGACTGGACCCGCCCCCTCGGCGACGACAAGGGCGGCGGCATCTGGCTGCACGTCGACCACGACGGACCTACGCACGGCTGCGTGAGCCTGGCGCGGAAACACTTGAAAGAACTGCTGCTCACGCTCGATCCCGACCAGCACCCGGTGATTGTCATGGGAGACGCCGAGTCCCTCAAACGCTGACCGAACAGTCGAAGACGAAGGCCAGGAGCGCTCCGGAGATCCCAGGGGCTTCGTGGACGTTCTTCACAAGGACTGCCGCCGCAGCGCGGTGGTGGAAATCCTGAGCCGCGCGACCCGCCCGGGCACACGGCAAAACGGGCAGGGGCCGCGGGGACTACTTCCACTCGTAGACCTTGGCTGTGACCTTTCCGTTCTCATCCGTGTTGAACTCGAACACTCCCGCGGTCCCTGCGAGCTGCGCGAACTTGGCGGCGGCGGTTTCGTAGTAGATGGCGCCTCGCCAGTTCACTCCGCCGGTGTCGGTGAAGTGCCCGACGCCCTGACCGTGCCAGGTGACCGTCTCTCCCTCCTGGGTCATGATGATCCCTTGGCCATCGCCGAAGAGTGTGCCGTCGGGTCGCACGAACGACTCGTACGTCCCCATGTCCTTGACCGCTGCGCTCAGAAGCGTGCCCACTGCCTGGAAGGAGACTTCCATCGCGGGGTGGCCGTCGTCAGTGGGCAGGACCCGCATTCCGGTGGTTTCTCCCTGTTCTTCGCCGAGCAGATCGCCGAGCATGATCGGACTCCTCTCGAAATCCTCCCGGAAGTATCTGATCCACCTCCTAATCCCGGATTACGCCGGATGCCGACGGCCGTCAAGCCGACGCCGACCGGAGCAGCCGGTAGCCGGGCGAGCCGCCCGCCCAAACGACGCTTCGGCGTGCGCCTGCTCCTTGGCGTTCAACCCGTTGCCCATCGCGTGTCCCGCTCGGTGGCCTGGCGTGGCCCACAAGTGGGGGGATCCCCCGTCCGGAGACTGGACGCACCCCCGGACGCTCCCAACCTGGTCCTGAAATGATCAGTACGGCCGGGTCGGCACCCTGGTGCGGTAGGCGCCCGGGGTCGCGCCCGTCCACCGGCGGAACGCGCGGATGAACGCCGCCGCATCGGCGTACCCGAGCCGTACGGCGATCTGGTCGACTCCCAGTCCGAGGGTGGACAGCATCTCGACAGCGCGAGCGTGCCGCGCTCCGTCGACGAGACGCCGGTAGGAAGTGCCCTCCACAGCCAGACGCCGGTGCAGTGTGCGGGTGGAGACGTGCAGCGCGGCTGCGGCAACGCCCATGTCGGGGATCCCGTCCGGCCACTGCATGAGCAGTTCCCGTACCCGCGCTGCGAATTCGGTGTGGGCGCGCCGGGCCAGCAGGAGGCTGCACTCGCGTTCGCACACCTGCATCGTGTGGCGGTCCGCCTGCGGCAGCGACTGCTCCAGTACCGCGGCGAGGGTGACGATCGCGTTGCGCGGCGCCCCGAAGGCGATCGGCGCGTCGGCGAACGCCTCGTACGCTGCGGGCTTTTCAGGCCGTGGGAAGCGCACCTCCAGCCGGAGGGGAGTGAAGGGCCGACCCAGAATGGTGTCCAGGATGGTCCGGATGCTGGCCATTTCCCGCTCGACGAAGAAGTGCCGGACGGGCTGGGGCACAAACCCGTCGTCCAGGACGAGGTGGACCTCGTCCCCGTTCTCCTGAAGGTGGATCCCGACCATGGTGAAGGTGAGTTCCAGGTAGCGCAGTCCCACAGCCGCCGCATCGCGCAGCGTTGGGCTGGCCAGCAGTGCGAAGCCCCACACGCTGTACTTGCGCAGCGGAATCCGGCTGCCGACCTCCAGCCCCAGGCCGGGAGCATCGCCTGTGGCGCGGACCAGGTTCTGCGCCACGACGAGCTCCTGCCAGGCGCGGACGTGTGCGGCATCGTCGGCCAGGGTGTTCTCGTCCACACCGCTGCCGTCCAGGCATGCCGGTACGGGAACTCCGCGCTCGACCCCGACATCCACCATCGCTCGCACGCCTGCGATGCCTCGCGGGAACAGCCGCGGAGCCGTGGAGACTTCGTCGACCCCCGCCCCGTGTCCGGAACGGCCAACAGCATGGCCGCCATTGCCTGGAACCAGCACTGCCAATCCCCCTAGCATCGGAAGGGATCGATGCGGCGAATCCCGCCGCAGGCTGTCATTCAGCCTAACCGGGATGCGCGTGCCGGCCAGGGGGCATATGCGGTATCAGCCACGGTCACCAGTGGGGCTCAGCGCGCCCTACAGCCATCGCGTGTGCAACCGCTGTACCGGAAAGCGTTCTTGACAGTACTCGTCAAACCACACCGGTCAGGAGACCACGGAGTGGAATGGGGACCACACTTCCGAATCGCACAGGCGGAGTGATTGATGGACGACTTCAGCACGTTGGAAGTAATACTGGTCGACAATGAGGACCTTGTGCGCCGCGGTTTCCGGCATGCACTCAAGGAGGCGCCGGACATCACCGTGGTCGCCGATACGAGGGTCGGCGAGGAGGCATTGCGAATGGTCGAGCTGCGGCGACCGCAGGTCGTACTCGTCGATGCCGAATACGAATTCATCCGTAAACTCGCCAAGCCTTTGGGGGCGGCAGCACCAGGAATCGCACCCGGATTCGCACCCGGAATCGTCGTCCTCACCAGCATCGACCTCGACAGCCATCTGTTCGGGTCGCTGAAGGCGGGCGCAAGCGGGTTTCTGCTCAAGAGCGCCAGCCAGGAGGAGCTGACCTCAGCCGTCCGCGCGGTCGCCGGCGGCGCGGCTTTCATCTGCCCCACGATGACCCGACGGCTGATCGATCGGTTCGAGATTCTTCCGCCGCCACAGGAGCGCTCTCACGCGGTCGCCCTGGCAACCCTGAGCGGCCGGGAGACCCAAGTCCTGTCCGGTATAGCCATGGGGAGGTCGAATCAAGAGATCGCCCGCGAGCTGCATGTAACGCCCGCCACCGTGAAGTCCCACGTCTCGCGCATCCTCGCCAAGCTCGAGTTGCCGAACCGGATGCATGCGGCGCTGATGGCTCAGCGGAGCGGTCTGGTGCACTCGCCCCAGCCTGCGCAGGCTCCACGGGCCTCCGCAGGCCCGGCGGGACCCCCAGCCACTCAAGCCCCCCTCTCCTCCGGCCCGTCCCGCGCCCCTGGTCAGGCGGGCTTGGTGAAAGCGAGGACCACGTTGTGACCCCCGAAACCGAACGAGTTCGAGATGGCCGCGGTGACCTTGGTGTGCCGAGGGCTTTCCGTGACGATCTCCACCTTCACCTCGGGGTCCTTGTCGTCGAGGTTCCTGGTCGCGGGAATCACGTCGTTGAAGATGCTCAGGACCGTGAAGATGGCCTCGATCGCGCCCGCCCCGCCTATGAGATGGCCCGTGATCGACTTGGTCGCCGTCACGAGAGCATGCGGGCCGATCGATTCCAGCAACGCCGACGCTTCGATACGGTCACCGACGGGCGTACCGGGAGCGTGAGCGTTGACGTGAACGATGTCCTGCGGGCCGAGGCCGCCGGACCTCAAGGCCTGGCGGATCGCACTGATCTGACCGTCCGCTGATGGAGCTGTCATGGCGTGCGCGTCGGAGCTCATCCCCGTACCGGCAAGCGTGGCATACGCCCGCGCGCCACGAGCTCTTGCGGATTCCGCTCGTTCCAGTACGACGGCTCCGGCGCCCTCGGCCATGACGAAGCCGTCACGGGCGCTGTCGAACGGCCGCGATGCCCTCTGAGGTTCGTCATGACGGCTGGACAGGGCTCCCATGCGGGCGAAGGCCGCCATGGACAGCCGCCCGATGCATGCCTCGGTGCCGCCGGCGACAACGACGTCGGCCCGCCCGGCACGAAGTATGGCGAGCCCCATGGCGATTGCCTCCGCTCCGGAGGCGCAGGCGCTGGTCGGTGCGTGGGCGCCGGCGCGGGCGCCGAGGTCCAGACTGACGGCGGCGGCGGGGCCGTTGGGCATCAGCATCGTCACGGCGAAGGGCGACACGCGCCCCGGCCCCTTCGCCGAGGACACGTCGTGCTGGTCGACCAGGGTCTTCCCGCCGCCGAGGCCTGTGCCGATCACTACGGCCAACCGCTCCGGCGCCACCGTGGGCGCGTCGGCGTCGGCCCATGCCTGGCGGGCCGCCACCATCGCAATCTGCTGGCAGCGGTCCATCCGCCGGGCCTCGACCCGGTCCAGCACCTCGGTCGGTTCCTGACTCAGTCGGCCTGCCAGCCGTACGGGCAGGTCGCGGGCCCACGGTTCGTCAAGCACGGTGACCGGAGAATCGCCGGTGAGCAGCCCTTTCCAGGTGGAGTGGACGTCGGCACCCAGCGGCGTGGTCATTCCTAAACCGGTGACCACAACGCCGGTTGTACCGAGGACTTCCCCGTCCGGGGGACCGGGGAGGTCGGGGAGCTTCGGATAACCCAAGAAGTAGTCGTCAGATGCTTCGTAGGACATCACGGTTCCCTTTCTGAAGCCTTCTAGGGGAATTTTCTCCCTTGGACACGGGCTTGGGCACGGGCCATTCGTCGTCCACTGGCCGTCGTCATTACGGTAGAGAGCACGAGGTGTTTTCCATAACGGCCGGCGGACGGAACCGTGAGGGCGACCGGAGGCTGGTTGTCATCCGTCCTACGGCTTACTGGGCACTCGCCTCCGGTAGGGGGTGGACGCCTTCCGCCGGCGGATACCCCATATTTCTCCGTCGACTTAGCATCTCTCCGAGTGGAACGAACGTGACGCAGGCGTACAGCAATGGCTGGGCAAATAGTCAAGTCCTGGCGGCCAGTGGGGGAATGGCGGGCAATGGCAATGGCCAAGCCGAACAGGAGGACCACGATGTCAGAGGATGCCATCACAGAATCCCGACTCGAGCCGACGACCTTGGTCGAGCTCTGCAGGTATCGCGCGTCCAGGGACCCGGATCGACGGATGTTCGCCTTCCTGGAGAACGGCCTCGAAGAGTCCGACTCGCTCACCCTCGCCCAACTCGACGCCCGCGCAAGGGCGATCGCCGTGCGTCTGAGCAGGCATGCCCCGCCGGGCGCCCGCGCCGTGCTGAGTTACCCGCCGGGTCTGGACTTCGTGTCCGCCTTCTTCGGCTGCCTGTATGCCGGCCTGATCGCGGTGCCGGCTCCTCCGGTGCTGCGCGTCGGCGTCGACGACCGGTATACGCGCTTCCGGGCAATCGTCAACAGCTGCCAGCCGGATCTGGTGCTGTCGAACGGGTCCAGGCTGGACCGTGTCGACACTTTGCTGAAGGACATGTCCACACCACGCCGGCCGACCTCTGTGGCGACTGACGAGATCAGTGGGACGGAGGCATACGGCTGGAAAGCCCCCCGCATCGGCCCGGACACGATCGCGTACCTGCAGTACACCTCCGGCACGACCGGTCAGCCCCGGGGTGTGGAGCTCACCCATGGCAACGTCCTGCACAACCTCTCGCTGATCCTTGCCAACGGTTCCCGGGACACGGACGACTTCGACCGGCTGCCGCCCGTTGTGTCCTGGCTGCCCGTGTTCCACGACATGGGACTGATCACCGGGGTCCTGCAGCCGCTCTATGTCGGTTACGACGCCGTACTGATGCCGCCGTCGGCGTTCGCCCAGGATCCGGTCAACTGGCTCCGCGCGATATCGGACCGTGGGGCGGGCATCAGTTCGGCACCCGGTTTCGGGTACGAGCTGTGCGTGCGGCGCGCCTCCGAGCAGCAGCTGCGTTCCCTCGATTTCAGCGGCTGGCGGATCGCGGTGGTCGGGGACGAGCCGGTGCGTGCAGAGATGATTGACCAGTTCAGTGCCATGCTCGCCCCGTTCGGCTTTCGCCGAGAGGCGTTCTTCCCGAGTTACGGCATCGCCGAGTCCACCGTGATGCTCAGCGGCGGGCCGGTGGAGCCCGAACCGGTGATCCGGCGGTTCGACGCGGTGGCGCTGGCGAAAGGCAAGGTGCAGCGAGCCGGTCGCGAGGACGGGGCCCGCCGACTGGTCGGCCTGGGCCAGTTGCACCCGTCCATGACCATCGCGGTGGTGGATCCGGCCACCGGCGAACCCTGCGCCCCGGACGAGACAGGGGAGATCCTGGCTTCCGGACCGAGTATCGGTGCCGCGTACTGGAACGCCCCGGAGGAGACTGCAAGTACGTTCAACGCCACCGTGCGCGGCCACGAGGGCCGCCAGTTCCTGCGCACCGGCAGCCTCGGCTTTCTGGACGGCGGTCAGCTCTTCGTCACCTGCCGGGTGGACGACCTCATCGTCGTGGAGGGCATGCAGCACTACCCGTACGACATCGAGGCGACCGCGGGAGGAAGCCACGCGGCCGTACGGGACGGCTGCTGCTGCGCATTCACCGTCGAGGACGGCGGACGCACGCGCCTCGTCGTCCTGGCTGAGATCAACAGCCGGTACCGCGTCGTGGCCGGCCCCCCGCCGGACGCTCCGTCAGGTGCCCGCGCGACCGTCGGGGCGGACGAGGTCGAAGAAGCCGTCCGGGAGGCCGTCTTCGCCGGGCACAGCCTCCGGGCCGACGAGGTCCTCCTGGTCAAGGCGGGGTCGCTGCCGTTCACCACCAGCGGCAAGCTGCAGCGCTCGCGGTGCCGGTCCAGGTACCGGGCGCGGGTGTTCGAGACGGTCTGAATCTCGCTCCATGCAGGGAGGGCGCGCGAACTGCCGCCGCCTTCTTCCTCCTTCCTCCGTTTGGAGTGGTCTCATGCAAACCAATCGTCAGCACAGTGTCCGCCTGCCCGAGGGGGTGGCCGGTGAGCACGGGGCACTGACGACGTTGATCGACCTGTGCCGCACTCGTGCGGCAGCCGAGCCCGACCGGAAGAGCTTTGTGTTCCTGGGCGATGGTGTCGATGAATCCGACTCACTGACCCTGGCCGAACTCGACCGCTATGCGCGCGCGATCGCCGTGACGCTGCTGAAGCAGGCTCCAACCGCACGCGCAAGCGCGCTGCTGAGTTACCCGCCCGGACTGGAGTTCCACGCCGCATTCCTGGGCTGCATCTATGCGGGTCTGATCCCGGTGCCGGTAGCTCCGCTCGACGGTACGCGGGGCAATGCCAAATGGACTCGGGTGGAGTCGATTGCCGCGAGTTCCGAGTCCCGGCTGTTCCTGTCCACCGGCTCCATGCTTGCCGCCGCCGAGCCCGTCCTCACCGGCACCGAGGGGCTCGCCCGACTCGACCGGGTGGCGACCGACGAGGTATGCCCGGACCTGGCCCGGCAGTGGACCCCGCCGGTGACCGCCGCTGAGATGGTCGCCTACCTGCAGTACTCCTCGGGATCGACCGGAGTGCCGAAGGGCGTCGCGATCACTCACGGCAATGTGCTGAACAATCTGTCGTTGATATACGACAACACGCGCCGGCCTGCCGACGACGCCGGGCTGTCCCGCCCGTCGTCGGTGTCGTGGCTGCCGCCTCACCACAACATGGGCCTCATCTGCAACGTCCTCGAGCCCCTCTTCTCCGGCCGGGACGTCACACTGCTGCCGACGATGACGTTCGTACAGCGTCCGCTCACATGGCTGCGGGCGATCTCCCGGCTCGGACGCGCGGACAGCTGCGCGCCGAACTTCGCCTACGACCTGTGTGTCCGCCGGGTGACCGACGCTCAGCGCCGGGAACTCGACCTCAGCCGTTGGGAGATGGCTCTGGTCGGAGGTGAGCCCGTCCGCGCCGATACCCTCGACCGCTTCAGCGCGGCATTCGCAGAGGCCGGCTTCCGGCGCGGGGCGCTGTCCCCCGCGTACGGCCTCGCCGAGGCGACAGTGATGGTCACGGCCGTGCCGGTCGGCCAGGGCCCGGAGGTCCTGCGCTTGGACTCCGAGGCGCTCGCCGTCGGAAAGGTGCGCCCAGCCGCGTCGGCACTGGACAGTCGGGAGCTGGTCGGCTGCGGCCCGATCCATCCGTTGAGCACGGCTGTCGCCGTCGACCCGGAGACCGGCAAGCCCTGCGATGAGGACGAGGTGGGCGAGATCTTCGTCTCCGGCCCGAGCGTCGCAACGGGCTACCTGAACGCTCCCAAGGAGAGTGCCGAGACCTTCATGGGGACCCTTCCCGATCAGCCGGGCGAGCGGTTTCTCCGTACCGGTGACCTCGGATTTCTGCACAGCGGGGAGCTGTTCATCACCGGTCGGGCGAAGGACGTCATCATCATCGCCGGTGCCAACCACTACCCGCAGGACATCGAAGCCACTGTTGAGGCCAGCCATCCGGCAGTCCGCGAGTTCGGTGCTTGCGCGGTGTCGGTCGACGACGGCGCACATGAACGGCTCATCGTGCTCGCCGAGACGACGGCGGCAGCCGGCGGCGGGAGTGACGACCCGGTGACCGCGCAGGAGATCAAGCAGGAGATCAGGCGCGCCGTCCATGCAGGACACCGCATCCAGGTGCACGATGTCGTCCTCCTCAGGCCGGGGACGCTGCCGCTCACGACGACCGGCAAGCTGCAGCGTCGCGACAGCCGGGACCGATACCTGGGGGGTTCCTTCGAGGCCGCCCTCATCGAATGAAATGAGGGGACGCGGTCGAGTGGCGCCGCCGGTTGTTGAGCTCAGTCGGCGGTGGCGGTGGCGGCGCGGTCGTCGGATGCCGGTGTGCGAACGGCGATGAGGGCCACGTCGTCGCTGCTGTCCTGAGCGAGGCCGGTGAGGAGCTCGTCGCAGAGGGCTCCCAGGGGTTCTTGGGCGAGGGCGGCGGCGTGCTGGCGCAGCCGGGCCGCGCCGCGGTCGAGGTCTTCAGTGCGCCGTTCGATGAGACCGTCGGTGTAGAACAGGATCGTGGCGTTCGCCGGCAGGACTTCGGTCGCGTCGGGGCGTCGTTGGGTGGGATCCACTCCCAGAAGCATGCTGCGGCCGTCAGTCAGGAAGCGTGTGTCGCCTTCAGCTGTGATCAACAGCGGGGCGGGATGGCCGGCTGCGGCGTACTGAAGAGCCCATGGCTCATGCTCGGCCGGTTTCTCGACAAGCGCGTAAATGCAGGTCAGGGTCTGGTGTGGGTAGAGGATGCTGTTGGCCGCGTCCATGCGGCCGAGGATCTTGCCGGGTGGCTCTTTGCGGTCGCTGGCGATGCCGCGCAACATGTTGCGCATGTGGCTCATGGTGACGGTGGCCTGTAGGTCGTGGCCGGCGACGTCTCCGATGATGAGGGCCGTGGCACCGCCGGGCAGGACGAACGCGTCGTACCAGTCTCCGCCGACCTGGGACGTGGCCAGAGCGGGCTGGTAGCGGGCGGCCAACTCGAGCAGTCCGAGCGTGGGCAGGTCGGGCAGCAGGGAGCGCTGGATGCGCTCCCCTGTGTTCTGGACCTCGGAGTACAGGCGTCCGTTGTCGACGGCGAGCGCGACGCGGTGCGCCAGGTCCTCCGCCAGCGGAAGAGAGTCCTCGTCCAGTGCCCCGGTACTCTCCGTGCGCGCCAGGGTCAGCGCGCCCAGAACCTGCCGGCGGGAGCGCAGTGGCGCGATCACCACCGTGTCCGCCCCCAGGCGGTCGAAGAGTTCCAGTTCCCTGGCATGCAGAGGATCGGCCGCGGCATTGGGCGCGGAGAATGACGTGACGAGCAGCGGCCCGGCCCCCCGCAGGGCACGGGCCAGTGAGGCGGCCGAATCCTCGGACAGGGGTGGCAGTCCACCTTCGTACAGGCCGGGTGACACCAGGTCGGACTCACGGTGCTCGATCACGTGCCGGCGCAGGCGGCCGTGCTCGTCGAGCAGATCCACCGCGCACCAGTCCGCGAGGCCCGGCACCAGCGTGTGGCACAGGCGTCGCAGGCCCGTGTCCAGGTCGAGGGTGCTGGCCAGTGCGTCGGCGGCGTTGGTCAGCAGCGTCAGCCGGTCGAGGGCTTGCTGCACCGCCCGGTCCAGCTCATGGGAGTCCGTAGCCGGCCCGTCATGGTCGTCCGCATCCGAACCCATCCGGCACCTCTTCCCCATTCGCCGGCCAGCCGCAGCCGACTCCAGGCTGTCACGCTGCACAGCCGCCGGGATTGTCCCTGTCTCCATGCTGCCGCATGGACGGGACCGCGGCCGGTGGCGCCGTTGAGAGCGAATTCTCAGTGGTCGGAGTAACTGAAGTCCCCCACCGTCCAGGCGCTCACATCCTTGATGGCAATGCGGTACATCCCCCCGGTCTCGGGAATCCCGAGGCTTCCCTGAAGGATTCTCGCGACATGGAAGTGCAGGTGTGTGGGCGGCTCACCCTGTTCGCTGCGGGGACCGGCCCCGGCGGCCATGAAGATGGTGGAGAACGGTCCAAGCCGGTCCGAATCTTTCAGGACCTCGGCGACGCGCTGCCTCCACATGGCTTCGGGAGCCAGTCGTCCGGTGATGACAGCCCCGTTGACCACCACGGTGAGAGACATCTGATTGGTTTGCTCCGATTCCACCATGGCGGCGACATCGACGAGCAGGTAATCAGGCTTCGACATGAGAGCCAATTTTACTATGCGGCCTTGGCATTCCCGGGGGGCTCCACGGCCGGGCAGCAGGGGTAGTTGGGCCGCGATCAGGGCGTGGCAAGGGAGATCTCGGTCGACTTGATCAGTGCCACTACGGATGACCCGGCGGCAAGGCCCAGGTCGGCGACCGCGTCCTTCGTGATCGCGGCGGTCAGCTCGCCGCCCACCACGCCGACCTTGACGCTCGCCATCGCGCCGCCGGCGGCGACGTCGGTGACGGTGCCGGGGATCTGGTTGCGGATGCTCAGGCCCTCGACCGCGCCGGTGGCGAGCGAGACCTCGGTGGACTTCACCAGGGCGCGTACGGCGGAGCCGGGCGCGAGGCCCAGTTCCTTGACGGCCTCCAGTGTGATCGCGGCGGTGATCTCCTGTCCGCCTTCCAGGCGGACCCTGACGGCGGCCATCACCTCGCCGGGCGTGACGGAGACGACCGTGCCGGGGATCTGATTGCGGATGCTCAGGCTCATGGGGTCACCGTAGCCACGGGCCCGGGCAGCGGCCGGGCAGCGCGCTTGGGGCTTCCTCCAAGGGGTCTGGCATTTGCTATGAAGCGGTGCTCGATGGCTTGTAAATGCTGGCTGATGCCGCCTACCTTGTCGCATATGCAGTCCTACACAATCGGCCAGGCGGCGCGTCTGCTGGGCGTCAGCCCCGACACCGCGCGTCGCTGGGCGGACGCCGGCAAGGTCGCGACCCATCGCGACGAGAGCGGGCGCCGCCTCATCGACGGCCGTGACCTGGCGGCCTTCTCGATCGAGGTCGCCCAGAGCGGGACCGGCGATGAGGATGTCTCGTACACCTCGGCCCGCAACGCCTTCCCGGGCATCGTCACCGCGGTCAAGCTCGGCGATGTCGCCGCGCAGGTCGAGATCCAGGCCGGCCCGCACCGGCTGGTCTCCCTGCTGACCAGGGAGGCCGTCGAGGAGCTGGGGCTGGAGGTCGGCATGCAGGCCACCGCCCGCGTGAAGTCGACCAGCGTGCACATCGACCGCGCCTGAGAACCGCGCCTGAGAACCGCGCCTGAGAACCGCTCCTGAACCGCCCCCGAGACCCCCGAACACTCACTCAGCGCTCATCCCTTGCAGCGGCGTCGCCCGTCCCCGACGCGGCCTGTTCCCACCGCTTCACCAAGGAGTCCTCGTGTCGTACGCCTTTACCCGGCGCCGTACCGCCGCCGTCCTGACCGCAGCACTGCTCGTACCGCTGGCCGCCTGCGGCAGCGACGACAGCAAAAAGAACAGCGGCGCGAAGGGCACCGGGTCCGCCGCCGGCGCACCGAAGGCAGAGCTGACCGTGCTGGCCGCCTCCTCGCTGACCGATGTCTTCAAGACCGCGGGCGCCGCGTACGAGAAGTCCCACCCCGGCACCACGGTGAAGTTCTCCTTCGCCGGGTCCCAGGAACTGGCCGCCCAGGTCAAGCAGGGCGCCCCCGCAGACGCCCTGATCACCGCCGACACCAAGACCATGGACGGGCTGAAGTCCGACATCGGCGCCCCGACCGTCATCGCCAGGAACCGGCTCGTCATCGCGACCGGCAAGGGCAACCCGGAGAAGGTCGGCTCGCTGGCGGACCTCGCGGACACCAAGCTGAAGGTCGTGCTCGCCGCCCCCGAGGTGCCGGTCGGCCGCTACAGCAAGAAGATCCTGGACGCCCGGAAGATCGTCGTGAAACCGGTCTCCCAGGAGCCCAACGTCCGCGCCGTCCTCAGCAAGGTCGAGCTCGGCGAGGCCGACGCCGGACTCGTCTACAAGACGGACGCCACGAGCGCGAAGGGCAAGGTCGAGGCCGTCGAGATCCCCGACGGTCAGAACGCCGTCGCCTCCTACCCGGCGGCGACCCTGAAGACGTCCACGAACGCGGAGGCCGCCGCCGCGTTCGTGAAGTGGCTGAGCACGCCCGAGGCGCAGAAGATCCTTCAGGACGCGGGCTTCCAGCAGCCGTAACCGCCGGCAGCCGTAACAGCCGTGCGTGGGCTGCCCGGTACGGGGGCCGGGCAGCCCACGACCGTAACTCGACCCCAACCAGGTCCCCGAGGAACCCCCGATGAGACGCCTACGCAGCCGCGGCACCCGCACCCCTGTCACGCTCGCCGTGCCCGCGCTGCTCGCCGTCGCGCTGCTGCTGATGCCGCTGATCGGCATCCTCGTCCGCACCTCCTGGGGCGATCTCGGTACGCATCTGACCAGCCCGGGCGTCACCGAGGCGCTGCAGCTGTCGCTGCTCGTCTCGTTCTGGGCGCTCGGTCTCTCCCTGCTGCTCGGTGTGCCGCTGGCCTGGCTGCTGGCCCGCGTCGACTTCCCCGGCAAGGCGCTCGTACGCTCCCTCGTGCTGCTGCCGATGGTGCTGCCGCCCACTGTCGGAGGCGTCGCGCTCCTCCTCGGATTCGGCCGTCGGGGACTGCTCGGCCCCTGGCTGGAGGGCACCTTCGGCATCACCCTGCCCTTCCACACTTCGGGTGCCGTCGTCGCCGCGACGTTCGTCGCGATGCCGTTCCTCGTCATCAGTCTCGAAGGCGCCCTGGCGGGGCTGCGACCGAGCTACGAGGAGACCGCGGCCTCTCTCGGAGGCTCGCCGCTACGGGTGTTCTTCACCGTCACCCTCCCCATGGTGGCCCCCGGGCTCGTCGCCGGAGCCGCTCTCACCTGGGCGCGGGCCCTGGGTGAGTTCGGCGCGACCATCACCTTCGCGGGCAATCTGCCCGGCACCACGCAGACGCTGCCCCTCCAGGTGTACCTGCTGCTCCAGGACCAGCCGGAAGCGGCAACCTCCCTGTCCCTGCTGCTGCTCGCCATCGCCATGGCGGTGCTGATCGCGCTGCGCGGCCGCTGGTCCGGCGGGGCCCCCGGCCAGGCACCCGGCAGGCAGCGCCCGGAGGAAGCGCCTGCCGAGCCGCCTCCTGCCGACCAGCTCCCCGCCGAGCCGGTCAGGGACTTCAACCTCCTCGAAATGCAGGAGAGTTGGCCGCTGCACGCCGAGGTCACCGGCTTCAACGAGCTCATCCTGGACGCCGAACCCGGCACCACCATCGCCGTCGTCGGCCCCAACGGCGCGGGCAAGACCACCCTGCTGCGCGCCCTCCTCGGACTGACCCCACGCGCCCACGCCGCGCTCCGCCTCGGTGACGCCGATGTGACCGACCTGCCCCCGCACCGCCGCGGCGTGGCCTGGGTGCCCCAGAACGGCGCGCTCTTCCCGCACTTGAGCGCCCTCGGCAACACGGCGTACGGGCTGCGCGCCCACGGCGTCCCACGCGCCGAGGCCCGTCGTACCGCCCAGGGCTGGCTCGACCGGCTCGGCGTCGGCCACCTCGCGCACCGCAGGCCCGGCCAGCTCTCCGGCGGCCAGGCCCAGCGCGTCGCGCTGGCCCGCGCGCTGGCGACACGCCCCCGGCTGCTGCTCCTCGACGAACCCCTCGCCGCACTCGACCAGACCACCCGCGCCCATGTACGCCACACCCTGCGCACCCACCTCGACGGCTTCGGCGGCGTCTGCCTGATCGTCACCCACGACCCGGTGGAAGCGGTATCGCTCGCCGACCGGGTGCTCGTACTGGACGAGGGCCGCGCCCTGCAGGACGCGCCGCCTGCCGAGGTCACCCGCCACCCACGCTCCCCATGGGTCGCCCGGATGCTCGGCCGCAACGCCTGGCTCGGCACCGCGACGGCGGAGGGCCTCGCGCTCCCCGGCGGCGGGCTCCTCGTCGTCGCCGATCCGCTGCCCGTCGGCACGGAGGCCCTCGCGATCATCGCGCCGGAAGCGGTCGCCGTACACCGTGACAGGCCCGGCGGCAGCCCGCGCAATGTGTGGCCGGGCACCGTACGGGAGATCACCGCCACAGGCAGCCGGCTGCGCATCCTGATCGGCTCGCCGCAGGCGCCCGACCTCGTCGCCGAGATCACCCCGCAGGCGGCTGCCGAACTGGGCCTCGCCGACGGGACTTCCGTATGGACCAGCGTCAAGGCGACCGAGGCCGTCATTGTGACGCTGTGAGAGCGGTGGCGGCCGATCCGGGGGACGGGCGCGCACTGCTACTCCACGGTAGAACCAGTCAACTCTGAACAAAAGTCGAGCGGTTCTTTCCTTTTCTCGACAGCGTCGGGAATGGTCGCGGTTCCGGAACTCTTGTTCCACACCTGTGGGTTGTGTAAGGGTGAGCTTCCTCATGTCTCAGCAGGCCGATTTTGTTCAGCCGTTCGAATTTCACCGCGGTATGGACCAAGCAGACGCGTACCCTTTCAACTGACAGAAATGTCCGGCCCCGTTAACCCGGGCCGGACCGGAACCATGTTCAACCCCCCACCGCAATGCCCTGGATGGAAAGACGTCTATGCAGAATCCCCGTACTCCGGGTCCCGTCCCTCCTCCCCGCACCGGTCTCAGCTCCGGGGACTCCGACGAAGGTCTCGCGGCGACACTGCGGGCCGACGGGGGGAACGACGAGGCCCGTGCCGTAGCAGTGCTGCTGGCGAGGCACTGGCAACCGGTGTTCGACTACACGTCGATCTGCACCCCTTCGGCCCGGGCGGCGTCCTTGCTCGCCACCGCGGCCTCCCACAAGGTGTTGGAAAATCTGCGACAGGCCCGGACGGCCGCGGCCCTTCGTCCGCTTCTTTTGGTGACTGCCCGTCAAATCGGCAAGGCGTGGGCGGCGGACGAGCGCATCACCGCGCTGCCCGAACTCCAGAATCCGGACACCGGGCGCACCGTGCCTGTCGACATGTTCACCATCCCGGAGAATCGGGGGCTGATAGCTCGGGCTTTCCAGGCAATGCCCGGCCCCGCCCAATGTCTGCTCTGGCACGTCGAGGTCGAGGGCGAGGGTATATCCGTACCGGCCGGATTGCTGGCGGTTGATCCCCGTAGCGCGGCGGCCCAGCTCGAACAGGCGCGTGAAATCCTCCGGACGGGCTGCCTACGGGCCCATCTGGAACTCGCCCCGTCCCAGGAATGCCGCCACTTCAACCGGCTGCTGGACGTATCCCTGCGCCGCGGCGGCCCACTGATTCCCGACATCCAGGCGCATCTGGCGAAGTGTCAGCACTGCCGCTACGGCGCCGAACAGCTCAACCACGTCGACGGCAGGCTCGCCCTCCTGCTGGCCGAAGGCGTACTCGGCCCGGCCGCCCAGCCCTACCTCGACTCGCGGCCCGCCCGCAACAACGCCCGCTCCCGGGCGGTCAGAGCGAGCGCGGTCCGCAGCGCGGTCCGCAGCGCCGGCCGTCACTCGCGGGGCGGTCGTCCTCGCTCGCTGCCCCGCGTGACCTTCCACGGCCGCCCCCTGTCGCTGTCCCAGCGCGGACGCGGGGCCGTCATCACCGGCCTCGGGATTGCGACCGGCCTGCTCGTCGTCGCGGCCGTCGTCACCGAGATCTGGCCGGACGACGGCAGTAATGCGGGACCGGCTGTCCCGAGCGGCTCCGTCAGCGGGGTCCCCGCCCCCGGATCCCAGCTGCCCTCCAGCCCCGCTCCGCAGCCCTCGCAGCCGTCGACCACCTCTGCCGCGCTCCCCACGGGCCCGCTCAACACCAGACTGCGCAACGCCGACTCCGGCCTGTGCCTCGACATCCGCGACCGCAGGGCGCAGCTCGGCGCCGACGCGACGACGTCGCCCTGCTCCAGCTCCGTGACCCAGCAGTGGGTGTACGAGAACGACGGACTGCTGCGCAGCGCCGCCGCCCCCGAACTGTGCCTCAACTCCCATGAGCTGGACGGCGTGGTCGTCCTCGGCGCGTGCGCGGACCCGTCGGCGGGCAACGCCGCGGACGTCCGCTACGACCTGACGATCCAGGGCGATGTGATTCCCCGCTGGAACGACGGTCTTGCCGTCGTCCCCACCGCCGCGGAGGCCGGAGCGACGGTGGTGGTCAAGGTCCGTGACGGGTCTCCGGCGCAGCGCTGGGCCACTGACAACGTT
Organism: Streptomyces sp. NPDC019443; assembly: GCF_044389785.1. NCBI lineage: Bacteria > Bacillati > Actinomycetota > Actinomycetes > Kitasatosporales > Streptomycetaceae > Streptomyces > Streptomyces sp. NPDC019443. The sequence continues at coordinate 389,193 of NZ_JBIRYJ010000006.1, forward strand.
GCCGCCGGCTCGCCCAGGATCCGGCCGACCGCCGATTCGGGAAATCCACCCGCCGAGGAGGTCAACACCTCCCCCTCGGGCGGCAAACCCCCGCAGCCGGTGGGCGGGGGTGCGGTGCCGGATCCGGTGCCTGATCCGGAGAGCACGTCTCCGTACGGGGACGTGCCCAAGTCCAATGTCCGCCGCGCCGGCAATGGCGGGTCCGGGTCTGGGTCCGGGTCCGGGTCCGGGTCTGGGTCGGGGTCTGGGTCCGGGTCCGGCTCGGACATCGCCCCGTCCGGGCCGAGGCCCGGGACTCCGGGGCGGCTGCTCGACGCCGGGGGCCGGGGCCTGCAGAGTCCGGTGCCCTCGCTTCCCCGCCCGCGGGAGGCCGTTCACGCGGACGGGGATGACGAGCGCGTCAGGTCATATCAGGCATCTCGCCCTGCGTCGTCTGCAGATCGATGACGGAGAACGCCGCGCCCTGCTGGTCCGCGACCGCCGCGAAACGGCCGAACGGGCTGTCCATCGGGCCGAAGTGCACCTGCCCGCCACGCTTGTTGACCGTGGCCACCGCGGCGTCGCAGTCCGGCACCGCGAAGTACACATTGATGTACGGCGGGACTTCGGGCCGGAAGTCGTCGGTCATCTTCATCCGGCCCGCCACCGGCCTGCCGTTGACGTTCCACACACAGAAGTCGATGTGCTCGTCTGCCATCCGCTGCACCTCGAAGGGGAAGACGGCCGGGTAGAAGGTATCCGCCTTCGCGGCGTCGCGGGTGGTGACCTCCGCCCATGCGAACGAGCCGGACTCGCCCGTCTTCTCGAAGCCCTCGTGGCCGGCGGCCTGCCAGGCGCTGAAGTACGCGCCGCTGGGGTCCTGGGCCGTCACCATGGTGCCGAACTCGCCTACTTCCATCGGCTCCATGGTCAGCGCGCCGCCGTTGTCACGGATCTTCGCGGTCGTCGCGGCGATGTCCGGGGTGGCGAAGTAGAGGTTCCAGGCGGCAGGGGTGCTTTCCATGCCCGGCATCTGAGGGGAGAGGGCGGCCACGGCCTTGCCGCCGGAGTACGCCTGTGTGTAGTTGCCGAATTCTTCCAAGCCTTCGCCGTACGTCCAGCCCAACAGCTCGCTGTAGAAACTCTTGGCGGCTTCCAGATCGGGGAACATCGCGTCCGCCCAACAGGGGGTGCCTTCGGGTTGCGCGGCCATGGGAACCAAGCCTCCCGGTCGAGGAAATTTCGTCCCTTTCACGCTATTCGCGAGCACGCGGCGCCGCGCGCCGAGCGGGGGATGGGGGGCTTGGGCGTTTGGGGGTGCGGGGGGGGGCGGTGGTGCGGGTCCGGGTGCGTTCGGCTTGCGCGGGGCGGGGGGATGGGGGCCTTGGGGGGCGTCCGGGGTGCGCGGGGCGCGGCGCGGCGGTGCGGGTCAGGGGTGCGCGGGGCGCGACGCGACGCTGCCGCGTGGGCGGGCTGTTTGCCGTTGCTGCCGCGGCTGGCGGTGGCGGCGGGGAGCTGCCGCTGCCTGGCGGTCTGGGGCGTCAGCCCCCACGTACACCCCCAGGGGGTCTGGGCACAGCCCCGGTTTCGGGAAGGGGCGGGGTGGGGGAACAAGCACCCCGCACCCCGGACGCCCGTGGTCCCGGCGCCCTACGGCAAGGGGAGCGCCACCTTGACCGCGTACACCGCGACCAGCCCGTACCCGATCCGGAACGTCCACGCCCGAGCGGTGTCCGAGATCCGCATGCCCGCCAAACCGCTCACCGCGACCAGCAGTTGTTGCCACGCCAGCGAGGCGACGAAGACACCGCCGACGAACACCGCGCCGGCCGTGCCTCCACTCAGGGCCGCGCCCTGAGCCGTGGTGAGGGCGGCGAAGTACAGGGCGGTGGTCGGGTTGATGAGGGTGAGCGCGGCGAACCGGGTGAACGTCCGCACCGGTCCGGCGCCCGTGCTCTCGCTCTCGGAGGCGTCCCCCGCGTGCCGCGAGGCGAGCAGCCCGCGCACCGCGATCACCGCCAGCACGGTGGCCGACACCAGCCGGACCCAGGCCTCGACGCCGGAGAGCGCGGAGGCGACGAGCGGCCCGAGTGCGGTTGCCACGGCGGCGTACGCGAAGTCGACGACGGCGACCGCGGCCGCCGCGGCCACTGCACCGCGGCGGTCGCGCATGCCCTCCTGGATGAGGAGTACGCCCATCGCCCCCACGGGCATCGCCACACCCAGGCCCGCCGCCGCGCCCGCCATCGCCGTCGTCCACATACTCATGGCGCACAGCGTCGGGCCCCGGCCACGGCCGGCGCGACTGATTTACGCGCCCCCGCCCACCGGCTGTCTCAGCTGGCTTCGGCGAGCGGATTGAGGAGCATCGGCTGGATCTTGCCCTCCAGCATCGCGCCGAGGCCCAGTACGGCGCAGATGTCGGGCCGGTCGGCGATGTGCACCGGCATTCCGGTGGCGTCGCGCAGCATCTGGTCCAGGCCGGGCAGCAGCGCGCTCCCGCCGACCATCATGATCCCGCGGTCGGCGAGATCGGCGACCAGGTCCGGCGGGCAGTCCCGCAGCACCTTGCCGATGCCGTCGAGCACAGAGGTGAGCGGGGTGTGGATGGCGTCTCGTACGGCTGCGGTGTCGACGCGCACCGAGCGGGCGAGGCCGGTCGCCACGTCCCGGCCGTGGATCTCGGTGGACGCCGGGCCGTGGGTGTTGAGGCCATTGCCGCTCAGCGCCAGCTGAAGGGGGCGTACGGACTGGCTGGGCAGCATCAGTTCGTGCTGGTGGCGCAGGTGCTGGATCACCGCGTGGTCGATGGCGTTGCCGCCCACCGGGATCCGCTCGGCCGTGACGATCGCGCCGAGCGAGAGCACGGCGACCTGTGTGGTCGCCGCGCCGCACACCATGATCATGGTCGCGGTGGGCTGCTCCACGGGCAGCCCGCAGCCGACGGCCGCGGCGATCAGGGTGTCGACGAGCTCGACCCGGCGGGCGCCGAGGCCGACGAGGGTCTCGACGGCGGCGCGCTCGGCGAGCGGGTCGCTGTCGTGCGGGGTGCAGGCGGCGGCGCGCAGCCGCGGCTTGCGGCGCAGCTGGCGGCGGAGCTTCTCGCCGAGGAGGAGACGGAGCATCCGCTGGGCCATCTCGATGTCGACGATGGTGCCGCCGGCGATGGGACGGGCGACGCGGATGTAGTCGGGCGTACGGCCCGTCATCTTCTCGGCGAGCGCGCCGACGGCGATCAGCGCGCCGGTGCGGGTGTTCACGGCGGCGACGCTCGGCTCGTCGACGACGAGCCCGGCCCCCTTCACGAAGACCCTGGTCCTCGCGGCTCCCAGGTCGACGGCGACATGGCAACGGCGCAACTGCTCAAGGCTGACGGTCACGGCGGATCCTCCCGAGTGCGGTACTTGATGGCATCGTGCGATCGCAACGGGAAGTTCGCGCGCTGGGTGAGCCGGTCGGGGGTACGGAGCTGACGACCCGCCAGATTTGTTCGGCCGATCGGTGGTCATCGCGCCCCGGCTACAGCCGTCTCTGCAGCAGTCCCCAGCAGAACTCCGCGACGCCCTGCTCGCCGTCGGGGAGCGTGAACACCAGCTGCCATCGCGTCGGCGCCGAGCCCTCCATCGGTCTGGCCGGAGGAAACGCTCTTGCCACCTCGTCCACCGTGCACGACCACGGCACCAGGTCATCGGCCGTACGCAACTCGGGTCCCGCCGTCCCCGGGGCGCGGACCAGCCATTCGTTCCACACCGCCCCGCCGTCCGCCGCCAGCACCTCGAAGCGCAGATCGGGCCAGAGCGGTACGGGCCACAGCAGCGCGTCGCACTCGAGGTCGCCGATCCGCCGACGTACGACCTGCTCCGGCTTCCCGAGCACCGAGCGGTAGCGGGCGAGCGCGCCGCGGCCCCTCGGCGAACGCACCATGGCCTGCCAGCGGCGGTTGGCCTCGCGCATCTCGGCGAGGGACGCGCCCAGTTCGTGGCGGGCGTCCTCGACCAGACCGGGTTGATGATCAGCCATCCGGCGTAGCAGTACCAGCTGGAATTCGCGGGGCCCGAACGGTGCGGCAGGGGTCATGTCCGACATCCTGCCCCGCCGTCTGGGGCGAACGCGCCATCAGTGACGAGAAGCTGACTCGCAGCCAAGATGAGGGGTCCACACAAAATCCTCACAGGCTCATTCACCACTGGTCCCTCCGCGCCGCATAACCTGCGGGCGCCATGGATTACTGCAACCAGTGCCGTCGGCACCTCAACGGCGCTCTGGCCTGTGCCGGCTGCGGTACACCCGTTGAGGAGCTCCGGTATCAGAGCCCCATTGCGCCCGCGGCGGAGCACGTCCTCGAACTGGACGAGGTGTCCGAGCCGACGGGCCATCGGCGTGCCCATCGCCAGAACAGTTCGCGGCGCAGGGCCGCGTCCGGGCGCCGGGCCCGTAAGCGGCGTGGCCGCAAGGTGCTGCTCGGCACCTTCGGCCTGGTGCTCGCTGCGGGTGCGCTGAGCCTCGCCGAGCTGGCCATGGACAATCCGGGGGACGACGGCGCGGCCACCGCCGTCAAGGAAGAGCCGGACGTCGAGACGGAGCCCGCTCCGGAGCCAACAGACGTCGATGTCACCCCCGAGGGCCCCGACCCGGTGACGGAGTCGCCCGTCTCGGCGTCGAGTTCCGCACGCCCGACGGGAACCAGCACCGGCGGCACGGGCAGCGGCGGCACCGGGAAGCCGACTGCCACGAGCCGGGGCGGCGGCAGGCCGTCCGCCGCACCCTCCGCCGTGCAGCCGTCCGCCAGTGCGGAGCCGTCGAACTCGGGGCAGCCGAGCGGATCGGCCTCGGCCGACCCCCCGTCCTCGGGCCCCACGCCGACCCCGACGCCCACCCAGACCTGCAATCAGTTCCTCTTTTGGTGCATCTAGCGGTCGGATGACCGAAGGCTACGGCACGGCCGGAGCCTCTTCGCCCAGCATCCGCTTGAGCAGGTCCCGCAGTATCTTCCGCTCCTCGTCCGACAGCCCGGCCAGCGGCTCACGCGCGAAGTCCAGTGATTCCCGCAGCCGCCGCGCGGTGTCGACCCCGTCCTTCGTCGGTGCGGCCAGCTTCACCCTGCGGTCGTTCGGATCAGGCCGTCGCTCCACCAGCCCGCGGCTCGCCAGCCGGTCCACGATGCCGGTGATGTTCGACGGCTCGCACCTCAGTTTCTGCGCGAGGTGGCGCATGGGCATCGGCTCCAGGGTCAGCAGTCCCAGCACCCGCGCCTGCGCGCCGGTGAGTGAGTGCTTGGCCGCGGCCTGCTCGTACTCCGCGTGGTAGCGGGCCACAACGGCGCCGATGAGCTCGACGACTTCGACGGTCAGGGTGTCTGTTCGTGGGGTGGCCATGGCGAACAGGATACCCAGTTACTTGACAACATGAAATATCCATGAGCATGGTTGTTTCACATAGTGAAGCTTTTCTGAGAGGAACGCAGCATGTCCGCACTCCCCGCGTCCGGTCGTGAATGGCACCTGGTCGCCCGCCCGCACGGCTGGCCCAAGGCGGAGGACTTCGCTCTGCGTGAAGCGCCGGTGACCGAGCCGGGCGAGGGTCGCATCCTCGTACGCAATCTGTACTTCTCGGTCGACCCGTACATGCGCGGCCGGATGAACGACGTGAAGTCGTACACCCCGCCCTTCAAGCTCGACCACCCCATGGAGGGCGGCGCTGTCGGCGAGGTCATCGCCTCGGGAGCCGAGGGCTTCGCCGTCGGTGACCACGTCCTGCACGGGCTCGGCTGGCGCGAGTACGCCGCGATGCCCGCTAAGCACGCCACCAAGGTCGACGCCTCGCTCGCCCCGCTCTCCGCCTACCTCGGCGTGCTGGGCATGACCGGTCTGACCGCCTACGCCGGGCTCTTCGAGGTCGCCTCCTTCAAGGAGGGCGACGCGGTCTTCGTCTCCGGCGCGGCCGGCGCGGTGGGCAGCCAGGTCGGCCAGATGGCCAAGCTCAAGGGCGCCTCCCGCGTCATCGGCTCGGCGGGCTCGGACGAGAAGGTCAAGCTCCTGGTCGAGGAGTACGGCTTCGACGCGGCCTTCAACTACAAGAACGGCCCCGTCGGGCAGCAGCTGAAGGAGGCCGCCCCCGACGGCATCGACGTCTACTTCGACAACGTCGGCGGAGACCACCTGGAGGCCGCGATCTCCTCGCTCAACGTGCACGGCCGCGCGACCATCTGCGGCATGATCGCCCAGTACAACAACACCGAGCCGGCCCCGGGACCGCGCAACCTCGCCATGGTCATCGGCAAGCGGCTGCGCCTGCAGGGCGTGCTCGTGGGCGACCACGCCGCGCTCCAGCCGGAGTTCGTCCGTGAGGTTGCGGGCTGGATCGCCTCCGGCGAGCTCAAGTACAACGAGACCGTGGTCGAGGGTATCGAGAACGGCTACGACGCGTTCCTCGGTCTGCTGCGCGGTGAGAACACCGGCAAGATGATCGTTTCGCTGACCAGCTAGGCTCGGCCTCAGCCACCGCGGTCGTGGGCGCGAGCCGGGGTGAACCAGCGACAGGAAACTTCTTCATGTCCATCCAGCAGTCCGACGTCCTGTACACCGCTGCCGCCACCGCGGAGAACGGCCGTGACGGCCGCGTCGTCACCCACGACGGCCGGCTCGACCTGGTCGTCAACCCGCCCAAGGAGATGGGCGGTTCCGGCGCGGGAACCAACCCGGAGCAGCTCTTCGCCGCCGGTTACAGCGCCTGCTTCCAGGGTGCTCTGGGTGTCGTCGCCCGCCGGGAGAACGCAGACCTTTCCGGCTCGACGGTCACCGCCGAGGTCGGCATAGGCAAGAACGACGAGGGCTTCGGGATCATCGTCAAGATCTCCGCGAACATCCCGAACGTGGACGCCGCCACCGCCAAGGACCTGCTCGAGAAGGCCCACCAGGTCTGCCCGTACTCCAAGGCGACCCGCGGCAACATCACGGTCGACCTCGCCGTCTGACCGGCGCTGCGTACAGGAGGGCCGCACCCCGTCCGGGGTGCGGCCCTCGCTGCGTACTCAGCGTGTGATCAGCGCCCGGCCGACCTGCGCGAACACGCCCTTCGGGTGGTCGCGGAACAGCGGCTCCGTGCCGAACAGCACGACCGGCGTGCCCTTCGCGCTCGTACCGCTGACGATCGACGCCCGGCCGGCCGCGTCCTTCGGGCCGCCCTTGCCGTCCTCCGTCGTGCGCCAGTGGCCCGCGACGAGCGGGTTCCCCGAGCCGTACGACTGCTCCACCCGCACACCCGGGCCGAGGTCGGTGAACCACAGCGGGGAGTACACGAAGGTGTGCGCGGGCGCGCCGCCGGTGACCGGGCTGCCGGCCGCATTGGCCACCCGGACCACGCCGTTGGCGTCGCCGTTGCCCGCCACCGGCTTGACCGCGATCAGACCCGCATCGGCGTTGAAGGCCGCGCCGTCCGAGCCGAGGGCCACCACACCGCCGTGGCCCGCGAGGAAGGCGTCCAGCGCGCCGCGGGCCGTCGGGGTCAGCCGCCCGTACTCCAGACCGCCCGAGACCATCAGCACATCCGCCTTCGACCAGTCGAAGCCCGCGTTGAGAGCGGCCGTCGACACCGGCTGTACCTCGAAGCCCATCTCGCGCAGCGCGAACAGCTCACCGGGGGTCACGGCCGCGGCGACCCTGGTCCGGTGCAGCGCGCCCGTGCCCTTCTCCTTCGCGGCCAAGAAGGCGACCCCGAGCCGGTCGGCGAGCACGCCCGCCACACCGCGGGCCGAACCCGGCACGATCGCCGAGCCGTCCGCGGCGCGCCGCACCTTCACCCCGTGCGCGAGCAGGGAGTTGAGGGCGGCGAGCTCCTTCGGGTCGTCGAGCCGCAGCCGCAGGTCCCCGAACGGGGCCACGTAGCCGGTGGGCGCCGCGGCATGGACCGGGCGGCCCACCACATGCAGCTTGCCCTTGGCGGCCTTGTCCACGGTCGCGCCCCACAGCAGCCCGAGGCTCCAGCCCGAGATGTCGTACATCGTGGATACGTCCGCACTGATGTCCCGGCCCTCGGCCAGGATCACATTGGCGATGCCGCGCTTGGGCTGGCGCATGTCGACGACGTACGACCCCGCCGGATAGCTGCGGCCCGCGAGCCTGAACGGCAGCACCGCCCGCTCCACCCGTACGTCGTTGGCGACCAGATGGTCCACCAGCCGGGCCGCCGCGGGCGCCGACCTCCCCCAGACTCCGTCCGGGGGGACCCCCAGGCCGCGCCCCGCCGGAATGACGTACGCGCGCGGGAAGGTCGTGGTGTACACGTCCTCGGGACCGATGCCCGGCACGCCCGGCACGGTCTCCTCCGAGACCGGCCGCTGCGCCTCGCCGGCCGCGCCCCGCCGGAAGGTCTCGATCTGGTCGGCGATCACCGACGTGCGGTGCGTACGCGTGTAGTCGAGCGTCGCGCGCATCGCCGCGCCCGCGACGGCCGTGTTGATCGCGGCCCTGCGGCGCAGCTCGGCGACCGGCAGGGAGTCGTACTCCTCGTTGTTGACTGCCATCGGGAACTCGATGGTGTGCGAGGCGATCGCGCCCTGGAACGGCATGTATTGCGGGGTGAAGATCGGCGGCCAGTCGTCCCAGCCCTCCTTCTCGTCCCGGAAGGGGATGACGGCGGGCTGCACACCATCCTTGGCGGGGGTGTAGCCGAGGCCGTTCACCGCCTTCTCCATGCCCAGCGCGTTGGCGTACGAATCCTTGAGGAAGAGGTCGTACTCGTAGTTCTCGCCGTGCGGCGGAGTCGTCGGCTCGATCAGCGTGCCGTTGACGTAACCGTGCAGATCGAGCATGAGAGCCGGCTGCTTGTCGATGGCGATCTGCCGGATGGCGCGCGCCTCGGGCTGGGATCCGGTGATGAAGTCCCGGTTGAGGTCGAAGCCGTTGGCATTGGCGCGGGTGCCGGCGATGCGGCCGTCCGGGTTGGCCGTCACATTGAGGTAGATACGGTTCTTGGACAGCAGGTCGGCAGTCGTGCCGTCCTTCGCCCTCGCCAGCTCCTCGATGAGCTTCAGGGCGGCGTCGGTACCCTCCCACTCATTGCCGTGGATGTTGTTGTTGATGAACACCGGCGTCTTGTAGGCGTACTTGACGCGCTTGTCCTTGGCGGCGGCGGCCGGGGAGTTCTCGATCAGCTCCCGCATCCGCTCCTGCTCGCGCGCCTGCCGGGAGGTCTCGGGCGCGGTGACGGTGACGAGATACAGCTCGTGCCCGCCCGCGGAGTGCCCGGCCACCTCGACGCTGACCCGGTCGCCGAGCTTCTGCAGGGCGTTCAGCCGCGGGGCGAGCGCGTGGTACGGCGCGAGCCCCAGCTTGATCGACTTGTCGGCCGGGTTCACGGGCGGCGCGTCGAGGACGGTACGCCGTGGGTAACCGCCGCTCTTCGCGAGCTCGGGGGCCGCGGTGCGCAGCGCGTTGGCGGCGGCCGAGAGGGGGGCCTTGGCGACTGCGGCGTCGCGCCCGCCGCCTTCGCGTACGGGATGGGGCTGTGGGCCGTCGCGACCGGGGAGGGCGGTCGCGGGCGCGGGCGCAAGAAGCACCGCCCCGGCGAGGGCGGCGGTGGCGATGAGAAGGGGGCGGGGCAAGCCCATGCGTACGTGCCTCCGGAGTGTCGGAATCGATCGGAATCGATCAGCACAACGATTAGTGGTACGCAGGGGTCTACAGGGTCAACTGCCGGACAACAAGAGCTGCTTGGGCGTAACTCCCGGTTCGGCTCCGGCTCTTCGCGCACCACCCGCCGGGCCGATCGTGCCGCAGCCCCGGTCCGGCCGGGCTCGGCCCCACGCCGGCTCCGGCACCCCGATAAACTGTACTCATGCGTGATCTTGGGGTGGGCTTCGGCTACTTGATGAAGGGCCAGCGCTGGGTCGGCGGGCATGGCAAATGGTTCGGCTTCGGGCTGCTCCCGGGGCTGGTGACACTGGTGCTGTACGCGGCCGCGCTGGTCGGCCTCGGCTACGGCGCCGACGACTTCGCCGCCTGGGCGACGCCCTTCGCCGCCGACTGGTCCTCGCCCTGGCAGGGCCTGTTCCGGGGCTTCCTGACCGCGCTGGTCTTCTGCTTCGGCCTGTTCCTCGCGGTGATCACCTTCACCGCGGTGACGCTGTTGGTCGGCCAGCCCTTCTACGAGTCGCTGTCCGAGCAGGTCGACCGGACCGAGGGCGGCGACGTCCCCGAGTCCGGGCTGCCGCTCTGGCGGGAGCTGTGGATCTCCGCGCGCGACTCGCTGCGGGTCCTGGCGCGGGTCGTGCTCTACGGCGTACTGCTCTTCGCCCTCGGCTTCATCCCGGTCGTCGGCCAGACCGTCATCCCCGTCACAGGCTTCTGCGTCTCGGGCTTCTTCCTCGCGGAGGAGCTCACCGCGGTCGCCCTCCAGCGGCGCGGCGTCGAGCTCAAGGACCGCCTCGGGCTGCTGCGGGGCCGTCGGTTGCTGACCCTCGGCTTCGGCGTGCCGCTGACGCTGGCGTTCCTCGTTCCGTTCCTGGCCGTGTTCCTGATGCCGGGGGCGGTGGCCGGTGCGACGCTGATGGTGCGGGACCTGGTGGCGCCGGACGCGGACGCCGAGCCGGCGAGTCCGGCCCGGTACACCCTGCACAAGGACTAGGACTGGCGGGGAAGCTCGGCGTGGTGGCGCTGTTCTTCTCCAACTCCCGCTTGCGCACGGCGATGCTGCGCTGGCAGAAGACCCTGAACCGCGCGATCGGCTCGGTCCTGGTGGGCCTGGGAGTAACTCTGGGCTTCGCCCGCTGAGCCTGCTTCACCCCGCCCGCGCAGCCCGGGCTGTGTCCGGGCGTCGCGAAGCGCGCACTCCGGGGCCCGCTCGGCGCGGCGCGAAGCTGCCCCGGCCCGCTCGACGCGGGCGGGCGACCGCCGTGCCTCACGCGGCGCGAAGCTGCCGTCCCCCGGTGTGTGGGGCCGCCCCCGCATCAATGGGCGGGTGGGTGGGGACAAGCCCGCCGCAGGCGGCCCCCCGCCCCCCTCAGCCCGACGTCTCCGCCGCCACGCGGATAATCGCCCGGACCTGCCCAATAATGTCCACCCGGTTCCGCACGAACTCCTGGTCCGTGATCTCCGTCGTGTTCCCCGCCCCGAACTCCAGCACCGGCGTATGCACATGGCCCCCCGGAATCTCCAGCCCCAACCGGTCCCGCAGCAGCGTCGCCCGGTACGCAATCTCGTTCGAGAGATAGTTGCCGCCGCCACCCGCGCGCGCCGTCGAGCCGGGTGTCGGGCCCCCGGGGCTGACCACCGGTGTCGTGGCGCCCGGCGGGATCTCCGTCACCGTCGTGTTGTCGTACACCGGGAAGCGCCCCCTCTCCGCCGCCACAATCGCCGCGTACGGAAGCGTCGTCGTCGTCCACTGGGGCTGCGACGCCGGATCGGTCACCGGCACCGTCTCCGTGCGCGAGACGTTCTCGTTGTCCCCGAACCCGCCGCGCCACGCGCCGTTGGAGCGCTCGATGTCGATACGGCCCACCCGCCCCTGGCTCACCGTCGTGAACAGGTCGGCCTTCGGCAGCTGCGTGCGCAACGTCCGCTCCACCGTGCCGTCCGCGAAGTCCTGCCAGCGCACGGGGAAGACGGCCGTCTCGATCCGGGCGGGCCCGTCCGCCGTGCGGATCCAGGTGCCGTCCAGCGCCAGCGCAGTCGCCCCGGACGGGTTGCTTATTCGTATGTCGCGGTCCAGCGTGAAGGGGTCGAAGCCCGTCATCACGATCCGCTTGAAGCCCTTGCCCGCGGGGAGGTGCATCGAGTCCTGGCCGCGCGACGAGCGCTCGAGGCGGTCGAGGAGCCGCGCCCGTTCCGTGTCCGTCAGGCCGAACTCCGGCTGCCACTGCCGAAGTTCGCGGGTCATCGCGAGCCGCGCCCAGTACAGCGGCCGGTCGTCGTCCCGGCTCAGATCGCCCCGCGCAGGGCCGCGGCCCTGCGCCCGGTCCACCGCCCGGTCCCACAGCTGCGCGCCCTGCCGTACGACAGCCCGCTCGGCCTGCCGGAAGGACCGCGTCCCCTCCAGCGCCTGCGCGAACCGCGGCGCCACGGTGTCGAATCCGCTGCGCCGCAGGATCTCCTGGGGCACGGCCTTGTCGAGCCGCTGCTCCTCGACAGTGAACGGTGAAGCAGGCGCAGGCGCTGGATCGGCCGCGGCGAGCGGTGAGCCGGTGAGGGCGAGTACGAGGAGGGCAACGCCAACTACGTCCAGGCGCACGCGTATTCGGGACACGGGAATCCTTCCGTCGGGTGGCGGAAGTATCGCGTCCGTGCCGCGCCCCTGGCTACCGCGTCACTCCCGCCGCTCCGGCCGCTGCGACCTCAGCAGCCACCGCCCGCGGCAACCCGGCGAAGCAGCCCGGGACGCGGGGTCCGGGGCGCGGGGTCCGGGGCGCGGAACGCGGGGTCCGGATTAAAGCCCCGGTTCACGACCGTGGTGGCTTCGCCGCCGTGACGTTGCGGTAGGCGATCTCCGCGAGCCGCCCCTGCCCGTTCTTGCTCGGGTGGAACCAGTCCCAGCGGCTCAACTGCTCGCCCTTGAACCGGTAGTCGAAGACCGCCCCGCCGTCGTACCGGCAGCGCAGATCCTTCCCGCAGACATCCTTGAGCACTTCGTTGTACGCCACGACCCGCTCATGCACCCGGTCCCGCCGCTGCTGCGCCTTCACGCTCTCGTCCTCCGCGTTGCCCAGCATGGAGGCGCAGATGCCCAGCTTCCAGATCTGCCGGCCCAGTGGATTGCCGCGCCCGGTCGACCAGAGCCGCTTGAGATCCGGCACGCTCGACACGTACACCTGAGCCTTCGGCGCGCTGCGCCGTAACTGCCGCAGTGCCGCCGTGAAGGAACTCCGGAACTCCTCGACCGGAGTCATCCGATCCGCCGTGTCCGCGCAGGCGTCGTTCGCGCCGACCATCACCGTCACCAGCTCGGGCTTCCGGGCCGCCGCCTGTGTCATCTGCTCGGCCAGGTCCGCCACATCGGCCCCGGAGCGGGCGAAGTTCCAACTGCGCTCCGTAACCGCGGGCTGCCCGATCAGCCGCAGCGCCAGGCTGCGCACCGTGGCGTCCGTGCCGGTCGCCCAGGACACCTCCGGGCAGTCGGAGAGCACCACGCAGGCGTCGAAGCCGCGGGTGATGGAGTCGCCGACGGCGGCGATGGAGTCGGGGCTGCGGTCCCAGACGGGGGTGGGGCTGGGCGACGGCCGCCGCTTGGCGGGGGAGCCGTTGCCGCGCGTATCCGACGCGGAGTCACATCCGGCCAGGGCGCCGGTCGCGAGGAGGACCGCTGCCGTCAGCGCTGCCGCCGCGCTGCGCGAACGGCGCTTCCGGCTCGTCTCCCGCATGCCCAGATCCCCTCCGTATCACCGGTCCGTGACGTCCTGCCGAGTGAAAGCTTGGTGCGTACGGGCTCCCGGACCGACATTACGTCACCCCTTGGCCACCTACTCACGGTAGCTTTTCCCCGTCGACCCAGAGGCATCGTGCCCATCGGCTCCGGTAAATTACATCACGTCACATGCTGTCCCTTTTGTGGAGTTTGACTCCCGATGCTGTTTACTGAGGCCGCTGGGAAAGGCGATCCTCGTCCCACACTGGAGGTCCCGGTGACGACACGTGGCGTTCTGTACGTTCACTCCGCGCCGCGCGCGCTGTGCCCGCACGTCGAATGGGCGGTGGCGGGTGTTCTTGGTGTGCGGGTCCAGCTCGACTGGATCCGCCAGCCCGCGTCGCCCGGCACCTGGAGAGCCGAGTTCTCCTGGCAGGGCGAGGTGGGCACGGCCTCCAAACTCGCCTCGGCGCTGCGCGGCTGGCAGATGCTGCGCTTCGAGGTGACCGCCGAGCCCTGCCCCACGGCGGAGGGCGAGCGCTACAGCGCCACGCCCGGCCTCGGCATCTTTCACGCCGTCACCGGGATCCACGGCGACATCCTGATCCCGGAGGACCGGCTGCGCGCCGCGCTGGCGCGCTCGGCGCAGGGTGAGACGGACCTCGAGGCGGAGATCGCGAAGCTGCTGGGCAAGCCGTGGGACGACGAACTGGAGCCGTTCCGGTACGCGGGGGAGGGCGCGCCGGTCCGCTGGCTCCACCAGGTCGTCTGACGGACGCGAGAGGACACACACGAAAGGGCCCCCACCGCGCGGTGGGGGCCCTTTCGGGTACGAACAGAGGCTCAGCCTGAGTCAGCCGGAGATCAACCGGAGACTCAGACCGTCCGGAACGCCAGGACCACGTTGTGGCCGCCGAAGCCGAACGAGTTGTTGATCGCCGCGACCGTGCCCTGAGGGAGCTTGCGGGGCTCGTTGCGCACGACGTCCGCGTCGACCTCATCGTCGAGGTCGTCGACGTTGATGGTCGGCGGCGCCGTGCGGTGGTACAGCGCCAGCACCGTCGCGACCGTCTCGATGCCGCCCGCGCCGCCCAGCAGATGGCCCGTCATCGACTTCGTGGCGGAGACCGCGACATGGTCGAGCTCGTCGCCCAGGACCTTGCGCAGGGCCTTGATCTCGGCGATGTCGCCCTGTGGGGTGGACGTCGCGTGCGCGTTGAGGTGCACCACTTCGGACGGCTTGAGGTCCGTCGAGTCGAGCAGGTTCTGCAGTGCGGTCGCGATGCCGCGGCCGCTCGGCTCTGGCTGCGCGATGTGGTGGCTGTCCGCGGACAGGCCCTGGCCCAGCACCTCGCAGTAGACCTTCGCGCCGCGCCGCGCGGCGTGCTCGGCCGACTCGAGGATGACGACGCCCGCGCCCTCGCCGAGCACAAAGCCGTCACGGCCCTTGTCGTACGGGCGAGAAGCCTTCTCGGGCTCGTCGTTGTTCTTGGACATCGCCATCATGTTGGCGAACGCCGCGACGGGCAGCGGGTGGATCGCCGCCTCGGTGCCGCCCGCTACGACCACATCGGCACGGCCGGTGCGGATCATCTCGACGGCGTAACCGATGGCCTCGGCGCCGGACGCGCACGCGGAGACCGGAGTGTGCACGCCCGCCTGGGCGTTCACCTCAAGGCCGACGTTGGCGGACGGGCCGTTCGGCATCAGCATTGGAACGGTGTGCGGGGAGACGCGGCGTACGCCCTTCTCCTTGAGCACGTCGTACTGGTCGAGCAGAGTCGTTACGCCACCGATGCCGGAGGCGATGACCGTGCCCAGACGCTCGGGCAGGACCTTCTCGTCCTCGCCCGCGGGAGCGGTGTAGCCGGCGTCGGCCCAGGCCTCGCGCGCGGCGATCAGCGCGAACTGCGCCGAGCGGTCCAGCTTGCGGGCCAGCGGGCGCGGCAGGACCTCGCCCGGGTCGACCGCCGCGGGCGCGGCGATCCGGACCGGGAGGTCGGCGAAGCGCTCGCTGTCGAGGAGCTTCACTCCGGAACGCCCGGCGAGCAGACCCTCCCAGGTCGATGCGCTGTCGCCACCCAACGGTGTGGTTGCGCCGATACCGGTGACGACCACGGTGCGATTGGTCGAGCTCACAGGAATTCTTTCTCCACGTGTAGGGGGGTGCTGAATTGTCACGGCGCCACCGTCAGGTGGCGACAAACGCATTCAGGCTCAGGCCTGGTGCTTCGCGATGTAGTCCGCGGCGTCGCCGACGGTCTTCAGGTTCTTGACGTCGTCGTCCGGGATCTTGACGTCGAAGCGCTCTTCGGCGGCGACGACGACCTCGACCATGGACAGCGAGTCGACGTCCAGGTCGTCGGTGAAGGACTTGTCCAGCTGGACGTCCTCGACCGGGATGCCGGCGATCTCGTTGACGATCTCCGCGAGACCGGTGACGATCTCTTCCTGAGTGGCGGCCATGTGGCGCTCCTTCGGTTTGTATCAGAGGGTGTGGCGTCCGGAAGATCCGGTTGCTTAGGGGAGGGTAACGACCGTCGCGGCGTAGACGAGACCCGCCCCGAAGCCGATGACGAGCGCGGTGTCACCGCTCTTCGCCTGTCCGGTCGCCAGGAGCCGCTCCATCGCGAGCGGGATCGAGGCGGCCGAAGTGTTGCCGGTGGTCTCCACGTCACGGGCGACCGTGACGTGCTCCGGCAGCTTCAGAGTCTTCACCATCGAATCGATGATCCGCATATTGGCCTGGTGCGGAATGAAGACGTCCAGGTCGTCCGCGCTGATTCCGGCCGCGTCCAGCGCCTGCTGGGCGACCTTCGCCATCTCGAACACGGCCCAGCGGAAGACCGCCTGGCCCTCCTGCGTGATCGCCGGAAACTTCTCGACCTTGCCCTCGCGGTAGTCGTCCCACGGCACGGTCTGCTTGATGGTGTCGGACTTGTCGCCCTCGGAACCCCACACGGTCGGGCCGATCTGCGGCTCCTTGGCGGGGCCCACGACGACCGCGCCCGCGCCGTCGCCGAACAGGAAGGCCGTCGCGCGGTCCTCCAGGTCGGTCAGATCGCTCAGCCGCTCGACGCCGATGACGAGCACGTACTCGGCGGAGCCCTCGACGACCATGCCCTTGGCGAGGGTCAGTCCGTAGCCGAAGCCCGCGCAGCCCGCGGAGATGTCGAACGCGGCGGGCTTGATCGCGCCGATCTTGTCCGCGATCTCGGTGGCGATGGCCGGGGTCTGCTTGAAGTGCGAGACGGTGGAGACGATCACGCCGCCGATCTGCTGCGGGCTGATCCCGGAGTCGGCGATCGCCTTGCCGGCCGCCTCGACGGACATCGCGCTCACGGTCTCCTCGGGGGAGGCCCAGTGGCGGGTGGCGATGCCCGAGCGGGAGCGGATCCACTCGTCGGAGGAGTCGATCGTCTCGAGGATCACCTCGTTGGGCACGATCCGGGTCGGGCGGTAGCCACCGACACCCATGATGCGTGCGTACGGGGCGCCCTGGCTGGGCTTGATCTTCGACATGCTCTTACGGCTCCTTGTCAGGAAGAGTGCTCGGCGACGAGCGTGCGGGCCGCGTCGAGGTCGTCGGGGGTCTTGAGCGCGAGTGTCTGCACGCCCGGCAGGGCGCGCTTGGCGAGGCCGGTGAGAGTGCCGCCGGGGCAGACCTCGATCAGACCGGTGACGCCCTGCTCCTTGAAGGTCTCCATGCACAGGTCCCAGCGGACCGGGTTGGCGACCTGGCCGACCAGCCGGGCGATGACCTCGTCGCCGGTGGAGACCGTGCGGCCGTCCTTGTTCGAGACGTACGGCAGGACCGGGTCGGAGACCGTGAGGTCCGCGGCGGCTTCCTGGAGGGTCGCGATCGCGGGCGCCATGTGGTGCGTGTGGAACGCACCGGCCACCTTCAGAGCGATCACGCGCGCCTTCTCCGGCTTGTCCTCGGCCAGCGCGGCGAGTTGCCCGGCGGTGCCGGCGGCGACGATCTGACCGGCGCCGTTCACATTCGCCGGGGTCAGGCCGAGCTTTTCGAGGTGGGCGACGACCTGCTCGGGGTCGCCGCCGAGGACGGCCGCCATGCCGGTCTCGGTGACCGCCGCGGCCTCGGCCATCGCCAGTCCGCGCGTGCGTACGAAACCGAGCGCGGCGGCGTCTTCGATGACACCCGCGAACACGGCCGCGGTGATCTCGCCGACGCTGTGGCCCGCGACGGCGCCGGGCCGCACAGCACCCAGCGCGTCGGCCGACAGCAGGCCGGCGGCAACCAGGAGCGGCTGTGCCACGGCGGTGTCGCGGATCTCGTCCGCGTCGGCCTTCGTGCCGTAGTGGGCAAGGTCGAGCCCGATGGCGTCCGACCAGGCCGCGATGCGGTCGGCGGCGCCGGGGAGGTCGAGCCAGGGAGTAAGGAAGCCGGGCGTCTGAGCGCCTTGGCCGGGAGCGACGAGTACGAGCACCCTCACACTCTCTCTTGTGGACGGCTCAAACCGCCCGTGGGGACAGGGACCAAGAACCGTCAGGGGAATTGTTAGTCTTCGACAAAAGTCTAGGACTGCGAATCCCCGTCGGCCAGACGCCCCAGGATCAGCGCGATTCGCAGAGTGAACGCGGAGCGCACATCGGAGGGTGACCAGCCGGTGACGTCGGTCACACGTCGCAGCCGGTAGCGCACGGTGTTGGGGTGGACGAAGAGCATCCGGGCGGCGCCCTCGAGACTGCTCGCCTGCTCGAGATAGACGCTCAGTGTTTCCAGTAGCGCCGACCCCGCTTCTTCCAGCGGTCTGTAGATCTCCTCCACCAATTGCTCACGCGCGGCAGGGTCTGACGCGATCGCGCGCTCCGGCAGCAGATCGTCCGCCAGGACCGGGCGGGGCGCGTCCTGCCAGGCCGAGCACGCCTTGAGCCCGGCGGCCGCAGCCTGCGCGGACCTGGTCGCGGCGAGCAGGTCGGGGACAACGGGGCCCGCGACCACGGGTCCGGCCGCATAAGGCCCGATCAGCCCCTTGGCGACGTGCAGCGGGTTGTCGCTGCCGCCCGCGATGACGACGAGCCGGTCGCCGAGGACTCCGGTGAGGACCTGCAGCTTGGCGTGCCGGGCGGCCCGGCGGATCGCCTCGACGGTCAGCTCGCTGTCCCCGTCGGGCGCGGTGCCGAGGATGACGCAGACATGCTCCGGTGAGTTCCAGCCGAGCGCGGCGGCGCGGGAGACCGCGCCCTCGTCGGCCTCGCCGGACAGTACGGCGTTCACGACGAGGGATTCCAGGCGGGCGTCCCAGGCGCCGCGTGCCTCGGCGGCCTGCGCGTACACCTGGGCGGTCGCGAAGGCGATCTCGCGCGCGTAGACGAGGAGGGCCTCGCGCAGCACGGACTCGTCTCCGGGGGCGGCCACTTCCTCGATCGCCGACTCCATGACCTCGATGGTGGTACGCACCATCTCGACGGTCTGGCGCAGCGTGATCGCCCGGGTCAGCTCGCGCGGCGCTGTGCCGAAGACATCGGTCGAGATCGCCTGCGGGGTCTCCGGATGCCGGAACCACTCGGTGAACGCGGCGATGCCGGCCTGGGCGACCAGACCGATCCACGACCGGTTCTCCGGGGGCATCGCCCGGTACCACGGCAGCGTCTCGTCCATGCGTGCAATGGCGTTCGCGGCAAGCCGGCCGGAGGACTGCTCCAGGCGGCGCAGGGTCGCGGGATGTGGGTGGGGGACGTTCGCTGCAGGTTCGGGCACGGGACAAGACTGCCTTATCGGGACGGGTGCACGGAGTGGCGGGGCCTGCTTCTTCGCTCCCTGGCAGACGCCGCGCGGGTCTACGGTGGACCCGTGATTGACGTACGGCGCTCCGCCGACCGCTTCCGCGGCGGCGACCCCGCCTCGGGCATCGAGTCCCTGCACGCCTTCTCCTTCGGGCGCCATTACGACCCCGACAACCTCCGCTTCGGCGCGATCCTCGCCTGCAACGAGGAACGTCTCGAGCCGGGCGCGGGCTTCGACGAGCATCCGCACAGCCACACCGAGATCGTCACCTGGGTCGTCGAGGGCGAGCTCACCCACCGCGACTCGGCGGGCCACGCGACGGTGGTCGGGCCCGGGGACGTCCAGCGGCTCAGCTCGGCGGGCGGGGTGCGGCATGTGGAGCGCAACGACGGGGACGCGCCGCTGGTCTTCGTACAGATGTGGCTCGCGCCACTGTCACCGGGCGGCGACGCTTCGTACGAGATCGTGCACGGCATCGCGGACTCGACGCCGTACGCGCTGCCCGAGGCGGGCGCGATGCTCCATGTCCGCCGCCTCGCCCCGGGCGAACGCACGGCGGTCCCGGACGCGGCGGCTGTGTACGTCCATGTGGTGCGGGGTGAAGTGCGGCTGGGCGACGCGGAGTTGGGGCCGGGTGACGCGGCGCGTATCACGGACGCGGACGGCTTGGTGCTGGCTGCGGCGGAGGCTGCCGAGGTCCTGCTCTGGGAGCTGAACGAGGCGAATTCAAGCCCCGTCGGCGTCTGAGGCGTGGGGGTCCCCCAGGCCCGCAGGACGTAGGGGGAGGGTCCGGGGCGGAGCCCCGGTTCACCCTCGGCGCAGCTCGGCGAGCACCGCATCGGTGAACGGCGGCCAGGCCTCGACCGCCCACGGTCCGAACGCCCGGTCCGTGAGCGCCACGCACGCGGTCCGCGCGTCCGGGTCGATCCACAGGAACGTGCCCGACTGGCCGAAGTGCCCGAAGGTCCGCGGTGAGGACGAACTGCCCGTCCAGTGCGGGGACTTGGCGTCCCGGATCTCGAAGCCGAGTCCCCAGTCGTTGGGCTTCTGGTGCCCGTAGCCGGGGAGGATCCCGGACAGGCCGGGGTGTACGACCGTCATCGCCTCCAGCACCGTTCGGGCGTCAAGGAGACGCGGTGCCTGCACCTCCGCGGCGAAGCGCACCAGGTCGTCGACCGTCGAGACGCCGTCCTTCGCCGGCGAGCCGTCCAGGGTGGTCGCCGTCATCCCCAGCGGCTCGAGCACCGCCTGGTGCAGATACTCCGCGAACGGGATCTCCGTCGCCTTGGCGATGTGGTCGGCGAGCACCTCGAAACCCGCGTTGGAGTACAGCCGGCGGGTGCCGGGCGGGGCCGTCACGCGGTGCTCGTCGAAGGCCAGGCCCGAGGTGTGGGCGAGAAGATGACGGACCGTCGAGCCGTCGGGGCCCGCCGGTTCGTCGAGTTCGACCGCCCCCTCCTCGTACGCCACGAGGGCCGCGTAGGCCGCGAGCGGCTTGGTGACGGAGGCGAGCGGGAAGCGGTGCGAGGTGGGGCCGTACGAACCGGCGACCGTGCCGTCCGCTCGTACGACGGCGGCCGCCGCGGTCGGTACCGGCCAGTTCTCGATCATCGCCAGGCTCTGCATGTGTACGAGCCTAAAGGGTCAGTCTCATCGCGGGATCGGGGGTGCGGACGAAGCCGAGAGAGGCGTACAGCGGCTCGCCGTCGGAGGAGGCGCGCAGGTCGATCTTGGGTACGCCGCGCTCGCGGAACCAGGCCAGCAGCTCCTCCATGCAGGCGCGGGAGTAGCCGCGGCGCCGCAGGTCCGGGTCGGTGGCCACACTGAACACATAGCCGGACATGCCGTGCGGATTGCCCGGACCGCCGAGCCGGTATTCGATCGTGCCGACCGCGCACGCCGCCAGGCCGCCAGGGCGCTCGACGACGAACGCCGTCAGGTCACCGGCCGGGTCGGCGAGCTTCTTGCGCAGGGTGTCGACGGCGGCGGGCTGCCAGCTGACGTCGGGATTCGGCCCGAGATGCGAGTCCTGCATGACCTTGCGGAGGCGGACCAGCTCTTCGGCGTCCTCCGGGGTGGCGCGGCGGGCGAGGCTCATGCGACCGGAGGCTAATCGGGGACGCACGAAAACTGCCATCGGTTTCTGCTTGCTTGGAGTGCACTCCAGGGTTCTAGCGTTGAAGGCATGACGCTGATCGAGACCAAGCCGGACCGGACGGACATCTGCGCCTCTGCGCCCCGTGCGCATCCCCGCCCCGAGGGGCAGGACCGCTACACGATCAGCGAGGTCGTCGCCTTCACCGGCCTCACCGCGCACACCCTGCGCTGGTACGAGCGGATCGGGCTGATGCCGCACGTCGACAGGTCGCACACCGGACAGCGGCGCTTCACCAACCGCGATCTGGACTGGCTCGCCTTTGTCGGCAAGCTGCGGCTGACCGGGATGCCGGTCGCGGACATGGTCCGCTACGCCGAGCTGGTGCGGGAGGGCGAGCACACCTTCGAGGCACGGCAGGAGCTGCTGGAGCAGACGCGGCGCGACGTCCGGTCGCGTATCGCGGAGCTCCAGGACACGCTCGCCGTGCTGGACCACAAGATCGGCTTTTACGCGGACGCCCGGCAGGCGTCGGAGAGGCTCTGAATCTGATGAGCAACAGCAAGATCGCACAGGTGCGGCTCGGGAGCGGCGGACCCCTGGTCGGCGTGCAGGGCCTTGGCTGCATGGGCATGAGCGAGTTCTACGGAGAGACCGACCTGGCTGCCGCCCGGGACACCTTGGAGGCGGCGCTGGAGGCGGGCGTCACGCTCTTCGACACCGCGGACGTGTACGGACGCGGGGCGAACGAGGAGTTCCTCGCGCCGTTCGTCGGAGCGCACCGCGACGAGATCACGCTGGCGACGAAGTTCGCCATAGAGCGGACCGACGACCCGCACTACCGGGGTGTCCGCAACGACGGCGCGTACATCCGGCAGGCCGTCGAGGACAGCCTGCGGCGTCTGAAGACCGACGTCATCGACGTCTACTACATGCACCGACGCGACCCGGCCGTGCCGTTCGCCGAGTCCGTCGGCGCGATGGCCGAACTGGTCGAGCAGGGCAAGGTCAGGCACCTCGGGCTGAGTGAGGTCACCGGCGCGGAACTGCGTGAGGCGCAGGCCGTGCACCCCATCGCCGCGCTGCAGTCGGAGTGGTCGCTGTTCAGCCGGGACGTGGAACGCAGCGCGGTGGGCGCGGCGGCGGAGCTCGGTGTCGCCTTCGTGCCGTACTCACCGCTCGGCCGGGGCTTTCTGACCGGCGCGTTCACGGACGCCGGCAAGGACCTGTCTCAGGGCGACTTCCGCCAGTACCAGCCGCGCTTCACCGGCGACAACGCCAAGACGAACGCGGCGCTGCTGGAACCGGTCCACAAGATCGCGGCGGCGCACGGGGCGACGGCCGCGCAGGTCGCCCTCGCCTGGGTGCACCAGCGGGCCGATGTGCACTCGCTCGCCGTGGTCCCGATCCCCGGCACCCGCAAGACCAGCCGACTGCTCGAGAACGTCGGCGCGACCCGGCTGACGCTGACCGCCGACGAGCTGGCGGTGCTGGAGCCGATCGCCGGGCTGGTGGCGGGGGACAGGTACCCGGACATGTCGTCGACCTCGGCGGCCCGCGAGTAGCCCGTACGCCGGGCGCGAAGAAGGCTGGTGACACCGAGGACGGGCCCGCGAAGGCGGCAACGCCCCGCCGACCCGCCCCCGGTGGCCCTCACAACTGCGCGAGCAGCTCCGCCTTCTTGGCGCTGAACTCCTCGTCCGTCACCAGACCCGCCTGGTGCAGCTCCCCGAGGTGCCGTATCCGCTCCGCGATATCGGCCGGGTCTCTCCGCCCCGCCCGCAGCGCCGGTACAGGCGCCGAGCCGGTATTCCGTACGGATTCGAGCACTGCGGCCGCGAACGGCAGCGACTCGTGCACCGGCCCGTACCTCAGCCCGAACAGCACCGCGGCCGGGTCCTGGTCCACCTGCGCGGGCCTGGCCCCCTCGTCGCCGGGTTCGTCGCCCCGCAGTAGCAGCCGCAGATACCCGTCGAACGCCTCCGGCGAGCGCCACTCGACCCCGCTCAGCTCCCCGACCGGGTAACTCTGGTCGCCCGCCTTCCACTTGGCGGACGACGCGCCCGTCCAGGACCAGCGGAATGCGACGTGCGAGCCGTCGAAGGAGGCCTTTCCGTCGTACGCCTTGAAGCCCAGCGGGGCTTCGGGCGCGGCCACGGCGTACCGCTCGGCGGGCTTGTCCGCGTCCGCGGGGAGCAGGCCCCGCAGTTCGTCGGCGTAGTACTCGGCGAGCGTCTCCCGCTCCGCGGGCAGCACAAGACGGTACGGGTCGCAGCCCTCCTTCAGCTGCCCGGCCGCGGCCTCCATCAGCGGATCCGCGCCGGGTCTGGGCACAGCGTGCAGCACCACCGTGCCGCGCTTGCCCGGGGAGAGTGTCACCGACGCCAACGCCTCGTGGGGGATACGGCGTTCGCGAAGCGTCTGGAACAGCTTCGGCGTGCGGAGCCCCCGTTCGAAGCGGATGAGCACGGAGTCGGTCTCGAACTCCCAGGTGGCTTGAATTCCGGCCAGCACATCACCCATGCGCCTCATCGTAGGCGGCGTGCGCCCGCGCGTCTGCATCGGTGCGAGGCCCGATTCGCGACGCTCTACGCGCGTCAGGCCGCCTCGTTGCCGTAAATACCACTGCGGCATGTGTCATCTTCGCTCGCGCAGCTCACGCTGCCGTACGAACCGACCCCTATCTCCGCGAAGTTGCTGACGCTCTCCGTACCCGGCTCGAAATAGCCTGCGTGGCCGGCCGCGCCGGCCGCGGACAGCACCCGTGCGCCGAACGCCGGTGTCACCGGGTCCTCGCCGTGCCCGAGGCCGCCGACTTCGAGATGCGGTACCCCCTGGATCCAGTCGTCGCTGTCCCGCATCGCCCAGACCCGGGCGTGTGAGTGCAGTCCGGCGACGTTCTGGGCGCGCATGCCGGGGCTGCCGGCCACCGCTATGTCGTCCACCCGGGCGGGCAGTTCGCCAGCAGCGACCCCGCAGACGACGGAGCCGTAACTGTGGCAGAACAGCGCGACCCTGGAGTCGCCGGGCAGTGCGCTCGCAAGCGCGTTCAGCCGGGTCGCGCCGCTCGCGGCGAGGCGGCCGATGGCCGAGTCCATGCCGACGCCGACGGGCGCGGTGTAGTCGGCCCAGGCGATGACGGCGGTACGCGTACGAGGGGACGCGGCCCGCTGGGCCGCGTACAGCGACTGCGCCATGCCGACCGGCGCGGTGTACTTGCGGGTCGTCTTCTGGAAGGTGAGCAGATTGGTGTCGACGCCGGGAACGATCACCGAGACGCGCTCGGCGCGGTCGAGGTCGCCGAGCACCTCGGCGACCTTGCCGGGCCCGGACGGGTCGAAGGCGAGGATCTGCCGGTCGGCGCTCATCAGTGCCTTGAAGCGGTGCATACGACGGATGGCCTCGCGCTGGCCGTCCGCGGTGAGGTTGGGGTCGTTCACGCGCTTGCGCTCGAGCTCGAGCGAGTGCGCGAGCGCCTTGCGGTTGGCGCGGTAGCGCAGGGTGACCGGGGCGCCGTTGAGATTGCCGACGACGAGCGGGTACTGGTCGGCGAGTCGGGACCGCTGGGCACTGCCGAGCGAGCCGAAGAAGGCGGCCAGCCGATGCGGCGCCGAGTCGGCCCCGGGCAGCGTCCGTGCTCCTATCCGGCCCTTGGTCCAGCCGGCCAGTTCGGCCTCGAGAGCGTTGCGGGGACCGCCCTGATGTCGTACGGCGGTCCAGCCGGTGGTCGCCAGCATGATGAACACGACCGCGAGGGCGAGGAGGGCGCGCCAGGCGGTCAAGGTGGGGGAGGAGTCGAAGGAAGTCACTGCGGGACACCCTAGGAGACGCGTGAGGGCGCTCGCGAAGACCGTGAGACAGATCACGTGTTCCTGGGGGATTGAGGGGAAGCCCGTCACATTCCGTGCGCGCGAGGCGTACGCTCCGGCGCGGACCGCGGCCGGTACCTACGTGTTGCCCGAACGGGCAGCCCGCGCCCGCCAGTTCTCCGCCAGCGCCGGGCCGAGGTGGTCCAGGTACGTCTCCGTCAGGCTCCTGAGCGCCTCCATGCTCGCGTCCTCGCCCTGGCCCCACAGCCGGCCCGTCACCCGCATCACCCCGCTGAACGCCGCCACCGCGACCCGTGGCCTCGGGTCCACGTTCACGTCCAGGCCCTCGCGGTCCGCGATCAGGCGGGCGATCTCCTCCTCGACCTCCGTGGAGCGCCGCAGATGGACGGCGAGCAGCACGGGCGTCGACTCGATCAGCTGGTAGCTGCGCATATGCAGATCGAGGGGGATGATCGCCTCGATCGCCTCGCCGATCGTGTCCCACGCCCCCAGCACCGCGTTCCGCAGTGCCTCGAACGGCCCCTCCCGCGCGGGCCGTTCGCGCACCGCCGCGATGAAGTGGGACTCGGCGAGCTGTTGGACGGCGAACGCAGCCTCCTCCTTGTTGGCGAAGTACCGGAAGAACGTGCGCTGGGAAACCTCGACAGCGTCCGCGATTTCGTCGACGGTCGTCTGCTCGTACCCCTTGGTCGTGAAGAGCTCCAGCGCGGCGCGCACCAGCGCGTCACGGGTCCGCTGCTTCTTGCGCTCCCGCAGCCCTGTCGGCTCGACCGTCACTTCACCTGGTCCTCTTCTCGGCACTTCGGCCGGCTCAGCCTACCTGTGAGCTTTGTGACAGTTACCGACTTGTGATTTGGTTTGTCAACTGTCAGTCGCTGACACTAGCCTCCCGGCATGACTAGTCAGACCACCGTCGAAAAGGCGCAGAAGGATCCCCAGGACGCCGCCCCGGCACCGGTCAAGGGGCTGCGCGGCCACTCCTGGCTGACGCTTTTCGCCGTGGCCATCGGCGTGATGATGGTCGCGCTGGACGGCACCATCGTCGCGATCGCCAACCCGGCGATCCAGAAGGACCTCGGTGCCAGGTTCGCCGACGTCCAGTGGATCACCAACGGCTACTTCCTCGCCCTCGCCGTGACCCTGATCACCGCCGGCAAGCTCGGTGACCGCTTCGGCCACCGGCAGACGTTCCTCATCGGTGTCGTCGGGTTCGCCGCCGCGTCGGGGGCCATCGGGCTGTCCGACAGCATCGCCCTGGTGGTCACCTTCCGTGTGCTCCAGGGCCTGTTCGGCGCACTGCTGATGCCCGCCGCGCTCGGCCTGCTGCGCGCCACCTTCCCCGCCGAGAAGCTGAACATGGCGATCGGCATCTGGGGCATGGTCATCGGCGCCTCCACCGCCGGCGGCCCTATCCTCGGCGGCCTGCTCGTCCAGCACGTCAGCTGGCAGTCGGTCTTCTTCATCAACGTCCCGGTCGGCATCCTCGCGGTCGCGCTCGGCGCGCTGATCCTCAAGGACCACCGCGCGAAGAACGCGCCGAAGTCCTTCGACATCCTCGGCATCGCGCTGCTGTCGGCGGCCATGTTCTGCCTGGTCTGGGCGCTGATCAAGGCCCCGGCATGGGGCTGGGGCGACGGCCGGACCTGGGGCTTCATCGCCGTATCCGTCGTCTGCTTCGCGCTCTTCGCCTTCTGGGAGACGAAGGTCGGGGAACCGCTCATCCCGCTGAAGCTGTTCCGCTCGGTGCCGCTCGCGGCGGGCACGGCCCTGATGGTGCTGATGGCCATCGCCTTCATGGGCGGCCTGTTCTTCGTCACCTTCTATCTGCAGAACGTGCACGGCATGAGCCCCGTCGACAGCGGTCTGCACCTGCTGCCGCTCACCGGCATGATGATCGTCGGCTCCCCGCTGGCGGGCGCGCTGATCACCAAGTCGGGCCCGCGCATCCCACTGGCCGGCGGCATGGTGCTCACGGCGGTCGCCATGTTCGGCATGTCGACCCTGTCCACGGACACCGGCAGCCTGCCGATGTCGGTCTGGTTCGCCCTGCTCGGCCTCGGCCTCGCTCCGGTCATGGTCGGCGCCACCGAGGTCATTGTCGGCAACGCCCCGATGGAGCTCTCCGGCGTCGCGGGCGGTCTGCAGCAGGCCGCCATGCAGATCGGCGGCAGCCTCGGTACGGCGGTGCTCGGCGCGGTCATGGCCTCCAAGGTCGACAACGACCTCGCCGGCAACTGGATCGATGCCAAGCTCCCGCCGCTCACCCCCGCCCGGCTGGACCAGGCGTCGGAAGCCGTTCAGGTGGGTGTGCCGCCGGTGGCGCCCGGGACCCCGCCCGTCATCGCCGAGAAGATCGTCGGCGTCGCCCACGACACCTTCATGGCGGGCATGGGCCTGGCCTGTCTGGTCGCCGCCGGTGTCGCGGCCGTCGCGGTGTTCGTCGCCCTGCTGACCAAGCGCGGCGCGAACGCCGATCAGGGTGCGGGCGCGGCCCACATCTGACGGCCACATCTGACGTCGGCCTGACGTCAACCGCGTGCGTACGACAGCCCCGCCCGGCCCGCCCTGCGGGGCTGTCACCTATCCGGGTGATGTGCGCCGTACCCCCTTCCCCGCCCCGTCCGCCGCAGGTCAGGGTGCGGTCAAGTGATCAGCAAGTGATCAGTACGACACGGGGGTTGACCGATATGCGCAAGATCGTCATGGCCGGAGTCACGGCCGGAGTCCTGGCCGCGGCAGTACTGGCGCCGCAGACGGCGGCCGTCGCGCAGCCCCGCCTCGGGGAGTGCGCGGCGGGCGAGCTCTGTCTCTGGGAGAAGGGGAACTTCAAGGGCGCCCATCAGGCCCATGAACTGTCCGGCACGGACATCGAGAGCTGTGTGCCGCTGCCGCCGGGCACCACCGCACAGGCGCTCGCCAACCGGACCGGGCGGCCCGTCACCACGTACCAGTCGGCGGAGTGCGAGGAGACGGGCGAGTTCGACACCTATCCGGGTGGCGGCACCTGGGTGCCCCAATCACCGTACGGGGTAAGGGCGTTCAAGATCTGGGAGAGCTAAGGAGAGCCACGGAGAGCCACGGGAGAAACTGCACGGGAGAGGCTGGGGGAGAAGCAGTGGAGAGCTAGGGCGTGTTTTAGAGGTAGCGCCGTCCGCCCGCAGGGCGGGCCCTGCGGGGTCTGGTGCGTGCAGTCGCAAGGTGGTGGGGGCACCCCCGGACGAAGTCTGGGGGAGGTCGCCCTCGTACTGGGCGTACTTGGGCGGCTGAGACAACATCGCGTGGGGGCACCTCCCAGCGGTGGCTGGGGGAGTGCGTGCCAGGCGTCGCGGGGCTGGGGGCACCTCCCAGGCGAAGCTCTGGGGGAGGGACTTCTAAAACACGCCTTAGCCGACGGGCTGCTCGGGCACAGGGCCCGGCGCCGGTACGGGAGCGGCGGCCCCGGCGACCGCTCCCGACAGCCGCCCGACCTCCGCCCGCAGGTCCTTGACCTCCTGCATGAGTGCTTCGAGGAGCGCCGTCTGCCGGCGCTCCTCCGCGTCGTCCCGCTCGAAGCGGGAGATGAACCACGCCGCGATATTGGCGGTGACGACACCGAGCAGCGCGATCCCCGAGAGCATCAGCCCGACCGCGAGCACCCGCCCGAGCCCCGTCGTCGGCGCGTGATCGCCGTAGCCGACCGTCGTCATCGTCGTGAACGACCACCACACCGCGTCACCCAGCGTCTTGATGTTCCCGCCCGGCGCGTCCCGCTCCACATGCAGCACGGCCAGCGAGCCGAACATCATCAGCCCCACCACCGCGCCCCCGACATACGTCGTCAGCGTTATCTGCGGCGCCATCCTGGCCCGCCGGCCCACCAGCAGCAGTGTGGAGACGACCCGCAGCAGCCGCAGCGGCTGCACCAGCGGCAGCACCACCGCGACCAGGTCCAGCGGATGGCTGCGTACGAACAGCCACTTGCCCGGCGCCAGCGTCAGCCGTACGAGGTAGTCGAAGGCGAACGCGCCCCACACCACCCATTCGGTGACCGTGCAGACGGTGTGCACCCAGCGGTCCGCGTCGGGCGCGACGATCGGCACGGCGTACGCGACGCCGAACGCCACGGCGAGCGCCAGCAGGGGCTTCTGCATGCGCTGTTCCCACCGGACCTGCGCCGTTCGCTGCTTCATGCCACGCATCGTCATGCCACGCATCGTAAGGAAGCCGAAGGGCGGCGGGACCCACCTGGGTCCCGCCGCCCCTCACAGCGTCATGAAACTACGCGTCGCCGCCGGCCGCGCCGGGATCCGCCGCAGCCACGTCCAGCAGCTGGTAGCGGTCCACCGCCTGCTTCAGCACCGAGCGGTCGACCTTGCCCTCCCGCGCCAGCTCCGTGAGCACCGCGAGCACGATCGACTGCGCGTCGATGTGGAAGTAGCGACGGGCGGCGCCACGTGTGTCGGCGAAGCCGAAGCCGTCCGCGCCCAGCGACTGGTACGTGCCGGGCACCCAGCGCGAGATCTGGTCCGGGACCGAGCGCATCCAGTCCGAGACCGCGACGAACGGGCCCTCGGAGCCGGACAGCCTCCGCGTCACATACGGGACGCGCTGCTCCTCCTCCGGGTGGAGGAGGTTGTACCGCTCCACGTCGACGGCCTCGCGCCGCAGCTCGTTCCAGGATGTCGCCGACCACACATCGGCGCGCACATTCCACTCCTCGGCGAGGATCCGCTGCGCCTCGACCGCCCACGGCACGGCCACACCGGACGCCATGATCTGCGCGGGGATCGCGCCTGCCTCGCCCGCCTTGTAGCGGTAGATGCCCTTGAGGATGCCCTCGGCGTCCACGTCGGCCGGCTCGGCCGGGTGCTGGATCGGCTCGTTGTAGACGGTGAGGTAGTAGAAGATGTCCTCGGCGTCCGGGCCGTACATCCTGCGCAGACCGTCCTGGACGATGTGCGCGATCTCGAAGCCGAAGGCCGGGTCGTACGCGACACAGCCCGGGTTCGTCGAGGCGAGCAGCTGCGAGTGGCCGTCCGCGTGCTGCAGACCCTCACCGGTCAGGGTCGTGCGTCCCGCGGTCGCACCCAGCACAAAACCGCGTGCGAGCTGGTCGGCCATCTGCCAGAACTGATCGCCGGTGCGCTGGAAACCGAACATCGAGTAGAAGACGTACACCGGGATCAGCGGCTCGCCGTGCGTGGCGTACGCAGAACCGGCCGCGATCAGCGATGCCGTGCAGCCCGCCTCGGAGATGCCGTCGTGCAGCATCTGCCCGGTCGGCGACTCCTTGTAGGCGAGCAGCAGGTCGCGGTCCACCGCTTCGTACTGCTGGCCCAGCGGGTTGTAGATCTTGGCGCTCGGGAAGAACGAGTCCATTCCGAAGGTGCGGTACTCGTCCGGCGCGATCAGTACGAAGCGCTTGCCGATCTCCTTGTCCCGCATCAGGTCCTTGAGCAGCCGTACGAACGCCATGGTGGTGGCGATCGACTGCTGGCCGGAGCCCTTCCTGACCGCCGCGTACGTCTTGTCCTCGGGCAGGACCAGCGGCTTGGACCGCACGACCCGGGTCGGGACATACCCGCCCAGTGCCTTGCGGCGGTCGTGCATGTACTGGATCTCCTCCGAGTCGCGGCCCGGGTGGTAGTACGGCGGCGCGCCGTCCTCGAGCTGCTTGTCGGTGATGGGGATGTGCAGCCTGTCCCGGAAGCGCTTGAGGTCGTCGACCGTCAGCTTCTTCATCTGGTGGGTCGCGTTGCGGCCCTCGAAGTTCGGGCCGAGCGTCCAGCCCTTGACGGTCTGGGCGAGGATCACGGTCGGCTGGCCCTTGTGGGCCTTGGCCGCCGCGTACGCCGCGTAGACCTTCTTGTGGTCGTGACCGCCGCGGCCCAGGTGCAGGATCTGGTCGTCGGTCATGTTCTCGACCATGGCGCGCAGCCGGTGGTCGTCGCCGAAGAAGTGCTTGCGGATGTACGCGCCGGTCTCGGTGGCGTACGTCTGGAACTGGCCGTCGGGCGTCGTGTTCAGCCTGTTGACCAGCACGCCGTCGCGGTCCTGCGCCAGCAGCGGGTCCCAGGAGCGGTCCCAGACCAGCTTGATGACATTCCAGCCGGCGCCGCGGAACTGCGACTCCAGCTCCTGGATGATCTTGCCGTTGCCGCGCACCGGGCCGTCGAGGCGCTGCAGGTTGCAGTTGACGACGAAGGTCAGGTTGTCCAGGCCCTCGCGGGCGGCGATGGAGAGCTGTCCGAGCGACTCGGGCTCGTCCATCTCGCCGTCGCCGAGGTAGGCCCAGACGTGCGACTGGGAGGTGTCGGCGATGCCGCGCGCCTCCATGTAGCGGTTCATCCGGGCCTGGTAGATCGCGCCGAGGGGGCCAAGGCCCATGGACACGGTCGGGAACTCCCAGAAGTCCGGCATCAGCCGCGGGTGCGGGTAGCTGGACAGACCGTCGGGGGCCTTCGACTTCTCCTGGCGGAAGGCGTCGAGCCGGGCCTCGCTGAGGCGGTCGAGCAGGAAGGCGCGGGCGTAGATGCCGGGGGAGGCGTGCCCCTGGAAGAAGATCTGGTCGCCGCCGTCGCCCTGGTCCTTGCCGCGGAAGAAGTGGTTGAAGCCCACGTCGTAGAGGGAGGCGGAGGAGGCGAACGTGGCGATGTGGCCGCCGACGCCGATGCCCGGGCGCTGCGCGCGGGAGACCATCACCGCGGCGTTCCAGCGGGTCGCGTTGAGGATCTTGCGCTCGATCTCCTCGTTGCCGGGGAAGAACGGCTCGTCCTTGGTGGCGATAGTGTTGATGTAGTCCGTGCTGCGCATCTCGGGCACGGCCACGCGCTTCTCGCGGGCCCGCTCGATCAGTCGGAGCATCAGGTAGCGGGCGCGCTCCCGGCCCCGCTCGTCGACGGCGGCGTCGAGGGAGTCCAGCCACTCCTGGGTCTCTTCAGGATCGAAGTCCGGGACCTGGCTGGGAAGGCCGCCAATGATGATCGGGTTGCGATCGGATCCGGAAGCCACGCTATTCCTTCGCTGTTCGATGGGTTGTGCGTCTACGGGACGTACGGGATGTCTGCTCGGTGTCGCGCCGCCTCCCATCGTGTACCGCGGGAAGGCAAACGTCATCTCTACCGAGGGGTAACCCCCGTTCTCCGAGAGATACGGCCCGAGCCGCTGTTCCGGGTCCGGGCAAATCGCAACCTTACGCCCAACCCGTCAATGCGTTTCGTTTCACTGTTCGATTCCGATTGGCGCATCGAAGGGGCAGAATGCCGCAAAGACGGCCGAATGGTGTCCCATGAATCAGGAGAGGGCGTCGAGCGTGCCTGGAGTTGCGTCGAGACGGCCGCAAACGTCACCGTTTCGGCGGTCTGGACGGCCGGGTACTTGCGCGATCCGTCCCGCCCGTGTGGACTACGGCCAATGCCACGCGTACGCGCGAGGCCGCAGCATTTTCCGAAAACGATCAGGAGGCAAGCCGTGAGCGCGACCGCGGACCACGCGGAGGAGCGGACCAACCCAGCCGCAAGGCTGGGGTTCGAGCCCGGACAGGTGGTCCAGGAGATCGGCTACGACGACGACGTCGAGCAGGAGCTCCGTGAGGGCATCGAGGCCGTGACGGGCCAGGAAATCGTCGACGAGGACTACGACGACGTCGCAGACGTCGTGTTGCTGTGGTTCCGGGACGAGGACGGCGACCTTACGGACGCACTGGTTGACGCCATCGGTCTGATCGACGAGGGCGGAGCCGTCTGGCTGTTGACGCCCAAGACCGGCCGTGACGGGTACGTCGAACCCAGCGACATCAACGAGGCCGCACAGACCGCGGGACTCTCCCAGACCAAGAGCATCAACGCCGGCAAGGACTGGACCGGCAGCAGGCTGGTGACTCCCAAGGCGGCGAAGTCGAAGCGCTGAGCCGCAGCAGCAGGCCCGTGGCCCCCACCGACGTAGGTCGGCGGGGGCCTTCTGCGTAGGGTGAGAGACCACTGGATCGGACTGTCCGAGTCGAAGGGATGCACGCTATGGCGATCGAGGTCGGCACCAAGGCCCCGGATTTCGAGCTGAGGGACAACCACGGCCGCACCGTGAGCCTCGCCGAGTTCCGCGGCGAGAAGAACGTGGTGCTCCTCTTCTACCCCTTCGCCTTCACCGGCGTGTGCACGGGCGAGCTGTGCGCACTCCGTGACGAGCTGCCGGCGTTCGTCAACGACGACACCCAGCTGCTCGCCGTCTCCACCGACTCGATCCACACGCTGCGCGTCTTCGCCGAGCAGGAAGGCCTGGAGTACCCCCTGCTCTCGGACTTCTGGCCGCACGGCGAGACCTCGCGCGCGTACGGCGTCTTCGACGAGGAGAAGGGATGCGCGGTGCGCGGAACCTTCATCATCGACAAGGAGGGCGTGGTCCGCTGGACGGTCGTCAACGGCCTGCCGGACGCCCGCGACCTGAACGACTACGTCAAGGCGCTGGACACCCTCTGATTCTTGGGGCGATCCCTGCGCTAAAGGCTGTTTGAGTGGGAACCGGTCACTAGGATCCATTCGTTGATCCGACATCGAACGCACGACGGGGGCGCTGCCCCTGACAACACCTGGAGGGACTCGTGGGAGTCAGCCTCAGCAAGGGCGGCAACGTCTCGCTGACCAAGGCCGCGCCCAACCTGACCGCGGTCACCGTGGGCCTGGGCTGGGACGTCAGGACCACCACCGGCACCGACTTCGACCTCGACGCCAGCGCCCTGCTGACCAATGCCGAGGGCAAGGTCGCCACCGACGGCAACTTCGTCTTCTTCAACAACCTCAAGAGCGCCGACGGCTCCGTCGAGCACACCGGTGACAACATCACGGGTGAGGGCGAGGGCGACGACGAGCAGATCAAGGTCAATCTCGCATCGGTCCCGGCCGATGTCGACAAGATCGTCTTCCCGGTCTCGATCTACGAGGCCGAGAGCCGCCAGCAGTCCTTCGGCCAGGTGCGCAACGCGTTCATTCGCGTCGTAAACCAGGCCGACAACAATGAGCTCGCGCGCTACGACCTGAGCGAGGACGCCTCGACCGAGACCGCGATGGTCTTCGGCGAGCTCTACCGCAATGGCCCGGAGTGGAAGTTCCGAGCCATCGGCCAGGGTTATGCCTCGGGCCTGCGCGGCATCGCGCAGGACTTCGGCGTGAACGTCTGAGCCAGCAGCACCAGCAGCATTTCCGCTTCCGGCGCCGCACATTCTCCGTGCGGCGCCGGACGTGCCTGTCTCACCATCACCGCCATCCGGGGAGGACCAAGAACATGGGCGTCACGCTCGCCAAGGGAGGCAATGTCTCCCTCTCCAAGGCCGCACCGAACCTCATACAGGTGTTGGTCGGACTCGGCTGGGACGCGCGCTCCACCACCGGAGCGCCCTTCGATCTCGACGCCAGCGCGCTGCTGTGCGAGTCGGGCCGGGTGCTCGGTGACGAGTACTTCGTCTTCTACAACAACCTCAAGAGCCCCGAAGGCTCCGTCGAGCACACCGGTGACAACCTCACGGGCGAGGGGGAGGGGGACGACGAGTCGCTGCTGGTGGACCTCTCCAAGGTGCCGGCCAATGTCGACAAGATCATCTTCCCGGTCTCCATTCATGAGGCGGACAACCGCGGCCAGACGTTCGGCCAGGTCAGCAATGCCTTCATCCGGGTGGTGAACCAGGCGGACGGCCAGGAGCTCGCGCGCTACGACCTGAGCGAGGACGCCTCGACCGAGACCGCGATGATCTTCGGCGAGCTCTACCGCTACGGCGGCGAATGGAAGTTCCGAGCGGTGGGGCAGGGGTACGCGTCGGGGCTGCGAGGCATCGCTCTAGACTTCGGGGTCAATGTTTCGTAAAGCCGCGTACGGCGCGAGGGGAGGCCCTCTCCCAGACTCCGTCCGGGGGCACCCCCATTACACGATTGGGTACCAGTGGTTCTGAAAACCTTCGGCTGGTCGTTCGCGGTCACCGCGCTCGGCTTGGTCGCAGCAGTCTTGTACGGCGGGTGGACCGCGTTCGGCATCGTTGCGATCCTGTCCGTCCTCGAGATCTCGCTGTCCTTCGACAACGCGGTGGTCAACGCCGGAATCCTGAAGAAGATGAGTGCCTTCTGGCAGAAGATCTTCCTCACGATCGGTGTGCTCATCGCCGTGTTCGGCATGCGACTGGTCTTCCCCGTCGTGATCGTTGCCATCAGCGCCAAGATCGGCCCCATCGAGGCGGTCGACCTCGCGTTCAACGACGCTGAGCGCTACGAGCAGCTGGTCACCGACGCTCACCCGTCGATCGCCGCGTTCGGTGGCATGTTCCTGCTGATGATCTTCCTCGACTTCATCTTCGAGGACCGTGACATCAAGTGGCTCGGCTGGCTGGAGCGGCCGCTGGCCAAGCTCGGCAAGATCGACATGCTGTCGGTCTGCATCGCGCTCATCGTGCTGCTCGTCAGCGCCATGACCTTCGCGACCCAGGCGCACCAGCACGCCGGGCACGCCGACAAGGCGGCGACGGTGCTGCTCTCCGGCGTCGCTGGCCTGATCACGTATCTGGTCGTCGGTGGTCTCTCCGGCTTCTTCGAGAACAGGATCGAGGAAGAGGAGGAGCGCGAGCACGAGGCCGAGGAAGAGGCCAAGAAGAGAGGCAAGAAGGTTTCCGCGACCCAGCTGGTCGGCAAGGCCGCGTTCTTCATGTTCCTGTACCTCGAGGTCCTGGACGCCTCGTTCTCGTTCGACGGTGTCATCGGCGCCTTCGCCATCACCAACGACATCGTGCTGATGGCGCTCGGCCTCGGCATCGGCGCCATGTACGTGCGGTCGCTCACGGTCTACCTGGTCCGCCAGGGCACCCTGGACGACTACGTCTACCTGGAGCACGGCGCGCACTACGCGATCGGCGCGCTCGCGGTGATCCTCCTCGTCACCATCCAGTACCAGATCAGCGAGATCATCACCGGTCTGGTCGGCGTCGTGCTGATTGCCTGGTCGTTCTGGTCGTCGGTGCGGCGCAACAGGGCCATCGCGGCGGCCCAGGCGAAAACGATCGAACCACAGGGTGACTCCGCGAAGGTGTGACCCTGCGGGGATTGAGGAACGCTCTGAGCGGGGCGGTTCCGAGGCACGGCCTCGGTGCCGCCCCGCGGGGTTCACTGCGGGGTTCACCGATGTATGTAGGGGTGGGGCATGGCTTTCTGGGACAGCCTGTGGCGGGGCAGGGCACCGCAGTTCGACTCGGGCAGCGCCGCGACGAACTCCATCGAGCTGACCAAACGGCACCCGACGGTCTCGCTCACCAAACAGGGCGCGGCCACCGGCAATCTGCGAGTCAACCTCTCCTGGCGGATGCGTACGTCCGACATCGAGGGCAGGTCCAAACAGAGCGGCAGGCTGCTGCGGCACCCCTTCAAGCTCTTCCAGCCCGATGTGGTCCAGGCGCACACCCAGGGTGTGGTCAATGTGGACCTCGACCTCGGCTGCCTGTATGAGCTGATGGACGGCAGCAAGGGCGTGGTGCAGCCGCTGGGCAGCTTCTTCGGCAGCATCAACGAGCCGCCGTATGTGAAGCTCAGCGGCGACGACCGGTTCGGCTCCCCCTCCGGCGAGACGATCTACGTCAATCTCGACCACCGCGAGTCGATCAGGCGGCTGCTGTTCTTCGCCTACATCTACGACCAGACGCCGGCCTTCGACCGTACGCACGCGCATGTGACGCTCTACCCGAGCAACGGCCCGCGGGTCGAGATAGAGCTCGACGAACGCGCGCCACAGGCCCGCTCCTGTGCCGTGTTCTCCATGGAGAACGTGAAGGGCGAGCTGGTCGTGCGCCGTGAGGTGAAGTTCGTGTACGGCTTCCAGGCGGAGCTGGACCGGTTGTACGGGTGGGGCCTGCAGTGGGGACGCGGGTACAAGAACCGTGTCTAGCCGCGCTTACGGCCGTACGAACTGGGGGCCCATCGGGGGCAGCCGGAAGTTCGGGTCGGGGGCGTACGCCGCCGCGGCGGCGGGCTGGGGGTAGCCGTAGGCCGATGCCGCGGCGGGCTGGGTCGCCGCGGGCTGCGGGTATCCGTAGGCAGCCGGGGACGCGGCCGGCTGGGTCGCGGGCTGGGGGTATCCGTACGCCGGCTGCGGGCTGTCCGGCGTGCCGTGGGCCGGGGGCGTTGGTGGCTGAGGTGCGGTTGGGTGTGGAAAACCGTACCCGGGCTGCGCGGTAGGCGCGGTGGGCTGGGGCTGGGGCTGGGGCGACGGTTCCGCGGCCGCCTCCGCCTCGTCCACCGAGATGCCGAACTCCGTGGCCAGACCCACCAGACCGGTCGGATAGCCCTGCCCCACCGCGCGGAACTTCCAGCCTTCCCCGCGCCGGTACAGCTCACCGCAGATGATCGCCGTCTCCTCGCCCGTCTCCGGCTTCACATCGAAGACGGTCAGCGGCTCGCTGTCGGCCAGGGCCGCGTCGTAGAGCAATATCCGCAGATCCCGTACATGCTGGAAGGTGTCGCCGTCCGAGGACGCGGCGAGCACCACCTGATCGACCGACGCGTCGAGTGAGGAGAGATCCGCCTCGACCGTGTCCGTCAGATGCTCGGCGACACGCTTCTTGGGCAGCCGCCGCACCAGGCCCGACGGGTGGCGCGGCTGGTTGTAGAAGACGAAGTCCTCGTCCGAGCGCACGCGGCCGTCGGGGCCGAGCAACAGGGCGGAGGCGTCCACATCGGGGACCCCGGCGCCCGGGGTCCAGCGCAGCACGGCCCGTACGGCCGTGGCATCGAGAGGGACGTTCGAGCCCTTCAGCATCGCGTGCGTCATGAGCGTCATCCTGCCTTCCCAGTGGCCGTGCGGACAACGCGGGGGCCCTTGTCCTCCCGCCGGGACATGGGCATGGTGCAAGCGGGTTACCTGGAATTCATGGGCTTGGGGAACTCTTGACACAGAGTCGTACGTACTATTACCGGCCACGTCAATCGGGCCGCCAAGGCAGTACGGGGGAAACAAATGCGTCACTTCGGGCATCTTTCGTGTGCTGTCCGCGACAGCTTGTTCCACCGGGAGCCGTGCGAATTCACTGCCGCGTCTCCTGCCCGCATGCTCGCCACCGCGCTCGGCGCCACCCTCTACAGCCCGGCCACCCGGCCGAAGCTCGCTGACGACGCGCTCAAGCAGGTGGGCCGCGGAGTCGTCTCCATGGTCCTCTGCCTGGAGGATTCCATTGACGACGCGGATGTCGCGGCCGCAGAGGACAACCTGGTCCGGCAGTTTGCCGACCTCGATTCCCGCGGCGTGGAGCTCCCTCTGCTCTTCATCCGGGTCCGTGAGCCCGGGCAGATTCAGAGCCTGGTGGACCGGCTCGGCCCCTCGGTCCGGAGACTGTCCGGATTCGTACTACCGAAGTTCACGGAGGAGCGGGGTGTTCCGTTTCTGGAGGCCCTCACTTCCGCGGAATCGGCGAGCGGTCAGCGGCTCTTCGCGATGCCCGTGCTGGAATCTCCGGAGCTGCTCCACCTGGAAACGAGGACGGAGACCCTCGCGGGGATCGCCCGCACGCTGAACAAGTACCGCGAGCGGGTGCTGGCGCTGCGACTCGGCGTCACGGACTTCTGCTCGGCGTACGGGCTGCGCCGGTCGCCCGACATGACCGCGTACGACGTCCAGATCGTCGCCGCGGTCATCGCCGACGTGGTGAACGTCCTGGGACGGGCCGACGGCACCGGCTACACGGTGACCGGCCCTGTCTGGGAGTACTTCCGGCTCCAGGAGCGCATGTTCAAGCCCCAGCTGCGCCGAAGCCCCTTCATGGAGGGCCGCGCGGAGGAGCTGCGCACCGCACTCATCGAGCACGACCTGGACGGCCTGCTCCGCGAGATCGGGCTGGACCGGGCGAACGGGCTGCAGGGCAAGACCTGCATCCACCCCTCGCATGTGCTGCCCGTGCACGCACTGTCAGTCGTCAGTCACGAGGAGTTCAGCGACGCGCAGGACATCCTGCGGCCGGAGCGGGGCGGCGGAGGCGTGATGCGTTCCGCGTACACGAACAAAATGAACGAAGTGAAGCCGCACCGGGCCTGGGCCGAGCGCACGCTGATGCGTGCGGAGGTCTTCGGGGTGGCCAAGGAGGAGGTCGGCTTCGTGGAGCTGCTCACGGCCGGAATCTCGGCTGAATGACGAGGAGAGAGACAGACACCGTGGTGTGGACGGGAACGTGGGTCGCTGAGCGGCTCGGCGTCGGGCTCGTGGGAGACGAGACGCTGAGCGGCCTGCTGGGGCTTGCTCTGCGCCGGAATCCCAAGCGCGCGCATCTGCTCGTGTCGAACGTGCTGGGCAAGCATGTGCCGCAGTCACCGGCGGTGGTGTACGGCGCGGGGTACGGGCTCGGTGAGCGCGTGCGGGAGCTGCTCGGCCCCGAGGCGGCGTCACGCGCGGTGGTCCTGGGCTACGCAGAGACGGCGACGGGCCTTGGCCACTCGGTGGCGGACGGTTTGGGCCTCGCACCGTATCTGCACTCCACACGCCGCCCGGTCGAGGGCGTGGAACGGGCCGGCGGCTTCGAGGAGTCCCACTCGCACGCGACGTCGCACCTGCTGCTGCCGGAGGACCCGCGGCTGCTGGCGGGGGACGGCCCGCTGGTGCTGGTGGACGACGAGTTCTCGACGGGGAACACCGTGCTCAACACGATCCGCGACCTGCACGAGCGGTACCCGCGCGACCGGTACGTGATCGTGGCCCTGGTCGACATGCGCTCGGACGACGACCGCGACCGTCTGTCGGTCCTCGCGCGGGAACTGGGCGCGCGGGTGGACCTGGTGGCACTCGCGTCGGGCACGCTACGGCTCCCGGAGGGCGTGCTGGAGAAGGGCCAGGCGCTGGTGGCGGAGCATGAGGCGGTCGGCGGGGCGGCGGGTCCGCCGCCGGGCGCCGCGGGACAGGCCGCCGCGCAAGCCACCCCCCGCCGCGCCGAGCGTGTCGAGCTCGGGTGGCCCCGTGGGGTGCCCGACGGGGGACGGCATGGGTTTACGCCCCGGCACCGGGAGCAGCTGGAGCCCGCCCTGCCGGGCATGGCCGCGCGCATCGCCGACGCGCTGGGCGACGCGGCCACAAGCCGCTCGCGTCGCGTCCTCGTGCTCGGGTTCGAGGAGCTGATGTACGCGCCTCTCCGGCTCGGGACCGCTCTTGAGCAGGTCATCGACGCCGATGTGCGGTACTCCACCACCACCCGCTCGCCCGTCCTCGCCGTCGACGACCCCGGCTATGCCATACGCAGCCGCCTCGTCTTCCCGGCCCACGACAACCCCGCCGACGGCCCCGGCGAGCGGTACGCCTACAACGTCGCCGGCGCCGGCTTCGACGCCGTCGTAGCCGTCGTCGACTCGGCCGCCGACACCCCTCAACTGCACGCCCCCGACGGCCTGCTGGCCCAGCTTGCCGCGCACACCCCGCACGTCGTGCTGGCCGTCGTGCCGAGCTATGTCCCCAGCTACGTGCCCGAATACGTATCCGAAAGAGCTGCCATGCTGCCCGAGCCCCTCCGTGGCCCCGAGTTCTCCTCCTACGCGGCGGACGAGGTCGGCTGGCTGCTCCAGGATCTGTCCGAGACCGAGCTGGAGGCCCCGACGGAGGAGCGCGAGGAGGCCATACAGAGCGGCGCGCACTACGCCGAGTCGCTGCCGGTCGAGTACCAGCCCAGCGCCCAGTACCAGGCGCTGTTCAAGGCCGCGCTGGAGACCTCCGCGGCCCGTATCGCCCGCGCCGTCGGAACCGTCACCGAGACCGTCATCGCCGAGCTCCCCCAGCGCCTTCGGCCTGGCAGGGACCCCCACGAGCCGCGTCCAGTACTCGTATCGCTGGCCCGCGCCGGCACCCCCATCGGCGTGCTGATGCGCCGCTGGGCCCAGCACCGGCACGGCCTGGACCTGCCGCACTACGCCGTGTCCATCGTCCGTGGCCGCGGCATCGACACCAACGCCCTGCGCTGGCTCCAGCAGCACCACGACCCGGCCGACGTCGTGTTCGTCGACGGCTGGACCGGCAAGGGTGCGATCACCCGCGAACTGGCCGACGCGCTCGCCGAGTTCGAGGGCTTCAACCCCGAGATCGCCGTCCTGGCCGACCCAGGCGGCTGTGTCCGCACCTACGGCACCCGCGAGGACTTCCTCATCCCCTCCGCCTGCCTCAACTCCACGGTCTCCGGCCTGATATCGCGTACGGTGCTCCGCGCCGACCTGGTCGGCCCGAACGATTTCCACGGCGCGAAGTTCTACCGCGAGCTCGCCGGCAGTGATGTCTCGGAACACTTCCTGGACACCGTCGCCGCTCGCTTCGACGAGGTCGGGGCCGCCGTCGACGCCGACGTCAAGGAGCTTCTGTCGGCGGACCGCGCGCCCACCTGGGAAGGCTGGGCCGCCGTGGAGCGGATCAGCGAGGAGTACGGCATCCACGATGTGAACCTGGTCAAGCCGGGCGTCGGCGAGACGACGCGCGTACTGCTGCGCCGCGTCCCCTGGAAGATCCTCGCCAAGCGCGGTGCGGGGGCCGACCTGGACCATGTACGGCTGCTGGCCGAGCAGCGCGGCGTACCGGTCGAGGAGGTCGACGGACTTCCGTACACCTGCGTCGGGTTGATCCACCCCCAGTACACCCGCGGCGCGACCGGCGCGGACGGCAAGGCGGTGTCGGCCCTGTGAGCACCGCAGCGCAGAGGAAGACGCTCGTCGCCAGCGACCTCGACCGCACCCTCATCTACTCCGCCCCCGCCCTCCAGCTCCCCATGCCGGACGCGGACGCACCCCGCCTGCTCTGCGTCGAGGTGTACGAACACAAGCCGCTGTCGTATCTCACGGAGACCGCGGCCGGGCTGCTGACCCAGCTCGCCGCCGACACCGTCTTCGTACCGACCACCACCCGCACCCGCGAGCAGTACCACCGCATCCATCTCCCGGGCCCCGCCCCCGAGTTCGCGATCTGCGCCAACGGCGGGCACCTCCTCGTCGACGGAGTGTCCGACCCCGAATGGCAGCGGCAGGTCGCCGCCCGCCTCGCCGACGAGTGCGCCTCGCTGGCCGAGGTACGCGACCACCTCCTCGCGGCCGCCGACCCCGCCTGGTTGCTCAAGGAGCGGATCGCCGAAGGCCTCTTCGCGTATCTCGTCGTCGAGCGCAGCCTGCTGCCAGAGGGCTGGGTCAAGGAGCTCGCCGAGTGGGCGGAAGGCCGCGGCTGGACCGTCTCGCTCCAGGGCCGCAAGATCTACGCCGTGCCCCAGCCGCTCACCAAGAGCGCGGCGGTCCGCGAAATCGCCCGCCGCACGGATGCCGCACAGATCCTTGCCGCCGGGGACTCCCTCCTCGACGCCGATCTGCTGCTCGCCGCGGACCACGCCTGGCGGCCGGGCCACGGAGAGCTCGCCGACAGCGGCTGGATCGCCCCGAACGTCGAGGTGCTCGGCGAGACGGGTGTCGTTGCGGGCGAGGAGATCCTGCGCCGGTTCAGCCTTGCCGCCGGGCGGTAGGGGCGGCGGGGCGAAGCCGCCTCAGCCGCAGCAGCCGCCGCCGCAGCAACCCCCGCCACCGCCACCGCCGCCGCTTCCTGCGCCGGGCGCGGGCGCGGACTTCGTACCGCCGACGGCGACGGCCGAGAGCAGCTTGACGGTGTCCTCGTGGCCGGCCGGGCAGCTCGCCGGGTCGGAGGACTGGGCCATCGGCCGGTTCACTTCGAAGGTGTCGCCGCAGCTGCGGCAGCGGTATTCGTAACGAGGCATGGCCTCAGGTTATCGGCAGCGCGGCGGTTGGCGGGTGGCGCTCTACCGGCGGCGCTTTGCAGGTGGTCGCGCTACGGGTGCTCGCGCATCGCGAGGTCGAGCAGTTCGAGCGTGGCCATGTACGCGCCGTCCACGTCCCCTTCCCGTACCCGCTCCACGACCGCCGCGTGCACGCCGACCGGATCCTCCGGCGTCCCCGCCAGGTGCACGCGCCGGTCGCGCTCGATGAGCACCGGGATGATCACCCGGCGCATCTGCGCGAAGAACCGGTTGCGTGAGGCGGCCAGCAGGGCGGTGTGGAACGACGCGTCCGAGCGCACGCCGAGCACCGGATCGTCCCCGGCCGCCCGCATCGCGTCGAGCGCCGCGTCGAGCGCGGCGAGGTCCTGTTCGCTGCGGTGCTCGGCGGCGAGGGAGGCGGCGGCCGGTTCGATGGAGCGGCGCAGCTCCAGCATGTCCGCGAAGAAGTCGGCCGACGCACCGGCGGCAAGCGTCCAGCGCAGTACGTCGGTGTCCAGGAGGTTCCAGTCGTCCCATGGCCGTACGAACGTGCCGCGCCGCCGGCGGGCGTCGATAAGGCCCTTCGTCGTCAGCACCTTGATCGCTTCGCGCAGCACGGCCTGGCTGACGTCCAGCTCGGCAGTCAGCTGCGGCAGATCGATCGGGTCGCCCTCGGCGTAGGTGCCGTCGAAGATCCGACGGGCGAGAGCCTCCACGGCGGCCCCGTGCACCCCGCGGCCCGCGTAGGCGGCGTAGCCGGTGTTGCTCGTGCCGGCCTCTACTCGCCTGCTCCCTTTCGTAGCACCTCACCCCGTTCGCGCCGCTGGGCGCGCTGCTCCTGGTCCGCCTGGTCGGGGTGGCGGGCCTTCCAGTACGGGTTGTCGTGCGGCAGCGTCGCGCTGACCCTCCCGTACATCCCGAAGAACATCAGCATCACGCCCACCACAAAGCTGAACAGCACGTTCTGGATGTGGAAGGCGAGGAAGTTGTAGTCGGTCTCCAGCAGGGCGAGATTGAGGAAGCCGCTGAGGATGAAGGCGACGCCGAGGATCATGTTCACGGTCGAGGCGAAGTTGCCGCCGATGATCATCCCGGCGAAGAGCAGCGCCCCTACGCAGATGGAGAGGACGCTCAGTGCGCCGTTGGTGTTGAGCCCCGCGACGGTGTCACCGCTGGTGTCGAAGAAGCCGATCTTGTCGATCAGTCCCAGAATGCCGAAGGCGAGCA
This sequence comes from Streptomyces sp. NPDC019443, assembly GCF_044389785.1. Taxonomy (NCBI): domain Bacteria; kingdom Bacillati; phylum Actinomycetota; class Actinomycetes; order Kitasatosporales; family Streptomycetaceae; genus Streptomyces; species Streptomyces sp. NPDC019443. The sequence continues at coordinate 433,121 of NZ_JBIRYJ010000006.1, forward strand.
GCACAAGACCCATCAGACCTGCGCCCACGCGGTAGACCTGGCTGAGGCGATGGTCGACGGGGAGATGTTCGTCGAGCCTGATGCGGCGGGTGGTTTCGGGGTGCGGTACGTGTGTTGCCATGTCTGGGCTCCCTTTGTACGTACTCGTACCCCCAAGGATCCGCCCGAGGGCGCGGCCGGACAACCAGGGAGGGCGTCCGGGATGGCCGGGCACCCCGCCGCGCGGGGGCCGCGTGCCGGGGTGCCCGGCGGCGGGAAGCCTCAGGCCCCCGCGGAGGGCCGAGTGTCCCGGGAGCAGGGTGTCGGGCGGCGCTGGATCTCAGGCGCCGGCGGTGCCGCCCGCGCCGCGCTCCTCGCGGATCTGCTCGACCACGCGCGCGACCGCGCGCCGTACAGCCTCGGTCTCCATCAGGAAGTGCCAGTAGTCGGGGTGCCGGCCCTCGAGCCCGGCGACGGCCCGCTCCAGCCGGGCCACTGAGTCGTCCAGCGGCCGCGCATGACGCGGATCCGGGGTGTTGCGCCCGGCCATGGCGAGGCGCTGCGCGTCGCGGATGGCGAACCGGGTCCGGTCGATCTCCTGCTGCGGATCCTTGGCCACGGCATTGAGCCGCCGCAGCCGGTCGCCGGCCGCGGAGACCGCCTCATCGGTGGTGTTCAGCAGCGCCCGCACCGTACTGAGCAGGGCCGTCGCCTCCGCCCACCGCTGCTCGTCGCGTGCCTTGGCCGCCTCCCGGAGCTTCTCCTCGGCCTGGCGGACGCTGATCGCCGCCTGCTCGGGCACCGGCTGGAGATCCTGCCAGCAGGCGGCGGAGAAGCGCCGCCGCAGCTCGCTCAGGACGGGCTCGACGGATCCGGCGCGGTTGGTGAGGGCTTCCGCGCGTGTACGGAGGGACACCAGGCGCCTGTCGGTCTCGGCGGCGCGCTCGGGCAGCCGCTCGGCCTCGGCCCGTACGGCTTCGGCATCGCGCAGCACGCGGTCGGCGCGCTGGAGGGTCTCGGCCACGCCGTGCCGCCCGGCGCCCTGATTGAGCAGGGTCAGCTCGGGGGCGAGGGCGGCGAGGCGAGCCGCGAGATCGTCCGCTCGCAAACCGGAGCCCCGCGCCGAATCGAGAGCATTGCTCGCGGAAAGGAGAGCCTGTCTCGCCCGCTCCACGGCGGGAGCGAGCCGGGCGAGCTGAGTCTCCGCCTTGTCGAGCAGCGGCCCGAGCCCCTGCGCAAACCGGTCGAGGTCCCCCTTGACCCGTACAAGCTCGTCCTTGGCGCTGGTGAGCTCACCCCGCGCGTGCGCGGCGACGGAGGCTTCGAGGCCGTCCCGGTCGAGGTCGTGCGCGTCGACGGCGGTGATGTACCGATGGCTCACCTCGTCGATCCGCCGCCCCAGCGCGGCGAAGTCCTCCACGGCCCGGCGCGCCCCCGGCGAACTGTCCACCGCCGAGATCGTCTCGATCGAGATCCGCAGATCGCGCTGGGCGGTGTCCAGCTCGTAGAAGGCAGCGGCGGCGGCGTCCTTCGCGGCCTGCGCATCGGCCCGCTGGCTCTCCCCGCGCCCGCCGAACCAGCGCCGAGTCCCCCCGCCGGCGAACGCGCCCGGCAGCGCAGCGACGATCAACGGCACAGGCAGCAGCATCAGCGCGAGGACATCCCGGACGGCACTCGCCTGCCCTCTTGCATGAGGCCGCGCGTGTGTCGCCGTCACATCCCTCTCCCGTGCCGTCTCGCCCTGCCCGGTTCATTCTCCCACCAGGTAATGACGAACACACGGGCCTGTTAGTTCGCGCTTCGCACAGTGACTTTGCCGTTGTCACTGCGGGCCCTGACGACGTGAGAGCTGTTGTCGTCGGTCGGCACGCCGATGTCCACTCCGCCGTTGTCGCTCTTGGCCGTCACGGCGTACGGAGCCCCCGCGCCCGGCAGCTCGATGGTGATCCCGCCGTTGTCACTGACGGTCTCCACCCGATCGGGCACGGCGACGAGCCCGAGCCGCACGGACCCGTTGTCCGACCGGACGCTCACGGTCTTGGAGCTGACGCGCTCGGTGACGACGGCCCCGTTGTCGCTGTCGACCCGGAGCGGCCCGCTGGAGTCCCGCACGGTCACCCCGCCATTGTCGGAGCGGATCTTCAGCGCGGTGTCGAACCCACTGGCGGTGACGCTCCCGTTGTCGTCCTCCACGGTCACGGCAACCCCGCGCGGCACCTTGACGGTGTGCCGCGCCTCGCAGTCGCTGGCCACGGCATCACACTTCACCCGCAGGGTCAGCGTCCCGTCCTTCATCTTCCAGGTGGCCTCGGGCCCGTTCCCCATGAACACCCACCCGTCGACCTGCCGGGTCACCTGCACCTCGTTGACGTCGGCGGTCACGAGCTCGATGGCGGAGTCGTCGGAGTCGATGGTGAGGGCCTTCCCGGCGAGGGGGAACGACCTGCTCTGGACGGGGGCGTCTCCGGCATCGGCACTGCCACACCCGGTGAGGGCGCCCGCGGCAAGGGCGACGCCGGTGGCGGCGACGAGCGAGCGAGTGCGAATACGGCGGGTGCGGGTGCGGAGTGCGGCCACGGTGATCGTTCCCCCAGGTAGTTCGGCGGAGCAGTTCTGCCGATGTGCCCCCAAGGTAGGAGTTCGCAGGTGGGGGAACGATCCGGGCGACCACCGTCTCGGGGGTGGGGGTAGCCCCCGTACCCGGAAGGAGGGGGGCGACGAGACGAGGGGAACAGGTTTGCAGGGCGGCCCCCTGCGCCATGTACGCTGTTCCCTCATCCACGGGTGCGTAGCTCAGGGGTAGAGCGCTGCTCTTACAAAGCAGATGTCGGCGGTTCGAAACCGTCCGCGCCCACCGCGCTGACCAGTGACCCGGTCAGTAAAGGCCCAGGTCAGAGCATTGCTCGACCTGGGCTTCTGCGTTCTTTATGCAGTCTCACTACCGCCTCACACAGTCTGGCTACAGTCCTAGTACGCGGCGCCGTCCCCTAAAAATCCCCCAACGGATCATGAGGGAAAGCGCAGGCAGGGCGCGTATATAGCGGCGACCCCCCTCAGTTCTACGGAGGGGGGTCGCCTTGTGCCGAGGGGCGCTGGCTGTAGGGCCAGTACACCCGCACCCCCGGCACGTTCTTGGGGGAACGGTTCTTCTACATGTCCAACGAGCGTGTCCACCAGGGGTCACTCACTCGTTCGAGTGAACACGCATTCGATTTCTGTACCGTACCTGCGGCCCTGCGGCATATGCCAGCTGGCCGTAGGGCTGAACCGTATGAGTGACGGGAGGTGCATCACTACCCCGGCGGAGCACCGGGAAGCGACAACTTTGGTACTGACTCATGATCGACAGACCAAGACGGTTTGTCGAGTGCCTCGCCGCCGTACCCCACTACCCGCCTGGATCCTCACTGCCTGCGTAACGCTCGGCCACAGGATCGCCACACTCCGCCGCGATAGGGGCTACTCACAGGACGACCTTGCCGAGCTCACCGGCCTCGATCGGCGCACCATCCAGCGGTACGAGAACGCCGTGTCCGCGCCCGGCTTTGCCGAGCTGCTCCTCATCGCCCGCGCTCTCGATGTCCACGTGACGGATCTCCTCGGATAGACGGCTGCTGACCTGGGAGTCAGGTCCCCGGAGAGTTGACCATCGAACCCTGGCGCTACGCAACAGTAATGTCACAGCCGTCACACCTGACATGAACCCGCCCGCCGCCTGTGTCACCGCCGTCGGCAGCGGGCGGGCGCTACTGGGGTTCGGGCCCGCGGTTGGGCCACTCGGTGAATCCGATGTGGAAGTAGTGCGGCCCGTCGTGGCCGGGCTCGAGGGTGCACCTGGTCTCGGTGCCGGGCTTCCGGATCCAGCAGTAGCAGGGGATGACGACGCGGCCCCGGGTGGTGTACGGCTGCGCGGTCATGACGGCTGCCCTGTCTGCTCGTCGATGGCGCGCAGGCCACGAGCGTCGGCGCACGCTTGGTGGGCGTATACGGAGTGGCCCGAGCCGGAGGCGGAGGGGATGACTCCCACGCATACGTCGGCGCCTGACATGGGGCAGTAGGCGCAGTCCCGTCGGCTGGTCCCTGTGCCTGCTGCGGCGCTGTCTCTAGAATCTGCCATGTCGACTCCACTCAGTCGGCTTCACCTCCGGGTCCGTTCGCGCGGGCTCGGAGGTTCTTTGCGCTCGGTGTACCGAGGTATACCGCACTGTACTGCGGTCGCGCGGTGTAGTGCAGTTGCCTAGCGTCAACCGCATGAGTGATCTTGACCGGACGCGGGCCGTATGGAGGCAGATCGCCGAGGTGATCGTGGCCCGGATCGACGACGGCACCTACCCTGCCGGCAGCCGCGTGCCGTCGGTGGTCGAGCTGTCGACCGAGTTCCAGGTGGCGGCGTCCACGGCACAGAAGGTCATGGCCCACCTGAAGGCCGAGGGCCTGGTGCGCAGTGAGGTCGGGCTCGGCACGTTCGTCGCCGACCGCTGACATGCCGAAGCCCCGCACGAGGCGGGGCTTGATTGCTACTGGATCAGGTCGCTCAGCCAGTCGTCGCCTTCGGTGAACTCCGGACGGCGCTCGGACCAGTAGGCAATGGCCTTCTCCAGGTCCGGTCGGAGGTACTCGCTCCAGCCGGGCTGCTTGGCCTGGTTACGCCACGACTGACGCACGCGCTCGTAGGACTCACGGCTCAGGCTGTATCCGCTGGCGGAGTCGATGTCATCGAGTGCATTCCCCTGCGCCACACAGAGAGCGATTCGGGCGTCCGCCAGTGAGGTCATGCGATCGGCGATCTGCTCGGGCGTCAGCTTCGCCCGCTCTTCTCGGTGAAGAGCAGCCGCCCGTATCCGGGCCGCCGCAATCCTGCGCAGGGCGCGGTCTTCGGGCTGCGCCACGGACCGGTTAGGCCCCTGCTGAGTGGGGCCGGACGCGTGCGGGCGTTCGCTGCCGTGCTTCCGGGTGGGAGTGTCGTGGACGGGGAGTTCGAGCTGTTTCGCGCACTTCAGCACGCCCTTCTCCTTTGCGGGCTGGTGTGGTTCGGTCGAAGCCCCGCACAAGGCGGGGCTGGGGGCGGTCAGGCGGCCTGGGCGTGGAGGCTGCGGGCCATGTCGGCGAAGAACCGTTCGCCCTGTCCGGCGTTGGTGATGTCGGCGTCGATCATCTGGCCGAGCAGCGCGCAGAACTGCCAGGGCGACAGGCCGTTGATGTGGGCGGTGAGGTTGCCGTCTGTGCGGTGTCCGGCGATGTGCTTGTCGTAGGCCATCCAAGGGCCGTAGGCGAGGCTGAAGAGCTCGGCACGGTCACCGGTGTAGTAGCCGGGGTACCAGGCGTTGTTGGTGATGCACTCCAGGATCTCCGCGTGCAGGTCGCGGCCGAGGCGCATGCGGCGGGTGCGGGTGCCGATGCCGAGGTTGTTCCTCATCCGCTTCGCGAACTGCTGGCCCTTGGTCATTTTCGTCTCCCCTGCTTGCCGCTTGTTTCTGTTTAACAAGAATGACTCAGGCCGTGACTCTTGTCAACCCGTCACGCCAGGTGGATGCTAGATTCTGTTAAACACAAACCGAGGGGGAACGATGGGGCGACCAGCCACCGGGGAGACCAAGGTCATGGGCTTCCGCCCACCCAAGCCACTCCGCGACGAGTTCGAAGAGCTGGCAGCAGCAGAGGAACGCAGCCCCTCCGACGCGCTCGTCGAAGCAATGCACGACTGGGTCAAGAAGAAGCGCCGCGAGCACGGAACGCCGAGCCCAACTGACAGTGCCCGCCACTAAGATGGCGGCATGTCCCCGACTCCTGCCGACCGTGGCCCCGTGCGCCCCGCTGCCGACGTGAACGCGGAGATACGCGCACTGTTCCCGCCGGGTGCGGTCGAGCCGACAGACCCGGAGCGGTATCAGCGGCTGCTCGTCGAGTGGGCTGAGGCGGTACGGGCCGAGCAGCAGCTCGCGGCTTAGGGCTTCCACTCCGGCTGGTACGCCTCATGGTTGGCGTAGGGCAGGGCGAGCAAGCGCAGCGTCGTACACGGGAACTGCTGGTCGCAGGTGGCGCACTCGAAGCCCTTCGCTTCTGGTGTGTCCCACTTCGGGCCGGGTCTCCGGTAGTGCCACCGGATGATCTGCCGCTTGGCTTCGACCTCGGCGAGCCCGAACGCAACGTCCCGGTATGGGCTCGCCTCGGCCGCCTTCAGGTGCAGGGCGCAGGAGTCGTACTCGCTGTAGTGCGCCGGGTCCTGGCCCTCGAAGTTGACGCATGGCCCGTCGTGGCCGTCGCGGTACTGGAGGAGCGCAGCCTTGAGGTCGTCGAGCCGCGCCTTGAGGAAGTCGGCGAGTTCCACGTGTCCTCCAACGTTCCGTCCCGCCCGTCGTTGCTGTCCCCGTGGGGCCGACGGGCGGGATCGAGAAGCGCGCCGCAGCCAGAGGCGCGAATGTGGCTGGAGCCCATGGTACGGGCGGGCGCTGACAACAGGGCGGGCGTCAAGGGCGTGTGCAGGATCTGCAAGCGGGTACGACGTCCTCAGTCCCCCGAGGGAGGTCAACGTGAACTGTCCAAGCTGCGGAGCAGCAACCGCGCAGGGCCCAGGCGGCGGCTGGAGCTGCGGGAACTGCGGATGGTCCAGCGGCATCACCCCGGCCACCACGGCGACGATAAGGTCCGGGCATGACGACACGGCCTGAGACGGCCCCGGAGGCGACACTCACCGGCACCGAGATCACGCGCACCGACTGCAAGAAGTGCGGCACCGAAGTCCACGGCATCGACGGCCGGTACGCCTGCCCCCTCTGCGGCTGGGTGAACGCCTGGTCCGAGGGGCATCGGGCCCTCCCCGAAGCGCATGAGGATCTGGACTACCCCGGCCGCTGACAGCGCGAGCGCCCCGCCTCCACGGGGGCAGAGACGGGGCGCAAGGCGACGGGGACAGCGGACTCAGTGTGGCACGCGGCGCTGACGACGGGGCGGGAGTTAGACGTCGCGATCGAGTTCGATTGCACGAGGGCTGACAAGAGGGCGTGTTCCGCTTACGGTGATCGCGCGGCCATCGGCAGTTCGCACTGCCCCTCGAGGGTTGAAGCCTTCGGGCCTCCCGATGGCCGCACCCACACCTTGGAGCGCCTGGGGGCTAGACCCCGCAGACAGCAAGAAGCCCCCACCGCCGAAGCGATGGGGGCTTAGTCGTGCCGCTCTCAGGTATCAGGAAGTGAGGTCGTCGGTCATGAGCGTCATGCCTAGTGTGGCGGGCCCGACAGTGATCGTCATGATTGCGTGGCACCGGGAGTTGGGGTCGTCTGCTGCCGGATCGCCCTCGCAGCCCTCGTCGGTGTACACCTTCTGGGCGTCCCGCATCTTCACGATCTGCGCTGTCGACTGCGGATATCGCTTGCCAGTCTTGTTGATCGCGGCATCGACGCCGTCGACGACGACCATGATCTCCTTGATGTATCGGGCGCATTCGCTGCTGCTCGGCGTCTGACAGGCGCCGGTTGCCTCAGCATTGGGGCCGGCGGCAGCGTCGAGCTTCGGTGTCCAGATCGGTGCGAGGTCGCCGGTGGCAGCGGTCGCCGCCGCAGCTGGGGACGCAGGGGTCGACGTGACTGTTTTCGTCGGCTTCGCGTCCCCAGCGTTCGAGCAGCCGGCCGTAGCCGCGGCGGCTAGGAGCAAAGCGGTGATGACGGTACGGGCGCGCATGGTCCCCCCAAGGACGTGCGGATGTTGGGACGCATCATCCGGCCCACAGACGCCACGGGGAACCGGCGTGACGGAACAGTGACCGTTCGTGCGCGGACGACACGCCGACTATCGCACTCCAGTTCTCACAGTTCGATGCCGTTCAAAACGCGGGCCGCACGCTCCGACATGGGCCGCTGTGCCGGCGGCTCATCGCCGCGGATCCGGAAGGCGCCGACGAGATCCCGCAGCCGCCCGCGGAGCCAGTTGTTCGCCTCCTCCAAGTCGGAGATGCGCTCCCGAAACTTCTCCACCTCCACCTCGCCCTTCTCGACGCGCTTCTCCAGCCGCGCCACATCCTTCTCAAGGAGGTCCGTGGCGAGCGCGAGATCGTCCCTCTTGTCCTGGCGGGGTGTCCTGCGCGCGGACCGGGTCGCGTACACGCCCGCGCCCACAGTGAGGGTCGACACCACGATCGACGCCAAGGTCTCAGGATTCATAGGGAGGCCCTGCTTCTTTCCGGCGGGGAGGCTCGGGCCACCCCAGCACCACCATGATCGGGACGGTGATGGCCGTCCATACAGCTGCCGCCGCCCAGCCCCGGGGATAGACCCCGAGGATCCAGGAGGCGAGATAGCTCGCCATCCACGGCACCACGATCAGCACCAGGGAGACGAACCCGGCAGCGTCACGGCCCGGCGGTAGCCATGCGCACACAAGAGCAATCAGACCAGCAGCAATCCAGCACCACGCCCACACGTGCAGCGGCGCCCACGACAGCAGTAGCGACAGGCCGCGCTGATCCGGCTGGGGCTGCACCAGCTGGCCCCAGCCGATGAGCAGCCACACAACGCCGTAGCAGGACAGGATCGTCCCGCGGCGGCCGAGCTGACGACCCAGCCGCCGCACGATACGGCGCGGCACCTACACGCCTCGGGGCGCGGACGCCTTGTCGAGCGGGGAGCGGGTCTCCACCGGCAGCTGCGGCACCGGGGGCTGGACCTTCTCCCGCGTCCAGATCGCCACGCCTGCCGCGACCATGGCGAGGACGGCGCCCTGCTTGGTGGCCGACCAGTCGAGGCCGTAGCCGACGAACAGAGCGAGCGCTGCCTGCGAGAGCTGGAGGATTGTGGCGCCGACCGCACCGTTCTTCAGAACCACTGCGGTGACGACGGCGAACCCGGCCGACAGGGCGGCGACGATGAGCGTCTGCCGCTCCGCGTCGACCTTCACACCGAAAGCCGCCAGCAGCTGCAGGAACACCACGACGAATCCGGTGATGTACACCGGCTCACGACCGAAGATCTTCATTGGGGTTGTCCGTTTCTTGATGACCTGACCGCGGATGGGTCAGGAGGTCGGGGTGGTGTCGGGTATCTCGAGGCGGAGCTCGACGGACTCGAGGGCGGCGGTCAGCTCGCGGACGATGGTGGTCGGGTCGAGGTCGCCGACATCGGCGGCGAGCCGCGCGACCGTGTCGACGAGCGTCTTGTTCGCCGCGGTCAGGGCGGAGACCTGCGCCTTGAGTGCGGCGCTGTCGCGGGCCGTGCCGCGGATGTAGTCGTACACATCGCGAGGGTCGTCGGTGCCGTCTGCGAGCTTGCCGTGGTAGTCCAGGGCGAACTTGCGGAGCTCGGCGAGCCAGCGGTGCTCTTCGGCGGTCAGGGCCATGTCGTCCTCCTGCGGGAGTGGAGTCGTGCTGGTTTGGAGGCGGTCGGCGACCCGGGCGCGCATCGACTGCATGGTGAAGCCGCGCGGGTCGATCTTCCCCGGCTGCCATTCGAGGTGTCCGATCACGCTGCGCTCGGACCATTCGTGTGCCCGGCAGATCGCAGCCGCCGCCTTCTCGATCGCTAGGAGCTGCACCTCGGGCCAAGGGTCTTTGCCGTCACCGAGGTTGATGCACTCGAAGCCGTAGAAGTACCGGTTGCCGTCGGTGTCCGCCTGATTGTCGGCGGGCAGCGGCAGCTCGTTGACGACGGCAGTGAGTACGTCGCCGTCCCCGGAACCGGCATGGTTGGCGCGCCCGTTGCCGACGAGGTGGACGCGGCCCTGCTTGTCGATGACGCCGTGGCACAGCGGTCCGGGTAGATCAGAGTGGCCGTTGTAGCAGAGGGCCACGGAGTTGCTGGTGCCCGACGTGACGGTGTGGTGGATCATCACGCCGTGCACCGGACCGAACGGCCCCTTGTGGTTGCGGTTGTGGGTACGCCATCCGGCGATTTCCACCACGGTCAGACCCTCGTCGCGGAGAGCCTTCACGAGCTGGTCAGCGGACAGGGGTGTGGACATCGGAGCCCCCCTCAGGCCACTTCGGTGATGATGACCAGGATGTTCGTGGTCGTCTGGAAGGTGCCTGATCCGGCGGCGGCTGACAGAGCCCCCTGAAGTTTGATCGTGTGACTACCGGCGGACGCCAGCGTCCCCTTCTCGGTCAGCGTGACCGAGTCGCGGTCAAGGTTGTCCATCTGATGCTTGGCCAGGCCCGTTCCGGCAACGCCGTCGACGTCGATCCGGCCGTTCATGTCAGTCGTCGCGCTGGACGTGCCGACGGCGCAGTCGAAGACCGCGATCACCCTGTAGCTGGCGTTCGCTGTGGTCGTCGTGAACGTGACTGTCGCGCCCGTGATGTCCGCATAGGTGGCGGTGGTCCTCGTCAGTGAAGCCGACGCCACAGCGTGGTAGTCGACAGGCTGAAGACGATTGAGGCGGGCGGCCGTGATCCGCTCACCGGCTGCTATTGCCATGTGTCCTCCTACAGGGCCGCGATGGCGGGTCGGTGAAGACGAACGTCCGCACCAGCTGACTGGGCCTTGACGACGCCGTTGACGGACCGGGTGACGGTGATCGTCTGCGGATTCAGTGAGGCGAAATTGTCGTACTTCATTACGGGATTCACGTCCGTGTTGAGCGCGTTGAGGATCGACCGGACGCCCAGACTTCCTGCCGCCGCCAGATCGGTGTCAGTCACCTCTGCCTGCCAGACGTTCTCCTGCTCCAGGCCCGTCGCTGCCCAGACCCGCGCCCGCAGCAGCGAGCCGACACCCTGGAAACGGATGCGGTAGTACGTATCCACGACATGCGTGAGAGTGGACGTGTACGTATCGAGCTCTGTCTCTACGCCGGCCACCCGCTTCCGGATCGAGAGGATGACGGCGCCAGCCGTGGTGAACTCGGCGCGGGCCACGTAGAGGTTGTTGATGTCGACGGCGCGGGCAGTGAGCCCCACATACTGGCTGTTCCCTGACGCCAGGTCGTTGGAGGCGACGTCGACGATGAGGTCGAAGTCTGCGATCACCTGTGGGATCCGTGACCACCGGGACAGGCTGACGGACGTCATCGTGTGTGTGCCCACAGTCCCGTTGACGTCGTAGTCCGTGGCGCTGCCGCCCGAGTTTGTCCAGGCCGCGCCCACATTCGGGGAGCCCCATCCGTCGGTGACCGATCGGGTGAACGTGTCCAGGACTGAGGACGTGCACGCGGTAGCCGTGACCACCTCGCCCCCCACCGTCAGATCAAACGGATACTGCGCTGCATCCGTCGTCCACAGCGGGTAGGCGGTCGTCGTCACATCCATGTCGGTCTCGGTCGTGGTCAGTGCCTCCGCCAGCTCCGCCCCCTCCGTATCCGCGCGCCCAAGGTCCGTGTCGTCGGCGATGCCGACTGTGTAGGGCGCTGCAGGGGCGCAGTTGAAGGTGATCTGGTGCTCGAAGTTTCCGAGGAGCTCCGTCGACCCGAGCATCAGCTGGTCGAGGTCGCCGGGGGGCAGCCATGACGGGAGGTTCTGTACCGCCAACCTGTCGGCAATGTCGCACGCACGGGTCTGTGACGCCAGGGTGGCGTCGGCCGCGATGCGCGGGTTCGCCAGATTCACGGTGATCTCGGGGTACCTGGGCTCATCCACGGTGCCCAAGTGGACGCGCCACCCGGCCTGGTCGGGCAGCATGTAGTCGTACTGCACATTCACGGTGACCTGCTTGTCGTACACGCCGACACCGTCCGGCGGATCGAGCACCGACAGCGCTCCCGACTCCAGCGTGCGGCGAGCCGACGACCCGCCGACCCGTGCGGCCGTCACATCGTTGCCCGTGTAGAGATCGTCGTCGGTCGGCGCCAGTGACCCGAACAGCTCATTGCTGACGTAGTCGAACGTGGCCACGTACTCCTGGTTGTACTGCGCAGAGCGCGGACGGTACCCGAGACCGAACACGTGCCGCGGTTCGTACAGCACCCCGTCATCCGTGTCAGCGGCTTCCCTGAACAGGGTGATCAGCGAGTTGGGGCGCTGAGCTCCCATGGCTACGGAGTCGTCGAGGTCACCGCGCCGGCGGAACGTGATGTCCTCTTCGCTGCACAGCCGCTCGATACGGCGGCCTGCGGTTTCGCCGGTGTAGGCGTTCAGCTCGTCGGAGAGGTCGTCGAGCGCTGTAAGTTCCGGGTGTACCGATATGTGCCCGAGTACGGTTTCCCCGACGCTGGCCGTAGGGTCGACGACGACGGAAGTGATGTTCCCTGCGTTCGCGCCTACGACCGAGCCTATCGCCGTGAACTCGACTGTGGTGCCGAGCTCCATCCTGCGCCATTCGAAATCGACATCGGCCCCATTGTTCTGGAACCCGATCGATATACGAACGTTCTCTCCGTTGTACGGGGTGTCCGTAGACGAGGAGCCGAGCTCCGTCCCTTCATTGTTGTAGACCTTGAGCTGCAGCCCGCCACCGCTGGCCGTCGTGTAGACGAAGTCCCAGCGTCGGGCGCTGCCGGTGGTGAAGAAGCGAAAGATGACCGCGTTGTTGGTCATCCCTGCTGCCGGGATGGATAGCAGGAATCGGACCTGCCCGTCACTGGAGGCCGCGTAGGCGGGGACGTCGGCCGACCAGATGCTGTTAGTTATCTTCGGCAGGCTGTCCGATCCCGGGAAGACGCTGGACGAGGCGAGCTCGGCAGTGCCAAGGATGGACATGGGGCTACCGGATGGCAGTCCGGAGGCAAGAGTCGTGGCGCCCGATTCGTCCTCGCACGGCCAGTACGCGATCGGCGGGCTGTCCACCAGGGTGACGAGAGCCCGGTACATGGTGGACCGCAATGGAGTCGTTTCGCGGCCGATGCGGCGCAGGATTCCGGAAATCTCCGTAGGTACGTACACGTCGGTTCCGCTGGTGTCCCAGCGGACGGGCCATGCCGGGATGACGCCATGGACGCGGTAGTCCCGGTCGTCGAGCGCTGCCGCTCCGGCGATCGTCCACGTGTTGGGCGAGGATGCCGTGTCGGCGAACGAGGTGTCGCCAGCGTCCTGGATCGTGAAATCAGGATTCGCGACGACTGTCCCGCCGATCCCGTCCCGGAGCTGAAAGGCGTGAACCCGGCCCACGGTCGCCGTCGTTGCGCCGAACGGGCTGATGGAAAGCGTGGACAGCCCGGAAACGTTTCCGACTTCAACGGCCGCGGTGCTGTCGAAGATGCTGGTCGTTCCTGCGGTAGTGACCGGATCACCCAGCTGCGTCCATGATCCGGAGATGGTGTCGGAGTAGTAGAACGTCGCCGTTTTCCCGGCGGCACCGTTGTTGACATCGAGCGTGGCGCGAATGGCGCGACGGCCCGTGCCGGGCACAGGCACCGGTAGCGTGGATGTTGCGGCGAGCAGGGAAGCGAACGTGCCAGCCGTGGTCCAGGCCAGGTTGAGGGTGCCATTCGCGTTCATCTGGAGGACCCAGGAGCGCTGATCACCGGTCTGAACGTACTTGCCTGCGAATTGCTGAGCGTCCCGCCAGCTGTCCAGGGACATGTCGATGCGAATGTCGATGTCGCCCGTGATGCCGAGCGCTGCCGCATCCGGTGCCGTAGCTCTATCCGTCACGGCGCCGGGGAGATCGAGGTACGTACCTGACGCGTTCGGCACGCTGATCCGGGCCCGGGTATTGCGCCCGATCTGCCCGTAGTACGTGCCAGTTGGATTGCGCGGGGAGTAGACACCGTCGCGGTTGTTGAGCGTCAGAGACGCGGTGCTGGGCTCAACCTGGGCGCTCTCGTTGGAGCTGCCCCGCTTGATCTGGATGCCGTCGCGGGAGTACACGTCGGACGTGATGTTGGTCCATGTCCCGTTGACGAGGATTTCGATACGGGAATCAAGGGGGGTCTGGGGAAAGACCATGTCAGCCCACCGTCCTTCCACCGATAACGATCTGTACGTTTCCGCCGCGGACTCGGATGGCCCGGCGCAGGATTTCGAGGAGCATGTCGTCGACCCGGGATCCGGACGAGCGGATCTCCACGACAGATGTGCCGCCAGCGCCGGTCGCGTCGGCCATCATGCGGCGCGTGTCGGGATTGGAGCGGACCGTGCTTCCCGGGGCCAGGTCGACCAGTTCGGGGCCCTGCTCACCGACCAGCGTCATCCGTGACCGCGGCCCGCCACCCGCAGCGCCGATGATGCCGCCGGTGGCCTTGAACAGCGGCCCCTGGGCGCTCTCCTCCAGCCTCCTGTGGACGGTGGTGATCACTACCGTCTTGCCCCGGACGGACGCGATTTCCCCCTTGGCCTTGCGGATCGCCGCCTCAAGCTGGGCAATCCGCGCGCGGATCTCCGCCCTGCGGCTGTCCGGAACACGCGACAGCTGGTTCTTGGCGTGGGTCAGCTTGGCCTGGAGATCCGCCATGTTGCCGCGAAGGAACGCCGTCTTGTTCGGCGTCTTCAGGATCTGGTCCGCGAGCCTGGCTGCCGCCTCCTTGGTGAGACCCATCTGGGTAGCGGACTTGATGAGTTCCCCGCGGCCACGTGCGTAGATGCCGCTGGCGGTCTCCCACGATCCGCCGCTTTCCCGTACCGCCTCCACGGCTTTCATCGTCGCGCCAGCCAGGTCGTCCAACGCCTGATTGTTCGCGCGGCCTTTCTCCGTGTTGTTGTCGAGAGTTTTGCCGTTTTTCTTGAACGCCTCCGACGCTGCGTCGATGGCGGCCTCCATGCCGCGCACCCCGCCGCGTGCTATCAGGTACGCCTCATTCAGGGCGTGGATGGACTGCCTGAGCCCGTCCGCCGACTGCTTCTGCGCGTTGAGCTTCGCCTGCACCGACAAGGCCTGCTCACCAAACAACCCCATCCCCCGCGCGGCGATCTCCTGCTCCGCCTTCACTGAGGCAACCGCCGCCGTGTACTCAGGGAAGATCGCAGTGATCTCCTTCGTCGACATGCCCGTCGCCCGCAACGCCGTCTCAAACTTCTTGAACTCGGACGCGGCGAGACTCGCGTGCCCCGACGTGGCCATCGACGCGAACGACTCGTCGAACGCCTTGAAGTCCTCTTTGCTCGCCGACAGCGACTTGGTGCCACGGGCCAGCTCGTCGATCTTCTTGGCGGCCTTCTCTGCGATCGGCCCGAGACCCGTCAGGCTCGTCCACTGCCGCCCCTTGTCCAGCGCATCCGACTCGGTGCGCATCTTCTGGACCTTGGCGACGAAACCATCCATGTCGCCGAACGTTGCCCGCAGTTCGCCCGTGAACTTCCCCGCCGTGCTCAAGTTCTTTAGCGACGTGGTCAGCTTGTCGACATCCGGCGGCGCGCCCTTCGCCTTGTCCGCCAACTCGTTGATCGCCATCGCCGCGACAGCCAGCACCGCCAAACCGATCGACGCCTTCTGCAGCATCGACATCGACGCAGCCACCCCGCGGATCGCCGGCGCCACCCCACCGAACATTGCGGCCCGGCCGAATGCCGTCGCCGCCAGCCCCGCCCGCGCCAGGTGCGCGCCCACCACGGCCATGCCCGCCGACGCCAGCCGCACCGCCTTGAACGCGATCGCCACCTGCAACAGGGTGGTGATCAGTTCGGTCGGCATCGACGCCACCAGCTTCGCGAACGCGTTGACGACCTGCAGCATTCCGACGCCCACATCGGATGCGGCGATCACCAGTTTCGTCAGTGCCCGCGCCAGGTTCTGCAGCGTGTCCCCGACGAGCGGCCCGTTCTCGCGGGCGTACTGCATGAACTCGCTGACGCCGCCGCCGACCTTCCCCGCATCCAGGGCCTGCGTGAACTTGACCAGCCCGGTGTTGGCCTTCATCAGCGACTTCTCGGCAAAGTCGGCGAACGAGGCCATGAACTTGTCGAAGCCCTTCGACTGGATTCCGCCCGCCGCAATGTTCATGAACCGGTCGAGCTGGCCCGACGCGCCCTTCACGAGCGGCGTCAGCTTCGGGAACAGCGCCCCGAACAGCGCGAACGACTTGGTGGCGACGGGCATGGTGTCGTCGGCCAGGCTGTTCGACCAGTCCTTGTACTGGTCCTTGAGGACAGACAAGCCAGCCGCCGCCGTGCGCGTAGCCGGGGGCAGCTTCCGCACCGACTCCAGGTAGGCGACTTCCGCCTCCGCCGCCTCCTTCGAGGAACGGCCGTGCTGCTCCACGGCGTCGGTGTACTTCTTCTCCGCCTCCGAAGCCTCGGCCATGGCCATGACCTGCGGGCCGATCGCCGCCCCGAACGCACCCACAGCAACCGTCGCCGCACCCAGCCCCGCCGCGATCGGGACCGTCGCCGCAGCGATCGGCAACAGCGCGGGGGCCAGCGACAGAGCCGACGACTTCCACCCGCCGAACGACTTGTCGGTGGAGTCCGCTGCTGCTGCGAGCCGGTTCATCGACCGGTTGACGGCAGTGATCCCGGCCGCGGTCGCATCACGCACCCGGACTGTGATGTTCACATCGTCGGCCATGGATCACCTCCGTCAGGTTTCGTCTGGGGTGCCGAGCTTCTCGATGAGGAGGAGGCGCAGCAGGTCGGGGTCCTCGGCGTACAGCTGGCTGGGCAGGCAGTGAAACCGTTCGCAGAGACTGAGGACCAACTCCGCGTGGGCTAGCTCACGAGGCTTGACGACAGGCTTTCCATCGGAATCGACGCCTCCAGGGACGGCTCTCCAGCGGGCGAGCTCTCGTCCAAAGGGGCCTTGACGCCTGCCATAACGTCCATCCACTGGGAGGCGAGAGCGAACATCAGGTCCTGGTCCTGCGTGTACACGGCCTCAAGGGTGGGCGGGACCGGGGTGCCGTCCTCCTCCAGGAGGTTCCATGAGATCAGCGACTCGCCGAAGCGCTTCAGCTGGTCACCGATGTCGGACAGGTCGACGTCGCCGATGCCACGCAGCGCGAGGAACTCACCGAGGTTCGTGCCACGGAGGCAGACCTCGAGGCCGGCGTACTCGTGCGGCTCCTCGAACTTGATGTTGATGCGCTTCCTCTTGTGCCGGTAGCCAGCCATGCGGGCACCCCCTTCACTAGATGTGGATCAGGACCACGTAGGAATTTCGCCATTTGAAAGGACACCGGGTGCGGACCAGGTCAGCTCGCCGGAGTCTGCGCGGGTCATGGCGTAGTCCGTGAACAACAGCTCGACCTGCGGTGTGGTGCCCAGGGTCTGACCCGACACGGTGAGGGTGATCTGGCGGCCTACCGAGGTGGACGGCACCGTCTTGAGGACCACGTGGGACTTGTTGGCCGCGTCGTTGAAGACGCCGTTCAGGGTCACGCTCATGTCGGCGAGGAGCAGCAGCCGCTCCATCGCGCTCTTGTCGATGCCGGTGATGTCCTGCACTGCGCGCGGCGTGGCGAAGGCGAAGTTGGTGATGTCGTTGCGGATGTCTTGCAGGCTGCCGCTGCTGTCGTCGATCGACAGCGCCGACCAGGCGAGGCCTGACTCCTTGGCCATAACGATCACTCCCTCTCGGGTGGTTGGTTAGCCCCGCTGCTGGACGGTGGCGAGGTTGTCCTGGTTTTCGGCGAACTGCTCCACCCAGTGCTCCGGCCTGGTGTGCCGGGTGACCTGGCCGTTCGGATTGCCCCGCGAGTCCCCGGCGCGGGCGATGTACAACTCCGGCCGCTCGATACGCACCCGGTGCTGGGAGGCGCGGAAGCACGGCTGCCCGGCCTCGAACACCAGCCACGTCTCGCCCTCCGCGATGTGCTCCTCGCGGAAGCGGCGGCCCGACGTCTTCGCCGCATGCAGCATCTCGGGCGGCAGGCCCTCGACGCGGGTCCGCCACCCGTTGAGGTAGTGGGGGCATTCGGCTTCGACGCACGTCCCCTTGCGGAAGTGCGTCGCAGCCGGGGCGTTGATCTCGAAGGTCTGGTAGGAGGTGACGGGCAGAAGGTGACGCTCCGCCGACCGGTTCAAGTCGCGCATCAGAAGACAACCCCCGTGTCGTTGCGGTTCACCGTCACGGCGAACACGGCGTTGGAGAACGTGCCGGTGGTGACGACCCGCAGGTAGCGCTCGACGGTCTGACCGCGGGCGGTCTCAATGCGCTGGCTGGTGATGCCCGTCGCCGCGGTGAAGGCGCCTCCGGTCACGTCAGCGAAGGCGTCCCCGGCCCCGTTGTCCGAGGACTCCTGCAACTTGACGGTGACGCTGGTACCCGTGAAGCTGAAAACATGCAGGTAGGCCTGTAGTCCGAAGGCTGTCGATCCAGTGCCGAAGTCGACACTCGATCCGTTGGTGGCCGTGGTGTCGGTGCGCTTGCCCGCCGTCATCGACGTGCCCCACTCGAGGCCGTAGCCGTTGGCCTGCGACTGCACGGTGAACGTGAACGCCCCGTCGTCAGCGCGGGTCCCGTCATAGTTGATCTGCTTCGAGACCAGGCAGGCCGACTGGCCGCCCAGGGCAGTGCCGCGGAAGTAGCTGACGATCACGTCGGTGGTGGGGAGCAGCGACAGGCGGTCGTGCGCCCGGTCGGTCGCCGGGTTGAAGAACGCCGTGTAGTCGATGTGTCCGTCGCGGACCAGGCCGATCCGCTCCATTGCCGACTTGTCGATGCCGGTCACGTCTTGGACAGCAGGGCCGCCGGCGATCGAGTTGACCGCGCCGATGTCGCCGGAGACGTCATAGCCCGCCACGTACAGGTTGTCCCCAAGTCCTGACTGCTTGGCCATCAGGGAGCCTCCGTCCATAGGTCGTTGACGATGAGCGGAAGCGTGATCGTGAACACCCGGAACTCGATGCCGTCGACGGTGATGTAGCCGCCGATCGCTTCCAGGCCAGGGCCGTCCGAACCGATCAGATCTACCTGGCGCACAAGGCCACCAAGGGTGAAGTCGGCCGCGTAGGCACCCATCAGCGCGTCGACTGCATCGAGCATCGCCACGTCGATGTCATCTGCCGGCTCGGCCTGCATCGACTCGAAGACCCGCACGCTGAACGTGACCCGCGCCGAGACGGAGTCGAGTCCGGATGATCGGACGCTGCCGATCCGGTCGGCGAAGATCGCACAGTGCAAGCCGTTGCCTGGGGCGTTCTTCGGTTCGTGTGCGTTGACCTGCTCAAACTTGCCGAGGCTCATGGCGTGGGTGACGACGGCGTCAATGATGTTGCGGGTGGCGAGGGTCATCGCAGGAGCCCCCTCGCCTGATAGCGGTTGAGGAGCTGGATCGCGATGCGGTTCGCGTCACGGTCGACGATCGGCTTGACGCGTCGGAAGGTGGCGTAGCCGCGGAAGCGTGTGACAGGCGCGTTGCGGGAGCCGGTGCCCTCGAGCCACGGCCCGTAGATGACGCCCTGGTCGGTGACTTCGTAGCCCCCCCGGTTCCGGCGGACGGTGATGCGGAGCCGGTAGTACGGGGTCTGCTTCTTCAACACCTGGTTCAGGCGTGTCTTGACGAGCTTCTCGCCGTGCTCGGCGACGGCGTAGTTGAGGGCGTCGCTGTACTGGGATGCGGCGCGCTGGAAGCGGCCGTCCCTGAATGGGCCGGTGCGGGTGGCGTTGACGCGTATCTGGAAGTCGGGCATCACACGCCCCGCAGTCTGGCTTTGCGGCCGTGGGAGTCGTACACCTGGTCTCGGAGTACCGAGATGGCGCTGGTGTCGCGGGCCCGCTCGCCCGTGCTTTCCCCGCTGCGCTTCACCCTGGAGTAGCCGGACTGCTCGGACGTCAGCGTGCTGATCGCCTGGCCCACGACGAGGGTGCGCACCGGGCCGGGCGGGTCCCAGCGGTAGACGTCGGCCCCACTGGAGTGGGTGGCCGCTGTGGTGCCGAGTGCGGCGCGGGTGACGGTGAGGGTGCGCAGGGCGTTGATTCCGGCGCCGATGCTGTGGGCGGCGATGACGCTGCCGTCCCAGGCACGCTTCACAGTGAGCGCGGTCGGTGACTTGTCGACAATGAGCATCCGCTCCGAGTCGATGAGAATGACCTCGTCGACAGAAAAGCCGGTGGATACACCGGTCAGGGTCACGTCGGCGTTGCTGGCGGTCAGGGCGACGGTGAGGTCGACGAACGTGTCCTTCATCAGCCGCTCGGTCACGAGCATCCGTTCGGAGTCGACACGCAGGAGGGAGCCGACGCCGATCCCTGGGGCGGTGGCTACGTCGATGCTGGTCGCGCTGGCTGTGATGCCGCCGTCGAGGTCGGCGACCTGCGTCTCGTCGTTGCGGTAGCCGAACAGGCCGGAGATGGAGATGCTGCGCTGGTGCGTGTCGCCGCCGCCGAACGCCGAGCTCGAACTGAGGTCGATCTCTACCCTGTTGTACGGCGGTCCGTACTCGTTGGGCTCGAGGAAGTAGTCAGTCGACGCGATGACTTCCCCGCCGGCGGAGAGGGCGGTGACGGAGATGAGCTCGTTGGCGTCGAGCCAGAGCCGCCACGGACGCGCGTGCTGCCCGTTGGGCCAGTCGAACAGGCGGGTTGCGACCTCGGGGTAGAACCGCCTGTGACACAGCGCCTCGACGCTGCGTGAGGCGGCCTCGAGGGCGCGGTCTATCTGCCTGTTCGCGCGGGCCGTCTCCTTGAAGTCGAGTGCTTCCTTGACTTCCTCGCGGGTCGCATACAGCACGCCCATCTCCGTTCACCTCCCTTCCGTTGCTCGCTGTTGGTGGTCAGTTGTCAGGCGATGCGTCCGTCTTCTCGCCATCCGTCGAACGGGCAGAAGAGCTTCCCGTCTGGCCCTTCTTGGAGCGGCTCGCCGTCCTGGGGGCACGCTTCGGGGCGGCGGTTTCGCTCGGCTCGGTACTCGTCGGAGGCTTCTCGGAGGATGGAGAGGAGCTGGTCCCAGCTGATGGCTGGTCACCTCCCTCTACCTGCTTCTTGAGCGCGGCGTATTCCTCTTCGCTCAGCTCCTTGTCGAAGTGCAGGACGCGATCTGGGGCCGGTGCCGCCTCGGCGGGGGTGGATTCAGCGGCACCGGCTGTCTCGGGGGCGTGGGCGTTGGACGCCCCGCCATGGCGAGTGATCTTCGGCATGGTTTCTCCCTGCTCGATGGAGTCGACCGAGCGGCAGTGCGGGCAGCACGCAGCGCCCACCGCATAGACGGTGGTGCAGCCCGTGCACACCCGCGCCGCCATGTCAGGCCGCCACCAGCGTCGCGCCGTCGGTCAGCGGCACCCACGTGCAGTAGACCGTCATGGCCCCGTCCACGTTGGTCCCGGCGGAGTCGATCTCAACAGTGCCGGTCGACACCACGGCCTGGGCAGGCGGACCATTCCGCGTAAACGCGGCACTGTCCGGCTCCCATCCGATGACGGTCCCAGCCAAGGTGTCCGCGGTGCCCAGGTCGCCCGCGACGATCGTCGCGGTGTCACCGGTCGTCGGGTTGGCCTGGATGGTGACGGTGTTCGCCACGGTGATCGCCGTGGTCACCTTCGCCCACAGTGCGGTGATCAGAACCTCGCCACCAGCGATAGTGAACAGGCTCGGCGTGACATCCTCGTCGAGGGTGCCGGTGGCCTTGGAGACCGGGGTGCTACCGAGCAGCAGCGTGCGCAGCTGGGAGCCCTGGATGATGGCAGTCATGAGTCAGCCCCCTCAGACCAGAGCCGCGAGGTTCTCAGGCGCACGCTGCACCTTGAGGTCGTGCAGGATCGCAACGACAGTGCCGGTCGACGTGGACGCGACCTTGACGTGCGTGTGACCGTCCGGCAGCTCAGCCTCGTTGATCGTGAAGACCGAGCAGTCGTGCCCGGCGGTGCCAGCGTTGACGACCGTCGACGCGGCGGCCTGCGTCTCCGCCGACCACGCGCCACCAGTGCCGGTGCTGTCGTAGAAGTGGTCGACGGTGGCGAGCACCGCCGAGCCGGAGCCGCCTGCACTGGCTGCGGACGTCACGGTGAACGTGTCGCCGGCGGCGAGGTGGCAGACGAAGCTGACAGCGGCGGCGTCCTTGAGGGGGACGTACACGTCGTCGGCGACAGCGACGACGTTGAAGACCCTTCCGAGTCCATCCATGGTTCTTGCCTTCCTGACGGGGGGTTAATGCCGTTTCGGATCGGCCCGGCCGGGGGCGTTACTGCCCGACCGGGCTGGCACCGGATTAGGCCCGGTCCGCGATCTCGACGAACGGGGACAGGGTCGGTCCGCCGTTGGCGGGGGTGATGGGGGACTTGAGCCACGGCTTGCCGTCGACGCGCTGGATGATCCGGAACGCCGTCTGGTCGTTGCCGAACTTCCAGTCCGTCGAGCTGGACGCGGTCATGGTCTGACGGTCGCCGACCAAGTAGTAGGACAGGTCGACGAACGCGAGGTCACTGCGGTCGCCGAGACGTCCGGCCTTCTCGCTGACGATGAGCGGGCGGCCGAAGATGGTCATCGGCGCAGGGCCGGCGACGTTGGTGAGCATGACCGGGCCGCCGCCCGTGCCGACGGAGAGGGCCATGGTGAACAGCTCCGGGATGGCTTCCGGGGAGCAGATCCAGATGCCGCGCGCGAGCGACGCCGGGAGCATCCTGCTGTACATCTTGATGACGTTCTCGACGACGACCGTGTCCGCGGGCTGGCCGGTCTCCTTGGCGACGGCGACACCGGCGCTGTTGTCTGCGCCGAGGAAGCCGAGGGGCTCGCCGACGCCGGAGCCGGACATGAACGCGACGTCCTCGAAGAACGCCAGGGCCTGCGGCCACAGCGTCTCCACCAGGGCGGCGAAGGACACGATGGAGTCCTGGAGGAGTTCGTTCGGGACGACGCTGAGGCCGGTGAGCTTCTGCGCGTCGAGGGTGATCCGCCCGAACTTGGCCTCGGACTGGGTGAGGGCTGCGGACTCCTCACCCCAGTAGGCGATCATGCCGCCGTACACGGACCCGGCGTTGGTCGTCGAGTCGATCATCGGGAAGGGGACTCGAGGCGACTCCATCGGCACGACCGTCGCCCGGGATCGGACGACCGCCATCTCGAGGGCGATCTGCAGCAGCTGGGACCGCAGTGTTTCGGGGACGAGGAACCCGCCGTCCGCCGGGACGATCGAGGAGTACTCGTTGCGCAGGCGGTGCATCTTGGCCTGCAGGTCTGCGTTGTTGTTGAGGTGCCAGGCGGCGTGGATGAACTCGCCGGCGGAGGCGAACTCGTTGTCGAGGCGCGCGCCGGGGGCCTTGGCGTTGTGGGCGGTGGCCTGCTTGTGCGAGGTGAGCATGTTCGTCGGCCGGGTTTGCGGGTCGAGGTTGAGCCGCTTGATGCCGTCGCGGCTGCCGTCCTGGCCGTTCTCGATGAGCATGTCCCTCAGGCCGCGCTGCACGCCCTCGTCGATCTGGCGCTGCAGGTCGGTGCCGTCGCCCTGCTGCTGCTTGGCGTAGCGGTTGATGAACTCGGCGAGGGCGTCGGGGCTGGCGACGACGGGGGCGATGCGGCCGGGGTCGCCGAGCATTTCGGCGAGTTCGTCGGCGTTCTTCGGGACGGGTACGTCCTTCGGCGCTACGGTCTGCGCGGTGTTGAAGGTGCGGCCGAGCATGTCCGGGTGGATGCCCATGGCGGACAGGCGTGCTCGCTGCCCTCGGGTGATGGTCTTCACTTGGATGCCTCCCTAAGGCTGGCGGTCACGTCGTCCCATGACGGCGTGGTCAAGAGTTGGGCTGTGAGTGCGGCCCACGGATCGGGCTCGGGGGTGGGTTCTGGCGTGGCCTCGGCGGTCACCGGCGCGGCGTGGTCTTCGTCGTCGCCGCCCCCGCCGTCCTTGAGGTGGGCCCGCAGGTGGGCTTCTACGCCCGCCCGCTCCGCTTCCGGGATGTCAGCCGACGCGAGGCGTGCGAGCCCGTTGCGGACCGCAGCCATGTTCGCGGGGCCGCCTTCCTTGCGGTGGTGGGGGAACTTGTAGGTGGACTTGGCATTCGGGTCGCCGTCTGGATCACGCCAGGCGTGGCAGTAGTGCAGCGTTCCCGACTCGTTGGGCATGCCGGCGACCGCACCCGGGCCGTCCCAGTCGCTGGTCTCGGTGGCGGTGTGGTGTACGCCTGAGGCGGTGTCGACGGGCGCGGGCTCCAGCGGCGCGGTGTTGACCAGCGGTGCGGGGGCGTGTTCGCGTCCGGCGTGCTTGAACACCGTCAGGTCCCAGCGGGCCGCCACGGGCTCGGGGGCGGGGGCCTGCTCCTGGCGGGCGGGGGCTTCGACTTCGTCGGCCAACCCGGCAGCTACGGCTTCCTCGGCGTTGAACCAGGTCTCCGCCTGCATGCGCTCGCGCCACTCTTCAGTGGTGCCACCTGCGCGTTCGGCGTAGATGGAGGCGATGTTGTCGGACTGCCGGTCCAGTAGTTCGGCCATCTGTCGCATGTCGGCGGCGTCGCCGAGGCACAGCCCGCTGCCTTCGTGGATCATCATTTGGGATCCGGTCTGCATGATGATCCGGTCCCCGGCCTGCGCGATCACGCTCGCGATGGAAGCGGCGAGCGAAGACACGCGGACGGTCACGTTGGCGGGGTGGGTGCGCAGCGCGTTGTAGATCGCTATGCCCTCGAAGATCTCCCCGCCCGGGCTGTTCAAATTGACGGTGATCTCGGTGGCGGTGATGGCGGACAGTTCACGCTGGAACTCTGCGGCCATGACGCCCCAGTAGCCGATCTCGTCGTAGATGTCGACGACGACCGGGCCCCCCGCAAGGTTGCTGATCTTGTACCACTGGCGGTCAGGCTGGATGGTGGCGGCCGGACGCCCACCGGCCGCCACCCCCTCCACGCGTTCCTGACGGCGCCCCGCCGCAAGGAACGCCTGCCGCGCGCCAGCGGACAGACTCTGGTTGATGAGGTAGTCCTTCGGTACGGGGCCGATGGCCTGCAGGCCGAACTCGGAAACACGTCGCGTCACGATTCGTCTCCCTTGCTGACCCGGCGCTTGACGACCGTGCAGCGGCACTCGTTACCGAACTCCGCACCCGTGCAGTGGATGTAGCCCGAGCCGCCCGGATAGTCCTTGTAAGCGGCAGCCCGGTTCCGGTACAGCTGCCCGTCGTTGTCCCGACACGGATCACAGGTGTCGTCGTCATCCTTGGAGACCGCGACCCACCGCATCGCGTTCTCGAGGTCGCCGCCGTCACCGCCATCAGCCGAAGCAAGGAGCGTTGACCCGGCGGGCAGCCAAGCGGCCGGCTGCGGCACGGGGGCAAGGGCCGCCGGTCCTCCGTGCCGCATGTCAGGGAGACCCACCGCCGAGAGGATGTCGTCGGGATCCCAGCCCGCACGCCGGAGCGCCTCAGCCGCGTTCGCACGGGCCGTGAGCTGTGTCGCCTCGGTCTCGGCATCCGGTGGGACTGGGTCCTCGTAGTCAAACTCCAGCCCCGCCGCCGTAGATCCGAACAGCGGCAGCAGGTCGTTGTTCAGTGCGCCCTTGATGCGCTCCAGTCGCGGGACGGTCAGCATCTCCGCGAACCACGCCTTCGACGCTTCGGCGGTCGCCCGGTTGACGTCGTCGATGTCGCCGACCGCGAACTTGGGCATGCCGAACGCGCCGCGGATCTCATCCTTGCTGACGCCCCGCAGCTCAACGAACTGCATGTCGCGCTGGCTGATGGTGCGGTCAACCCACTGCATGCCCGACTCGAGGACGGCGACCCGGTGCGCGTTGGCCACGCCCTTGTGCTGCTCGCCCCAGCGGGTGCGGAGCTCGTCGAACTCGGGGTCGTCGAGACGGCGGTCGACGGAGATGATGCCGCCCGGCTCGGCGCTGTTGGCGAAGAAGTTCTTGTTCCACTCGGCAGCGTACCGGCTCGAGTCGAGGTCGGTGAGGATGGACTGCACCGGGCCCATGCCGCGGTACGGGTCCAGCGGGTTCGGCATCCGCAGGAAGATGACGTCCTCGATACGGAGCGCGATCTCCTGCCCGTCCGGGCTGGTGTACATGTAGCCGGCGAGGAACGTCTCGGGGTCCGGCACGGGCCGTATGCGGTCGGGGCGGACGGGCCACATCTCCAGCGGTATCGGTGAGCGCGCATCGCGGGCGATGACCCACCAGCCTTCGCCAGTCAGGTCGACGTGTTGCTGTGTCGCCTCGACGAACTCCTGCCGCGGCATGAACTGGTTGGGCTTGTTCCACAGGTCGAGCGCTGCGTGCGCGGTGACCTCGACGCGGTCTTCGTCACGGCCTGACTTGGCCTTGCGCCACAGCTTCCAGTCGACCTGTGATGTGGCGTTCGATGTTCGGTGGACGATGGAGAAGAGGGTGCCGACGGATCCCATGGCCTGCATTTGGGCGACGGCGTCACGCCGGTTGCCGAACAGGCCGTGGGCGTGGGACTGGGCGCGGGAGGCGAAGGGGACCGGGGTGGCTGTTGCCCGGTTGAGGAGGGCGCCGAGGAGGGTTCTGGCCACTCGCCCTCCCGTCATGTGCTAGTCGCCGTGGAGCCGCCAGTTGATGGCGAGTGTGGCGAGTCCCGCTGTGATCCACCCGGCAGGCGCATAGATCATGTTGGCACCTACTGACAAGAGAATAGCCGCATTCAAGTCAAGAATGGTAGGCATGACTGTCTGCAATCTGTTGACCCACCTGCGGACTGGCACTTTCCGCGTAGCCATGATCTCGTCACCCCTCGCCGCTGGCACTTGTAAGAACCCTACAAGCCTGCTCGGTTACAGCCACCGCAGCCGAGGCCGCGACCCCAGGTCACGCTCCGCGACCATGTACCGCATGCTGTCCATCCCGTGATCGTTTTCTTTCACGGGCGTCTCCTTCGGCGCCTTGCCCGCCTTCTGATCCCACACGTAGCCGACGATCTCCTCCTCCGTGCACGTCGGCCGCTTCGCATCCACCAGCTCCGGATCCCGCTCAACCAGCGCACCCCGCACCAGGAACAGGCGCGGCTTGCCATCCGCCGCCGGACGGAGCCGGGCCTGCACCGCCTGAATGCCGTCCGTCACCGACTTGCGTGCCGCACTGGTGCCCAGCCCCAGCTCCCGCTCCAGCACCGCCCGCCCTTCGGCGTCGTGGTCGCAGATGATGGCCCGCGGCTTCGGTTCCCTCCACTCCCCCGTGTGGCGGGTGACCTGCCGCAGAATGTCCTTCGCGTGCTGGTCGACGGTGCGCCTGGTGCGGTAGATCTCCCGGTAGAGGAACAGCCGGCCGTCCGGATCCTCCGCCCACCACTGGATGACCTGAGGGTTGGTGAACCCGAAGTCGACAGACCACCAGCGCGTCCACGACTCGGGGATGGGGAACGGGTCTACGAGGTGCACGGTCGGCTCGAAGTCCTCGTAGATGAGTCCTTCGGCGGCGACCCACAGGCCGCGGCGCAGGCGCTGGTAGCGGACGCCGGTGAGGGCGTCGAGCTTGCCGATGTAGTCCCGGCCGCGCTCCGTGATCTGCCCGTCCCGGAAGAGGATCGGGTTGTCTTCGTGACGGCAGTTCAGCATCAGCGTCTTGCCGCCGTCGCAGCGCCGCTTGAGCCAGTGGTGGGGGACGTCCGGGTTGCAGTCGGCCATCAGCTGCTGGAAGGAGATGCGGCCGTTACGCAGCCGGGTGGTGATCGCTTCCCAGTCCGTCTCCGTCAGCTCGGTGGCTTCCTGAACGTAGGCGACGTCGTACTCGGACGACATGATCCGGCTGGCCTTGTCCATGCCACCCACGACGATCACGCTGCCGTTGGCGTACCGGTACTGCGGCGACTCCTGCGGACTACCGCCGTACCAGCGGACGATCCCCGCATCGAGAGCTTCCTTCGCCACCCACTCCCGCCACGTCACGAGGGCGGTGGAGCCGAGGGACGCAAGGGTCTTGCGGATGACGATGCCCCGCATACCGGGGTTGAGGAGCGCCAGGAGGTGCAGCTTCTCCATCAGGGCCCGGGACTTGCCCGTTCCTGCGGGGCCTGAGAGCAGGATCTCCGCCTCGCGGCGCCCAAAGGCTTCCAGTGCCGTTCCGTGCGGCTGGTAGGCGTGCTCCAGCTGCCCGGTGGTCACGTGAGTTTGCCCATGTCGACGCCGACGATCTCGTACTTCACGCCGCCCGACACCTGTGTCTTGACCGGCTCGTCGAGGCCGAGGAGCTTGCGCCTGCTCTCGCCGTTGCGGCGCCTCGACTCTTCGATCTTCAGTAGCCGGTCGACGGCCTGAAGGACAGGCACGTCGTCCTCGAGGGGCTCATCCCCGACGTAGATCACCTTGCCGTTGTTGACGGTGATGTGCTTCCGCTCCAGCACGGCGCGCACGGATTCCTCGAGCGCGTTGAGGCGCACCAGTTCGGCGTCGAGGCGGGCCAGCTCCATCTTGCGGAGCTCATCGCCGGCCTCCTGCACGGTCTCTTTGAGGACGCGTTGCACGGCGCGGCGGGCGGTGCCCCGGTCTGTGAAGCCGAGTTCGGTGGCGATGGCTGGGAAGGAGAGGCCCCGTTCGCGGAGGCGTGCGGCTTCGGCGTCGCGTTCGGCGGTGTCGCGGGTGCGGATGAATCTGCCTTGGGCGGCGCGTGCGTTATGGGGGTCGGGGTTGGTCATCGTGCCTCCTTCCTGTGGACAGGATGACACGGAGGGTACGTAAGTGGCCCGCCTCCCGTGGTATGGGATGGCGGGCCAGAGTGGGCCAATGAGACGGGCTAGTCCTTCGGGGGCCGCATGATCCAGACCTTGTCGGCCCCTACCGCGTCTGCCGCATCCTCGATGGGGTCGCGGTGCGTCCACTCGGGGAGCGGAGCAACGGCGATCTCCTCGCCATGGATGCGCTCAGCTTCAACCAGCCATGCGTACAGGTCGCTTCGGTCCAGGCCGGTCGGGGGCTTGAGGTCGGCGAGGAACGGGTGCTGCTCGATCAAGGCGGGCGCGCAGGCGTCGGCGACCTTGCCGAGCTGATGGGTGTACACGTCCTGCCCGGTCATGTGGCGCAGCAGGTCGTAGACGCCGTCGACGTGGCGGCGGGACAGGAGCTTGTCAGTCGTGACGCTGAGTACGTCGGCCAGGGGAACGGAGCAGGTCTCGGTCATGCGGGTCATCCTCTCGCGGATGGCTAGTCGTCGTCGGTGGTCTGTTGGCTTGAGCAGCCGGGGTAGTGGCCGCAGGCGTTGCAGCAGGTGCCGCAGTCGCAGTACATGGCGCTCCGGTCAGTCGTCGGGGTCGGTGTCGTCTTCGGGTTCGGCGTAGCGGTCGTTCCAGTAGGCGTCGTCGAGGGCGGCCTCTTCGGCGGGGGTCAGGTCCCAACGCGGGAGGGGTGCGACCTGCTCGGTGAAGTTGGTCTAGGCGGCCTCCGTATAGGTGGCGGCGAGGAGGTGGCGGGTGGCCTTGTAGGTGCGGAGGGCTTCGTAGAGGGCGGGGTCGATGGGGCCGACGACGTTGACGTGGATCCATTTGCCGGTGGTGCGGTGCTGCGCCCACACCCGGACCGGCGAGGCTCCGTCGTTGGCCGCTCGGTACGCCTTGGCGACATGCCGGCCGAACCAGGACTTCTGTCCGTCGGGGAGGTCGCCGCCGCCGATGCGGTCGAGGAAGTCGCCGGTCCGGATGAGGTGGCCGAGGTCGACGTGGAGGGCGACGATGCCGGAGAGGGTGCGGTAGGCGAGGGCCTTGATCGTGTGGCGGGCGGCTCGGTGGCTGCGGGTGATGCTGCGGACCGTGGCGTTCATCGGGTTCCCCTCCGTCGTGCGCTTACCTTGTACCCACAAGGTTACGCATAACCGTGTACCCACACAAGGGGTTGCGCAAAGGAATCCCTGTGGGAACATGAGTCCATGACCGATGACGCCAGCGACCACACCTACGCAACCCGCTTCCGCATCCCCAAGCGCATGTGGAACGCCTACGGCCGCGTCGCCGACCGCCTCGGCACCGACCGCACCGCCGACCTCGTCGACCACGTCCGCGCCACCATCAGGAAGCACGGCGACGAGCGAGACCACGCCGACCTCACAGCCGCCGAAGCCGAGTTGGCAGAGCGCCGCTCACGCAAGGGCGGACGACCCCCCAAGACCTAACCCCGCCCGTTCCTCCCCCACCAAACCCCTGCGCCCGGCAGACTGCCGTCATGGGGGTTTCGTACATGGTCCGCGGCCAGACCCGCGACGAATGCCAGGCCGCGCTCGACCGCCTGTGCCGGCTGCTCGGAGCGACGCCGACCAACCCGCCGACGGACAGGGTCGGGCCTGGCTGGGTCGCACGGGCGCAAGCAGCGGCCCCCGCCAACGAGGGCGAGGGCCGCGGGTAGAGCGGGCTACTGGCTGGTGGTGCTCTTGCCCCACCACTTGTTGTGGTTGTGGACGTGCTGCTCGTTGTGGATGTGCGTGCCCGCGCTCCTGAGCGTTGAGGTGATGCGGGCGACGATGAGCGCGCCGACAATCCAGGCGACTACGGTTCCGGCCGCGGCTGCCGCGTTGAACAGCTGGCCCGCGCCGATGAGGAGCTGCCCGCCACCCCAGCCGACACCGGCGGCGAGGATGCCGCCGCACCCCATGCGCTGCGCCATCGGGTCGAGGAGCGGCTGGGGGGTGAGGTCGCGCGGCTGGGGCGCGATCTGGGGCTGCAGGAGGCGGGCGTCGATGGCGACGGACACGTTCGGGTTGTCGGCGGACTGGACGTAGGCGACGCGGCGTTCGCCGTACAGCTCCACCTGCGCGGGCTGGACGAGGGGGGCAGACCAGCCGGGCATGGTATGCCGCTGCCCGGCCTGCTGGGGCGGGCTGTACGGCTCAGGCATCGACACGGGGGCTCCTACAGGTAG
Organism: Streptomyces sp. NPDC019443; assembly: GCF_044389785.1. Classification (NCBI taxonomy): domain Bacteria; kingdom Bacillati; phylum Actinomycetota; class Actinomycetes; order Kitasatosporales; family Streptomycetaceae; genus Streptomyces; species Streptomyces sp. NPDC019443. The sequence goes on from NZ_JBIRYJ010000006.1 coordinate 463,611, forward strand.
GTGATGGAGCGGATGACGTTGCTGATCCGCTTGAGGGGCAGGGTGATGATCAGGTCGGCTATGCCGATGCCGACAATGCCGAGGATGATCACGGCGGCCGGGACGGTGTTGGTGGGGTCGGACAGCTCGACGAAGATCCGCACGGCGAACACCGCGGCAAGGATGTGGGTCATCTTGATCAAGCCGTCGAGGAGATCGGCGAGTTGTCGTTTCGCGGTGTTCACGGGGCCTCCGGGCCTGTGCTGTTCGGTGGGCTGTTCCATGGCTGTTCGGTGGGCTGTTCCTCGCGCGCGCCTTAGGGATCTAGAGCGGCGCTGTTCGCTGTGCCGCACAGCCCTGTTCGGCTGTTCATGCTGATCGCAGGGCTGTGCGGTCTTGTTCGGTGGCTGTTCCGTGACGTAGAGCTGGCTGTTCGGTGCTGTTTGTGCAGGTCAGGCGTGTGCGGGGACGTTGATGCGGTAGATGCCAGCCTCGTCGGTCGTGGAGAGCAGCCCCTCGGTCTCGAGGCGACGGAACTCCTTGCGGACCCAGCTGGCGGACTTGCCGATGCGGCCGAGCTCGGGCGTGATGTCCTTCGGTCCGAAGGTCAACTGCCCTCGGTCGACGAACTCGTTGAGGACCTGCTCCAGCTCCTCGAGCGCCTGCTCGCGGCTCTTCGTCTCGGGCGGGGCACTGGCGAGCGGGATGTCCATGCCGCCCGGGACCGGAGGCAGCGGCTTGTCGATGTCGACGTGCAGGTCCGCGTACTCCGGGTCCGTCTGATGCAGCGCCATGTCGTCGGCGTCCAGGCCCTCTTCGCCCGCCGGTTCGGCGACGGGCTGGGCGGCCTGGCTGATGGACGTGTACCGCTTGCGACCTGCATAGGCCTGGCCTGCGGCCTGCTCGGTCACCGGGCCAAGGCCCTTGAAGCGGACACTGCTGTACGCGGCGATGACCTGGGTTGCGTAGTCCTTGTCGAGCAGGTAGGTGCGCACGGGGGTGGCGAAACGGTCCTCGGGGATGCCGGGGCCTTCGAGGTAGCAGTAGCCGGGCTTGAGGTTCTTCCACTGCTCGGGCCGGGCGCCGGCGTCGATCGTGTCGTCGGACAGGACGAACCCGGCGTCGACGGAGCTGTTGACGCCGAATGCTGCGCCGCCTGCGATGTTGGCGCGCACGTCGGTGTCCATGACGGTGTGTGATGAGCGCTGGAGGGAGAAGACGAGGGAGCCGCCGGCGGACCGGATTTCCTGGATGGTCGGCAGGAGGTCTTCGCCTTCGCGGAACAGCTTGGCGACTTCCTCGCACCAGATGATCAGGTACGGCATGTTCAGCTTGGCCCCGGCTTCGGGGGTCCACTGGTCGTAGCCGTGTTTGCCCAGTTCATTGGCCCGTGCGGTGATCATGGCGGGTAGTGAGGAGATCACGGCACGGCATTCGGCCATGGTGAACGCGGCCCAGTCGATGCCGCCGAGGATCGGGCCGAACGTCTGGACGCCCTTGGACGGGTCCATCGCGATGATGGCGACGTCGCGCCGGGTCATCAGGTCCGTGAGCGAGACGCGGCCGCCCTGGGACTTGCCCGCGCCGGTCATGCCCATGAGCTGCCAGTTCCCGGCGTTGCGTCCGGCCTCCTCGTCTCCTGAGAACCACATCCCGGCTGCCGGGCCGTCCTCGTAGATGCCGATGGGGATGGGGGCGTCGCCGATGCTGCCGCCGGGTGCGGAGGGTCCGGGCCACGGGGTGGGCGTCTTGAGCATGTCCTCGGGGATCACCACGTACTGGCCGCGACCCGCATCCTCCGGGTCGCGCTCCCAGCGGACCGCGTTCTCCGGCACGCCGAGGACACCGGCCAGGCCCTTGGCGGCTTTGGCTGCGTCGTCGTGGGTCTGCTTCCCGCGGTCCAACTCCACGGGCACGGTGACCTTGTTCGGCTCGGCCTTGATGCCCTTCGCCTGCGCGCGGGCGAGTCCGATCTTCGCCAGGAGCCCCTTCTCCTCACTGTTCTCGCTGGTCGCAGCCTGGTCGGGGCTGGTGCGCATGACCATCTTCACCGCCCACAACAGGGCGATCGTCGGCCCGCCCATGAGCCATGAGTTGACCGCCAGCTCGTGCGTGGGGCCTCCGATCGCCGCAGCGGCGAACCAGCCGGTGGCCGCGGCGGCGGTGGCGGTGGCCTGCACCAGGCGCTGCATCTTCATGCGGGCCTCGATCCCGGCCCACAGCGTGGTGCCCGTGACGCCGACAGCGGCCAGGGTGAGGAACGCTGAGGCCACGGACGACCCGCCCCACTGCCAGTGCGCGGCCAGCGCGACCGGCCACTCGGCCAGCCACACCGCGAACGGCGGGACAAACGGGATCGCCTTCGACGCCAGGAACGAAGTGAGACCATTCCTACTGGTCGGTGCCGGTTCGATCTCCGGCTGCTGCTTCTTGACCATGACGTCACATCCCGAAGTTCATGTTGCGCCGGGGCTGCTGCTTGGGGCCGCCGTAGGCGTTGAGTTCGGGCGCGTACTCGCGCATGAACGCCGGCCACGTGCGGGCGGAGTGCGCGGACGCGGCCTGGGCGGCGTTCGCTGCCCGCTTGAGGCTGCGGGCGACCCGGTGCGCGCGGGCGATGGCCTGCCCGCGTCCCTGACCGGGTGCTACCGGCACCTCACGCAGCACGAGACGGAGGGTCTGCTCGGCGTAGGCGAAGTCCATGGCGGCCTGACGCATGGCGCGCCTGCCTCGCTCGGCGAACTCGCGGATGTGGCCGGCGGACAGGAACTCGGCGTCGCCGATCGGGGACTGCCGCGAGAACTGCCCGGCGGCGCCACCGTCGCCGGTTCCGCCCTTGTTGATGTGGACGTGGTACTCGCGGGTCTTGCTGCGGTTGCTGGTGCGGGTCTTGTTGTTGGTGACCTTCTCCCGGCGGGCCCGGTCCCGGTCCCTCGGCGAGGACTGCTGTACGCGGGGCTGTTGAGGACCGGCCGTGCGGGCGCGGCCATTGGCGAAGTTGGCGTCGTTCAGCAACCCGCCGGTGGCGGGGTCGACGCGGATCGGTCCGCGAGGTGTGCCGTTGGTGGCCATGAGTTACTCCTGGTCGGTGCGCGCGGCCATGCGCCGCGGTGGCGGGTTAACTGGCGGGCTTGAGGGCGGCACGCTTCACGCGGCGGCCGTAGGAGGCGTCGGTCCCGAGCTTCTTGCCGATGTCGGTCCCGGACAGTTCCGGGTTCTCGGCGAGCCACTCGCGGGCGGTACTGACGCTCTCCTCGAAGGAGCGGGCGGGGGCCTTCGTCCGGGTACGCGCCGCCGGGACTCGCCGGGTGCGCCGTACCGGGACCGGCGGGGTCTTCGGTACGGCGGGGAGTTCCGGGCGGCGCGCCGTCTCGACGGCTACCGGTCCCGCCTCGTGGGAGGTCTCCGGGACCGGGACTCGCTCCACCTCCGGTCCCGCCTCGACGGGCTCCTCGCCTGCCGGTTCGTCGGCCAGTACCGCGAGCGCGTGCACCCGCCAGATGACGAGCGGGACCAGCAGCGAGACGGCGGCCACGAGCGGGACCGAAACCTTGACGACGTGCGCCTCGAGCATGTGCGCCGAGACTTGCGCGATGCCCATCAGGAGTAGCGACAGGGCGATGTCCCGGCCGCGGGACCGGCGGATGGCGGCGATGACGTACACGTCGAGTGCGACGGGCAGCAGTACCGCCACCGGTACCGGCGCGCCGATGGTGCGGGCGAGGTGGTACTCGGCGGATGCGGTGAACCCGACGCCGGCCAGGAGGCTAATGGCAACGAGGGGGTCGCGGCCTGTGCCGGCCACTACGACCACCCCCTGCGGTACCGCCGCGTCGGGCGGGCGAGGCACCAGCCGATCGTGACAAGCAGCGCGACAGTGAGGACGGCGCCGCCAGCTGGTGCGGTGAGCACCCAGCCGACTGCGGCGATCCCGGCGGTCACGATCTGCGGGCAGGTGAGGATGAGGGCGATGCCGAGGACCCAGGCCAGTACGGCAGCGGGCCGCATGTGGTGGGTGCGCATGAGCGTGGTCCTCTCGGAGGTCAGGCGGCGGCGAGCTCGGTGAGGAGCTGCGTGCCGTGCTGCGCGTCGTGGGCGGCGATGAGGGCCTCGACGCGGTGCAGGTCGAGCTCGTCTCCGAGGGCGAGGGCGATCTCGTAGCGGGTGGCGAGGTTGAGCCCGGCCTCGTAGGCGTCGAGGTCGGCGTTGGAGACGAGGCGAAGAGCCTTGATGCGGGACATGGGCGTGCCTTTCCGATGGTCATGCGGACGGATGGGGAGCCGTGCCGGGCGGCTGGGGGATGTACCGCCCGACACGGCGGTCAGGGGGTTAGCGGCGGCGCAGTTGCCGGTCGAGGTTGGCGCGCACGTCGGCGGCGGCCTCGTAGTCGCTGCGGCAGGCGGCGACGGTCGCGGGGGTGGTGGCGATGTTGGAGGCGCGCACACGACGCAGTGCCTCGCTGGCGTCCGGGTCGGAGTCGACCATGCGGACGGTGCGCGACGGCGCACAGGTAAGCTCTTGATCAGCCATCGGGGATCCTCTCGAGATCCTGGTGGTTAGGCCCTGGCCAGCGGTGGAGTCGCTGCGCCCAGGGCCGTCTTCGTTTGTGGGTGCCGGTGGAGTCGGCAAGGTGATGCCTTCCGGGGTGGAGTCCCGTCCGGCTTCAACACCCATATTGAAGACGCGGCGCGCGGATGTCAACGCCCCATTGAAGACTGGCGTGTTGCCGCCTACCCTTGGCCCATGACCGACCCCCTGACCGGCGCTCTCGAGGACGCCACCGCCCAAGTCGCAGCCGTCGCCGATCCGGTCGAGCGCTTCCGAGCCGCCCGCGAGAGGCGAGCAGCGATCACCCAGGCGGACCGCGAACTCACAGAGATCGAGAAGGCCGTCGTATGGGAGCTGTACGAAGGTCGCACCTGGGCAGAGGTCGGAAAGATCCTCGGCTTCAGCGGATCCCGAGCCGAGGCCATTGCACGCGGAAGATGACCGGGTCGTCGTCATGTCTTCGAGCCTCGCCGCGCCCGGCTTACCGGGCCATGAGCCGCCGATGCAGTGGCAGTGCAGTCCCAGTGCAACCGCAGTGCAGTACGCCAGCATTCGACCGGCTGGAGCCTGACATTGGACGTCATCGGCAAGTGGACAGGACGTGCAGCGAGCCAGCTGCAGGGCGCGCTCCGCATGACGAATCAGGCATTCGCCGCCCGGCTCGGGGTCGCGGAACGCACGGTCGCTGGCTGGCACAGCAGGCCCGACGTGATCCCGCGGCCGGACATGCAGGCGGCGTTGGACACGCTGTACGGGAGGGCTGATGCGTCGGTGAGGTTGAGGTTCATGGAGTCCCTGCGTCCCGCCCCGTCCGTCACGGCGCAGGCTTTGCGGGTCGCGATAGCAGTGGTGCGCCGCGGGGGCGAGGTGCTGCTCGTCTGCCGCCGCGGCGACGCGAGCCTGTCGTGGCAGTTCCCCGCCGGGATGGTGAAGCCAGGCCGGACGCCCGCCGTGGTCGCGGTCGAGGAAACCCACGCCGAGACCGGAGTCCGATGCGCCGTCCGCCGACACCTCGGCACCCGCATCCACCCCGTGACCGGCGTGGTCGCCGACTACCAGCTCGCCGAATACCTGATGGGCGAGGCAACCAACCGGGACGACCGCGAGAACGACGCCGTCGCCTGGGTGCCGATCACCCAACTACCGAAGTTCATCCCGCTCGAACAGATCTATCCGCCCATCGTGGCCGCACTGGAGGACGCATGACCGAGACCGACCAGCCCATCTCCATGGCGATCATTACCGACGGCGGGCGGGTGCTGATGATCCGACGCAGGCAGCGGGAGGGGAAGCTGTCGTGGGCGTTCCCGGGCGGCGGCATCGAGCCCGGCGAGACGGCGGAGCAGGCCGCGGTGCGGGAGACGCTCGAGGAAGTGGGGCTCGAGGTCAAGGCGATCAAGACGCTGGGTGCGCGGATCCATCCGGACACTGGCCGGCACATGACCTACGTCGCGTGCGAGATGGTTGGCGGTGAGGCGCACGTCGCAGACGACGAAGAGCTCGCCGAGGTCGCCTGGCTCGAGCACAGGCAGGTCCCCGAGCATGTGCCGTGGGGGCTATACCTACCGGTGCAGGCCCACTTGGACGAGACGCTCCCGCACTGACCCTGGACGCACGAATGCCCCCGCCGCCGGTTGATTACCGGGGCGGGGGCGTCGTCGTTCGCGGCTGGCTCCTTGGTGCGGTGGTGCGGTCGGTGTTCTGCGGTCAGGCGGCGGGCGGCCGGGGCTGGTCGTCGGGGTCCGCCTCGCTGCTCACGAGGTGTTCCAGTTGTCGAGCGCCCAGACGAAAGCGCGAACCAAGCCGAGGACGACCGCGCCGATTCCCCAGACGACGGCCACGCCGGGCCAGCCGCCGACGTCGTAGTAGGCGCCAGCCGAGACGGCGGCGACGAACACGACTGCGGTGATCGCGGCGGTGCACCGGGCGGCAAGTCGCTTGGCGTTCACGGCTGCTCCTGCGGGTCGTCGGGGCAGGGGGTGCCGGCGGGTTCGGGGAAGATGCGCAGCGCGTCCTCGACGCGGCTGCATGTGACGCTGACAGCGTCGCTCCAGCCGGACGGCTCGTGCTCGGCCTCGTACTCGGCCAGCTCGGTTCGCCGTTCTGCGACGACCTTCCGGACGCGCTCGATCTGCCCGCGCGCTTCGGCCAGTTCCTCCCGCATCTGCTGCTGTTCCTGGTCGTAGGCGTCGCGGTCGCCTGTCGCGTGGCGGAGTGCGTCGCGGGTTTCGGCCAGCCTGCGGATCGCGGGGACGGCGAGCACGGCATCGGCTGCCAGGTGGACGTTGGTCTCGTCGAGGAGCGTCTCGTCGTCGCCGAGCCGGACCGACTTGATCGCCGCCGCGATCTGGTCCCGTAGCTGCGACGCGGGGGCGGGGGTGTCTGCGGCCACGGCTGCGGTGTACGCCTCGCAGTCATCCCAGGTGTGGCCCGGGTCGCCGCAGTGAGCGCAGGCAGAGTCGGACTCGATGGCCGTTGTGGCGTGCAGCCGCGCGAAGAACTCGGGCGCCACGTACTGCGGGTCCGGCTCGGCCTGCCCGTCCGCTCCGGGTCCTTCGAGCTTCGCCTTCCGCTCGGGCGCGGGGGTGGTCTTGCAGCAGCCGCACTTCGGCGGGCAGGGGCATTCGCCGTCGTAGCCCTCGGGGTGGACGCAGGTGGGCGGTTCGCCGCAGGTGACGGCTGCCGGGTCGTCCGACATCCGGTCGGTAGGCGGCGCTTCGAACGGGGTCTTACGGCAGCAGGGCATGACGCCGGAGCCGTTGGGCGGGCATGCGTGGATGGTCTCGGTCATCGCGGGTTCTCCTCGGTGGTCGTGTGGCAGGGGCAGGCGCAGGGTCGGCCGGTGAACTTGTGCGACAACCTGCAGCGTTGGTGCATGCGGTCGCGCCATGCCCGGAGCTCCGTCGCCCGGTCGGGGTGTGCGATGGCGGCGCCTTCGAGGAGGCGGGCGGTTTCGCAGGCGGTGGACAGGTAGCTGCGCGGGGGCAGGAGGGCGAGCAGGTCGGCGGGGAGCTGCTCGCGGGTGGAGCCGGGCGGGTTGTCGATGGCGTCGAGGACCGCGTCGGCGACGGCCTGGCGCACGGACAGGTCCAGCCATGCGCCGGACGCGTGGACCGCGGCGTCGACGGCGGCGACGGCCAGGGCGCGGCGGCGGTCGGGTGTCGGCTCAGGCATCGGAGGCTCCGGCGTTGTCGTTCCAGCCGGGCTTGGTGGGGATGGTTCCGTTGGCGTGGCCTGCGATGTGGTCGACCATCGTTTCGGCGGTGAGCGGCTGGCCGCAGCCGAAGCAGGGCTCACTGTCCGGCTCCTCGTGGGTCGCTTCCTCGGCGCGGACTTGGGCGAGGGCTGCCGTGTACGGCATGCCGGTCTCGGCCTGGAGGGCGCGGGCTTTCTTCTGCGCGGTGGACTTCTTCTTCTTGGTCATTTCGGTTCCTATCGGGTCGAGTTGGTCACGGTCAGTGGATTGGCGGCGCTGTACGCCTCGCTGACGCTCCGGGGCTCAGGGCTCCCGCTCCCCGCCGGATGGCTACGAGGCGCTTACGCGGGCACTGAGGGCCCTTCACGGCCCCGCTGCGGTCGCTGAGTCCGGCGCAGGCTGAGCGTCGAGGGCTGCCTCGGCCTTCTCGGCGCGCAGGCACTGCGCCATCAACTTGGCGTGGCAGCCGTGGTGCGCGAGAGCGTCGGCTGCGGTGGATTCCATTGCGCGTGTCATCGCTTCGGCGCGCTTCTCGGCGCGCTCCAGCCGCTCGTACAGGGCGTCGAGTTCGTCGTCGGTGATCGTCGATGCGGTCTTGCGGGTCACGTCTGCCTCCGCCGTGCTCGGTCGGTGGTGGGTTTGCCGCTGGCGTCCAGGAGCCCGTCGGCTTGGGCGAGGAGCCGCATGGCGCGGGCCACAACGTCGGCGGGCTTCTGGCCCTGGTAGCGGCGCAGCAGGCGGGTCGTCGCCTCGTCGAGGCGCACCGTCCACGCGGGGGCGGTCACGTCTCGTCCTCGACCGTGTACGTGGTCGTCTCGCGAACGACGCGCCAGCGAACCGGCTCACCGTCGGCAGCCCAGTTCTTCGCGGCGGCACGGCGGGCGGCCAGCGCGTCGAGGGCGATCTGCCGGTGCTGGGTGGGACTTCCGGCGGGCATCCACTGACCGCCGTCGTGGATCTCAACGCGGAACCGCTGCTCCGTCGGGTGCGCCTCGGTGACGGACTGGTCCGACCAGTTCATGTCGCAGCGGCCGAGCACATCCCGCGCCGCCTTCCGGTGCCGGTCGCGGACGGCTTCATCGAGCTGGTCCCACGGGGCGGTGCTACGGCCGCTGAGGACCTCCGCTCCGGCGAGGGCGCGGGCGAGGTCATCGACGCTCAAGCCGATCGGCTGGGCGGGTGTCTGGGTCATCAGGTGTCTCCTCGGTAGGCTCGGGCCAGGCCCGCCCCCGCTAAGCCCGGGGGCGGGCCGCTTGCGTCACGGGGCAGGGGTGGCGGGGCGGGGGTCTTCACCGGCGGCAGTGGCGATCAGCACGTCGCCGTGGCACGGGAGTTCGCGGAGGCACCAGCACATGACGTCTCGTCCGGCGAGCTCGGCCCGGATGACGGCAAGCATCTTGGGCTGGTCGGCGATCCACTCGGCGTACCGGTAGACCGCGGCCTCATGGGCTGCGTACCGCGTGTCGGCCGCAACCCATCGCTTCTCCGCGGGCGGGGTGGGCTGGCGGGCGCCTTCGGTCCACGACGCGGCCCAGCCTTGCGGTGTCTGGACGACGGCCCACGGGTTGCCCCAGCGGGTGCCGCGGCCGACGTACTTGGCTTCGGCAGGTGCGCGCCAGCCGAAGGTGCGGCGGCGCTGGATACGGATGGGGCCGCCGTTGGCTGCGCGGCGCGCATTCTGTTCGGCTCGCAGTTCGATGGCGGCCGGGCATGTGCATCCGCAGTCGCACCCGTTAGGGCAGATGCAGCGGCAGCGGGTGGCAGTGGTCTCGGGCATCAGGTCTCCTCGGTTGGGTTGGGTTAGTCGGCGTTGGTCATGCGGCGGTCGTAGTCGTCGCATTCGCAGGGGCAGTTGTGCGAGCGGCCACAGGGGCACGGTTCGCAGCAGTAGTGCTGGCGGCAGTCCGGGCAGTTGGAGCGGTTGCAGTCTTCGCAGCGGTCCATCAGGTCTCCTCGGGTCGGGCGGGCTAGGTGGGGGTTTGGGGTTGGCGGTGCATCAAGCAGCGGGACAGGCAGGGGTGGAGGTCAGTGGGCCTGCTGCACCCAGTGAGTGCGGCGCCTGGCGAGGGATCCGCTGCGGTCGCTGCGGTCCGAGGCGCGGCAACCGTCATCGCAGTAGGCGGCGTCGGAGCGCTTGCGGAGCCGACGGTGCGGTCCGCCGCTTACGCCGCATGGGGTGTCCTTGGTGCAGTCCGGGCACCAGTCGATGGGGTCGATGAAGTCGCCGCACCATGCGCAGTGGCGGGTGCCGTCGCCATGGATGACAGCGGTCTCGGCTTGGCGGGTGGCGTAGCGGTTACGCACGTCGGGTCTCCTTGCGGCAGTCGGTGCACGGCTTCGGTGTGGGGCCGGTGGCGGCGGTACCGCACGGCCAGACGCCGGGGCGGGTCATGCGGGGTCCCGGCGGGCGGCGTGCTTGTGGGCGCGGTTGACGGCGGCCTGCTCGTGGAGCAGGGCGGACAGGTGCCGGTCGAGGAAGTCGGCCGCGGCGGGCTCCGGCGGCACGGTCCGGCCGGGGACGATGCCCCAGCCGCAGGTCCAGACGGCGTGGCAGTTGGGGCAGCGGTAGCCGCAGACGATGCCGGTGTCGCCGTCGCGTATCGCCGCGGCAGGGATCACGTCGTACTGGCCGCAGCGTTCGCAGGCGTCGGCGTAGGCGCGGTTGTGGTCGGTCACGACTCCTCCATGGGGAGCTCGCCCTGGCTGCCGGTGCGTGCGGCTTCGATGGCGGAGCAGCGGCGGCAGGGCTCGGCGAAGTGGATCGAGGCGGAGCCCATGGCCCAGGCCTTCTGGAACTTGACGTGGTCGGCGAGGGTGCCGTGCTCGGCCATGTCGTCGATGGCCTCGTCGGTCATCAGCGGTTCGTCGAGCGGGACATGGCAGCCGCAGGGGCAACCGGCCTCGCCGCCGATGCCGAGCGCTGCGGTGTGGGCCCAGCACGCGTGGTGCTTGTGCTGGCGACAGGCGGGGCAGATCGTCGTCTTCTCGCCGAACGCGACGACGACCTTGCCGGGGCGCAGTTCGGAGTTCTGGGGTCGGTAGCCGCGGCTGCGGCCAGCTCCTCGGGTCATGCCGCACCCCATCCGCTTCCGGCGTGAGGGTCGTACCGGACCCATGGCCAGTCCGCGCCCTGCTTGATCTGCACGGGCCAGCTGCGCTCTTCACGCGGGCCGCGCCAGGAGACGACGTTCATGAGTCGCTCCTTCTTGGCCATCTCGTCGTCGGCGAGGCGGATGCCGTAGCCGAACTCGGGCCAGCGCATCCACAGCGACGAGCCGAGCGGGCGGAGGGCGCGCTGGTTGCTGAAGCCGTTCTGGTGGGGGGCGTGGGCTTCCATCCACACGGCGCAGCCGGAGGTGGCGCGGGCTTCGTCGATGACGACGGACACCTTGCGCGCCAGCTCCTCGGAGTTCGGGTCCCCGGCGTGGAGCCGGTAGATAGGGCCGATGACCATGAAGTCGGGCTGGATCTTCTCGACCTTGCGCATGACGAACGACCGGTCTGCGGGGCGGGTGAGGTCGAGGCCTTCGGGGCGGCACAGGATGCGCAGCCGGTTGGGGTCGTAGGCGCCGCGGGTGTGGCGTTGGGCGAGCTGGCGGAGCGGGCGGTAGTGGCGGGCGGATGCGAACTGGCCGTTCTCGCAGTCGAAGACGAGGACGGTGCCGGGGCCGGTCTCGATGGGGGCGTGCGTGAAGGGGTGGATGCCGGCGGAGATGCACACGGCCATCTGGCGGGAGAGGACGGATTTGCCTGCGCCTTCGGCTCCGGTGAAGACGATGCGGTCGCGGCGCTCGAGGAGTCCGGGGATGAGCCAGTCGTGGGTCTGCTCGACGGACAGGAACTCGTCGATGTTGGGGACGTGGTCGTCACTGCTGGCCATGCCGCGGTCGCGGATGTCGCGGAAGTCGGCGACGGCGCGCTCGACGAGGTCGGTGGCTTCTCCGGTTCCGGAGAGCGCTTCGTTGGTGAGGGCGGTGCTCTTCGCGGCGACGGCCCGGCGGAGGGCGAGGGCGAGGATGCGGTCGGCGTACCAGGGGGCCAGGGCCACAGTCGGTACGGCTTGGACGAGGTCGAAGACGTAGCTGCGTCCGCCGATGCGCTCGAGGCTGCCGGCCTGCTCGAGATAGTGGATGAGGGTGAGCTGGTCAACGGGTTCGCCGAGGGCGTGCATGGTGGCGATGGCGGTGAGGAGGGTCGCGTGCCGGGGCTGGTAGAAGTCCTCGGGGGCGAGGGTGTCGATGATGTGGCGGAGGACGTCGCGGTTGATCATGCAGCTGCCGAGGACGCTCATCTCGGCTTCGGGGTCGTGGGGTTGCATGCGGGTGATGGCGGCTACGTCGTTGGGGACGGTGTCCCAGAGGTCGTCTCCGGGCGGCGGGGTGTCGGTCATGTGCCGTACATCCATTCGTCGTGTGGGCTGGAGTTGGGGGGCGGGGTGGGGCGGCCGAGGCGTTGGGGTCTGCTGGTGTGAACGGGTGTTCCGTCGGCGGGCTTGGGCGGGAGTTCGCCCCAGCCGCGCATGAAGTACTTGGCGGAGTCGACGGCGGTGCGGTCGGCGGTGCGCCGGGCGTAGTCGACGAGTGCGGGTACGCCGCACTTGTTGATCAGCGCGAGGAGTGGGAACCACTGGTTGCCGGTGAAGGGCCAGCGGACGATGACGCCGCTGGCGGTCATGCTGTCGACGAGAGGGCGGGCTGCTTCCGGGATGCCGTAGTCGTCGCTGCCAGCCGCCCGCTCCGGCTCTCCCCCTGCTTGCTTGCTGGGAGTAGTTGGGGAGTGTGGGCCTGATTCCGGCCCACTAGCGATCCGTAGTGGGCCGGAATCCGGCCCACTAGCGGATTCCTCTTGATCCCGTAGTGGGCCTGATTCCGGCCCACTAGGTTCGGCTAGTGGGCCTAGATCCGGCCCACTAGAGGGATCTTGAAGGTGTCCTAGTGGGCCGGATTCCGGCCCACTAGAGACGGCGGGGCGGATGTAACCGACCGCTTTCGGGATGCCGTAGAGGGACGAGCGAGTACCGATTCCCTGCTCGATGATCTGTAGCTCGCCGGTCTCCGCGGCTGCCTTCACGGCCGCTTTGGCGACAGACCTTGAGGCGTTGAGCGCCGCCGTGAAGTCGGCATAGCTCAGCCGTACCTCGCACGCGGAGGTGCGCACCTGGTCCGCCACGAACAGCAGGGCGAGCCGGGCGTTACCCCTCGACCTGGAGTGGTTCCACACCCAGTGCATGGCGTCCAAGGTCACGGCGGTCTTCTTTCGAGAGGTGCTGACAGGGGGCTGAGAGCTGCATTCGGGCAGTGCTCATGGCGGCTTATCGAGGCCGGCCCCCTGGCCCCTGATCACCTCTGAATTGTACAACGCGACGCTACCGACGGACATTACAAGACGGCTGCTGTGTATTCTGGTCGCATGGGTGAACCCGCGATCCGCCAGCTGGGCATCTCCGAGGCCCGCGCGAACATGACCGAGGTCATTGCCGAGGTGCGTCTCCTCGGCCGTCCAGTCGTGCTCACCCGTCGCGATAAGCCGCAAGCCGTGCTCGTCTCGGTCGCCGACTACGAGCAGGCCAAGGCGCTCCGGCGGCTGGCCCAGATGGTCAAAGCGGCGGACCCCGACCTGTATGAGGAGCTGCTCGCCAAGGCAACGCTGAAGCCCAGGACCGTCCGGGTCACGAAGCGCAAGCCGTCGACCGACTGACCTCACGTCCCCTCCTCCTTGCCCCGCGGTGTCCCGCGGGGCTTTGTCGTGCGCTCAGGCGGCTAGCTGCGGGTGTTCGGCGAGGGCGCGGTCGACGTAGCAGCGGGCGATGCCCAGCCGTTCGGCTACTGCGGTGCGCGTCAGGCCAGCCGTGGTGATCAGCCAGTGGGCTTCTTCGGCGACGATCTCGGCTCGGGTGATCCCGTAGTCGGGGGTGAAGTGCGGGTCGTCGATGGCGTCGGGGCGTCCGGCCCAGTAGGCGACGGTGGCCCAGCGGCGTCGGGCCGCGTGTATGCGTGCGCGGCTGGCCGACCTGGGGCTGATGCCGTGCTTCTGCGGCTTCTCGCCCGCCAGCTGCTCGTACACGTCGGCGACGGCCTGGGCGGTGCGCCCGTACACCCGGTCCTGCCCGATGAGCGAGCCGGCGGTGCGCTCGGAGCAGCCGAAGCGGGGGCCGAGGTACTTCATGGGCCAGCCCGCTGCGACGAGAGCTTGGATGCGGCGGCTGGTTCCGGTGGCGTCGACGACGCCCGGCATTGCTGTGTCCGGGGTGATGGCGAGGATTTTCGCGGCGACTTCGGGGGTGCACCTGCGCTTGCGGGCCTTGCGGTATCCGGTGTTGCCGTAGGCGCGGGTGAAGCCGATGACGGTTTCGAAGGGCAGGCCGGAGAGTTCGCTGACGCGGACGGGGGTGAAGTCGACGGCGTACAGGGCGAGGAGGTGGAGGCGGACGGGTTCGGCGTCGATGAGGGGCTGCCATGTTCCGGCGGTGCGGCTGTGGTAGCGGTCGCGCTGGTAGGCCTTGTATCGGTCGCGGCATTCGGGGCGGAGGCAGCCGTAGTGCTTGACGCAGGTGAGCTTGTCGTGGTGCGGCGCGGTCCGGGTCGCGGTGGCCATCACCCCTCCTCTCGCTGCTGCTTGGCGGTGTCGTGGCGGTGCTGTGCTTCGGCCGTGCGCCAGCTGGGTGGGTCGGGCCAGATGGCCTGGCAGTTGTCGAGGTCGTCGGCGACCTGCTCGGCTTCACGCCGTGCCCGGCAGTCGGCGGCGTCGCGGTACACGTCGGCGGGGGTGCGCTGCGGGAGCGGCGGCTGGCGGCGGTAGCGGGCCCAGACGATGGCGGCGGTCACGGCGATGGCCAGCCAGATCCCGGCGACCCACGCGGCCGTCTCGACGGCGGGGCTCATGCGGCACCGTCCTCGGGTACGTCGGCCCGGCCGGGGAGCAGTGGCAGGAGGGCGTTGATCTGGTCGCGGACGGAGGCGAGTCGCTTGGCGAGGCGGCGTGCGTCGCGCTCGGTTCCGGCGGGGATGGCGTCGGCGATCTGCTCGCCTGCTACGGCCCGGCTGATGAGGTCGGCCGGGTCGACGTTGAGGGCTTGGGATGCGGCGATCAGGGTGTGGACCTGGATGCGCTGGACGCCGCTTTCGAGGTTGGCGACGGAGGGGCGGGTGAGGCCGACGGCTGTGGCGAGGTCAGCTTGCGTGACGCCTCGGGCGAGGCGGGCGGCCCGGACTTGCTGGCCGAGGTGGCGGTACAGGTTGCCGATGACGGCGTTCGCGGAGGCTAGGTCGGCGGGGCTCATGCGGTCACCTCGTGGACGGTGATGCCTGCGGCCCGTGCGAGGCGCATGCAGTTGCGGGTGCCGTAGGAGGGTCCGGCCGGGTCGGGGAAGGCGACCATCCAGTCGGCGCGCGGCTCCTTGGCGACCATCTGGGCGTTGCGGCGGGGTCCGGCGTCGGGGCAGTAGTCGTCGCACAGGCCGGGGTGGGCGGTGTCGCCGGGCTTTTTGGTGCGCCGGTGTCCTTGCGGGCACGCGTCGGTGCAGTGGTCCCAGTCGGCGGGCATGGGGTCTTCGGTGACGCCGAGCCATTCGCCGCAGTCCCGGATCCAGTCGGCTGCTGCCTGGTCTGCAGAGTTGTCGCCGGGGCAGGCGCCGTGCCGGACGATGACGGGGCCTTCGGCGATGTTGAGGGCGATGTCGGCGATCGTTCCGGTGACGATGCCCGGCTCGGGCAGGTTCCGGCCGCCGGCGAGGAGGATGACGAGGGTCTTCATGCTGCTGCCTGCTTCCGCTGTTCGTTGCGGGCGGCGATGGCTTCGAGCCGGGCGTCGGAGAGGACGTAGAGCTTGATCGGCTTGCCGTGGGTGGACTCGGCGGTCGAGGGTTCTTCGCCGACGACGATCAGTTGCCGCGGGTTCTTGCGGCGGATGAGGCCGTGGAAATACAGGCCGGCCGCGCCTTGCGCCATGTCGGGAAGGACGGCGCGAACGTCGTTCATGGAGAAGGCGCGCCCGTCGCCACCGATAGCGTCGATGGCCTGGTCGAGGAGGGCGGTATCCCACTGGGTGACGGTGGCGTACATGGCGGCGAGGAGTTCGTTGGCCTGGGTGCGGGCTTCTTCCGGGGTGAGGGTCATCGGACTGCCTCCCGCTCCTGCTCGAGCACGGCGGTGGCGATGTCCTCGGCGGGCGTCCACAGTCCGAGGCGGCCCTTGCACGGCACCGGGCGCGCGAGGCGGCGGACGTTCGCCAGCTCCCAGTGGTAGACCTCGGAGAAGCCCCACTTCTGGCAGCAGCGGCCGTTCGCGAAGTGGACTTCGACCAGACCCGCGATGGCGATGACGGCACTGCGCGTGTCCGGCCACGGCTCGGCCATCTCTGCCGGGAGGGCGTTGCGGTCCTCGGCTGCTGCCGCGTGGATCAGGAAGTCGCCGCGGTGGCGGGTGGCCCAGGTTCGGTTCTCGATGCGCTTCTCGCCGTGGGCGATGGCGTCGGCCCACGGCTGTCGGATGGTGAGTGCCTTCATGGCGGTGTCCCTTCGGTGTGGTTCTCTGGGGGTGGCCGCCCCCTGTTTCGGGCAGGGGGCGGCCGGTCGTCATTGCTGCAGCAGGGGGTTGCCGTTTCCGTATGCGGCGAGGTACTCGGCGGCCTCATGGCGGCGGTTCTCGTAGACGCCGATCATCAAGTTGCATGGGTTGCAGAGCAGGGCCCGCACAACTCCCGTGGCGTGACAGTGATCGACGAAGAGCCGCGCGCCGACGTTGGGCGCCGTTCCGCAGATGGCACACACGCCGCCCTGCGCATCGGCGAGTGCCATGTACTGCGCGAGGGTGAGTCTGTACATCTCCCAGAGCCTGCGGATGAGTCGCTGCTCGGACGTCTCGGGCTCGCGTCGCCGCTCACCCCTGGCGCGTCGCCTCTCGGACCGGCACTCGCCGCAGATCCCCATACGGCCTTTGCTCCGGCCGTTGCTGTGGAAGGCGACTTCGGGCTTGGTCCCCTTGCAGCGCTTACAGGTCCTGCTCACTTCAGGCTGGGCGGCGTAGGAGGCGGCCATGGCAAGGTCGAGGGCTGCGGTTTCGGTGTGCCCGCTCATGCGGCACCGCCAGGTACCGCGACGGCGGGCCAGCCGCCTTCGGGCTCCAGCTCGGCGTCGACCGGTTCGGCTTCGGCCTTCAGCCGGTCGGAGATCTCCTTGAGATCCGCGATCAATTGGTCGTTGAGATGGCCGGCCGCGTGCGCCCGCCGGTACACGTCGCCGACGTCATCCGGGGTGAGGGCACCCTCCGCCTCGGCGAGGTAGTCCGGCTTTGCCGCCTCAAGCGCGAGCGGCTCACGGGTGCCTGACGGGTCAAGGGCGAGCGCCGTGGAGATGGGGCCGGTCAGAGCCTGGCGCGGGGTGATACCGCGGACCTCGACGACCACCACAGGGAAGTGCTTCGTCTTCCCGCCAGCCACACGGGACCGCGGCTCGATCCGCAGCGTCACCGGCACGAGCCCCTGTCCGCCGGTGCCGGACAGGACCATGTCGACGGTGCCCGCCATTTCGTTGGCGGCGTAGAAGCTGTGCGTCTCTGCCCGCCATACACCGACGTCCGGCATGTCGGGGAGGACGACGCTCAGTCGGGACGTGGCCGCGCAGACCTTGTCCTTCTTGTACTGGTCCTGCCTCAGCAGGTGCCAGTCCTCGCCGTACTCCGCCATGCACAGGCACGGCTTCCTGCTGAGCTGTTCGGTCTGCCCGTCGCAGCGGCGCATGCAGCCGCCCTTGTTCCACATCTCGTTGCACTGGGACAGCGGGTCGCCGGGGGGCAGCAGGGCATCGATCTGCTCGGCCTTGGTGATGACGCGGAACTGCGGGACACCGGCGCCTTGCGGCTGCCAGCGCTCAACGTCCCCGCCCCACGCTGCGGCTGCGGCTTCGACGTAGTGCTCGGCATGGGAGGAGACCACCCAGGTCTTGGACTTGACGGGACGCGGGCGCTTCTTCGGGTCGTCGCTCGGTACGGACCAGCCGGTGCGCAGGCGGCCGAGTTCGCGGGCCTGGCGTTGGAGGGTGAGGATGCGGGAGCCCATCAGGCTGCCTTTCGTGTGGTGCGCCGGGCCGGCTTGACGGTCTGGCCGGGGGCGAGCAAGGCGGGATAGGTGGAGGGGGCGGCGTGGTGCCACACGGCGTTGGCGAGGGCGCCGCGGAACGCGCGGTGCGCGTCGCGCCCGGCGGGCATTTCGACGAGGGCGTGGGACTTGGCGCGCAGGTTGAGGACTCCGGCCCGCTGGATCTTCGGCATGGGCGCGTCGGTGTCGTCGGGGAGCAGGACGGTCTCGGCGTAGCGGAGCGCGGCCAGCTGCTGCGTGTTCTCCGGATAGACCGACTTGGCGGGGCGGGTGGCGCTGGTCTTGAAGTCGATGAGCCACAGCTCCAGCCGTCCGCCCGGCCCGGTGGGCAGCCAGATCATGAGGTCTGCGGTTCCGGCGTAGCCGAGGCGCCGGTGTAGGACGGTGATCTCGGTGGCGACGAGGTGCTGCTCAAGGTCGACGCCCCAGTTGGCGAGCCAGAGGTCGAACTGGGCGAGGTAGGGGGCGACTTCGGGGTCGGCCGGGATGGGGGCTCCGAGGAGTCGGAGTTCGGCTGCTTTGTGGATGCGGTCGCCGAGGTCGGCGGCGTTGTCTCGTGCGTCGCGGTGGATCTTCTTGATCTGTTTGGTGAGTTCGGCCCGGTCGGTGATGGCGCGGCGGGCGACTTCCATCCGGTTGTCGAGGATCCACTCGACGGTGACCTTCACCGCCCACGGCATGAGCGCGGCCTTGTTGACGGACGTGCCGAGGACGTTGGTCACGGAGACCAGGTCCGGGCCTCCGGCCGGGTCGAGGTAGTAGCGGCCGTGGTCCGTGTCGCGGGCGTTCTTCGGATCGGTCATGCCGAACCGCCCGCGATGCGCTGCAGGTTGGCCACGCCGTTGGGGTCGTACTTGATGGCGACGACTGCGGCGACGTACTCGGGGAAGCCGAGGGCGAGCTTGTCGCGGTTGTCCTCGTCGGCCCTGTCGATGGTGGTGATGAGGCTTTCGATGCAGCTGCCGGCCTGGTAGCCGCCGTAGCCGAAGTGGAAGAGGACGTGGTTCGCGGTCTCTGCGGGGATGGTGGGTGTCTCGGTGCTCATGTGCTGCCTTCCTGGGGTGTGTTGTGCCTGCCGGTCGCCGCGCTGGGGGTTGGCGGCGACCGGCTGGCTGGCCGCGGCACTGGGGGAAGCGCGGCCGGGGAGGGGGTCTAGGCGGGCTTGGGGATGACCGCGATGATCGTGTTGACGCCGGTGCCGGACTCCTTGAACGCGCCCTCAGGCAGGGGCAGGAGTTCGCCGTCCTCGCGGTCGAGGAGCTGCCAGAACTCCTTCGTCAGCGGGGTGCTGCGGAATGTGACGCCGTTCGACATCACCGCAACGAGCCGGCCGCCGGGCTTCAGGAACTGCCAGGCGTGGAGGACGTGCCGGATGTCGTCCTGCTTTGCGAACGGCGGGTTCATCACCACGCGGTCGTAGCCGGTGCCCGGGTCGGTGGTCAGGAAGTCGCGGACCAGGATGAGGTTGGCGTACTCCGCGTCGAAGATGACCGTCGCGTTGGACTCCTGCAGTTCGATGCAGTCGACGACGGCACCGGTGGCGGCGGCCGCGGAGGCAATGGCGCCCTGCCCTGCGGACGGCTCCAGCACGGTCATGCCGGGCTTGAGGTCGGCGAGTTCGATGAGCTGCTGGACGATTGGCGCGGGGGTGGGGAAGTAGCCGAACTGCTGCTTGGTGCTGACGACCTGGCCGGTGAGGATGACCTGCTCTATGGCGTCGGCTGCGTCGCCGTCGAACAGGTGCGCCTTCGCTGCCCGGTTCCACTTGCCGCCCGCCAGCTCGAGGACTTTGGCGGTGTCGGTGTACAGCTTGCGGTCGAGGGTGCCGGTGAGGACGAGACGCTGGCCGTCGGTCTCGGCGCGGTCGAGTACTTCGAGGACGCTGGTGGGTACCTTCACGGTGTTCTCCTGGGATGCTGGGGTTGCGTCCCGCCCGAATTCACCTCGGGCGGGGCGTCGTGCGTTGTGGGCGCCGGAGGGGTGGTCAGTCGGCGTAGTAGCTGGCCGGGTCGTCGACGCCGGCGACGGTCGCTCCGTCTTTGAGGAGCCGGTGGGGGCCGGTGCCGCAGCACACCGTGTAGGCGAAGTAGGCGTTGTCTTCGGCCCTGTCGTCGCCGTCGGTGTCGTAGGTGCTGCGGGTCTTCCAGGCCTCGGAGGTCCAGTCGTATGTCTGGAGCTCGTAGACCGGCTGCTGATGGGTCATGGCGGGTCCTTCGGGTGGGATGGGTGGTGGGCCCGCCGGTCGGGGCCGGTGTCATCCGTCGACGCGGCGGGCGGTCTAGGTGAGGACCAGCGCCGACAGGCGGCGCGCTGCGGCCTCGGCGTAGGGCTCGTGGGCTTCGATGCCGACCGCTCTTCGTCCGGCCTGCCGGGCGGCGTCCAACGTGGAGCCGGACCCGGCGAACGGGTCGACGACCGTTCCGCCTACCGGGCACCCATACCGGATCAGCGGGTCGAGCAAGTCGACCGGCTTCTCCGTTTTGTGGATGCCGCGCTTGTGCATGGACCGGACTTGCAGCACCGAGGTCAGCAGCCGCGTCCCGTCATCGGTCCAGCTGGTATGCGGCTTGTATGCGCCGAGGTGCGGCGAGCGGATGTCGGGGCTTGAGCCGAAGCGGCTGCGCGGGTCCCGCCCGGAGACGATGCGCTGCGCTTCGTGGTGCACGTCGCCCCACTTGCCGCGGTACCAGTAGAGGGCGTGTTCGTGGACGCGGCGGAAGCGGTCGGCTGCGCGGGAGCTGCCGTTGTGCTTTTCCCACACGACGTGCACATCGCCGAGGATGGGTTCGCCGTCCTCGGTGCGGCCGACGACGTCCTGTGACAGCTTCCAGTCGGCGGCCTGGAACTCGGTGAGCCGGCGGAAGAACATGCGCTGCGATCCGAAGCACCACATGCTGGAGCTGTGCGCGGCGGCCGTGTCGAGCCATCCGTCGGGCCAGCGGTCCCATTCGTGCTGCGTGTCCTCATACGGTGGGTCGGCGACCAGCAGATCGGCCTGCAGGTCGAGGGCGGGCAGGACCTCCCGCATGTCCCCGAGGTACAGCTGGATTCCGGCGTCGGTGTCTTCCCAGTAGGGCTTCACAGGGCACCTGCTTCGATGCCGTCGGCGGCTCCGTAGAGGGCGCCTCGCACGTCGGCGACGGTGCGGCCTTCGGCCCATTCGTCGATGTCGGTCTGGTGGTCGGCGTCGGCGATGCCGGGGTTGATGTGCCGCTTGAGCCAGTAGCCGGCGTCTTCGACGAGGAGAGAGTCGGCGGTGTCCCAGTGCGGCAGGGTCACGTCGGGGCGGCCGTAGACGGCGGCACGGATGCAGCCTTCGGGGTCGGGCCCGTACAGGAGGGTGAGGTCGGCGGCCTTGTGCAGAACGGCGATCAGGTCGGCGCTCACGCCTCGACCTCCGTCCGCAGCTGTGCGAGGGGGATGGAGTGCGTCGTCTCGCTGCTGTCCTCGCCGCTGGCCCAGGTGGGGACGGGCCGCTTGCCCGCCCGCAGCACCGGCCCGGTGTCGAAGCGTTGGGCGGTGACCGGCAGCTCGGCGGGTGCCTGGCCGCGCTGCTCTTCGAGGTCGCGGATGCGGGTGTGGAGGTCCCGGAGCTGCAGGTCCTTCACTGCGGCGGCAGCCTGGGCACAGTCGCGTGCCTGCTCGGCGTTCCGCAGGTCGAGGTAGGTGTCGGACTTTTCGACGATGACCGTGCGGATCAGCTGGTCTGCGGAGGCCAGCCGGCGCTTGAGGTCGGCGACTTCGGCTTCGAGGGCGGCGATCCGGTCCGGTGCACGGTGCTTGTTCTGCTTGCCGCGCAGGCCGGGGAGGGTGAGCGTGTTCACGATGACCTCCGGTCACGGATCCAGCGGCTGACGTTTTCTCCGAGGGCGGCGAGGAAGACCCAGCCGCCTCCGATGACGGCGCATACGACGAGCGCCCCGGTGTCGGTGGACTGGCTCATGCGGTCACCTGCTCTGCGGCGGGTTGTCCGAAGGGCCGGTCGGGGCAGAAGTGCGGCCCGTTCATGGCGTCGTACAGCTCGCGGTAGGCGCCTTCGTTGCCGTCCTGGAGGGCGGCGAGACGCTCGGTCAGGGAGGCGGCCAGGGTCTGGGCGGTGCGGAGTTCGGCGGTCTCCTGCCGCAGCCGGGCGTTCTCGCGCTCGCTCTCGTCGAGTGCGTCGAGGAGGAGCCATTCGGGGCCGGTGGCCGGGTATCCGAGGGCGGCCCGCTGGGCGCGCATGGCCGCGATGGCCTGCTGCGTCGGGGTCAGGTCCGCGGCGGCGGTGGTGGTCGCCTCGGCCCTCAGCGCCCGCTCCTGTCGTGCGAGCTCGGCGTTGTCGGTGGCCTCGAACATCGCGGTCAGTTCGGTTGCGGTGGGCTGGCGGTCAGGCATTGCGGTCCCCTGTTCGGTTCCATTCGTGGCGCCCCCATGCGGTGAGGGCGAGGAGTGCGGTGGTGGCGATGAGCCAGCCGCGGAGGGTGAGGAGACGGGTCATCACTGCACCCCCCCCGTAGTGAGGGAGTCGCGACTGGCAGGCGGGACGGCCGTGGACGCCGTCCCGCACTTGCGGGTCGTGGTCCGGCCAGCAGCTCGAATGGTGGTGGCGGCAGTCGGCATTCACGCCGATCACCACCACCAGCCCCTCGATCTGCTTCCAGCACGACCAGCACACGTCCTCCGGCACGAGCCAGTGGCCGAGTGACGGGTCGACGTACTCCCACGGAATGCCGAGCCATGCGGCCGTGTAGATCCGGCAGTCGGCGAGGGACGTCCAGGCGTCCTCCCACAGGACGCGGTCGCCTGACATGCGGGCCGCATCCTGCTGGTCGGAGATGCGGCGCCCGAGGTTCGCCGGGGAGATGGCGGCCATCACGCCATCACCGCCTGCCGGGCGGGCCGCCACTCACGCTCCGAGTGGTGCAGCGTCAGCACGAACAGGACGCCCATGCCGTGCTGCGTCGCCTGCGTCACGAACCTGCCGCCGCCCATCTCCAGACGGCGGGTCTCCGGCTCCACCACCCGCAGCACCGCCAGCCACGCGGCGAAGTCGCCGGGCTTGTCGCGGAAGCCGACCTCCACGGTCAGCGGCGCGGCGAGGGTCACGTGGCCGCGGATGTGGATGTCTGCGGCCGGCAGGTTCGGGTACTCGTGCGCGAGCATCTGGAGGGCGGTGAACACCTGCCCGTGGTCGGCCATCGACAGGGCGCTCATGCCGTTCCTCCGGTGGTTTTTGGCGGGCAGGCGACGCAGGCGCAGCCGGGGATGGGCGATGGCTTGCGGCCTCGCCGGACGGCGCGCAGGTGCTCGCAAATTCGGCAGCGACGATCGCCCCGCGGGGAGACGTAGAGGTTGGCCCCGGCGTACTCGTGGCCGGCAGGGCAGTGTGTGGTCCTGGCTCGACGGGCCGTCATGCCGATGCCTCGGAGCGTGTTGACCTGGTTCGTGACTGGCTCCAGGTGGGCCGGGTTCACACATGCCCGATTGCGGCACAGGTGATCGATGACGAGGCCCGGCTGTATTGATCCGACTTCGGCCTCGTAGGACCAGCGGTGCGCGGGCACGGTCTGGCCATCCACGAAGATCCGGCCGTAGCCTCGGGCCCCGATAGCACCGACCCAAAGCCAGCATCGGCCGGGAGCCTCGCGCCTCAGCGATACAGGTCCGTCGTGCTTGACCTTCGCCCAGAAACGATCGGCGACTGATCGCGTCATCGTCGCTCACCGCCGGGTGTCCACTCGGGGTAGTCGGCGTCGGTGGAGCAGCAGTCGCCATGCTCGGAGGCGAGGCGGATAAACAGCGGGTCGCAGCAGTCGGCGAGATGTGCCTGCTCGGCAAGCAGGCCGTCGCGGGCCGCCTTGTCCTTCAGGGCGCGGATCTCGTCGGCCAGCCGGGTCAGCGGCACGTCCACACGGGCCATGTCGGCGGCAGTCATCGCGACACCTCCACCCACGGGCCGGAGGTGCGCTGCACCAGGCGGGCGGTCGGGTACATGGCGCGGAAGCGCGTCAGATGCCGCTCCGCGTCCTCACGGACCGGCGTCGGGCACAGCACGTGGCCCTCCGGGGAAAGCACGCCGAACTCGACCGCGGACTCCGGCTGCTCGGCGGCGGCGGTGCGGGGCGAGGAGGCGGCGAGGTGGCGGAGTTCCTTGCCGATGCCCGCAGCGACTGAGGCGGCGTACTGGCCGGTCTCGCTGTTGCCGCACGCTCGGGCGGCACGAACGGCGACCTCGGCGGCCTCGTTGAACGCCTCGCCACGGGTCTCGGTTTGCGCCGCAGCCAGGAGCTGGTCGACCTTGCGGTGAACCGGGCCCGCTTGCTCGTCGTCCATCAGGCTGTCGAGCACGCCAGCCTTGTGGAGCAGGTAGGTGATGAAGTCGGTCAGCTCGTCGCGGGCGCTCATGACAGGCCGCCCTTCCGAACCTCGGCCTCGATCACCGGGAGGACGGAGGTGCGGAACCAGGCCGACGCCTCGAAGCCGCCGGACGCCAGGTCGATCAGCCGCGAGTAGCCGGTGTGGACCTCGCCGGTGAACTCGTTCTCCCACTCCCAGCGGACGCCCCTCGCGTCCAGCCACTGGCCGAGCTTCGCCACGTACTCGGCGTGCAGGTCACCGCATCCGAAGCCGCGGTCGTCGCGGTAGCCGTAGGCCGTGTCGATGGAGACCGTCAGCCAGCAGGGGCGACGGTGGTGAGTGCCGTCGCACGGCCCCCACTCCTCGACGTAGATGGAGTTCTCGGGGAGGTTGCAGTCCTCGTCGTGCTCGGCCGCCTGCTCTGCGGTACGCAGCGGGGCGTCGGGGCGGTAGTAGAGCATCAGCCAGCCAGGCAGACCCTGGCCCGGGTCGTTGGAGATCGTCCACGGGTTGTCGGGGCTGACGGACCACTCGCCCTTGGAGTAGGTCTTGTCCTGCTCGTCGGTGAACGAGTGCTTGTCGGTTGCGCCGAGGAGGCTGCGGAAGAACTTGAACGTCTCCTGCGGGTCGACCTTGTCGAGCACGAAGATGCGGGTGTCGAGTGTCATCGCACGCCCCCGGCCTTGAGCACGAGCAGCGGGTTCCAGGCGGCGAGGACCTTGTTCGCGGCGGCCAGGCGGGAGAACGCAGCCTCACGGTCGTGACGGTCCTCGTCGTCAAGCAGGGCCGACATCAGCGGGGCGCGGAACCGGAGAACCTCACGGGCCTCCAACTCGGCGTCGATCTCCGCCTGAAGAATGTGGATCGGCATGCACGCGCCGATACGGGCAGCGACGGCATCAGGGATGGGAACTGGGACTGGAGTAGCGGATGATGAAGGCATGGGATCGCCTCTCTTCTGGATGGTGAAGGTGGATCTCTAGGCCCGGTGTCGGAGGTCAGAGCCCGGCACTGGGCCGCATGCCGCACTAGGCGGCGCGGGTCTTGCGCTGTCCGGGGACGACCGCGTGCCGGTCGTTCTCCTTGCGGATGTCTTCAGCGGTGAAGCTGATGACTCCGCCGTCCTTGTGGCAGTGGACTTCGCCCTTGTAGGCCTTCTCGCGAAGCACGCGGGCGCTCTTGTACGGCAGCCATCGGTTGTCGATGACCTCTTCGGGGGTGTAGCGCCGAAGGTCGTTCTCGTCCGCCGCGATGGGGGGCGTCTTCGTGGCCTTGGCGGTCACGTTTTTCTCCTTGTCGGTGATGTCGTCCGACGTCACCTGCAGTGCGTCGGCAATGGACTGGACCCGTTCGTCTGCGGACTCGCGGATGAGCCCCCTCTCCATGCGGGAGAGGTAGCCCCTGTCGAGGCCGGTCAGCTTCTGGAGCTTGCGCAGGCTCATGTTCTGAGCTCTCCGTGCCCTTGCGATTGCGGGTCCGTCTAGCTTCACGCTTAGAATCTAAGCCCGCAATGGCTACGAGCGCAAGCGGTCTGCCTACATTGTGGGCTCATATTCCGGGCGTGGCATGCCGTGCCACGGGAGGGGCGTGGAAAGTGCAGAGTGGAGGATGCAACCCGGAAAGCTTGAAATGCCTACTAATGCGCAGGTCAAAGCCCAGGATGTGGGCTTCGCGGTTGCATGATCGTGAGGCATGATGTGGAGTCATGGACCTCGACTGGGACCGCCTGGGCGCCGCACTGCAGGCCGCGCGCCAGGAAATGGCACCGAAGCTCACGCAGGACGAGCTTGCGGTAGAGCTCGGCGTCGGCCGCTCCGTGATCCAGAACATCGAGCGCGGCCAGGCCTTCAAGAAGCCCACCCCCACAATCCGCAACTTCGCCCGGCGCGTCGGCTGGACCGACGACTCCGTCGACAGAGTCCTCGCCGGCGGCGACCCGCAACTCACTGACGGGGTGCAGGAGTCGGCGGCCCAGCAGCTGCCGGCCGGGCCTGCGCTGCCCACGCGGATCGAGCACGAGCTGAAGTCCGAGGGTGAGTTGGTCGACACGGTGGTGATCCCGCTCGGTGACGGTGCGAGCGCGGTGGTCGTGGTGAAGAACCCGCCGGACGCGACGCCGGAGCAGCGTCAGCGGAATCTCGATGCGTGGCTGCGCATGCAGGCCCAGCTCAGGGAACTGGACTACTCCGGTGAAAACGGAACCCGGACGTCACCCGCCGCGAACGGTTCGTAGCACAAGGCGATTTCAGTCACTCCCAGCACTCCACAGGTGACCCAAAAGTGTGGTTGCATGGCTGAACGCTGACTGTGGGGCCACCGATCGGACAATGGGGTGCCGATGTGTGTCCATGTCTTCTGCGCGGAGCGACTGCCGAACAACTCCCTCGTGTGGGTTGACGGCAGGTCCGGTCACATTCACGTCTACGCGGATAGTTCGCTGGCCACGGCCGACGGCAGGCTCACCGCCGAGGGTGCCCGCCACGTCAACGCCGGACTGGCCGCGGTGCCCGGAGCGCCATCCCTCGAATCAGCCAAGCCTTGCCATTGAGCGCCGCTGTAGTCCCTGTCTGAAAGACAATGGAGGCAGACACCTGAAGGGGGTGGCGGATGGCTCATGGCGAGAAGGTCTACAAGGTCGTCAAGGGGAAGCAGACAAAAACGTTCACGTGGCGCTCCCGCTACAAACGGCCCGATGGCACGTGGGGGAGTGAGCCGGGCTTCCCGACGAAGGGTCTGGCGAAGCAGTGGGGTGAGGAGCAGGAGGCCGCGATCCGGGCGGGCCGGTGGATCGATCCGGACCTGCAGCGCATGCACTTCGGGGAGTTCGCCCGCAAGTGGATGCGGGCGAAGCCGAAGCGCGGTGCCACGGTGGGCAAGCGGTGGAATCTGCTGGAGCAGCACATCCTGCCGAAGTGGGAGCACACGCCGCTGATCTCGATCAACTGGTTCGATGTCGACTCGTGGCAGCAGGGTCTCGCCTGCGACGAGGTCACGGCCGGGCATGCCGTCACGCTCATGTCGTCGATCCTCACCGGCGCTGTGGACGCCAAGCATCTGACGGTGAATCCGCTGCATGCCCGCCGCCGCACCCGGCCCACGTCGGCGCCGACGACGAAGAAGAAGACGGACGAGGAGAAGTGGGCGGCGCCTGAGGTGGTGCTGCAGATGGCTGAGCGTCTCGGTCCCGCGGTCGGGCTGCATGTCCTCGCGACGGCGTTCACGGGTCTCGGCTGGGGCGAGGGCGCAGGGCTGCACCGGGACAACGTTCTGCTGACGCGGCGCCAGGCGTATGACGGCGGCTGGTTCGAGTGCCCCGTCATCCGTGTCGACGCGGAGGTGGGGGAGTTGGCCGAGTACGAGGGCCGCGACGAGGACGGCACCAAGACGGGGCTCGTTCTGCAGCTGGAGCCGCCGAAGAATGCGGGCCGGGCGCGGGACATCGACGTGCCGCCGTTCCTCGCCCTGCTGCTGCGCTACCACCTCGCCGACTGGCCGCACCCCTACGTGTTCTGCACGCCGGCGGGGAAGTGGTGGCGCCGCTCCAACTTCACACGCTCCAACATCCGTCCGGCGGCCGACGGACGTGATGCGCTCCCCACGGTGAAGGGGCATGCGCCGCGGCCGAAGTGGGAGCCGATCATGCCGGGGCTGACGATGCGGGATCTGCGGCACACGCATGACACGTACCAGGATCAGATCGGGGTGCGGCCGGCGTTGATGTTCGAGCAGGCGGGTCACAAGAGGCCTGGCATCAAGGCGGTTTACCAGCATCCGACTCCGAGCATGAGGCAGATGCGGCTTGACGGATTGCAGGAGATCTACGAGCGGGCGATGCATAATCTGAAGTGGCGCTCGTTGTGGGGCCGGGTGGACCTGGTCAAGGCTGATCGTGGAGCCCGTCCCACAAATATCCCCCAAATGATCAACGGGGATCAGGAGCGGGTGGCGTAGGTGCAGGTCACAGCGTTAGTCCATGGTCGTAGAGGCTGGTTTACATCGGCTCTTACAAAGCAGATGTCGGCGGTTCGAAACCGTCCGCGCCCACCAGTGCAAAGGCCCCCAGCCGATCATGGCTGGGGGCCTTTGACATCCACTTTTGACATCAACCGGGGCGGTCATTGACGACCGGCCGCCGCTTGAGCATCCGGTCCAGGTGGCTCAGTGCCTCACGCTGCGTGTCCTGCACGACGTGGGCGTAGATGTTCATCGTGACGGCAATCTGGCTGTGGCCAGCGGCGGTGAGCAGGGTCGCGCAGCCGTGCCG
>NZ_JBIRYJ010000007.1:0-210471 GCF_044389785.1 Streptomyces sp. NPDC019443
CGCCCGGTTACATTCCGAACCCGGAAGCTAAGCCTTTCAGCGCCGATGGTACTGCAGGGGGGACCCTGTGGGAGAGTAGGACGCCGCCGAACAATCTTTCAAGGACCCGTGGTCCAGCGTTCATGCTGGACCACGGGTCCTTTTTGTTTTGCTTGCTTTTCCGAAGCGCGCCCGAAGGCCGGCTGCGCGAGAATGACTGCAGTACCCGAAGACAGGAGTCACGCCGATGTCCACCAACTCTCCCGACGATCGTCCGGAGCGCGAGCCGCGTCGTAGGGACGGTGGTGAGCGGGGCGGCTTCCGCGGTGGCCGTGACGACCGGGGCCGTGACGACCGGGGTCCGCGTCGTGACAACGACCGTGGTGGGTACCGCGGTCCGCGCGACGACCGTGACCGGCGTGACGATCGGCGTGATGACCGCGGCCGTGATGACCGTCCGGGTGGATTCCGTCGTGACGACCGCGACCGGGGCCGTGACGACCGGGGCCGTGACGACCGGGGCCGTGACGACCGGGGCCGTGCCGACCGTGGGCCGCGTCGGGACGATGACCGTGGTGGGTACCGCGGCGGGCAGCGTGACGACCGTGGCTCTCGCCCCAGCGGCGGCGGGTACGGCTCTCGCCCCACCGGCGGCGGTGGCGGCGGGTTCCGGCGTGACGACCGCTCCGGTGGTGGTGGCGGTGGTGGCTATGGGCGTCGTGACGACCGGCCGAGCGGGCCGCGTCGTGATGACGACCGTGGTGGACGGCCTAGTGGTGGACGTCCCGCTGGCGGCGGCTACGGTCGCCGTGACGACCGTGGCCGTGATGACCGGCGTGACGACCGTCCGTCGGTCCGTCGCGATGATGACCGTGGTGGGTACCGCGGCGGGCAGCGTGACGACCGTGGCTCTCGCCCCAGCGGCGGCGGGTACGGCTCTCGCCCCAGCGGGGGCGGTGGCGGCGGGTTCCGGCGTGACGACCGCTCCGGCGGCGGGTACCGCGGACCGCGTGACGACCGGCGTGACGATCGTCGTGATGACCGCGGGCGTGATGACCGCGGGGGTGATGACCGTCCGGGTGGGTTCCGTCGTGATGACCGCGGTCGTGATGACCGGCGTGACGACCGTCCGTCGGTCCGTCGCGATGACGACCGTGGTGGGTACCGCGGTGGACAGCGTGACGACCGCGGCTCTCGCCCCACAGGCGGCGGCTACGGAGGCCGCGACGACCGCGACAGGGACCGTGGGCCGCGTCGCGATGACGACCGCGGTGGACGGCCCAGCGGTGGACGTCCCACTGGTGGACGTCCCGCTGGTGGCGGTGGCTACGGGCGCCGTGACGACCGCGACCGCGGTGGGTACCGCGGGCCGCGTGACGACCGACGCGATGACCGGCGTGACGACCGCGGTGGCTATCGCGGGTCCCGGGACGACCGTGGTGGCTACGGGCGGCGCGACGACCGTGACCGCGACCGCGGGGACCGCGAGCCGATCAAGCGGCTGCCGATTCCCGAGGACGTCACGGGCGAAGAGATCGACAAGGATGTACGGCAGGAGCTGCAGAGCCTGCCCAAGGGCCTTGCCGAGGATGTCGCCAAGAACCTCGTTATGGTCGCCAATCTGATCGACGAGGACCCGGAGCAGGCGTACGCGTACTCCAGGGTCGCGCTGCGGCTTGCCTCGCGTGTGGCTGCCGTACGCGAGGCCGCGGGCTTCGCCGCGTACGCGACGCAGAAGTACGCCGAGGCTCTGGCCGAGTTCCGGGCGGCCCGGCGGATGACCGGGAGCGTTGAGCTGTGGCCCGTCATGGCGGACTGCGAGCGTGGGCTCGGGCGTCCCGAGCGGGCGATGGCGATGGCCGGTGAGCCCGAGGTGCAGAAGCTCGACAAGGCGGGTCAGGTCGAGATGCGGCTGGTCGCTGCCGGCGCGCGCAGGGACATGGGGCAGATCGACGCAGCCATCGTGACCTTGCAGAGCCCCGAGCTGGCGTCCAACTCCATACAGCCCTGGACCGCGCGGCTGCGCTACGCGTACGCCGATGCTCTGCTTGCGGCGGGGCGTGAGGCTGAGGCGCGTGAGTGGTTCGCCAAGGCGCTCGAAGCGGACAAGGATGGGGCGACCGACGCCTCGGACCGGCTCGCCGAGCTGGACGGTGTGGAGTTCGTCGACGCCATCGACACGGACGACGCCATCGATGCGGACGACGCCATCGATGCGGACGACGCCATCGATGCGGACGACGCCATCGATGCGGACGACGCCATCGATGCGGAGGATGCGGACGACACGGACGACGATGACGACACGGATGACGATGACGACGCGTCCGGCGATGTCGAAGGTGACAAGTCCCAGTAGCGGAACGTAACGAGGAAGGGCGGCACCCCAAGCGGGTGCCGCCCTTTCGTATGTGTACGTCCTAGTCCAGCGCCAGGCTTCTCAGCACCAGGCCCGTCGCCGGCTTCGGGCCGAACGAGGTGGACTTGCGGGGCATCGTGACACCCTCGCGGGCGAGGTCCCGTACGACCTCCTCCCGTACCGGATGCATCAACACCGCCGTACCGCCGCGGAGTTCGGCCTGCGTCACGACCGCCTCGGTGTCATGGATGTACGCGATGTGTTCCGGGGTGTCCGGGATCCGCCAGATGCCGTCCAGGAGCGTCGAGTGCAGAACCGTCGCGTCGAGCGTGCGCCACGCCTCGGGGCGGTCGGCGCGCACGGTGCGTGACAGCAGCTCCGGGTCCGGGCGGTCGACGAGGTGGAAGGCGCCGTCACCCGCGAGGAGGAAGGCGTTCCCCTCGGCTGCCGCGTCCGCAAGGGCCTCCAGCGCCTCCGGGAGCGGGACTTCCAGGCGCTGGACGCGGAAGGAGCCGGTCAGCGCGGCGAGTGCCTCGGAGACCGGGAGGCGGTGCAGCAGGCGGTGGATGGCGCGGACCCGCAGCGGGTAGCGGGCCGTGTCGATCAGCAGGACGAGGCCGTAGTTCCACGGGCCGTTCGAAGGGTGTTCTGCGCGCAGTCGCAGATACGTCGCCCAGCGGTGGTGGCCGTCGGCGATCAGGGCCTGACGGTCGGACAGGTCGGCGCGGATCTCGGCCAGATCGGCGGGGTCCGTCACCGACCACATGCGGTGGCTGAAGCCGTCCTCCGTGGTGGTGGCCAGCAGCGCGGGCCGCAGGACGGTGCGTTCGATGACGGCGGTCGCGCCGGTCGCGTTGCCCATGCTGCGGTAGGTGAGGAGCAGTGGTTCCAGGTTGGCGGCGGTGGTACGCATCAGGGCCGCGCGGTCCGCGACGATGTCCGGCATCACGTCCTCGTGGGGGAGGACGACGCCTTCGGACGGTTCGGACAGGGCGAGCGCGCCGATGACGCCGCGCTGCAGGATGTCGCCCCGGCGCTGCTCGTACACATACAGCGCCGGCTCGGGGTCCGCGGCCAGGATGCCGTCGGCCATCCAGCGGGTGAGGGTTTCGGCGGCCTGCTGGTGCCGGGCCTGCGCGGTCGTCGCCTGCGGGAGGATCAGCCGGACGATGTTGTGGGGGTCCGCCGACTCGAGGTGGAGCAGTCCGTCGGGCCTGACGACGACGTCGTACGGCGGCGAGGTCACGGCGGCGAGGCTGCCGACCCGCTCGGGGACATAGCGCAGTCCACGGAACGGGATCAGGTGCAGACCGTCGTTGGCCGCGGGACCTTCGGTGTTCATCTGTGCATCGTATGTGGGTGCGCGGATAAGCGATGATCGGGGGAGCGGCACCGAGTGAGGAGCGAAAGCGAATGAGCCAGCAGAGCAGGAACCGGCCGAGCGGGAGCGCGACGGCGCTGAGCAAGGTTTACGACACGGCACTGCTCGACCTGGACGGCGTGGTGTACGCGGGCGGTGAGGCGATCGCGTACGCCGTGGATTCGCTGCTGACGGCGCGGGAGCGGGGAATGCACCTCGCGTATGTGACGAACAACGCGCTGCGGCCGCCCCAGTCCGTGGCCGCGCACATCACCGAGCTGGGTGTACCGACCGATGCGTCGGACGTCATCACCTCGGCGCAGGCGGTCGCCCGGCTGATCTCCGAGCAGGTGCCGGCCGGTTCCCGGGTGCTGGTGATCGGCGGCGACGGACTACGGATCGCGCTGCGTGAACGGGGCCTTGAGCCGGTCGAGTCGGCGGACGACGATCCGGCGGCGGTGGTGCAAGGGTACGGCGGTCCTGATCTGGCGTGGGGGCGGTTCGCGGAGGCGTGTTACGCGATCGCCCGGGGTGTGCCGTGGTTCGCGTCCAACACCGACCTGACGATTCCCAGCGCGCGCGGGATCGCTCCGGGCAACGGTGCGGCCGTCGAGGTCGTACGGATCGCGACGGGCGCGGAGCCGCAGGTGGCGGGGAAGCCGCTGCCGCCGATGCACAAGGAGACGATCCTGCGGACGGGCGCGCGCAGGCCGCTGGTGGTCGGGGACAGGCTGGACACGGACATCGAGGGCGCGTTCAACGGGAGCGTGGACTCGCTGCTCGTACTGACCGGAGTGACCGACGGCGCGCGGCTGCTGGCCGCGCCTCCCCAGCACCGGCCGACCTATGTGGACGCCGATCTGCGCGGGATGCTGACCGGGCAGCCCGAAGTGGCCGAGGCGGACGGCGGGTTCACCTGCGGCGGGTGGACCGCGTCCGTACGCGACGAGGAGCTGGCACTCGACGGCGAGGGTGAGCCGCTGGACGGGCTGCGGGCGCTGTGCGCGGCGGCGTGGACGCAGGCCGGGGGCGGCGTGTGCATGCTGGACGCGGGAAAGGCGTTGTCCCGGCTGGGGTTGTAGGCCGCGTCAGGACGAGCTTGATCGACAGGAGGGTAGGCTAACCTAACCTCGTGTTGGTCGACAGTCCCCCCAAACAGAGCGCGGAGCCGATATCCGCAGCTGCGTCCCGGAAGCGCCACGCGGTGCGCGCCAGCGGGCTGCTGGTGTCCATCGGCCTCCTGCTGTTGGTCTGTGTCGCGAGCATCGCCGTCGGTGCCAAGCCGATTCCGCTCTCCGACGTGTGGCACGGCCTGTTCCACAACGCGGGTGCCGGCAATGACGTGATCGTCCACGATGTGCGCGTGCCGCGGACCCTGCTCGGTCTGATCGTCGGCGCGGCTCTCGGCCTCGCGGGCGCCGTGATGCAGGCGCTGACGCGCAACCCGCTGGCGGAACCCGGACTGCTCGGCGTGAACGCGGGAGCGTCGGCTGCCGTCGTCTCAGCCATCAGCTTCCTCGGCGTCACATCGCTCACCGGCTATGTGTGGTTCGCGTTCCTCGGCGCGGCCGCAGTCTCCGTTCTCGTGTACGTCCTCGGCGGCAGCCGCGGCGCGACGCCGGTACGGCTCGCGCTCGCCGGGACCGCGGCCACCGCCGCGCTCTACGGCTACATCAACGCCGTACAGCTGCTGGACGCCGCCGCCCTTGAACGGCTGCGGTTCTGGACGGTCGGCTCACTCGCCTCGGCCGACATGGCGACCATCGGCAAGGTCGCACCGTTCATCGGCGTCGGCGTGGTGCTCGCGCTGCTGCTCGCGCGGCCGCTCAACGCCATGGAGATGGGCGACGACACCGCCCGCGCGCTCGGCGCGCATCTGAACCGTACGCGCGCACTCGCGATGCTCACCGTCACGCTGCTGTGCGGGGCGGCCACCGCCGCCTGCGGGCCGATCGTCTTCATCGGGCTGATGATCCCGCACCTCGTGCGCACCATCACCGGACCCGACATGCGGTGGATCCTGCCGTACGCAACCGTCCTGTCGCCCGTCCTGCTGCTCGGCGCCGACGTTCTCGGCCGGGTCGTCACCCGCCCTTCCGAGCTGCAGGTCGGCGTCGTCACGGCGCTGATCGGCGGGCCCGTCTTCATCCATCTCGTACGTCGCAAGAGGATGGCCCAGCTGTGAAGGCCGTGCTGTGTCTTCCCGGGGGACGCCGCACCCCAAAGCGGCTTCGCCGCGGGCCGGATCCCCGGCAGGACAGACAGTTCAGACGACCTGCCCGGAACGTCATGCGAGGGAAATCCCAGTGAAAGCGATACGCACCCGCAGCGGGCTCTCCGTACGGGTCGATCCGAGGATGGCAGCCGTCGTCCTGCTGCTCACCGCGGCCGTCGCGGCCGCCGGAGTCGTACTGATCGGCAGCGGCGACTTCCCGATCTCGCCCGGCGAGGTCATCGCCACGCTCCTCGGGAACGGCACCCCGGCGCAGGAGTTCATCGTCCAGGACCTGCGGCTGCCGCGGGCGCTCGTCGGACTGCTCGTCGGCGCCTCGCTCGCCCTCAGCGGCGCGATCTTCCAGTCCATCTCCCGCAATCCGCTGGGCAGTCCGGATGTGATCGGCTTCGGGCAGGGCGCGACCGTCGGCGCGCTGAGCGTGATCGTGCTCTTCGACGCCGGGGCGGTCGCGGTGGCGGGGGGTGCGGTCGTCGGCGGAGTGGTGACCGGCGTCGCGGTCTACCTGCTGGCGTGGAAGCGCGGCGTGCACGGCTACCGGCTGGTCCTCGTCGGCATCGGCATCGCCGCCGTGCTCACCGCCGCCAACCACTATCTGATGACCAAGGCCAGCCTGGTCGACGCCACCCGGGCCACCCTGTGGATGACAGGCTCGCTCGACGGCCGCGACTGGGCCGAGTTCTGGCCGCTCCTCGGGATGTGCGCCGTCCTGGTCCCGCTGGTGTTCATGTACGGGCGGCCGCTGCGGATGCTGGAGATGGGCGACGACGCGGCGTATGCGCTGGGCGTGCCGGTCGAGCGCACGCGTGTAGTCCTGATGGGCTCGGGCGTTGTGCTCATCGCGATCGCCACCGCGGCTGCCGGGCCGATCGCCTTCGTCGCGCTCAGCGCGCCGCAGCTCGCCCGCCGGCTGACCCGCTCGCCGGGGCCGAACCTCGCCGCGGCTGCGGTGATGGGCGCCGCGCTGCTGCTGATCGCCGACTGGGTGGCCACCACCGCCTTCGGCGAGCGCCAGCTGCCGGTCGGTGTGGTGACCGGAGTGCTCGGCGGTTGCTATCTGCTCTGGCTGCTGGTCACCGAACGCAAGGCGGGACGCATATGAACCCCGTGAACCCCCGATCCAGGAGTACGACCCCTATGCAGCGCCTCACCGCGGAATCGGTAACCCTCGGCTACGACCAGCGCGTCATCGCAGAGAACCTCTCGGTGGAGATCCCCGACAACTCCTTCACCGTGATCGTCGGCCCGAACGCCTGCGGAAAGTCGACTCTGCTGCGCGCCCTGTCCCGGATGCTCAAGCCGACCCAGGGCCGGGTCCTGCTCGACGGGCAGGTCATCCACTCGCTGCCCGCGAAGAAGGTCGCCAAGACGCTCGGCCTGCTGCCGCAGTCGTCGATCGCGCCGGACGGGATCACGGTCGCCGACCTGGTCGCGCGCGGCCGCTATCCGCACCAGGGACTCCTGCGCCAGTGGTCGCCCGAGGACGAGCGGATTGTCGAGGAGTCGATGGCCGCGACCGGAGTCGGCGAACTGTCAGAGCGCTATGTCGATGAATTGTCCGGTGGGCAGCGGCAGCGCGTATGGATCGCGATGGCGCTGGCCCAGCAGACCCCGCTGCTCCTGCTCGACGAGCCCACGACGTTCCTCGACATCCAGCACCAGCTCGAAGTACTCGACCTGTGCGCGGAGCTGCACGAGACGCAGGGGCGGACACTCGTCGCCGTACTGCACGACCTCAACCAGGCCGCCCGTTACGCGACGCACCTCGTCGCCCTGCGCGACGGGCAGGTCGTCGCCGAGGGCGCGCCCGCGGATGTGGTCACCGCCGAGCTGGTGGAGCAGGTCTTCGGGGTGAAGAGCCAGGTCATCGACGACCCCGAGTCCGGGACGCCGCTGGTGGTGCCCGCTGCCCGGAGGCGTACCGCTACAGCAGTGTCCTGAGGCGCAACAGATCGCGGAAGCCGGCCTCGAGCCTGACCCGGCCCGATGCCCAGGCCTTGGCGAAGTTCAGGTCGCCGTTGACCATCGCCACCAGGTCGTCGCCATTCATCGCCAGGCGGATCTCCGCCCTGTCGCGCGGCGGACCCGGGAAGGTGTCGGCCACCTCGATCCTGCCGTCGTCCAGACGGCCGGTGAAGGTGATGTCCAGATCCTTGATGTGGCAGCTGAGGGATCGGTCGAGCGCGGCCGCGCCACGCACGTCGCCGTCCGCCTTTGCCAGGTTGTCCGAGAGTTTGTCGAGTGCGGTGCGGCACTCTTCCGTTGTCGCCATCGTGATCGACCGTACCTCAGGGCTTCGCGATAGCGTCTGGGCATGAGCGACTCGATGCCGGGCCCGGAGATCCAAGAGCAGGGGATCCAGGAGGCGCCACAGAGCCCCGAGCCCGGGACCCCCGAGGCCGGGAGCTCCGCGCCCGGGACCCCCGAGGCCGGGAGCTCCGCGCCCGGGACCCCCGAGGCCGGGAGCTCCGCGCCTGCGGCGGCGGCCGCCCAGGCGTACGAACCCGCCGCGCCCGCGCCCCTCGGCGTGCAGCGCGTACCCACCGGCGACGCCGGCGTGGACGCCCAGCTGGAGCGACTGGCCGACGCCGACCACCTTCCGGCGGACGGACACCTCGAGGTGTACGAGGATGTACACAGGGGGCTGCGCGACGCGCTTACCGCGCTCGACGCTCGCCCCCAGCCGTCACCCCCGTACAACCACAGGAGCTGAACCGAACGTGGCAGGAGTGGCCCGCCGCCGCCTCGACGCCGAGCTGGTACGCCGCAACCTCGCACGCTCGCGGGAGCACGCGAGCCAGCTGATCGCCGCGGGGCGAGTGACCATCGGTGGCAACACCGCGACGAAGTCCGCCACTCAGGTCGAGACCAGCGCGGCCATCGTCGTCGCCGCGGACGACGGCGACCCCGACTACGTCTCGCGCGGCGGCCACAAGCTCGCCGGCGCGCTGGAGGCATTCGTACCGCTCGGTCTGAAGGTCGAGGGACGGCGGGCGCTGGACGCGGGCGCGTCGACCGGCGGCTTCACGGATGTACTGCTGCGGGCGGGCGCCGGTCATGTGGTCGCCGTCGATGTCGGATACGGACAACTTGCCTGGTCTCTGCAGAGCGATGAACGCGTCACCGTCAAGGACCGTACGAATGTACGCGAGTTGACGGTGGAGGCGATCGATGGAGAGCCGGTGGACGTGGTGGTCGGGGACCTTTCCTTCATCCCGCTCGCCCTGGTGCTGCCCGCACTGGTGCGCTGCGCGGCTCCCGACGCGGACCTGGTGCTGATGGTCAAGCCGCAGTTCGAGGTGGGCAAGGAGCGGCTCGGCAGCGGCGGGGTCGTACGCAGTCCGGAGCTGCGGGCGGACGCGGTGCGGGCCGTGGCGCGCAAGGCGGCGGAGCTCGGGCTCGGTGTGCTGGGCGTCACCGCCAGTCCGCTACCGGGCCCCTCCGGCAATGTTGAGTATTTTCTGTGGCTCCGGGCCGGAGCGCCCGAGCTCGATCCGGCGGATGTCGACCGTGCAGTGGCGGAGGGACCTCGTTGACAACGAAACCAGCAGCGACACCAGCACGCACCGTTTTCCTGCTCGCACACACCGGGCGGCCCGCGGCGATCCGCAGTGCCGAACTCGTCGTACAGGGACTGCTGCGCTGCGGTCTGGGCGTGCGCGTCCTTGAAGCCGAGGCGGCCGATCTGCCGCTGCCGCCGTCCGTCGAGACGGTCCGGGAGGCGACCCCCGGCGTACTCGAGGGCTGCGAGCTGCTGGTCGTGCTCGGCGGGGACGGGACGCTGCTGCGCGGCGCCGAGTTCGCCCGGGCCTCCGGGGTGCCGATGCTCGGCGTCAACCTCGGGCGCGTCGGCTTCCTCGCGGAGGCGGAGCGCGACGACCTCGACAAGGTCGTCGACCGGGTCGTCACGCGCGCCTACGAGGTCGAGGAGCGCATGACCATCGATGTCATCGTGCACAGCAACGGCGACATCGTGCACCGGGACTGGGCGCTGAACGAGGCGGCCGTGCAGAAGGTCTCGCCCGACCGGATGCTGGAGGTCGTCCTCGAGATCGACGGGCGGCCGGTGACCGCCTTCGGCTGCGACGGCATCGTGTGCGCGACGCCGACCGGCTCGACGGCGTACGCCTTCTCCGCCGGCGGGCCGGTGGTGTGGCCGGAGGTGGAGGCCCTGCTGATGGTGCCGATCAGCGCGCACGCCCTGTTCGCCAAGCCGCTGGTGACCTCGCCGACCTCGGTACTCGCGGTGGAGGTGCAGCCGCACACGCCGCACGGGGTGCTGTGGTGCGACGGGCGCAGGACCGTCGAACTGCCGCCGGGGGCACGGGTGGTGGTGCGGCGCGGGGCCGTTCCCGTACGTCTCGCACGGCTGCACCACGCGTCGTTCACGGACCGTCTGGTGGCCAAGTTCGCGCTGCCGGTCTCGGGTTGGCGCGGCGCGCCGACCTGAGCGTTGCGCCGTGGTGAGGGGGCTGGGGCCATCCCCGCGCGTGGGGAGCAAAGTATCCGGAGATCACCCAAAACGGAGACGTCCGGACCATCCCCGCGCGGGCGGGGAGCCATACGGTCAACGAGCCGCGCACCGAGGAGTGACTCCCCGCCCGGTGCCTCCCCGGCACCGGTTTCCCCGCATACCGTGCAGGGAGGCGGGGCGACGTCGCATCGGATGGGGGAAACCTCGTATGGTCAGGTCCGTGTTGGAGGAGATGCGGATACGGTCGCTCGGAGTCATCGACGACGCTGTCGTCGAGCTGTCGCCCGGTTTCACCGCGGTGACCGGCGAGACGGGCGCGGGCAAGACCATGGTCGTCACCAGCCTGGGGCTGCTGCTCGGCGGGCGCGCCGACCCCGCCCTGGTGCGGATCGGCGCGAAGTCGGCGGTGGTGGAGGGGCGGATCAGTGTGCCCGCCGACGGCCCCGCGGCCGTACGGGCCGAGGAGGCGGGCGCCGAACTCGACGACGGCACCCTGCTGATCAGCAGGACCGTCTCCGCGGAGGGGCGCTCACGGGCCCACCTCGGCGGACGGTCCGTGCCGGTCGGCATGCTGTCCGAGCTGGCCGACGAGCTCGTCGCCGTCCACGGCCAGACCGACCAGCAGGGACTGCTGCGGCCCGCGCGGCAGCGGGAGGCGCTCGACCGGTACGCGGGCGGCGCGGTCACCGGGCCGCATGCCAAGTACGCGGCCGCGTACCGGCGGCTGCGCGCCGTCGCCACCGAGCTGGACGAGCTGACCACGCGCGCCCGCGAGCGCGCCCAGGAAGCCGATCTGCTGCGCTTCGGGCTGAACGAGATCGCGGGCGTCGAGCCGCGGGCGGGCGAGGACGTCGAACTCGCCGCCGAGGCCGAGCGGCTGGGCCACGCGGAGGCGCTCGCGTCCGCCGCGTCGGTCGCGCACGCCGCGCTCGCGGGCAACCCCGAGGACCCGGAGGGCGTCGACGCGACGACGCTCGTCGCGGGCGCGGGGCGGGCGCTCGACGCCGTACGCTCCCACGACCCGGCGCTGGCCGCGCTCGCCGACCGGATGGGCGAGATCTCCATCCTGCTCGGCGATGTGGCGGGAGAGCTCGCCGGGTACGCCGACAATCTGGACGCCGATCCGCTGCGGCTGGCCGTGGTGGAGGAACGGCGGGCGGCCCTGACGCAGCTGACGCGCAAGTACGGCGGGACCGGTGAAGGTATCGACAAGGTCCTGGCCTGGTCCGAGGAGAGCGCCGAGCGCCTCACCGAGCTGGACGGCGACGACGAGCGGATCGATGAGCTGACGGCGGAGCGGGACGCGCTGCGGGGTGAACTGTCGGGTCTGGCCCAGGCGTTGACCGACGCCCGTACGGAGGCGGCGGCGCGGTTCGCCGACGCCGTCACCGCGGAACTGGCCTCGCTCGCCATGCCGCACGCGCGCGTGTCGTTCGACATCCGCCAGACCGAGTCCGTCGACGAGGCCTCCGGCGTGGAGGTCGGCGGGCGCCCGGTGGCGTACGGCCCGTCCGGCGTCGACGAGGTCGAGCTGCTGCTGGCCCCGCACCCCGGTGCGCCGCCGCGGCCGATCGCCAAGGGGGCATCCGGCGGTGAGCTCTCGCGCGTGATGCTCGCGGTCGAGGTCGTCTTCGCGGGGACCGACCCGGTGCCCACCTACCTCTTCGACGAGGTCGACGCGGGTGTCGGCGGCAAGGCGGCGGTCGAGATCGGCCGGCGGCTCGCGAAGCTCGCGAAGTCGGCGCAGGTGGTGGTCGTGACGCATCTGCCGCAGGTGGCGGCGTTCGCCGACCGTCAGCTGCTGGTCGAGAAGACCAACGACGGCTCGGTGACGCGAAGCGGCGTCACGGTCCTGGAGGGCGAGGACAGGGTGCGCGAGCTGTCGAGGATGCTGGCGGGCCAGGAGGACTCCCAGACCGCGCGGGCGCACGCGGAGGAACTGCTGGCGACGGCCCGGTCGGACGGGTAGCCAGCCCTGCGGACGGGTAGCCCTGCGGACGGGTAGCCTTGCGGACGGGTAGCCCTGCGGACGGGTAGCGAGGGCGGACGGTGAGGCTGGGGCCAGGGGCGGACGGCCGACCGATGGCCCGCCCTAGGGTGGGTCGTATGCGAGCAGCCCAGAACCCCAGGCCCGGTGGCCGTGTTGCCGCGTTCGTCACCGCCCTCGGCGCGACCCGCGGCGTCTACGAAGCGCTGCGCAGGCGGGCGCCGGGAGACCCCGCCCAGTGGCAGCGCAAGAACTACGCGGGCCGCACAGTCGACCTCTACGCCGGGCCCGCCGCGGCGGTCGGAGCCGCGCTCGGGACCGTGCCGGCCCGGACCCGGGGCGCGGCAGGGCTCGTGGTGGTCGTGGCCGGGGCGTGCGGGGCGTACGACGACATCGCCGGGGCCGGTGACCCGCGCCGCGGGTTCCGGGCGCATCTGGCCGCGCTCCGGCGTGGCGAGTTGACCAGCGGGGCCGTCAAACTGTTCGGGATCGGGGCCGCCGGGCTGGCCGCGGGCGCGTTGCTCAAGGAACGGCCGGCCGACAGGCTCCTCGCCGGGATCGTGATCGCCGGCACCGCGCACCTCGTCAACCTCGTGGACGTCGCCCCGGGGCGGGCCGCCCTCGCCGTGCTCGGCATCGGCGCACCCGGGCTGCTGCGGCGCGGCGGCGCGGGCGCCCTCGCCGCGGCACCCATGGGAGCCGCTGCCGCGATCCTCACCGAGGACCTGGGCGAGCGGACCATGATCGGAGACACCGGCGCCCACGCCCTGGGCGCGGCCCTCGGCGCCGCGATCGCCGCGGGCAACGGCCGCGCGGGACTGGCCCTTCACGCGGCGGGCCTGATCGCGGCGGCGGCCTACGGGGACGAGGTCAGCCGGGTCGCCGGTTCCCCCATGTGAGTGATCCCGCGACACAGCCGCCCGGTACCTGACACGGCGGCGACATCCCGACGGTGCCGGAACGTGCGTACGGGCTGGCATCCTTGGCGCGTGACACAGCTGCGTACGGTCCAGGTGCTGGGCGGCGGCAGTGCGGGCAGCAGCGCGCACGTCAGGTCGCTGGCCGC
The DNA here is from genome assembly GCF_044389785.1 of Streptomyces sp. NPDC019443. Lineage (NCBI taxonomy): Bacteria > Bacillati > Actinomycetota > Actinomycetes > Kitasatosporales > Streptomycetaceae > Streptomyces > Streptomyces sp. NPDC019443. Next base: position 13,459 of record NZ_JBIRYJ010000007.1, read on the forward strand.
GGGGCTGGTGGCACGGGGCGTGCGGGTGACGGTGTGCGCGCCCGCCGAACTGGAGCACGTCTACGACTTCCCGGGCGCCGGGGCCCACTTCGTGCCCGTGCCGCGGCGGAGCGACCCGGCGACGGTCGGGGCGCTGCGCGTGGCGTGCGCGGGGGCGGACGTGGTGCACGCGCACGGGCTGCACGCCGCCGTACGCACCATGCTGGCGCTCAGGGGGCAGCACCTACCCCTCGTCGTCACGTGGTACACGCGCTCCCACGACGACGGGGCGCGGGCCCGTGGTCGGGTGCTCCAGCTGCTGGAGCGAAGGGCCGTGCGGGCGGCGGCAGTTGTGCTCGGCACCTGCTCCGAGCTGGTCGACCGGGCTCGCGTCCGGGGCGCACGTGACGCCAGGCTCGCACCGGTCGCGGCGCCGGCGCCGCGGGGCTCGGCGGCCGCGATCGAGGGCAAGGCCCGGGCCGAACTGGGCGTGGTGGACCAGCCGTTGCTGATGGCCGTCGGCAGCCTGGAGCCCCGCCGGGGGTACGGGACGCTGCTGGACGCGGCGCGGTTGTGGCGCGGCCTGGACCCGATGCCGCTGGTGGTGATCGCGGGGGAGGGGCGGGAGCGGGGCGCGCTCCAGCGCCGCATCGAGGCGGAGGATCTGCCGGTGCGGCTCATCGGCCGCCGCGACGACATCGCCGACCTGCTGTCGGCGGCGGACGTGGCCCTGCTCACGAGCCGCTGGGAGGCCCGCTCCGTGCTCGCCCAGGAGGCGCTGCGCCTGGGCGTTCCGCTGGTCGCGACGGCGGTCGGCGGCGTGCCGGAACTGGTGGGCGAGGCGGCGGAACTGGTCCCGTACGGCGACGCGGCCGCGCTGGGCGAGGCGGTGGCGCGACTGCTGGGTGACGCGCGGCGGCGGGAGGAACTCGCGGCGGCGGGGCGGGCGCAGGCAGGGACGTGGCCGACGGAGGACGACACGATTGCGCAGGTGCTGAGCGTGTACGACGAGGTGGTGGCGGGGCGAGGGGCCTGACCCCGGAGCGGAGCCCGGCGCCGGGCTCCGCACCCCCGGGCCGGTCTCACCCTCACGGCACGTGACGCCTCGCCCGCAGTGCCAGGCTCAGGGCCAGCACCGTCTGGGGGTCGTCCAGGTCCGTGCCCAGGAGTTCGGAGATGCGGGCCAGACGGTTGTACAGCGTCTGGCGGTTCAGGTGGAGTTCGCGGGCCGTTTCCGCCTTGCGGCCCGCGTGGGCCAGGTACGTCTGCAGCGTGGGGAGCAGCGGCGGACGGGACGTCGCGTCGTGGTCGCGCAGCGGGCCGATCGCGCGGTCCACGAAGGCCGCCAGATCCGGATGGTCCCGTAGGCGCCACAGCAGCAGGTCGATGTCCAGGCGGCGTGCGTCATACCACGGGCGGTCGGACAGGCCCTGCGCCGCCGTCGCCGTTTCCGCCGCGTGGCGCAGGCCCGCCGATGCCGCCGCCCAGCCGCCCGCCATGCCGGCCACCACGACCGGCGGGTGCGCGCCGGCCCTCTCCAGGCCGGCCCGTTCCACGCCCGCTCGCAGTGCCGCCGCGACCCGGTCCGCGACCGCCGTGCGTTCGGATTCGGAGCGCAGGCCCAGCAGCAGCGGGACGCGGCCCTCCACGGGGCGCACGCCCAGCAGCACCGGTACGCCCACCGAGGACAGCTCCTCCAGTACGGCCCGGGCCAGCAGCGCCCAGTTCCCGGAGGGGGAGAGCTCGGGTGCCAGACGCATGACGACCGGCAGCAGCGGTCCTTCGCCCGGTTTGAAGCCCAGGACGCGGGCCTGGGCCGGCGCGTCCTCCGCCGTGATGCGGCCCTCCGCCAGGTCCGTCAGGAAGTCGCCGCGGCCGCGTGCCGCCAGCTCCTCCTCCTGGCGGGCCTGCATCAGGACGACCGCCAGCAGCCCGGCCGCCCGCTCGGCCGCCATCCGGTGCACCGTGAGCAGCGGGGAGCCGACGGCCAGCAGCACCAGCCGGGCGCGTACCGAAGCCGCCCCCTGCCCGCCCCCGGGGACGTCCACCAGGACCGTTCCGGCCGGCGGGGACTCCCGCACGGCCCGCTGCCCGCGCAGCCCGTCCCACACCTGGAGCGGATCCGCACTGGCCTGCCCCGACTCGGAGCCTGCCGCGTACAGCAGCTGTCCGTCCGCCGTCTCCAGGAAGACCGGGTTCGCGGTGAAGTCCGCGAGGATACGCAGCACTTGGGGCACCCCGCCCCCGCCGAGCAGTGCGTCCGTACACCGCCGGTGCACATCCTCGGCCTGCCGCAGCAAGGCGTAGTGCCCATTGACGATCTCGGTGTGGATCTCCTCCGTCACCGAGACGAAGGCGACCTCGCGGTGCAGCTGCACCAGCGGCAGCCCGGCCGCCCGCGCCGTCTCCACGATCGCCGCGGGCAGCCGGTCGAAGCGCGGCCCGAGCTCCACCACCAGCGCGGCGATCCCGCGGTCGGCGAGCCGCCGTACGAAGGCACGCTGCTCGGCCGGCCGGGTGCCGAGGCCCAGGCCCGTGGTGAGCAGCAGCTCGCCGCCCTTCAGCAGCGAGGCGATGTTCGGCACTTCGCCGGCGTGCACCCAGCGCACCGTGCGCTGCAGCCGGTCCGCGCCGGCGACGACCTCCGGAAGCCCGCCGCGCAGCCCGGGCAGCTCCAGCGCCCGCTGCACCGTGATTCCGCCTTGGGTCTCCACTGACTCTCGCCTCGCGATTTCACTCGGGCCGGACGGGTGGCGCCGCCTTGGACGAAGGCGTCGCCCAGGATTCGGACGCTACTGTGCCGGTGCGCGTGGGCGATTGCCAGGCCCCCTGATGGATACAGCGGGTGTCATGCGCCGTTCGGCGGGGCCGATTGGATGTTGTGGTTCAGCCGGAACACATTGTCCGGGTCGTACTCGGCCTTGACCGCGGCGAGCCGCTTGTAGTTGTCGGCGCCGAAGCTGGACACCACCCGGTCCCGGCCCTCCTGCCCGATGAAGTTGAGATACACCGTGCCGCTGGACCAGGTCGCGAAGTCGGCCCGGACGTCGCGGACCCACTGCTTGCCGCGTTCGTCGTCCAACGGGTTGTCCCAGATGCCGAAGGGATGGACGGCCCACGGGGATGTGCGCCAGGGCACCGGATAGTCCGCCCGGCCCCTTGCGACCGCGCCGCCCATCGGGAAGAGGATGTGCTGCGAATTCGAGGGCACTGGCATGGCGGAGGCATGGGAGCAGAAGACGTCCACGGCCGCGTCCGGGAAGCTCTCCAGATACTCGGCGGACCAGTAGTTCCGCAACCCGGGCGGGTCGTCGAGCATGCACTGCAGTTCCGCGTACGGAAGCTCCGCGATCACCTCTGCCTCATGACCGAGCCCCTGCAGCGGCTCGGTGACCTCGCGGGCCTCCGCCTCCCCACCCGCGTAGGTGACCAGGGCAACGAGCATGAGCTCGCCCACCAGCTGCTCGGGGACGAACGGCTCCGGCGGCCCGGTGAGGTAGATGCAGCCACCGCCGGCCTCGTCCGGGGCGGATTCCCCGAAGTCGCGGAAGGCTTGCAGCACTTGGGGTCCGGCCTCCGGCCGGAACACCAGCATGACCATGCTCATCGCGGGCAGCTCGTGCAGTGCCAGGGTGATCGAGGTGGCCACGCCGAAGTTGCCGCCGCCGCCGTGCAGCGCCCAGAACAGCTCCTGGTTCTCGTCCTCACTCGCGTGCACCGTGCTGCCGTCGGCGGTCACCAACTCGACGGCGATGAGATTGTCGCAGGCCAGTCCGTACTTGCGCTCCAGCCAGCCCGATCCGCCGCCCAGCGTGAAGCCGCCCACGCCGGTGGTCGACGCGCGGCCGCCCGTGGTCGCCAGATCGTACGGCTGTGTCGCGCGGTCGAGGTCGCTCATGGTGGCGCCGCCACCGATGCGTGCCGCACGGGAGCCGGCATCGACGATCACGGTGTGCATCCGGCGCAGGTCGATCACGATCCCGCCGTCGGTCAGCGACATGCCCGCGACACTGTGGCCGCCGCCGCGGACCGCGATCTCCAGTTCCTGATCTCTCCCGAAGCGGATCGCCCTGGCCACATCCGCCTGCGTCTCGCACTGGGCGATCACGGAGGGCCGCCGGTCGATCATGCCGTTGAAGACCGCGCGGGCCTCGTCGTATCCCTTGTCACCAGGGACGATTGCTTCCCCGGTCAGTTCTTGGCGGAAACCGGCCAGAGCCGTGTCCGCTATGTCTCGGGGTGCCATAGTGGCCCCCTTTCGAGGGCGCGACAGGACTTTCTCATCGTAGTCCCGCAGGGCGGGACGTGATCAGTCGGGAGAAGGGCCCAGCCGCGCCGCCGGGCTACCCTCCGTACGCCCCCGAAGCCGTCAGCCGCAGCGCCGTGTCGATCAGTGGCACGTGGCTGAACGCCTGCGGGAAGTTCCCCACCTGACGCTGGAGCTTCGGATCCCACTCCTCGGCCAGCAGCCCCAGGTCGTTGCGGAGCGACAGCAGCTTCTCGAACAGCCGCCGCGCCTCGTCCACCCGCCCGATCATCGCCAGGTCGTCGGCGAGCCAGAACGAGCAGGCGAGGAACGCGCCCTCGTCGCCCTCGAGGCCGTCGACGCCGGCCTCCTCGCCGGCCGTCGGATAGCGCAGTACGAAACCGTCCTCGGTCGACAGCTCCCGCTGGATCGCCTCGATAGTGCCGATGACGCGCTTGTCGTCCGGCGGCAGAAAGCCCATCTGCGGAATCAGCAGCAGCGAGGCGTCCAGCTCCTTGGAGCCGTACGACTGTGTGAAGGTGTTGCGCTCCTTGTCGTAACCCTTCTCGCAGACATCGCGGTGGATGTCGTCGCGCAGCTCACGCCACCGTTCGATCGGCCCGTCCGCGTCCCCGGACTCGATCAGCTTGATGGTCCGGTCGACCGCGACCCAGGCCATGACCTTGGAGTGCACGAAGTGCCTGCGCGGCCCGCGCACCTCCCAGATGCCCTCGTCCGGCTGGTCCCAGTGCTTCTCCAGGTAGCGGATCAGCTTGAGCTGCAGCAGCGAGGCGTAGTCGTTGCGGGCCAGACCCGTCATATGGGCCAGATGCAGCGCCTCGGTGACCTCGCCGTACACATCCAGCTGAAGCTGGTGCGCGGCGCCGTTCCCGACCCGGACAGGGCCGGAGTTCTCGTAGCCGGGCAGCCAGTCCAACTCCGCCTCGCCCAGCTCCCGTTCACCAGCGATCCCGTACATGATCTGCAGGTTCTCCGGGTCGCCCGCGACCGCGCGGAGCAGCCACTCGCGCCAGGCGCGGGCCTCCTCGCGGTAGCCGGTGCGCAGCAGCGACGACAGGGTGATCGCCGCGTCGCGCAGCCAGGTGTAGCGGTAGTCCCAGTTGCGTACGCCGCCGATCTCCTCCGGCAGCGACGTCGTCGGCGCGGCAACGATCCCGCCCGTCGGCGCGTACGTCAGTGCCTTCAGCGTGATCAGTGAGCGGACCACGGCCTCGCGGTAGGGCCCGTGGTACGTACAGTGCTCGACCCAGTCCCGCCAGAAGTCGGCGGTCGCCTCCAGGGAGCCTTCCGGGTCCGGCAGCGCCGGCGGCTGGTGGTGCGAGGGCTGCCAGCTGATCGTGAACGCGATCCGCTCGCCGGGAGCGACGGTGAAGTCGGAGTACGTGGTGAGGTTCTTGCCGTACGTCTCGGTCTCGGCGTCCAGCCACACCGAGTCGGGCCCGGCGACGGCGACCGTGCGCCCGTCGATCTTGTGGACCCACGGCACCACACGCCCGTAACTGAACCGCATACGCAGCGCCGAGCGCATCGGCACACGCCCGCTCACGCCCTCCACGATCCGGATCAGCTGCGGGGCACCATCGCGAGGCGGCATGAAATCCGTCACACGGACCGTGCCGCGCGGCGTGTCCCACTCCGATTCGAGGATCAGCGAGTCACCGCGGTAGCGGCGCCGGTCGGCCGTCGGGGGCTCCGCCTCCGCGGCGTGCGCCGGGCCGAGCCGCCAGAAGCCGTGTTCTTCGGTGCCGAGCAGGCCGGCGAAAATGGCATGCGAGTCGAAGCGGGGCAGGCACAGCCAGTCCGCTGTGCCGTCCCTGCAGACCAGGGCAGCGGTCTGCATGTCCCCGATGAGTGCGTAATCCTCGATGCGCCCGGCCACGTGCATCTCCAGTCGAACGGCCACGTTCGCCCCGCGGGGCGCTTACTGCTGTCAAGGGTCGTTGACGAGCCCTGCTCGATGCGCTTCGCCCGCGCCCTTGTACATCGCTCGGCAGCGAGTGTCCGAGCAGGATACGACGCACCCTGATGATCCGCGCGGCCCTCCCGACAACCTGAGACGGCCGAACGGGTGAGCCAAGGGTGAGTCCCCTGTGATGGGTGTGCCTATAAGACCATGCGTGGCCGGAAGCGGTCACGCGCTGTCGCTGATACCCTGGTACCCCGTGGACCGGTGGCCGTCCTGTGTGAAACAGGGGCCCCGAAACCGCAGCGACGGCACCCCCCGAACCCCCTCGGAGGCACGCCGGTACGCACTTCACCTCGCGACCACGGGAGCCCCCTCTTGGCGATGCCGCCCAAATCCATGACGACCAAGCACATCTTCGTCACCGGGGGTGTCGCCTCCTCCCTCGGCAAGGGCCTCACGGCCTCCAGCCTGGGCGCGCTGCTCAAGGCGCGGGGCCTGCGGGTCACGATGCAGAAGCTCGACCCGTATCTCAATGTCGACCCGGGCACCATGAACCCGTTCCAGCACGGTGAGGTGTTCGTCACCAACGACGGCGCCGAGACCGACCTGGACATCGGCCACTACGAGCGCTTCCTCGACGTCGACCTCGACGGCTCGGCCAACGTCACCACCGGTCAGGTCTACTCCACGGTCATCGCCAAGGAGCGGCGCGGTGAGTACCTCGGCGACACCGTCCAGGTCATCCCGCACATCACCAACGAGATCAAGCACCGAATCCGCCGCATGGCCACCGACGACGTCGACGTCGTGATCACCGAGGTCGGGGGCACCGTCGGAGACATCGAGTCGCTGCCGTTCCTGGAGACCGTCCGCCAGGTCCGCCACGAGGTCGGCCGCGACAATGTCTTCGTCGTACACATCTCGCTGCTGCCGTACATCGGTCCGTCCGGCGAGCTGAAGACCAAGCCGACCCAGCACTCCGTCGCCGCGCTGCGCAACATCGGTATCCAGCCGGACGCGATCGTGCTGCGCGCCGACCGTGACGTGCCGACCGCGATCAAGCGCAAGATCTCGCTGATGTGCGACGTCGACGAGGCTGCCGTGGTCGCGGCCATCGACGCCAAGTCGATCTACGACATCCCCAAGGTGCTGCACACCGAGGGCCTCGACGCCTATGTCGTACGCAAGCTGGACCTGCCGTTCCGCGATGTCGACTGGACCACCTGGGACGACCTGCTGGACCGCGTGCACAACCCCGACCACGAGGTCACGGTCGCGCTGGTCGGCAAGTACATCGACCTGCCCGACGCCTACCTCTCGGTGACCGAGGCGCTGCGCGCCGGAGGCTTCGCCAACAAGGCCCGCGTCAAGGTCAAGTGGGTCACCTCCGACGACTGCAAGACCCCGGCGGACGCGCAGAAGCAGCTCGGCGACGTCGACGGGATTCTCATCCCCGGCGGCTTCGGCGACCGCGGCGTGACCGGCAAGGTCGGCGCGATCACCTTCGCCCGCGAGAACAAGATCCCGCTGCTCGGCCTCTGCCTGGGCCTGCAGTGCATCGTGATCGAGGCCGCGCGCAACCTCGCCGAGATCCCCGAGGCGAACTCCACCGAGTTCGACGCCACCACCGCCCACCCGGTGATCTCCACCATGGAGGAGCAGCTGGCGTACGTGGAGGGCGCGGGCGACCTGGGCGGGACGATGCGCCTCGGCCTCTACCCGGCGAAGCTCGCCGAGGGCTCGATCGTGCGCGAGGTCTACGGCGACCAGCCCTACGTCGAGGAGCGCCACCGTCACCGCTACGAGGTGAACAACGCCTACCGCGCCGAGCTGGAGAAGAAGGCGGGCATCCTCTTCTCGGGCACGTCCCCCGACAACAAGCTCGTGGAGTACGTCGAGTACCCGCGCGAGGTGCACCCCTACCTGGTCGCCACCCAGGCGCACCCGGAGCTGCGCTCCCGCCCGACCCGCCCGCACCCGCTCTTCGCGGGCCTGGTGAAGGCCGCGGTGGAGCGCAAGACGGGCAAGTAATCGCAGGCGATACGGTTGCCGGGGTACGGGGCTTTTGGGTTCCCCTACCCCGGTTTTCTGTTGTGTGTGGTGGGAGGACTTTTTCATGACCATCAAGGACACGCCCGAGGAGTGGCACGTCGCCGCTGCCGCGACGCCTTTCCGGGGCAACAAGACCAGCGTCCGCACCGACGATGTGGTCATGCCCGACGGCACGGTGGCGCGGCGGGACTACCAGGTCCACCCCGGCTCGGTGGCGGTGCTCGCGCTCGACGACACGGGCCGTGTTCTCGTACTGCGTCAGTACCGGCACCCCGTGCGCCACAGGCTCTGGGAGATTCCGGCCGGTCTGCTGGACGTGCCGGGTGAGAACCCGCTGCACGCCGCGCAGCGCGAGCTGTACGAGGAGGTGCACGTCAAGGCCGAGGACTGGCGGGTGCTGGTGGACGTCTACACCACGCCCGGCGGCTGCGACGAGGCCGTACGGATCTTCCTCGCCCGTGATCTGTCGGAGGCCGAGGGCGAGCGCTTCGAGGTCTCAGAGGAGGAGGCCGACATGGAGCTCGCGCGGGTACCGCTCGACGAGCTCGTACGTGGCGTGCTCGCCGGTGACCTCCACAACAACTGCCTCGTCGTGGGCGTCCTGTCGGCCACCGCCGTACTGGCGGGCGACGGCTTCGACTCGCTGCGCCCGGCCGAGGCCCCCTGGCCGGCCCGCCCCTTCGAGGCCTGAGCTAGGTCCGATCGGGCCCGATCGGGGCTTTGTCCGACGATCCGCTGAACCGAACGGGCGATGCCCCCGCCGCGCTCTGCAGGGATCGTCGCAGAGAGTGAACTACGCTCGGAACGCCCGTGCGGAGTCCCGGCGGGCTCGGCTCGTGCGCGGACTGGACGGGAGCGTGGCCCGTGGCGGATCAAGCGGTGGACTCGGGCGGCCAGGCCGGGGCGTCCCGGGACCAATTCTTCGGGCGGCAGCGGGAGTTGAAGTCCCTGCGGGCCGATATCGAACGGGCCGGCCTGAACACCCTGTCCGGACGCAAGGCACCCCGCGCCCGCGTTCTTCTGATCGCCGGGCGGCCCGGATCCGGACGTACCGCACTCGCCGGGGAACTCGCCTTCCGGCTCGCCGACGACTATCCCGACGGGGTGCTGCGCGCCCGGCTGACCGAACCCGGCGGGCGGCGCGTCCCGATGGACTCGGCCGCCCGCGAACTGCTCGACTCCCTCGGCGTCACATCGCCGCCCGGCGCCGACGAGGACGAGCTGACGGAGATGGTCCGCGAGGCGCTCGCGGAACGCCGGATGCTGCTGCTCCTCGACGACGCCGGTGACGCCGAGCAGGTCGACCCGCTGCTGCCCGACAACCCCGACTGCCTGGCCGTGGCGGTCTCCGAGGGGCCGCTGACCGGCATCCCCGACGTACGGCCGTGCACGCTGGGCGGGATGGACGCGAAGTCCGCGATCGAACTGCTCAGCACCTTCACCGGGTCGGTGCGTATCACCGTCGACCCGCAGGCCGCCGAGTCCATCGCCGAGGAGTGCGGCGGGCTTCCCGCAGCACTCGTCCTGGTCGGCGGCTGGCTCGCAGGCAGGCCGAGGGCGTCCGTCGCCGACGTGGCCAAGCGGCTGCGGGCACTGCCCGACGACGGGGCACAGCCAAGAGGCGCGAGGCCGCTGGCCCGGGCCTTCCGGCTGGTGTACGAGTCCTTGCCGCAGTCGGCCGCCCGGATTCTGCGACTGCTGGCCCTCGCGCCCGGCGGGTTCGCCGACGCGCACACCGCGTCCGCGCTGGCCGGCTGCTCGCTCTCGGCCGCCCAGTCCACGCTGGACGACCTCGTCGCCCTCCGCCTGCTGCACTCGGTGAGTGCCCCTCTACCGGAGACAGGGCAAGGGCAGTACGTGGTGCCGGGCTGTCTCCTGCCGATGCTGCGCGCCCTGCTGGAGACGCAGGACCGGCCTTCCGAGCTGCAGCTGGCCCGGGCCCGGATGCTGGAGCGGACCGTGCGACAGCTGCAGTCCTGCCGTGCCGTCACCGAGCCGGACGGCTCCCCGGCGCGCAAGAAGCTGGCCGGGCTGCCGAGCGGACTGCGTTTCCCGAACGCGCCCGCCGCGGCGGCGTGGCTGAGCGCGCGGCTGCCCGCCCTGCTGGCATCCGCACGCCTCGCGGTCGAGGACGGAGGGCTGGACACCCTGGCGCGCCGGCTGGTTGCGGCGCTGGTCAGGGCGCTGGCCGCGCACCGCGGCACCGAGGCCGCCGCTCCCGAGCTCTACGGCCTGCACCAGCTGGTCCTCGGCGTCGCCGAGCGGCGCGGGCTGCACCGGGAAGCGGCCGCGGCCCTGCTCAATCTCGCCGATCTGGATGCGCAGACCGGCCGCACCGAGGCGGCGCTGGCCCGTTACCGGGCCGCTCTGGACGCCGGACGGGCCGCGAACGATCCGTACGCGACCGGCCGCGCGATGGAATCCGTAGGCGGCGCCTACCAGGAACTGGGGGACTGGCAGCGGGCCGCCGACTGGTACGGCCGGGCGCTCGCCCAGCGCCAGGCGCGCGGCGAGCGGGCAGAGGAGGCGCGGCTGTACGGCCGGCTCGGCACCGCGCACACCTACGCCGGCCGGTACGGCGACGCGCTGCGCAGCTGGCGGGCCGCGGTGGCCGGCTACCGCAGAGTCGGCGATCTCCCGTCCCAGGCACGAGCGTTGAGCGAGGCGGCTCGCGTACAGGAATATGCGGGCCGGCCGGAAGAGTCCTTGCACACCTGCAGGGAGGCGGTGGACTGGGCGCGGCAGGCCGGGGACGTACGGCTGCAGGCAGCTCTGCAGCTCAGGCTGGCCGACACGCTCGACCGGCTGGGCGACCCGGCGGCAGCCCGGCTGCACCGTTCCGCTGCGGAAAGACTGCTCGGAGAAGAGGATTCCACCTACGAAATCCGTAGCACTTCAGCCAAGGATTGATGCTTTGTAAGGCTAGACAGCGAGAAATCCTTCATTAGACTGGCTCCGCCACGTGTTCTCGTGGTGTCATCCGGTGCGGCATACGTATCCGGGTATGTATGGCTATGCCCCCTGTATCCCCTGAGCCAAGGACCGTGATCGACGTGAAGGTCGGCATCCCCCGCGAGGTCAAGAACAACGAGTTCCGGGTGGCGATCACCCCCGCCGGCGTGCACGAGCTCGTGCGCCACGGCCACCAGGTCTTCATCGAGCAGAACGCCGGTGTCGGCTCCTCGATCACGGATGACGAGTTCGTTGCCGCGGGTGCGCAGATCCTGCCCACCGCCGACGAGGTCTGGGCCATCGCCGACCTGCTGCTGAAGGTCAAGGAGCCCATCGCTGAGGAGTACCACCGCCTCCGCAAGGACCAGACGCTCTTCACCTACCTGCACCTGGCCGCCTCCCGCGCGTGCACGGACGCCCTGCTGGAGTCCGGCACCACCGCGATCGCGTACGAGACGGTGGAGACCGCGAACCGCGCGCTGCCGCTGCTCGCCCCGATGTCCGAGGTCGCGGGCCGGCTGGCCCCGCAGGTCGGCGCTTACCACCTGATGCGCTCGGTCGGTGGCCGCGGTGTGCTGCCGGGCGGAGTCCCGGGCACGGCGGCCGGCGAGGCTGTCGTCATCGGCGGCGGCGTCTCCGGCTGGAACGCCACGCAGATCGCGGTCGGCATGGGCTTCCACGTCACCCTGCTCGACCGTGACATCAACAAGCTGCGCGAGGCCGACAAGGTCTTCGGCACCAAGGTGAAGACGATCGTCTCCAACGCCTTCGAGCTGGAGAAGGCCGTCGTCGAGGCGGACCTCGTCATCGGCGCCGTTCTCATCCCGGGCGCCAAGGCCCCGAAGCTGGTCACCAACGAGCTCGTCGCCAAGATGAAGCCCGGAAGTGTACTTGTCGACATTGCAATCGACCAGGGTGGCTGCTTCGAGGACTCGCGTCCGACCACCCACGCCGAGCCGACCTTCATGGTCCACAACTCGGTCTTCTACTGCGTGGCCAACATGCCCGGCGCGGTGCCCAACACCTCCACCTACGCGCTCACCAACGCGACGCTCCCGTACATCGTGGAGCTCGCGAACCGCGGCTGGGCCGAGGCGCTGCGCCGCGACCCCGCGCTCGCCAAGGGGCTCAATACCCATGACGGCCAGGTCGTTTACGGCCCGGTCGCCGAGGCTCACGGCCTTCAGAGCGTCGAACTGAGCGCGCTCCTCGGCTAGGCGTCAACGCGCGTCGTCAACATCAATCCCACGGCCGGACCTTGCCGAGCAAGGTCCGGCCGGATGTGTATCCGACCATTTTGCGACGCTCGCTCAACTCGCGTCGAACGTAACCCTTTAGCCGTTTCGCGCACCATCGAAACCAGAGGGCCAGGTCACGCCGGAAGTCCTGAGCGCTCTTGACAGAAGGGTGTTCGGTTGCCGACACATCGGGCCGGGTCCGGCGGATTGTGTTGCTGCGGACCGGTGACACGCCATAGAGTCGCCAACCGTCGGCATGGTGCCACGCTGACCTATCGATAAAGTTTCCTGGTCACGTCCAAGGAGGTAAGACGACTTGTGAATGAGTCGACATTTACTCCCGGGGGTGTTCAACCAGGTATTCCCCCCCGACGCCCTGGGGGCGTGGGGGAGGTGCCCCCAGCGAGGGGCCGGGTCCCGTCAACAGAGCAGCCCGGGCTCGAGGCTGTCGGCTCCGTCGCTGTCCGAACCTCCGTGACACGCCAGCACACGACGCACATGACGACAGCCCACACGATGAAGATGATGGACGGCCAACACGTGAACGCCATGGCCGGCAACGAGAGTGGCCGAGAGTCCACCCACTTCGCCGCCTACGAGGAAGTGCCCGAGGGGCACTTCTACGACCCCGACGCCGAGTACGAGCCAGACCCCGAGTACGCGGCCACCCTCGCCCCTGACGCCGCGCGTCAGCGCCGCGAGCGGATCGGCCCCACCGGGCGGCCCCTGCCGTACTTCCCGATCCCGGGCCCGCTGACCGACCACGGTCCCGCGAAGATCATCGCGATGTGCAACCAGAAGGGCGGCGTCGGCAAGACGACGTCGACCATCAACCTGGGCGCCGCGCTCGCGGAGTACGGACGGCGTGTGCTGCTCGTCGACTTCGACCCGCAGGGAGCCCTGTCGGTCGGCCTCGGCGTCAACCCGATGGAGCTCGACCTCACCGTCTACAACCTGCTCATGGAGCGGGGCATGGCGGCGGACGAGGTGCTCCTGAAGACCGCGGTGCCCAACATGGACCTGCTGCCGAGCAACATCGATCTCTCGGCCGCGGAAGTGCAGTTGGTGAGCGAGGTCGCGCGCGAGTCCACGCTCCAGCGCGCGCTGAAGCCGCTGATGTCGGACTACGACTACATCGTGATCGACTGTCAGCCGTCGCTGGGCCTGCTCACGGTGAACGCGCTGACCGCCGCACACAAGGTGATCGTGCCGCTCGAGTGCGAGTTCTTCGCGCTGCGCGGGGTGGCGCTGCTGACCGAGACGATCGAGAAGGTCCAGGAGCGGCTCAACCCCGACCTCGAGCTCGACGGCATCCTCGCCACGATGTACGACTCGCGCACGGTGCACAGCCGTGAGGTGCTGGCACGGGTGGTCGAGGCCTTCGACGACCACGTCTACCACACGGTGATCGGGCGGACCGTGCGCTTCCCGGAGACAACGGTCGCCGGTGAGCCCATCACCACGTACGCATCGAACTCCGTCGGCGCCGCCGCGTACCGTCAGCTCGCCAGGGAGGTGCTCGCCCGGTGTCACGCCGAGTGAGTCTGCCCGGGGCCGACGAGCTGTTCCGTACGACCGGGGGCATGGCGCTGCAGGCTTCCTCCCCTGCGTCGCAGCGCCGCAAAGCGAACGGCGAGCCGAGGGTGCCGGCGCCGGCGGGGGAGAGCGATCCGGCCGACGATGGCGCGGCCGAACCGTCCTCGTCCGCCACTTCGTCCAACTCGTCGTCGGAGGAACACTCCACTGCGGACGCGGACTCCTCCGCGGAAGGGCGAAGCCGGGGGGCGGAGGCGGAGGCCGTACCGAAGGCTCGTCGCCCGCAGGAGGCGGCCTCTGCGGGAGCCGCTGCCGTGTCGCCGACCGGACAGACGCGCCGCAGGGGGCGTGGCGCGAACCGCCGGCCGAGCGGCCGCGAACGGCACGACGAGAAGATCACGGTCTACGTCTCGGCCGAGGAACTGATGGACCTCGAGCATGCGCGGCTGGTGCTGCGTGGCGAGCACGGGCTGGCCGTCGACCGCGGGAGGATCGTCCGCGAGGCGGTGGCGGTGGTACTGGCGGATCTTGAGCAGCGCGGCGAGGCGAGCATTCTCGTACGACGTCTGCGCGGGCGCTGACGGTAGCCTGCGCGCTGCCCTGCCTGCTCCTTTTGCCCCTGGACCGCGATGCCCCCGACCGATGACTCCGCCAGCCCCCAGCCTTCGGCCGGGGGCGCCGGCTCGTTTCGCTCACCCCGCCGCTCGCTGGGCCGCGGCCCGGGCGCGCCGGCCGCCCCCGGCGAGGCGGCGACGGTGCAGCCCGAAGCCCCGGGCGAGCCGGAGGCGGCCGAGACCGATCCGCCGGGTGAACCCGAGGCCCTGGAGCCCGAGGCCTCGGAGCCCGAAGCCCCGAGCGAGCCGGACGCGGCCGAGACCGACCCGCCGGGTGAGCCCGAGGCCGCCGAGGGCGTCCCCGCCGAGCAAGCCGTCGACGACGGGCGGTTCAGGGTGCGGCTTGCCAACTTCGAAGGGCCCTTCGATCTCCTGCTGCAGCTGATCTCCAAGCACAAGCTCGACGTCACCGAAGTCGCCCTCTCCAAGGTCACCGACGAGTTCATGGCGCACATCCGGGCCATGGGCGACGACTGGGACCTCGACCAGACCACCGAGTTCCTCGTCGTCGCCGCCACCCTGCTCGACCTCAAGGCCGCCCGGCTGCTGCCGACCGCCGAGGTGGAGGACGAGGCCGACCTCGCGCTGCTCGAAGCGCGGGACCTGCTCTTCGCCCGGCTGCTGCAGTACCGCGCGTACAAGCAGATCGCCGAGATCTTCAGCGCACGGCTGGACGAAGAGGGCAAGCGGTATCCCCGTACCGTCGGACTCGAAGCCCAGTACGCCGAGCTGCTGCCCGAAGTCGTCATCAGCATCGGCGCCGAGGGCTTCGCCAAGCTGGCCGTGAAGGCGATGCAGCCCCGGCCCAAGCCGCAGGTGTACGTCGACCACATCCACGCCCCCCTCGTGTCCGTGCGCGAGCAGGCAGAGGTGGTCGTGGCGCGGCTGCGGGAGGCCGGTGAGGTCACCTTCCGGGAGCTCGCCGCGGACGCGCCCGACACCCTCACCGTCGTCGCGCGCTTCCTCGCGCTGCTGGAGCTGTACCGGGACAAGGCCGTCGTTCTGGAGCAGGACGACGCCCTGGGGGAACTCGTGGTCAAGTGGACCGGCGGCGAGTCGGATGCGACTGTCACCGATGAATTCGATTCTGAGGTTCGCGAGAATCAGGAGGAGGAGAAGGCGTGAGCGATCTCAAGCCCGCGCTCGAAGCGGTCCTCATGGTCGTCGACGAGCCGGCCACCGAAGAGCACCTCGCCAAGGTCCTGGAGCAGCCCCGCCGGGCCGTCGCCGACGCCCTGCGGGAGCTGGCGGACGAGTACACGGTCCAGGGCCGCGGCTTCGAGCTGCGGCTCGTCGCGGGCGGCTGGCGCTTCTACTCGCGGGCCGCGCACGCCGACGCCGTGGAGCGCTTCGTACTCGACGGGCAGCAGGCCCGGCTCACCCAGGCCGCCCTGGAGACCCTCGCGGTCGTCGCGTACCGCCAGCCGGTCAGCCGTTCGCGCGTCTCGGCCGTACGCGGAGTGAACTGCGACGGCGTGATGCGCACCCTCCTCCAGCGCGGTCTGGTCGAGGAGGCGGGCGCGGAACCTGAAACAGGTGCGATCCTGTACAGGACGACGAACTACTTTCTGGAGCGGATGGGCCTGCGCGGCCTGGACGAGCTCCCGGAGCTCGCGCCCTTTCTCCCTGAGGCGGAGGCGATCGAGGCCGAGACGCAAGAGGGTGTGCCGTCGTTCGATCCGGACGCACCGGACACCGACGCAGACGACAAGACGGAATTTTGATGCGAAGCAGCGGCAGGAACAGCGGAAGCGGCAACCGGGACTCCCGGGGCGCCGGCGGGAACCGGGACTCCCGGGGCGCCGGCGGGAAGGGGCGCGACGACAAGCAGGGGCAGCGCCCCCGCCGCCCCCGGCCCGAGGAGCGCCGTTACGACGTGGGCGGTTCCACCGAGGAAGGCGGCGGCGTCCGCAAGGGCCGCGGCGCGTCCGCGCGCGGCGGCGCCAAGGGCGGCCCGAAGCCTGCGCAGAAGCCTCAGGGTTCCCGGCGCGGCGCACCGGCCCGCCCCCGTGAGCTCGACGCCAAGATCGAGCAGCGCAACCGGGACAGGTACGCCGACAAGCCGCAGATCAAGACCCCCAAGACCTTCCCCGGCGCCGAGCAGGAGGGCGAGCGGCTGCAGAAGGTGCTGGCCAGGGCCGGCATGGGCTCCCGCCGTGCCTGCGAGGAGCTGATCGAGCAGGCCCGTGTCGAGGTCAACGGCAAGATCGTCGTCGAGCAGGGGCTGCGCGTAGACCCGGACAAGGACGAGATCAAGGTCGACGGGCTGACCGTTGCCACCCAGTCGCACCTGTTCTTCGCGCTGAACAAGCCCGCCGGTGTCGTCTCCACGATGGAAGACCCGGACGGGCGCCAGTGCCTCGGTGACTACGTCACCAACCGCGAGACCCGTCTCTTCCACGTCGGCCGGCTCGACACCGAGACCGAGGGCATCATCCTGCTCACCAACCACGGCGAGCTGGCCCACCGGCTGACCCACCCCAAGTACGGCGTGAAGAAGACCTACCTCGCCGCCATCCAGGGTCCGCTCCCGCGCGAGTTGGGCAAGCGGCTCAAGGACGGCATCCAGCTCGACGACGGCTACGCCCGCGCCGACCACTTCCGGGTCGTCGAGAACACCGGCAAGAACTACCTGGTCGAGGTGACGCTGCACGAGGGCCGCAAGCACATCGTGCGCCGGATGCTCGCCGAGGCCGGCTTCCCGGTCGACAAGCTCGTACGGACCTCCTTCGGGCCCATCGCACTGGGCGACCAGAAGTCGGGCTGGCTGCGCCGCCTGACCAACACCGAGGTCGGCATGCTGATGAAGGAAGTCGGCCTGTAGCCACACCAGTTCTCGCACGAAGCCCGCGGTCACCTTCGGCCGCGGGCTTCACGCATCTTGTGGGACAGACCCGTTCACCTTTATAGTCAACATGACTATTAAGGGGGCGGGCGTGAGTCTCTCGGACATCGTCGAACTCCTCGGCTTCGGCAGCGGCGCGCTCTGCGTCCGGCTCGTCGCGCGCCCGCGCATCGCCACCCCCGCCGTGTACGGCTGGTGGACCTGGACCCACGGGGGTGGACCAGGTTCCGACGCCGCGCTCGCGGCGGGGGTGGTGGGGACCCTCGCGCCCCCCATTCCGGAGAAACGATGATGCAGGGCTACGACCCCGGCGCCTTCCCGCCCTTCGCGGTCACCGTCGACCTCGCCGTCTTCACCGTCCGCGAGGGACGGCTGAATGTCCTGCTCGTCGAGCGCGGGGAGGACCCGTACAAGGGCGATTGGGCACTGCCGGGCGGCTTCGTACGCCCCAGGGAGTCCGCCGGGCAGGCCGCACGTCGCGAACTGGCCGAGGAGACCGGCCTGTCGCGAGAGACCGTCGCCGACCTCCACCTGGAGCAGCTGCGGACCTACAGCGACCCCGACCGCGACCCGCGGATGCGGGTCGTGTCCGTCGCGTACACCGCGCTGCTGCCGGATCTCCCGGAGCCGCGCGGCGGCGGGGACGCGGCGCTGGCCCAGTGGATGCCTCTCGCCGACGCCCGGCTCGCCTTCGACCACGACCAGATCCTCGCCGACGCACACGAGCGGATCGGCGCCAAGCTCGAATACACCTGCCTGGCCACCAGCTTCTGCCCGCGCGAGTTCACGCTCGGCGAACTGCAGCAGGTGTACGAGACGGTCTGGGGCGTCGACCTCGACCGGCCCAACTTCCGGCGCAAAGTCCTCACCACACCCGGCTTCGTCGAGGCGGTCGAGGGCCCGCCGCGCCGCACCGGCGGCCGCGGGAAACCGGCCGCACTGTACCGGGCGGGTGCCGCCTCGGCCCTGCACCCTCCACTTCTGCGACCGGAAGGACGGCACGTATGACCGCCATGAGGACCACGAGGACCATCACCAAGCAAGCGGCCAGCGGCTCGCTGATCGGGCTCGCGCTCGGGGACGCGCTGGGCTTCCCGACCGAGTTCGACGACGTGCCCCAGATCCTCGCCAAGTGCGGGCCGTGGCGGGAGATGGACCTGCCCAGGCCCGCGATCGTCTCGGACGACACCCAGATGACGCTCGCCCTGGCGCGCGGCATACGCACCGCGATGGACCGCGGACTGCTCGTCGCCTCCAGGCTGACCCGGCCGGTGCGCGAGGAGTTCGTCGACTGGTACCACTCCCCGGAGAACAACCGCGCCCCCGGCCGCACCTGCATGGTCGCCTGCCAGCTGCTCGACAGCGACCGGCCCTGGCAGGAGGCCAGCCAGATCGGCTCCAAGGGCTGCGGCGCCAATATGCGGGTTGCGCCGATCGGTCTCGTACCGGGGCTGAGCGAGGAACAGCGGGCGGGCGCCGCGCAGTTGCAGTCCGCGCTCACTCACGGCCATCCGACGGCGCTCGCGGCGAGCGACCTCACGGCGCGCGCGGTGTTCCTGCTCGCGCAGGGCGCGGAGCCGATGGGTCTGGTCGGCCAGCTGCGTTCGTACGCGTACGAGATGCGCAGCCACTACTACCACCACTGGCTCGGCAATCTGTGGACCTACTCCCACGACCCGACGCCCGAGGCGTTCATCGCGCGGGGGTGGGACGAGTGCCTGAAGGTCCTGGAGCGGCTCGCGACCGCGATGCGCACCGCCAACCCGGAGACCGATCCGTGCCTGGCCACGGGAGACGGCTGGATCGCCGAAGAGGCCCTCGCCACCGCTCTGTTGTGCTTCCTGCTCTTCCCCGAGGAGCCGGTCATGGCACTGCGCCGGGCCGCCTGCACCAAGGGCGACTCGGACTCGATCGCCTGCATCGCGGGCGCGCTCGCCGGCGCGCATCTGGGGGCGGGCGTCTGGCCGAAGGAGTGGTCCGAGCGGATCGAGTACCGCAGCGATCTGATGTCGCTCGGCGCCCTCTGGGACTCTTGATCCATGACTGACCCGCTGACCGACCCGCTGACCGACCCGCTGTCTGATCCGCTGTCTGATCCGCTGGAGATGGAGCTCGGCCCCGTCGTCGACGAACAGTCCGACCCGCTGCTCTTCGTCACCGTCTCCGGGGCGCATCTGTACGGATTCCCGTCCCGGGACTCGGACGTGGACCTGCGCGGGGTCCATCTGCTGCCCGTCGAGGACCTGCTGGGCCTGAGCGAGCCGGACGAGACCCGGTCCCGGATGTGGGACCGGGACGGCGTCGAGATGGACCTGGTCACGCACGACGTACGCAAGTTCGTACGGCTGATGCTGCGGCGCAACGGCTATGTGCTGGAACAACTGCTCTCACCGCTGGTGGTGCACACCTCGGACGCGCACGCGGAGCTGGCCGCGCTCGCCCCGGGCGTGCTCACCAGCCACCACGCCCACCACTACCGGGGGTTCGCGAACACCCAGTGGCGGCTCTTCGAGAAGACCGGGGAGCTCAAACCGCTGCTGTACACCTTCCGCGCGCTGCTCACCGGCATCCATCTGATGCGCAGTGGCGAAGTGCAGGCCCATCTGCCCACCCTGCTCGGGGAGGTCGACTCCCCGGGGCATCTGCCGCAGATGATCGCGGCCAAGGCGGACGCCGAACACGGCCCCGCGTCCGGCGTCGACCGGGAACGGGTGCGCTCCGACGTCGAAGCGCTGCACGCAGTCCTGGAGGAGGCGCGGCTGGCCTCGCGGCTACCCGACGAGCCCACCGCTTACGACGCCCTGCGTGATTTCGTGGTCCGCGTACGCCTGGAGCGCTGACGCCCGGCGGGTGCGGAACAGGAAGTCCTCGACCCGTGCCCGGTCGGGCTCGGCCGGCAGCGGTGAGCCCGGCGCCGCCGCGTCGGCCTCGCCCGCGAGGCGCGTCATCCATGCCTCGACGCGCGGCCACGGCACTTCGCCCCGCTTGACCGCGAGCAGCCGCTCCCGGTCGGCGCCGGCGTCGATGACCAGCTCGCCCGTACGCAGCAGATCCCGGCAGCTGCCGAGCAGCCGCAGCAGATGCATGGCGTGCTTCCAGCGCGGGGCGCCGTGCTGACGGACGTCCGCCTCCAGCTTCCTGCGCTGGCCCACCGCATAGCGCACGAACGTCTGGTGGGCCTGCCGGGACAGGAACGCGTCGCGCAGGGCGAGCAGTTCCCGGCCGGTGTCGTCGACGCGCTCGACGAGGGGGGAGTGCAGGCACTCCAGGACGTTCGGGTTGGCCCGCAGCGCGAGCTCCAGGAAGCGCTCCAGCTCCCAGGAGAACTGCTCGTGGGCCGGGCCGTCGAGATGCGTCGGAGGCTTGTCGAAGCGCCAGTAGAGCGCGGCCGGGGCGAGGAAGACCCCCCGGCGGTCGGTGTCGCTGCCGTCCGTGGCCAGCCCGAAGGCGCGCGAGCCCATCACGCAGGAGTAGACGGTGTGGTCGCGGACGAGTGCTTCGGGCGTCACCTCGGGCGTCATGCGCGAGAGGGTACGTGAGGGGGTCAGACCAGCCGGATGGTGTCCCCGGAGATGGCGATCTGCTTCGCGGGCAGCGGTGTGGTGGCGGGGCCCTCGGCGACCGAGCCGTCCGTGATGCGGAACTTGCTGCCGTGGCAGGGGCAGTCGATGGTGCCGGCCGCGATCGTCCTGACGAGGCATTTCTGGTGGGTGCAGATGGCCGAGAACGCCTTGAACTCGCCTGCCTCCGGCTGGGTCACCACGACCTTCTCGTCGACGAAGACCCTGCCCCCGTCGACCGGGATGTCGGCGGTCTTGGCGAGCTCGGCGCCGGCCGGTGAGCCACTCGGCGCTTTGCTGGCCGGCGGTGCGCTGGTCGGGCCGCCGCCCCCGTCCCCGTCGCCGCAGCCCGACACCAGAGCGGCGGCGCCCGCCGCACCCGCCGCCAGAAGCGTCCTTCGTTGCGCGTCCATGGCTGTCTCCCTGTTGTCGTGACCTTCAGCCGGATCACCGAGCATCTTGGCGCTCAAAGCGCCGAAGACGAAGCAACCGGGCAGCGTGTGCCGCATCAGGCGCGTGCTGTACGTCTGACAGCCCAGTCCGCGAGGGCCGCGGAGGGCCGGCATCCAGCCCTGGTCCTCCGGCCGGACCGTCAGGCCCAGGGGGTGAGCTCCCGCGCGTGCCCGTCCGCGTCCCGGCACACCGCAAGCACCGCGGTGACGGCAGCCCGCTCGATCGGCCCGTACACATGCGGGAAGAGCATGTCCTCAGAACCCTCCCAGCGGATCTCTGCGGCGAGCTCCGCCTCGTCGATCTGGAGAACCAGCAGGTCCGGCACGTCCCGGTAGAGGCCGTCGGCGATGGCGAGCGCGGCCGGCCCGTCGGGCGAGCAGTGCACAAAACCTTCGGTGGCCAGGGAGGCCGGGGCGTAGGGACGGTCCACGTCCGCCGTCCATTGGTCCACCGGAACGACATGAAAGAGCATGCCGCCAGTTGTAGCGCAGGGCAGCCCGCGCTCGAGGGGTGGTCGCCGCAGCCGTGTACCCCGGTCCCTGACTACGCTTGACGGAGCACTCGCACAGTTAAGGAGCACGACGTGGCGGTACGAGCGGTCCGGGGAGCTGTCCAGCTGGAACGGGACGAGGCCGGACACATGGACGAGCAGGTCAGTGAACTGCTCACCGCCATCCTGGAGCGGAACGGGCTGGGCACGGACGATCTGATCAGCGTCTGGTTCACGGCCACGCCGGATCTGCACAGCGACTTCCCGGCGGCCGCCGCGCGCAAGCTGGGCATCGTCGACGTACCACTGATCTGCGCGCAGGAGCTGGACATCGTCGGGGCGATGCCCCGTGTCGTACGGATCCTCGCGCACGTCGAGTCGGATCTGGCCAAGTCGGAGATCGCGCACGTGTACCTCGGTGCCGCGGCCGCCCTGCGCAAGGACATCGCCCAGTGAGAACCGCCGTCGTCATCGGAACCGGCCTGATCGGCACGTCCGCGGCCCTCGCCCTGGCGGGGCGCGGAGTCGCCGTGCACCTTGTGGACCACGACCCGGAGCGGGCCCGTACCGCCGCCGCGCTCGGCGCGGGGACGGACGACCCGCCCGAGGGCCGGGTCGACCTCGCGATCGTCGCCGTTCCGCCGGCGCATGTCGCCACCGCGCTGGCCGACGCGATGCGCGCCGGGACCGCGCGCGGCTACCTCGACGTGGCGAGCGTCAAGGGCGGGCCGCGGCGCGAGCTGGAGGCGCTGGGCCTGGACCTGAGCGCGTACATCGGCACGCATCCGATGGCGGGCAAGGAGCTCTCGGGTCCGCTGGCGGCGACCGGGGATCTATTCGAGGGCCGCCCGTGGGTGCTGACGCCCACGCGCGACACGGACACCGAGGTGCTCAACCTCGCCCTCGAGCTGGTCGCGCTGTGCCGGGCCGTCCCGGTGGTCATGGACGCCGACGCCCACGACCGGGCGGTGGCCCTCGTCTCCCACACCCCGCAGCTGATCTCCTCGATGGTCGCGGCCCGGCTGGAGGACGCGGACGACACGGCGGTACGGCTCTGCGGCCAGGGCATCCGCGACGTCACCCGGATCGCGGCGTCCGACCCCCGGATGTGGGTCGAGATCCTCTCCGCGAACCCGGGCCCGGTAGCCGACGTGCTGGCCGGAGTCGCGGCGGACCTGGACGAGACGGTCCAGGCGCTGCGGTCCCTTCAGTCCTCCGACGAGTCCAAGCGCCAGGACGGCGCGGAGGGCATCGAGGACGTTCTGCGCCGGGGCAACGCGGGCCGCGTCCGCGTCCCGGGCAAGCACGGCGCGGCCCCGACGTCGTACGAGATCGTGGCGGTCCTGATCAGCGACCAGCCGGGCGAGCTGGCGCGGATCTTCGCGGATGCGGGCCGGGCGGGTGTGAACATCGAGGACGTCCGCATCGAGCATGCGACGGGCCAGCAGGCGGGCCTGGTCCAGCTGATGGTGGAGCCGGCGGCGGCGACGGTGCTGACGGCGTCGTTGCGGGAGCGGGGCTGGTCGATCCGCCAGTGACCACGGCGTCGGAAAAGGGGCGGGGGGCCGGTCGATCCGCCAGTAGCCACCGCTCCGGCGCCGGAGGGTCTTGATTTCCCGCCGGACGGGCTGAAAATTCAGCTCGTCCGGCGATTGAGGACCGGGGTCTGGGGCGGAGCCCCGGTGGCGCCGCCATCCGTGTGTAAAGGCGGCCCCAAGTACTCGGTAACCTTGTTCAGGGCCCACCGGCAATTCCGCCTGCCCTCTCCGCGTACCAGGAAGGTGTCCGACACCGTGGAATCCGTGATCGTCGCCATCGACGGCCCCTCCGGCACGGGCAAGTCGAGCACCTCCAAGGCGGTCGCCGCAGCGCTGGGGCTGAGCTATCTCGACACCGGCGCCCAGTACCGCGCGATCACCTGGTGGATGATCAGTAACGGCGTCGACCTCCAGGACCCGGCCGCGATCGCCACCGCCGCCTGCAAGCCCGCCATAGTCTCCGGCACCGACCCGGCCAACCCCACCATCACCGTGGACAGCGTGGACGCCGCCGGGCCGATCCGTACGCCCGAGGTCACCTCCAAGGTGAGCGCGGTCAGCGCCGTCCCCGAGGTGCGGGCCCGGATCACCGAGCTGCAGCGCTCCATCGCCTCGGCCGCCGCGACCGGCATCGTCGTCGAGGGGCGCGACATCGGCACCACCGTCCTGCCGGACGCGGACCTGAAGATCTTCCTGACCGCATCGCCCGAGGCCCGCGCCGCCCGCCGCAGCGGGGAGCTGAAGGGCACCGACGTCGCGACCACGAAGGAAGCCCTGATCAAGCGGGACGCGGCCGACTCCAGCCGTAAGACGTCCCCGCTCGCCAAGGCTGACGACGCGGTCGAGGTGGACACCACCGACCTGACCCTGCAGCAGGTCATCGAGTGCGTCGTCACCCTCGTCGAGGAGCGGCGCAGCCGAGACGCAGCGCAGGTTGAGGGCTCCGACCGAGGGACGAGGGAGAAGCACTCGGCCGGAGCGGAGCCGAGGCGGAGCGCGACCGGCACCACAGATAAGCGAGCCGCCCGGTGACCGTACCCTCGAAGAAGGGCGCGGCGGTCGGTCGGGGCATCGGCATCGGGCTCATGTACGGACTGTTCAAGCCGCGGGTACTCGGCGCCTGGCGGGTTCCGGCGACCGGCCCCGTGATCCTCGCCGTGAACCACTCGCACAACATCGACGGGCCGATGCTGATGGGCACCGCTCCCCGGCCCGTGCACTTCCTGATCAAGAAGGAGGCGTTCGTCGGCCCCCTCGACCCTTTCCTGCTGGGAATCGGTCAGCTGAAGGTGGACCGTACGAGCACCGACCGCACCGCCATCACGGGCGCCCTCGGCGTGCTGGAGAACGGCGGCGTCCTCGGGATCTTCCCCGAGGGCACCCGGGGCGAGGGAGACTTCGCCTCGCTGCGCGCCGGGCTCGCGTATTTCGCCGTACGCTCCGGCGCCCCGATCGTCCCGGTGGCGGTGCTGGGAAGCACTGAGCGCCGCGGACGGTTGATACGGGCACTGCCTCCGCTGCGCAGCCGGGTCGACATCGTCTTCGGTGACGCCTTCGATGCGGGTGACAGCAGTGGCCGCCGCACGCGCAAGGCGCTGGACGAAGCCACCGTGCGTATCCAGGATCGGCTGACCGCCCACCTGGAAGACGCCAAGCGCCTCACCGGGCGCTAGGCGAGACTTTAGTAGTGGATCGCGCGACGAGCGGTCCATCGATGATGCAACTTAACGAGGTAAGCACTTCATGAACGACCAGATCCACTCCGGCGACGAGCACGAGCACGGAGCGCTTGGCGACGCCGAGTACGCGGAGTTCATGGAGCTCGCCGCGGACGAGGGCTTCGACGTCGAGGACGTCGAGCACGCGATCGGCGAGGCCGGTCACGGCCCGCTGCCCGTCCTCGCCGTCGTCGGCCGCCCCAATGTCGGCAAGTCGACCCTGGTGAACCGCATCATCGGACGCCGTGAGGCCGTCGTCGAGGACAAGCCCGGCGTCACCCGCGACCGCGTCACCTACGAGGCCGAGTGGGCCGGCCGCCGCTTCAAGGTCGTCGACACCGGCGGCTGGGAGCAGGACGTCCTCGGCATCGACGCATCCGTCGCCGCCCAGGCCGAGTACGCCATCGAGGCCGCCGACGCGGTCGTCTTCGTCGTGGACTCCACGGTCGGCGCGACCGACACCGACGAGGCCGTCGTCAAGCTGCTGCGCCGGGCCGGCAAGCCCGTCGTGCTCTGCGCCAACAAGGTCGACGGACCCAGCGGCGAGGCGGACGCCACCGCCCTGTGGTCGCTCGGCCTCGGCCAGCCGCACCCCGTCTCCTCCCTGCACGGCCGCGGTACGGGCGACATGCTCGACGCCGTCCTGGAGGTGCTGCCCGACGCCCCGGCCCAGACCTTCGGCAACGCCGTTGGCGGCCCGCGCCGCATCGCCCTGATCGGCCGCCCGAACGTCGGCAAGTCCTCGCTGCTCAACAAGGTGGCGAACGAGGACCGGGTGGTCGTCAACGAGATCGCCGGCACCACCCGCGACCCGGTCGACGAGCTCATCGAACTCGGCGGTGTCACCTGGAAGTTCATCGACACGGCCGGCATCCGGCGCCGGGTCCACCTCCAGGAGGGCGCGGACTACTACGCCTCCCTGCGTACCGCCGCCGCCGTGGAGAAGGCGGAGCTCGCGGTCGTCCTGATCGACGCGACCGAGTCCATCAGCGTTCAGGACCAGCGGATCATCACCATGGCCGTCGAGGCCGGGCGTGCGATGGTCGTCGCGTTCAACAAGTGGGACAACCTCGACGAGGAGCGCCGCTACTACCTGGAGCGCGAGATCGAGACGGAGCTCGGGCAGATCGCCTGGGCGCCGCGGGTCAATGTGTCCGCCCGTACCGGCCGCCACATGGAGAAGCTGGTCCCGGCGATCGAGACGGCCCTCGCGGGCTGGGAGACGCGTGTCCCGACCGGTCGGCTGAACGCCTTCCTCGGTGAGATCGTCGCCTCCCACCCGCACCCGATCCGCGGCGGCAAGCAGCCCCGCATCCTCTTCGGCACCCAGGCCGGCACCAAGCCGCCGCGGTTCGTGCTCTTCGCCTCCGGCTTCCTGGAGCACGGCTACCGCCGCTTCGTCGAGCGCCGGCTGCGCGAGGAGTTCGCCTTCGAGGGCACCCCGATCCACATCTCGGTGCGGGTGCGCGAGAAGCGCGGCCGCAAGAAGTGACCTGAACGCGTGGCAATGGCGCTGCCCCGGACCGGTGAACGGCCCGGGGCAGCGCCATGTCGTCCCGGGGTCACAGACCCCGGCGGGGACCCGGCGGCAGCGCCGCCGGGACATGGTTCCCGTTGTGCGGCCGACTCAGCGGGTACGGCTGCCAGCCCGCCCCCGGGTGGCTCGTATGGCCCGATGACCCGCTTCGGCTGCTGTGCAGCCCGGTGCCGAAGGCCCTGAAGTCGAGATCCTCCTCGCCGCTCCGGTCGCCCGGCAGCGCCCTGAACGCCCTGCGGTACTCGGAGTACAGCGTGTCGTAGATGGGCGTGGGCGAGTGGCCGACCGTCGCGTCACGCGCGGGACGCATGGCGGGGATCTGACTCTGGTACGGCTGGCGGGAGGGGTCGTATGAGTGCACGTACCTGCAACGACCCCCGCCGTCGGACGGATGCGGGCGCGGAGCTGCATTCTTCCGAGGGACGTACGAAACGTGCGCCCGGGGTACGTTTCCGCACCCTGGCGTCGTCACGTGCCGGCGAGCGGCATCGCCGCGGCCACCAGGCGCCCGCCGGCCGCGGCCTTCTCCAGCGCCTCGCGCAGCAGGTCCTCGCGCGGCTGCTGGCCGATCGAGCCGACCGGGGCGGCGAAGACGAGCACCGTGTGCGACTTGTTGGCGGCCGCGCGCCATCCGTCGGTGACCTGGAGCGGCTGATGGGCCTGCCACCAGGCGACCGGGCTGCCGCCGCCGGTGCCGGGCTGGAGCACGGCGTGCAGCTGTCCCATGGCGACCAGGACGGACCAGCCGGGGAGCCGGCCGGGCCGCCGGTTCATGTCGGAGACCGGCTGGAAGCCCTGCTCGATGAGGAGCGGGAGGAAGTCGTCGCCGCCGAAGCCGGCGGTGCCGGGGCGGGCGATGGGTGCGGTCGGCTCGACGACCAGGGCGGGGTGCAGATCGCCGTCGATCAGTACGAGACCGCTGGTGATGCCGAGGACGGCCTGCTGCGGACCGCCGCCGGGGATCTGTGACTCGTCGCCGGTGATGGACCGAACGGCGCCCTGCAGCTGGTCCTCGGCGACCTGGACGACCTGCGAGGGGATGCAGGTGGCGTGGGCGAAGGCGAGAACGGCGGTCTCCTCGCCGACGAACAGCACGGTGCTGGTGCGTTCCTGCTCGGAGTCGCCCGGGGTACGGCAGGAAGTGCAGTCGTAGCTGCCCGGGGCGTTCTCGCCGGCGAGCAGCCGGTCGGCTTCTTCGTCGCCGATCTCGGCGCGTACGTCCTCGCTGACGTCGAGCATGCGCGGCACGGGTGGCTCCTCGGAACTTGTTGCGTGCGCCGGGCGGTTCCCGGCTCGTAAAGGTTCAACGGGTGATCTGTGGCCGGAGTCACGCGTGAAATGGAACGGAATCGCACCGTCCGATGCAGGCAGTGAAACCGCGGGCGGAATTGGTTACTCCATGTCAACGGCTGCTGATTACACGGAACTTGGTCCGGTGAAGCGGGTCACAGAACCCCTCGCCACCAGGTCGACAAATCATGAAATCAGCGAATCAAGTGGGTGGCCGGATTTCGCCGATACTGCGAGTAACGGGCAACTGGCCTGGAATGACAGGGGATTGGTTGATACCGCGGTGTTGAGCTGCCTAGATTCCTCCGCCGTGTGCAGAGAGCACCGCCCGGGACAGCCCGCCGGCCGTACAGCCAGTACGGCGCAGCAGCAGCACAGAACGACCGACCTCAGGTGGGCGAGGCGGAGCTGACGCACGGCGCCGGATGCGCCGAAGTCGGCACCGCCCAGGGGGACCCCGGGTCCTTCGAGAGGGATTTGATGTTCACGAGTTCCCGTTCCATACGCAGGCGTGACACGGCGGCGCTGGTTAGCGCAGCACTGGTGGCGCCGCTGGCTCTGCTCGCCGCGACGACGGGCGAGGCCCGGGCGGCGGACGAAGGGGTATGGGACCGCATCGCAGCGTGCGAGAGCGGCGGAAACTGGCACATCAACACCGGCAACGGCTACTACGGCGGGCTGCAGTTCTCCGCCGGGACCTGGCGCGCCTACGGCGGCGGGGCGTACGCGTCCACCGCGGACCGGGCGAGCAAGGGGCAGCAGATCGCTGTCGCCGCGAAGGTCCAGCGGGCGCAGGGGTGGGGCGCATGGCCCACCTGCGCGGCGCGGGCCGGGGCGTACGGCAAGGCGCCGGCGGCACAGAAGGCCGACGCTCCCAAGTCCACGGCCCACAAGGCCAGAACGAAGGGCAGGTCCGCGGCCGAGGCAAAGGCGCCGGAGCGAGCAGTTGCCCACACCGAACGCGGCAGCGCCCGGGGCGGCGACTACACCGTCCGGCGCGGCGACACCCTGAGCGCGGTCGCGTCGGCGCACGGCACCTACTGGCGCGACCTGTACGCCGCCAACAAGGCCGTCATCGGCGGTGATCCGAACCTCATCGTGCCCGGGCAGCGGCTCGCGCTCTGAGGTGCCCTTCGGCAGCCCCGCCCGGGTCCGACCGGGTGGGGCTGCCTGCCGCCCGCGCGCGGCACCGGCTCTCGCGGGGCCGCGCTGCCTAGCGTGACCCGATGTCGAAGATCCGCTTCTGGCCGACAGCGACGGCTGCCGCGTTGCTGCTGGCACTGGTGCCCCTGAGCGGCGCGTACGCCGCGCCTCCGCTTCCGCCGCCGCCCGCACCCGGAAGCCCCGGCATCGGCGTCGGCGTCGGCTCCGGACCGGCCGCCTGTGTCGCAAGGGGATGGCCGTGGAGCTGTCTCGCCACGTGCGAGAGCAGCGGTCGGTGGAACGCCAACACCGGCAACGGCTTCTACGGCGGACTGCAGTTCTGGCAGCCCACCTGGGAGGAGCACGGCGGCCTCGTCTACGCGCCGCGCGCCGACCTCGCCACCCGCGAACAGCAGATCAAGGTCGCGGAGGAGGTGCTGCGTACACAGGGATGGGAAGCATGGCCCGTCTGCGCCAAGAAGTACGGCCTCAGCGGCCGTGTCCACACGGTCCAGCCCGGCGACACGCTCTCCGCGATCGCCGGGCGCTTCGGCGCCAAGGGCGGCTGGCAGGCGCTGTACGCGGCGAACAAGGCCACGATCGGCAGCTCTCCGCACCTGCTCCAGGTGGGCATGATGCTGGTCATTCCGGGCTGAGCTCGGCAGGCTCTCCTCTGAATACGACGGAGCCGCGGCGCAGTTCATGGACGAGGACCGGGGGCGTCCGGACGCCGCTCAGGCCGGATGGCAGGCGCTGTTCCGCGATGACGACGGCGGCGTCGAGGGCGCGCAGAAGTTCGTAGGTACGGGCCGCGACGGGCGGTGCCATGCCCTGGGCGGGCTCGTCGACGAGGACGACACGAGCGGGTGAGAGCAGGGCGCGGGAGACCGCGAGCATGCGCTGCTCGCCGCCGGAGAGGGTGCCCGCGCGTCGCCCGAGGAGCGGACGGAGTGCGGGATAGCCGTCGATGGCCTGGGTGAAGTCCCCGTCCACCGAGGACAGTTCGAGATTCTCGGCGACGGTGAGGGTGCCGTACACCGCGCGAAGATCCGGTACGAAGCACAGGCCGCGGCGGGCCCGTTCGTCGGCGCGGAGACCGGTCACGTCGCTGCCGCGCCACACCACCCGGCCGGCGGCGAGCGGCACGGTCCCGGCGAGGGCGCGCAGCGCGGTGGTACGGCCGGAGCCGTTGCGCCCGATCAGTACGGTGAGGGCGTCGGCGGGTACGGGGAGGTGGACGCCGTGCAGGGCTTCCAGGGGGCCGTACCGTACGCGGGCGGCGCGCAGCTCGATCTCGACGGTCATCGCACGATCCGCCCCGCCGCCATGACATGCACGGTGTGCGCGATGCGCGTGACGAGATCGAGATCGTGCTCGACGACGAGCACGGCCATCCCGTCCGCGGCGAGCGCGCCGAGGATCCGGGCGAGCCCCTCCGCCTCCACGGCGTCGAGTCCCGCGGCGGGCTCGTCGAGCAGCAGCGTGTGCGGCCCCCCGGCGAGCGCCCGCCCCAACTCGGTACGCCGCAACGTCCCGGTGGACAGCCCGGCGGCGGCCCGGTGCCGGACGGGCCCGTCGAGCCCGAGCAGCCGGAGCACGGGCCCGACGGCCTCGCGGTCGCGTCGGCGTCCCTGCTCGGCGCCGATACGTACGTTCTCCTCGACGGTCAACGACGGGAACACGGCGAGCTGCTGGAACGTCCTGGCAATTCCGAGCCGCGTGCGCGCGTGGGCGGCGTGCCGGGTGATGTCGACGCCGTCGAGCTCGACCCGCCCGGAATCGGGCCGGAGGGTCCCGCACAGACAGTGAAAGAGGGTGCTTTTCCCGGCCCCGTTGGCCCCGATGAGGGCGGTGACCTGCCCGGAGGGGAGGACGAGATCGACCCCGTCGAGGGCGGTGTAGTCGCCGTAGGCGAGCCGGACGTGTCGAGCGACGAGGGTATGGGCGCGGGGAGTTGGCTGCCGCTGGGGGGCGCTCGGCGGGCTCCCGGAGGGGCGGGGGCGGTGCGCGGGCGTGGCCGGGGCGGGGGTGGGCCCGGTCGGGCCGGGGCCGTCTTCGCCAGGCCCGGGTGGACGCCTCCTGGCAGCCGGGGTCTTGGCCCGGCCGCTCGGCCCCGCCGCGGTGCCCCTTCCCGTCTCGGTCGGGCCCAGGCGGCGCAGGGTCCGGCTCGGGGCTTTGGGGAAGCGGCCGATCAGGATGGCCAGGATGCCGATGACCGCCGCCGCGACACCGCCGCGAGCTCCCGCGTCGAGGCCCACCAGCAGGGCCGCCGCGACAAGGGGGCCCACCAGGTTGTCCGCGCCCAGGACTACCACCGCGGCGAACCAGAGCAGGCCGCGCACCGGGTCGTACGCCGAGGGGTCGAAGGCGCGCAGGCCCATGCCGAGCAGGCCGCCGCCCAGCGCCGCGAGGGCCGCGCCGGTGACGAAGGCCAGGAGTTTG
Source organism: Streptomyces sp. NPDC019443 (assembly GCF_044389785.1). Taxonomy (NCBI): domain Bacteria; kingdom Bacillati; phylum Actinomycetota; class Actinomycetes; order Kitasatosporales; family Streptomycetaceae; genus Streptomyces; species Streptomyces sp. NPDC019443. The sequence continues at coordinate 45,019 of NZ_JBIRYJ010000007.1, forward strand.
AGCGCGGGGACCGGGACGCCGGCCGCCGACGCGCCCGGTTCGTGGTCGCGCATGGCCGCGAGCGCGCGGCCCGTACGGCCCCGGCGCAGCGCCCCTACCGCGAGCAGCGCACCGGCCAGGACGACCAGTTCGACCAGGTAGAAAGCGCGGTCGGACGACAGGCCGGCCGGGCGGGACAGTGACAGCCCCGCCGTCGCGTACGGCTGCGCGAAGACGAAGCGGCTCACGCCCACCCCCACCGCCAGCGTCGCCAGTGCCAGCGCAAGCCCGTGGCGGCCGATCGCCGGCCAGCCGGTGAACAGGCCCAGCGGCGCGACCAGTAGCACCGCGACGACCAGCGCGAGAAGTTCGGGCATCGCCGGGAGCCCCGGGAAGCGCCCGGCCGCAAGCAGCGCCGTGAAGAGCGCGCCCAGGCCCGCGTACGCCGCCTGGCCCAGCGAGATCTGGCCGCCCCGGCCCGTCACCACCACCAGCGACAGCAGGATCACCGCCAGCGCCGGCACCTGGATCGAGGTGTGCAGGTCCGAGCCCGCGAAGCCGAGCGGGAGCAGGAACAGGATCGCGGCCACCAGCCACACAACGCCCGGCACCCGTACCGCGGGCGCGGCGGGGCGCGCGAGGGTGTCCCGCGCCCCCACCCCCGGCAGCACCAGCGCCGCGATCAGCAGCGCCACCACGAAGAGGTTCGCGCCCACCGCCTGGAGCAACGGCTCGCCCCACCCCGAGGGGTGCAGCCGCGTCAACTGCGCCTGGGCCACGCCGATCGCCAGCGCCGCGGCCACCGCCACCGGCAGGCTCCGCATCCGGGCGATCACCGCGACCGCGATCACCTCGACGATCAGCAGCGGCAGCCCGTACGGATCGAGACGTACGTACGGAACGAGCAGCACACCCGTAACACCGGCCGTGAAGGAGCCGAACGCCCAGCCCACCGCCGACACCCTGTTCGCGTCGATCCCGCCCAGCGTCGCGAGCGCACGGTTGTCGACGACGGCGCGCAGCTCGCGGCCGAAGCGGGTCCACCGGGTGACCGCCGTGACCAGCGCGGCGAGCAGCAGTACGGCCGACAGCTGCACCCACGGGTCGTCAGGCAGCAGCACCGGCGCGTCCGCCCGCGCCCCGCCGCCCCACACCAGCGCCGCGCCCCCGACGAGCAGGACGAACACCCCGATCGACGCGACCAGCGCGCGCCCGGGGTCCATGTCCAGCACCGCGATCGGCCGGAAGACCAGACGGTCCAGGACGATCCCGATCCCGGGGGCGACGACCAGCAGCGTCACCGCCGCGGCGAGCGGCAGCGGCCAGCCCCACTCCACCGCGAACTGCCGCAGCACATACGCGCAGACCATCGCGATCGCACCGTGCGCAAGATTCAGCACGCCGGTCGCCCGGTAGGTGACGATCAGTCCGATCCCGGTGAGTGCGGCCGCGCTGCCGACTGCGAGCCCCGCGAGGGTGAGGTCGTACGTCAGCGAACTCACCCGTCAGCCCCGGGGCTCGCAGACGGGGCACGGGCCGAGCTCCCGGTCGCCGACCGGCTCGGCCTCCGGTTTGCCCGCGACCAGAGGGCAGTCGGGGCGGTGCGCCAGCGTTCCGCCTGGCACGCACAGCGGGGGTTCGTCCGAGGACGGCGCATCCCAGGCCGGTACATCCCTGAAGGGCGAGGCCTCCTCCGGCCCGGCCCCGGCCTCTCCCCGTACCCCCGCGGCCCGGCAAGCCGCCGCGATCAGCACCGCCCCCACCACCAGCAGCGCCGCACCCGGCATCGTGCAGGAGGCCAGATAGGGGATCTGCCGTTCGGCGAACCGCTCGCCGGACACGCCGTACCAGCCGATCACGCACAGCACCGCGCCACCGGTCGCGGCTGTGAGCCCGCCCCACCACAGCAGTCGGGAAGTCGGCATCCGGGGGCCCTCCCGCCGCTCTGGCACCGGTCTGGTCATGGCACTGGTGATGTACGCCGATTCCTTGCACTATGCCCTGAACGGACAGACGCTGGAAGCCGACAACGGGTGGTGAGCCAGATGGTCCATGTCAGGCCCAAGACGACCGCCGCATGGGCGGCCGTCGCGATCCTGGCCTTCGTACCAGCCGCCGCAGGATGCTCGGACGACAGCGGCGGCGGCTCGAAGTCCTCACCCACCCCGTCGGTGACGGCCCCGGCGACGCCGTCGCCCAGCGCCCCGGCCGCGGACGGCCCCGCCGACCCCGCCGCCGCGAAGGCCGAGATCGAGAAGAACTGGACGACGTTCTTCGACCCCAAGGCGGCCACGGACTCCAAGGTCAAGGTGCTCGAGAACGGCGAAGCGCTGCGGCCGCTGCTCGCCGCGTTCAGCGGCGACAAGAACGCCGCGCAGTCCTCGGCCAGGGTCACAGACGTGCAGTTCACCTCCGCCACCGAAGCCACCGTCACCTATGACCTGCTGGTCGGCGGCACCCCTGCCCTGCCCGGCACCAAGGGCACCTCGGTCTACCAGGACCAGACCTGGAAGGTCTCCGTGAAGACGCTCTGCGCCCTGGTCGAGCTCAGCGGCAATGCCGCCGCGCCGGGCTGCTGAAGCCCTGCTGCTCGCGGCGCTCCTGACCGGGGGCGCCGCCTGCGGCAGCCGGCTGCCCGAGAGTGACTTCGACAGCCCACCGTCACCCACCCGCAGCAACGCCGCCGAGCCGATCCGCGTCGGCATCATCCGCAGCGCCACCAGCCCGGTCGGCGGCGCGGCCTTCAGCGGTCCCGGCGACGGAGCGAAGGCCTACTTCGACGCGCTCAACGCGAAGGGCGGACTCGACGGCCGCCGTATCGAGGTCGTCACCTGCGACGACGGCGGCAGCGGCGTCGGCAACAACGAATGCGTGCACAAGCTCCTCGACGAGCGGAGAGTCTTCGCCCTGGTGGCCACCACCGCGCTGGAGTACGCGGGCGCGCCCCTCGTCGCCAAGGCCGGCGTACCCGACATCGGCGGTCAGCCGATCGGCCCCGCGTACGACACGTATCCGCATCTGTACGGGATCTACGGCAGCCTCGCCCCCCGCGCAGGCGGCAAGCCCGGCTGGAACGGCACCCTCTACGGCGGAACCGAGGTCTACCGCTACTTCGCCCGCGAACACGGCGCCCGAACCGCCGCCGTCGTCTCCTACAACCAGGCCGCATCCGCCGCGTACGCCCGGATGATCACCCAGGGCCTGAAGGCCGAGGGCTATCGCGTCGTGGGCGAACAGGTCGACTTCGCCCTGCCGAACTTCCGTGCCGTCGCCGCCGATATCCGGCAGCAGGGCGCCGACTTGGTCTTCGACGCGATGGACACGCACGGCAACGCCCAGCTGTGCGAGGCGATGGACGCCGTCGGCGTACGCGTCACCGCCAAGGTCACCAATGTGCAGAACTGGGCCTCGTCCGTACCGAAGGACTTCAAGAACGCGCCGAGCTGCCGCAACGCACTGTGGGTGACCGGATCGAGCCGCAACCACGACGACGTCACCCATTCGGCCGTACGTGAATTCCGCGAGGCGATGAAGGGCCGCGAGCTCTCCCAGTGGCAACTGGAGGGCTGGGCGGCGGCCATGTGGTTCACCGACGCCGCCCGGTCCTGCGCGGCGGATCTCACGCGCGCCTGCGTCGAGCGGTTCGTCAACCGCCCCGAGCCGTACACCGCCCGTGGTCTGCTGTTGCCCGTCGGCTACGAGAAACTGGCCGAGCCGCCGAAGACCCGCCGCACCTGTCTGTCCGTCGCCCGGTGGCAGGACGACAAGGGCTGGGTGACGCAGGGCGGTGAGATGACCGAGAACTGCTTCACCGTGCCCCAACTCCCTTATCAGCCGTAACAGACAGGTACAGTCCACTGCGGCACACATGAAGACTGGGGGACGCTGCGGCGTATGCACATCTCTTTTCTGCTCCACAACGTGTACGGCATCGGCGGGACGATCCGCACGACGTTCAACCTGGCCCAGACCCTGGCCGAGCGGCACGACGTCGAGATCGTCTCCGTCTTCCGCCACCGTGACGAACCCACCATGGGCGCGCCGGCCGGCGTCACCATGAAGCACCTCGTCGATCTGCGCAAGAGCAGCCCCGGCTACGACGGCGACCATCCGGACTACAGGCGCCCCGCCAAGGTCTTCCCGCGCGGCGACGGCCGCCACAAGCAGTACAGCCGCCTCACCGACGCCCGGATCGCCGCCCATCTGGGATCCGTTGAGGCCGATGTCGTGGTCGGCACCCGCCCCGGGCTCAATGTGCACATCGCCCGCCAGACCCGCCGCGGCCCGGTCCGCGTCGGCCAGGAACACCTCACGCTGGACAGCCACGGCTACCGGCTGCGCCGCGAGATCGGGCACCGCTACCCCCTCCTCGACGCGATCACCACCGTCACCGAGGCGGACGCCCGGTCCTACCGTTCCAAGCTGAAACTGCCCGGCGTACGGATCGAGTCCGTGCCCAACAGCGTGCCCGCGCCGACGCTCCGGCCCGCCGACGCCTCCAGCAAATGGATCGTCGCGGCCGGCCGGCTGACCAAGGTCAAGCGGTACGACCTGCTGGTCAAGGCTTTCTCCAAGGTGGTCGCCGCGCGTCCCGACTGGCGGCTGCGGATCTACGGCAGCGGAGACGCGACCGGCAACGAGAGGAACGCGCTGCGCACCCTTATCGAGGAGCGCGGGCTGCACAACCATGTCTTACTGATGGGCCCCGCCAACCCGCTCGAACCTGAGTGGGTCAAGGGCTCGATCGCCGCCGTCACCTCCAGCCTGGAGTCGTTCGGCATGACCATCGTCGAGGCGATGCGCTGCGGCCTGCCGGTCGTCTCCACCGACTGCCCGCACGGGCCCCGCGAGATCATCGAGGACGGCGTCGACGGCCGTCTGGTGCCGGTGGGCGACGTGGACGCGATCGCCGACGCGCTGCTCGGGCTGATCGAGAACGACGAGTTGCGACGGCGCACCGGGCAGGCCGCGCTCGCCGCCTCGGCCCGCTTCGACCCGGCGCGGATCGCCGAGCGCCATGAGGCTCTGTTCACCGAGCTGGTCGCGCGCGGCGAGGGCCGCTCGCGCAGTGCGCTGCGGGACGCCGCGCACCACGCCCGGGGCACGCTGTACGACGGGGCCTACGCCCTGCGCTATCTGGGCGCCGACGTGATCCGGAAAGGGAAGAAGTCCTCATGACCACGTCCACCGAGCGGCGGGTGCCGCGGGCCGACTGCATCGCCGACTCCGCTGGGGGCATCACCTTCGACATCGCGGGGGCCGGTGCGCCGGACGCCGTGCTGGTGCTGAAGCTGCGCGGTGGCGCGGGCCCACAGGACGAGACACGGCTGCCGCTGACTCCCACGGGGGAGGGCAGCTCGCGCGCCGTACTGCCCAGCACGGTCGAGCTGGCCGAGGGCCGCTGGGACGCGTACGTCGGTGACGAGGCCGTCGAGCCCGGCATCCGGGACCTGCGCACGCTGGTCGATCGCGCGCCCGACGCCGACCGGATCGCCGCGCGCGTGCCCTACCCGACGGAGGACGGCCGGCTGGCGGTGCGCTGCTGGGTGCGGGCGCCGCACGCCGAGGCAGGGGAGATCGGCCTCGCGCCGGAGCGTGGCGCGATGACGGTGGAGGGGGTGCTGTACGGAGCCGAACTGGGCGAAGGGGCCGCCGCCGAGGCTCGGCTGCGCGGCTCCGACAAGGCGCATCGGGTGCCGGTGACGGGCGGCGACGGCGGAGCCTTCGGCTTCACCCTGCCGTACGGCCCGCTGGCGGAGCAGCACCTCGGCAAGCAGGAGTTGTGGGACATGTGGCTGCGGCCCACTGCGGACGCTGCCTGGATACGGATCGCCCGCATCCTCGACGACGTCTGGGACCGGAGGAACATCTTCGTGTACCCGAGGCTGCCGTCCGGCAACTGGCTGGCCGCCCCCTGTTACACGAGCGACAACGAACTCTGCGTACGCCTCACCGAAGCGCCCTGACGCACGCCATCTGAGGACAGCTGCTGTCCGCAATCGCTGGCAGACTCGACACCATGTTGGAGACCTCGGCAAGACTGCTGCGCCTGCTCTCGCTGCTCCAGGCCCACCGCGAATGGTCCGGCGCAGATCTGGCCTACCGCCTCGGCGTCACGCCGCGTACGGTCCGGCGCGACGTCGACCGGCTGCGCGAGCTCGGCTACCCCGTCAACGCAAGCCCCGGCACGGGCGGCGGCTATCAGCTCGGCGCCGGGGCCGAGTTGCCGCCGCTGCTGCTCGACGACGAGGAGGCGGTGGCCGTCGCGGTGGGCCTGCGCACCGCCGCGGGCCATGGCATCGAGGGCATCGGCGAGACCTCCGTACGCGCCCTGGCCAAGCTGGAGCAGGTGCTGCCGAACCGGCTGCGCCGCCGTGTCGGCGCGCTCAACGCCTTCACCGTGCCGATGCTGCGGGGCCGGCAGAGCTCCACCGTCGACGCGAGCGTGCTGACCGAACTGGCCAACGCGTGCCGGGACAGCGAGCGGCTGCGCTTCGAGTACCGCGACCATGGCGGCTCCGCCACCCGCCGCACCGTCGAGCCGCACCGTCTGGTGTGCACCGAGCGGCGCTGGTATCTCGTCGCCTGGGATCTGGACCGCGGCGACTGGCGTACGTTCCGTGCCGACCGGATCACCCCGAAGCCGCCGCACGGCCCGCGCTTCGCTGCTCGTACACCGCCGGCCGAGGACCTGGCCGCGTATGTCTCGAAGGGCGTCTCCACACACGCCTACGCCGCCCAGGCGGTCATCCGGCTGCACACCTCGGCCGAACTGGCCGCCGAGTTCGTCGGTCCGTCCGACGGCGCCATCGAGGCGGTCGACGAGAAGACGTGTCTGCTGCGCACCGGGGCCGCGAGCCTGGATGTGCTGGTCATCCATGTGATGCTCATGGGCGTGGACTTCGATGTGATCGAGCCGCAGGAGCTGACCGAGCACATCAGGGCGGTCCGGGACCGGCTTTCCCGTGCCCTGGACTGATCGCCCCCCGGGCAGTCTCCGTACCCATCACCTTCGCTCGCCGTTCGCGGCTCGGACTTCGTCTCATTGCGCGCCAAGACTGTTCGGACGCGTGGGGGGATTCTGTAATGAACTGGTGAATTCTTCACCGTTGTCAATTCGCCCTCCGGCACCTGACGCGAACAATTCCGCAGGGGGAATTCAGCATGATCAGCAAGGTCGGTGGAATTACCGTGCGGGCGGCGTTGAACTGCACGTTCGAGTGACTGTGTATGGGCTAAACGCGTGTCGTGATCCTGTGACAGAAGCGTGACCGGTGAGGTACGTGGGAGTGCTGAAGCATCCCTTCGGCCCCGGCTTCCGTCACCGTCCGCGGCCGCCTACGGTGGGTGTCATGGCACCCACACCGACCCCTCCCGCACAGCCCGACGACGACCCCGACGCGTATGTCGGCCTCGCCGCCGACGGTGCCGAGCAGCTGGCTCGTGAGCGTGGCTGGAGCACCGTCAGATCGCTGCCGCCGGGCGCCATCATCACGATGGAGTACCTGGAAGGCCGGCTCAACTTCGAGGTGGAGGGCGGCACCGTCATCCGCTGCTGGCCGGGCTGACAGGCCCGCACGCGAACGGCGAAGGCCCCGACCGTCATGGTCGGGGCCTTCGCCGTACATTCCGCCGGGTTTCCCGCGGAACCCACTGACACTGACTCAGCCGCCGGTCACCGGCCGCGAGGTCGGCGGACGGCGCCTGCCGGACGGGGTGATGGGCGTCCGCTCGGAGCGCACCGTGTGCGACCTCGGCTGGGTGAGCTGTGCCGTGGTCCTGCCGTTCGAAGCCGGCCGGCCACCGACGGCGGCCACCGGCTCGCGGGCCGGATCCTGCTCCTGTGAAGGCTCACGCTGCGGGAATATCCCGGGCCTTGGGCCACCCGCCGCGACCGGCAGCGAGGGAGCGAGCCGACGGCGCGCACGCAACTGCTCGCGCAGCGACAGGATCCAGGCCTCCGCGCGGCCGATCAGCGGCTCGCACCAGGGCAGTGCGAGCAGGATCAGCAGCCCGGCCGCCCAGCCGAGCAGCACATCGCTCAGCCAGTGCGTACCGAGGTACACGGTGGTCAGGCCGACGCCCAGGGAGACCACCGCCGACAGGGCCGACAGATAGCGTCTGGCCAGCGGAGTGGTGGCCAGATACGCCAGGATTCCCCATGTCACGACCGCGTTCGCGGTGTGCCCGGAGGGAAATATATCGCCGCCGGCGAAGAGCTCGGCGGAGCCGATCTGCGTCGCGTAGTGGGGGCCGAGACGGCCCAGTCCGATCTTGACGGCGCCCACCGTCGCGTTGAGCAGTAGCAGCGAGGCGCCGAGCACCAGCAGGGGTCGCAGGGTGTGCTGACGCCAGGAGCGCCAGCCCAGCCAGGCCGCGACCATCACGGCTGTGGGTCCGCGCTGGCCGAGAACCACGAAGTAGTCGAGGAAGGCGTGCAGGTCCGGCCACTGCTGGTAGGGCCGGAAGAGCATGACCTTCCAGTCGATGATCACGAGCCAGGTCGAGGCCAACACGGCCACGACGATGGCGAGATAGAAGGCCGACGTCCCGCCGAAGAGGGCGAGACGGGTGCGGCTCATCCGCGGGATCTCTATCTTCGGCGGTTCCGGCTCCCGGTCCAGGCGGGCAAAGATGTCGGTACGCACCCAATCGACGTTACAGCGAGTGAGTGTCCGCCCAGGTCGATCCCGCGGGTTCGTGATGACGATGTGATGTGGACTATGTCTCAGATCGAGTTTTACTCCGGGCCAATTCGGAAATTCCGATGACCTTGCGCTCTATTGTCCGCGAGCCCGTCATCATGGGGTTCTATCCGGGGCGCAAATAACAGTTCACCACTTCCCCGTACGGAATTTCCCCCTCGTTGGCGGACGTCCAGGACGGCTCCGGTTCCGGGCGTGGCGTGGCGTACGCCACACGCGCGTGCCCGACCAGGTGAGAGATGGACCACGCGCCACACGCCGGATCTCGCGTACGCTGGCGGCTCACTCGCCCGTCGATGCCGGACCGCCCTGTGGGACAGCAGCACTGTCCCCGGCTGGCCCGCCGAGCGCGAGGGACTCATTGGGAGGTACGTACATGTCCGGGACGATCACGACCGGAGCACGGCTGCGTGCCGCCGGCGGCGGTGCGAACCGCTGGGTCGTCCTCGTCGTCCTCTGTATAAGCCTGCTGCTCGTCGCACTCGACGCGACTGTGCTGCACGTCGCCGTCCCCGCCGTCACAGAGGACCTCCGCCCCAGCGGGGTCGAGCTGCTGTGGATCGTGGACGCGTACCCCCTCATCTGCGCCGCGCTGCTGATCCTCTTCGGCACGCTCGGTGACCGGGTCGGCCGCCGCCGTGTGCTGCTGATCGGTTACGGCATCTTCGGCGTCGCCTCCTTGGCCGCCGCATTCGCCCCCACCCCGGAGGTGCTGATCGGGGCGCGCGCCCTGCTCGGCGTCGGCGGCGCGATGATCATGCCCGCGACGCTCTCGATCCTCCGCGCGGTCTTCCCCGACAGGCGGGAGCGGGCGACGGCGATCGGCATATGGACCGCGGTCGCCGCGGTCGGCGCCGCCACCGGACCGGTCCTCGGCGGCTTTCTCGTCGAACACTTCTGGTGGGGCTCGGTCTTCCTGATCAACATCCCGCTGATGGCGCTGATCCTGCCCGTCGGCCGCTGGCTGCTGCCCGAGTCCAGGGGCGGCGCCGACGGGCCCTGGGACGTACTGGGCGCGCTGATGGCCGCGGCCGGTGTGCTCGGCGCGGTCCTCGGCATCAAGCGGCTGGGCGCGGGCGACACCGTCCTCGACATCAGGACGGCGGGGCCGCTGCTGCTGGGCGGTGTGCTGCTCGCCCTGTTCGTACGGCGGCAGAAGCGCCGCGAGCATCCGCTGATCGATATGCGGATGTTCGCCAGGGCCGCCTTCTCCACCTCCGTCGGCTGCATCATTCTCGCCATGCTGGCGCTGGTCGGCCTGGAGCTGATCGCCGTCCAGTACCTCCAGCTCGTCCTCGGGCTGAGCCCGCTGGAGACCGGCCTGCGACTGCTGCCGCTGACCTTCGCCGCGATGGCCGCCGGCGCCACCGGCTCGCACACCCTGCACCGCATCGGCCCCCGCCGGATGGTCGGCTGGGGTTTCGTGCTCACCGCCGCGGCCGTGCTGCTGCTGACCCTGATGGGACAGCACGACCGGCCCTGGCTGCTCACCACGGGCTTCGTGCTGCTCGGCTTCGGACTGCAGACCACGCTGTTCGCCGCGTACGAGTCGATGCTCAGCGAGGCACCGGCGGACCAGGCGGGCGGGGCTGCCGCGATCGGCGAGACCTCCTACCAACTGGGTGCGGGGATGGGCATCGCGCTGCTCGGCAGCGTCATGAACGCGGCGTACGCGCCCGCGCTCGCCTCGCTCACCGGCGTCCCGGGATCGGCGGGCTCGGCCGCCTCCCATTCGCTGGGCGAGGCCTACCAGGTGGCGGACCGGCTCGGCGGCCCCGCGGGCGCGATGGTGCGCAGCACGGCGCGCCACTCCTTCGTCAACGGCCTCCATATAACGCTCCTGGTCAGTGCGGGCCTGCTGCTGCTCGGCGCGCTCGCCGCGCTGCGGCTGCCCAAGGTCATGGAGTGCGCGACTGTCACCGCCGAGAAGTGCCCGAAGCCGAGGCGCCCGGAAGTCTCGCTCCCGGCGAGCCGCGAGCCTGCCGAGGCGGCCGGGTCTGGACGCCCGGCACACTGAGCCGTAACGTCAGCCGGAGCAGTAACTAACACTGCTAGTTTTCTGTGTTCCGCTGTGTGAGCGCCGCCGGAGGCCACGCCCATGTCCGCACCCTCGAAGCTGCCGCCCTTCGACCCCAGCGACCCCCTCGGCATCGACGATCTGCTCGACCCCGAGGATCTCGCGATCCGCGACACCGTCCGCAGCTGGGCCGCCGACCGTGTCCTGCCGCACATCGCCGACTGGTACGAGCGCGGCGAACTCCCCGGCATCCGCGAGCTGGCCCGCGAACTCGGCTCGATCGGCGCGCTCGGCATGTCCCTGAAGGGATACGGCTGCGCGGGCGCCACCGCCGTCCAGTACGGCCTCGCCTGCCTGGAGCTCGAAGCCGCCGACTCCGGCATCCGCTCGCTCGTCTCCGTCCAGGGCTCACTCGCCATGTACGCGATCCACCGCTTCGGCTCCGAGGAGCAGAAGCAGCGCTGGCTGCCCGGCATGGCGGCCGGCGAGATCATCGGCTGCTTCGGCCTCACCGAGCCCGACCACGGCTCCGACCCGGCGGGCATGCGGACCTTCGCCAAGCGGGACGGCTCGGACTGGGTGCTCACCGGCCGCAAGATGTGGATCACCAATGGCTCGGTGGCCGGGGTCGCGGTGGTGTGGGCGCAGACCGACAAGGGCATCCGCGGCTTCGCCGTGCCGACCGACGTCCCCGGCTTCTCCGCCCCCGAGATCAAGCACAAGTGGTCGCTGCGCGCCAGCGTCACCAGTGAGCTGGTCCTGGACGAGGTACGGCTGCCCGCCGACGCCGTACTGCCGGGCGTCACCGGTCTGAAGGGCCCGCTGAGCTGCCTCACGCACGCCCGCTACGGAATCGTGTGGGGCTCGATGGGGGCGGCGCGGTCCAGCTTCGAGTCCGCCGTGGAGTACGCGAAGACGCGCGAGCAGTTCGGCAGGCCGATCGGCGGTTTCCAGCTCACCCAGGCCAAGCTCGCCGACATGGCGGTGGAACTGCACAAGGGGATCCTGCTCGCCCACCATCTGGGCCGCCGCATGGACGCGGGGAAGCTCCGCCCCGAGCAGGTCAGCTTCGGGAAGCTCAACAACGTGCGGGAGGCGATCGAGATCTGCCGCACCTCGCGCACCATCCTAGGAGCGAACGGGATTTCGCTGGAGTACCCCGTGATGCGCCATGCGACCAACCTCGAGTCGGTGCTCACCTACGAGGGCACCGTCGAGATGCACCAGCTGGTGCTGGGCAAGGCGCTCACCGGCCTGGACGCCTTCCGGTGACCCGGCGGCGGTCGGCGAGCTCCCCCAGCTGACGCTGGGAGGTGCCCCCCATGCTCAGCTCTGGTTGAAGAAGCCGTCCTGCGAAGAACGGCTCGCGGCTTCCCCGCTGACGACCTGCGTGTCGGCGGGGCTCAGCAGGAAGACCCGGGTGGCGACGCGCTCGATCGAGCCGCGCAGCCCGAAGGTCAGCCCTGCGGCGAAGTCCACGACGCGCTTGGCGTCGGAGGGCTCCATGGACGTGAGGTTCACGATGACCGGGACGCCGTCCCGGAACAGCTCACCGATGCCGCGGGCGTCCCGGAAGCTGTCCGGGGAGACCGTAGCGATCCGGCGGCCCTGTTCCTGGGCGGACTCGGAGGCCACGCGCACCCGCGGGTCGGTGACCCACGCGTCACCCGCCTCAGCACCCTCGGCGTACTCCTCGTCGTAGTAACGCTCGTCACTGTCCTCGACGAGTCCCAGCCAGGCGCTTGCCTTGCGCACAGATCCCATGGACGCCTCCTTCCGCTCCAGTCCGCTCATTGCGGTCTTTTCTCGTTCCGCATCCCTATGGTCGTCCATGATGCGGATCGCGCGCCAAGTAGATAGTCGCCGCGCAGGGGATTCGTGACGGTACTGGTGCAGAAGATGTGGCGATTCGTCAATATTCTTCCTGTGTACGGGGGGTTGCGGGCCCAAAATATGAAAGTCGTGTCACGCGGGTGACGGTGGGCGCGTCCGGGTGAACGGATCGCTCGATACGATGCGTGCCGCACTGTGGAACGACTCTCGGGGGACCGTCGTGTTCGGAATCGTCAGGCCATGCACTCATCGCCTCACCGATGGGCTCAAGACCGAGTGGATGGCCCATCTGTGCGGACTCTGTCTGGCACTTCGCGCCGACCACGGTCAGTTCGCCCGGGTCGTGACCAACTACGACGGCCTGATCGTCTCGGTTCTGACGGAGGCTCAGACCGAGCGCACCCCCGCCTCCCGGCGCACCGCGGGCCCCTGTCCGCTGCGCGCCATGCGCACCGCACCCGTCGCCCGGGGCGAAGGAGCGCGCCTGGCGGCCGCCGTCTCCCTGGTGCTGGCGTCGGCGAAGATACGGGACCACGTCGCCGACCGGGACGGGGTGTTGGCCCGCAGGCCGGTGGCGGCCCCCGCCCTCCGGGTCGCCGCGGGCTGGGACCGGGCCGGGGCGCGCACCGGCGCGGAGCTCGGCTTCGACACCGCGGTGCTGCTCGACGCCGTCGAGAGGCAGAGCGGGATCGAGGCGCTGGCCGGGCCGGGCACCTCGCTGCTGACCGTCACCGAGCCGACCGAGACGGCGACGGCGGCCGCCTTCGCGCACACCGCCGTACTGGCCGGACGGCCGGAGAACATCGCACCGCTGGCCGAGGCCGGCAAGCTCTTCGGACGGCTCGCGCATCTGCTGGATGCCGTCGAGGACAGGGAAGCTGACGCAGCGTCGGGTGCCTGGAACCCTCTCGCCGCCACCGGCACCTCGCCGGCCGAGGCGCGACGGCTCGCCGACGACGCGGTGCACGGGGTGCGGCTCGCGCTGCGCGACGCCCGCTTCGCCGACGACAAGCTGGTGCATGTGCTGCTGGCGCACGAGCTGCAGAACTCGGTGAACCGGGCGTTCGGGACGACGACCTGCGCGCACCAGGGGTACGGAGGCCCGCCGCAGGGCCCGTACCAGGGACAGGGCGGTCCGTATGACCAGGGGCCGTACGGCCAGGGACCGTACGGCCCCGGCAACCCCTACGGCGGGGGCGGCCCCAGCGGTCCTGGTGGGCCCGGCGGTATGCCGCCCGGCTTCCACCAGGAGCCCCAGAAGCCGGGCAGGCGCGGCTTCTGGGCCGGCTGCGCCGCTTTCGTCGGGCTGTGCTGCACCTGCAAGCTGTGCTGCGCCGAAGAGTACGAAGGCCCCTGGTCCCGCAAGAAGCGCGAGGGCTGCTGCCACAAGTGCGACTGCGACTGCTGTGACTGCTGCAGCTGTGACTGCTGACCTGGCGTCGGTTCACTTGATCTCGGGTGGCGAGATCTGCGACTTCTCGATCGCCGACTCGGTCGTGCTCCACTTCTTCAGGATCCGGTCGTACGTCCCGTCCGTCTTGAGCTTGTTCACCGCCGCCTGGAAGGCGGGCGCCAGCGGGGTGCCCTTCTTGAATCCAGCTTCGCGACCGCCTCGTCCTTCGCGACCGCGGACACCACATCGGTGGTGGGGAGCTTGCCGGGCTTCGCACCCGGCTTGGCGCCGGCGCCGGCGGTCGCCGGGTCGCCGGAGCCGCAGGCGGTCAGCGTCAGCGTGGCGGCTGTGATCAGCGTGAAGACGACGGCGTGGCGTGTCCTGCTCATGATGCTGGGGTCTCCAGGTGCTTCTCGAACGGCAGCGGGCCGATCGACTCCGGATCTGCGGACAGATCGAACAGAGGGCGGTATCCGGCGGCCAGATAGAGGCCCTTGGCCTCGGGCTGGCGCGGTCCGGTGGTCAGATAGATCCGGGAGTAGCCGCGGTCGGCGGCCTCTCGCTCCAGTACGCGCAGCACCCGCCGGGCAAGGCCGCGGCGGCGGTGCGCGGAGTGCGTCCAGATCCTTTTGAGCTCGGCCGTGCTCGCGTCGTAGCGGCGGTACGCGCCGCCGGCCACCGGCCGGCCCTGCTCCAGGAGCAGCAGGAACGCGCCGCAGGGCGGAGCGAACTCCTCGGACGGGTAGCGCTCCAGATCGAAGGCGGAGCCGTACCGGCTGATGTATTCGTGCGCCAGCTCCTCCAGGAGCGGGCGGGCCAGGGGGTCGTCGACCGTGGTCCTCAGTACGGACAGCGCGGAGCCACGGCTCGGGGTGAACGTCATGCGTGCCCTTCTTCGAGCAGGCAGAAGGAAGCGGGGTACGGCGAGGGGAGAGATGCGCGTGCTGTGCGTGTGAAGGCGCGAAAAGCGGAAGAGGGCGCGAAAGCGCGCGAACACCGAGAAGCAGCGGGGGTCAGCTCAACAGGAAGAGGACCACACTCGACCGAAGTCGATGTGGGAGCGCGTGACCAGCCACTGCTGCGAATGCATGGCTCAAGTGGAGCAGGCATCCGTTTCCGCGTCAACTGCCTTGAGATGTACGGCTCACAGTCTGGACAGGCTTGACAGCGGGCCGCTTCGACCGTCTAGCCTCAGACACGGATCGTGCTGAGGGGCTCGGTCCACGTTGTGTTTCCAGTGAAGGCATTCCCGTGTTCGATCTCTGCATCCACGGAGCCTTCGCATGGCTGTGTCAACAGACACCCTCCCCGAATCATCCGTGGCCGGGCCGGCCAAGACCGACGCTGTGCAGCCGCGTATCGTGCCCGTACGCCGAACTGGCCAGTGGGCGGCGGCAGTTGTCGTACTGCTGCTGCTCGCGGGCGCCGTCAGCTCCGTCGTACGCAACGACGCCTTCCAGTGGGACGTCGTCGGCGACTACTTCACCTCGGCCTCCGTACTGCGCGGACTCGGCCTCACCCTCTGGCTGACCGCCGTCGTCATGGTGCTGGGCTTCGCGCTCGGCACGCTGCTCGCCGTGATGCGGCTGTCCGCCAACCCCGTGCTGCGAAACGTCAGTCGGGGATACACCTGGCTGCTGCGCTCGACGCCGATCCTGGTCCAGCTGCTGTTCTGGTTCAACATCGGCGCCCTCTACCCGCAGATCCTCGGCGTCAAGACGGTCAATCTGCTGAGCCCGGTCACCATCGCGATCATCGGGCTCACGCTCCACGAGGCCGCGTACGCCGCCGAAGTGGTGCGCGGCGGGATCCTCTCCGTCGAGCGCGGACAGATCCAGGCCGCCGAGTCGCTCGGCCTCGGACGCCGGCGCAGACTCCGCCGGATCGTGCTGCCGCAGGCCATGCGCTCCATCGTGCCGCCCGCCGGGAACATGCTCATCGGCACCCTGAAGGGCACCTCGATCGTCAGCGTGATCGCCGTACAGGACCTGCTCTACTCGGTGCAGCTCGTCTACCACCGCACCTATCAGGTCGTGCCGCTGCTGCTCGTCGCCACCATCTGGTACGTCGTGGTGACCTCGTTGCTCAGCGTCGCCCAGCACTATGTCGAGCGGTACTACGCCCGCGGCACGGCGGGCGCGCGATGAGACCGTCCATCGTCGTGATCGGAGCCGGTCCGCGGGGGACCGGATTCCTGGAGCGACTGGCCGCCAACGCCCCCGAGCAGTACGGCGATCTGCCGCTGGACATCCATCTGGTGGACCCGCACCCGCCGGGCGGTGGCCGGATCTGGCGCCATGAGCAGTCCCCGCTGCTCTGGATGAACTCCATGGCCGAGGACGTCACCATGTTCACCGACGACACGGTCGAGCAGCAGGGTCCGGTTCGGCCGGGCCCCACGCTCGCCGAGTGGGCCGGTCTCGACGGCCAGACCTTTCCCGGCAGACAGCAGCAGGGGGCGTATCTGCGCTGGGTGTACGAGGAGGCGGTGGCCGCCCTGCCGCCGACCTTCACGGTGCACGAGCACCGGGCGACCGCCGTGCGCGTCGGCGGTCCGCGCGCAGGCCGCCAGCGGGTCTGGCTCGAAGGGCGTACGGAGCCGCTGACCGCCGATCTGGTGGTGCTCACCCTCGGCCACCTCGACGCCGAACTCGACGACGAACAGCTTGAGTTGGCCGACTTCGCACGCCGTCACACACTGCTCCATCTGCCGCCGGACTTCACCGCCGACAGCGACCTCGACGGGCTCCCCGCCGCTGAGCCCGTCCTCGTCCGCGGCTTCGGACTGGCCTTCATCGATCTGATGGTGCTGCTCACCGAGGGGCGTGGCGGACGGTACGAGAACGGCGAGTATGTGCCATCGGGCCGGGAGCCCGTCCTGTACGTCGGATCGCGGCGCGGTGTCCCGTACCACTCCAAGATCGGTTACGGGCCGCAGGGCGAACGGCCCCCGCTGCCACGCTTCTTCGGATCCGCCCAGGTCGACGCGCTGCTCGGCGGACCCGTCGACTTCCGCCGCGACGTATGGCCCCTCGTCGACAAAGAGATCGGCTATGCCCACTACCACCGGCTCTTCACCGCCCACCCCGAGCGCACCGCGGTCAACTGGCCCGACTTCGAGGAGAAATACGCAGCCGCCCAGCCCGGCAGCCCGGAGCTGCACACGCTGGTCGCCGCCTCCGTCCCCGACCCCGGCGACCGCCTCGACCTCGAAGCGCTCGACCACCCGCTCGACGGGGTGCGCTTCGGCTCGTACGACGCGCTCCAGGACGGGTTGCGCGGCTACATCACCGCCGACCTCGACCGCCGCCACGATCCCGCGCACAGCGAGGACCTCGCCGTCTTCCTCGGACTGCTCTCGGTCTACGGGCAGCTGATCCGGCTCGGCGACATCGGCGGCTGGTGGCACGGCTTCTTCAGCTATCTCGCTTCCGGCCCGCCCGGCCCCCGGCTGCGCCAGCTCCTCGCCCTCTCCCGCGCCGGAATCGTCCGCTTCCTCGGCGCGGGCATCACCGTCGAGGCCGACGAGAAGCGCGGCATCTTCCGGGCGGGCAGCGCCAGCGTGCCGGGGGAGTGGATCGAGGCGCGGGCGCTGGTCGAGGCCCGGCTGCCGGAGCCTTCGCTCGAGCGCACCCGCAGCCCGCTGCTGCGCGCGCTGTATGCGGACGGGGCCGCCGCGACCCCCACCGGACTGCTCTCGGTGGACCCCGAGGACGGCCGGGTGCTCGACCGCTCGGGCCGGCCGCATCCGCGCCGCTTCGCCCTCGGTCCGCACACCACCGCCCGGGCGAGCGGAGCCTTCACCCGGCCGCGCACGGGAGGCCCGGCCTTCGCGCAGAACGACGCCACCGCGCGTACCGCGCTCGCCCTACTGCGTGACCTCGCGTGTCACAGCCGCCTCACCGCGTGATCGCAGACCCCGTTCTCGTACACCCATCACGGAACCTCACGGAACTCGAAGGAACCCCATGTCGCTCACCAGCGATCCACCCAAGGCGGCCGTCGTCGCCACCGAGGACTACGGCGCGCTGAAGGTCGTGTCCGTACGCCACCCCTGGCGCTGGGTCGCCGTCGCCGCCACCGCCGTACTCGTCGCGCAGTTCCTGCACGGACTGGCCACCAACCCCGCCTGGGAGTGGGACGTCTTCGCCCGCTTCTTCACCGCGGAGACGATCCTCAAGGCGGTCTGGGTCACCCTCCAGCTCACCTTCTACGGCACGGTGCTCGGCTTCGCCCTCGGCATCCTGCTCGCCTTCATGCGGCTGTCGGCCAGCCGCTTCCTCACCTCGGTGGCCGTCGCCTACATCTGGGCGTTCCGCTCCATCCCGCTCATCGTGCAGCTGCTGTTCTGGTTCAACCTCGCCTATCTCTACAAGGAGCTGCAGTTCGGGATTCCCTTCGGACCCGGCTTCTACTCCTTCGACACGATGGGGCTGGTCGGCGCGCTCGGCGCGGCCGTCCTCGGACTCGCGCTGCACCAGGCGGCGTACGCGGCGGAGATCGTGCGCGGCGGTGTACTGGCCGTGGACAGCGGTCAGTTGGAGGCCGCGGCCGCCCTCGGCATCCCCAAGCTGCGCCAGCTGCGGCGTCGTGCTGCCGCAGGCGATGCGCTCGATCCTGCCCAACGCCGCCAACGAGATCATCTCCCTCTTCAAGGGCACGTCGATCGTCTCCGTCATGGCGATCGGCGAGCTCTTCTACCAGGTCCAGGTGGTCTACGGACGCAACGGCAGGGTCGTCCCGCTGCTGATGGTCGCCACGGTCTGGTACATCCTCCTGACCGCCGCGCTCTCCGTCCTCCAGCACTACGTCGAACGTCACTACGCCAAGGGGGCCGCGCGATGAGCGCCATGGTCGAAGTCAGGTCGGTCCACAAGAGCTTCGGGACGCTGGAGGTGCTGCGCGGCATCGACCTCGAGGTCCGCGCCGGAGAGGTGACGGTCGTCCTCGGCCCCTCCGGCTCCGGGAAGTCGACCCTGCTGCGCACCATCAACCATCTGGAAAAGGTGGACAGCGGCTGGATCAGCGTCGACGGCACGCTCGTCGGCTACCGCCGCTCCGGCGACAAGCTCTACGAGCTGCGTGAACGCGAAGTTCTCAGACAGCGCACCCAGATCGGCTTCGTCTTCCAGAACTTCAATCTGTTCCCGCACCTGACCGTGGTGGAGAACATCATCGAGGCACCCGTCTCGGCGCTGAAGCGGCCCCGCAAGGACGCGGTCGCCGCCGCCGAGAAGCTGCTCGCCCGGGTGGGCCTGGCCGACAAGGCAGACGCCTACCCCCGACAGCTCTCCGGCGGACAGCAGCAGCGCGTCGCCATCGCCCGCGCGCTCGCCCTCGAACCAAAACTGCTCCTTTTCGACGAACCCACCTCCGCCCTCGATCCCGAGCTGGTCGGTGAAGTCCTCGACGTCATCAAGGACTTGGCGCAACAGGGCACCACCATGATCTTCGTCACCCATGAGATCGGCTTCGCCCGCGAAGTCGCCGACACCGTCGTCTTCATGGACGACGGCCGCATCGTCGAGCAGGGCACACCTGCCGCGGTGCTCGAGCGCCCACAGCACGAACGCACCCGCGCCTTCCTCTCCAAGGTCCTCTGAAGGAGTTCGGACATGATCACCCGACGTATCACGCTTGCCGGAACCGCCATCCTCTTCCTCGGCCTGCTCACCGCCTGCGGCACGAGCGACGCCGCGAACGACCAGGTCAAGCCCGCGGGAGGGACCGGCGATGCCATCAATCTCGGCCCGAATCAGAACCGTATCCATGCGAAGAAGGCCGACGCGATCGCCGCGAAACTGCCGGAAGCCGTACGCAAGCGAGGCAGCCTCACCCTCGGTGTCTCCACCGGCAGCGCCCCACCGCTCAACTTCTACGCCACCGACGACAAGACCCTCATCGGCGTGGAACTCGACATCGCCACCCTCGTCGCCGACACCCTGGGGCTGAAGCCCGACTTCCAGGCCGTCTCCTGGGAGAACCTCTTCGTCGGCCTGGACAGCGGAAAGTTCGACGGCGTCTTCTCCAACGTCACTGTCACCGAGGAGCGCAAGGAGAAGTACGACTTCGCCACGTACCGGCTCGACGAGCTCGCCTTCGAGGCGAAGAAGGGCGGCGACTGGCGGGTCAAGGGCCCAGGGGACGTGGCGGGCAAGACCATCGCCGTCGGCTCCGGCACCAACCAGGAGGAGATCCTCGTCGACTGGAGCATGGAGAACGAGAAGGCCGGACGCAAGCCGGTGGACATCAAGTACTTCCAGAACACGACCGATTACTACCTGGCGCTCCAGTCCGGCCGCATCGACGCCTATCTCGGCCCCAACCCGACCGCCGCGTACCACGTGGCCTCGGCCGGACAGACCGAGATCATCGGGCACTTCTCGGGCGGCGGCGCGACCATCCAGGGCAAGATCGCCGCCACCACGAAGAGGGGCAGCGGCCTGGTCGAGGCCTACGCCGCCGCGATCGACCACATCGTCAAGGACGGCTCGTACGCCAAGGTGCTGAAGCGCTGGGGGCTCTCGAGCGAGGCGGTCCCGAAGGCCGAGATCAATCCGCCCGGCCTGCCCAAGCCCAAGAACTGACCAGCACCAGAAAGGCACTTCTGCCATGTCCGCCACCCGGCCTCTTCATCTGGCCGTCGCCCTCGACGGCCCGGCGCACTACGACGCCGCGTACTACGTCGGCCTCGCCCGGCTCGCCGAGCGGGGCGCACTCGACTTCGTGACCCTGGGCGACTCCTTCGCCCGGCCCGGGCTCGACGCCCTCGCCGTACTGTCGAGGGTCGCGCCCGTCACCGAACGGATCGGCCTGGTGCCGACCGTGACCACCACCCATACCGAGCCCTTCCATGTGTCCACGGCCGTGGCCACCCTCGACTGGGTGAGCCGCGGCCGGGCAGGCTGGCAGGTCGATGTGTCGACCACCGAGGCCGAGGCCCGGCCCTTCGGCCGCCGCCCGGCAGCGCCCGCGGGCGCGCTGTGGCGGGAGGCCGCCGATGTTGCCGACGTCGCCGCCCGGCTGTGGGACAGCTGGGAGGACGACGCCGAGATACGCGACATATCGACAGGGCGGTTCGTCGACCGCGCCAAGCTGCACCACGTCGACTTCGAGGGCGGCACGTTCAGTGTGCGCGGCCCGTCGATCGTCCCCAGGCCGCCACAGGGCCATCCCGTTATCGTCGTGGACGGCACTGGAGAGCAGGGCAGGGAAGCCGCCGCCCGGCACGCCGATGTCGTTCTCGTACGGGCGGGCGCACCCGACCAGGCCGCCGCCCTCCGCGACGACATACGCCGGCGTGCCGAGGCACACGGCCGTGACCCGGACACACTCCGGGTGCTGGTCTCGCTCGTCGTCGACCTCGGCGAGAGCGAGTCCGCGCCGGACCCCGGCCCCGGCAGCGACCCGCAGCTCGCCGGGGGCGGCCCGCACTACAGCGGCGGCCCGGTCGACCTCGCCGAGCTGATCACCCGGTGGCACGGACAGGCGGCGGTGGACGGCTTCCATCTGGCGCCCATCGCACCCCACCGGGACCTGGAGCGGATCGTCAACGGCACGGTCGCGCTGCTCCAGCACCGCAGTCTGTTCCGCACCTTCTATCCGGGCGGCTCGCTCCGCGAGCACCTGGGCCTCGCAAGGCCCGCCAACCAGTACGCCCTCGCCGGGGGAACCACATGACCGCCGTACGCAAGCAGATGCACCTCGCCGCCCACTTCCCGGGCGTCAACAGCACCACCGTCTGGGCCGACCGCCACTCGAAGAGCCAGATCGACTTCTCCTCCTTCGAGCATCTCGCCCGCACCGCCGAGCGCGGCCTGTTCGACTTCTTCTTCCTCGCCGAGGGGCTGCGGCTGCGTGAGCACAAAGGCGAGATCCACGACCTGGACGTGGTCGGCCGCCCCGAGTCGATCACCGTGCTGAACGCGCTCGCCGCCGTCACCGACCGGCTCGGCCTCGCCGCCACCGTCAACGCCACCTTCAACGAGCCGTACGAACTGGCCCGCCGGCTCGCCTCCTTGGACCATCTCAGCGGCGGCCGCGCCGCATGGAACGTCGTCACCTCCTCCGACGCCTTCACCGGGGAGAACTTCCGGCGCGGCGGCTTCCTCGACCGGGCCGACCGCTATACGCGGGCCGCCGAGTTCGTCTCCGTCGCCCGCAGACTCTGGGACTCCTGGACGCCGGCCGGGACAGCCCGCCCCTTCGCCCACAGCGGCCAACACTTCGAAATAGAGGGTGAGTTCACGGTCCCGCGCGCGCCACAGGGCCACCCAGTCGTCATCCAGGCGGGCGACTCCGACGAGGGCCGGGAGTTCGCAGCGTCCGCCGCGGACGTGATCTTCACACGGCGCGGGACGCTGGAGGCGGGCCGCGCCTTCTACGCCGACGTCAAGCAGCGCCTCGCCCGCCACGGCCGCCGCCCGGGCGACCTCAAGGTGATGCCCGGCGTCACCTTCGTGCTCGGCGACAGCGACGCCGAGGCGCAGGAGCGGGCCGCGGAGATCCGCCGCCGACAGGTCTCCCCGCAGAACGCGATCCTCGCCCTGGAGCTGGTCTGGGGCCGCGACCTCTCCTCTTACGACCCCGACGGGCCGCTCCCCGACATCGATCCGGATCCCGGCTCCGAGCTCGTCCAGGGCCGGGTGAAGCACGGCGACCCCTTCGCTGTCGCCGCCAAGTGGCGTGCCCTGTCGGAGGCCAAGGGGCTGTCGATCCGGCAGACCGTCATCGAGACGACCAGTCGGCAGTCCTTCATCGGCACCGCGCGGAGCGTGGCCGCCGCGATGGACGAGTTCGTGTCGACGGACGCGGCCGACGGCTTCATCCTCGTCCCCCATCTCACCCCCGGCGGCCTCGACGGCTTCGTCGAGCAGGTCGTGCCGCTCCTCCAGGAGCGCGGGGCCTTCCGCACGGAGTACACCGGCACGACGCTGCGATCACACCTCGGGCTCGCCGAGCCGGTGTGGAAAGGTTGATCACCATGGGCACAGACGCCCACGCGGACGCGGATGCGGAAGCCGCGCAGGACTGGAAGGGCTGGCACGAGCACCGCACCGTGACAGTCTCGGCGCCGTACGGACCGCTGTCCCTCACCGGCACGCACTGGCTCTCGGACTACCCGGAAGGTCGAATTCCGGCCGTCCCGGGCCAGTGGCGGGATGACGGCGACAAAGTGGTGCTGACCGCTGCCGCCGAGGATGGTCTGACCGTCGACGGACAGCCGCTGACCGGCGACGTCCGGCTGACGGCGGACCACGGATCGATCACCGACGCCCGGGTCGCGCACGGCGGTCGGCACCTTGTCGTGCTGCGCCGCGAAGGCCTGTGGGCGGTACGGGACTTCGACCCGGACTCACCGGCGCGCACGGCCTTCCAGGGCATCGAGGCGACCGCGTACGACGCCCGTTGGACGCTGCCGGGGCGCTTTCGTCCGTACGAGGAACACCGCAGCGTACGAGTCGAGAACGCCGACGGACGCGAGCGCGGCCTCGGCCTCGGCGGCGAGATCGTCTTCGAGATCGACGGCCAGGAGCGCACCCTGCAGGTCGCAGTCGAGCCGGACGGCTCGCTGTGGGCAGTCTTCGCCGATGCCACCAGCGGAAACAGCAGTTACCGCTTCCGTTTTCTGCGGCCCTCCGCACCGGCCGCGGACGGCACGGTGACGGTCGACTTCAACCGTTCGCTGCTGCCGCCGTGTGCCTTCGCGGACCACTTCATCTGCCCCTTCCCACCCCCTGGCAACACCCTGGAGGCCTGCGTCCCCGCGGGCGAACGGAACCTCCTGGGCGGCTGAGCCGTCCTACCGGCCGGACAAGTGCGGCACAGCCCCGGCGGCCACCGAGCCGCCGGGGCGCTGTGCCGTGGGCGCGCGGAGCGGCCGAAAGGCGCCCTTGCGCGGCAAGTTGACGCCCCGAATACTCCCGAACAGCGCTTGTCAGGAGCACGGCTTGTCCGAAAATCGAACGCTCTTCATCGAACGTGCTTCATGGCTGCGCCTCACGGGCCCCGAACCCCACAACGGGCCCCCAATTCCCCTCTGGAGGAACGACAAGTGAGGATCAAGCGCACCACCCCCCGCAGTGGCACGGCGAGACGTACGCGTCTGCTCGCCGTCACCACTGGCCTGATCGCCGCCGCCGCGCTGGCCGTCCCCGCCGCCAACGCCAACCAGGCCCAGACCTTCAGCGCCAACCAGCTCACCGCCGCGAGCGACGCCGTACTCGACGCGGATGTGGCAGGCACCGCCTGGCACATCGACAAGGCCGCGGGCACCCTGGTTGTCACGGCCGACAGCACCGTCTCCCGGGCCGAAATAGCCAAGATCAAGCAACAGGCCGGGTCCAACGCCGGTGCGCTGCGCATCGAGCGCACCCCCGGCACGTTCTCCAAGCTCATCTCCGGCGGCGACGCCATCTACGCCACCAGCTGGCGCTGCTCCCTCGGATTCAACGTCCGCAGCGGCAGCACCTACTACTTCCTGACCGCCGGTCACTGCACCGACGGCAACCCGCCCTGGTACACCAACTCCTCGCGCACCACGAGCATCGGTCCCACGGCCGGATCCAGCTTCCCGGGCAACGACTACGGCATCGTGAGGTACTCCAACACCTCGCTGTCCCACCCGGGCACCGTCGGCGGCCAGGACATCACAAGCGCGGCCAACGCCACGGTCGGTATGTCCGTCACCCGCCGCGGCTCCACCACGGGCACCCACAGCGGCTCCGTCACCGGCCTCAACGCCACGGTCAACTACGGTGGCGGCGACATCGTCTACGGCATGATCCGCACCAACGTCTGTGCCGAGCCCGGTGACAGCGGCGGCCCGCTCTACTCCGGCAGCAGGGCCATCGGCCTGACCTCCGGCGGCAGCGGCAACTGCTCCTCCGGCGGCACGACGTTCTTCCAGCCGGTCACCGAGGCGCTCAGCGCCTATGGAGTCAGCGTCTACTGACGCACCACCTTCACGGTCGGCAGCAGTCGAGCCCTCGTCCGTATGACAGGACGGGGGCTCGACGTCGCGTCCCCTTTTGAGAGGATGTCAGAGCGGTCGGGCATGGAGGGACGGGGAAGTTGCGGTCAGTGAAACGCATTGGAGTGACCGGCCACCGAGGAATCCCTCCCGAGGCCTACGCCCACATCCGCGCCGGAATGCACGCCGTGCTCTGCGGCCACGACGGCTCGATGGAGGCACTGTCCAGCCTCGCGGCCGGAGCCGATCAGCTCTTCGCGGACATCGCCCTGGCCTGCGGCGCGGAACTGACCGTGGTCATCCCCAGCGGGGACTACGAGGACGGCTTCACGGCCCCCGACGAGCTGGCGCGCTACCAGCGCCTCAAGGGCCGCGCCACCCGGGAGGTCAAGCTCGCCTTCCCGTACTCCACCGACGAGGCCTACTACGCGGCAGGCGCCTACATCGCCGACAACTGCGACCGCCTTCTCGCGGTCTGGGACGGCCGCCCCGCCCGTGGCTACGGCGGCACGGCCGACATCGTCCGCTACGCACGCGATCTCGGAAGGCCCGTGACGGTCATCTGGCGCGACGGGCTTGAGCGCCACTGGATCTGATTGACCATCAACTTCGGTGTCTGACCAGCCAGTCGGTGTGCTGAGGCGAGACGATGCGCTCGGTCTCGTACACCGCTGACGGCCACTCCACATCGCTCACGGTGGTCTCCATCGCCGTATGCATCGCCGCGAGGTCCTCCTCCACCAGCGAGTGGGCCGCGATGAGAGGTTGATGGCGGCGTATCTCGCTCCACGCCAGACACGCTGCCGCCGCCGAGGACAACAGGCCGGCCATCTCGACGGATTCGGCGAGCGAGAAGGTACGCAGCAGTGCGAAGAACAGCGCGAGCAGGGTGAGCAGCCCGATCGAGGCGGACCACAGGACGGTCGCGCGGCGGGATATCTCCTTGCGACGGTGATACCAGTTGCGCTGCTCGATCAGCCGGTCCCTGACATACGTCTCCTTGCGGACGCTGAAGGCCTTGGCACGCAGCCGCCGCATGGGTGTGGTGATCAGCTCCCCGGCCGCCACCTCCGGCACGCTCGGGCGCGGGTCCTGCCAGCCGACTTTGGTCAGTTCCCGCAGCCCTTCCTCCAGCCGCACGGTGAACAGTTCGTCCGCATCGGTGGAGTTGGAGTCGAAGGGTGCTCCATGGACCGCGTAGCGCCAGCACATCGACTTGATGAACTCCGCTGCGGAGCGGTTGAGTTGCCAGTGCGACTTTGCTCTGCGCCTCGATGAGCGGTAGCTGAGGATCAGCACCCCGGCGTACGCCAACGCGCTGAGTGCTCCGGGGAGTTGGAAGGTGTCGCCGAGCTTCAGTGATGACGGCAGCGCCGCCAGGGCCGCGCCGGCGACCAGTAGCAGCAGCTGGTAGCGGGTGGCGCCGACGGCCTCGCGCTGGCGCGAGATGGCTATCGCGTCCGTGTGGTGGAAGAGAACCGGCAGATCAGTGTTTCTGAAGACCATGCTTTGCAGTGGGCCGGGAAACACGGTCATGCGCACCCCTGTCTGCAGTTTTGTCTTCACTCTTTAGGCGGAATGGCTTGTTCCGTACTCTCCTGCGAGAATGCGATGCAACTCTTTTGTTCCGTCTCCACGTGCTGAGTTGCTGCGAGTGGCCATGAGAGTAAAGTCGTGCCGCCGGCATCGCAACGGTGCGTGGTATCTGTGCTGGACACAACATCAAGGACGGCCCCCATGACGTTTCAGACCTCCGCGTCCTTCGCGGCTGCGAAGAAGAACCGCGTTCCGCTGGCACAGATCGATGTGCGTAGCACCGATACCGCCAGGAAGCTGGCCCGCGTCCTTCCGGCCGCCGCCGACCGCACTCTGCGCGCTTCCACGTTCAACTCGGCGCTCTAGACTGGCGGAATGACTGGACCCCTGGTCCCATTCCGCGAGATCGTATTGAAGGTTCACAGCAGGTGTGATCTTGCATGTGACCATTGCTATATCTATGAACACGCTGATCAGAGCTGGCGTACCCGCCCAAAGGCAATCTCTGACGATGCGATTTCCTGGACAGCTCTGCGACTGGCCGAGCATGCCAAGAGTCATGCCCTGCCCTCCGTGTCAGTGATCCTGCACGGAGGGGAGCCTCTTCTGGCAGGACCCGCACGACTGCGACGTATCTGCGAGGAGCTGACCGCAGCCCTCGACGGAGTAGCCGAGCTCGACCTTCGGATCCATACGAACGGCTTACAGCTCTCCGCGCGCTACCTGGACCTCTTCAGCGAGTACAACGTCCGGGTCGGGATCTCCCTCGACGGCGACCGAAGCGCGAACGACCGCCATCGTCGCTTCGCAGACGGACGCACCAGCCATCCGCTGGTCCTCAGGGCCGTCGAACTGCTCCGGCAGGAGCGCTACCGCCACCTCTATCTCGGCCTTCTCTGCACGATCGACGTGGCCAACGACCCGATCGCCGTGTATGACGCGCTCACCGAGCTGGAGCCTCCCCTCATCGACTTCCTGCTCCCGCACGCCACCTGGGACGACCCGCCGGCCCGCCCCGACGGCTCACCCACCGCGTACGCCGACTGGATCCTCGCCGTCTTCGACCGCTGGGAGTCGAAGGGCAGAAACGTGCCGGTACGGCTCTTCGAGTCCGTGCTCTCCACGCTCGGCGGCGGCCCCAGCCTCACCGAGTCCCTCGGCCTTGCCCCCACCGACCTCGTCGTCGTCGAGACCGACGGCACCCTGGAGCAGGTCGACTCGCTCAAAAGCGCCTACGAAGGCGCGGCAGCCACCGGATTCGACGTCTTCACGCACCCCTTCGACGACGTCGCCGCCCACCCCGGCGTCAGGGCGCGCCAGCTGGGCCTAGCGGGAGTCAGCGAGACGTGCCGGCAGTGTCCGGTCGTACGGTCGTGCGGCGGCGGGCTCTACACCCACCGCTACAGCTCCGGCAACGGCTTCGACAACACCTCCGTCTACTGCACCGACCTCGAGGCGCTGATCCGGGGCATCGAGCAGCGCACGGCCGCCTCGACGGTGTCGCCGGCGGTCACGGACCCGGGCGTGCTGATGGCCGAACACCAGGACCTGACCCGCACACTGCTCGCCGAACTCCATCAGGAGCTCGACGGGCGGGGCGGCGAGAAGTGGGACGAGGTCTGGCAGCTGGCAGGCGCCCTGGAAGGGCACGCCGATGTGCTCGACGCGGTGTACGGCCATCCGTACACCTACACCTGGCTGCAGGACACGCTGGCCGCGCTGCGGACGGGACGGCCGGAGGCGGTCCCACTCGCGCTCCGGCTGGCGTCGTACCTCGCCGCGGCGGTCGTACGAGGCGGGCTCGACCTCCCCGTCCGGATGCCGTACCGGGACGGCAGGCTCTGGCTTCCCACACTCGGCGAACTGCGGCTGACCGGTCCCGGGGAGCCGGGCGAGGCCGAGGTGCGCCTGGCCGAGAAGGGCTTCCAGGTGCGGGTGGACGGACGTGCGCCGGTGTACGTACGCACCGACGGGGAGAGCGACGGCTGGCGGCCCGTGCGCACGCTCGGCGGCGACGGGGCGCCCGCACTGCGGCTCGACGACCTCGACCCGTACCGCAACTGCTTCGGCGCCCCCGTGCGGGAGCGGCTCGGCGCGGGCGAAGTGGCCGACTGGAGCGAGCGGCTGGCCGGGGCCTGGGAACTGCTGCGGCAGGCCGCACCCGAACAGGCCACGGAGGCCGCGGACTGTCTGACAACCCTGACGCCGCTGGTCTCGGGAGAGCCGTCACTGGGCCGGCACGGCTACGGTGCGCTGGGAATCGCGCTGCCCGACAGCCCCGAAGAGCTGGCGCTCGCGCTGCTGCGCGGATTTGGACGGGCGAAGCTGCACGCGCTGGTCGAGGTCACGGATCTCTATGCACAGGACGGCTGGTGGCGCCACCCGGCACCCTGGCAGGACGAGCCCGTCGCGGCGTCCGAGCTGCTGGCCGGGGCGTACGAACGAGTGGGCCTCGCGGCCTTCGAACCGGCCGGTGCCCACCAGGCCGAGCGCGCCCTGGAAACCCTGGAGCGCGCGGCGGAGCTGACCGTCAGCGGGCGGCG
Source organism: Streptomyces sp. NPDC019443 (assembly GCF_044389785.1). Classification (NCBI taxonomy): domain Bacteria; kingdom Bacillati; phylum Actinomycetota; class Actinomycetes; order Kitasatosporales; family Streptomycetaceae; genus Streptomyces; species Streptomyces sp. NPDC019443. The sequence goes on from NZ_JBIRYJ010000007.1 coordinate 73,997, forward strand.
CCTGCTGGACGAGCTCCGCAAAGAGGCCGGCCGTGGCTGACGGCGGGCGCGGACGTGGACGCGGATGCGGGCTGGCCCAAACGCTGCGCGGGCTGGGCGTACAGGACGGCATGACGCTGCTCGTCCATGCCTCCCTGAGCGCCACCGGGCTGCGCGCGGACACCGTCCGTGACGCGCTGCTGGACGTGCTGGGCGCGGACGGCACGCTGGTGGTGCCCGCGTTCACCATGGAGAACTCCGACACGTCCCACTCGTACCTGGCCCGGGTGCGCGGGATGACACCCGAGCAGGCGGCGGCCTTCCGGGCGGAAATGCCGGCCTTCGACGCCGCTGCCAGCCCGAGTCAGGGGATGGGCCGGTTGGCCGAGTCCGTGCGCACCGCCGAGGGGGCCGTGCGCAGCGCCCATCCGCAGACTTCTTTCACGGCGCTGGGGCGGCGGGCCGCGGAACTACTCTCCCCGCATCCGCTGACTTCCCATCTCGGCGAGGACTCACCGCTCGGAGCTCTCTACCGGGCGCGGGCGCAGGTGTTGATGATCAATGTGGATTTCGCCGTCTGTACTGCATTCCATCTCGCCGAATATCGCACCGGATCGCCTCTGCGCACCTACCGTTGTGTGGTGCAGCGACCCGGCGGGGGTAAGAAATGGACGGAGTACGAGGACGTCGATCTGGACGACAGCGATTTCGACGCGATCGGCGCCGCCTTCACATGGGGCATGGAACACAAGGGACAACTGGGAGGAAGGCCCGCAAGGTTGTTCTCGATCAAGGACGCGGTCGACCATGCGGCGAGCTGGATGACCGAAAAGCGGTGTTGACTGACTGAACGTCGGGGAGATGGAGTGTGTCGGGCTCCGGAATGATTAATTCGCTCGCATCTCTCATCGATGCTGGGTGTCGGGGCGGGCGTTCGCGCAGGACGGGGGTCGTGTGGCAGATTTAGCGCAGCGAGCGGCGGACCATAGGCCGTACTTCTTTCTGAGTTACGCGCACACGCCGCGGTACGGGGCCGGGGGCCCTGACCCGGACATGTGGGTGGAGCGGCTCTTCCGCGATCTGTGCGGCCATGTGATGGCCATGACCGATCTGCCGGCCGGTGCTCCGGCCGGGTTCATGGACCGGGAGATCCGCTCGGGGGAGGGCTGGTCGGAGCGCCTGGGTGAAGTACTGGCCACCTGCCGGGTGTTCGTGCCGCTGTTCTCGCCGCGGTACTTCGCCAGCGAGATGTGCGGCAAGGAGTGGTACGCCTTCGCCCAGCGGGCGATCTACCACCAGGCCAAGAGCAACAGGCCCGCGGAGGCGATCGTGCCCGCGCTGTGGGTGCCGATGCCGCCGGAGCAACTGCCGGGGCCTGCCGAGCGGTTGCAGTTCAACCACCGGGCCTTCGGTGACCGCTACGTCACCGACGGCCTCTATGGGCTGATCAAACTCCGGATATTCGCCGAGGAGTACGAGGCCGCCGTCTATGAACTCGCCAAACGCATTGTCAGCGTCGCCGACACTACGCGCGTCGGCTCGGGCAGCCCCGTCGACTACCGGCAGGCGCCCAGCGCCTTCGGCAAGCCCACCGGCGGCCCCCGCCCGATGCATGTGACCGTCGCCGCGCCCACCAGCCACGAGCTGCCCGAAGGCCGCACACCCGACTACTACGGCAAACAGTCCCAGGACTGGAATCCGTACCACCCGGACTCGGCACGGCCGTTGGCGTACGTGGCCCAGGACCTGGTGCGCTCGCTCAACTACCAGGCGACGGTCTCCTCGTTCGACCATGAGTCGCCGCCCGACCTGAGCCAGCCGCCAACCCGGCCCGAGATACTTCTCGTCGACCGCTGGGCGCTGGAGGACGAGGACCGGCGCGAGCGGCTCGCCGCCTTCGACGCGGAGCCGCGCCCCTGGGTGAGCGTCGTCGTCCCCTGGAACCGCGACGACCCGCAGAGCCGGGTGTCCGAGGCCGAGCTGGTCCAGAAACTGGAGCGCACGATGCCCCACCAGATGCGCCAGGGCCGGGCCGCCTGCCGGGCCGCCGCCAGAGGCGTGCTCAGCATGGAGGCGTTCGGCCAGATCCTGCCCCAAGTGGTGGAGTCGGCTGCCCAAGAGTATCTGCGGCACGCCGAGGTCTTCCCGCCCGCGGCGCCCCCGCCTCCCGGAGCCCGCTCTTCCGAACGGCCCAGGCTCCGCGGCCCGATGGCCGAGTACGGCACCACCCACTACGTCCCGAACACGCGTGACATCGCCCCCGATGCGGAGGACACGGATGACGGCCAGTCGTGACGGACGCATCGTCACCTTCTATTCGTACAAGGGAGGTACGGGCCGCACGATGGCCCTGGCCAACACGGCCTGGATACTCGCCGCGAACGGCAAGCGGGTCCTGGCGGTCGACTGGGACCTGGAAGCGCCCGGCCTGCACCGCTTCTTCCACCCCTTCCTCGACCCCTCCACGCTCGGCGCCACCACCGGGGTCATCGATCTGATCACCGAGTACGCATGGGCCGCGACCAGCCCCGAGCCGCGCCGCGACGACTGGCATCTCGACTACGCGCGCATCCAGCCGCACGCCGTCTCCCTCACCCCGGAGAGCCTCGGCTGGGAGTTCCCCGACGGCGGCACACTCGACTTCGTCTCCGCGGGCAAGCAGAACCGCGAGTATTCGGCGACCGTCTCCACCTTCGACTGGGACAACTTCTACGATCGGCTCGGCGGCGGCCACTTCTTCGACGCGCTGCGCGAGGACATGAAGGCCAACTACGACTACGTCCTCATCGACAGCCGTACCGGCCTGAGCGACATCGCCGACATCTGCACCGTCCATCTGCCCGACATCCTCGTCGACTGCTTCACCCTCAGCGACCAGTCCATCGACGGCGCCGCCGCGGTGGCCCGGCAGATCGACGAGCGGTACGGCGGCCGGGGCATCCGGATCTTCCCGGTCCCGATGCGGATCGACGAGGGCGAGAAGGAGAAGGCGGACGCCGGACGTGCGCTGGCCCGGCTGAAGTTCGACCGCTTCCCCACCGGCCTCGCCGGGGAGGACCTCACGGCCTACTGGGGCGCGGTGGAGATTCCGTACCGGCCCTACTACGCCTACGAGGAGACCCTCGCCACCTTCGGCGACGAAGCGGGCCTGACCAACTCCCTGCTCTCCGCCTTCGAACGGCTCACCGCCGTCATCACCGACCAGCGGATCACCTCGATGCCCGCCATCGGCGAAGAGGTCAGGCTCCGGATCAGGGATGCCTTCACCCGCCGCCGGCCCGCCCTGCCCGCCGACCTCTTCCTCAGCTATGTCGCCGAGAACCGCATGTGGGCCGACTGGGTGGAGTCCCTGCTCACCAGGGCCGGCTTCCGGGTCGTGCCGCGCGACGTCTCGGTCGAACGGGACCCGGCCGACCCGGACGAACTCGCCGCGGAGAACGCCGCCCGGACCGTGGTGCTGCTGTCCACCGCATATCTCAAGTCCGCCCGGGCTGTGGAGCTCTGGTCGCGGGCCGCGGCCGAGGACCCCGGCGGCGGCAGGCACCATCTGCTGCCGATCCGGGTCGGCGACGTCCGGCTCACCACCCCGTACATCGACCGCAACCCGGTGGACCTCTTCCGGCTCGACGAGGTGCACGCCGCCACCGCGCTGTTGCGCGCGCTGGACCGCCCGGTCCAGCTCTCCGACAGCGCCTCGCCGGGGCCGCGCTTCCCCGGGACCGTGCCGAAGATCTGGAACGCGCCGCCCCGCAACCCAGGTTTCACCGGACGCTCGGTGGTGCTGGAGCGGATGCGCGACCAGCTCGGCGGCGGAATGGCGGTGGCCGCGGTGCTGCCCCAGCCGCAGACCCTGTACGGACTCGGCGGCGTCGGCAAGACCCAGGTCGCCCTGGAGTACGTCCACCGCTTCATGGCCGACTACGACCTGGTGTGGTGGATCTCCTCCGAACAGTCCGACGACGTGGTCGCCGGACTCGCCGAACTCGCCGTCCGGCTCGGCGCCCAGGGCAGCGAGGACATGGCGGCCGCCTCGCAGGAGGCCATCGACCTGCTGCGGCGCGGAGTGCCGTCCTCCCGCTGGCTGCTGGTCTTCGACAACGCCGACGACCCCGAGCAGCTCAAGCGGTTCTTCCCGCCGCAGGGGCCCGGGCACATCCTGGTCACCTCCAGGAACCAGACCTGGTCGCAGTACGGGGACGCGCTGCCCGTCGACGTATTCCTGCGCGAGGAGTCCATCGAGCACCTCCAGCGGCGGGCCCGCGGGCTGAGCGTCGAGGACGCCGACCAGGTCGCCACCGCCGTCGGCGACCTGCCGCTCGCCGTCGAACAGGCCGCGGCCTGGATCGCGGAGACCGCCACACCCGTCGCCGCGTATCTGGAACAGCTCAAGGAACAGGCCGCAAGCGTCCTCGCGCTCAACCAGCCCCCCGGCTATCCCGAGCCGGTCGCCGCGACCTGGAACGTCTCCATCGAACGGCTCAAGGAGCGCTCGCCCGCCGCGGTGCGCCTCCTCCAGCTCTGCGCCTTCTTCGCCCCCGAGCCGATTTCCGCGAACCTCCTCTACAGCAAGGAGATGATCGACGCGCTCAAGCCGTACGACTCCTCGCTGCAGGAGAAGCTGGTGCTCGGCCGGGTCATCCGGGAGATCGGCCGGTTCGCGCTGGCCAAGGTCGACCAGGTCTCCAACAGCATCCAGGTGCACCGACTGGTACAGGCGGTCATCCGGGCCCAGCTGACCGAACAGGAGCAGCAGGACGCGCGGCACGCCGTCCACCGGGTCCTCGCGGGCGCCCGGCCCGACGACGACGAGCCGATCGACAACCCCGAGACCTGGCCGCGGTTCGCCAGCATCTGGCCGCACCTCGGCACCTCCGAGGCCAGGTTCTGCAAGGAGCCCGAGACACGCCGGCTGATGATCGACCGCGTGCGCTATCTGTGGAAGCGCGGCGACCTGAACGCGGCGTACACGCTCGCCGACGAACTGCGCGAGATCTGGCGCGAGATGCTGGGCAATGACGATCTGCAGTATCTCTATCTCCGCTTCCACCTCTCCAACATCCTTCGCTCGCAAGGCCGTTATGTGGAGGCCAAGGAGCTGGACGAGGTGACCCTGGAGCGTCAGCAGGCGGTGCTGGGTACCTCCCATCCGCATACGTACATGACCACCAGCGGTCTCGCGATGGACCTTGGCACCCTCGGCCAGTACGGCAGGGCGATGGAGCTGGCGACCGAGGCGCACGAGGGATTCAGCCAGATCTTCCACGAGTCCCATCCGCGTACGCTCGCGGCAGCCAACAACCTGGCGCTGAATCTGCGCATGGTCGGCCAGTACGCGCGAGCCCGCGAGATCGACCAGGAGGTCTTCGACCGGCGCACCGAAGTACTCGGCCCGGAGCATCCGTACACCCTCTCCTCGGCCATGAACCTCGCCCGTGACCTGCGGGAGGTCGGACGGTACGAGGACTCGGTCGCGCTGCTCAGCCGGACGTACGACCTCTACAAGGAGCAGCTCGGCCGGGCCTTCCCGGGCACGCTGGCGGCGGCCAAGAGCCTCGCCGTCTCGCTGCGCAGGGCCGGGCGGATCGAGGACGCGCGGCGGCTGACGACGGCCACCCGCAACCGCTATCGCGCCAAGTACACATCGGCCAACCCGGACTCGCTCGCCTGCGATCTGAATCTGGCGGCCGACCTGTTCGCGGCCGGGGAGCCGGTCGCGGCGCGGGATCTGGCGCAGGAAGTCGTCGACCAGTACATCAGGGTGCCGGGGGAGCGGCACCCGTACACCCTGGCCGCCGTCAACAACCTGGGCATCTTCCAGTGGGGCTGTGGCGCTCCGGATGCCGCGGAACAGTTGCTGGTGAAGGCGTCCAGGACGATGCGGGAGGTCCTGGGCGAGAACCATCCGCACGCCCTGTACAGCACCATCAACCTCGCCAACGCGCTTGCGGATCTGGGCGGTCTGGAGGAGGCGCTGGAGATCGAGCAGCGGACCGTGAGCCGACTGCGCGAGGTGCTGGGCTCGCACCATCCCGAGGTGCTCGGCATCGTCTCCAACATGTCCGTCACGCTCGGCCTGCTCGGCCGCAAGGACGAGGCGGCGCATGTGCGGGCGGAGACTGTGGTGGAGTTGCAGCGACTGCTCGGTGAGGAGCATGCGCTGACCAGGATCGCGCGGGACGAGCGCAGGGTGCACCGCGATCTGGAGCCGCTTTCCGTCTGACCCTGGGGCTCCGCCCCGGACCCTCCCCCTACGCCCTGCGGGCGTGGGGGGACCCCCATGCCTCAAACGCCGGCGGGGCTGAATTTTCCCGCCGGTCGGCCTGAAAGTTCAGGCCCACCGGCGGAGAATCAGCCCGTTGGGGGTCCCCCGGACCAAGTCCGGGGGAGATTGAGGACGAACCGGCTGCCGGACGGCCCCGGTCACCCGGTCACCTCTCCAGCAGCCACGTCAGGATCCGCGGCAGCGCATGCAGCGCGTCGAAGTGCGCGGCGGTCGGTTCGAGTACGGCCGTCGCGCCGGGGATGCGCTGCGCCAGCCAACGGGAGTGGCCCACGGGTGAGAAGACGTCCTTCTCGCCGTGCCAGAGCATCACCGGGCCCTTGATGTCGGCGGGGTCGAAGCCCCAGGGGCTGCAGAAGGCGAGTGCGTCATCGATCCAGCCGTACGCGGAAGTACGCAGCGCCTCCTGGTAGTTGCGAAGCAGCATGGACCTGACGCCCGCGTCCGACACCACCATCCGGTCGGATTCGGTCAGCTCCCTGCGCAGATCGTCAAGCAGCCGGACCGGGTCCTTCCTGATCTCGGCGGAGCGCAGGATGAACCGCTCGGTCAGCCCTGCCGGGTCGTCCGACGCGCTGGTGTACTCCAAGACATTGGACGCGGCCATGCCCTCGAACCAGTCGAGTCCGTCGGCGTCCCTGGGCGCGAGCGTCACCAGAGCGGCGGTACGGGTGATCCGCTCCGGCATGAGGGCCGCGCAGGCCAGCGCGTGCGGTGCGCCGCCCGAGCGGCCCACCACGGCGAACCGCTCCAGGTCGAGCTCGTCGGCGATCGCTCGTACGTCCTGGGCGACATCGGCGACGCTGCGTCCCGCCAGCCGGTCCGAACCGCCGTAGCCGGGGCGGTCGTACGCGATCAGCTGTGTGCCGCGCTGGTACAGCACCATGCCGCGCGGCGCCGGGCCCAGCCTGCTGCCGGGGGTGCCGTGCAGCAGGAACACCGGTCTGCCGCGCGGATCGCCCAGCCGTTCCACCATCAGATGCCGCCCGTCCGCCACGCGCATCCGACGTCGCACTCCCGAGCCCCCTTCGCCGTAAGTGCCCCGTGCAGGCATGTGAGCCTTGGCATTCCCCACCGATTCGATGATTACCCATCAAGGCCCTGACCGGGACTGCCTTTGTAGTCATTTGGGGGTTACCGTCGAAGAGGTACGTGCAGGCGCGTCCACATCGCACTCCAGGGGGCCCGTGATGATTGAGGCACTGGTGACGGCCGGCGTGGCCGTAGCGTCAGCGGGCGTCGTCTATGTGATGGCGGCGGCCCGGGTGGTCAAGCAGTACGAGCGGGGTGTGGTCTTCCGGCTCGGAAGGCTCAAGTCCTCGGTACGCGGCCCGGGTTTCACTCTGATCGTGCCCATCGTGGACCGGCTGCGTAAGGTCAATCTGCAGATCGTGACCATGCCGGTGCCCGCGCAGGACGGCATCACGCGGGACAACGTGACGGTGCGGGTCGACGCGGTGATCTATTTCAAGGTCGTCGATGCCGCCGATGCCGTGGTCCAGGTGGAGGACTACCGGTTCGCGGTCTCGCAGATGGCGCAGACGTCGTTGCGGTCGATCATCGGCAAGAGCGATCTGGACGATCTGCTGTCGAACCGCGAAAAGCTCAATCAGGGGCTGGAGTTGATGATCGACAGTCCGGCGATCGGATGGGGCGTTCAGATCGACCGGGTGGAGATCAAGGACGTCTCGCTGCCCGAGACGATGAAGCGGTCGATGGCACGGCAGGCGGAGGCGGACCGTGAGCGGCGGGCCCGGGTCATCAACGCGGACGCGGAGTTGCAGGCATCCAAGAAGCTGGCAGAGGCGGCCGGGGTGATGGCGGAACAGCCCGCTGCGCTTCAGCTGCGGCTGCTCCAGACCGTGGTAGCCGTCGCCGCGGAGAAGAACTCCACCCTGGTGCTGCCCTTCCCGGTGGAGCTGCTGCGGTTCCTGGAACGGGCCCAGCAGCCGCTGCCGCCCGCGGAACCCCGTCCCGCGGAGACGAAAACAGGACAGGACTAGTCCTTACGCGCTGCCCATGGTCCGGTTGCACGCGGTGTTCGCAAACGAAACCGACCAGTGGGGACGCTTCCTGTGAAGGCACTGTGAACGCACCCGCGTTGTCGTGTGCGCGTCCTGAAGTCGACCTTGTGTGCTACCGATCGGTATCGGAATAGTGGGCGCTCCATCCTCCGTGTCCTGGCACCCCACTTGCCCGGACACGGCCCCCACAGGAGGTCGATGTTGAAGCACCGACGCATGCCCAAAAGGAAAGCGGCGATCGCAGGCGGCGCGGTCGTCGCGCTGGTAGCCGCGGGCCTCACCTTCCAGAGTGCGAACGCCAGTGACGACACTGACCAGTTCGTCGCCAAGACGCTGTCCGCGGGAGCGGCCGGAAACCTTGCTTCCACCCTCAGCAAGGATCTGGGCACCGATGCGGCCGGTACGTACTACGACGCCGACACGAAGGCCCTCGTGGTGAACGTCGTCGACGAGACGGCCGCCGAGACCGTGCGCAAGGCGGGCGGCAAGGCCAGAATCGTGGAGAACACCCTCGCCGAGCTGAAGACCGCCCGGCAGACCCTCACCGTCAAGGCGACCATCCCCGGCACCTCCTGGGCCGTCGACCCGGTCACCAACAGGGTCGTCGTCACCGCCGACCGTACGGTCAAGGGTGCGGCCTGGGACAAGCTCAGCCAGGTCGTCAAGGGCCTGGGCGGCAAGGCCGAACTGAAGAAGTCCGCCGGGGAGTTCAAGCCCCTGATCGCTGGCGGCGACGCCATCCACTCCGGCGGCGGACGCTGTTCGCTCGGCTTCAACGTGGTCAAGGACGGCGAGCCGCACTTCATCACCGCCGGACACTGCGGGCAGGCCGGCAGCGAGTGGTCCGACTCGGCGGGCGGCGCGGCGATCGGCTCGATGGTCGACTCGCAGTTCCCCGAGAACGACTTCGCGCTCGTCAAGTACAGCGGCAGCACCGAGCACCCGAGCGAGGTCAACCTCTACAACGGCAGCTCGCAGGCGATCACCAAGGCGGGTGAGGCGACTGTCGGCATGCAGGTGCAGCGCAGTGGCTCCACCACCCAGGTGCACGACGGTGAGGTCACTGGGCTCGATGCCACCGTGAACTACGGCAACGGCGACATCGTCAATGGCCTCATCCAGACCACGGTTTGCGCCGAGCCGGGCGACAGCGGCGGCTCGCTCTTCGCGGGCGACACCGCGATCGGCCTGACCTCGGGCGGCAGCGGCGACTGCTCCTCGGGCGGCGAGACCTTCTTCCAGCCGGTGCCGGAAGCGCTGAGCGCGTTCGGAGCCGAGATCGGCTGACGGCTCCCTCGTCTCTTTCTGGTCCGGCTGGTCCGGCCCGCCATGGACAGCTCCATGGCGGGCCGGACCTATTTTTTACGTCCTTGATCGCGTCGAAGAAGCCTTGCGCCCGGTGTTCACGCAGGTGGGCGGGGTCGAATGGCTGGCGGTGTTCGCCCACCAGCGACAACTCCACCAGTGGCGTACGGCGCAGGCACGGGACGCCGGTGTGGAGGTGCTCCCCGGGCTGCCGCAGACGGGGCTGCGCACCCTGCGCGGCGAAGGCGCCCTCGACGGCCGCTCCGCCGTCGTGGTGCTCACGCACGACGCGCGGGTCGACGTTCCGGCGCTGCTGGAAGCCGCCGCGGCGGGCGTCGGGTACCTGGGCGCGATCGGCTCGGCGGCGACGATCCGTGACCGGAGCGGACGGCTGCGCGACGCCGGACTCGACGATGCGGGGCTCTTGGCGATCCACTCGCCGATCGGCTTGCCCCTCGGCGGCCGCGCCCCGGCCGAGGTCGCCACGGCGATCGCGGCCCAACTCGTCGCCGTACGGGTCAGCCCACGGCATCCAGGTCCGCGTCGCGCAGTTGGGAGCGGCGCCCGAACCTGTCGCGGACGCGGACGACATTCGATGAGGGCTGCGCCGGGCTTGCGGAAGACCCCAGGCTCCAGAAAGGGCGGCACCAGACGGTCCCGGACATGGTCAGGGGAGGGCAGTGGCACCCGAACAGGCGTAACCGCTCTGTCCAGTTGCCTGGTGCAGTCATCGGCCGGGGAGCCGTCGAGAACCCGGGAACGCGTCGGCGTTGCTACTCGTCACCGGGCTGACTCGACCACATCGACCTCACCCCGCCGGCGCGCTGATCTCCCTTTTGAGGATCTTGCCGCTGGGGCCGGTCGGCAGCGTGTCCACGAGCCACACCTCGCGCGGGTACTTGTACGCCGCCACCCGCTCCTTGACGAACTGCCGGAGCTCGTCGGGCGTGACCTGCGCCTTCGGGCGCAGCACCACAGCGGCCGCGATCTCCTCGCCCAGATGCGCGTCGGCCACGCCCACCACCGCGGCAAGCGCAACGGCCGGGTGCTCGTGGAGCACCTCCTCGATCTCGCGCGGGTAGACGTTGTAGCCGCCGCGGATGATCATGTCCTTCTTGCGGTCGACGATGTACAGGTAGCCGTCCTCGTCCTGGCGCGCGAGGTCGCCGCTGCGCAGCCAGCCATCCGGGATGGCGGCCGCCGTCTCCTCCGGGCGGTTCCAGTACCCCTTCATCACGTTCGGCCCGCGGACGGCCAGTTCGCCGATCTCGCCGGGAGCCACGTCCTGGCCCTTGTCGTCGAGGAGCCGCACCTCCACGTCCTTGATCGGCGTGCCGATGGACCCGGCCTTGCGCGGCCGGTCGGGGTGGTTGAAGGTGACCACCGGACTCGTCTCGGACATGCCGAAGCCCTCCAGCACCACGCAGCCGAAGCGACGCTCGAAGCCATGCAGGATCTCCACCGGCAGCGAGGCTCCGCCGGAGACGCACATCCGCAGCGTGGACACGTCGGCCTTCGACGGGTGCTGGAGCAGCGCCGCGTACATGGTCGGTACGCCCTCGAAGATCGTCGCCCGGTCGCGGGCGATGACGTCCAGCACGGTCTGCGGGTCGAAGCGGGGGATCAGGGTGAGCGAGGCACCGGCGCGGACGGTCACGCTCATCGTGCAGATCTGGCCGAATATGTGGAACAGCGGCAAACAGCCCACGACCACGTCCTCCGCCGTCATCCGCTGCACATCGACCGCGTTGACCTCGGTGTTGTGCCGCAGCCCGGCGTGGGTGAGCGTGGCGCCCTTGGGGCGGCCGGTGGTGCCGGAGGTGTACAGCAGCACGGCCACGTCCTCGCCGTCCGGCTCGCTCACCTCCGGCAGCGGCTCGTGACCGGCCAGCAGGCCCGCGAAGGCGGCGGGCTCGACGGCCATGTGCCGCACTCCGGCGGCGGCCGCGCCCTGCGCGCCCTCGCCCGGCGCCTGGTGCCACTCGAAGAGCATCTCCGCGCCCGAGTCGCGCAGGTGGTACTCGGTCTCCCGGGTCTTCAGCAGCGGGTTCATCGGCACGACGACCGCTCCGGCGCGCAGCACGCCGTAGTACAGGACGACGAACTCGGGAACGTTGGGCAGCATCAGAGCGACCCGGTCTCCCGGTCGTACGCCCTCCGCCTGCAGCAGCGCGGCGGCGCGGGCGCTGCGCTCGTCGAGCTCGGCGTAGCTGGTGACCTGGCCCCCCAGTCGCAGCGCGGGGCGTTCCGGCTGCCGCCGTGCCGTCTCCACCAGGAACTCCGCCAGATTGGCCATGACCGCCTCCACGAACGTCGCCGTCGAAATCCGCTGTTCACGTTGACGACATCGTGCAGATGTCCGTGGCGACGGCCTATGTGCGGTAGGACAGCGTCTGCCCTCCCGGATTGTTCCCGAGTACAAAACAGGGGCGTTACGCTGCGGGAATGAACCTCTCAGGGGTGGTCTCGGCGCTTCATGCGAGGCTGCCGGAAGTGGGCGAGCGGATGGCGCAGCGCATCCGCTCGGACGTCGATGCCTACAAGGACGAGTCGCTGATCCCCTTCGACTCGCTGCTCCGCTCGTGCACCGCCAACGCGGACCTGCTCCTGAACCAGCTCGGCCGCGCGGGCGCGCAGGACGCGAGCCCGGCCCGGGAGACCGGCCGCCTCCGCGCCCAGCAGGGCGTGCCGCTGGCGGACACCCTGCACGCGTACCGGATCGGCTTCGAGCTCCTGTGGACGGAGGTCCTCGCCGAGGCACGCACCCATCCCGAGGTCACCGACGCCCAACTGGTGTCCCAGTCCGCGGAGATCTGGGCCCTGTTCGGCCGCTACGCGGAGGCGGTGGCGGCGGCCTACCGGGAGACGACCGCCGAGCTGACCTCGCGGCGTCAGGCGCGCCGCTCGGCATTGGTGGAGGCGCTGTTCACCGGCGTCATCGCCGACCGCACGCTGTGGGAGGCCGCCCGCGAGCTGGGTCTGCCCGACCGCGGGCCCTACGTGGTCGCCGCGGCGGCGGCCGACGCTCCCGGCGAGGAGCCGCTGGCGGGGACGGAAGCGGCGCTGCGTCAGGCCCAGGTCCACTTCGCCTGGCGGCTGCTGCCCGACCAGCAGATCGGTCTGGCCGCCCTGCCCACGGCGACGGCGGAGAGCACCTGCCTGCGCATCCTGCGCCGCGCGGGCGCCCGCGTAGGTGTCAGCCCGTGCTTTCACTCGCTGCGGGACACCCCCCAGGCTCTGCGCTTCGCCCGTCTGGCTCTGGCCGGCCTCCGGGGCACCGGCCCCGGCGTCGCGCGGTTCGACGACAACCCGCTGGCCATGGTCGTCGCCGCCGCTCCCGCCGAGGCGGCGCACCTCGTGGAGGTGGTTCTCCAACCCCTGCTCGATCTCCCGGCCGCGGAGCGTTCCCGTCTCCTTCAGACCCTGGAGCACTGGTACGCCGCCGCCGGCTCCGCCACGGACGCGGCGCGGAGTCTCTTCGTCCATCCCAACACCGTCCGCTACCGGTTGCGCCGCGTCGAGGAGCTGGCGGGCCGCTCCCTGTCCGATCCGCGAGCGGCGGCGGACATCGGCGCGGCGCTCCTGGCGGTCCGCCGGGCGGGCGCGTCATTCAGTGACGTCATTCAGTAACTCGACTGCGTACTTCTACTGGCGTCCTCGCCCCGGTCGGCCCGTAGGGTTCGGCGGGCCGCGTGGCCCGAGGATTACCGAGGTGGTCGCAGGTCAGAACGACGAAGAGTGCCAACCGTCACCCTGCCCGCCCAGGGCAGCAACCAGTTGATCAGCCAGGAACGGAACCGGAACTGTTGAACGGCGCAGGACGGAAAGGTGCCGTCTGACCTGCGCAACATGAGATCGGCCTGATCAAGGCCTTTAGTCGTGGTTCTTCGCGCAAGCGGTCAGTCCGCCAGAGCAGCTGGACGTACGGCCTCTGGCCCGAAGCGTCGGCGGGCACGGTCTGCGGCTGCTTCGGCCGCGCGGGCACGGGCATCGCCGGGATCCAGAGAGAGCTGGCGGTAGGCATGGTTGGCCGGCAGCAGGTCGTCGGCGCGGATCACGAAGGCGCGGACTCTCGCTCGCTGCAGCCCGAGGGTGGTCAGCAGCTCCAGGGCGGTTGCGGCGAGGGCGGGTGAGTGGTTGGTGGCTTCTGGCAAGGTGCGCGTGCGGGTGGTGGAGCTGCGGTCGGCGTACCGCACGGTGAGGGTGAGTCGGTTGGCGATCTGGCTTTCACCGCGCAGGCGTTGGCCGATGTGGTCGGCAAGTCCCAGGACTGCTCGGTGATGCCGTGCCGGGTCCAGGCAGTCCCGCTCCAGCACGAGGTCGGCGACCAGGTGTGCTGCCGGTTCCGACGGGGTGACCGGGCGGGAGTCATGGCCGCGGGCGCGCTCGGCCAGCAGCCGGGCCGAGCCGGCTCCGAGCAGTCGCTGCAGAGTTGCCGCGGATAGGTCAGCGACCTGGCCGATGGTGTGCAGTCCGTATCTGTTGAGCGTTTCCGCTGTGGCGCGGCCGATCCCCGGCAGTGCGGTGACCGGTCGGGGGTAGAGCCAAGCGGCGGCTTGCCCTTCGCGGACCCAGGTGGTGTCGCCCGGCGCGGATGCGTCGGCCGCCATCGCTGCCAGCATGCGGTTGTTCGCGAGCCCGGCATTGCTGTCGATGTCGTAAAGGAGCTTCAGCCTGAGCTTCGTCAACTGGACGACGTCGTAGGGAGACAGGTCGAAGTATCTGAGCGCTGACGTCAGGTCGAGCTGGACGGCGTTGGGCGGGATGGCCTGAACGTGCGGCGTGACACCAGACATCAATTCGATGATGTCGTCGTACTGATCCTCGCTCAGTGAGGCGTGCAGATGGAGGTGGGCGATGTGCCGCTGACGTGTGGTCATCCTGCGCTCCCCGGGCTGGTGTAGCCGAACTTCTTCAGGTCGGCCGAACGAGTGCCGGCGGGCTGGAGGTCGGCATACGGGTGCAGTCGGGCGCCGGTGGTGCCGTTGGCCAGGGTGCGCTGCGGCTGGGCGGGGGTCGGGTGCGGGTGACTGGTTCCGAGAAGGGCGAGCGCGGCCTCGGGGCCGTTGTCGCGGCGGGCGGCGGCGATCTCGTCCAGGTCCCAGGCCATGGTGCCGACGACGGTACGGCGGGTGCCGCGCACCTGGACCGTGCCGCGCACCAGCAGCAGTCCGCTGTGGAAGACGGTGTGCGCGCAGGCCGGGTGGGAGTCCTCGAAGAAGGCCAGATCGACCAGGCCGGAGCCGTCCTCCAGCGTGACGAAGATGATCCGCTTGCCGCTGGCGATCGGCGGGGTCTGAGTAGAGGCCCGTACCCCAGCGACCAGCACCTGCTGACCGGCGCGCATCCCGGCCAGATGCGCCGCGTCGGTCGCGCCGATCTCCCGCAGCAGCCTGTGGTGGTGCTCCATCAGGTGCTTGGAGACGTCGATGCCGAGGGTGCTCAGCTCGGCGCTCAAGGCCTCACGTCCAGTCATCTCCGGCAGGCCGCTCGGCTCCGCCCCACCGACAGCGCCCGCGTCGATGGGCAACTGCCCCTTGCCCGCGGACCGGGTCCGGGACTGGCGATGGAGTTCGGCGATCTGCAGCAGCAGGTCGCGTCGCGTGAGACGGCCGTCGTGGAGGCAGTTCAGGGCGCCGATCTCCGCGAGCCGCTCGGCGACCGGTCTGCTGGGGCGGGCCCGCTGCCAGAAGTCGGACAGCGATCCGTACGGCTGTCCCTCCTCGATCCGAGCGCACTCGGCCTCGCTGATGCCGTGTACCGCGGACAGCGCGAGTCTTACGCCCCACTGCTCTCCGTCGGTCGGTTCCACGGTGTGCTTCACCTTGGAGTGGTTGATGTCGACGGGCAGGACAGGGACACCGCGTCGGCGGGCGTCCGAGACCAGGACGCGCTTGGGCCACATACCGGGGTCGTGTTCGAGAAGGCCGGCCAGCAGGAACGCCGGGTAGTGCGCTTTGAGCCAGGCGCTCTGCAGGGCCGGGACAGCGAAGGCGACCGCGTGGGCGCGGCAGAAGCCGTACGCGCCGAAGGCCTCGACGGTTTTCCAGACCTCGTCCCGTACGGCCGCGCTGTAGCCACGCGCGCTTGCCAGCCGCTCGAACCAGTCCTTGATCCTGGGCAGCCGGTCCTTGTCACCGAGCGCGCGCCGGGCGATCTCCGCCAGCGCACGGTCGCAGCCGGTCATCACCGAGAAGGTCTCGATGATCTGCTCGTGCCAGATGGTCACGCCGTAGGTGTCGGCGAGCACCGGCTCGAGATCCGGGTGGGCATACGACGGTGCACCACCATGGCGTGCGGCGATGTACCGCTCGGGCATGCCGCCGGCGACCGGTCCGGGACGGAAGAGGCTGATGTCGGCGATGACGTCCTGCGGGTCGCGGGGCTGCAGCCGGGACAAAAGATCTTGTTGTCCAGGTGACTCCAATTGAAACAGGCCCAGGGTCTGACTCTCCTGGATGAGTTTGAACGCGAAGACGTCATCGAGTGGCACCTGCTGTGGGTCGTCCAAGTCGATGCGGTTATCAGTTGTCCGTTCGATCTCGGTGACGGCGTGGGCCATTGCGGACTGCATCCGCACGCCCAGAACATCCAGCTTGATATTGCCCAGCGCCTCGATCTCCTCCTTTGCCGCCATGGCCATGGGGTAGTCGCCCTGCGGCGTTGGCTGTACCGGCAGCCGGTCCAGGAGGGTCGCGTCGCTGATGACCACGCCGCAGGGGTGCATGGCCATGCCGTAGACCAAGGAGTCGAGGCCCTCGGCAAGCTCCCACAGCGGCCCGTACCGGTGCGCCTCGGCCGCCAGTTGCCGCAGTTCGGGCAGTTCGGCGAGCGCGCCGGTGATGTCGGCGGCCCGCAGGTGCGGGAAGCTCTTGGCGATCCGGTCGACCTCTGCCGGCGCGATTCCGAGGGCGAGGCCGGTGTCCCGCAGGGCCCGGCGGGCCCGGTAGGTTTCGGGCATCGCGGTGACCGCCACCCGTTCCTTGCCGAACCGGTCGAAGATCGCGTCGTAGCACTCCAGCCGTCGGGCGGATTCCACGTCGATGTCGATGTCGGGCAGCGACGCCCGGCGCACGCTCAGGAAGCGTTCGAACAGCAGGCGGTGGTCGAGCGGGTTGGCCGTGGCGATGCCCAGCGCGTGGCAGACCATCGACCCGGCGCCCGAGCCGCGGGCCGCGACCCGGATGCCCTTGGCCCGGATGTCGGCCACCACTTGGCCGACGGCGAGGAAGTACGAGTCGTAGTCCAGCTTGGAGATCACGTTGAGTTCTTCGTCCAGCCGGTCGAGCGCCACCCGGTCGCGGTCGAGGCCACGTCGGGTCATGCCCGCCTCGCACTGCCGACGCAGCAACTGTGCGGCTCCGCCCGTTCCGGGCTCGGCACCGAAGAGCGACGGTTCCGGGAAGTGCGGCGTGCCCAGCCCGAGGTCCGCTGCGGTGTCGACGGTGCACGCGGCCGCCGTGGCGGCGGTGTCCGCCATCAGGCGGCGTGCCCGCCGGACGTCCGCTCCTGCGCACTCGGCGACCATCTGCGCGATGACCATCATCGCTTTTTCGTCCTTGAGCCAACGTTGCCCGCTGTCCAGGTGGCGTCGGTCGATCGGGCGCAGCAGCCGTGCGGCGTCCAGGACGTCGGCGAGGCGGTGCTGGTCGGGGTCGGCGTAGCGGACGGCGTTGGAGAGCACCGCGGTGGTGCGGGTGTGGTCGGCCAGCGCCAGGGTGCGGGCAGCCAGGCGCAGGGATCCCGGACCCATGCAGAAACGTTTCTGCGCAACGACCTCCAGCCGGACTCCCCTCCCGAAGATCTCCCGCCACGGCGCCAGCAGCTTCACCGCGACGTCTTCCCGGCCCACCGACAGTGCCCGCACCGGCTCCGAGAGTGGCCCGAGCAACACCGTCAGCCCTGGGCCGCCGTACTTGCGCAGCGCCTCCCACGGCACCACCGGCGGCGTACCGGATACGGCACCGACATGGGCAGCCGACGTGATGCGACACAGCCGCGCCCATCCCTCCCGGTTCTGAGCGAGCAGCACGAACCGCAGCGGCGGCTCGACGACGTGCGCGCCACCGCGCGCCGGAGTGCGGCGCCGCCGGTCGGGCGGCGGGGGTGCAAGGGCCTCCACCGCCAGATCGACACCGAAGATCGGCCGGACCCCGGTTCCAGCGCATGCCTGCGCGAACCGGACGGCCCCGGTGACCGTGTCCCGGTCGGTGAGCGTGAGCGCCGCCATGCCCCGCTCGGCCGCCCTTCGAGCAAGGTGCTCCGGATGGGCGGCACCGTAGCGAGCGGAGTAACCGGACGCGACGTGAAGATGGGCGAAGCCCGCCATGCCACACCTCCATCACTCCACCCCTTTTCAGCCATACGCCCGATATGTTCATCGTACGCTCGTTCGATTACTCTAGCCCCATCAGCCCCGGTCAGCGACCAGATTCGAACACGTAAACGATTCATTGGTGAGTTGAGCAGTGGCCGGAACAGATGCCACCCGTCACCTCCTCGGCCGGGGAGAGCAGTTGGGGGAAATCGACCCTGTGGTACGCACCGCGCCGCAGTCATTCAGCGACTCATAGGCGGACGGATGGGTGACGGCGTGCCGCACGAACGCCACTTTCCGTAATGAGAACGACTCTCGGATCGGTCGTGTCAGCCGGGACTTACGGCGGCGTCGGATCGGTCGTCTGCCCGCTGACGCGGATCGCCGTTCGGTGGCAGCTCCCAGCACAGATCTCCTGCGGCGAGGGCCACGCTCCAGGAGATGAGGGATGCCGCCAACCGGTCGAGCACAGGGAACAGAGCCGCAGGAACGAGTCCGCACTCACGCGCGATCCGGTCCACCCCGGCGCACCCGCGACCGGTCGAGGGGTCTGCGACCTGATGCTGCACCGACCCTGGTGGTGACCGAGGACGGGACGGCCGGTTTCCTGGCCGACAAGCCGGTCGCCGCGCTGGACGGCGTCGGGACGGTGACGGCCCGCACGCTGTGCGCGTACGGCTTCGACTGTGTCGGCCGCGTGGCCGAAGCGCCGCTCGCCGTGCTCCAGCGGATCGTCGGCGCGCGGGCCGGGCGCGAGCTGTGGGAGCGGGCGCACGGCATCGACCGCACGCCGGTCGTCCCGAACGCCGCAGCCCGCTCGATCGCCGCCGAACGTGCTTTCAACCGGGACGAGTTGGACCCCGTACGGCACCGCAGAGCGCTGCTCTCGATCGCCGAGGAACTGGGGCTGAGGATGCGCGCCGAGGGTCAGGTGTGCCGCTCCCTGACCCTCACCGTGCGGTACGCCGACCGGTCCACGACCACGCGGGTGCGCACCCTGCGCGAGCCGACCGCCCACTCCGCGGCGCTCACTGGTGTCGCGTACCGGATTCATGAGTCGCTCGGCCTGCAGCGTGCCCGGGTGCGGAGCCTGTCGCTGCGTGCCGAGGACCTGACGCCGGTCGAACGGGCCGCCCGGCAGCTGACGTCCGACCCGGCGGACGAGCGGGCGCGCAGGATCGAGGCGGTGGCGGACCGGGCGCGGGCTAAGTTCGGGCCGCGGGCGGTGGTTCCGGGCTCACTCGCCGCATAGCGTCTATGCGTTGACCAGGGGTCAGTTTTTACCGATGCGTAACTTCCAATCTTTGGTTACTCGTGCGTAAGTTGGCTTGAGCACCACAAATCCAGCCATCGCTACTCCCTTGAGCCGCAAGGAGACTGCCCGATGCTGCCCTGGAAACGTGCCCTCAGACCGGTCGCCGCCCTGCTGTTGGCCGTGTCTGTCGCCCTCACCCCTGCCGTCGCGAACGCCGACCCAGCGCCCCGCAGCGGCTGGAACAACTACTCCTGCAAACCCTCCGCCGCCCACCCCCGCCCCGTCGTCCTCGTCCACGGAACCTTAGGGAACTCCGTCGACAACTGGCTCGCCCTCGCCCCGTACCTGGTCAGACGCGGCTACTGCGTCTTCTCCCTCGACTACGGGCAACTTCCCGGCGTGCCCTTCTTCCACGGCCTCGGCCCGATCGACAAGTCGGCCGAGCAACTCGACACGTACGTCGACAAGGTGCTCGCCGCGACCGGCGCATCCGAAGTGGACCTCGTCGGCCACTCCCAGGGCGGCATGATGCCGCGCCACTACCTCAAGTTCCTGGGCGGGGCCGACAAGGTGAACGCGCTGATCGGCCTCGCACCCGACAACCACGGCACCACGCTGAACGGTCTTACCAAGCTGCTGCCGTACTTCCCTGGCGCCGAGGATCTGCTCAGCGCCGCCACTCCGGGGCTGGCCGACCAGATGGCCGGCTCCGCCTTCCTCACCAAGCTCAACGCGGGCGGCGACACTGTGCCCGGCGTGCGCTACACGGTCATCGCCACTCGCTACGACGAGGTGGTCACGCCGTACCGCTCGCAGTACCTGGTGGGTCCGGGCGTACAGAATGTGCTGCTCCAGGCCTTGTGCGCGGTCGACCTGTCGGAGCATGTGGCGATAGGGCTGTTCGACCGGATCGCGTACCACGAGGTGACGAACGCACTGGATCCGGCGCATGCGACGCCGACGACGTGCGCGTCGGTATTCGACTGAGAAAAGCGCGACTGCGGCCCGCTCCCTTTCGGGGGAGCGGGCCGCAGCCCTGCCTCTCGTCGTATACGTCAGCGGCTGTGACGCGCGCCGGCGGTCGCCCTGCGGCGGGCCGTGCCGAACATCGCCGCGGCGCCGATGGCGAGGGCGGCGGCGCCGCCGATCGCCATGTACGGGGTGTTGCCGTCGCCGCCGGTCTCGGCGAGGTTGTCGTCGGCGGGGTTCGGGGCGGCGGCGGGCTTGGCGACGCTGTTCGCTTCGGGAGCGTTGTTGTCGGCGTTGTTGTCGGCGGGCTTCTCGGCAGGCTTGTCGGCCGCAGCCGCGTCGGTCGCCTCCGCGTGATCGCCACCGTGACCACCGTGATCGACGGTGGACTTGCCCGCGCCGTCCGCGATGTCCTTCTCGGAGGGCGCGGAGGCGGTCGGGGCGGGCGCACCGCCGCCGTTGTCCTGCCCGAAGACCACGTCGGAGCAGGTGTAGAAGGCCTCGGGGGAGTCCGAGCGCTGCCAGATCGAGTAGATGAGGTGCCGGCCGGACTTGTTCGGGACGACGCCGTCGAAGACGTACTCACCGTTCTGCAGCGTGGGGTTGGTGACCTTCGCGAACGGCTTCTCCTCCAGGTCCGACCACTTGAGGGGCTTGGTCGGGTCGTAGCCGTCCTTGGTGAGGTACAGCTCGAAGGAACCCTTGTGCGGGGCGGTCGCCTTGTAGCGGAAGGTGCGGTTGCCGGACGCGAGCTTGGAGGACGGCCAGTCGGCGCGGGGCAGGTCGAGACCCTTGTACTTGTCGCGGCCCGCGCTGCACAGCTTCCCGTCCGGGATCAACTGCTGGTGGTTTCCGGCGGCGTTGGCGATGTTGACTTCGTTCCAGTCGTAGAAGGCCTGCGTACCGCTGGCCGCGACCGCCGCCTTGCACGCCGCTGAATCCGGACTCTCCGGCCCCTCGGCGAAGCAGGCGGACACCCGGCTGACCGGGTCCGTCATCGACCCGTGCGCGACGGCCGGCGCGGCAGCAAGCCCGGCGAGCGCGAGCGGCGCGAACCCGAGGGCGGCGACCGAGGTGACCTTACGGCGAGCGGTCATGGTGACGTACTCCTTCAAGAGCGGGCATATGGGGGGTCCCGGGGCAGGCTCGATCGGGCGGCGCGGCCCCCCGTAGGACCGCAGCGCCGACCGCTCGAACCGGCCCCGGCGATCAGCAAGCTAGCCGCTCGCAACCGCGAAATCGCCTGCTGGGAGGGGGTGATGACGATCCTTATGGTCGCTTTAAGGAGGGGGTAAGGAGGGGCTCAGGAAGCGGGGCCGTGCGCGCTTGTCCAGTGACGGAACGGGGATCGGCTCGGGGCGCCCGTCGGGGACCCGCGTTCGTCCGACACACCCCGATCGGGGTGGACAGGTCGAAGGGGATGACTCCGTCCAGGGCGAGGACAGCCGGGTATACATGGCTCAACTACAGAAGGACGCCAGGTTCTCGTGAACCGATTCATCACGCCATCTGCATCTCTTGCGCTGGTCAGATGCCCTCAGGCTCAGTTGGCCAGAATCCGTTGGGGTATGTCGATTCAGCCTCTACTGAGCGGTGTCGACTGTGACTAGCGTCGGTGTCTGCGCCCCGCCAAGGGCCGCTTCTCCCATGGAAAGGGACTACTCCCCGATGCTGTGTCAGATCGTGCTGTTCGACGGATTCGACCCGCTGGACGTCATCGCCCCCTACGAGGTGCTGTTCGCCGGAGGGATGGCCGCGCCGGGCGCGCTGCAGGTCGAGCTGGTCTCGGCCGAGGGTCCGCGCGAGGTGCCCAGCGGCTCGGGACTGCTCTCGCTGCGAGCCACAGCCACACTCGACCCGCAACGCGCGGACCTGGTTCTCGTGCCGGGAGCGGTGGGCCCCCTCGGCGACCCCTCCGACCCTGACGCCCCGGGGAACGAGGACTCCATCCCCGCCCTGCTCGGCCGTTCGCTGCAGACCGGACTGCCGGCCCTGCTCAAGGAGGCCCTCGACCGTCCGGGCCTGACCATGACCACCGTCTGCGGAGGCTCCACGATCCTCGCCATGGCCGGGCTGATCGAGGGCCGGCACGCGACCACCAACCACCTGGGCCTGGACCTGCTGGACGCCACCGGCGTGGTCGCGATCGACGCGCGCGTCGTGGACGACGGCGACCTGGTGACCGGCGCGGGCGTCACCTCCGGCCTGGACCTCGGCCTGTACCTGCTGGAGCGCGAACTAGGCCCCCGCATCGCCCACGCCGTCGAGCAGCTCTTCGCGCACGAGCGCCGGGGCACCGTCTGGCGCGCCACCGGCCCGGTCCCCGTCGGCTTCTGACGTCCACCCCCTGAACGCCCGGCTCCCGAGCACTCGAGAAAGCGCACCCCATGTCTGTCGAAGGTACCTGGAACATCGTCATCGCCACCCCGATCGGCAAGCAGCAGGCCGTACTGCGGCTCTTCACCGAGGACGGCGCGCTGCGCGGCGTCGCCACGGGTGAGGCGGAGGAGGTCCCGCTGTCCGATCTCACGCTCCACGCCGACCGGCTGACCTGGAGGCAGTCGATCACCAAGCCGATGCGCCTCAACCTGGCCTTCGACGTCGCTGTCCACGGCGACGAACTGACCGGCACAGCCAAGGCCGGCCGGCTGCCCTCCACCAGGGTCACCGGTCACCGCGCCGCTGACGCCTGACGGCCCGGACCGGACGGCCACCGCACTGTCGGCCGTCCCCGGCATCGGGGGCATGCCCGCCCTGCGGCGGCTCGCCCCGCGGTACGCGCGGGCCCGGCCTGACCGGCCTGCTCAGGGGCCACATCCCCGTGCCCGAGCGACGGGCCGCCCCTTTGGGGGAAGGCCACCCGCGCTTACAGTCACCAGGGGCGGCTCGCGGACGGCTACCAGACCCTGCGGCGGGCGGTACCCGCAGAGTGGGGGAGCGCGGTGACGGGCCGGGGTCCGCCACCGCCCTCCCGTGGTCACCCGTCAGGTGGTGGCGCTTTCCGCCGTGTCGGGTACCGGCGGTGCCGGGGGCCACGGGATCTCCGCCAGCACGGGAAGAAGCGACTCCTCCTCGTAGTCGAGGTGCGCCGTCAGTTCCTGCGACATCCGGTCCAGCTCCGTGCGGAAGCGCCGCGGGTCAGCGGTGCCGATGTCGGCCAGCAGGGCGAGGAGTTCGCCCTGGACGCGGGTGACCGTCCGGTGTTCGTCGCGGAGCCGGTCGATGGCGTCGCGCAGGTGAGGGTGGTGGCTCGCGATCGCGGGGAACAGGTGCCCGTCCTCGCTGGTGTGGTGGAACTCCAGGGACTGGCAGAACGCGAGGCAGTGCTGCCGGATCTGCAGGCCGAGCCCTGGCGCCGGCGGTTCGTCGGAGCCGTGGTGGGCCGCCTGCGCGGCGAAGTGGGCGTCGGCCTCGGCGCGCACGTGCCGCAACTGCGAGCGCAGCCAGGTGTGGACCTCCAGCAGCTTGTCGGCGAGGTTGTTGACCTCGCGGGGACGTGCACCCCCCTCGGGCTCGGCCCGCTCCAGCGCCACGACCGGCAGGACTCGGCTGGTCCGGGTCTGGTAGTCGCCGTATCCGGGCACCGCGCGCACCACGTGCGCGAACAGCCGCTCGCGCCGAGCGCACTCGGCGGGGACGGCGATCGCTGCGAACGACTCGGTGCCGATCTCCACCTGCACCTGGGGATGGGCGAGCACGTTGTGGTACCAGGCGGGATGACTTGGCGCGCCGAGGTTGGACCCGACGACCAGCAGGAGGTCGCTGTCGCGGACGTAGCCGAGGGGAGTGGTGTGCTGTTTCCCCGACTTCGCGCCGGTGGTGGTCAGCAGAAGGAGGTCGCCGCCCTCGAAGGGACCACCGACCTTTCCCCCGTTGGCTCGGAACTCCTCGATGACGGATTGATTGAAGGACGTGGGCATACGGTGTCGAATCTCCAGGTGAAGAGTGTGGTCCGCGGCGATGGTGGATGACCGCGGTGATGGTGGTGACGGTGATGTGCTCAGCGCGAAGTGACCGCGCGCGAGCCCTCGCCCGGAGACGGAAATCGATAGTCGATCGAGCACGCGGAGCCGTGGAGCGGTGGACGGTCGCCGGGATGCGGCGGCCGTCGGAGGCTCGGGAGGCAAGGCGTACTGACGTCACACGGCGGTGCAGGGCACCACGGAGGACAAGGGACGACGCGCGGACGCGTTTACGTCAGGCGCAGATCGCTGAGTGTGAACTCATGGCATGGCCCCTTGGTGAATGGTGTCCGCCCGATCACCGGCCTGCCCACTGCTCTTTGGCCGGCGCCACGCGACACGCGCACCATTACAACCAGCCGGTAGTCGCCTGTCAACGCGGAAGAAATGCGGGCGGACGCGGTTCGCCGGCCTGCGGCCGCGGGGGTCCGGCAGCCGTGCACCACCGCCGCACCCCCTCATCGGGTATGACAGCGGCGACGCACCACGTCGGCGCGGCACTCGGCCGAACGGCTTTCCCGAACGAGTGAGACAGCGGTTTCCCGGGCGGGCCCGGCAGGCCGTGCGGCGTCGTGCGCGCGGACGCGCGGCGTAGGGGCAGGAGTACAGGCAGGGGTACGGGCAGGGGTACGGGCAGGAGAACGAGGGCAGGCGGCGGGGGAAGCGCGTCAGGTCCCGCGTGGTTAGCATCCGCGCAGGGGGCAGCCCACGGATGGCACGGGAGGCCGTCATGCAGAAGACACCCACTCCGCGCCTGGCGAGGAACCGTTCACGGCTGGGGCACAAGGTGCGCTACGCGCTGCGGTATCCCCAGCGCGTGCTGCCCTACCTGCGACGAGCGGGCCGGGACGGCTGGCTCCGGTTCCGGCACCGCGGGAGTCACATCGCGTACTACCGGGCGGTGATGGCGTCGGACACGGCGAGAAGTCCGGAGGCGGCGGTCGGCGGCGGTCCGTCGCGCGACCGCTGGATGGCCATCGGACAGCTGCAGTACGACTACCTGGTGCGACACGGCCTGAAACCGCAGGACCGGATGCTGGAGATCGGGTGCGGCAACCTGCGGGCCGGGTGGCGGTTCATCGAGCATCTGGAGCCCGGCCATTATGTCGGGATCGACATCTCGCCCGACATCCTCATCGAGGCCAAGAAGACCCTGGTCCAGTACGGCCTCCAGGACAAGATGCCGTATCTGACACCCGTCGACAACCTGACGCTGGACTTCCTTCCCGATGCCTGGTTCACGGTGGTGCACGCGCACAGCGTGTTCTCGCACTCACCGCTGGAGGTCATCGACGAATGCCTCTCGCACGTCGGACGGGTGCTGGCCCCCGGCGGCTTTTTCGACTTCACCTACGACCGCACCGAAGGCAGCGAGCACCAGGTGCTTGGCGAGGACTTCTACTACCGCACGGAGACGCTGATCCGGCTGGCCGAGAAGCACGGTCTCGTCGCCTGCTTCATGGACGACTGGGAGCGACTGCCGCACGGCCAGTCGAAGCTCCGGGTCAGCCACCCCACGCCGACCGGGTCACCCTGACCCGACCGCGCCCGACCGGGTCACCTGACCCGACCGCGCCCAGGCCGTTCAGCGGGAGGCGAGACTGGTGCGCGCTGCCGCCATGAATGTGGCCTTGGGCGTCTCGAGGTGCTCGTTCACCTCGGTGTCGCCGATGTCTCGCCACACTGCCTGGTTGAGCGCACGGCCGTAGACGTGGACGGGGTCCTGCACGGCCTCGTCGCAGAGCAGCATGAGCGTCCGCTCCGCGGTCCACAGCGCGGTCATGATGGGCTGGGTCTGTGTCATCCAGCCTTCCTCGTCGTCACCCCACGGTTCGGGACGGCGATAGGCGGCTCGTTCGGCCGCCTGGGCGCACGCGATGAACTCCTTGATCGCCTGCAACTGCTCTGCCCGGCGAGCCTCTGCGGTGGCGGCAGCCTGCTTCCGTTCTTCCGTTCTCTCGGCGGACCGCTGGGTGGCGCGCTGTGCGAACGCCGTCAGCCCACTGCCGAGCACAACACCACTGAGCGACAAGACCGATGCCCAGAGTTCTCCAGCCACTGCGATGCCCCCTCCAAGACTTCGTGCCCATGGACATGGACATGCTCTCGCATGTGATGCGAGGGACCACCCGGTGGCTGTGGCCCGCCCCGGGCCACCTCAGCCGATCCGCCGGTACCGCCGCTCCGGCCGCCCCGTCCCCCCGTACCGCAGCGTCACCTCCACCCGCCCCGTCTCCGCGAAGTACTCCAGGTACCGGCGAGCGCTGACTCTGGACAGGGAGCCCGCCTCCGCGCACTCCGAGGCCGACAGGTCCTCGCCCGGGTGCTCCCGAAGGATCCGTTCCACCAGTTCCGCGGTGTGGGCCGCCAGGCCCTTGGGGAGTTCGCGCGACCCCGGCGGGCGGGTGCCGAAGATCTGGTCGACGTCCTCCTGACGGGCCTCGCCCAGCCGGTCGAAGCGGGAGCGGAGCGAGGCCACGTGGCGCAGTTGTTCCTGCAGCGCCGCCTGGGTGAAGGGCTTGATCAGGTAGTGGAGGGCGCCCGCGCGCAGTGCCGCCCGCACAAGGCCCGCATCCCGCGCGGCCGTGATGAACAGGGCGTCCACGGAAGCACGCCCGTCACGCTCCTCTGCCGCACGCAATTCCCGCAGGACGCCGATCCCGTCCATGTCGGGCAGATAGATGTCCAGCAGTACGAGATCGGGCCGAAGCCGCTCCGCCGCGCGCAGCGCTTCGGCGCCGCTGTGCGCCACCCCGACGACCGTGAAGCCCTCCGTCGCGGACACATAGCGGCTGTGCAGCTTGGCGACCATGAAGTCGTCGTCCACCACCAGCACACTCGTCACGCCGACACGCTAGGCCGCGACCACAACGACCACAACGTCCGTTGATTCCGGAAGAGAGACAGCTTCTTAACGCGCAGGCAACATGTGGGCCACTTCACACGTTCCTTACTCTCCTTCGAAAGGCGGCTCGCGTGCGATTGCGCACTCCCCTCGCCCTGCTCGGGGCGGCGTTGCTGGTGCTCGTGGGGCCGCCGCTGCTCACCGCAGGCAGCGGTTCCGACACCGGCACGCAGATCCCCGGCCTGCGCTTCATGGTCCCCAACACGCCCGGCGGCGGCTACGACATCACCGCCCGTACGGCCGCCAAGAACGCCGAGGACGCCGAGCTCACCCACAACATCGAGGTGTTCAACCTGCCGGGCGCCGGCGGCACCGTCGGTCTGGCCCGTCTCGTCGGCGAGCACGGCAACGGCAGGCTCGCCATGTCCATGGGCCTCGGCGTCGTCGGCGCCGTACACACCAACAAGTCGCCCAAGACGCTCGCCGACACCACCCCGATCGCCCGGCTCACCGAGGAGCAGGACATCGTGGTCGTCAGCAAGGACTCCCCGTACGAGACCATCCAGGATCTGCTCGCGGCCTGGAAGAAGAACCCCGGCAAGCTGCCGGTCGGCGGCGGGTCCTCGCCCGGCGGGCCCGACCACCTCGCGCCCATGCTGATGGCGCAGGCCGCCGGGATCGCGCCCAAGACCGTCAACTACATCCCCTTCGACGGCGGCGGCGAGCTCCTCGCCTCCATCCTCGGCAACAAGGTCGCCTTCGGCGTCTCCGGCGTCGGCGAGTACCTCGACCAGATCAAGTCGGGCGAGCTCCGGCTGCTCGCGGTCACCGGCCCCGAGCGGGTCCCGGGCCTCGACGCCCCCACCCTGCGCGAGTCCGGACTCGACACGGACTTCACCAACTGGCGCGGCGTCGTCGCCCCGCCCGGCCTCTCCGACGCCGAGCGCGACAAGCTCATCGGCCTCCTCGAGAAGCTGCACGACTCCCCCCAGTGGAAGGAGTCGCTGAAGAAGAACGGCTGGGACGACGCCTTCCTCACCGGCGACAAGTTCGGTGACTTCCTCGACGAGCAGGACAAGAGCGTGGACTCGGTGCTGAAGGAGCTCGGGCTGTGACGACAGAGACGGAAGCAGAGACCGAAACCCCCGCCCCGCGCCGCCCCTGGCAGGAATGGTTGCGCGAGTACTCCGAACTCGGCGTCAGCGCCCTGCTGTTCGTCATCGGCGTGCTCGTCCTGACGGACGCGCTGACGATGGACGTCGACATCGCACAGCGCGGGCCCATCGGGCCCAAGACCGTCCCCGTCGTCGTCGGCATCGGCCTGCTGCTCGTCGCCGTACTGCTCGCCGTCGACGTACTGCGCGGCGGCCGCGGCGAGGCCGAGGGCGGCGAGGACATCGACCTCAGCGAGCCGAGCGACTGGCGTACGGTGCTGCTCCTCGCGGGCGTCTTCCTCGCCTTCGCCGTGCTCATAGGCCCGGTCGGCTTCCCGATCGCCGGAGCCCTGCTCTTCTGGGGCGCGGCCTTCGCACTCGGCAGCCGCCACCTCCACCGCGACCCGCTGATCGCCGCGGTCCTCTCCCTGGTCACCTACTTCGTCTTCAACAACCTGCTCGGTGTTCCGCTGCCGGGTGGCCCGCTGATGGGAGTGCTTTAGCCGATGGACTCTCTCAACTCACTCCTCGACGGCTTCGGCACCGCGCTGACCCCGGTCAATCTGCTCTGGGCGGCGATAGGCGTGCTGCTCGGCACCGCGATCGGCGTACTGCCCGGAATCGGCCCCGCGATGGCGGTGGCGCTCCTGCTGCCGGTGACGTACGGCCTTGAACCCACCGGCGCGTTCATCATGTTCGCCGGCATCTACTACGGAGCGATGTTCGGCGGCTCCACCACATCGATCCTGCTCAACACCCCCGGCGAGAGCGCGGCCGTGGTCGCCGCCCTCGAAGGCAATCCGATGGCGAAAGCCGGACGCGGCGCACAAGCCCTCGCGGCCGCCGCCGTCGGTCACTTCGCCGGCGGCATGATCGGCACCATCCTGCTGGTCGTGCTGGCCCCGACCGTCGCCGAACTGGCCGTCGACATCGGTGCGCCCGACTACTTCGCGATCATGGTCCTGGCCTTTATCGCGGTGACGTCCGTACTTGGTTCGTCACGTATTCGCGGGCTGGCGTCCCTGCTGATCGGGCTCACCCTCGGGCTCGTCGGCCTGGACCAGATGACGGGCCAGCAGCGGCTCACCTTCGGCTCGCTCCAGCTCGCCGACGGCATCGACGTCGTCATCGTCGCGGTCGGTCTCTTCGCGATCGGCGAGGCGCTGTGGGTCGCGGCCCATCTGCGGCGCAGCAGCGGCGAACCCATCCCGGTCGGCCGGCCCTGGCTCGGCAAGTCCGACGTCAGGCGCACCTGGAAGTCCTGGCTGCGCGGGCCCGCAATCGGCTTCCCGTTCGGCGCGATCCCGGCCGGCGGCGCGGAGATCCCGACGTTCCTGTCGTACGTCACCGAGAAGAGGCTGTCCAAGCACAGGGAGGAGTTCGGAAAGGGAGCCATCGAAGGCGTGGCGGGGCCGGAGTCGGCGGCCTCGGCATCGGCCGCGGGCACGCTGGTCTCGATGCTCACGCTCGGCCTGCCGACGACCGCCGTCGCGGCCGTGATGCTGGCCGCCTTCCAGCAGTACGGAATCCAGCCCGGGCCGCTGCTGTTCGAGCGCGAGCCGGACCTGGTGTGGGGCCTGATCGCCTCGCTCTTCGTCGGCATGGTGCTGCTGCTCGCGCTGAACCTGCCGCTGGCGCCGGTCTGGGCGAAGCTGCTGCGCATCCCGCGCCCGTACCTCTACGCCGGAATCATGTTCTTCGCCGCGGTCGGCGCGTACGCGGTCGGCGGCGAGGCGCTCGACCTGGTGATCCTGCTGATCATCGGTCTGATCGGCTTCGGCATGCGGCGGTACGGACTTCCTGTGCTGCCGGCGGTGATCGGTGTCATCCTCGGCCCGGCCGCGGAACAGCAGCTGCGCCGTGCGCTCCAGATCAGCGACGGAAGCGTGACCGGCCTGTTCAACACGCCGTTCTCGGTGACGGTGTACGCCGTGATCGTGGTCCTGCTGGCCTGGCCCTGGCTGAAGCAGGTGATCACGCGCCGCCGTAACGTGTCGGCATGACCGACGACGTCCTCCCCGCCGCCGCAGCCGATGTGCCCGCGGTGAAGGCCGTGACCGACGCGGCCTACCACCACTACACCGGAAGAATCGGCGTCGTGCCCGCCCCCGATGGAGGCGGACCACGCGGCCCGAGGTGGCGGCGTGGGGGTCCCCCCCCACCGAAGGTAGGGGGAGGGTGTTCGTGGCCGGCGACCCGGTGGCAGGGCGTCAGCGTCCTGGTCCCGGGGGCCGGTCACCTCTTCCTGGACTCGATGACGGTCCACCCGGACGCCCCGCCGCATCCACCACCGAAAGTGGCTTGTCGGTTGACATATCGTCAGGCGCCTGCGTGCAGATGTCCGGCCCACAGTGAGGGCGTACGGGGGAAATCGTCTCGTACGGCCAGGACTGACGCCCGCAGTGCGGCCGCTGACCGTGCGTAGTCGAGACCACGGGGACCCTGTAGGGACTCGTAGAAGGAGCCCGCGATCCGCCCCGCCACCACGTCGTCCACCTCCCACAGCGTGCCGACCACATGCCGGAACCCGGCCAGCTGGAACGCGCTCGTCAGATGGATGGCCTCGTCCAGCAGGTCGGCCGCGGCGGTGAAGGTCGTCCGGCATGCCGAGAGATAGGCGAGCTGTGCGCGGTCCAATGTGACCGAGGCGACCCCCGCCACCGTCAGCGGTGCCGTCTCGTGGTCCCACAACAGCAGTCGGCTGCCGGACGGGTCGACCGGATCGGTGTGAGCGTGGCAGGCCAGATGGACCGCCGACACCTCGGAGAGCCCCGCCAGCACCGCGTCCCTGGTCGGCGCGGTGGCGCCCGGAGCCAGGACCCCGTCCTCGGGGCCGGTGAGCAACGCGGCGTTCGGCAGGTGGGCCGCGACCGCGGCCACCTCCTCAGCGGTACCGGCGAGCGGTGGGGCCCCAGGTGTGAATGGCATCGCGACGATCAGCGACCGCTCCTCCGGCACCTCCCCGGTGACCGGCCGTGCCCGCCTGGCATGCCGGAGCGCGCGGACTGTCGGTGTGTAGGAGGAGACGACGCGATCCATGACGGTACGGTCCAGGCCCTTCGCCACGGACTCCGCATGGTGCCCCGCGGCATGCAGAGGGAGAGCGCCGAGCAGCCCACCCGGCGACCACCACACCCGAGGAGGTTCGTCATCGCCTGCGACGCGGGGGCCGATGCCGAGAGCCAACAGGACGGGTTCGGCGGCCACGTCCCACAGCCAGCCGAGAGTCCTGCTCAGTGTCCCCTGCGCGGCGCGCTGCTCGCGCCAGGAGCTGTCCGGATTGTCGATGACCGGCAGCGTACGGTGGAACAGATCGGCCTGCTGCGACAGTTCGTCGTATGACAGCCCCGGCAGTGGAAGATGCCGGATGCCCGCCGCCGTGACCAGCAGGGCATCGCTGCGCCCCGGGTGGCAGTTGAATACCACGATCGGGCCCGAGACTGCCTCGGCGACGAGGTCCTCGGCCTTGGGCGGGCGCGCGAAGGAGCCGAAGCCCTCCAGGCGGCGGATTTCCTCGATGGTGGCGGCGAGTTCGGTGGCGGCGCGCGGCCGCTCGTCCGAGCCATACTCCATTGCTTCGCCCGGCGGGGCCGCCTCGCTGTCGATCAGGCTCCGCAGCTTGACGAAACGCTTGGCGAGGTCGGGGTGGAGGCGCCGCAACTCCGAAACGTCGTCGCCGCGAGTCTCGAGCATCTGGCCGAGGAGAACCGCACGGCCCTGCTCCAGGGTCCGCAGGCTGCGGTCGGCGCTGTGCGGGAGCAGCGGCATCCCCGGGTACTGCGGGTCCGGATGCGGTTGCGAGCCCGCGTCCAGAGCCGCGGCGGCGGTCAGGGTGACGAGCTCGGAGAGATCCTTCAACGCGTGCTGCTGATCAGCCCGCTCGATGCGGCTCGGGGCGACGAGCGGGATCAGTCCGACGGCGTACTCCAGCAGCTCCTGAGCCCACGCGGTCTCCATCGGCGCGACGAGAACCGCCGCGTCACGGGCCGAGTTGATCCGCTGGGACGGCGGGAGCACCTCGCTGCGGACCGCCTGAGTCAGGGCGCCGAACGCGTCCAAGGCGTTGCCGGAGATCCCGCCAGTCATGCCCGCCGCGGCGGCCATCGCCAGGACCTCGTTCTCGGCATCGAGCACGTCCGCCTGAGCCTTGAGCGCGGCGCCCAGGTTGTGTCGGAACAGCCCGAGCGCGGCGTGGTCGGGCGGGGCGACATCGACGAGGCGTCGGCACAGGGCTACGAGTTCGTCGATGTCCACCCGGCCCGGGCCGCGTTGATGTTCGTCCAGCAGCGCGGCGATGAGCGGAGTGAAGGCAGACAGCGATTCCGGATCGCCCTCCGGCACGGCATCGGCGGCCCGGCGGCCGATCGCGAGAGCTTCCTCCAGATCAGCCCGGTCGCCGCTGCCCCGATATCGCCGCAGCAGCGCACCGCTGAGCCCTCCCAACAGGTTCGCCTCCTCCTCGTCGCCGAGCGGGCCCGTCGCTTCACGCAGCACCGCCACGGCCTCGTCGAGGTCCCCGGTGTCACCGGTCCGCTCGGCCCGCGCCGACAGCGCGAGTCCGAGATTGTGCAGGGGCGCCTGGTCGGTCCCTGACAGGGACTTCTGCCGCCGCAGAGCCTCGACGGCGGCGTTCAGATCGCCGAGGCTGCCCGTGCGCCTGCCGCGTTGCATCAGGGACGTGCCCAGCGCGTGCAGTGGGTTCGCCGCCTCCGGCCCCTCCTGCGCGTCCGCCGGTATGGCCCTGACGGCTTCCCGGCCATGGCCGACCGCTTCGTCCAACTGGGCGAGATCCCCGGTGTGTGTGTACAGCGCGACGAGCGACAGGGCGAGTCCGGCGAGGGTCTCGGAACGCTGGGGATCGGGCTCCGGGGTCGCCGACACCGCTTGTCGACGTGCGGCGACGGCTTCCTGGAGCGCGTCGAGTCCCGCTCCGGCCCGGTACCGGGCCCGGTGGGTCTCGGCGGCCTCGGTCGCGTAAGCCAGCAGCTGGTCCGGCGAGCCGGTGTGCGCCGCCGTCGTCGACCGCAGTGTTTCAGCGGCCTCGTCGAGATCTGCGACCCGGTGCGTGTGCCGGAACTGCAGGCGCAGGGCCCGAGGCAGCGCGTGCGCGAGGACCGTGCCGACCCGGGAGGGAAGCGGGTGGTCCGCATGAACGGCGAGGCCGGCACGGCTCGCTGTGATGATCCGCTCCAGATCGCGTCGCTCGTCGGGACCGGGCCGGTCGCCGGTGAGGGCACGCCGCTCCACGCGTTCCATCAGCGCGATGACGAGATCTTTCAGCATCTCCGCACGGGGCGCGGGATCGTCGGGGGCGCAGGACAGGGCACGCTCGTTCGTGTCAATCACTGCGTCCAGATCTTCCGGCCCCTCCAGGTGCTGGTATCGCAGCCAGTACAAGTAGGCCAGATCACGGAGCGAATGGACGTGCCGGCCGCCGGAGAGGCCGCCCGGGGCTTCGCGCAACAGTTGTTCCCGAAGGCGGATGGCCTCGTCCAGATCCGCGACGTACGAGCCGCGCCGCTTGAACCGTCGCTTCAGTGCCGTGGCGATGCCCTCCATGCCGAACGCGCGCAGTTCCGGGCGCTCCAGGGCCATGCGGCCCGCCTCCACCGCCTCCTCCCACTGCTCTTCCTCCAGTGCACGCGGGAGCCGTTCCGTCAGGAGAGAGCCGAGTGCGGCGGCGAGGCTGTCACGGTGCGCGTCCTCGAGGGGAAGGGCGAGGGCCGACGCGCAGGCCTCGCAGGCGGTACGGAGATCATTGGCAGACCCGGTCAGGTTGAAGCGGCGGGTCAGCGCACTGGCGAGGTTGCCCTGCACAGTCGGCATGCTTGGACTGCCGGCAGGCGTGTCGCGTGCGGCCCGGCTCAGCAGACTCACGGCCTCCAGCAGGTCGCCGGGGTCTTCGAGAATCCGGTGACGCTCTACCAGAGCTACGGCGAGCGACGTCAGATGGTCCGGCATTCGCTCGCCCTGCGGGTCCGCGTGCGCGACCAGGTACCGGCACCACAGGACGAGCCCCGAGAGCTCCTCGCCCACGTCGCCGTCCGTGGCCAGGACCTCGGCCAGCTGGCTGTGCACATGGGTGCCGTACGCGTCAGCGATCTCCGCCTTGAGGGGGTCGGGCACCAGATCGCCCGGGAAGAAGAACGGCGACAGCATCCTGACGGCGTCGTCGAGATCGTCCTGGGCGCCGAGCAGTTCGTAACGGCACCAGTACAGCCAGCCCAGCGCGACGGCGGCCTGTTTGTCCGCGGGGTTCGCCGCGACCCATCGGGCCAGGTCGCTCACCAGGGAGGCGTCGGGAGCGTCCGACGCGTCCGCGGGGCGGTCCTCCGCCAGCAGGGCGTGCAGTGTCCGGCCCGCCTCCGTCAGTAGTCGATCGCGCATCGTTCCCCCGAACTGCTGCTGATGGCAAGGCCCTGCATTGCATGATGCCCTGGGCAGCGGCATGCGAGGAGGGGAGTCGCGATGGCGGAGGAAGAATCATCTGCACGTGTCCGGCGAGGCCTGTTGTACGTCTGCGAGCATCTCGACGGACTCCGTGAACACCTGGACGACCTGGGCCGGGGCAGCGAGCTCGATCGGCTGCTGCGCGCGGTCGTCGACAAGGCCGAGGACCCGGCGGTGCCGCTGGCCACCGTCGACCGGATCGTTCGCCAGGACGCAGACGCGCGAGGGGCCTACGGCCCGGCGCCGCGGGCCGTGACGGACCCCCGGCCCGCCGGCGTCCCCGGCCCGAGCGGTGCCGAAGTCGCTTTCCTCTGCCCGCTGGGCGCCTGCGCCCGCCTGGTGTGGGCCGAGCGCTCCATGGCATCCCCGCCGACCTGCCGGATGGCCGGGCGCCCGCTGCGCTGGGTCAAGGGCTGACATGGGCGGCCTCCTGTCGGAGCTGGGCAAACGCCTCGCCGAGCGCTGGTTGTCGCTGCTTGTGCTCCCCGGGGCACTGTTCCTCGCGGCCGCCTTCACCGCCCGGACGCTCGGCCACTCCCACCCGTTCGACCTCGACCGGTTGATCCACGAGGTGGAGGCATTGCTTACACCGGCCGGTGCGGGCGCGGGTGCGCGCCTCGCCCTGCTCCTGCTGCTCGTGGCGCTGCTCGCCGCCGCCGTCGGCATCGTGGCGCAGACGCTCGGCTCGCTCGTCGAGCGCCTGTGGCTCGCCGCCGACTGGGCCTCGTGGCCCCGACCGATGCGTACGTTCGCCGGATGGCGCGTGAAGCGGCGCCGCCGTCGGCGTACCGCTGCCGAAACGGCATACGAGGACGAACGGCGCCGGGCAGGCGAACTCCTGGCCGCCGGGGGATCCGAGAGCGGTCCGGAGCTCGGCCCGGCACGGCTCGCCATCACCCGCGTGTCACAGGAGGAGCCGCACCGACCGACCTGGGCCGGGGACCGGGTGCATGCGGTCGCGCTCCGTTTTGCACGCGACCTCGACCTCGATCTCGCCACCGTGTGGCCGTCCCTCTGGCAACTGCTGCCCGACGCCCCGCGTCAGCAGATCGAGTCCGCCCGCGAGGCGCTCGGCCGTGCGACCACCCTCGTGGCCTGGGCCTTGCTGTACGCCGTGCTGGGCGTGTGGTGGTGGCCCGGACTACCGATCGCGGCTGCTGTGTTCGTCACCGCGTGGCTCCGGATCCGGGACGCCGCCGACGCGTACGCCGCACTGATAGAGGCCTCCGTGCACCTGTACGCCGGCGAGCTTGCCGAGCGCCTGGGGATTGCGCACACCGGTATGTTCGGCCGTCGCACGGGCTGGGAGATGACCTGCCTGCTGCAGGGCAGGCGCCATCTCATCGATCTGACGGCAGATCAGCCGCAGTCCTGAACTCTCCGCTCCGCGCCAGGAGTTCCAAGTGATCCAAAGCGCGCACGGCGTGGGCAGCCGCCTCAGGGTCCGCCTCCCGGAGGCCGCTCGCCTCGAACTCGTCCTCGTCCAGGCGCAGCACCGACGAACCGTCCGCCGACACCCACAGATCCAGGTCCAGGTCCTCGACGGTCAGCTTGTCGCCGTCGAGGGTGGCGGGGCGGGTGATGTCGCAATACCAGCCCTTGAGCGCGCCGTCTTCGGCGCGGACCTCCTTCACCGCGTACCAGCGGTCCCGCCAGTAGTGCTCGGTGAACACATCGCCGCTCTCGAAGCGTACGAAGCCGAAATCGCGCGCATCCTCGCCCGCCCACGGCGCGCGGACCACCAGATGGGTGCCGTCGTCCGCGAGCAGCTCGGCGGCGTAGCGGATCTTGATCCGGCCCGCCTTGACCAGGACCACCTCAACCGAGCGTGCGGACATGACGTACCTCCGTCGCACAGATCTCGTAACCGAACCATTTGTTGATGGCCAGCATGGGGCCATTGTCGGCGTCATTGCTGGTGAACGCGTCCGTGTAGCCCGCCGCGCGGGCGCGGCGCAGCGAATCCGTCTTGGCGAGCTTCGCAAAGCCCCGGGCGCGATGGGCGCGCAGCGTGCCGGTCATGCCGGACATATAGCGGGTGCCGCCGTCCGAATGCGCGGCGGTGAAGGCCGCGACCTCGCCGTCAACCAGCACGACCGTGGTCAGCTCACGGTCCAGCAGGGGGTTGTTCCAGGTGTGGCGGATCCAGTCGTCGTAGTCGTCGAAGTCCGTGCTGATGTCGCCGGGCTCGTCCGAGGTGGCCTCGGCATCGGCCCGGAACATCGGCCGCGGATCGGCCTCGAAGTCACCGGCGGTACGCAGCTCGACGCCCGCGGGCAGCTCCGGCAGCGGGGGCAGCGTGCCGTTCGCCAGGTCAAGACACTGGAAGTGGGCCGGGCGGGTCGGCCGGTAACCGCGCTTCTCGGCGAAGGCCCGGGACTCGGGGTCGTCCATCACCCAGGCGTACACGTTCGCCGCGCCTTCGGCCGCCAGATGCTCCTCGGCGGTGCGGAGCAGCAGCGACCCCGCGCCATGGCCGCGGTGGTCGGGGTGGATCTGGGGGGTGGCGTACGCCTGGCCGGGCTCGACGCTGTCGTACGCCATGCCGACGTGGGCCGTGCCGACGATCCCGCCGTCGGTCTCGGCGATCAACAGCCGGTACTTCTTGGCGGGGTTGGCGGTCCGCACGCCGAAGAGGATGGACGCCGGGGTCGTCACCTCGAAGGGTATGGCGGCACGGCGAGCCCGGGCCACGGCTTGGGCGTCCTCGGCATCATGGGCACGGAAGTCACGGACGATCACGGTCATGGGGCGGCACGTTACGCGCGGGCCCGGCGCGGCCGCCCCCCCATTTTTCCGGCGGCCCGCCGGGCGGTGGGGGACAATCGAGCCGTGACCTTGAAGATCGTCATTGACACGGACTCGGCGACCGCGCCGTACGAACAGCTGCGCGCCCAGATCTCGACGCAGGCTCGCGCGGGCCGGCTGCCCGTCGGCTACAAGCTGCCGACTGTACGGGGGCTCGCCGAGGAGCTGGGGCTCGCGGCCAACACGGTGGCCAAGGCGTACCGCGCGCTCGAGTCGGACGGGGTGATCGAGACGCGCGGCCGCAACGGCACCTTCGTCGCGGCGGCGGGCGATGCGGCCGAGCGGCAGGCGGCTGCGGCCGCGGCGTCGTATGCCGAGCAGGCGCATCGGCTCGGCCTCACGCGTGCCGACGCGCTGTCGACGGTGCAGGACGCGTTGCGCGCGGCGTACGGGAGCTGACGCCTGGGGCCTTTCGTCACGGGTGCGATCTCGGCCGCATGTCCTCAAACGCCGGACAGGCTTGATTTCCCGGGTTTCTCAGAGATACAGGCCCGCGTCCGGTCCGTCGTTCTGCGCCGGCACCGAGGCCGGGCTGTGGCCGCGGCGCAGGGCGTACAGCTCCGCAAGTGTCGCGCCCTCGCGGCCCACGCCCTCCTCCGTGCCGAGCCAGTTCACCGACTCGTTGCGGGTCAGCGCGCCCACCTCGATACGGGCCAGGCAGCGGCCCGGGCGGACCACCGCCGGGTGGAGGCGTTCCAGGTCCTCGTTGGTCGTCACGCCCACCAGGACGTTGCGGCCCTGGCCCAGCAGGCCGTCCGTGAGGTTGAGCAGCCGGGACAGCGCCTGGCCCGCCGTGTGCTTGGCCTCGCCGCGGATCAGCTCGTCGCAGTCCTCCAGCAGAAGCAGCCGCCAGCGGCCCTTCGACGTGCCCTCGTCCTCGCCGATCGCGATGTCCATCAGATAGCCGACGTCGTTGAACAGCCGCTCCGGGTCCAGTACGCAGTCGACCTGGCACCAGTCCCGCCAGGAGCGGGCCAGCGTGCGCAGCGCCGAGGTCTTCCCGGTGCCGGGCGGCCCGTGCAGCAGGAGCAGTCGGCCCGCGATGTCGTCCGGCGTCACCTTCATCAGCCGGTCCATCGCATCGGCCACCGGCGCCGTGTAGTTGGGCCGGACCTCCTCCCAGGTCCCCGCGGCGATCTGGCGGGTGGTGCGATGCGGACCGCGCCGCGGCGACACGTACCAAAAGCCCATGGTGACGTTCTCCGGCTGCGGTTCCGGCTCGTCGTGGGCGCCGTCCGTCGCCTGCCCCAGGACCTTCTCCGCGAGTTCGGAGGTGACGGCGGTGACGGTGACGTCCGCGCCGCGGTTCCAGCGGGAGACGAGCAGCGTCCAGCCCTCCCCCTCGGCCAGTATGGCGCTGCGGTCGTCGTCGCGCGCGGAGCGCAGCACGGACGCCGCCGGCGGCAGCAGCGTGGCCCCCGGCTTGACGCGGTCGATGGTGGCGCTGTGGGAGTACGGCTGCTCGCCCGTCGCGAAACGGCCGAGGAACAGCGCGTCGACGACGTCCGAAGGTGAATCGCTGTCGTCGACGTTGAGCCGGATCGGCAGAGCGTCCTCAGGCTTGGCAGACATGTGCCCATGATCCGGCACGGGACCGCCACGCGCACGGTGTTTTGACCGGTGACGCGCCCGGCGCGCGACCGGCTCGCCCGTCAACCCCCGCCCCGGCGGATCAGCCCGGCGGCCCGGCGAACCCCGCGCACCATGGCGTAGCCCTTGGTGAGCGCACGCTCCTTGGCGAAGTTCCGCGCGATCGAGCGGCCTTCGACCAGCCGCTCGAACTCCTCGATGCCGGTAGCGCGCCGCACGGTCACCCGCTGCAGGGCGTACGGCCCCTGCCGGGGCAGGGCAAGGCCGTTTCCCACGGCGAGCGACTGTGCGAAGCCCGCCGCCCGGACCGTGCGGCGCACCCGGCGGCTGGAGTAGCCGTACGGATACGCGAAGGAGAACGGCACAGCGCCCAGTTCGTCCGCGATGATGTCCCGGCAGCGGACCGTCTCGTACCGGAGGCGGTCGTCGTCGAGCTGGTCGAGCTGCGGATGGGTGTGCGTGTGCCCGCCGATCTCCGTGCCCGCGGCGGCCAGTTCACGCACCTGGTCCCAGTCGAGCATGGTGTCGAGCGCGCCGCCCTCGTCGTGCGCGCCGCGCAGCCAGCCCGTGGAGACGAAGAGCGTCGACGCGAAGCCGTGCCTGGCGAGGACGGGGAGGGCGTGCCGGTGCACGCCCTCGTAGCCGTCGTCGAACGTGATCAGCACCGGCTGCCGCGGCAACGGCCGTCCGCCCGCCCGCCAGGCGTCCCCCAGCTGTGCGGTGGTCAGCGGAGTGAACCCGCGCTCGCCGAGCAGCTCCATCTGCTCGGCGAAGGCGTCGGGCGAGACGGACAGTCCGTACGTGGCCTTGGCCGGCCGCTGTCCGACGGCGTGATACATCAGGATGGGGACAGGCCGGTTCACCCGGACGTACCTCCTGTGCTCGGCGCGGCCGCGATCGGTCCTGACGAGAACGTCGTCCCGCCCCCACGCGCCCGCACGCTCCCCACCACGTAGCCGCCCGCCGCCGCAGCCACGCCGGTGACGATCGCGCCCGCCCGCCCCGCGCCGCCCCGGCGGCCGAGCACCGCGTCGCGCAGCCCGCGTACGACTCCGGCCGGGAGCACCCGGGTGGTGTAACGGCGCTCCGACTCCAGGCCCTTGTCCGCGCCCACGCTCCGGGCCACGAGCGCCTTGGACAGGCCCTCGGCATACGCGCGGGTGCGGAAATACGCGAACCGTTCCCGCGCGGCCGGGACCTTGTGGTGGATCACCGCGCGGTCGTCGATGAGCAGCACGGCGTCGGGCAGCGCCCTGGCGAGCCGGATGCACAGCTCGGTCTCCTCGCAGCCCAGCGGTCGTTTGTCGCCGTCACGCCCGATCCCCGTGGCGAAGCCGCCCGACGCGTCGAAGGCGCTGCGCCGGAACGACGCGTTGCCGCCCAGCACATTGCGCACCCGCACTTTGCCGGGCGGCAGGCCGCGGTACGTACAGCCGACGACCCAGTCGAACTCCTCGGGGAACCAGACCGGCCTGCGCCCGGACGCCCAGGCGGCCATGGTCCGCCCCCCGACAGCCATCACTCGTCTGTCGTCGTACCCCTCGGCGAAGTACCGCAGCCAGTCGCGCTCGGCCACCGCGTCGTCGTCCAGGAAGGCCACGAACTCGCCGCGGGCCGCCGCGATTCCGGTGTTGCGGCCCGCGGAGAGGCCGCGGGGGCCCGCATTCGCGAGCACCCGCACCTTCTCCCCGTCCGCCGCGCTCTCGCTCTGCTCGCCGTACTCCTTGTACTCCTTGGCGAGCCGGTCCAGCAGTGCCGGGTTGTGGTCGACCACGAGGAGCGTCTCCAGGGCCGGCAGCGACTGCCGCCGTACGGAGTCGACGGCCGCGAGGATGTCCTCCCAGCGGTCCTCCGTGTAGGCGCAGATCACCACGGAGAAGCGCCGGTCGCTCAAGACGCCCCTCCCCGCGGGATCCCGATGCTCAGCGCCGCCGGACGGCGACGCGCGGCTCTGCTCACGCCTTTCTCCTTGAGGATCACTCTGAGGACCCGCAACCCGTCCCGTACGGCTCGAAGGTTGCTGACGCCGTGGATGCGGAGGTACTCGTGGCTGGGGACTTCCTGCACCCGCAGTCCGGCCTTGACCACCCTGATGTTCATCAGGGTCTCGATCTCGAAGCCGGTGCAGTCCAGGGTGATCCTGTCCAGGCAGTGCTTCCAGAAGGCGTTGTAGCCGTAGCAGAGGTCGGTGTAGCGGGCCCCGAACTTGGCGTTGACGACGGTGCACAGGACCCAGTTGCCGAGCTTGCGGATCGGGGTCATGTCGTCGGTGCCGCCGCCGTTGGCGAAGCGGGAGCCCTTGGCGAAGTCGGCGCCGGAGACGAGTGCCGAGACGTACGACACGATCTCCTGGCCGTCCGCCGAGCCATCCGCGTCGACCATCACGATGATGTCGCCGGTGCAGGCGGCGAATCCGCTGATGAGGGCGTCCCCTTTGCCCTTGCCGACCTGCTTGACGACCTTGACCTCCGGCCACAGCTCGCGGGCGACCTGAACGGTGTTGTCGCTGGAATTCCCGTCGACCAGGACGACTTC
The DNA here is from genome assembly GCF_044389785.1 of Streptomyces sp. NPDC019443. NCBI lineage: Bacteria > Bacillati > Actinomycetota > Actinomycetes > Kitasatosporales > Streptomycetaceae > Streptomyces > Streptomyces sp. NPDC019443. The sequence continues at coordinate 115,470 of NZ_JBIRYJ010000007.1, forward strand.
ATGAATCCAGTCGGGCAGGGTCTTGAAGACGTACGGAAGATTTTCCGCCTCATTCATGGCGGGGATGACGACGCTCACCGGCGGAGTGATCGCGAGATGTGAGGAGATCGGCCGGTACGCAGCGGCTATTCGGCCGGTTCCCTGCGCTTCCGGTCCGGCGCCTGCTGAGTGGGCGGCCGCGGATTGTGTGGCTGAATCCGCGGTTGATTCGGCGGTGTTGTCATGGTGCGACGGTGCAATGAACGGATCTTGCCCCGGAGCGGCCGGGTGCAGGACTGAGCTCATGAGTCTGACTTCCCTCTCTACCGGTGGACTGCCCGCCCCCGGGCAGTCCGGATGAGTTTCCGGTTCGAAAGGGGGGTTGTTCTCACCCCGGCCATGACGGCATAGCACTCCGTACTAGGTGGGTGAGCTGGCAAAACTGGCCGCGCGGCATACGGCTCGGATTGAGCGCGAAAACCGAGCACGGCACCCCCCTACCGCGCCCCGCTCCGGATCCATCGCGACGCCTGAGCCCTCCCCTAGAGCCGCTTTGCATGATGGACCGTTGCGGGTGGATGTACGACGGTATTAATGATTAGGACTGTATGGCAAGACCTGGAACGGGGGCTCACTTTTTTACTTTTTTGATACCGATTCGGTGGTCAGATACGGAACCGTCCCGATCGGATTCTCTTGATCCTTTTCATCAACCGGTCTGCCGGATCGATGTGTTCCGCATTCCGGATACGCCGCACCGGTGTCCAGAGGAAGAGGAGAGCGGTGGTCACGGCGACTGTCGTAATCCCGCCATTGGCCGTCAGGACCCGCGGTGACGACAGGGATTGGGCGATGACCAGATCGATGACCACCGCACCGGTTGCGGCCACGGCGGCACGGGCGGCCGGATCCAGCCGGTGAAGCACGGCGGCCAGCCCCCCGGCCGGCCCCGCGAACAGAAAGAAGAGGATGAACGGCGCGCGCAGCGGCGACTGGGCGCCGGTGAGCGCCAGTGCGACTCCGACCCCCGAGACGGCGGACGCGACGCCCGCGAGAGCCGGCAGTAGATCCGTCCGGACTGCGGACGGCTTGTCCTTGATCATCTGCATGACGGACTTTGCCCCTAGTGCCGGTTTCCGAGTCTCAATGCTGGGCAGTCGGCGACGCTCCGTCAAGAAGTCAGATGTCCTCACCGAATCTTCTTGGCATGGACACTTCCGGTGAAGTATGGGCCTTGCTACGACAGTTGTGGCAGAGATCCTGCTAAAGGGAGGTTCCATGAAACTGTCCCGAATCGCGGCATTCTCATCCTCACTCCTCCTCGGCGCCGTCCTCGCTCTCACCGGGGCCGGCCAGGCACAGGCCGCGGACACCGCCCTGGCACTGGACTATGTGGCCCTCGGCGACTCGTACTCATCGGGCGTCGGGGCCGGCAGCTACGACAGCGGCAGCGGCAACTGCAAGCGCAGCAGCCGTGCCTTCCCCAAGCTCTGGGCGGCCTCGCATTCACCCTCGTCGTTCGCGTTCACCGCTTGCTCGGGCGCTCGTACGGGTGATGTCACGGCCGGTCAGCTCTCCCCCCTCAGCTCCGCGACCGACCTCGTATCCATCACTGTCGGAGGCAATGACGCGGGCTTCGCCGACGTCATGACCACCTGCGTCCTGCAGTCCGAGTCCACCTGCATCAACCGCATCAACCAGGCGAAGGGCTACGTCGATTCGACGCTGCCCGGCAAGCTCGACTCCGTGTACTCGGCCATCAGATCCAAGGCTCCGGCGGCCCAGGTCGTCGTCCTCGGCTACCCACGCTTCTACAAGCTCAGCGGCAGCTGCGCCGCCGGGCTGAGCGAGAACGAACGGGCCGCGATCAACGGTGCGGCCGACTACCTCAACGCCGCCACCGCCAAGCGCGCGGCCGACCACGGCTACGACTTCGCGGATGTCACCCCCGCCTTCACCGGACACGAGATCTGCTCCGGGTCGGCCTGGCTGCACAGCGTCAACTGGCTCAACATCGGCGAGTCCTACCACCCCACCGCCTCCGGACAGTCCGGCGGCTACCTGCCGGTGTTCACCTCGCACGCCTGAACACGGAACTCGCCGCGCTCGCAGTGTTCGCGACGCTCGGTGTGTTCGCGGTGTTCGGTGTGTTCGCTGTGTAGGAGCTCTCGTCCGTCGGGGGCTCCTGCTCGCAGGTGACCGAGAAGTCGATCCAATTCGAGCGCACCTCGACCGGGCTCCGGACCTCCACCCGGATCCGGTCGTGGTGCGTCTCGTTCGCCTTGTACGTCAGCTCGGTGTGGCTGACCTGCTTCTGCTTCGAGCCCCCGGCCGCGAAGTGCAGCGTCTTCCAGCCCGAGCCGGAGCTCTCGCCACTCTTGGTCGCCCAGCGGTAGTCGACAGCCGCCGGGGTGCGGCCGACCGTGATCGTCGCCCGGAAGGACGGAGCCTCCGCTTCCGGTGGCGGGCAGGCGCCCGAGTAACTGCCGTGCACGGTCTCGACGTACACCTTCACGGTCTGCGGCGGCGTGACCGTACCGCCATTGCCCGCGCCGTTGCCTCCGTCGTCGCCTCCGTCGTCGCCCCCGCCGTCGCCCCCGCCGTCGCCCCCGCCGTCGCCCCCGTCGGTCGTGCCGCCGTCCGTCCCTCCGCCCGGGGCGGACGCCGTACTGCCCGTGCTTGCGCTCGAAGTCCCCGACGCAGGGACCGTGCCGCCGTTGTCGTCCCGGCCGCCCTGGTCCTTGTCCTTGTTGACCAGCGCCCAGGCCAGTCCGCCGACCGCGAGCAACAGGATGGCCACCCCGGCGACCAGCACCATCGCTGCCCGCCGCGCGCGTTCCGGCGGTACACCGGTCGTTGCCGTGGTGGCCGGACCGGACTCGGGAAGCGGCACGAACGGGGTCGGGGGAGTGGCCGGGGTGGGGGACGCGGCCGAGACGGTGGGGCTGTACGGGCCGGGCGGCGGCGGAGCGGTACGCGCGCCGCCGCCCGCGCCGATGACCCGCAGTTGATGCTCGGCCTCCTCCGCCGAGAGCCGTTCCGCCGGATCCTTGCGCAGCAGCCCCGCGATCACCGCCGCCAGCGCTCCGGCCCTGCGCGGCGGCGGCAGTTCCTCGTCGACGACGGCCCGCAGCGTGCTCAGCGGGGTGTTCTGGCGGAACGGGGTGTTGCCCTCGACCGCGGCGTACAGCAGCACCCCGAGCGACCACAGATCCGACTCCGGCCCTGGTGTACGCCCCAGCGCCCGCTCGGGCGCGAGGAATTCGGGGGAACCGATCAGTTCGCCCGTCATCGTGAGGTTGGAGGTCCCCTCGACCGTGGCGATGCCGAAGTCGGTGAGCACTACCCGGCCGTCATTGGCGATGAGTACGTTTCCCGGCTTCACATCCCGGTGCAGTACGCCCGCCTCGTGCGCGGCGCGCAGAGCGGCAAGGATCTCCGCTCCGATGTGCGCGACGCGCTGCGGGGGCAAAGGCCCTTCCGCGTCCAGCACATCGGAGAGCGCCAGGCCGCGCACCAGCTCCATCACGATCCAGGGCCGGCCGTCCTCGGTCGCCACGTCGTAGACGGTCACCACATTGCGGTGCGAGATCCGGCCCGCCGCCCACGCCTCCCGCTCCAGACGCGCGTACAGCCGCTGCTCGTCCGTAGTGCCGAGAGCGGCGGGGGCACGCACCTCTTTGACCGCCACCTCGCGGGCCAGCAGCTCGTCGCGGGCGCGCCACACCACGCCCATCCCGCCCTCGCCCAAGGGGCTCAGCAGTCGGTAGCGTCCCGCGACCAGCCGCTCATCGCCCGGCACTTCGCTCACAGAGAGCCCCCATCGGTAGCAGAGCAACTACCCCAAGTTAGCTCACGCAAGAGCTGTTGCCGCCCCCTTGAGCGCCAATCCGCATCCGAGGGCGAGGACTATGCAGGCCGTGCCCAGCGGCATCACGCGCTGCGCGGCGGAGAAGACCCGTCCCTTGCGACGGCTCCGGTCGGCCAGCAGGCGGGCGGCGCGATCACCGAGGCGGACCGCGGCGAAGCCTGCGGCGGCGAGAGTGAGGGCGAGCCCGACGCCGTACGCAATGACGAGCAGCAGACCGAACCAGGCCCGCCCGAGCGCGGCGGCGCCGACGAGTACGACGACGGCGGACGGACTGGGGACCAGTCCGCCGGCAAAGCCGAGCAGGAGGGTTGAACGGACGCCCAGGGGGCGGTGGTCGTGGCTGTGTGGGTGCGCATGGCCGTGGGAGTCCCAGTGGCCGTGGTCGTGCCCGTGGCTATGGCTGTCGTCGTGGCCGTGGGAGTGGCTGTGCCCATGCCCGTGGCTGTGCCCATGCGCATCTCCCCGGTTTCTCCACGCCCTGCGTACCAGCACCGCCCCCGCCCCCGCCACCAGCGCCCCGCTCGCGACGCCCAGCCACGCCACCACCGACGGTGCGGCCGCCGAGCCCAGCGCGATCAGGCCGCCGAGCGCGAACACGCCGAGCGTGTGCGTGACCGTCACCGACGCGCCCAGCGAGAGGACGTCGCGCAGGGAGTTGCGACCGCCCGCCGCCGCGGCGGCCGCCATCACGGTCTTGCCGTGACCCGGCGCAAGCGCGTGCAGTGCGCCGAGCAGCACTGCCGTCGCCAGTGCCAGCGCGGCGAATCCCGCCGTCAGTTCGCGCCGGGACACCAGACCGGTCAGCGCCTGCGTCCAGCGGTCGGTCCCGCGCGGCAGCACGGAGGCCGGGGGCGCCGCCGCCTCCGACCGGTCCGCCGGTGCCCCGCCAGGAGTGACCGCGAAGCCGGCAGTCCTGCGGTCCAGCGGTGAGGAGAGCTGCCCTTCCGGGTACCGCGCCAGCCGCCGGGACGCCGACGCCCTGGGTACGTCGGACGAGGTGAGCGTCATCCGGTCGCCGCCGGCCGTGATCTCCCGCCAGCCCGGCCCCTGGCCGTCGCCCGCCGCCCGAAAGGCGATCGTCTGCCGCCCGTCGGGCAGTTCGGCCGTCAGCCTGCACTCGACGCGGAGCGTCGGCAGCCCGGCCTGGCCGGGGCGTACCTCCGCGTGGCCCGCGCGGGGCGTGAGCGGAACCAGGCGGCGTCCGACCGCGACCTCGGTGTCCCGCGCCGCGTCACCGCAGCGGCCCTGGGCCCACTCGGACAGTTCACCGGTGGACATCTTCCGGTCGCCGTTCCGGTCGATCTTCGAACGCGCCTGGGCGGCCGGTATCTCCGCCAGATCCTCGACATGGTCGACGCTCAGCCGGCCGGGCGAGACGAGGAGCCCGTCGTAGCGGTTGACCGTGAAGTTGCCCAGGGGATGCGCGGCGGCCGTTCCCGCGGGCAGCACGGCGAGCGCCGCCCCGGCGACGAGGACCGCCGCGCAGACGGCGGTCGTACGCCTCTTCATGACGCCTCCAGAGCCTTCAGCGCGGTTCGTGCCGCGCGTGAACCGGTGGGGGAGAACCCGGGGTTGATCTTCAGGGCGGTGGCCAGTGAACCGCGGGCCACGGCCGTCCTGCCCGCCGCGCGTTCGATCATGCCGCGGTGGTAGAGGAACACGGCGTTGCGGCAGCCGGTCGGTGCGGACGTCCTTACGTACGAAAGGGCCTCCGCGGAACGGCCGTTGACGTGCAGGGCCCAGGCGAGGGCGTCCGCCGTGTGCACGGTGCGGCGCTTGCGCCACTCGGCGCGTGCGGCGTCCAGCGCCTGGGCCCGGTCACCGTGGTCGGCCAGGGCGAGAGCCGTGTCCAGGTCGGTGTCCACGCCATTGGCGCGGGCCAACTCGGTCCAGGTGCCGATGAGTTCGTACTGGGCTCGGGCATCGGCCTTGCGCCCACCCGCCTCGTACAGCTCACCGAGCGCCACCAGCTGTCCCGGCAGCGGCAGCCGGTTCACCACCGCTTCGAGCCCGGACACGGCGGCCTTGGTGTCGCCGCGAGCGGCCTGCGCGCGGGCACGGCCCTCGAGCGCGGGCAGATACGCCGGGTCCGCCTTGAGCGCGGTCGCAAAGTGCCGCAGGGCCGGGGTGTACGCACCCTGGCTCCACTCCAGCTGGCCCAGAGCGGTCGCCACATACGCCGTGTCACCGGGGGAGGAGGCCGACTCCAGCGCCCGTCCGAGCACCCGGCGGGCTCCCGCGATGTCGCCGCGCAGCTCCAGTACGTACGCGTAGCGCGTGAAGACGGGAATGCCGGGGCGGCGGCGGTCGGCCTCCTCGGCCGCCGCCAACGCCCTTGGATAGCTGCCCAGTTCGACGAGGGCGTCGATCCGGGAGGCGAGCGCCCGCTCGCCGTACGGATTGACCTTCAGCGCCGCCTCCGCCTCCCGCAGCGCGCCGCGGAAGTCGTGCCGAGCCGCCGCGAGCGCGGCACGACCCGCGAGTGCCGCGTCATTGCCCTGCGGCTGGAGAGCCAGTGAGCGGGCGAGCGCCTTGTCTGCCTGCGGGTACCGGGTCGGGTCACCGCCGGTCCTGGCCTGCTCGACATAGGCGGCGCCCAGCGCCGCCCACCCCCGGGCGTCCTTGGGCTGCGCCCGCAGATGCGCCTGGAGGCCGGTGACCCCGCGGCCGAGGTCACCGGTGCCGATCCGGTCGAACGGCGCGTCCGCCACGGGCGCTGCGGTGCGGGCCGCCGGGGGCTCCTGGTCCCCCCGGCCGGCCACGACAGCACCCGCGGTGAGCGCGACGGCCATCACGCCGGCGGGAAGAAGGATTCCCCAGCGCCGGGCGCTCGCCCCTGATTCCCTTCGCAGGGACATGAGTCCTGCCCTTTCCGCTCGTAGATGCGTACGGCCAGATGCGTACGGGTCAGATGCGTACGGCTCAGCTGTACGGATTCCGTCGCCGCATCCGCCACCAGTTGAGGCCCAGGGCGACGAGCAGTACCCCCGCGCCCGCGGCGACCGCTGATGCGATCAGCGTGGTGCTGGTGGCGTCACTGCCGGAGGCGGCAGACGACGCGCCACCGCTGAGCAGGTTGCCCTGGGCGTCCTTGGTGCCGCCTTCCTTGGCGAGCGGTCCCCGGGAGCCGGCCGTCGGGAGCGCCACGTACGGGAAGGCCTTGCCGAACTTCTGGTCGTTCTCGTTGACCGCGTCGCCCAAGTCGTTCTTCTGACCGAGGAGTTCGCCCTCGACGACCTGGAGCGCGATGTCCAGCACGTCGTCCGTCAGCCGTCGCCCGTTGGGGAATCCGGCGTTGTCGCCGTCCAGCACGCCCAGCCTCTTGGGCTCGGCACTCGGCTGGATGGAGGTGTTGAGCCGTAGCATCTCCGCGGGACGGACATGCGGCGGCTTGTTGAGCTTGTCGACCCCGGTCAGGAACACCGAGACCAGGTCGTTGCGCGGTTCGGCCGGGGCCTTGATCTTGTAGATGCCCTCGATCAGCTTCGGCAGTTCCGGCTTGGTGACGAAGTTCAGGAAGTCACCGTCGTTCCAGGGGGCGGACGCGTTGAACTTGTCCTTGTCCTTCACGGGTATGACGACCTCGTTGACCAGCGGCATACCGAGCCGGGACACCTGGGTCCAGTGACCGCTCGCACTCTTGCGCTGGGTGGTCGACCAGATGCCGACGATGGGCTGCTCCTCCGACTCCTGGATGTACGCCGTCGGCACCTGCAGGGCGATGGAGTTGACGCTGTAGCCCTTGAGCGTGTCGTTGCCGACCTCGGAGAGGTTTCCGCCGTAGAGCAGGTCGAAGACGCGCAGGTCGAGGAAGAAGGGATCGTCCGCCTGGCCCGCGAACGCCATGGAGCCGCCCGGGAGATGCTTGACTGCCTGGTCGCGCAGGGCCTGGTAGTCCGGCATGGACGCCTTGCCCACGTTCGACGGCGCCACCGGCAGATCGTCGGCGATCTTTGTGCTGTGCTTCACACGCTGGTTCTTCAGCCTCAGCAGTTCGATGTCGTACGTCTGCGTGATGTTGAGGTCCGGGTCGTCGAGGGAGGTGACGGCGCCGGTGTTGAAGAGGAACGTATTGCCGTTCTTGACGTGGTCCTTGAAGGTCCACCGGTAGATCAGGTCGCCCTGGGCGTCGCCGTCACTGTCGATGTGGATGTCGTACTGGGCGTCGTCGGCGAACTTGAAGAAGTTCGGGCCGCCGGCCGGTTCCTGGAACGGCAGCACGTTGGCGACGAGCGTGGTGGTGTCCGGCTTGTCGGGGCTGACGAACGCGTACACGTCCGTGTTGTCGTACTGCGGCTGCCCGGAGATCAGTGGGGCCTCGCGGTGGCTGGAAGCCTCGGCCGTGCCCGGCTCCAGCCCGGTCACACCGGAAGCCACGAGTGTCCCGGCGGCCAGCGCGACGCAGGTAAGAGCGGCGAGCCTCCTGGGCCCCCGCCCGCTGCTGCTCATTGCGGTCATCGAATCCGTCCTTCGCGAGTGCTGGTCTTGCTTCGATGCCAGCCATTCGGTGCGGAGGGCTGTTCGGATTGGTCGGGAGTCCAGGAAGTTTTTCCTGACGCTCTGTCCAACTCGCCCTGGAATCACGTGGATTCGGTGAGTAGTCGTCAACTCGCGTACGGGTGTGGTGAATCCTGTGACCGGAATACACGAGTGTCACCGCGGGACGATAGGGTTAACCTGCCCGGGCCGGGTGCCCTCGTACGGGTGGGGAGTGACATGGAACAGATAACGGTGCGCAGCAGGGCGCGAGTGCCTGCAATCACGTGTGGGAGCAGTGCGACCAGCACGCGTCTCGACCGCCATCTCTCGGTGCTCGGCGGCCCTGCCGTCCCGCAGGGTGAGACGGCCGAGGCGACGTCGCTGATGCTCGAGCTCACCTCACGCGATGTCGCGCACACCCGCAAGAGCAAGAGCGCGCGTGTCTCGCTCTTCGCGCCGCTCAGGCGGCTGCGTCGCTCACTGTTCGGCAGCCGCGGCTGACCGACCCCCAGGACGCTCTCTCCTACGCGAACGCGCTCAGGCGACCACACCGTCCCGGCGCAGCGCCGCTGTCCCCTCATCCGTCATCCCCAGGGCCTTCAGCAGCGCATCGGTGTGCTCGCCGAGTGCGGGAACCGCGCCCATCCGCGCCTCCGGCCCGCCCGGGAGAGTGATCGGCGGCAGCAGTGCCCGCAGCGGCCCGACCGGTGAGTCCACCTCTCGCCACCGGTCCCGCGCGGCGAGCTGAGCATGCCCGGCCACATCCGTCACGTTGTTGAGCCGGGCGCATGCGATGCCCGCCGCCTCCAGCCGGCCGATCGCCTCCCGTGTGTCGAGGCGGGCCAGCGCCTCGGCCACCACCGCATCGGTCTTCTCCCGGTTCGCCGTACGGGCCGTGTTGGTCGCGAAGACCGGATCGGCCCCCAACTCCGGCCGCCCGAGCACCTGGTCGGCCAGCCGCCGCCACTCCCGGTCGTTCTGCACCGACAGCAGCACCTGCCCGCCGTCCGCCGTTGTGTAGGCGTCGTAGGGCGAGATGACGGCGTGCGCGACCCCCGTGCGCGCCGGGGCCTCACCCCCATGCATCCCGTAGTGCAGCGGATGCCCCATCCACTCGGCCAGTGACTCCAGCATCGAGACCTCCACAGGGCCTCCGACGCCCGTGGTCCCGCGCCGCAGCAGCGCCGCCAGCACCCCCGAGAAGGCGTACATGGCCGCCGCGATGTCGGCCGCCGGAATGCCCGCCTTGACGGGCTGCTCCGCGGTCCCGGTCACCGACACGAGGCCCGCCTCGCACTGCACGAGCATGTCGTACGCGCGCTTGTGGGCATACGGCCCCTCCGCGCCGTATCCGGAGATGTCCACGGCGATCAGCCGCGGGTGCGCGGCGCACAGAGTGTCCGCGTCCAGACCGAGCCGGGCGGCCGCGCCCTGGGCGAGGTTCTGCACGAACACATCGGCGTCCGCGACGAGTTGACGCACGATCTCCAAGCCGCGCGGGTCCTTCAGATCGACGGCGATGGACTCCTTGCCGCGGTTGCACCAGACGAAATGCGAGGCGAGCCCGCGGGCGGCGGTGTCGTAGCCGCGCGCGAAGTCGCCGCCGTCGGGGCGCTCGATCTTGATGACGCGGGCGCCGAGGTCGGCGAGCTGGCGCGTGGCGAAGGGCGCAGAGACGGCCTGCTCGACGGCGACGACCGTGATCCCGTCGAGGGGGAGAGGGTGGTTCATGAGCCGTGCCTATCGTGTACGTACCACCTTTGTCACCCCCTGGACCGCTTACCAGCCGTTTTGTGCCACACGGCGCGCGGCGAGCAGTCAGGCGGGGAGGCGCCAGGACGGTCCCGACGGCTCGCCGAGCCACACGGTTTGGATGTCGTCACCTTCCGTGTCTGACGCTGGAAGCTCTGACTGGCAGAAGAGGTGACGCCGGTCGCCCCCTGGGGGAAGCGACCGGCGCCAGTCCGCTCGTCCGGCCGCCATCGCTTACCAAGACGGCATCGTGTTGACGTACGCGCGCGGAGCAGCGGACTTCATACTGCGGCGCAGAATCTCACCGCGTGCGGCCGGCGACGGGACGGGAACCTCGAACTCTGCCCACACCTTCCTCCCCCGGGCAGTCGGCTCCCAGCCGTTGCACTTGGCCGGTGACTCCACCAGGGCAAGACCCCGCCCTGCCTCGGCGTCGCCGGTCGCGTACTTCCGCCTGGGCTCGGCCGGGTTGCCGTCGTGGACCACCACGAGGAGACGGCCATCGCCGAGATGAACGCCGACCATGGTGAAGCCACCGCCATGCACCACGGCGTTCGTGATCAGTTCCGAGGCGACCAGCTTGACCGCCTCGCGCAGCTCTTCATCCAGTGGCACCCCCCAGGCCCGGACGTGTGCCAGGACACGGTCGCGGGCGATTGCGACGGCGCACGGGCCTCCGGAGACGAGAATGCGGGCACGGCGGGTCATGAGGACTACTCCTCGGTGTGGGGTTGGAGGGCAGCCGATCCCGACGGGGGAGGCGGGGACCGACTACCGCTCTTTCGTGCCGCCCGGGGCCTGCTAGGGAGAGCCTGTTGGCGGCTCAGCTCCCTGGGCGGTGTGATGACCAGTCAACGACCGGTGCACCGGGAACCGCGCAGGCTCACGACTGGACCGACCGCCTGCGCACGAAATGGAGCTGACGCCGTGATAGAGCTGCGGCACTACTGTCACGAAGACTTCGCAACGATCCGACAGGTGCTCATCCTCGACGTGCACGCGAAGATCCCTGAGTACTCGCCGAACGATCCGTTCGTCCAGCGCTTCCCCTGGTTCGTGGACCACTGGGGCGGGATGCCCGGATTCACGTGCGTGATCGGTTACGACCGAGCCCAGCCGGTCGGCTTCGCCTACGGCGGGCCGCTGACCGACGGGCGTGAATGGTGGCGCGATCACCTCGACCCGGTCCCCGAGAAGTCGCAGACGTACGCGGTTTCGGAGGTGATGGTGCGTCCGGAGTGGCGCAAGACCGGGACGGCGGATCGGCTCCACGAGGCGCTGCTGGAAAAACGAGACGAACACCTGGCCGTCCTCCTGGTGGACACTACGCACCCCAAGGTGGAGAGCGTGTACGAGAGCTGGGGCTACAACAGGGTCGGCGAGCGCCAGCCGTTCGCGGACTCGCCGGTCTTCGCGGTCATGGTCAAGACGCTGGTGGCGTAGGGCGTGTCCGATGGGTCGGATCCTGGAGGGTGATTGACGATAGATTGCCCGCCTATGCCGGGTAGAAGTGGAACCACTACGTGACTGACGTGACGAAACATGAGGTACCAGGCGGGGCGGGGTACCCGGAGTGGTTCGGGCGCAGGCGGGTGCTGGGGCTGGCCGCAGCCACGTTCGTCTCTTCGCAGTCGTGGCTCGGTACGGAATCGGCCGCGCAGTCCGGCGCGGTACCCGGTGGCCGGCCCGGGGACGTGCGGGAGGAGTCCGGGCTCGACGTGCGTGCCGAGAACTCCCGGCCGGGAGATCGTGACTGGCGGATCACCCGGGCGGGCGCGGCTGGTGCCATTCAAGGCTTCGCCGAGCGCGTCAGCGTGCGCTCTGGGGAGGCCGTCGCGCTGCGTGTGTCGACGACGGCTGCGGCCTACACCGTTTCGGCGTACAGGATGGGCTGGTACGGCGGAGTGAGGGCTCGTCTCGTCTGGAGGTCGGGCCTACTGCCGGGGGTGCTTCAGTCTCCGGCGCTGCTCGATGCCGGTACGCGTATGGCGCGTGCCGACTGGCGGCGGACGGCGGAAGTGGACACCTCGGGCTGGCCGGAGGGCTGCTACCTGCTGCGGCTGGACGCCGAGGACGGCCGGGGGCAGAGGTTCGTACCGCTCACGATCCGGTCTTCTTCCGCAGCCGGCCGCACGGCGGTGGTCAATTCGGTCGCCACCTGGCAGGCGTACAACCGGTGGGGTGGCGCCGACCTGTACAAAGGCACGACCGGCAAGAAGGGTTCGCGATCCCTCGCGGTGTCATTCGACCGTCCCTACTCGGGTGGTCATGGGGCCGGCCAGTACCTCGTCTATGAAGCGCCGTTGGTCGCGCTCGCCGAGCGGATAGGGCTTCCGCTGGCGTACGCCACGGGAGTGGACGTGGCCCGTGAGCCGCGTTTCCTGGGCGGGGCCGTGGCCATGCTCTCGCTGGGGCACGACGAGTACTGGAGCCCCGAGCAGCGGCGGCATGTGACCTCGGCGCGCGACGGGGGTATGAACCTGGCCGTGCTCGGGGCCAACTGCTGCTACCGGCGTGTCCGCTTCGAGCCGTCCGCCGTGGGAGCGGACCGGATCGTGGTCTGCTACAAGGGCGACTACGCCAAGGACCCCGGGTTCCAGCGCGGGTGCCCCCCGACGAACGACTACCGGCGCATGCCCGCACCCGAACCCGAGAGTTCCCTGCTCGGGGTCATCTACGACGGCTACCCGGTGGACGCGCCGTTCGTGGTGTCCCATCCGGATCACTGGCTTTTGGAGGGCACCGGGGCGCGGCTGGGCGATGCCTTCCCCCACCTGGTGGGCGTCGAGTACGACCGGGTGAACCCGGCTCATCCCACGCCTCGGCCGATCGAGATCCTGGCGCATTCGCCGGTGGTGTGCAAAGGACGCCCCTCGTACGCCGACATGGCCTACTGCTCCCTGCCCGGCGGGGCGGGTGTCTTCGCCACGGGCACGATGCGCTGGGTCGAGGCGCTGGAGGCGACCGGCCCGGGCGGGGGCAAGGCGAACCACGGACTGGACGAGCGGGCCGGGAAGTTCACCCGTACCGTGACGGCCAACGTCCTGCGGGCGTTCGCGCAGGGGCCGGCGGGGGACGCGAGACCCGCGCATGACAATCTGGCCGATTCATTCGCCCCTCACAACGTCCGTCACAACAGGGCGAACTGACCCTCCGGCCCTTCCTCGTGATGGTCGAGTACGGAGGCGGGCCGCCGGGTTACGTCGCTCGGCGGCAGAACACCCGGGAGCTCGGTGATCTCCATCCCCTTCAACTCCTGCTTCTGGAGCCTGAGTTGACCGAGCAGTGCCAGCACGGTGATCAGTTCCAGCAACTCGGAGGTCCACTCCTGCGGCCACACCGCGGGCCGGATCGCCTCCAGCGTCCCGGGCTCGGCCCCGGCGGTACGACGCTCGAACCAGAGCTCCAGCACGCGTACGCCACCCACCTCGAAGTCCCAGGCATCCGCGGGTACGGGTGAGATCCGGCCGGTTCCGAGGCTGAGCACCTCCTCCTCGGCGTCGTACGCGATCGCGTCCGGTCGCGCGGGCACGGCGGCCCGCACATACGGCCGCCGGCCGCCCGGCAGCCGGGGTCGCTCGCCGCCCCGGGCCCCACGCAGCTGGACCTCCATCATCCGCCGCCCCAACTCCACACCGTCGACCCACACGTGGGGGTCGACGGGCAGCGGCACCACGCATCCCGCTGCCGACGTCTCGGCGGCCGCGACGATCCAGGCAACGACGTCGTCGGTCTCGACTTCGCGCCCGTACCGGCTCCCCAGGGCGGACAGCAGCCCGGGCGCGAGATTGGGCTCGACACCACCGGGCCGCCGGTAGAGCGGACGAATCCGCCCGGGCCTTCCCGCGGGCGAGCGCCCGTCCGGCAAGAGGGCGGATACGGCCACGGCAGGCCCCGACGCGTCGGCCACCCACCCCTGCTCAACGACAAACACCTGCCGCTCATCGGCGACCCGCCACAATTCGGGCCGGGCGGAGTCGATGAGCCGGTGGTCGGGAATCAGCCACTGCTCGTCGAAGGCCCCGTGCAGCACCCGCACCGGCGCGGGACACCGCCCGTCCTCCCGGACGAACCTGCCCGTCCCGCTGGTCTGCCCGGGCAACTGGGCAACGGCACTGCGCGGCGTACGGGCCCGAGTGCACCCGAACAAGGCATCGCGCTCGACGCCCTCGGCGCGCACAAGAGCATCCCACCGGGCCTTGAGAGAGCCCGCATCCGGGGCCATCACCCAGGCCCGCCCCAGCCGCAATGGGGGTACGCCCCACGGCATGAGCTCGTCCAGCATCGGCATGCCGAAATGCTAACCGGGGGCCCGGAGGCCCGCCCCGGGCCCACCACCCCGAGCCCCGCCCGCGGACGCCTCGCTCCCGGACGCCCGCCCCGCGGACGCCCATACCCCGAGGCCCGCACCCCCGACCGAACGGTCACTCCGCGTCGACCGTCACCGAGAACGAGAACCGGTCCCCCCTGTACCGAATCCGCGCCACATCCACCACCCGCCCGCCCTCGTCGTACGTCACCCCCGTGTAATGCAGGATCGGGCTCAGCAACGGCACCTTCAGCAGCTCCGCCGTCGACGGGTCGGCCAGCCGCGCCTCCACCGTGTCCGTGATCCTGCTGATCCGTACCCCCAGCGAATCCCGCAGCACCTTCGTCATCGGCCAGCGCTCCAGATCCGCGACGTCCAGCCCCGCCGCCACATCCGGGGCCAGCGCGTTCTCCGCCCAGTTGGTCGGCTCACCGCTCTCGCCGTCGCAGCGCAGCCGCCGGTACGTCACGACCTCGGCCACGTCGGGGAAGTACTCCGCGAGGTCGCCCCGGACCGGCTCGGGCCCGTGTCCCAGGATCGTCGTCCGCTCGCCCGACTGCTGGGCCACGATCGCGTCGATCGAGCCCAGCAGCCGCCTCGGCGCGCCCCGCCGCGCCCCCGGCTCGATAAAGGTGCCGCGCCGCCGGTGCCTGCTGATCAGGCCCTCCTCCTCCAGCTCCTTGAGGGCCTGGCGCATGGTCAGCACGCTGACGCCGTAGTGCGCGGCGAGCTGCTCCTCGGTCGGCAGCCGCAGCGACGCCTCGGGCGCTCGGCCCAGTATGGAGGCGCGCAGGGACTGCGAGACCTGGTACCACAGCGGCAGCTTGCGGTTCAGGACCAGCGAGTCGGGGGCAAAGGCGGTCACGGGGTACTCCGTACTACGACCGGAAGTGGCGCTCAAGACCCTGCCACACGTCGTCGTACCCCTCCTGCAGATGGTCCGCGTTCGCCGCCTGCGCGGTCGCCGTCACCGGCCAGCGCGTCTCGAACATGAACGCAAGCCCGTCGTCGATCTTCTGTGGCTTCAGCTCGGCGGCGCTTGCGCGGTCGAAGGTCTCCCGGTCGGGCCCGTGCGCGGACATCATGTTGTGCAGCGAACCGCCGCCGGGCACGAAGCCCTCGGCCTTGGCGTCGTACGCGCCCTCGATCAGGCCCATGTACTCGCTCATCACATTGCGGTGGAAGTACGGCGGCCGGAAGGTGTCCTCGCCGACCAGCCAGCGCGGCGCGAAGACCACGAAGTCGACCCCGGCCAGGCCCGGGGTGTCGCTCGGCGACGTCAGCACGGTGAAGATCGACGGATCCGGGTGGTCGTACGAGATCGTCCCGATCACATTGAAGCGGCGCAGGTCGTAGACGTACGGAACATGATTGCCGTGCCAGGCGACGACATCGAGCGGCGAGTGGTCGTACGTCGCGGCCCAGAGGTTCCCGCAGAACTTGTTGACGACCTCGACCGGGCCCTCCACATCCTCGTACGCCGCCAAGGGCGCGAGGAAGTCCCGGGCGTTGGCGAGGCCGTTTGCGCCGATCGGCCCGAGGTCGGGCA
Organism: Streptomyces sp. NPDC019443; assembly: GCF_044389785.1. Taxonomy (NCBI): domain Bacteria; kingdom Bacillati; phylum Actinomycetota; class Actinomycetes; order Kitasatosporales; family Streptomycetaceae; genus Streptomyces; species Streptomyces sp. NPDC019443. The sequence goes on from NZ_JBIRYJ010000007.1 coordinate 131,409, forward strand.
GCTGGAAGGGCTGACCGTAGTTCTCGCAGACATAGCCGCGGGCGGTCGGGCTCTGCCCGCCATCAGGCACAGCGGCGAGCAGCTCGACCCGGAAACGGACCCCGCGGGGGATCAGCGCCACCTCGCCGGGCCGGGCGGCGAGCAGCCCCAGCTCCGTGCGCAGCAGCAGCCCACCGCGCTCGGGCACGATCAGCAGCTCGCCGTCCGAGTCGCTGAACACCCGGTCGGTCATGGAGGCGTTGGCGTGGTAGAGGTGCACGGCCATGCCGGTGCGCTGGGTCGCGTCCCCATTGCCGCCGAGCGTCCACAGACCGGCCAGCCAGTCTGTGCCGGGTGCGGGCTCCGGCAGGGGGTTCCAGCGGAGCCGGTTGGGGTCGGGGACGGACTCGGTGAAGGGCGCGCTGCGTACGCCGCCGTTGCCGATGCGGACGAACGGCGGATGGGCGGCCGACGGGCGGATCCGGTACAGCCAGGAGCGGCGGTTGTGGGCGCGCGGCTCGGTGAACGCGCTGCCGCTCAGCTGTTCCGCGTACAGCCCGAGCGGTGCTCGCTGCGGTGAGTTGCGACCGTGCGGAAGTGCGCCCGGTACGGCCTCCGAGCTGTGCTCATTGCCGAAGCCGGGCGAGTACCCAAGGCCGTCGGCGGTCTTGCGCGCCTGCTCGATGCCGCTCATCGTCCCCTCCCGGTGCCGAAGGATTCCTATGCATAACCATAGGATTACGGGACCGCCCCGTCAACGGCAACAGGTCGGCATGATGGACCGCGTGTCCCCAGCCCATCTCCGCCGTACGCCCGTGCAGCAGCGCAGCGCCGAGCGGCTCGCCCGGATCCTGGACGCCTGTGCCGAACTCCTCGACGAGACCGGTTACGAGGAGCTGTCCACCCGCGCGGTGGCCGCCAGGGCAGGGGTCCCCATCGGTTCCGTCTACCGCTTCTTCGGCAATAAGCGTGCCCTCGCCGACGCTCTCGCCCACCGCAATCTGGACAGTTACGCCGAGCGGATCAGCGGGCGCATCGCCTCGCTCGGTGCGGGCGACTGGCGCGGCGCCCTTGATGCCGTCCTGGACGAGTACCTGGCGATGAAGCGCACCGTCCCCGGCTTCGCGCTGATCGACTTCGGCTACCGGATCCCGGTGGGCGCGCCTGCGGTCGGAGCGAACCATCAGGTCGCCGACCGTCTCGCCGAACTGCTCGCCGGCCATCTGGGCCGCGGCGTCGACGAGGAGCTGCGCAGGGCGGTGCTGATCTCGGTCGAGGCGGCGGACGCGCTGCTGCAACTCGCCTTTCGGGTGGAGTCGGCGGGGGACGAGGGGATCGTCGCGGAGACGCGGGAGCTGTTGCGCGCGTATCTCGCGCGGGTCCTGGACTAGGGCGTCGGGGTGGGGCGCGGTCGCCTGCGGCGGGCTTGTTCCCCACCCCGCCCCTTCCCGCTGTATCGATTTGCGGCTCCGCCACGTGGGGGGGCAAGCCCCCAGACCCCGGTACTCCCCCTACGCCGGACGGGCTCCACCGGAGCCCCTGGGGGTCCCCCCGGACGAAGTCTGGGGCAGTTTGAGGCGCCGGGTCCGGGGCGGAGCCCCAAATCCAGCCCGTCGGCGGCTGTGGCGCGGGTCCGGGCGGAGCCCCAGTTATGGGAAGACCGCTCGTACCCCTCCCCTCCGTGCATACCGGTCGGTATGCTCGACCCTGAACCGCGCGCCACCGCCGTCGCCCCGGGGAGGGCCCATGTCCCGCACAGCTGCCACCCGTACCGCATTGCGCATCTGTCCCCTTTGTGAGGCCACCTGCGGACTGACCCTCACCATCGAGGGCACCCGTGTCACCCGCGCCCGCGGTGACCGCGACGACATATTCAGCAAGGGCTTCATCTGCCCCAAGGGTGCGTCCTTCGGGGAGCTCGACGCCGACCCCGACCGGCTGCGCGCCCCCCTCGTACGCAAGAACGGCGAGCTCCAGGAGGCCAGTTGGGAGGAGGTCTTCGACGTGATCGCGGACCGGATCAGGCCGCTGATCGAGGAGCACGGACCGAATGCCGTGGGCGTGGTCCTGGGCAATCCCAACGTTCACACCATGGCCGGCGCGCTCTATCCGCCCGTACTGCTCTCGCTGCTGCGTACCCGCAATCTCTTCACCGCCAGCACCCTGGATCAGATGCCCAAGCATGTCTCCAGCGGGCTGCTCTTCGGTGACCCCGTCGCCATCCCCGTCCCTGACCTGGACCGCACCGACCATCTGCTGCTCCTCGGCGCCAACCCCTTCGACTCCAACGGCAGCCTGTGCACCGCGGCCGACTTCCCGGGCAAGCTCAAGGCGCTGCGCCGCCGCGGCGGCACGCTGACCGTCGTCGACCCGCGCCGCACCCGCACCGCGCAGCTCGCCGACCGGCATATCGCCATCCGGCCCGGCGCCGACGCCCTGCTGCTCGCCGCCATCGCCCAGACCCTCTTCGAGGAGAAGCTCACCGACCTCGGAGCGCTCGAAGCGCATGTCGAGGGAGTGGCTGAAGTCGCGGAGGCGGTACGGGAGTTCACGCCGGAAGCGGTCGCCGCGGCCTGCGACATGGACGCCGAGGAGATCCGTACGATGGCCCGCGAGCTCGCCGCCGCGCCCACCGCCGCCGTGTACGGACGTGTCGGCAGCAGCACCGTGGAGTACGGCACCCTGACCAATTGGCTGGTCGACGTCCTCAACGTGCTCACCGGCAACCTCGACCGCCCCGGCGGCGCGCTCTTCCCGCTCTCCGCCACCGACCGCGCACCCCGCCCCGCCGCCCCCGGCAAGGGCTTCGCCCTCGGCCGCTGGACGAGCAGGGTCAGCGGCCACCCCGAGGCCAAGAGCGAACTGCCCATGGCGGCGCTCGCCGAGGAGATCGACACCCCCGGGGACGGACGGATCCGCGCGGTGATCTCGCTCGCCGCCAACCCGGTGCTCTCCGCACCCGACGGTGACCGGCTCGACCGGGCGCTGGCCGGACTCGACTTCATGATCAGCGTCGATCCGTACCTCAACGAGACCTCGCGCCACGCGGACGTGGTGCTGCCCCCGCCGCCGCCCTCCCAGAGCGCGCACTTCGACTTCGCCTTCAACGCCTTCGCCGTACACAACCAGGCCCGCTACAGCCCTGCGGTCGTTCCCCTGGAGGAGGGCCGCCTCGGCGAGTGCGAGATCCAGGCCCGTCTGGTGCTCGCCGTCGGCGACATGCACGGCGCGGATCCGGACGCCGTCGACGACATGGTCATCGAGCGCACCCTCACCAAGGCCGTCGCCGATCCGCACTCCCCGGTCCACGGCCAGGACGTGAAGGAGCTGACCGCACAGCTCACCGGCCGCAGCGGGCCGGAGCGGCGACTGGACATGATGCTGCGCCTCGGCCCGTACGACCTCACCCTCGACAAGCTCCTGGAGCACCCGCACGGCATCGACCTCGGCCCGCTGCAGCCCCGGATCCCGCAGGTCCTCAAGACCCGCAGCGGACGCGTCGAGCTGCTGCCGGAGCCCATCGCCGCCGATCTGCCGAGGCTGCGGCGCGCCCTGGAAGAGCGGCCCGCCACCCTCGTCCTCGTCGGCCGTCGCCATCTGCGCTCCAACAACAGCTGGATGCACAACGTCGCCACGCTCAACGGCGGCTCCAACCGCTGCACTCTCCAGGTCCACCCGGACGATGCGGCCCGGCTCGGTCTTGAGGACGGCGCCCAGGCCCGTATCACGGCGGACGGAGGGGAGCTCGAAGCGCCGGTGGAGATCACCGACGCCGTACGGACCGGAGTGGTGAGCCTGCCGCACGGCTGGGGACACAGCCGGCCGGGCACCCGGATGTCGGTGGCCGCCGCGCGCCCCGGAGTCAATGTCAATCAGCTGCTCGACGGCTCTCGGCTCGACCCGCTGTCCGGCACCGCCGTACTCAACGGCTTCCCCGTCGAAGTGTCACCTACGCGATGACCTGGGGTTTTGCTCGTATTGCTCACGCGTCAACATCTTGTTAACGGCCTTTGGCGCGACCTAACGTCATCCGAACCGCCGCTCCGGTGGGAGTTCAAGGGTGAACGTTAGGTGTCCCAAATGCTGACAATCCTCGGCTTCGTCATGATTGCGACCTTCCTGGTCCTGATCATGATGAAGAAGATGTCGCCGATCGCGGCGCTGGTCCTCATCCCCGCCCTCTTCTGCGTATTCGTAGGAAAGGGCGCGAACCTCGGCGACTACGTCATCGAGGGGGTCGGCACGCTCGCCCCCACCGCGGCGATGCTGATGTTCGCGATCGTCTACTTCGGCGTGATGATCGACGTCGGGCTGTTCGACCCGATCGTCCGCGGAATTCTGCGCTTCTGTAAGGCGGATCCGCTGCGCGTAGTGGTCGGTACGGCGGTGCTCGCCGCGATCGTCTCGCTCGACGGCGACGGCTCCACCACCTTCATGATCACCGTCTCGGCGATGTATCCGCTCTACAAGCGCCTCAAGATGAGCCTGGTCGTGATGACCGGCGTCGCCGCCATGGCCAACGGTGTGATGAACACCCTCCCCTGGGGTGGCCCCACCGCCCGTGCGGCGACCGCGCTGAAGGTGGATGCGGGCGACGTCTTCGTCCCGATGATCCCGGCGCTCGGTGTCGGACTGCTCTTCGTCTTCGTCCTCTCCTACGTGCTGGGCCGGCGCGAGCGCAAGCGCCTGGGTGTCCTCACGCTCGACGAGGTGCTCGAGCCGGAGACCGAGACGGTCCTGGTCAAGGCGGGTGGCGGCGACAGTGAAGGGCGAGCCACCTCCGGAAGTGCCGGTTTTGGTGCGGACGTTCCCCAGCAGGATGAAGACGACGAGGGCTTCCAGGGCCTTGACCCGAACCGCGCGACCCTGCGCCCCAGGCTGTACTGGTTCAACGCGGTACTCACCGTCACCCTCCTCACCGCAATGATCATGGAATGGCTGCCGATCCCGGTGCTGTTCCTGCTCGGCGCCGCGCTCGCCCTGACGGTCAACTATCCGAAGATGACCGATCAAAGGGCGCGGATCGCCGCCCATGCCGAGAACGTCCTGAACGTCGCCGGCATGGTCTTCGCCGCTGCCGTCTTCACCGGAGTCCTCACGGGCACCGGCATGGTCAAGCACATGGCTGACTGGCTCGTCGGCGCCATCCCCGAGGGGATGGGCCCGCACATGGCGCTCGTCACCGGCGTCCTGAGCATCCCGCTCACCTACTTCATGTCGAACGACGGTTTCTACTTCGGTGTCCTGCCGGTCCTTGCCGAGGCGGGCGCCGCACACGGCGTCTCCTCGCTGGAGATCGCCCGCGCCTCGCTCACCGGCCAGGTCCTGCACATGTCGAGTCCGCTCGTCCCCGCCGTGTACGTCCTGGTCGGCATGGCCAAGGTCGAATTCGGCGACCACACGCGGTTTGTCGTCAAGTGGGCCGCACTGACCTCGCTGATCGTGCTCGGCTCCGGAATCCTCTTCGGCATCATCTGATGCCTTCCAGCGGCTGGTTGCTGCGCCTTGTCATCGCCTTCGGCTTCGCGCAGGCGGCGGTGTCGACGGCGCGGCCTGCCGTCTCCTGCCGGGCGCTGGCACTGGGCGCGGACGAGCGCGCGATCGGTGTGATCGCCGGTGTGTACGCGCATCGCCTGCCGCCTGGTGATGACCCCGATGATCCGTCTGCTCGGCCGTACGGCGCTGATGACCGTTACCTGTCTGCCCGGCGGGCTGCTGTGCGCGGGCACCGCGCTGCCCGTCCCGGTCTGGGCGCTCGCCCTGATGCTCGCCGTCCTCGGCTTCTGTCTGGGAGTCGGCCGGCCGCTGTCGATGACGACGGTCGTCCAGGCCGCCCCGGCCGGCCCGCGATCGACCGCGCCCGCCCTGAGACTGACCGGAAACCGCCTCGGCCAGGTCGCCGCGCCCGCCTCCGCAGGACTGGTCGCGGGCATCGCGGGCACGGCGGCGCCCTTCGCCATCCTGGGCGTACTGCTTCTGGCAGCGGCCGGACTGGCCACACGGCAGCCGGTCCGCCGGGATCGTCCGGGAGTTCACGGCCCCGGGGCCGGTGGGTTGCCACGCCCGCCGGGTGCGGACGGCTCCGTACAAAAAGCCCAGTCCCAACCTGCGCGCGAGTCATTCCCTGACCGGGAGTAGTCGGCTAGTTTCAGGCGTCTCAGTCGCTCCCCCTCTTCCCATCGGCGGAACCATATGAGTCGCGCCATCTCGCTTCGCAGTGTCAGCAAGAGGTACGAACGCACCGCTCGCGCCGTCGACCGTTTTACCCTCGACATCGAGCCGGGGGAGTTCGTGGTGCTGCTCGGCCCTTCGGGCTGCGGCAAGTCGACCGTGCTGCGCATGATCGCCGGTCTCGAGGACATCACCGAGGGGGAGTTGCTGCTCGACGGCGAGTACGCCAACCACATCCCGCCCCGCGACCGCGGCATGGCCATGGTGTTCCAGAACTTCGCGCTCTACCCGAGCATGACCAACCGCCAGAACATCGGCTTCCCGCTGCGGCTGGAGAACCCCCGGCTGGACTGCGACCCGCAGGTCGAGGCCACCGCCAGGATGCTCGGCATCGAGGACGTCCTGGACCGCTACCCCAACCAACTCTCCGGCGGCGAACGCCAGCGGGTCGCGATGGGCCGGGCCATCACCCGGCGGCCCTCCGCCTTCCTGATGGACGAGCCGCTGTCCAACCTCGACGCGAAGCTGCGCAACCATCTGCGGGCCGAAATCTCCCAGCTCACCGCCGAGTTGGGGGTGACCACGGTCTACGTCACGCACGACCAGGCCGAGGCGATGTCGCTCGGCGACCGGGTCGCCGTGATGCGCGGCGGGGTACTCCAGCAGGTGAGCACCCCACGCGATACGTACGCCCTGCCCGAGAACGTCTTCGTCGCCGCGTTCATCGGCACGCCGCGCATCAATCTGCTGCAGGCCGTCGTCTACGCGCCGCTGGACGGCCGGATGTCGATCGACCTAGGCAAACAGCGGCTGCCGCTGCCCGAACCCCTCAGCGCCGACCACCAGTTGCTCCGCATCCAGCAGGGCCGGCAGATAATCGTCGGCCTGCGCTCCGAAGCCACCCGGATCGCCCCGCCGAGCCAGGCCCGACCCGGCGAGGTCGCCCTTACCGGGATCGTCGAGCACATGGAGTACCAGGGGCATGAGGCGCTGGTGCACTTCAACACCGGCTCGCGGCCCGCCGTGGTCGCCGACCTGGAGTCGCCCAGGCCGCAGGTCCCCGCGCGAAGGCGCAGAAGCAGAAGCGGCGGCCCGAGCGTCCTGACCCGGATCAGGGAGCGCGCGTTCGCCCATGTCTCTGGGCCGGTGGTGGCGCTCGACGACCCGGAGCCGGGGCCTCGTACCATCGCCGCCGAGCGCCCGCCCGTCGCCGCGAGCGATCTCGTCGTGCGGACCGGACCCGATGTGCGGCTGCGTACCGGCGCTCAGGTGCCGCTTCTCGTCGATCTCGCCCATCTGTATGTCTTCGACCACCACGGCCGCAGGATCTGCCCTGCTCCGACGGACCTCCCTGGCCTGGACGCCTGAGGGTCCCGGCTACGCTCCAGGTGCCCCTGGCGTCCAAAAACTAACACCGCTAGTTTGGGGTGTGGACGACTACCGCAGGTTCTGGAGGAGTGCGATGAAGGCCCACGACGGGATGTACATCGGCGGCCAGTGGCGGCCAGCCGCAGGCCCGGACACCATCGCTGTGGTGAACCCGGCGGACGAGCAGGTCATCGGCCATGTCCCGGCCGGCACGGCCGAGGACGTCGACGCCGCCGTGCGCGCCGCCCGCGCCGCGTTCCCCGGCTGGGCCGCCACCGGGCCGGCCGAGCGCGCGGCAAGGATCGCCGCACTGCGCGACGTGCTTGTGGCCCGCGCGGACGAGATCGCCGAGACCGTCACCGCCGAGCTGGGCGCGCCGCTCGCCCTGTCGCAGACGGTCCATGCGGGCGTGCCGATCCTGGTCGCCGGCTCGTACGCGGAGCTGGCCGCCTCTTACTCCTTCGAGGAGAAGATCGGCAACTCCACCGTGCTGCTGGAGCCGGTCGGCGTGGTCGGCGCCATCACGCCCTGGAACTACCCGCTGCACCAGGTCGTCGCCAAGGTGGGCCCCGCTCTCGCGGCGGGCTGCACCGTGGTCCTCAAGCCCGCCGAGGACACCCCGCTGACCGCGCAGCTCTTCGCCGAGGCCGTCGACGAGGCCGGACTGCCCGCCGGGGTGTTCAACCTGGTGACGGGCCTCGGCCCGGTCGCCGGACAGGCCCTCGCCGCGCACGAGGACGTGGATCTCGTCTCCTTCACCGGCTCCACCGCGGTCGGCAGGCAGATCGGCGCCACGGCAGGGGCAGCCGTCAAGCGGGTCGCACTGGAGCTCGGCGGCAAGTCCGCCAATGTCATCCTGCCGAGCGCCGACCTGGCCAAGGCCGTCAACGTCGGCATCGCCAACGTGATGTCCAACTCCGGCCAGACGTGCAGCGCGTGGACCCGGATGCTGGTCCACAAGGACCAGTACGAGGAGGCGGTGGCACTGGCGGCTGCCGCGGTCGCCAAATACGTACCGGGCGAGCGGGTCGGCCCGTTGGTCAACGCCAAGCAGCAGCAGCGCGTACGCGGCTACATCGAGAAGGGCGTCGCCGAGGGCGCCCGCCTTGTCGCGGGCGGTCCCGCCGCCCCGCACGAGACGGGCTACTACGTCAGCCCCACCGTCTTCGCCGATGTCACCCCGGAGATGACCATCGCCCAGGAGGAGATCTTCGGCCCGGTCGTCTCCCTGATCGAGTACGCGGACGAGGACGACGCGCTCCGTATCGCCAACGGTACGGTCTACGGCCTCGCGGGCGCGGTCTGGGCGGCCGACGAGGCGGAGGCCGTCGCCTTCGCCCGCCGGATGGACACCGGACAGGTCGACATCAACGGCGGCCGGTTCAACCCCCTTGCCCCGTTCGGCGGTTACAAGCAATCGGGTGTGGGCCGCGAGCTCGGCCCGCACGGTCTGTCGGAGTATCTCCAGACCAAGTCCCTCCAGTTCTGAGCCGGGAGTCTCACGCATCATGGTCCGTGCTGCCGTACTGCCCGCCGTCGGCTCCCCGCTGGAGATCACCGACATCGAACTGCCCGAGCCCGGCCCCGGCCAGGTGCGGGTGCGCCTCGCCGCCGCCGGGGTCTGCCACTCCGATCTGTCCCTGTCCAACGGCACGATGCGCGTGCCGACGCCCTGCGTCCTCGGCCACGAAGGTGCGGGCACGGTCATCTCCGTCGGCGAGGGGGTCACCCATGTCGCCGTCGGCGACGGGGTTGTCCTCAACTGGGCTCCCTCCTGTGGGAGTTGCCACCACTGCCGGATCGGCGAGGTCTGGCTGTGCGCCAACGCGCTGGCGGGCGCGGCAAGCGTCTACGCCCGCACCGCGAGCGCAGTGAGATGGGGGTCCCCCCGGCCGGAGGCTGGGGGAGGCGCCGAGCTGCACCCCGGTCTGAACGTCGCGGCCTTCGCCGAGGAGAGCGTCGTCGGTGCGAACTGCGTCCTGCCGGTCCCGGACGGCGTCCCGCTCACCGACGCCGCGCTGCTCGGCTGCGCGGTCCTCACCGGGTACGGCGCGATCCACCACTCCGCGCGCGTCCGCGCGGGCGAGTCGGTGGTGGTCTTCGGCGTCGGCGGCGTCGGCCTCGCCACCCTTCAGTCCGCAAGGATCGCGGGCGCGTCGACGATCATCGCCGTCGATGTGTCCCCGGAGAAGGAGGAGCTGGCGCGGCAGGCAGGCGCGACGGAGTACGTCGTCGCCTCCGACGCCACCGCCAAGCAGATCAGGGCGCTCACCGGCGGCCAGGGCGCGGACGTCGCGATCGAGTGCGTGGGCAGGGCCGCCACCATCCGCACCGCCTGGGAATCCACCCGCCGCGGCGGCCGCACCACGGTCGTCGGCATCGGGGGCAAGGACCAGCAGGTCACGTTCAACGCGCTGGAGATCTTCCACTGGGGCCGTACGCTCTCCGGCTGCGTGTACGGCAACAGCGACCCGGCCCGAGACCTGCCGGTGCTGGCGGACCACATTCGCGCGGGCCGCCTGGACCTGGGCGGCCTGGTGACCGCGCGGATCGGACTCGCCGGGATTCCCGCGGCGTTCGACGACATGCTCGCGGGCAGGGGCGGCCGGGCGCTGGTCGTCTTCTGACCGGGGCTCCGCGGGGCTGATTTCCGGAGCTCTGCCCCGGACCCCGCGCCTCAATCGCCGACGGGAAATCAAGCCCGTCCGGCGATTGAGGGCAACGCCCGAAGGGCGTCGGGGGCCCGGGGGCTTGTCCCCGGTTACGGGGCGGGGCGGGGTGGGGGAAAGCCAACCGCCTGCGCAAACCGTTGACCCCATACCCACTGGTCGGTATGGTCCCCGCACTCCTCGTCCCCGCACCCACCGGAGTGTGCACAACATGGACACGGCCCCATCACTCACCGCCCCCACCCCCACCGATCCCCGTCGCCGCCGCGTGGCCACCGCCGCCGCCCTCGCCTCCGCCGTCGAGTGGTACGACTACTTCGTCTTCGGCATCGCGGCCGCCCTCGTCCTCGGCGATCTGTACTTCCCCGCCGGCAGCTCGTCCGCCGGCGTGCTCGCCGCCTTCGCCACCTTCGCCGTCGGCTTCCTCGCCCGCCCCGTCGGCGGCATCATCGCGGGCCAGCTCGGCGACAAGCGCGGCCGCAAGCCGATGCTGGTCCTCGCGCTGGTCCTGATGGGCCTCGCCACCGTCGGAATCGGACTGCTCCCGACGTACGAGACCATCGGCATCGCCGCCCCCGTCCTGCTGGTGCTGTTCCGCGTTGTCCAGGGCATCGCGGTCGGCGCCCAGTGGGGCGGCGCGATGCTGATGGCCACGGAGTACGCCCCCGAGGGCAAGCGCGGGCTGTACGGCAGCCTCGTCCAACTCGGCGTCCCCATCGGCGTGGTGAGCGCCAACACCGTCTTCCTGGTCGCCGGAGCAGTCACCAGCGACTCCTCCTTCGCCGCCTGGGGCTGGCGCGTCCCCTTCTTCGTCGGCTTCCTGGTGCTCGCACTCGCCTGGTTCATCCACACCCGGGTCGAGGAGACCCCCGCATTCCGCGAGGCCGAACGCGCCCTCGCCGCACAGGAGAAGAGTGAACCCCGCTCGCCGCTGCGCACGATCCTGCGGGAGCACCTCGGCACTGTCTTCCTGGCCGGCGGCTCGTTCGCGGTCAACACCGCGACCTTCTACATCATCATCACCGGCGTGCTCGACTACGCGACCCGCGAACTCGACATGAAGCGCAGCGCCGTGCTCACCGTCTCGCTCTGCGTCAGCATCACCCAACTGGCGCTGATACCCGCGGCGGCCGCGCTCTCCGACCGCATCGGGCGGCTGCGTATCTATGCATTCGGCGCGGTCGGCCTGCTTGTCTGGGCGATCCCGATGTTCCTGCTGATCGACACCAAGTCGCTGCTCTGGCTGGGCGTCGGGACCTTCGTCACCAGCTGTTTCCTGAGCATCATGTACGGCCCGCAGGCCGCGCTCTTCGCCGAGCTGTTCACCGCGGAGATGCGCTACACGGGAGCCTCGCTCGGCTACCAGATCGCGGCGGTGTTCGGCGGCGGACTGGCCCCGTTCATGATGGTCCTCCTCCTGGAGGCCACCGGCACGTCGATGGCTGTCTCCGCTTACATCATCGGCCTCGCTGTCGTCGCTCTCGTCTCGATCAAGATTCTGGCTGCTCGGGCCGCCGCCCGGACTGCCGAAGGGGCCGTCGCCCAGGAGTGAACCGGTCCCGATTCACGCACGTGAGACCCCTGTGTGCGGCCGTCCCTTCTTCCCCCGCGGGGCGGCCGCATTCACTCACGAGCGAGATGCGAGGACCGCAATGGCCGACCTGCCTGTCTTCCAACTGCCGGAATCCGTCACCGGATCACCCGCGGACCGGGCCCTGGGGCTTGCGATGGTGGATGCCTGGCGGACCTATGGAATCTTCTACCTGGCCACCGACCCGGCCGGGCGGCAGATCGCCGACTGGGCCATCAAGTCGAGCAAAAAGTTCTTCGCGAGACCGCTGGAGGACAAGACCCGCCACGTAAGCGCCACCAGCTACAGCGGGTACATCGCCTCCGGTGAGGAGGTCACCGCGGGCGAGGCCGATTACTCGGAGATCTTCACGGTCTGCAAGGACGTCTCCCGGAACGACATCCGGTCGGTGGACGGCTGGCCCTGTCACGGCCCGGTGCCCTGGCCGGACGACGCGTACAAGCAGTCCATGCAAGCCTTCATGACCGAACTGGGCTCCCTGGGCGAGACATTGCTCGGCCTCACGGCGCTCGGCCTGGGTCTGGAGGACCCTGCCGCACTCACCACGCTCACCTACGAAGGCTGGCACCATATGCGCGTCCTGCGCTTCCCCGCCGAATCGCGGGCGAGCAGCCGGGGTATCGGCGCCCACACCGACTACGGACTGCTCGTCATCGCCGCGCAGGACGATGTCGGCGGGCTCTGGATCCGGCCGCCGGTCGCTGGTGAACACCGCAACCGGAACTGGCTGGAGAACGAGAGCAGCGCCGGGATGTACGAGAACGAGCAGCCCTGGACCTTCGTCGACCCGGTCCCCGGCACCCTGACCGTCTTCCCCGGCGACATCCTCCAGCTCCTCACCGGCGGCTATCTGCTGTCCACCCCGCACAAGGTCAGGCTTGCCGACCGCGAGCGCTATGCCATGGCGTACTTCCACGAGCCCAACTTCCAGGCCTGGGTGGAACCGCTGCCGCACGCGCACAGCGAAGGCGCCGCGGTCGTGCCGGACGACGAGAACCGGCTGCACTACGGCACCCACTTCACCCGTATGTTCATGCGCTGCTATCCGGAGCGGATCACCACCCTCCGCCTGCACGAGCAGGGTGGCCTGCCGAGGCTGGCAAAGCTGCGGGAGGCCACAGATCAGCCCTGACGGCCCCCGACGTCGGACGCGCCGGTCTCCCGCGCACTCGTTGCGGTCTCCGACGGCGCGACGACCGGTGTGACCGGCTTGGCCGGGGCGGCCACTCGCCGGGACCGGCTGCGCGAGACGGCCACTCCGGCCAGGCACAGCGCGCCGCCCGCCAGAGTCAGCCAGCCCGGCACCTCGTCCAGCGCCAGCCACGACATCAGCACGACCAGCGCCGGTACGGCATACGTCGTCGCGCCCATCCGTCCCGCGGTCGTACGGGCCAGGGCGTACGCCCAGGTCGTGAACGCCAGCGCGGTCGGGAACACGCCCAGGTAGACCATGTTGAGCGTGGCCGACAGCGGCGCCCGCTCCGCCTCGGAGACCAGTTGCCCGACAAACGGCAGACAGGCCACCGCACCGACCAGACAGCCGAACGTCGTCACCTGGAGCGCGCTCGCATGCGCCAGCGCCGGCTTCTGCCCCACCACCCCGCCCGCGTACCCCACCGCCGCCAGCAGGCACAGCAGCACTCCCAGCGTGGAGGCGCTTCCCTTGCCCGACATCGAAAGTCCCACGGTCACCGCTCCCGCGAAGGACACCGCCATCCCGGCCAGCAGCCGCGGCGGCAGCGTCTCGCCCAGCAGCCGCGCGCCGAGCAGCGCGATAAGGACCGGGCCGATGTTCACGACCATCGCGGCCGTGCCCGCGTCGACCTCCTGCTCGCCCCAGTTGAGGACCACCATGTAGACGCCGAACCAGAGCAGCCCGGATATGGCGATCCCGGGCCAGGCGGGACGCGGCGGAAGCCCCTCGCGCCGGATCAGCAGGACGCAGCCGAGAGCCAGGGACCCGGCGAGCAGCCGCCCGAGGGCGAGCGCGCCGGGGGAGTACGCCTCACCGGCGCTGCGGATCGACACAAAGGCGGAGGCCCACAGGACGACGGTGACGCCCGCGGCGGCCAGGGCGGGCCACTGCGAACGGGTGGCGGAGGGCGAGAGGTTCGTCATGGGCCGACCGTACGGCTTCGACCCTTCGGCGCTCACCGCAATATCCCCGGCTCGATGCCGAGCAGGTCGTGCAGCGCCCGCTCGCCGTCCGCGGTCACCTTCACGGCCCGCTCGGACCCGATCCGTACGCACCAGCCGGCCTCCAGCGCATGGCGGCACAGTTCGGCACCCGCGGTCCCCGCGAGATGCGGCTTGCGCTCGGTCCAGTCCAGGCACGACCGTACGAGCGGCCGCCGCCCCTTCCGCTCCAGCGGGAGCCCCAACTCGCCGAACCAGCCCACCCCTTGGGAGGTCAGCGCGAATCCCGTGTCCTGGTGCAGCAGCCCGCGCGCGGTCATCGCCTCGGTGATCGCGATGCCCAGCCGCCCGGCGAGATGGTCGTAGCAGGTACGCCCCCGGGCCATGGCGCTGCGCGTGCTCGCCGCCCGCAGCGTTCCGGCAGGCCCGTCCGGCGCGGGCGTGGAGTGCGAGGCGAGTTCCTCGACGAGATGCGCAACGCGTTCGTCGGCGAGGCGCACATAGCGGTGCCGCCCCTGCCGCTCCTCGGCGAGCAGACCACCCGCGACGAGCTTGCCCAGATGCTCGCTGGCGGTCGACGGCGCCACGCGCGACTGCCGCGCGAGCTCGCCGGCGGTCCAGGCGCGCCCGTCGAGCAGCGCGAGACAGAAGGCGGCACGCGTCTCGTCGGCGAGGAGCGCGGCCAGGGCGGCGAGGTCTCTGGATTGCATGTCTCCAGGTTCCGCCAATCATCGTTCGGCGGCGGCCGAAGCGTCCCGTACGCCGCGCGGGTCAGGCGCGAGCCAGCGCCTCGTACTGCACGGCCAGGCCGTCGATGAGCGCGCGCAGCCCGGTCTCGAACGCACCCTCGTCCACCTTCTGCTGCCGCTCGGCCAGCAGATGTGCCTGGCCGAGGTGTGGATAGTCGGCCGGGTCGTACGCCGTCTCGTCGTCGACGAAGCCCCGGGCGAAGGAGCCGAGCGCCGAGCCGGTGATGAAGTACCGCATCAGGGCGCCGATGTACGTCGCCTGGGCCGGTGGCCAGCCCGCGCGGACCATCGCGCCGAAGACCGCGTCGGCCACCCGGAGGCCGGCCGGGCGGCGTCCTGGGCCGCGGGCCAGGACCGGGACGGTGTTGGGGTGGGCGGTCAGGGCCGCGCGGTAGGAGACGGCCCAGTCGTGCAGCGCGGTGCGCCAGTCGCGCTCGTCGTCCTCCTCGAACATCGAGAGGTCGACCTGCGCGCTGACCGCGTCGGCGACGGCGTCGAGGATCTCGTCCTTGTTGCGGAAGTGGTTGTAGAGAGAGGGGCCGCTGACGCCGAGCTCGGCCGCGAGCCGTCGGGTGGAGACGGCGTCGAGACCCTCGGCGTCCACGAGCGCGCTCGCCGTCTCGACGATGCGTTCTCTGCTGAGGAGGGGCTTGCGCGGGCGGGCCATGCGGCACATAGTAGGCCTGCCAACAAGAAACTAGCAGTGATAGTTAAAAGTGGGTGGGGCGCATGAACCTGGAGCTCAGCGAGGAGCAGGCAGCCGTGCGGCAGCTGGCCAAGGACTTCGTCGACCGCGAGATCACCCCGAACGTCGTCGAGTGGGACCGTGCCGAGAGTGTCGACAGGTCGATCGTGAAGAAGCTGGGCGCGCTCGGCTTCCTCGGGCTCACGATCGATGAGGAGTACGGCGGCTCGGGCGGCGATCATCTCGCGTACTGCCTGGTCACCGAGGAGCTCGGACGCGGCGACTCATCGGTGCGCGGCATCGTGTCCGTATCGCTGGGTCTGGTCACCAAGGCTGTCGCCGCGTGGGGCGACGAGACGCAGAAGCGCCACTGGCTGCCGCGGCTCACGACCGGCGAGGCACTCGGCTGTTTCGGGCTCACCGAGCCGGGGACCGGGTCCGACGCCGGAAATCTGACCACCAAGGCCGTGCGTGACGGCGACGACTACGTCATCAACGGCTCGAAGATGTTCATCACCAACGGCACCTGGGCCGATGTGGTGCTCCTGTTCGCCCGTACCAATGACACGCCCGGACACAGAGGCGTCTCCGCCTTCCTGGTGCCCACGGACACACCTGGGCTGACCCGCCGCACCATCCACGGAAAGCTCGGCCTGCGCGGCCAGGCCACCGCCGAGCTGGTGCTCGACGGCGTCCGGGTGCCGCCCGCCACCATGCTCGGGCCCGAGGGCAAGGGCTTCTCCATCGCCATGTCCGCGCTCGCCAAGGGGCGGATGTCGGTCGCGGCGGGCTGCGTCGGCATCGCGCAGGCCGCCCTCGACGCGGCAGTCGGCTATGCCGGAGAGCGCGAGCAGTTCGGCAAGTCCATCGCCTCGTATCAGCTGGTCCAGGAGCTGATCAGCGACATCTCCGTCGACGTGGCCGCGGCCCGCCTGTTGACCTGGCGGGTAGCCGACCTGATCGACCGCGGCGAGGACTTCGCCACCGCCGCGTCCCAGGCCAAGCTCTTCGCCTCCGAGGCGGCAGTGCGCGCGGCCAACAACGCACTGCAGGTCTTCGGCGGCTACGGCTACATCGACGAGTATCCGGTCGGCAAGCTGCTGCGCGACGCCCGTGTGATGACCCTCTACGAAGGCACCAGCCAGATACAGAAACTGATCATCGGCCGCGCGCTGACCGGAGTCTCTGCCTTCTGAGCCCCTGAGTCCCCTGAGCCTCTGAGTAGGTGAGTGAGTACGGGAGCGGATGTGGCTCCGGCCACAGTGGCTGATCCTGGCGGCATGAGTGAGACACCGGTCAAGCAGCAGAGCACGACGGCCTTCTACGGACAGTCAGTCGCCTCCTTCGCCGTGGCCCTGGCGGCCGTCGGCCTGGGCATCCTCTATCTCGACGCGGACGCTTGGGTGCGCGGCTTTCTCGCCATCGCCGTCCTCTATCTCACGACCTCGGCGTTCACCCTGGCCAAGGTGATCAGGGATCGTCAGGAGGCCGGGCAGATCGTCAGCCGCGTCGACCAGGCCAGGCTGGAGAAGATGCTCGCCGAACACGACCCCTTCCAGAAGCTCTGACCGCAAGCTCTGAACCGCAAGCCCTGACCGCAATCGCTAAGCGCTTGCTCACTGGCGGGGTAAGGTGTGCCTTCTGCTGAACGGAAGGGGCGAGCGATGAGTACGGCGGAGGACACGGCGGGCGAGGACATGCCGTGGGACGAGGTCACGCCCGAGGCGGCGAAGAAGCTGCTCGTCGCCGCCGTCGGGGCCTTCGCCGAGCGGGGCTATCACGCGACGACGACCCGGGACATCGCGGGCCGCGCGGGGATGAGCCCTGCCGCGCTCTACATCCACTACAAGACAAAGGAAGAGCTGCTCCACCGGATCAGTCGGATCGGGCACGACAAGGCCCTGGAGATCCTTTCGGCGGCGGCGGACGCCGAAGGCACACCCTCCGAGCGGCTCGCCGACGCGGTGAGCTCGTTCGTACGCTGGCACGCCGGGCGGCACGACACCGCGCATGTGGTGCAGTACGAGATCGACGCGCTCTCTGACGACCACCGTACGGAGATCCTTGAGCTGCGACGCCGGAGCGACGCCGTCGTGCGCGGGATTCTGCGCGACGGTGTGGAGTCGGGGGAGTTCGACGTCCCGGACATTCCCGGCACCACGGTCGCGGTGCTGTCGCTCTGCATCGACGTGGCGCGCTGGTTCAGCACCAAGGGACGCCGGACGCCCGACGAGGTCGGCGCTCTCTACGCCGACCTCGTCCTGCGTATGGTCGGCGCTCAGAAGAAGTAGCGGGACACCGACTCGGCCACGCACACCGGCTTGTCGCCGCCCTCGCGCTCGACCGTGACGAGGGCGGTCACCTGCACGCCGCCTCCCGCGTCCTCGACGTTCTGCAGGACCGCTGTGGCGCGCAGCCGCGAGCCCACCGGCACGGGGGCGGGGAAGCGGACCTTGTTGGACCCGTAGTTGATGCCCATCTTCATGCCCTCGACGCGCATGACCTGCGGCATGAGGGTCGGCAGCAGCGAAAGCGTGAGATAGCCGTGCGCGATCGTCGTGCCGAAGGGGCCGCTCGCCGCGCGCTCGGGGTCCACGTGGATCCACTGGTGATCGCCCGTGGCCTCGGCGAAGAGATCGATCCGCTTCTGCTCGATCTCCAGCCAATCGCTGTAATCCAACTGCTCGCCGACCCCGGCGCGCAATTCGTCGGCGGAGTTGAAGATCCTCGGCTCAGCCATGTCCCTGGTCCCTGCCTCTCAAGCGTTCAAGCTCGTGTCTAAGCGCTTGCTCAGCATGGTTGGGTGTGGGCGCTCTGTCAACGGACGACGAGGTGCGAGCGGCCAGTGGCGAACGATCTGTGGCGAACGAAGAGCGGCGAACCACCAGTGGCGAACCACCAGTAGGCTTCGAGGAGTGCCACAGATTCCCGAGACGATTCACGAGCTCACGGTCGGCCAGCTGTCCGCGCGCAGCGGCGCGGCGGTGTCCGCCCTGCACTTCTATGAGTCCAAGGGCCTGATCAGCAGCCGCCGGACCAGCGGAAACCAGCGCCGCTACAGCAGGGACGCGCTGCGCCGCGTCGCCTTCGTCCGTGCTGCGCAACGCGTTGGCATCCCCCTCGCGACGATCAGGACCGCCCTCGCCGAACTCCCGGAGGAGCGCACGCCGGACCGGGAGGACTGGGCGCGGCTGTCCGAGGCATGGCGCACGGAACTCGACGCACGCATCCAGCAACTCGGCCGCCTCCGCGACCACCTCACCGACTGCATCGGCTGCGGCTGCCTCTCGCTGGAGACCTGCGTACTGTCCAACCCGGACGACGTCTTCGGCGACCGGATGACGGGCTCCCGCCTGCTCCCGGAGGGCGGGAAGCCGGGGAAGGGCAGGGCCTGAGGCGGGAGTGCGCCTGCGCGAGACTCGGCCTGCGCGAGACTGCGCCTGCGCGAGGGCGGCCCGCCGAGCGGCGACTCGGGCGAGAGCGGGCGCACGACGTGAAAGGTGGGCCCGCACCCCCGTGCCGGGCCCACCCTTTCCGCGGATCGTGCGCGGGCCCGCACCCCCGTGGGCGGGCCCGCGCAGTCCGGCGGGCTCACTCGTACTCCGTGCCGCCCTTCCGGGTCAGATACGCGGGGCTCACTGCCTTCGCGATCGCCCTGCCGCCCACCACCGGGCTGTGGCGCTCCACGGCGGGGCGGATCACGACCCCCTCGCGCAGATGCAGCTCGCGCCCCGACACCGTCTCCCGGCCGCTCGCCAGCTCCAGCACCTTGCCGATGTCGTACGGACCCTCGTACAGCCGGGGCACCAGCGGCAGTTCGCCCTCCAGCAGCTCTGCCGGGTCCAGCCAGCGGATCTGGCCGGATATCTCCGCCGATACGTCGAAGACCGCGTAACCCAGCGCCTCGGAACGGGCGTTGGCCCCATAGCCCAGGTCCTGCACCCCCGCGCCGTACACCTCGCCGAAGAGCCCGACCCGGCTCGCTCCCAGCTTCTCGGCGAGGCGTGCCGCGATCGCCGGGACGTCATGGGCGAGTACCGCGCGCCAGTAGAGATTGCGCGGGTCCGCCGTGAGCGCGAGGCCCTTCGCGCCGAAGCCCTTCGACGACACCTGGACCTTCCCGCCGTCCGCGACGCTGTACGTCAGCAGGCAGGCCGAGCCGTGCAGCTTCTCGGTCAGGACCACCGGCTCGCCGGGCGTGAAGATGTCTGGGTAGCGCTGGATGTTCTCGATGTCGACCCATGGCAGCAGATCGGGCGCGGTCTCCACCTCCCCGTCCATCGTGGGCGGGATCGGTGGCGACCACTTGGTGATCGAGAGCAGCTCGGCGAAGTCCGTGCCGTCGGCGGCCGCCCGCAGCAGGTCGACATCCGCCAGCGCCCGCGGCCGGCACACGATGCCCTGCGACAGCTCGCCGCGCAGCCGCACCGCCTTGACCCGGTCCGAGGCCTTCCCGGCCAGCCGCCCGGTCAGCCCGAGTTCCTCGATCAACCCGGCCGGGAGCACGGCCTGTTCCGGGATGTAGACGGCCGCGTCACCACTGCGGTAAGCCCCCTTGGCGACGACCGCGCGGTACAGACCCACCTGGGCCAGCTCGAGCGCGTCGGCATTCGGGTGCTCGTGGACGGTCAGCAGTTCTGCGGTGACACGCAGCGTGGACATCGGCGTCTCCTCGGTTACGGACTTCCGCAACCACTGTGCGGGTCGCGGCCAACCCGCGGCCACCGAATATCCGCGACGTCCCGGGCCGCGCGCACCAGTTCGGCGTTGGTCGCGGCACGCCGCCCGTCCGGCAGGAAGAGCACATCCTCCAGGCCGATCCGGGTGTCCAGACCCCACTGCCGCGCGAGCCGGAGCACCGGCCACGCCCCGCCGTCCTCGCCGTGCAGCAGCAGCGGTATCCCATGGGCCGTGCCCAGCTCGGCAAGGAGCGAGCGCGCCGACTCCTCCGCCGTGCCGGGATCGGTGTCCACCACCTCGGCGAGCACCCGCCGCACACGCGGGGCCAGCGGGGACGCCAGAAAGCGCCGCGGTCCGTCGGTCCCCGACCACAGGCCCGCCTCCACGCCGACGCCGCGCTCCAGCAGGGCGGCCGCGACCAACTCCGCGCCCGGCTCGTGCCAGTTCACCGAGGCGTAGTCGGGCAGCACCGTCCAGGAGCGGACGCGCTCCACCCGGCGGTCGGGATCGGGCTCCGCCCAGGCGCCCGTGGTCACCCCGACGGGAACGTCCACCACGGCCCGTATCGCCATGAGCAACTCGGCCAGGGCGCGCGGCGACAGGGTGTCGTCGCCGCACGGCGTCTTGGGGTGCACATGCACCTCGGCGGCGCCGGCCGCGACGGCTTCCGCCGCCGACTCGGCCATCGCCCCGGGCGACAGCGGCACGGCGACGCCGTCACTGGCCGAACGGGGTCCGTTCACGCAGGCCTGAATCACGCCGTCGATGGTGCCAGCCGCCAATGACAACGCCAATGACAGCGCCACCGTCGATGCCACTGACAACGCCACTGACAACGCGGGGGCTCAGCGACTGGGTCGACGCCCCCGCGCGCCTCAGGCGACCGACGCCAGTTCCTTGCGCCCCGCCCGTTTGGCCGCGGCCATGGCCTCGGACGTCAGAACGGGCTGCGGCACGACAATGCCGCAGCCCGTGCACACCGGCCCGAACCACGGCTCGTTCGCCAGATCCTGCCGCCAAACGATGTGCGTCCCCCCGCACACCGGGCATGCCACTCCCGGTTCCGTCTCCAGTGCCGCTATCAGCCGCCGCAGCACCTCGTCGAGCGGCGCCGAAGGATGCGCGGTCGGCCTGTCGCAGCGCGCGACGCCGTTCCCGCCCCAGGTCCGCCGGTGCCAGTCGTCGATGGACGCCGGCCGCCGCAGCCCGTCGTGCTTCTCGCGCTTGCGGCGGTCCGCGAAACCCTCTTCGTACGCGAGCCAGACCGCCCGCGCCTGCTCCAGTTCCTCGAGCGCGGCCACCAGCCGCGCCGGATCGGGCGCACGGTCCTCGGGCTCGATGCTGTGCCTCGCGCACAGATGATCCCAGGTCGCCCGGTGCCCATAGGGGGCAAATCGCTCCAGGCATTTGCGCAGCGAATAGCGCCTGAGCGCCAGATCACACCGCGCGTCGCGCACCTGTCTCGCAAGACTCCGGAAACCGGCCATCGCCCTGCCACCTCCGTCGCTCGTACATCGGCGTCATGGAATGGACGTACGTGTGCCCGATCCGGCTCCATCGAAAATTCGATGGCGGCCATCAGCCGGATTTCGCCCATGGTGCCGGGCGTGGCGAGGAGAGGTTCGATCTTCATTTCGTCGGCGTGACCAGGCGCAACGCACGTCATCCGCCCTGACCGCACGCCAGTTGACGAAAACGGACAGCGGTGTCGTGATTCGGAAAAGGTGACGCATGCTCACCTTACTCGCGAGCCTTACCGTCAGTAACGTCCCGCGCATCGGCCTCCCCGAGGAGCATCCATGCGACGACGCACGGGAAGACTCAAAACTGCCCCTGCCGCCGCGGTGTTCGCGTTCGCCGCCGGTCTGCCGGTCTGCCGGTCTGCCGGTCCGCCTGCCGCAGGCCGCGGCCGCCAACACCGCAGCCCCCACCGCAACCGCAGCCGACGGCGACCTTTGCTCGCACAGGTACACCCACCGGGCGCCGTGCGCCTCATGGACGCCTGGTGGCCACTGATGATCGAGGCCGAGTTCAAACCGGGGCTCGGCGGCGACCCCCGAGGTCTACCCCGCCGACGACAGCTGCAAGGCCGGGGAACAGTGGTGCTCGGACGCGATCATCCACCGTGCGCTCGGCGGCATCACCCACCCGGCTATCAGCCGGCAGAACCGGCCGACGTATCAGCAGGTCGTCGAATTCCCGTCCCACAGGTGACAACAGCCATGGGCCGCAGGGGCGTTGAGTGGCGACTCAGCGCCCGACGCGGCCCGCGGCCAGCACCACCCGGGCCAGCTCCTCATGGCAGATGTCGCTGTGCGCACCCGACGGCGGCCCGCCGCGCCGCACCACCGACGCCGTGTCCACACTGACGCACCCCGAGCCGGGAATGCCCTGCCGCAGCGCCTCCTCCAGGGTGAGCCGGACCAGCGGCCGGACGGCCTGGATGCCGTTGTGCCCCATCGCCCACCAGCGTTTGTCGAGCCCGACCGCACTCGCGTCGTCCCCGGCCAGGCTCGACGCCAGCGGATAGATCACCCCGAGCGCACTGTCGTGCCGTGAATAGCAGGCCACCACGGGACCGTCGACCCGCTGCTCCATGGCGCGCAGAGCTCCGCCGCTGTGCGTCGAGTGCGGCAGGCTCTGCGCGAACGCATAGTGCGAGAACGCTCCCTGAAGGAGCGTCAGCGACTTCACGTTGCGTACCCCGTCGGGCAGTCCGCGCAGCGCGAACGACACCAGCCGCGCCCCCTGGCTGTGGCCGACCAGATGCACCCGCACATCGGGGGACGACCGGGCCAGCTGTCCGAGCAGCGGTCCCAGGCCCAGCTCGCCGACCGTCCCGGAGCGCCGCTTCATCGCGTAGTACGTCGTCTGTCGCAGCAGCTCCTTCGCGCCCTTCCACACCTTCTTGAGCCCGTCACCGAAGGAGAAGGACGAGAGGGCGGGCTCCTTCTCGGTCACCTCACCGGTCTCCTCCAGCGCCAGCGCGAACCTCCGGCACATCGTCAGGGCGTCCTCGTACAGCACGGCGGGCGGGCCCTGCTCGTCATACGGCAGATCCTCGCTGAAGCAGGCCTCCAGACCGCCGTGCGGTGCCTCGGCCAACTGCCGTGCCAGTGCGCCGAACTCCGCGAACGCCTCCTCGGACTCGGGCTGTTCGTCGAGCAGTTGGGCCAGCCGCGCCACTGTCCCGTTGTGTCCGGGGAACAGCTCGACCAGAGCGTCCCGCGTCGCCTTGTCGAGACCGGAGCCCGGCAGCGGGCCGGCGGCCGACGGCTGGAAGTCGGGGATCGGCTCGTCCGTGAACCTCATGGACGGCCATACGACGCCCGCATATCCGAGCCGCACCTCGGGAGTGGCCGCCAGCAGCCCCGGGAACGGCGCGAAGAAGGCCGAGTACAGCCGGTTCGCGATGGCGGGCGAGTTGTTCCATCCATGCGCGAACATGACCAGATCGGTGACGTCCATTTCGGCCAGTCGCTCGCGCTGCGCGGTGTCGACGTCGCCGTCCTTGTCGAAGGTGATTTCCCGGTACGGATGCACACTCATCTGCGGCATGGCCCGCCCCTCCCCGTTGTCCCCGTTTCAGCCCCTTGTGCCACAGCATCCTGCGCAAGGGGAGAGACGGCCATACCTGTGACGGCAGTCGGCCGCGCTCGGTCGCGGCCGGTCCCGGACGGTCAGACTCGGTCAGCGGCGCGGACCCGGGCAGGCCCCCGTGCCCCGTCGGTACCGCAGAAACCTCTTCAGTACCACAGATACCTTTTCCGTACGGCCCGGAACGCGGCCAGCTCGTCCCGCCACGCGCCCACCACCTCGTCCGTCCCCGCCCCCGCGTCGATCATCGTGCGGACCTTCGCCGAGCCCGTCAGCTTGTCGACCCAGTTGTCCGGCCGCCAGGCGAAGCCGCTCCATGTCCGCTTCGCCGTCACCAGGAGGGCGACGCCCGTGCGCACCGGGTCGTACGACTCCCGGTCGTGGACGTGCAGTTGAACCCCGCCGACGGTCTTGCCCTGGAACTTGGAGAACGTCGGCGCGAAGTACGCCTCGCGGAAGTGGACGCCCGGCAGCTCCAGGGCGTTCGCAGCCTGCGCCCAGCGGCGGTCGATGCCCTCCGCGCCCAGCAGTTCGAACGGACGCGTCGTGCCGCGCCCCTCCGAGAGGTTCGTGCCCTCGAAGAGGCAGGTGCCCGAGTACACCAGCGCGGTGTCCGGCGTCGGCATGTTGGGGCTCGGCGGCACCCACGGCAGGCCCGTCGCGTCGAAGAAGTCCGACCGACGCCAGCCCGACATCCGCACCGTCTCCAGCTCCACGGGCCGCGTCAGGAATTCGCCGTTGAACAGCAGTGCCAGCTCGGTGACCGTCATGCCGTGCGCCTGCGCGATCGGCTCGCGGCCCACGAAGGTCGCGAAGGCCTTGTCCAGTACGGGACCGAGCGCGGCCCGCCCGGTCACCGGGTTCGGCCGGTCCAGCACCACGAAGCGCTTGCCCGCCAGCTCGGCCGCCTGCATGCAGTCGTAGAGCGTCCAGATGTACGTGTAGAAGCGCGCGCCGGCGTCCTGGATGTCGAAGACGATCGTCTGCACGCCCGAAGCGGTGAAGATGTCGGCGAGCGGCTGCCCGCTCTTGAGATACGTGTCGTACACGGGCAGCCCGGTGGCCGGGTCGTCGTAGCGGCCCTCGGAGCCGCCCGCCTGGGCCGTGCCGCGGAAACCGTGCTCCGGGCCGAAGACGGCGACCAGGTTCACCCGGTCGTCCGGGTGCATCACGTCCACGATGTGCCGCGCGTCCCGGGTGATCCCGGTCGGGTTGGTGACCACTCCGACCCGCTCGCCGGACAGTAGGCGGTAGCCGTCGGCGGCCAGCCGGTCGAAGCCGGTGCGGACCCGGCCGCGGCCCGCGTGGGCGGAGGCGGGCGATGCGGTCGCGGCTCCCACCGCGCCGGAGGCGGCGACCGCTCCGGCGGCAGTCACCGCGCCGCCGGCGGCCAGCAAACCCCGTCTGGACAGGCTCATCGGGTTACCTCCGCGATCGCTGTCTGTCATGGCCACGCACGCTAGCGCGCACGGCGGGCGCGGGGAACGACCCCGGAGCCCACGGTCCGCGTCCGGCACCCCGGCCCGGCATCGACGGTACCCGCCCCTGCCTGCCCCTTCCCCCACTACATACCGACTGGTTAGTCTGCACGGGTGGTCGGCACGCAGAGAGGCGGAGCTTGATGAGTTCGATGCAGGGCGCTGGAGTGGTGGTCACGGGCGCGGGCGGCGGCATTGGCGCCGCACTGGCCCGCCGGTTCGCGGCGGAGGGCGCCCGCGTCGTGGTCAACGATATCGATCCCACGAGGACCAAGGCGGTCGCCGACGAGATCGGCGCGACCGCGGTGCCCGGCGACGCCTCCGAGATCGTGGCGGCGGCCCGTGACGCACTGGACGGCACCGTCGACGTCTACTGCGCCAATGCGGGTCTCGCCTCGCCCGGTGACGCCTTCGCCGACGAGGAAGTCTGGGCCGCAGCCTGGGACGTCAATGTCATGGCGCACGTCCGCGCCGCCCGCACCCTGCTGCCCGACTGGCTGGAGCGCGGCAGCGGCCGTTTCATCTCCACCGTCTCCGCCGCCGGGCTGCTCACCATGGTGGGCGCGGCCCCGTACAGCGTCTCCAAGCACGGCGCGTACGCCTTCGCCGAGTGGCTCTCCCTCACCTACGGCCACCGCGGCCTCAAGGTGCACGCCATCTGCCCGCAGGGCGTGCGTACGGACATGCTCACCGCGGCCGGATCGGCGGGCGAACTGGTCCTCGGGCCGACCGCGATCGAGCCCGAGGACGTCGCCGACGCGCTCTTCGAGGGCATCGAGGCCGACCGCTTCCTGATCCTGCCGCACCCCGAGGTCGCCGGGTACTACCAGGCCCGCGCCGCCACTCCCGACCGCTGGCTGGCCGGTATGAGCCACATCCAGCAGAAGTGGGAAGGGACGGTCCGGTGACCTCGATCTACGCCGCCAAGCCGTGGCTCTCCCAGCTCACTGACGCCCAGCGCGCCGACATCACCCCGCCGGCGACCGTCGTGCACTCCTTCCGTGCCGCCGTCGACCGGGCCCCCGAGCACACCGCCCTCGCCTACTTCGACGGGCGGCTGAGCTACCGCGAGACCGACGAGCTCTCCGACTCCGTCGCGGGCCATCTCGCCGAGCGAGGCATCCAGCGCGGCGACCGCGTGGCGATCATGCTCCAGAACACGCCGCACTTCGTGATCGCGCTGCTCGGTGCCTGGAAGGCCGGAGCCACCGTCGTACCGCTCAACCCGATGTACAAGTCGGCCGAGGTCGCGCACGTACTGAGCGACGCCGAGGTCACCGCGCTGATCTGCACGGACCGCGCCTGGCAGGGGTATCTGCGGGACAGCGCCGCCGAGGCGTCCGTACGCATCGCCCTCACCGCCTGCGAACTGGACCTGCAGAGCCGCGACGACGCCCGCGTCCTCGGCTTCGAGCGGCTCGCGCCGCCGGACGACGCCGACGACCTGGTGACGGTGGCCCGGCAGGGTCTCGCCGCGCCTCAGGATCGTGAACTCACCTCCGCCGACGTGGCGTTGATCAGCTACACCTCCGGCACCAGTGGCACCCCCAAGGGCGCCATGAACCTGCACCGAGGCATCGTCCACAACGCCGAGCGTCAGCGCACCGGCCATCCCGTCCCCGAGGGTGCCTGCTACTTCGCGCTCGCGCCCCTCTTCCACATCACCGGCATGGTCTGCGAGCTCGCCGCCTGCATCGCCAACGCCGGCACCCTCGCCCTCGCCTACCGCTTCGACGCGGGCGTCGTCCTCGACGCCTTCGCCGAGCACCGGCCCGCTTACACCGTCGGCCCCTCCACCGCCTTCATGGCGCTCGCGGCGCACCCCTCGGCCACCCGCGAGCACTTCGACTCGTTCCAGGTGATCTCCTCCGGAGGGGCCCCGGTGCCGCCCGCACTGGTCGAGAAGTTCCGTGCGGGCTTCGGCCCCTACCTCCGCAACGGCTACGGCCTCACCGAGTGCACCGCGCCCTGCGCCGCCGTGCCACCGGAGAAGGAGGCCCCCGTCGACCCGGCCTCCGGCACCCTCTCCGTCGGCCTGCCGGGACCGGACACGCTGGTGCGGATCGTCGACGAGAAGGGCCAGGACGTGCCCTTCGGCGAGCCCGGCGAGATCACCGTCAGCGGTCCCCAGGTGGTGCCCGGCTACTGGCGGCTGCCCGACGCCACCGCCGAGGCGTTCCCGGACGGCGAGCTGCGCACGGGCGACATCGGCTTCATGGACGCGGACGGCTGGCTCTATGTCGTCGACCGCAAGAAGGACATGATCAACGCGTCCGGCTTCAAGGTCTGGCCGCGCGAGGTCGAGGACGTCCTGTACACCCACCCGGCAGTCCGCGAGGCGGCCGTGGTCGGCATACCCGACGAGTACCGCGGCGAGACGGTCAAGGCGTATGTGAGTCTGCGCCCGGGGGCCGCCGCCGAACCGGCTGAGATCTCGGCGTACTGTGCGGAGCGACTGGCGGCGTACAAATACCCGCGCGAAGTCGAGATCCTGCCGGAGCTGCCGAAGACCACAAGTGGGAAGATCCTCAGGCGGGAACTGCGTTTCCCCGGGTGAACCAAGGAACTGACGAGAGGCGGGTGGCGGCAATGGCCAGGACGACGGACGGGGACGGCACCCCCGTCCCGCAGAGGCTGCTGGCCGCCGCCACCCGGCTCTTCGCCGAGCGAGGATATGACCGCACCTCGGTCCAGGAGATCGTCGAGGCGGCCGGCGTCACCAAGGGCGCGCTGTACCACTACTTCGGCTCCAAGGAAGACCTGCTCCAGGAGGTCTACGCGCGGATGCTGCGGCTCCAGCAGGAGCGGCTCGACGCGTTCGCGGACGCCGACGAGCCGGTCGAGCGGCGGCTGCGCGGCGCGGCAGCCGATGTGGTCGTCACGACCATCGACAACCTCGACGACGCCGCGATCTTCTTCCGCTCCATGCACCATCTGAGCCCGGAGAAGCACAAGCAAGTGCGCGCCGAGCGCCGCCGCTACCACGAGCGGTTCCGCGCGCTGGTCGAAGAGGGCCAGCAGAGCGGGGTCTTCTCCTCGGCCACTCCCGCGGACCTGGTGGTGGACTACCACTTCGGGTCGGTCCACCACCTGTCGACCTGGTACCGGCCGGACGGCCCGCTGACCCCGCAACAGGTGGCGGACCACTTGGCGGACATGCTGCTGCGGGCGCTGCGGCCGTAGCCGGGGCTCCGCCCCGGACCCCCGCGCCTCAATCTCCCCCTACGCCCGGAGGGCGTGGGGGGATCCCCAGAAGGGCGTACGGGTCTGGGGCGGAGCCCGGGTTCGGGAAGGGGCGGGGTGGGGAAAAGCCCCCGGCCGAGCTAGAGGTACTTGCGCAACTCGCGCCGCGCCAGCGACCGCTGGTGCACCTCGTCCGGACCGTCCGCCAGCTTCAGCGTCCGCGCCGCCGACCACAGTTCCGCCAGCGGGAAGTCCTGGCTGACACCGCCCGCGCCGTGCACCTGCACCGCCTTGTCGAGGATTTCCACGACCGCACGCGGAGTGGCGATCTTGATCGCCTGGATCTCGGTGTGCGCACCGCGGTTGCCGACCGTGTCCATCAGCCAGGCCGTCTTCAGCACAAGCAGCCGCAGCTGCTCCACCGTGACCCGGGCGTCCGCGATCCAGTTCTGTACAACACCCTGCTGGGCGATCGGCTTGCCGAATGCCTCACGGGACACGGCCCGCTTGCACATCAGCTCAATGGCCCGCTCGGCCATACCGATCAGCCGCATGCAGTGGTGGATGCGGCCCGGCCCGAGGCGCGCCTGGGCGATGGCGAAGCCGCCGCCCTCCTCGCCGATGAGGTTCGACGCAGGCACCCGGACATTGTCGAAGACGACTTCCGCGTGGCCGCCGTGCGAGTGGTCCTCGTAGCCGTACACCTGCATGGCGCGACGGACCTCCAGGCCCGGGGCGTCACGGGGCACAAGGATCATCGACTGCTGGCGGCGGATGTCCGCGCCATCCGGGTCGGTCTTGCCCATCACGATGAAGATCTTGCAGTCGGGGTTCATCGCCCCGGAGATGTACCACTTGCGGCCGTTGATGACGTAGTCGTCGCCGTCCCGCTCGATCCGCGTCTGGATGTTCGTCGCGTCCGACGAGGCGACCTCCGGTTCGGTCATCGCGAAGGCGGACCGGATCTCGCCGGCGAGCAGCGGCTCCAGCCACTGCTTCTTCTGCTCGTCGGTGGCGAACTGCGTGAGCACCTCCATGTTCCCGGTGTCGGGGGCGGCGCAGTTCAGTGCCGTGGGTGCCAAGTGCGGGCTGTGGCCGGTGATTTCGGCCAGCGGCGCGTACTGGAGATTGGTCAGCCCCGCCCCGTACTCCCTGTCCGGCAGGAAGAGGTTCCACAGGCCCTGCTTGCGTGCCTCGGCCTTGAGCTCATCGAAGATCGCCGGGGTGTCCCACGGTGAGGCCAGCTTCGCGCGCTGCCCGTGCTCGATCGCCTCGGCGGGGTAGATGTGCTCGTCCATGAAGGCGAGCAGCTTGGCCCGCAGCTCCTCGGTGCGCGCATCGAATGCGAAGTCCATGGGTGCACTCAGCCTTCCTGGAGGGTGGTGATGCCGTGCTCGATGAAGAGGGGCACGAGATCGCCGATCCGGTCGAAGCCGGAGCCGACGGTCTGGCCGAGGGTGTAGCGGTAGTGGATGCCCTCGAGGATCACGGCGAGCTTGAACCAGGCGAAGGCCGTGTACCAGGCGATGGCGGAGGTGTCGCGGCCGGACCGGGCGGCGTATCGCTCGATCAGCTCGGCCGGCTCCGGGTGGCCGGCCGCGCCCGCGGTGGTGCTGACGGGGGAGTCGGGCAGCTCCAGCTTGACGCTGTACATGGCCAGCAGCCCGAGGTCGGTCAGCGGATCGCCGAGCGTCGACATCTCCCAGTCGAGGATCGCCTTGATGCGGTCGTCCGGGCCGACCAGGACGTTGTCCAGTCGGTAGTCGCCGTGGATGACCGTGGGCGCGGGGGACGCGGGCAGTTCGCGGCCGAGCGCGGCGTGCAGCTCGTCGATACCGGCCAGTTCGCGGTTGCGGGAGGCGTCCAGCTGCTTGCCCCAGCGACGCAGCTGCCGGTCGAGGAAGCCCTCGGGCCGGCCGAAGTCGCCCAGGCCGACCGACTCCGGGTCCACGGCATGCAGTTCTACGAGGGTGTCGACCAGGCCGAGGAGCGCGTCCCTGGTGCGCTCGGGGCCGAGCTGGGCCAGCTCCTCGGCGGTGCGGTACGGAGTGCCGTCCACGAACTCCATGACGTAGAACGGCGATCCGATCACCGACACGTCCTCGCACAGCACCACCGGCTCGGGCACCGGCACGGCGGTCGGGTGCAGCGCGCTGATCACCCGGTGCTCGCGCTTCATGTCGTGCGCGGTGGCCAGTACGTGCCCGAGCGGGGGCCGGCGGACCACCCAGCGGCCGGTGCCGTCGGTGACGGAGTACGTGAGATTGGAGCGGCCGCCCTGGATCAGCCGGACGCTGAGCGGTCCGCTCACCAGGCCCGGCCGCTCGCGGTCGAGATAACCGCGCAGCTGCTCGGGATCGAGGCCTGGCGGCGGGACTGAGCTCATTGGGGGCACCTCCGGGGGGCGGGTGGAACCGGTCTCGCTCATGATGACCGACCAGTCGGTATGTAGTCCAGTGCGCGGCCGGAACCCAGGCGAGGATCACAGGCGGGACGCCACTCGGGCGTGGCGGCAGGAGCCCGGCGGGGCAGGACTCAGGCGTGGCAGGCAGGACGCCGGCGGGGCAGGGCCCCGGCGGGGCAGGGCCCCGGCGGGAGGACCCCGGAGGTACAGGACCCCCGCCGGGGCAGGACTCAGGCGTGGCAGGCCACGGGAACTCCGCCGTTCATCTCGGCCATGTCGCCGAACACTGCGGCGGCGTCCAGCGGCGAGCCCTCCGGCCTTCCGTCCAGCTCCGCGTACGCCCGGTGCAGGTTCGCCACCAGTCGTTCGCTCTCCCGCAGTTCGGCGAAGACCCCGAGGTCCGCCTCGCGCGCCGTCTCCAGAGGAGTGAGTCCCTCGGCGTGCCCCTGCTGGGCCAGCTCGGCGACGTACCGCAGATATCGCTCCGTGGCGTCGTACGCGGACGGGTCGGTGATCGGGCCGTGGCCGGGCACCACCGTCGTCGCGTCCAGCGAGCGCAGCACGTCCAGCGCCCGCAGCGACCCGCTCAGCGAGCCCATCGGGATGAACGGCGTGCCGCCCTGGAAGATCAGGTCCCCGGTGAAGACCACCCGCTGTCCCGGCAGATGCACGATCGTGTCACCGGGGGTGTGCGCCACGCCGCCGGGGTGGATGAGGCGCACCTCGACGTCCGAGACATGGACGGTGAGCCGGTCGTTGTACGTCATGGTGGGGGCGGTGATCGTGATGTTGCCGAAGTCGGTCTGCGGCCACAGGAGATGGAGCTGGTGCCCGGCCGCGAGCACTTCGCTGCGGCAGGAGTCGTGCCCGATCACAACGGCTTCGGGGAATACGCCGTTGCCGTAGGTGTGGTCGCCGTGGTGGTGCGTATTGACGACGGTGCGCGGCAGCGGCAGGCCCGCCCCGAGGATCGCTTCACGCAGCGCCCGCGCGCGCCGCTCGGTGGCGGCGGTGTCCACGAGGAGGGTCGATTCCCCGTCGCTGACGAATCCCGCGTTGTTGAGACACCAGCCGCCGTCCGGCTGGAGGTAGGCGTGCACTTCTGGTGTGAGCTGGACGGTGTACGGATCTGTCGCGGACAACTGCGCTCCCCCGAGTCAAGGCCGAACCGGTCAGGAGGAGACTGTCAGTCGGGCAGGTCCGGGGGAAGTCGGACGAGTCGGCCTCTCGGCTCAGTGGTCGTCCCAGTGCCCGTCGTGCTTTGCGTGCCGGTGTCCGTCGTGGGCGTAGTCGACATGGTCGCCGTGTTCCATGGCGGGGTGGCCGCAGTGGGGTCCGTGCTCGTGGGCGTGCCCGCTGTGCGAGACGTGCTCGCCGGGCTCGCACTCGTCCCAGTGGCCGGAGTGCGCCTTGTGGAGGTGGCCGTCGTGCGCGTAGTCGACGTGATCGCCGTGCGCGATCTCGGGATGCCCGCAGGTCGGTCCGTGATTGTGCTCGTGCGTGGGGTGTTCTTGGTGGGGAACCGCCATGATGCTCACCTTTGATGCGATTCACAGCATTTGTCGCTGTCCAGGCTAGTCTTCGACGCTCTGCCTGTCGTCACACCACCATCGCGACGGCGAACCCGGCCAGCGCGACCGTACAGGCCACGGCCGTCAGCGCCGTCCGCGCCGACAGGGCCTGCGGCCTGGGCCGGGCGCCCAGCGCGTGCACCCGTCGGTGGGCCACCCGCAGAAAGCCCAGCCAGACCAGAGCGCTGAGCGCCACCGCGACGAACCCGGCCGCGCTCAGATCGCCGCCCGCCACCTGCCGGGCCGCGAGCACGGCGGCCACGGTGAATGTCAGCGTGGTCCTGCGCCACGCCAGTCGGGTCCGCTCGGGCTGCAGCCCAGGATCCCGCTCCGGTACGGCCGTCAACGGCCGCCCTCCCAGCCGAACAGCACGACCACAACCATCGCCACCGCCACGACGGCCACCACGACACTCAGCAGGACCGGGAACCGGGACACGGGCAGATCCTCACCCCGCCGCATGGCGCGCTCGCAGCGCACCCAGTGATTGACGGCCCGCAGCGCGCACAGCACTCCGGCGCCGAGCAGCCCGAGCGCCATGCCTGCCCGCACTCCCCAGGGCAGGTCCGGCAGGAACTGATCGACGGCGAACCCGCCGCCGATGAGCGCGAGCGCCGTACGCAGCCAGGCGAGGAAGGTCCGCTCATTGGCGAGCGAGAACCGGTAGTCGGGGGTCTCGCCCTCCTCACGCACCCGCCGGGGCGCGAACCACAGCCGCAGGCTCTGTCCGAAGTCGCTCACGCGTCGCACCCTACCTGCGGATTTGTCAGCGGCCCCGCGGTGCCCGACTCAACCCGCGCCGTGCGCTCGCAGCCGTTCGTACGCAGCGAGTCCGTCCGGCGTCCACTCCCACTCGGTGAGCTGCCGCTCCAGTTCCTCCGGCGGCAGGAAGTCGTACCAGGCGACCTCCTCGGCCTGCGGGTTCACCGGAAGCTCGCAGCGCACCTCGTACACAGCCGACCACCAGGTCTGATCGCCGCTCTCGTAGAGGAACTTGAACAGCGGTGCGGGCTGGGGGAGTCCGGAGACCCCCAGCTCCTCCTCGGCCTCGCGCAGCGCCGCCGCGTCGTAGCTCTCGCCCGCGCCGACGACGCCGCCCACGAACATGTCGTACAGCGAAGGGAAGACCAGCTTCGTCGGCGTACGACGATGGACGAAGATCCGGCCCTGCGCGTCCCTGACCAGGATGAACGCGCAGCGGTGGCGCATTCCGCGCGCGTACGCCTCGCCGCGGGGGGCCTGGCCGATCACCTCGTCCTGCTCGTCGACGATGTCCAGGATTTCGTCAGCGGGAGTCATGCTCCAATCCAATCACCGACGAACGGTTGACGAGTTACTGCCCCGTACAGAAGATCGGTCCCATCGCACTCCGGCCCCCCGACAAGGATGGAACCCATGGCGTACGACGCTGATGTGATCGTGATCGGGGCAGGTCTCGCGGGCCTGGTGGCCACTGCGGAGCTCGTCGACGCCGGGCGCAAGGTCATCCTGCTCGACCAGGAGCCGGAGCAGTCGATCGGCGGTCAGGCGCACTGGTCCTTCGGCGGACTGTTCTTCGTCGACTCGCCCGAGCAGCGCCGGATGCGGATAAAGGACAGCCGGGCCCTCGCGTTCCAGGACTGGCTCGGCACGGCGGGCTTCGACCGCGACGAGGACCGGTGGCCGCGCCAATGGGCCGAGGCGTACGTCGACTTCGCGTCCGGCGAGAAGCGGTCCTGGCTGCACGCGCAGGGGATGCGGTTCTTCCCGGTCGTCGGCTGGGCCGAGCGCGGCGGCTACGACGCCACCGGCCACGGCAACTCCGTACCGCGTTTCCACATCACCTGGGGGACGGGCCCCGGCGTCGTCGCCCCGTTCGAACGGCGCGTCCGGGAAGGGGTGGCGAGCGGCCTCGTCCAGCTGAAGTTCCGCCACCGCGTCACCGGCCTTAGCAGCAACGCCGGTGCGCTGGACACAGTGAGCGGCGAGGTCCTTGAGCCGTCCGACGCCGAGCGAGGCACAGCGAGCAGCCGCGAGGTCGCCGGAGCCTTCGAGTTCCGGGCCCAGGCGTTGATCGTCACCTCGGGCGGCATCGGCGGCAACCACGATCTCGTACGCGCCCAGTGGCCCGACCGGCTCGGCACCCCGCCCGACAAGATGCTCTCCGGGGTCCCCGCACACGTCGACGGGCTGATGCTCGGCATCGCGGAGCGGGCCGGCGCGAGCCACATCAACCGCGACCGGATGTGGCACTACACCGAAGGCATCGAGAACTGGAACCCGATCTGGGCTCGGCACGGCATCCGGATCCTGCCCGGCCCGTCGTCGCTCTGGCTGGACGCGCGCGGCAAGCGGCTGCCCGTCCCGCTCTTCCCCGGCTTCGACACCCTCGGCACACTCGAGCACATCATGAAGTCCGGCTACGGCTACACCTGGTTCGTGCTCGACCAGAAGATCATCGGCAAGGAGTTCGCGCTGTCGGGCTCCGAGCAGAACCCCGACCTGACGGGCAAGTCGATCCGCGATGTGATCGGGCGCGCCAGGGCGGAAGTGCCGGGACCGGTGAAGGCGTTCATGGACAACGGCGTGGACTTCGTCGTCGAGAAAGACCTCGCCGCTCTTGTACGGGGCATGAACGCGCTCACCGAGGAGCCGCTGATCGACGAGGCGGAGCTGCGGCGCGAGATCACCGCGCGGGACCGGGAGATCAAGAACCCGTTCACCAAGGACCTCCAGGTCACGGCCATCCGCGGGGCCCGCAAGTATCTGGGCGACAAGCTCATCCGCACGGCCACGCCGCACCGCATCCTCGACCCCAAGGCCGGACCGCTGATCGCCGTACGGCTGAACATCCTCACCCGCAAGTCACTCGGCGGTCTGGAGACGGACCTCTCGTCGCGGGTGCTGTCCGAGGACGGCGAGCCGCTGCCGGGGCTGTACGCGGCGGGCGAGGCGGCGGGGTTCGGCGGCGGGGGTGTGCATGGGTACCGCTCGTTGGAGGGGACGTTCCTGGGGGGCTGCATGTTCTCGGGGCGCGCGGCGGGCCGAGCGGCGGCGAAGGCGGTCGCCTAGCCCGGGCGCAGCACCTGCGGCGGCCTTTCCCCACCCCGCCCCTTCCCGTAACTGGGGCTCCGCCCCGGACCCGCGCCTCAAACTCCCCCAGACTTCGTCCGGGGGGACCCCCACGGGGCTGGATTTGCCCGGGCGGGCTTCAAGTTTCGTCCGGACGGGCGTGCGGGGTCTGGGGGTCCCCCAGTTCGGGAAGGGGCGGGTAGGGGAAAACCACCGGGCACCCTAGAACCGCTCCACCACCCGGAACCTCTCCGCCACCACCCGCGTCTCGTCGTCCACCACGAACCCCGGTTCCCCCAGCGCCTCCCGCATCTCATCCCCCTGCCAGAACGCCTCATGCCCCGCGCGCCACTCCGCCACCGACGCATACCCCTCGCCCTCGTCCAGCGCGTGCTGCAGATCGACCTCCCCGAGCCGCAGCACCCGTACCTCCGTCAGCTCGATCACCGCGACCTCCCGCCCGTCGGAGTCGATCAGCGCCGACCGCTCGCCGACCGGCGGCAGCTCCTCCTGCTCGGCCTCGTACTCCGCGAGGAGCCCCGTCGTCGAGACCTTCTGGCCGGACAGCACGGCGGCCACCAACTGGTCGCGCAGCGGCCCGGGGAAGGCGAGCAGATACGGCTTCAGCGGTTCACGGTTCTCCATGGAGCCAGCGTACGAAGTGTGACGGAAGTCTGACGCGCACCCGTTTTCCCTGGCGTCGGGCAGCCCCGAGTGTTCGAATCGAGGGGTGACCACACACCACCCCGACGCCGAGGGCGCCCCCGTCGGTCGCCGCTTGGTGCTCGGCATGCTCGGGCTCGGCGCGGCCGGCGTCGCGGGGGCTCCGTATCTGCAGCGCGGGCTCGAATCCCTCCTCGGCGCGGCCTCTGACAAGGACCCGACCGGGCTGACCGGGCTGCTGCCCAACGGCGGCGGCTTCCGCTACTACTCGGTCGCCTCCTCCGTGCCTCACAAGGACGAGCAGAGCTACCGGCTGACCGTCGACGGACTGGTCGACCGCCCCGCGACGTACACCCTCGACGCGCTGCGCAAGCTGCCGCAGACCCGCGTCGTACGCGATGTCCAGTGCGTCACCGGCTGGCGCGTCCCCGACACCCCCTTCTCGGGCGTCAGGCTGTCGCTGCTGCTGGACGCCGCCGGCGTACGCCCGCAGGGCAAGGCGATCCGCTTCACCTGCTTCGACGGCGCCTACAGCGAAAGCCTCACGCTCCCGCAGGCGCGCCGCGACGATGTGCTGGTCTGTCTGCAGATGCAGGACAAGCCGGTCAGCCACTCGCACGGCGGCCCGGTCCGGCTGTATGTCGCGCCGATGTACTTCTACAAGTCGGCGAAATGGCTCTCCGGG
The DNA here is from genome assembly GCF_044389785.1 of Streptomyces sp. NPDC019443. NCBI lineage: Bacteria > Bacillati > Actinomycetota > Actinomycetes > Kitasatosporales > Streptomycetaceae > Streptomyces > Streptomyces sp. NPDC019443. Next base: position 168,069 of record NZ_JBIRYJ010000007.1, read on the forward strand.
ATCACCGTCACCTCCGACGTCCAGCCCGGCTACTGGGAGGAGCGGGGATATGACGTCGACGCCTGGGTCGGCCGGTCCAACGGCCGCAGCGACACCCCCACCGTCTGAACGGCCCGCGCGCGTACGGCGGTTCAGCCGCGCACAGCGTTGGGTGCACCGCACGACCGCTGCGCTGATGCTGCTGTGTGTGGCGACCGCCGCGGCCCTGTACGTACCGCAGATCGCCGAACTCGTCGGCCGCCGCTATCTGGTGGTCACCGTCCACGAGTGGTCGGGGCTCCTGCTCCCCGTGCCGTTCCTGCTCGGGCTCGGCTCGCGCGCCTTCCGGGCCGATCTGCGCAGGCTGAACCGCTTCGGGCGGCACGACCGGACCTGGCTGCGCGCGGTCAGGCGGCGCGACCACCGGCCCGAGTCCCGTCCCGCGGGCAAGTTCAACGCCGGGCAGAAGGTCTACTCGGCGTGGATCGCGGGAGCGGTTCTGGTGATGCTCGCGACCGGGCTGCTGATGTGGTTCACCTCGCTCGCGCCGTTGGTGTGGCGTACGAGCGCGACCTTTGTGCACGACTGGCTGTCGCTCGCCGTCGGCATCGTGCTCTTCGGACACATTGGAATGGCGCTCGCCGACCCGGAGGCACGGAGGGGTATGCGTACCGGGTCGGTCGAGCGCCCGTGGGCGGAGCGGGAGCACCCGCTGTGGTTGAAGGACGAGTAGTCCGGCGAGTAGCTACGTAGCCAAGTGGCTTCGTAGCCCGGTAGCTACAGGACGAGCGACAGCAGCAGGACGAAGCCGATGCCGACGACCGAGATGATGGTCTCCATCATCGACCAGGTCTTGATCGTCTGGCCGACCGTCATCCCGAAGTACTTCTTCACCAGCCAGAACCCGGCGTCGTTGACATGGCTGAAGAAGAGCGAGCCCGCGCCGATCGCCAGCACCAGCAGGGCCGCGTGCGAGGTCGACATGTCGGCCGCGAGCGGCGCGACAAGTCCGGCTGCGGAGATCGTCGCCACGGCCGCCGAGCCGGTCGCGAGCCGGATGGCCACCGCGAGCCGAAGTGATCGTTTCGGTGGCGTCCGCTGCCGGCGTCTCGACGCTGAGACTGGTCACGGTGGCTTCCTTGGCTATCGAGCGCTGTCGAGCCGGCGCAGCGCGGCGGCGGCCCGTTCGGTGATTTCTTCCGGGGTGCCGGACACTTCGACGGCGACGCCCGCCTCGTCGTCGCCCAGCGGCTGCAGCGTGGCGAACTGCGAGTCCAGCAGCGCGGGGGGCATGAAGTGGCCCTTGCGCTCCGACATCCGCTGCTCGATGAGCGCGCGGTCGCCGGTGAGGTGGAGGAAGACGGCCTCCGGTGCGGCGGCCCGCAGCCGGTCGCGGTAGCTCCGCTTGAGCGCGGAGCAGGAGACCACTCCGCCGAGGCCCGCCCGGCCGTGCGCCCACTGCCCTATGGCGTCGAGCCATGGCCACCGGTCCGCGTCGTCGAGCGGGATGCCGGCGGACATCTTGGCGATGTTCGCCGGGGGATGGAAATCGTCGCCCTCGGCGTACGGGACGCCCAGTGCGGCGGCGAGCAGGGGACCGATCGTGGTCTTGCCGGTGCCTGCCACGCCCATCACCACGACGACGTGGGGGGTGTTCATTACGTACCTCGCTGTCTTCGTCGACATCGGTGTCGACTTCCGGCCGTCGCGCTACTGAAGCCCATTAGGTATGACGTATTCAAGAGTCCCGGCGTGACCTTGGTTTACTGTGCCGTAACCTCTGAAACACCTCAGATCTATCCCTGCGTGACGTTGGCCACTGCCAAAATCGCAGGGTTGCCCTGAATATGTGCCGTCGGGCCATGCCACGGTGACGACCCCCCTCCGGCTTATGGCCGGGACCGACCACCGTCCCCTCACGAAGGCGAACAGCTCCATGACTGACCGCACCACGACTGCGGCCGACACGCTCGCCGCCGGGACACCGGCGACGAACTCCCCCCACGTGGACGCCGGCGACGCCGGTTACAGCAAGGACCTCAAGTCCCGCCACATCAACATGATCGCGATCGGCGGGGCGATAGGCACCGGCCTGTTCCTCGGCGCCGGTGGCCGGATGGCGGGCGCGGGCCCCTCCCTCGCCATCGCCTATGCCGTCTGCGGCGTCTTCGCATTCTTCGTCGTACGTGCGCTCGGCGAGCTGGTCCTCTACCGGCCGTCCTCGGGCGCCTTCGTCTCGTACGCGCGTGAGTTCATGGGGGAGAAGGGCGCCTTCGCGGCCGGCTGGCTCTACTTCCTCAACTGGTCGACCACCGCGATCGCCGACATCACAGCGGCCGCCACGTACGCCCACTTCTGGGCGATGTTCAGCGACATCCCGCAGTGGCTCCTCGCGCTGATCGCGCTCGCGGTCGTCCTGACCGCCAACCTCATCTCGGTGAAGTACTTCGGCGAGATGGAGTTCTGGTTCGCGATCATCAAGGTCGCCGCGCTGGTCGCCTTCATGCTCGTCGGCATCTACCTGGTGGTCACCCAGCACCCGGTCGACGGCCACACCCCCGGCTTCGCCACCATCACTGACAACGGCGGCATCTTCCCGATGGGCATGCTGCCGATGCTGCTGGTGATCCAGGGTGTCGTCTTCGCGTACGCCTCCGTCGAGCTGTGCGGCGTCACGGCGGGCGAGACCCAGAACCCCGAGAAGATCATGCCCAAGGCGATCAACTCGATCATGTGGCGCGTCGGTCTGTTCTACGTCGGCTCCGTGGTGCTGCTCGCGCTGATCCTCCCGTACACGGCGTACTCCGGGGACCAGAGCCCCTTCGTCACCGTCATGGACAAGCTCGGCGTCCCGGGCGCGGCCGGCGTGATGAACCTCGTGGTGCTGACCGCGGCCCTGTCCAGCCTGAACTCCGGGCTGTACTCCACCGGCCGCATCCTGCGCTCCATGGCACTGTCGGGCTCCGCGCCCAAGTTCACCGGCCGGATGAACAAGGGCCAGGTGCCCTACGGCGGCATCCTGCTGACCGCCGGCTTCGGAGTGCTGGGCGTCGGGCTCAACTACCTCATGCCCGGCCAGGCCTTCGAGATCGTGCTGAACTTCGCCTCGATCGGCATCCTCGGCACCTGGGGCATGATCATGCTCTGTTCGCTGCTGTTCTGGCACCGCTCGCAGGACGGCCGGGTCACCCGCCCCTCGTACCGACTGCCCTGGGCCCCATACACCCAGATCGTCACGCTGTTCTTCCTCGCCTCCGTGGCCTTCCTGATGTGGTGGGGCGGCGGCGTGGGCCGTACGACCGTGATGTGCCTGCCGCTGATCGCGGCGGCGCTGGTCGGCGGCTGGTTCGTCGTACGCGGCCGGGTGAACGCCCTCGCGGCGGAGCGCCAGGACGCCTGAGTGGCAGCAGTGGGCCGCATCAAACTGGCGGCTCCGCCGGGCGGCCGGGCCACTGAGCCAGCCGCAGCCGGCTCTCGAAGCGGTACGGCTCTCCCGTCACCGGATCGGTGAACTCCAGTACCTTCGCAAGGAGTTGAAGAGGACGGGAGTAGTCGTCGGGCCCGGGCTCCCGGACGACCGGATAGACCGGGTCGTTCAGGAGCGGCAGCCCCAGGCTGTTCATGTGGACCCGCAGCTGATGGGTTCGGCCGGTGGCCGGCAGCAGCCGGTACCGGCCGAACCCGGCCCGGTGCTCGAGGAGTTCGATCCGGCTCTCGCTGTTCGGCTCGCCCGGCTCCTCTCGGGCGGCCATCACCCCGCGCTCCTTCACGATCCTGCTGCGTACGGTCACGGGCAGGGCGAGCGCAGGGTCGTACGCCGCCACCGCCTCGTACTCCTTGCGCACCAGCCGGTCCCGGAACAGCATCTGGTACGGGCCCCGGTCCGCGGGCCGTACGACAAAGAGCGCGAGCCCCGCGGTCAGCCGGTCCAGCCGGTGCGCGGGCTGCAACTCGGGCAGCTCCAGATCGCGGCGCAACCGGGCCAGCGCCGTCTCGGTGATGTGCCGGCCGCGCGGGGTGGTGGCGAGGAAGTGGGGCTTGTCCGCGATCACCAGACGCTCGTCCCGGTGGACGATCCCGACCTCGAAGGGGACGCGCTCCTCGGGCGCGAAGTCCCGGTGGAACCAGAGATACCGCCCCGCGGTGTACGGCTCGCCGGCGGCGACCGGACCGTCCGTGGAGACGATGCGCCCCTCCCGGAACATGGCGTCGACCTGCTCCGCCCCGATGGCGTCGGCGTACCGCGCGGCGAGATGGTCGTACACCGTCTTCCACACGCCCTCCGGATCGGCGGGCAGCCGCAGCCGCACCGGGTCGATGCCGTCGCGCTGGGGGAGCGGCGCGGGCGGGGCCTTGCGTCTGCGTCTCACCGACGTGACTGTATGCCCACTGCATCGGATGTCTGCGGAACGGCGGCCGGGGTGACGTCGGTGACCAGCATCGCCGCGCGCCGGCCACGCGCGTACTGGAGACGCATGGCACCCAGGGCGACAAAAAAATCCCCACGGGAATCCGTGGGGATCTTGCTGGTGTCCGAGGGGGGACTTGAACCCCCACGCCCGATAAAGGGCACTAGCACCTCAAGCTAGCGCGTCTGCCATTCCGCCACCCGGACCAGGTGTATGTCTCACAGCCTTAGGCCGTTCCGACGTGGAAAACCATAGCAAACATTCGGCTGTGCCCGATCACGGCCCGGTCCGTGTGACGGCCGTATGACGGCGGACAGTCGCCCTTGGGGTCCGGGGCCGCTCGCGGGAGGATGAGCAGGAACCACCAGCAGCGACAGCGGGAGGAACAGCGTGAGCGAGTCGAACAGGGCAGACAAGTCCAAGCCCGCGACGGGCGAGGACGAGGTCGTCGACCTCTGTCGTGAGCTGATCCGGATCGACACGAGCAACTACGGCGACCACTCGGGTCCGGGTGAGCGGGCCGCCGCGGAGTACGTCGCGGAGAAGCTCGCCGAGGTCGGGCTCGAACCGAAGATCTTCGAATCCCACAAGGGACGCGCATCCACCGTCGCCCGGATCGAGGGAGAAGACCCGTCCAGGCCCGCGCTGCTCATCCACGGGCACACCGACGTCGTACCGGCGAACGCCGACGACTGGACGCATCACCCCTTCTCCGGCGAGATCGCGGACGGCTGCGTCTGGGGCCGGGGCGCCGTCGACATGAAGGACATGGACGCGATGACCCTCGCGGTCGTACGCGACAGGCTGCGCACCGGCCGAAAGCCCCCTCGGGACATCGTGCTGGCCTTCCTCGCCGACGAGGAGGCCGGCGGCACGTACGGCGCGCGGCATCTGGTCGACAAGCATCCGGATTTTTTCGAGGGCGTCACCGAGGCCATCGGCGAGGTCGGCGGCTTCTCCTTCACCGTCAACGAGAACCTGCGGCTCTATCTCGTCGAGACGGCGCAGAAGGGCATGCACTGGATGCGCCTCACCGTCGACGGCACCGCCGGGCACGGCTCGATGACCAACAACGACAACGCCATCACCGAGCTCTGCGAGGCCGTCGGCCGTCTCGGCCGCCACAAGTGGCCGGTCAGGATGACCAAGACCGTGCGGTCCTTCCTGGACGAGCTCTCCGACGCACTCGGCACGCCGCTCGACCCGGAGGACATGGACGCCACGCTCGCCAAGCTCGGCGGCATCGCGAAGATGATCGGCGCGACCCTGCGCAACTCCGCGGCCCCCACCATGCTCGGCGCCGGCTACAAGGTGAACGTCATCCCCGGGCAGGCGACCGCGCACGTCGACGGGCGCTTCCTGCCGGGGTACGAGGACGAGTTCCTGGCCGACCTCGACCGGTTGCTCGGCCCGCGCGTCAAGCGGGAGGACGTGCACGGCGACAAGGCCCTGGAGACCAGCTTCGACGGTGACCTCGTCGACGCGATGCAGATCGCGCTCAAGGCGGAGGACCCGATCGCCCGGGCCGTGCCGTACATGCTCTCCGGCGGCACCGACGCCAAGTCCTTCGACGACCTGGGCATCCGCTGCTTCGGCTTCGCGCCGCTCAAGCTGCCGCCGGAGCTGGACTTCGCGGGAATGTTCCATGGGGTGGATGAGCGAGTGCCGGTCGACGGGCTGAAGTTCGGTGTACGGGTGCTTGACCGATTCCTGGACCGGTGCTGAGTCGCACCGGGTGAAGTGTGCTGAGACGAAACTCCAATAATCGTCAGTGTGTGCGTACTTGACTGAAAAGGGTGAAAGGGGTGATCGCCTCGTAGCCCCCCTCACTCCTCCTCGTTACAGGTGATGCGGTCCGCGGCTGGGATCGCATTGCCAACAAGGAGGAACAATGATCAAGAAGGTCGTCGCTGCTGCGGCTGCCACTGGCGGTCTGGTGCTCGCGGGTGCGGGCGTTGCCATGGCCGACGCCGGTGCCCAGGGTGCCGCTGTGAACTCCCCCGGCGTGCTCTCCGGCAACGTCATCCAGGCGCCCATGCACCTGCCGGTGAACGCGTGTGGCAACACGGTCTCCGTGATCGGGCTGCTGAACCCCACCTTCGGCAACACCTGCGAGAACTCGTGATGTTGTGACTCGGCCCGTAAGGGTTCGGGTTTGAACCCGGGCGGTCCCGGAGTGCGCGCCATGCACTCCGGGACCGCCGGGTATTCCGCCTCCGGGCACGAGTCCGGAGGTTTTCCTGAAGCGTGAAGGCAAGGAACCAACCTATGCGACAGGTCACTCGCAAGGGCCTGATCACCATGGCGGCCGCGGGCGGCGTACTCGCCCTCGGCGGCAGCTATGCGTACGCGGATGCCGGTGCGACCGGAAACGCGTCGAATTCACCGGGCGTCGCGTCCGGGAATTCGGTCCAGCTCCCCGTGCATATCCCCGTCAATGCGTGCGGGAACACCGTGAATGTGGTCGGGCTGCTCAACCCCGCCGGCGGCAACGGATGCGCCAACACGTCCGGATCCGACAATGGCTCGCCGGGCGGCGGAGCCCAGGCCGGCGGGGAGACCAGTGACTCTCCCGGCATCGCCTCCGGCAACACCATCCAGGCGCCGGTCCATGTCCCCGTGAACGCCTGCGGGAACACCGTGGATGTGGTCGGGCTGCTCAACCCCGTCAGCGGCAACGAATGCGGCAACATGTCGGACGGCGGCTCGCCCGGCACCGGAGCCCAGGCCGGCGGGGACACCAGCGCCTCTCCCGGCATCGCCTCCGGCAACCTCATCCAGGCGCCGGTCCATGTCCCTGTGGACGCCTGCGGGAACGCCGTCACCATTGGCGGCCTCGGCAACGCGGTCTCGGGCAACGACTGCGGTAACGGCACGACGCCCGGGACCGAGACGCCGCCCGGCCCTCCGGTTACGCCGCCTGGCCCTCCGGTTACGCCGCCCGGCACCCCGGTTACGCCGCCCGGCCCTCCGGTCACGCCGCCCGGCACCCCGGTCACCCCGCCCGGTACGGTCACGCCGCCGGTCACCCCGGGTCAGCCCGAGACCCCCGCTCAGCCGGCCGAGCCCACTACCCCCAACGCCCCGCAGCCGGTCGCTCCGAACAGCCCCGGTACCCAGACGGGCACCTCGCCCGGGACTACCGACGAGCTCGCGCAGACCGGATCGGGTCCGCTCGACACGCTGATCCCGGCGGGCGCGGGTCTGCTGCTGGCGGGCGCGGTGCTGTACCGCCGCGGCCGCGCCAGGGCGTAACCGCGCGGTCACCGCTGAACGAGGCTGTGTGGCTCGCGGGGCGGTGCTGAACGGTACGAAAGTGGATAAAACGGAGCGGGTCCCGCAGTCGCGGGGCTCGCTCCGTCCCCTTTACTCGCTCACCAGGTGGCGCGCACCTGACGGATGATGCGTCGGCGCAGCCGCACCCTGCGGCTGCCGTCCCGATGCAAACTCAGTCGGTCCAACTCCCAGTGTCCGTACTCGGCATGGTCGGTCAGCAGACGGGTCGCTTCCTTGCGGGAGACCCCGCGCGGTACGTACACGTCGACAAATTCGTATTCCGGCATCGCATCTATTGTGCGGGCAGAGCCCCTGTACGGATAGCGTCTGCACTATGTCTGATGCTGCGCAGCCCACCGCTGCCGAGGTACGTGCCGCCGCCGAGGCGGTCAAAGCCGCACTGGACCGTCACCTCGCGGCGGTCGAGAACCGCACGGGCGAGGACGACCCGGCCGTCTATGCCGCGTTCAACAGCCTTGCCTCGGCGGCGGAGGCGTACGACGAGCGCCTTTACGACCGCTATGACGAGGTGACTCCCTTCGAGATCCCGGGCGCGGACGATTCGCTGCCGCCGTACACGGGCCCCGAGGAGCCGAACGCGCTCAGCGTGCTGATCCGCCGGGACTACGCGGTGGTCGAGCCGCAGCGGCTGCTGGCACAGGCACAACGCATCGCCGACGTGGACCCTGAGGACGACCGCCCGGAGAATGCCCCGGTGGTCGGCACGAGTGTGCACGCCGCGCTCGGGGTGCTCTTCGGGGAGTACGAACCGGATGAAATCGCCTCCCGGCACAAGGAGTTCGGCCTGGAGGAGGGCGACTCCACGCTGTGGGTGTCGGCAACGGACGAAATCCCGGAGCCGGGCGAGTGGCTGAGCACGCCGTTCGACCAGGCGGATCCGCAGCGGATCGTGTGCCGCTTCGACGTCAGCTCGGTCTTCGACGAGGACGAGCTGAGCCAGGATCTGGACGACCTCGACGAGGAAGGGGAGTCCTGACAGCGCTCGCTCCGTAGCGCGGGCCCCTGTCACGTCCGAGCGACGGGGGCCCGTCGCATGTCGTCGGCACGGCGCCCTCGGTGACGGCGCCCTCGGTCACGGCGTCGAGGCGAGCAGCCCCTCGAGCAGCGTCCGCAGGCGCGTCGTGCGGTCCTGGGACGGGATCTCCGCCACGGCTCGCGGCAGCGCATGGTCGACGCCGGGCACCACGGACAGATGGCGCTCGCCGCGGCTGAACGCGGTGTAGACCCACGGCCGGCTCAGTCCCTGAGCCGCGTCACCCGGCAGCACCACGACCGCCGCGGGCCAGCGCATTCCCGCGGCCTGGTGTGCAGTGAGCGCCCAGCCGTGGCGCACCGCCGATTCGACGCGCTCCTGCGGTACGACGACGGGCGTGCCCTCACAGTCGATGTGGAGGCCCTGCGCGTCCGCCGAGACGACGGTCCCGGGCAGCGTCCGGCCGAGCGCCGGGGCGTACGCGACCCGGTCGCCCGGGTCGAAGCCGCCGAACCGGCCCGGGCCGGGGTTGAGCCGCTGCTTGAGCGCCGCGTTCAGGGCCCGGGTGCCCGCGGATCCGCCGTGCCCCACCGTGATCACCTGGGTCTGCTCGGGCGGCACCCCGATGGCCCGCGGCACGGAGTCGGCGACGAGCTGCACCGTACGGTGGACCGCCTCGCCCGCGTCCCGCACCGGGACGATGACGACCTCCTTGCCGGGCGCCTCCACCTGGGTCAGTTCGCCGATGCCGACGCCCGAGACCAGCTCTCCGATCGGGCCGGGGTCCGGCGTACGGGACGCGATCTGCGGGCAGACCCTGGCGGCCAGCACATCCGCGAATACCCGGCCCGCGCCCGCCGAGCCGAGGACACCGGGGTCGCCGCTCAGCACCAGCCGGCTGCCGTCCGGCATCGACTCGACCAGCATCGCGGCGCTCTCCACGTCCAGCTGCGGCGCGTCCAGCACGACCAGGAGGTCGAGCGCGAACGCCCCGTCCCCGTCTCTGCCCGGTCCCTCCGCGCCGGAGAGCAGCCCGCTGACGGTGACCGCTTCGGGGCCGAGCCGCCGACGGCCGTTCTCGCTGTGGACCGCGACGACCGCGCGCAGCCCGAGCGCACCGGCGGCTTCGGCCAGCGCGACCGGCTCGGCGCGCGCCGCCTCGCCGCCGGTGTGCGCCACCAGGCCACTCGCCGCGACCGCGCGGACCAGCTCGGTGGGCTTTGCCGCCTCCCACCTGGCGTCGGCACTGGTCTTGGCCAGCCGCGCCAGGCCGTCCGCGAGGCTCTCCTCCGCGAGGGCGTACCGGTCGAGCCCCAGCAGCACCGGTACGGCAGGCTGCCCGGGCTCCTCGCCGTCCGCCGTCTCTTCCTCTATACCGTCCTGGAACACCAGCACCGCGCCGTCTGCGATGGCCTGCTGCAGTGCCTCGTCCGGATCGGGCACCGACCGCTCGGCCAGCGCCCCGCGCACCGCGGACGACTCCAGCGCGGTGTGGCCCTGGAGCGCAGCGCGCTCCAACTGCCAGGTGACCAGGGCCGCCGTCCGGCGCTCGTCGCCCGGGCCGCACTCCGCGCCGAGCAGCGCCCGGGCGAAGCCGTCGGCCTGTTCGGGCCGGACGCCGGGCACGGACAGCAGCTGCCACGGGTCCTCGCGCAGGAAGTCCGCGGCCCGCTCCCCGAGCGCGTCCGCCACCTGCGGCGCCAGCGCTTCGGGCGCACCGCCCTCGGTGAGCACGGCCCGTACGGCTGTGACGGTCTCCGGCGCGGTCGCCGCGGGTGCCCGCGCGGGCTCCGGAGGCCGCGGCCGCACCGGCTCGGCCGCCGCGGGCGCGGGCCGCCTCGGGGTGGGCGCGGTGGGGGTCCCCCCAGTGGAGGGAGGCGGAGAGTCGAAGAACGCGGTGCCGGACTTCTCGCCGCTCTCCACGGCCCGTACCGCAGCGAGCAGATCGGCGGCCGTCCCGCTCAATTTGGTGCCGGCCTCTATGGACCCCGCCTTCTCGGCCTTGCGCTGCTCGATCCGGGCCCGAAGCTCTCGCTGCGCGGCAAGCTCGGCCTCGGCCTCGGAGAGCTCGCCCGCCTTCTCGGTGCCCTCCGCACCAGCAGCGGCCTCGTCGGCAGAGTCCGCGGTGTCTGCGTCCGCGGTGTCCTGGTCCCCGGTGTCTGCGTCCGCGGTGTCCTGGTCCCCGGTGTCTGCGTCCGCGGTGTCCTGGTCCGTGGCCTCGGGCGCGTCCGGCTCGGCGGCCTCCGGTGCCGGGGCAGCGGCCTCGTCCGCGGGGGCGCGGTCCTCGGCCGGGGGTTCGGCCTGCCCCTCAGCGGCTGTTGGGGGCGGCGTCCCCTCGGAAGGCGCAGTCACAGCGTGCTCCAGTCCTGGTCGGGATATCGGTGCACGGGCGCCGACACATCGTCGAGCGCCTGGCAGATCTCGTCAGGAAGACTAAGCGCCTCCACTGACAGTGCGGCCGTGAGCTGCTGCGCATTGCGCGCTCCGACGATCGGTGCAACCACCCCCGGCCGGTCCCGCACCCACGCCAGCGCCACCTGAAGTGCAGTAGCCGCCAGTCCGTCCGCCGCCGTCGTCACCGCGTCCACGATGCTGCTCGCCGCCTCGTCGAGGTACGGCTCCACGAACGGCGCCAGCTGCTCCGACGCACCCCGCGAGTCCGCCGGAGTCGCATGCCGGTACTTCCCGGTCAGCACCCCGCGGCCGAGCGGCGATGACGGCAGCAGCCCGACCCCCAGGTCCAGGGCGGCGGGCAGCACCTCCCGCTCGACCCCCCGCTGCAGCAGTGAGTACTCCATCTGCGTACTGGCCAGCCGCGTCCGCACGCCCGGCGAGGCGAGCTGCCAGGTCGCGGCCTTCGCCAGCTGCCAGCCGCAGAAGTTCGACACGCCCGCGTACCGCGCCCGCCCGCTGCTCACCGCTATGTCCAGCGCCTGGAGCGTCTCCTCCAGCGGAGTGTCCGGATCGAAGGCGTGCACCTGCCACAGGTCGACGTAATCCGTCCCGAGCCGCTCCAGCGACGCGTCCAGCGCGGCGAGGAGATGCCCGCGCGAGCCGTCGAAGCGCCGGTCCGGGTCGGGCACGCTGCCCGCCTTCGTCGCGATGACCAGATCGCGCCGTGGGACGAGCCGCTCGACGAGCTGGCCCAGCAGATACTCGGCATCCCCGCCGCCGTACACATCAGCGGTGTCGACCAGCGTCCCGCCCGCCTCCCAGAACGCCTTCAGCTGGTCGGCAGCGTCGTGCTCATCGGTGTCCCGGCCCCATGTGAGGGTGCCGAGCCCGATCCGGGACACGCGCAGGCCGGTACGGCCGAGTTGCCTCTGCTCCATGGGCGCTGAGATTACTGGCCACGGGCCCACCCTGAGAGAGCCTGTGGACAACCTCCCCCTGACGAATCGCCGGAACCCGCGCTAGAGTCCCCGGAACAGGGACGTTACTGATCAGTAAGAGGGAGCGGTTATGCGGCTCGGCATCAACCTCGGCTACTGGGGCGCGGGGATGGACGGCGACAATCTCGCGGTCGCCAAGGAGGCCGACAAGCTCGGCTACGACGTCTGCTGGGCCGCCGAGGCGTACGGCTCCGACGCCCCCACCGTGCTCACCTGGGTCGCTGCCCAGACCGAGCGCATCGACGTCGGCTCCGCGATCATGCAGATCCCGGCCCGCCAGCCCGCGATGACCGCGATGACCGCCGCCACCCTGGACTCCCTCTCCCGTGGCCGCTTCCGCCTCGGCCTCGGCGTCTCGGGCCCGCAGGTCTCCGAGGGCTGGTACGGCGTCAAGTTCGACAAGCCGCTCTCCCGCACCCGCGAGTACGTCGAGATCGTCCGTAAGGCGATGGCCCGCGAGCGCCTGTCGTACGAGGGCGAGCACTGGACGCTCCCCCTGCCGGAAGGACCGGGCAAGCCGATCAAGCTCACCGTCCACCCCCAGCGCGAGCACATCCCGCTGTACATCGCCGCGATCGGCCCCAAGAACCTTGAGCAGACAGGCGAGATCGCCGACGGCGCGCTGCTGATCTTCCCGTCCGCGGACCACCTCGAGGACACCGCGATCAAGTATCTGCGGGCGGGCCGCGAGAAGGCCGGAAAGACGATGGAGGGCTTCGACGTCTGCCCGACGCTGCCGCTCGCGGTCGGCGAGGACGTGGGCGGTCTTGCCGACATGTTCCGTCCGTACACCGCGCTGTACGTCGGCGGCATGGGCAGCCGCAAGCAGAACTTCTACAACCAGCTTGCGCAGCGCATGGGTTATGAGAAGGAAGCCGCCGAGATCCAGGACAAGTACCTGTCCGGCGACAAGGAGGGCGCGGCCGCCGCGGTCCCGCACCAGCTGATCGACCAGACGACGCTGCTGGGCCCGGTGGAGCGGATCGCCGAGCGGATGGCGGCGTACGCCGCGGCCGGCGTCACCACGCTGACCCTCGCCCCGGCCGGGTTCACGCTCGACGAGCGGCTCACCGCTCTGCGGGCGGGCACGAAGGCCCTGGAGCGCGCCGGGCTCGCGTAACGCGGCCGCTGAACGGCCTGCCTGCGCTGAAGCCCCCGTTCACAAGGGGGCAAGGCTGCGGCCGTGGTGGGGGCTCGGGGGTCTTCCCCGCCACGGCCGTCATGCATCACAACGCCGAAATGCGGGCTCCGGTTACGGCCGGCACCCGCGTCGCCGTCCTCCATTCGGCGGAGTTGTGCGACCTACCTGTTGCCTCGCCTCCCGTAGCGCATTTGACTCGTTCTTTGCGGATGTCTTCTGCGGATGTCTTCATGGAGGTGGCAGTGATGCTCTCGGCCCGGAGTCTGTTCCAGGAAATCGTCGACAGCGACGACGCCTTCCAGCTCTTCTGCTCCATCGCGGCCAGCGGCGAGACGCAGGGTGGCTGGGAGAACGGCCGTATCGCCGCCCTGGTGCCCGAGAGCATGCGCGCCCTCGCGCCCAAGATCACCCGGCACGGCGCCGACGAGGACAAGCACGGACGGCTCTTCGACGCCCTGCTCAAGAAGCGCGGACTGGCACCGGTCCCCGTCCCGCCCGAGACCGACTACACGATGCTGCTCGAAAAGCGGGGCATCGGACTCACCCACGAGAAGCTGCGCCGCGACGAGCCGCTGACCGAGGGGGACATCGTCGTCTACCTCTCGCACAGCAGGGTCACCGAGCAGCGGGCCGCCGACCAGATGGACATGCTCGTGAAGTACTTCGGGAACCATCCCGAACTGGGCAGGGCCATCACCATGATCTGCAACGACGAGGACAACCACCTGGCCTACTGCCACGAGGAGTTGCTGCGGCTGGCCGCCGCCGGGCACGGCCGTACGATCCAGCGGGTCCTGCGCGAGAGCGCCCTCGCCGAGATCAAGGTCTACCGCGATGTGAGCCTCGCCGTGATGGACCACATGGGACGGCTGCTGAACTGGCCCAAGGCCAAGTCCGCGACGCTGGCCGCGGGCATCCACGCCATGTACGCGTACGAACGGTTCGGCGGCTGGCACCGGATGGTCAGCCTGAAGATGCCCGAGCGCCGGGGCGCCCTCGACGGGCCTCCCGCCGCCGCTCCCGCCTTCTGAGAGCGGCGGGGGCGCCCTACAGCCAGCCGCGGCGCTTGAACAGCCGGAACAGGCCGTACACCGCCCCGGCCATCAGCAGCACCACCGCCGGATACGTCCACACCCACCTCAGCTCCGGCATGTGCTCGAGGTTCATGCCGTAGATCCCCGCGACCATGGTGGGGACCGCGACCATGGCCGCCCACGCCGAGATCTTGCGCATGTCGTCGTTCTGCCGCACGCCCATCTGCGCGAGATGGGCGGACAAGACGTCCGACAGCAGCCGGTCCAACCCCTCGACCTGCTCGTTCGCGCGTGTCAGATGGTCGTTGACGTCCCGGAAGAACGGCTGCGCATGCTCATGGACGAACGGCACGCCCGCGCTCGCAAGACGGGCCATCGGAGCCGACAGCGGCCCTGCGGCGCGGCGGAACTCCAGAACCTGCCGCTTGAAGGTGTAGATCCGCGCCGCGCTGTGGCGTGCGTCGCCGCCGGCGGGTGCGAAGACATCGGTCTCCAGCTCCTCCAGGTCCACCTGGAGCTCGGCGGCGACATCGATGTAGTGGTCGACGACCGCGTCACTGACGGCGTAGAGAACCGCAGTGGGGCCGTGCTTGAGGACCTCGGGCTCGGCTTCGAGCCGTCGGCGCACCGCCGCGAGCGGCGCGCCCTCACCGTGCCGGACCGTCACCACGAACGAGTCGCCGATGAAGACCATCAGCTCGTCAGTGGTGACGGCGTCGCTCTCCGGCTCGTACACCACCGGCTTGAGAACCACGAACAGCGAGTCGTCGTACACCTCGAGCTTGGGGCGCTGGTGTGCGTTGAGCGCGTCCTCCACCGCCAGCGGATGCAGCCCGAACTCCGCCGAGACGTGATCGAACTCCTTCTCGGTCGGCTCGTAAAGACCGATCCAGAGAAAGGCGTCGCCGGTCGCCCGAGCCTCGTCCAGGGCATCGGAGAAGTCGGCGGGGCCTTTGGTGCGGCGCCCCTCGCGGTAGATGGCACAGTCCACGATCACGGCGTGCATTCTTCCTTGCATACGGCCCCGGCGCACCCTCGTGCGCGGGTCCGCCTAGGCTGACGGTCATGGCCACGCTGATCCTCGTACGCCACGGACGCTCCACCGCCAACACCGCGGGGGTGCTCGCCGGCTGGACCCCTGGCGTCTTTCTCGACGAGCGCGGCGCCGCGCAGGCGGCCGCGTTGCCCGAGCGGCTCGCCGACGTGCCGGTCGCCGCCGTCGTCAGCAGCCCCCTGGAGCGCTGTCTGCAGACCATGCAGCCGCTGCTGGACGCCCGGGCCGGCCTTGAACTGCAGACCGACGAGCGGATCGGCGAGTGTCACTACGGCGACTGGTCGGGGCGCAAGCTCGCCGAACTCGCGGACGAGCCGCTCATGGAGGTCGTGCAGCAGCACCCGTCCGCGGCGGCGTTCCCCGGGGGCGAGTCGATGCGGGCCATGCAGGCGCGCGCTGTCGACGCCGTACGCGAATGGAACGCGCGCATCGACGCGGCGCACGGCGAGGACGCGGCGTATGTGATGTGCTCGCACGGCGACATCATCAAGTCCCTGGTGGCGGACGCGCTCGGTATGCATCTCGATCTCTTCCAGCGGGTGCATGTGGAGCCGTGTTCCGTGACCGCGATCCGCTACACCCGCACCCGTCCATTTCTTCTGCGCCTCGGTGACACCGGGGACTTCGGCTCGCTCGCGCCGCGCGGGAACGGTGGCGGGAACGATGGCGGGGCCGCGGTCGTCGGGGGCGGCGCGGGCGCCCCGTGATCGCTCCCCGCAGTAGGGTGGACGGGCCGAAAACCCGTATGCCCGCTCGACAGTCGTCCACAGCAGCCGATACCGACCGACCCCACGATCCCGAGGGAGACAGAACGTGTCCCGTCAGGTGTTCCTCTACGACCCGCCGGACCGTTTCGTGGCCGGCACGGTCGGGCTGCCTGGACGCCGTACGTTCTTCCTGCAGGCTTCGGCCGCAGGGCGCGTCACCAGCGTAGCCCTGGAGAAGACCCAGGTGGCCGCGCTCGCCGAGCGGATCGACGAGCTGCTGGACGAGGTCGTGCGCCGTACCGGGGGCAACGCGCCGGTGCCGGCCGTCGCGCCCGCCGACGTCGCGGACACCGCACCGCTGGACGCGCCGGTCGAGGAGGAGTTCCGGGTCGGCACGATGGCGCTGGCGTGGGACGGCGAGGAACAGCGCATGATCGTCGAGGCTCAGGCGCTGGTGGAGCTGGACGCGGACTCCGAGGAGGACCTCGCGGAGGCCGAGGAACGGCTGCTGCAGGACGAGGAGAACGGCCCGCCGATGCTGCGCGTCCGGCTGTCCGGGGCGCAGGCGAGGGCCTTTGCCAAGCGCGCGCTGGACGTGGTGAACGCCGGCCGGCCGCCGTGCCCGCTGTGCAGCCTGCCGCTCGATCCGGAAGGACACGTATGCCCGCGCCAGAACGGATACCGCCGCGGAGCCTGACGGCGCGGGATCTCCTCGCCAAGGGCGAGCTCACCGTGCGCGGGCGGGTCCGCGAGGCGTCCAACGCGGTCCTTTACTGCTCCGTCTCGTACGAGGGTGAGCAGGCTCACTGCGTGTACAAGCCGGTCGCCGGGGAGCGGCCGCTGTGGGACTTCCCGGACGGAACGCTGGCGCAGCGCGAGGTGGCGGCGTACGAGCTCTCCGAGGCGACCGGGTGGGGCCTGGTGCCGCCGACGGTCCTGCGGGACGGCCCGTACGGCGAGGGCATGGTCCAGCTCTGGATCGAGGCGGACGCGTCGGCGTCGCTGCTCGCGCTGGTCGAGGAGGAGGAGCCGGGAGAGGGCTGGAAGGCGATCGGCTTCGCGGAGGTGGGCGAGGGGCGTACGGCGCTGCTTGTGCACGCGGACGATGTGCGGCTGCGGCGGCTGGCGGTGCTGGACGCGGTGATCAACAACGGTGACCGGAAGGGCGGGCATCTGCTGCCGACGGCGGACGGCCATCTGTACGCGATCGACCACGGGGTCACGTTCAACGTGGCCGACAAGCTGCGGACGCTGCTGTGGGGCTGGGCGGGGGACCCGCTGCCGCCGGAGGCGACCTCGGCGCTGGCCGCACTGGCGGCGGCGCTGGGCGAGGGCGAACAGCTGTCCGCCCGTCTGGCGGAACTGCTGACGGGGGCGGAGGTGGAGGCGGTGCGGTCGAGAGTGGGGGCGCTGCTGGGGACGGGGAGGCATCCGGTGCCGTCGGGGGAGTGGCCGGCGATTCCCTGGCCGCCGGTGTGAGGTGTGGGGGCTGTTCCCCAGCCCCGGGCAACGGACACATCCGCGCTCAACCCGCAAGACCGCCCAACCAGCCAAGCCGTCGCCTGATCCGGTTCGTATGCGGAACGGGCGTCCGGTTACGCTCATGTCATGCATGCCTGGCCCGCTTCTGAGGTCCCCGCCCTGCCTGGCAAGGGCCGCGACCTCCAGATCCACGACACCGCGACCGGTGCTCCTGTGACCCTCGACCCCGGTCCTGTCGCCCGCATCTATGTCTGCGGCATTACGCCGTACGACGCGACCCACATGGGTCACGCGGCGACGTACAACGCGTTCGACCTCGTTCAGCGCGTGTGGCTCGACACCAAGCGGCAGGTTCACTACGTCCAGAACGTGACGGACGTCGACGACCCGCTCCTCGAGCGTGCCATCCGCGACGGGCACGACTGGACCGAGCTCGCCGAGCGCGAGACCGCGCTCTTCCGCGAGGACATGACCGCACTGCGGATGCTCCCCCCGCAGCACTACATCGGCGCTGTCGAGGCCATACCCGGCATCGTGCCGCTCGTCGAGCGGCTCCGGGACGCGGGTGCCGCGTACGAGCTCGAAGGTGACGTGTACTTCTCCGTGGAGGCCGACCCGCACTTCGGCGAGGTGTCCAACCTGGACGCCGAGGCGATGCGGCTCCTGTCCGCCGAGCGGGGCGGCGACCCCGAGCGCCCTGGCAAGAAGAACCCCCTCGACCCGATGCTGTGGATGGCCGCCCGTGAGGGCGAGCCGAGTTGGGACGGCGGCACCCTCGGGCGCGGGCGGCCCGGATGGCACATCGAGTGTGTGGCCATCGCCCTGGACCACCTCGGCATGGGCTTCGACGTACAGGGCGGCGGCTCCGATCTCGCCTTCCCGCACCACGAGATGGGTGCTTCGCACGCCCAAGTCCTCACCGGCGAGTACCCCTTCGCCAAGGCGTACGTCCACGCCGGCATGGTCGCGCTCGACGGCCAGAAGATGTCCAAGTCCAAGGGCAACCTGGTCTTCGTGTCCAAGCTGCGCCGCGACGGGGTCGACCCCGCCGCGATCCGGCTCGCCCTTCTCTCCCATCACTACCGCGCCGACTGGGAGTGGACCGACCAGGTCCTCCGGGACGCCGTCGAGCGTCTCGGCCGCTGGCGCGCGGCCGTGTCCCGGCCGGACGGGCCGCCCGCCGACGCCCTCGTCGAGGAGATCCGCGCCGCCCTCGCGAACGACCTCGACGCGCCAGCCGCGCTGGCCGCCGTCGACCGCTGGGCCGCGCTCCAGCAGGCGGAGGGCGGTACGGACGAGGGCGCGCCCGGCCTCGTCTCGCGCGCCGTCGACGCTCTGCTGGGCGTAGCGCTGTAAGCCCGCCCGACGACCGAGGGGGCGCCGGGCGGGTCTGTACCCACCCGGCGCCCTCGGTGCTGGAGTTGCCCTTACTGCTTGTTGACGATGACGGCCTGGATCACGTCGTTCGTCGACTCGTAGATCCCGATGATCTGCTGCCCGAAGGCGAAGGCCTCCTGGACCGCGTCATGCGTCACCGCGTTCGGGTTCACCAGACGGCGCCAGCCGTTGTTGATGAACAGGTACAGGATCGACGGCTGGCCGGGCAGCGGTGTGACGACGTCCCAGAACTTCGTGGCGATACCGCTGGTGACGGCCTGGTTGTCGACCGCGCTCGGCAGCAACAGCGGCTGCTGGTGCTGCGACTGCTGCTGGCCGAGTTGCTGGAGCAGCTGCTGGTACGGCTGCTGCTGACCGAGCTGCTGCAGCTCCTGCGCGAGCGGGTACTGGCCCTGCTGGCTCTGCATCGACGGCGGCGGGGCGGTGCTCGCGCCCTGCTGTCCGTGCTGCTGCTGCCCGAACTGCTGGTGTCCGTACTGCTGCTGGCCGTACGGCTGCCCGTACTGCTGGCTCATGGAGCTGGGGTTCATCTGCGGGGTGGTGCTCATGTCCTGTTCACCTTCCCTTTCGATTCATCCGGCGACGACCAGGCCCACGACCTCGTCGTCCGAGTACCAGACGCGAACGTCCGGCCGTCCCCCCGCGAAGGCGGCATGGACCGCCTGGCGGATTTCGGGGGCGGGATGGTTGAGATTGCGCCATGCGCCGGCCACGAACAGCCTCAGGCGTGGCGGAAGTTCACGGGGATACGGCATCAACTCGTCCCAGTACCGCTCCGCCCGGCCGGAGCCGACCGATGACGGCACCAGCTGGGTGACGGCCGACTTGATGTCCGGACGGTTGCCGATCCGCTGCGAGGCGGGTCGCCCCGGTGCGTCCTGCTGCGGCGAACCCGTCCTGCGCAGTACGTCGCGCGCCTGCTCGGGGCTCATCTGCGCGAACCGCGTGGCCTTGAGGATGCCCTGCAGGCACGCCAGCGCGCCGACCACCACCGGCGACGCGGACGAGGTGCCCGAGAAGGTGTCCGTGTACCAGGCGATCTCCTCGGCGCCGCCCTGGAGATCGCCCGCCCGGTCCCAGAAGCCGCCGGTCGTGGTGACCTCGCGGCCCCAGCCCTGGGCGTCTATGCGCGCCCCGTAGTTGGAGAACGCCAGCCGCGACCGGTCGGGACCGTGGTCGCGGCCGTGCGTCCCGGGCGGGGGAGCGCCCGCTCCGACGAGGATCGCCCCGGATGACTGGTTCGACGGGTTGAAGGGGTTGCGCCACGACTCGGGGAACTCGTCGGGCCTGCGTTCGTACAGCGCGTCGTCCAGGCTCTCGCCGCCGTTGCCCGCGGCCTCGACGACCAGGACGCCCATGGCGGTCGCCCAGCGGATCGCCGCACAGTCGTCGGGCCACCACTCCAGCGGGATGTAGCCGCGCTGGTCGTCGCGGGTCTCGAAGTCGAACCGCGGTCCCGGGCGGTGGAGTTCGATCAGCAGGATGTCGCCGGGGGAGAGCCGTTCGGCGGCGGCGTGGATGGCCGCGGCCGAGCCGATGCCCTGGAACGACGCCGCCGCGGTCACCGCCTCCGGCGCGATCCCGGTGATCCCCTTCTCGTCGCGGTCGCCACCGATGATGCCGAGGACCGCCGTGCCGTGGTTGCGCCACGCGATGTCCTGGACCGGATTGCCGACGACGATGCCGGCCAGCTTGTCCGCCAGGTCCTCGTGGCCCAACTGCCAGGCGCCCTCGACGTCGACGACGGTGACGCCCGCTCCCGTGCCGCCCGGTCGATGCCAGGCCCAGTACGCGTCCACGCCCTCGGGCGCCGGCGTCAAGTAGCCCTGACGGCCGGTGAAGTCGGGTGTCGCGGGCGCGCCCTCCTTGAGGCGTTTGGCCTCCTCGGTCAGGGCGACATGGGGCGAGGTCCGCGCGGGTACGGCGCCGGGTTTGGCGTACGCCGTCTCGATCTCGGGGAGTGCGGCCAGCCGGGCGGTCAGCTCCTGGGCCCGGTCGCCTCCGCCCCGTACGCGATAGAAGAGCGAGAGGTCGGGCATCGCGCCCCGGCCGCCGACCGGTCCCGCGGGCTGCGAGGGCAGGGCGGTCCTGCTCCGCTCCTCATTGCCGAACAGCGGCTCCAGAGCGAGCTGTTCGTCGCTCAGGAACATGTTCAGGGCGGAGATGTCCGTCCCCGAGGCCGACCGTACGCCGTCCGTGCCGACGCGCAGCCGGGCCTCGGCCCGTGCGACGACGATCAGCTCCGGCTCGGCTCCTTGATAGGTGAATCCAGCTCCGTCGGGTCCAGGGCCCGTAGTTCCGGGGCCCTGACCTGGGAGTGCCTGATCGGTCATCGCTACGACCGCTCCCTTCAGGTGCCGTGCTCCGTGGTTTGGCTATGTCTGCGTGTCGTGCCGTGGCCGCCACCCTGCTACCGACACCGCCGGACGTCCACCCCGCTTGGTGAACTACGTTTGAAATCAAGCCTGATTGGGAAACCCGTGCATTTCGGCTTGAAGGCGATGTCACGCCGCAATTCGGCCAAACACTGCGGAGCCGCCTGCTGTGTGTTGAGGTGAGAGCGACTGTTGAACACTTGTCGGAAGGACGGTCAATGCAACGCTCCTTCGCACGTCGAAGAGTTCTCGGAGCTGTCGCGGCACTAGGCGGCGCGGCGCTCCTCTCCCCTCTGGGCGGAGTGGCCCAGGCGCCCGGTCCACCAGTGGGCGGTGGCCCACACGTTTCCCGTTGCCGAACGGCTTCCGGCCCGAAGGAATCACCATCGGGCCGAGCCCCTATGCCTACTTAGGGTCGATAGCGAACGGCGATGTCTACCGCGCGAGCCTGGCCACGGGCCGGGGACACGTCATCAGCCAGGGGCTCGGAGCCGAGCACCCCGTGATAGGTCTGAAAATCGACCGGCGAGAGCGGCTGCTGTTCCTCAGCGGCGGCGGTAGCCGTGAGATCCGGGTGGCCGACGTCCGCTCGGGGAAGCTTCTGAAGACCTTCACCGTCGGCTCGGACGGCACATTCGTCAACGATGTGATCCTCACCCCGGGGGCCGCCTGGTTCACGGATTCGTTCAAACCGCAGATCTACCGGCTCCCGCTCGGCCGGCACGACCAGCCGGGCGACGAAGTCACGACCGTCCCGCTGACCGGTGACTGGGAGCAGGGGCCCTCCTTCACAGGCAACGGCATCGAGCGCACGCCGGACGGCAGCGCGCTGCTCCTGGTCAACACCGTGGCCGGGGGCGGCGGCCTGATGCGCGTCGACCCGCGCACCGGAGTGGCCCGCAGCGTCGACATCGGCGGCACCCGGCTTCCCAACGGCGACGGCCTGTTGCTGCTCGGCCGCACCCTCTATGTCGTACAGCAGCAGCAGAACGCCGTCGATGTGCTGCGGCTCAACGAGTCCGGCACCCGGGGCACGGCGATCGCGCGTATCACCGATCCGGAGCGCTTCAAGATCCCTACGACGGCCGCGGCCTGGGGGGACCGGATCTACTTGCCCAACGCCCGTTTCGATGTCGAGCCGACACCGGACACGACGTACGACGTGGTCGCGGTGGATCAGGTCCGACGCTGAGGACGAGAAGCTGAGGACGAGAAGCTGAGTCCGAACTGAGAGCGGAGCGGGGCGGCGCCCGGTCGGCGCCGCCCCGCTCCTCATTCCCCTACCTCAGTCATCCGAGGAATCTTCGTCCTCAGCCTCAGCCTCATGCCCCGCCTCGGGATCCGGCTCCGCACGCGGTGGCATCGGCGGCCGGGTCCGCCCGCTGGAGGTGTCGCGCAGATACGAGCTGCCCTCGCCGCCGTCCGTTGCATGCCCGGGACCGCCGTCGCGCCTGCGCAGATACCGTTCGAATTCGCGGGCGATGGCCTCGCCCGACGCCTCGGGAAGCTCCGCGGTGTCCCGCGCCTCCTCCAGCGTCTGTACGTACTCCGCCACTTCGCTGTCCTCGGCGGCCAGTTGATCCACACCGAGCTGCCATGCCCGTGCGTCCTCGGCCAGTTCACCCAGCGGAATCCGGAGGCCGATCAGGTCCTCGAGGCGGTTGAGCAGCGCCAGCGTCGCCTTGGGGTTGGGCGGCTGCGACACATAGTGCGGCACCGCGGCCCACAGGCTCACTGCCGGCACACCCGCGTGCGTGCACGCCTCCTGCAGGATGCCGACGATGCCGGTCGGCCCCTCGTACCTGGTCTCCTCCAGATCCATGGTCCTCGCCAGATCCGGATCGGAGGTGATGCCGCTGACCGGCACCGGACGGGTGTGCGGGGTGTCGCCGAGCAGCGCCCCCAGAATCACCACCATCTCGACGCCGAGCTCATGGGCGAAGCCCAGGATCTCGTTGCAGAACGAGCGCCAGCGCATGGACGGCTCGATGCCGCGGACCAGCACCAGATCGCGCGGCTTGTCGCCGCCGATGCGGACGACGGAGAGCCGGGTGGTGGGCCAAGTGATCTTCCGTACCCCGCCGTCCAGCCACACCGTGGGCCGGTTGACCTGGAAGTCGTAGTAGTCCTCGGCGTCGAGCGCCGCGAACACCTCGCCCTTCCATTCCCGGTCCAGGTGTGCGACCGCGGTGGAGGCGGCGTCGCCGGCGTCGTTCCAGCCCTCGAACGCGGCCACCATGACCGGGTCGATCAGCTCGGGAACCGCCTCGAGCTCGATCACCCAGTGCCTCCTTCCGAAGTTCCCTTGTCTACGCCCCAACCTTACGGCTTACGGGGTGCCCGGCCGCAGCCCCCTTGCACGGCCGGGTGAACTTCCGCGCGATAGGGCATGCGTCGGAGAACCAGGGCATCGGGGCATTGATTCATCCGAGCTGTGTACGAGAATTTTCGTCCCGGCCCTGGACGTTGCCGCGTGGACGGCGCTATACATCGGATGACCAAGAGAGGTCCGATGTTCTTCCAGTGGGGGCGTGCATGAGTCAGACCGTCACGGAGTTCGAGGTTCACGACATCCGCTTTCCCACCTCGGAACAGCTCGACGGCTCCGACGCCATGAACCCCGACCCCGACTACTCCGCCGCCTATGTGGTGGTACGCGCGTCCGACGGGGCCGAGGGACACGGTTTCTGCTTCACCATCGGGCGTGGCAACGATGTCACCACCGCCGCCATCGAGGCGCTGCGTCCGTACGTCATCGGGCGCCCGGCCCCCCGTACGGCAGCCGACCTCGCCGAGCTCCACATCGACCTGACCCATGACTCGCAGCTGCGCTGGCTCGGCCCGGAGAAGGGTGTGATGCACATGGCGGCGGGCGCGGTCGTCAACGCCTCCTGGGACCTGGCTGCCCGGCACGCCGGGCAGCCGGTGTGGGAGTTCCTCGCCTCGATGACCCCCGAGGAACTCGTCTCGCTCGTCGACTTCCGCTATCTGACGGACGTACTGACCCGGGACGAGGCACTGGCGATCCTGCGCACTGCGGAGCCCGGCCGGGCCGAGCGGGCCGGGCGGCTGCGCGCGCAGGGCTATCCCGCTTACACCACCTCACCCGGCTGGCTCGGCTACTCCGACGAAAAGCTCGTCAGGCTCGCCAAGGAGGCCGTGGCCGACGGCTTCGGCCAGATCAAGCTGAAGGTCGGCGGGGACATCGACGACGACATCCGGCGCATGAAGCTCGCCCGCGGCGCCGTCGGCCCCTCCGTACGCATCGCCGTTGACGCCAACCAGCGCTGGGACGTCGCCGACGCGGTGCGCTGGATGAAGGCGCTCGCGCCGTACGAGCCGCACTGGATCGAGGAGCCGACCAGCCCCGACGACATCCTCGGCCACGCCGCCGTACGCGCGGGCCAGCCGGTCAAGGTCGCCACCGGCGAACATGCCGCCAACCGCGTCGTGTTCAAACAGCTGCTCCAGGCGGGGGCCGTCGACTTTGTGCAGATCGACGCCGCGCGGGTCGCCGGAGTCAACGAGAACCTCGCGATCCTGCTGCTCGCCGCCAAATACGGCGTCCCGGTCTGCCCGCACGCCGGTGGGGTAGGACTGTGCGAGCTCGTCCAGCACCTTGCCATGTTCGACTACGTCGCCGTCTCCGGCAGCTGGGAGGACCGCGTCATCGAGTACGTCGACCACCTCCACGAGCACTTCGCCGATCCCGCCGAGATCTCCTCCGGGCGTTATGTCGCCCCGCGCGCCCCGGGCTTCTCCGCCCGCATGCTCCCCGAGTCGATCGCCGCCCACCGCTATCCGGAAGGGCCCGTCTGGCAGGCCCGACGCACCATCGAGGAGGTCAACTCATGACCGGGACAAGGGACTTCGAGGGATTGTCGGCCCTCGTGACGGGCGGCGCCTCGGGCATCGGGGCCGCCGTGGCGACGCTGCTGCTCCAACGCGGAGCTCGCGTCGCCGTACTCGACCGCGAGACCTCGGGAGCGCCCGACGGTGTCCTGGCGCTCAAGGCCGACGTCACCGACGACGAAGCCGTGCGCACCGCCGTGGACGGGGCCGCGGCGGAGTTCGGCGCCCTGCACACCGTCGTGTCCAACGCCGGCATCGGCGCCATCGGCACCGTCGCGGACAACGCCGACGACGAATGGCAGCGCGTCCTCGACATCAACGTGCTGGGCATGGTGCGCGTCGCCCGGCACGCCCTGCCGCATCTGCGGCGCTCCGCCGCGGACCGACCCGGCCAGGTGTCCATCACCCAGACCTGCTCCATCGCCGCCACCGCCGGGCTGCCCCAGCGCGCCCTCTACAGCGCAAGCAAGGGCGCGGTCCTCTCCCTCACCCTCGCCATGGCCGCCGACCATGTGCGCGAGGGCATCCGCGTCAACTGCGTCAACCCCGGCACCGCCGACACCCCGTGGATCGGCCGCCTGCTCGACCAGGCCGACGACCCCGCTGCCGAACGCGCCGCGCTGGAGGCCCGCCAGCCCACCGGACGGCTGGTCGCGGCCGACGAAGTGGCCGCCGCCATCGTGTACCTCGCCAGCCCCGCCGCGGCAGCCGTCACGGGCACGGCACTCGCGGTCGACGGCGGAATGCAGGGCCTGCGCCTGCGCCCCCCGAACTGAGCGTCCCCGAACCAAGCGCCACCTGAGCCGACACCACCGAAGGACGGGACACCAATGAGAGTGCGTACGACAAGTGCCGCGGCCTGCGCGGTGCTGCTGGCCGTGACGGCCCTTGCGGGCTGCAACCGCGACTCGGACAGCGGGTCCGGCGGCGGCAAGGTCGGCATCGATCTGCCGCGCAGCGACAGTGACTTCTGGAACTCGTACCAGCAGTACATCAACAAGGGCGTCAAGGACGGCGAGGTCGACGCGCTGTCCCTGACCAACTCCCAGAACGACATCGGAAAGCTGGTCGCCAACGTCCAGACCTTCACCGACCAGGGCGCCAAGGCCGTCGTCATGGCCCCGCAGGACACCGGCGCGATAGCCGAGTCCCTGCAGACCCTGGAGGACAAGAAGATCCCTGTCGTCAGCGTCGACACCCGGCCCGACAAGGGCAAGGTCTACATGGTGGTCCGGGCCGACAACCGCGCGTACGGCGAGAAGGCCTGCAAGTACCTCGGCGAGCAGCTGAAGGGCAAGGGCAAGGTCGTGGAGTTCCAGGGCGACCTGTCCTCCATCAACGGCCGCGACCGCTCCGAGGCATTCAAGTCCTGCATGGTCAAGAACTTCCCCGGCATCAGGGTCTTCGAGCTGGCCACCGACTGGAAGGGCGACGTCGCCTCCGCCAAGCTCCAGTCCACGCTCGCCGCGCACCCCGACATCAACGGCATCTACATGCAGGCCGGCGGCGTCTTCCTGCAGCCCACTCTCGCGCTGCTGGAGCAGAAGAAGCTGCTGAAGGCTCCAGGTACCCCGGGCCACATCACGATCATCTCCAACGACGGCATCCCGGAGGAGCTCGACGCAATCAAGGCCGGGAAGATCGACGCGACGGTCTCCCAGCCCGCCGACCTGTACGCCAAGTACGCGCTGTACTGGGCCAAGCAGGCGCTGGACGGAAAGACCCCCAAGCAGGGGCCGACCGACCACGAATCCACCATCATCAAGATCCCGAACGGGTTCGAGGACCAGCTGCCCGCGCCGCTGGTGACCAAGGAGAACGTGGACGACCCCAAGCTGTGGGCCAACCAGCTGGAGAAGAAGAGCTAGCCATGGCGCACCAGGTCCCACCTGCCGCCGTGGAGGCGGAGGGAATCGTCAAGCGCTTCGGTCCGACCGTGGCGCTCGACGGTGTACGCCTGACCGTCGCGCCCGGTGAGTCGCACGCACTCGTCGGGCGCAACGGCGCGGGCAAGTCCACCCTCGTCAGCGTTCTGACCGGGCTGCACAAGCCGGACGCGGGCACGGTGACCTTCAGCGGCGAGCCCGCGCCCGCCTTCGGGGACACCGCGGCCTGGCAGTCCAAGGTCGCCTGCGTCTACCAGAAGTCGATGGTCGTGCCGGATCTCACGGTCGCCGAGAACCTGTTCTTGAACCGCTTCGACACAAGCAGCCGATTCATCAGCTGGCGGCAGCTGCGGCGGCGCGCCGAAGAACTGCTCGCCGGGTACGGAGTGAGCGTCGACCCGGGTGCCCGTGCGAAGGATCTCGCCGTGGAGCAGCGGCAGTTCGTCGAGATCGCGCGGGCGCTCTCCTTCGGCGCACGGCTGATCATCCTCGACGAGCCGACCGCCCAGCTGGACGCCCGCGGCATCCAGCGGCTCTTCGACAAGCTGCGTGAACTGCAGAGCCAGGGAGTGGCGTTCCTGTTCATCTCCCACCATCTGCAGGAGGTGTACGAACTGTGCACCGCCGTCACGGTCTACCGCGACGCCCGCCATGTGGTCACCGCGCCCGTCGCCGACCTCACCAAGGACGACCTGGTCACGGCGATGACGGGCGAGTCCAGCGGTGGCCCGTCGACCTGGCACGCCCCTGTCGGGCTGGTCCGCGACGAGGAGCCCGTGCTCCGTACTGAAGGGCTCACCCTGGAGGGCCAGTTCGAGCCGCTCGACCTCTCGGTGCGCCCGGGCGAGGTGCTGGGGCTCGCCGGGGCCGCGGCCAGCGGCAACACCGCCCTCGGCGAGACCCTGGTCGGCATGCGCAGGGCGAGCGCGGGGCGGATCACCGTACGCGGCCGGGAAGTGAAGACCGGCAGCGTCCCGCATGCGCTCGACGCAGGCATCGGCTACATCCCCGAGGACCGCCACCTCCAGGGGCTTGTCGTGGGCCGCAGCGTTGCCGAGAACACCACGCTCACGGTCACCGACCAGCTCGGCCCCTGGGGGACCGTACTGCCGTCTCGTACAAGGGAATTCGCCCAGTCCATGATCTCTTCGCTCGACATCAAGACACAGGGACCCGGGCAGCCCGTCTCCGGGCTCTCCGGCGGCAATCAGCAGAAGGTCGTGGTCGCCCGCGCGCTTGCCCGCAGGCCGAGCGCGCTGGTGGCCCTGCGGCCCACCGCGGGCGTGGATGTGAAGTCAAAGGACTCGCTGCTGTCCGTCGTCCGACGGGTGGCGGACCAGGGCAGCGCGGCCGTGATCATCTCGGACGAGCTGGACGATCTGCGGGTCTGCGACCGGGTGCTCGCCCTCTTCCACGGGCGGGTGGTCGCGACGTTCGGGAGCGGGTGGACCGACCGCGAACTGGTCGCCGCCATGGAAGGTGTGGGGGAGCAGGAATGACCGGGACGATACGGCCGCTGACGGCCGACGAGACCAAGAGCGACAGCCCGTTGAACCGGCTGCAGCTGATCCGGTGGAGCGACTTCTCGCTGGTGCCGGTCATCCTGGTGCTGATGGTGATCGGCTTCATCGTCTCGCCGGTCTTCCTCACCTCCAACAACCTGATCAGCGTGGTTCAGCAGTCCTCCGAACTCAGCCTGCTGGTGCTGGGGCAGGCGCTGATCCTGATCTGCGGCCGGATGGACCTGTCGCTGGAGTCGACGATCGGCATCGCGCCGGTCATCGCCATGTGGCTGGTCCTGCCGACCGAAGGCGGGCGCTTCGCGGGCCTGGAACTGCTGCCCGTCTGGATGGCGATCCCGGTCTGTCTGCTGGTCGGCATGGCCATCGGCGCGGTCAACGGCTTCCTGATGCTGAAGCTGCGCGTCAACGGCTTCATCGCCACGCTCGGCATGCTCACCATGCTGCGCGGCCTCCACATCGGCATCACCGAGGGCAAGTCGATCACCGATGTCCCGGAGTCCTTCCGGTACTTGGGCAAGACCGACTGGCTCGGCGCGCCGGCCGCGGTGTGGATCTGTCTGGCGCTGTTCGCGATCGGCGGCGCGGCGCTGGCGTATCTACGGCACGGACGTGCGCTGTACGCGATCGGCGGCAACCCGGAGGCGGCCAGGGCAGCGGGTATCCGAGTCGACCGGATCACCTGGATCGTGCTCGCCATCGGCGGGCTGCTGGCCGCGTTCGCGGGCATCCTCTACACGGGCCACTACGGCTCGGTCGCGGCCACCCAGGGCAACGGCTGGATCTTCCAGGTGTTCGCGGCGGCGGTGATCGGCGGGATCAGCCTCAAGGGGGGACGGGGGACGCTCTTCGGCGCGCTGACCGGGGTGCTGACGCTGCAGCTGGTCGTCAATGTGATGACGCTCGGCGGCGTGCCCGCACTGTGGAACCAGTTCCTGAACGGCGCGATCATCATCGTGGCGCTGGTGATCTCGCGCTTCGCGAGCGGCGAGAAGCAGGACTAGCCCACTGCCGCCCCTTCCCGTAGCCGGGGGCGGAGCCCCAGTTCGGGAAGGGGCGGGGCGGGGAACAGGCCCGCCGCAGGCGCTAAAGCGTCGACCTCAGCCACTGCTCCACGCTCGCGATATGCACCGTCGCCCACGACCGCGCCGCCTCCGCATCCCGGTCCCGCAGCGCCGACAGGATCGCCCGGTGCTCGTGGAGCGTCCGGCTGACCGCGTCCTCCTGGGTCAGGCCGCGCCAGACCCGCGCCCGGGTCGTCGGCCCGGACAGCCCGTCGAGCAGCGAGCAGAGCACCGAATTGCCCGAGGACTGCACAATGCCGCGGTGGAACTCGAGGTCGGCCGCGACCAGCTCCTCCACCGATGGCTGCGGACCGAGCGCGTCCAACTGTGCGCTCAGCAGGTCCAGTTCGCTCTCGCTGATCCGGGTCGTGGCCATCGCGGTGGCGGCCGGTTCCAGAATGCGGCGTACGGCGAGGAACTCCAGCACCGTGTCGTCCCGGTGGAAGTCGACGACGAAGCTCAGTGCCTCCAGCAGAAGCTGCGGGTCCAGGCTGGTGACGTAGGTGCCGTCGCCCTGCCGTACGTCGAGGATGCGGATCAGTGACAGCGCCCGCACCGCCTCACGCAGAGAGTTGCGCGACAGGCCCAGCTCGGCGGCGAGTTCGCTCTCCTTGGGCAGGCGGTCGCCGGGGCGCAGCGCACCCGAGACGATCATTCCCTTGATCTTCTCGATGGCCTCGTCGGTGACAGCCATGGGCGACCTCCATACATCCGATGTATCGGCCCCCATTATGCGTCCCAAAGGGTGGTCGGAGCCTCCTCCCGCACGATTGGGGCGATCTTCTCGGCGAATCGCTGGAGCGTTTCGATCTGTTCTGCCCGATCAAGCCCGAAACCGTCCTCCGTGATCGACTGCAGATTGTGCCGGTACACCTCGTGGCGGCCGAGGATCTTGTCGATGATCTGCCGCGGACTGCCGATGAGCTGCGGCCCGTTCGCGATGGCCTCCGGCACCCTCGTCACCTTGCGGGGAGTGGCTGATGAGTGAGAGCACTTGAAACTTCATGCTTCAACTGTCCCCACGCCATGTCGCGGCAACGCGGCGGCCGTATGGCACGAGTAAGGGGCGGCCTCAGGGGAGGCCGCCCCTTACTCATCAACCGGTATCAGTCCTTGACCGGTATCAGTCCTTGTCGACGAGCAGCTTGTCGACCTTCTCGCGGATCTCGTCCGTCGCGAGGCCCCGGATCGTCAGCGTCGTGCGGCGGCGCAGCACATCGTCCGCCGTCTCGGCCCACTCGTGGTCGCGCGCGTACACGACCTGCGCCCAGATCTCCGGCGCGTCCGGGTGTATCCGCTCGCCGAGCGCAGGGTCGTCGTTGGCCAGGCGCGCGATGTCGAAGGAGAGCGAGCCGTAGTGCGTGGCCAGGTGCCGAGCGGTGTCCGCGGCCATCCGCGGGCCGGGCGTTCCGCCGTCGACCAGCAGCCGGTGCGCGACCGCGTTCGGGTTGGATATACCCGGCAGCGGGAGCTTCTTCGGCAGCCGCGAGATCGGCTCCATGTCCTCAGCCAGCGGCTGCCCGGGCAGGGCGGCCAGCTTGTTCATCACCGTACGGCCGATGTGGCGGAAGGTCGTCCACTTGCCGCCGGCGACCGACAGCATGCCGCCGCTGCCCTCGGTCACGACCGTCTCGCGCTTCGCCTTCGAGGTGTCGCCGGGACCGCCGGGCAGCACCCGCAGACCCGCGAAGGAGTACGTGATCAGATCGCGGGACAGCTGCTGGTCGCGGATGGAGAACGCGGCCTCGTCCAGGATCTGCGTGACGTCCTTGTCGTTGACCGCGACATCCGCCGGATCGCCCTCGTACTCCTCGTCGGTCGTGCCGAGCAGCAGCATGTCCTCCCAGGGGAGGGCGAAGGTGATGCGGTACTTGTCGATGGGGGTCGCCAGCGCGGCCTTCCACGGCGCGGTGCGCTTGAGCACCAGGTGCGCGCCCTTGGACAGGCGGATGGACGGAGCCGCGTTCGGGTCCTCCATCCTGCGCAGGTGGTCGACCCAAGGTCCGGTGGCATTGAGCACCAGGCGCGCGGTGACGCCGAACTCCGTACCGTCCATACGGTCCTTGAGCTCAGCGCCCGTCACCCGGCCCTTGGTGAAGCGCAGCCCGGTGACCTCGGCGTGGTTGAGCACGGTCGTGCCCGACTCGACGGCCGCGCGGACCGTCATCAGCGCCATCCGGGAGTCGTTCATCTGGTCGTCGCCGTACACGGCAACGGCCTTGAGGTTTTCCGTACGCAGCTCGGGAACGTCACGCTGTGCCTTGGCCGCGCTGATCACATGGCCGACGCCGTCGCCGAACGCGGAGAGCGCGGAGTAGGCGAAGACGCCCGCCCCGAGCTTCGCCGCGCCGTGCGGTCCGCCCTTGTAGACCGGCAGATAGAAGGTGAGCGGGTTGGCCAGGTGGGGAGCCACCTGACGGGATACCGCGCGCCGCTCGAAGTGGTTCTCCGCGACCAGCTTCACCGCGCCGGTCTGCAGATAGCGCAGACCGCCGTGGAGAAGCTTGGAGGAGGCGGAGGAGGTGGCGCCGGCGAAGTCGCCGGCGTCCACCAGAGCCACCCGCAGCCCGGACTGCGCCGCATGCCAGGCGGTGGAGATGCCCAGGATGCCGCCGCCGATCACCAGGAGGTCGTATGTCGCCTTGGAAAGCTGCTCCCGAGTTTCGGCGCGGCTCGGCAGGGAGCCGGAGGCCGGGTGCGTCCCAAGGGAAGGGACGCTCTGCAGGGTGGTCATCTCGAATTACTCCTCGTCAGCGTCGTCTTCGAGCCAGCCCATGGTCCGCTCGACGGCCTTGAGCCAGCTCTTGTACTCGCGGTCCCTTTGGTCCGCATCCATGTGGGGGGTCCACTCGGCGGCCCTGCGCCAGTTGGCGCGCAGAGCGTCGGTGTCCGGCCAGTAGCCGACGGCCAGACCGGCGGCGTAGGCAGCGCCGAGGCAGGTCGTCTCGGCAACCATCGGGCGCACCACCGGTGCGTCCAGGAAGTCCGAGAGGGTCTGCATCAGCAGGTTGTTGGAGGTCATGCCGCCGTCGACCTTGAGCGCGGTCAGCTCGACGCCGGAGTCCTTGGTCATGGCGTCACTGATCTCGCGGGTCTGCCAGGCGGTGGCCTCGAGAACGGCGCGGGCGATGTGCGCCTTGGTGACATAACGGGTCAGGCCGGCGATCACACCGCGGGCGTCGGGACGCCAGTACGGGGCGAACAGGCCGGAGAAGGCCGGTACGAAGTACGCGCCGCCGTTGTCCTCGACGGAGGAGGCCAGCGTCTCGATCTCGGCAGCGGAGTTGATCAGGCCCATCTGGTCGCGCATCCACTGCACCAGCGAACCGGTGACGGCGATGGACCCCTCGAGGGCGTACACCGGTGCCTGGTCGCCGATCCGGTAGCCGACGGTCGTCAGCAGGCCGTTGTACGAGTTGACGGGCTCGTGACCGGTGTTCATCAGCATGAAGGTGCCGGTGCCGTACGTCGACTTGGCCTCGCCCTCGGCGAAACAGGTCTGGCCGAACAGGGCCGCCTGCTGGTCACCGAGCGCCGAGGCGACCGGCACACCGGCGAGGGCGCCGCTCTTGGCGGTCCCGTACACCTCGGCGGAGGAACGGATCTCCGGCAGCACCGCGGCCGGGACCTCCATCGACTGGAGGATCTTCTCGTCCCAGTCGAGGGTGTGCAGGTTCATCAGCATGGTGCGCGAGGCATTGGTGACGTCAGTGACGTGGTGGCCGCCGTCGACGCCGCCGGTCAGGTTCCAGATGACCCAGGAGTCCATGGTGCCGAAGAGGATCTCGCCACGCTCGGCGCGCTCGCGCAGGCCCTCGACGTTGTCGAGCAGCCAGCGGATCTTCGGGCCGGCGAAGTACGAGGCCAGCGGCAGGCCGGTCTCGCGGCGGAACCGGTCCTGGCCGACGTTGCGACCGAGCTCCTTGCAGAGCGCGTCGGTGCGGGTGTCCTGCCAGACGAGGGCGTTGTGCACCGGCTCGCCGGTGTTCTTGTCCCACAGGACGGTGGTCTCACGCTGGTTGGTGATGCCGATGGCCTTGACGTCGGCGGAGGTGATGCCCGCCTTCGCGACGGCGCTGTCGACGACCTCCTGGACATTGGTCCAGATCTCGGCGGCGTCGTGCTCCACCCATCCCGGCTTCGGGAAGATCTGCTCGTGCTCCTTCTGGTCGACGGAGACGATCCGGCCGTCCGTGTCGAAGACGATGCAGCGGCTGGAGGTGGTGCCCTGGTCGATGGCCGCGATGAACGGGCCGGTGGTGTGTGTGTCGGTCACGGGTGTGCTCCTGAAGGCTGTAGGTGTCGGTCGGCTCAGGCGAACGCGATGTTGTAGATACCCGCGGCAATCGCTCCGCCGACCAGCGGGCCGACGACGGGAATCCAGGCGTAGCCCCAGTCGGAACCGCCCTTGTTCGGCAGCGGGAGCAGGGCGTGCACGATGCGCGGGCCCAGGTCACGTGCGGGGTTGATGGCGTAGCCGGTGGGGCCGCCGAGCGAGAGGCCGATGCCGACGACGGTGAGGGCGACGATCAGTGCGCCGATGACGCCCAGGCCCTTGCCGCTGTCGTTGAGGCCCTGGGTGAGCACCGCGAGCACGAGCACGATGGTGCCGATGATCTCGGTGGCCAGGTTCTGCCACACAACACGGACCTCGGGGCCGGTGGAGAAGACACCGAGGACCGGTCCGGCCTTCGGGGCGGCCTCCTCGCTGACCAGGCCTTCCTCGTGCGGCGGCGCGGCGATGATCTCCGGGTCCGTGAGGTGGGCCTTGAACTGTCCGTAGTACGCGATCCAGACCAGAGCGGCACCGAGCATGGCGCCGAGCAGCTGCCCGGCTATGTAGACCGGAACATTGCTCCAGTCCCCGTCCTTGACCGCGATACCGACGGTGACCGCCGGGTTGAGGTGGGCGCCGGAAAGGGTGCCCGTCATGTAGACCGCGATCATGACCGCGAAGCCCCACCCGAAGGTGATTGCCAGCCAGCCGGCGTTCTGAGCCTTCGAGCGCTTGAGTACGACGGCGGCGACCACGCCTCCGCCGAGCAGGATGAGTACGGCGGTACCAATGATCTCGCCGATGAAGATGTCGGAGCTGGACACCCGCGACTCCTTTGTCCTTCGTCCAGGGGAAGCCGAACCCCGGGTCCCTCCGGTGGTCCGCGCCCTCAGGTGAGGGCGATACCGGCCCTGGCATTGCCACACCCTACTGCGTATTGCCGGTAGGTGTTCGGCATTGCCGACCGATGAACGGAAGTTTTGTCCTCCGGTTAACAGGACGTCAAGGGCTTGTGGCCGAGTGACTCGATCGTTACCGACGGGCGAGCAAAAGCCTCAAAAGCGCCCGGCGCCGAGATCCCTGGAAACCGCCCTGGCACAGTCCCGTACCGCCGCGACCAGCTCGGAACGCAGCTCGCCGGAGTTGCAGACCCGCTCCACGGCACCCGTTATGGCAACCGCGCCGACGGGCATGCGGCGCCGGTCGTGGATGGGTGCGGCCACCGAGGCGACGCCCTCCCAGGTCTCCTCCACGTCGGCCGCCCAGCCCTGGGCCCGGGTGTGGTGGAGGACCGACTCGAACTCCTTCAGACCGGTAACGGTCCGCGAGGTGAAGACCTTGCGCTCGACCTCGAGGACCTCGGTGTGCGCCACCGGGTCGTACGCCGAGAGCACCTTCCCCAGTGCGGTGGAGTGCAGTGGCTGCATGGCTCCGACCTCCAGCACCTGGCGGCTGTCGTCGGGCCGGAAGACGTGGTGGACGATGAGGACGCCGTGCTGGTGCAGTACCCCGAGGTGGACGCTCTCGCCGCTGGAGCGCGCCAGGTCGTCCGTCCAGACAAGGGCGCGGGCGCGCAACTCGTGGACGTCCAGATAGCTGTTGCCGAGCCGGAGCAGCTCGGCTCCCAGCTGGTAGCGGCCGGACGCCGGGTCCTGCTCGACGAAGCCCTCGGCCTGGAGTGTGCGCAAAATGCCGTGGGCGGTGCCCTTGGCCAGGTCCAGCGAGGACGCGATGTCGGACAGGCCGAGCCGGCGCTCCCCGCCCGCGAGCAATCGCAGCATTGCCGCTGCTCGCTCGAGCGACTGGATGTTCTTCGCCATCTCTCGGGCCCTTCTCCACTGCGGTTCGACAATGCTGAACACTATCGGTCGATGTCGACCTTGGTTACCGCAGTGCAAGCCCTTCGTGGCTGAAAGCCATCACATGGGGCCGGGAACATGATGCCGTCCGCCCCGTGGGACGCCCACCCCTTTGTCGGTCGGCCCGGCTACGCTGGGCCCGTGCGCCTTCCACCGGAAGACGCAAAGCCGACAGCCGTCGCACTCCTGGGAGCACATCCATGGCCTTGCTGCCGACCCCCTCCGCTGACAGCCGGACCCGAATCGAAGCCCTGCGCGAAGCCCTCGCCACGCGAGTCGTCGTGGCCGACGGCGCGATGGGCACGATGCTCCAGGCGCAGGATCCGACGCTCGAGGACTTCGAGAACCTCGAGGGCTGCAACGAGATCCTGAACGTGACGCGCCCCGACATCGTCCGATCGGTCCACTCGGCCTACTTCGAGGTCGGCGTCGACTGTGTCGAGACGAATACGTTCGGCGCGAACCTCGCGGCGCTGGGGGAGTACGACATCCCTGAGCGGGTCTTCGAGCTCTCCGAGTCCGGGGCACGGATCGCGCGTGAGGTCGCGGACGAGTTCACCGCGACGACGGGGCAGCAGCGGTGGGTGCTCGGCTCGATGGGGCCGGGCACGAAGCTCCCCACCTTGGGCCACGCCCCGTATGTGAAGCTGCGGGACGCCTATCAGCAGAACGCCGAGGGCATGATCGCGGGCGGTGCGGACGCGCTGCTGGTCGAGACGACCCAGGACCTGCTCCAGACGAAATCCGCGATCCTGGGCGCCCGCCGGGCCCTGGACGCGACCGGCACCAACCTCCCCCTGATCTGCTCGGTGACGGTCGAGACGACCGGGACGATGCTGCTCGGCTCGGAGATCGGCGCGGCGCTCACCGCGCTGGAGCCGCTGGGCATCGACATGATCGGCTTGAACTGCGCCACGGGACCGGCCGAGATGAGCGAGCACCTGCGCTACCTCGCCCGGCACTCTCGTATCCCGCTGTCCTGCATGCCGAACGCCGGCCTGCCGGTCCTCGGAAAGAACGGCGCGCACTATCCGCTGTCGGCGGGCGAGCTCGCGGACGCGCAGGAGACGTTCGTACGCGAGTACGGGCTGTCGCTGGTCGGCGGCTGCTGCGGTACGACGCCGGAGCATCTGCGGCAGGTCGTCGAGCGGGTCCGCGATCTCGCTCCGACCGAGCGCGAGCCGCGCCCCGAGCCGGGCGCCGCGTCGCTCTACCAGACAGTGCCGTTCCGCCAGGACACCTCCTTCATGGCGATCGGTGAGCGTACGAATGCGAACGGGTCGAAGAAGTTCCGTGAGGCCATGCTGGAGGGCCGCTGGGACGACTGTGTGGAGATGGTGCGGGACCAGATCCGCGAGGGCGCGCACATGCTCGACCTGTGCGTCGACTACGTCGGCCGGGACGGTGTCGCCGACATGGAGGAGCTCGCGGGCCGCTTCGCCACTGCCTCCACCCTCCCCATCGTGCTGGACTCGACCGAAGTCGACGTCCTTCAGGCCGGGTTGGAGAAGCTGGGCGGCCGAGCGGTCATCAACTCCGTCAACTACGAGGACGGCGACGGGCCCGAGTCGCGGTTCGCGAAGGTCACCAAGCTCGCCGTCGAGCACGGCGCGGCGCTCATCGCGCTGACCATCGACGAGGAGGGCCAGGCCCGCACCGTCGAGAACAAGGTCGCGATCGCCGAGCGGATCATTGACGATCTGACCGGGAACTGGGGTGTGCTGGAATCCGACATCCTCATCGACACGCTCACGTTCACGATCTGCACCGGCCAGGAGGAGTCGCGCAAGGACGGCATCGCCACGATCGAGGCGATCCGTGAACTCAAGCGCCGCCGTCCGGATGTGCAGACCACGCTGGGCCTGTCGAACATCTCCTTCGGCCTGAACCCCGCCGCCCGGGTCGTACTGAACTCCGTCTTCCTGGACGAGTGCGTGAAGGCCGGACTGGACTCGGCGATCGTGCACGCCTCGAAGATCCTGCCGATCGCCCGCCTGGAGGAGGAGCAGGTCAAGGTCGCCCTAGACCTGATCTACGACCGGCGCGCCGAAGGCTATGACCCCCTGCAGAAGCTCATGGAGCTCTTCGAGGGCGTCAACATGAAGTCGATGAAGGCGGGCAAGGCCGAGGAGCTCCTGGCCCTGCCGCTGGAGGAGCGGCTCAAGCGCCGGATCATCGACGGCGAGAAGAACGGCCTGGAGGCCGACCTCGACGAGGCGCTCCAGACCCGCCCGGCTCTCGAAATCGTCAACGAGACACTCCTGGACGGCATGAAGGTCGTCGGTGAGCTGTTCGGCTCGGGCCAGATGCAGCTGCCGTTCGTGCTGCAGTCCGCCGAGGTGATGAAGAACGCGGTGGCCTTCCTCGAGCCGCACATGGAGAAGTCCGACGCGGACGGCAAGGGCACGATCGTCCTTGCCACGGTCCGTGGTGACGTTCATGACATCGGGAAGAACCTCGTCGACATCATCCTGTCCAACAACGGATACAACGTCGTCAACCTCGGTATCAAGCAGCCGGTTTCGGCGATCCTGGAAGCGGCCGAGGAGCACCGCGCGGATGTGATCGGCATGTCGGGTCTGCTGGTGAAGTCCACGGTGATCATGAAGGAGAATCTGCAGGAGCTGAACCAGCGCAAGCTGGCCGCCGACTACCCGGTCATCCTCGGCGGGGCCGCGCTGACGCGGGCGTATGTCGAGCAGGATCTGCACGAGATCTACGAGGGCGAAGTCCGCTACGCCCGTGACGCGTTCGAGGGTCTGCGTCTGATGGACGCCCTGATCGCGGTCAAGCGCGGTGTCCCCGGGGCGGCGCTGCCGGAGCTCAAGCAGCGCCGGGTGGCCAAGCGGGACACTGCCGTGCTGGAGGTCCAGGAGCCGGAGGGCGCGGTCCGCTCGGATGTCGCGATCGACAATCCGGTGCCGCAGCCGCCGTTCTGGGGCACCCGGGTCATCAAGGGCATCCAGCTGAAGGAGTACGCGTCCTGGCTGGACGAGGGCGCGCTGTTCAAGGGCCAGTGGGGCCTCAAGCAGGCCCGGACCGGCGACGGCCCGACGTACGAGGAGCTGGTGGAAACCGAGGGCCGGC
Organism: Streptomyces sp. NPDC019443; assembly: GCF_044389785.1. NCBI lineage: Bacteria > Bacillati > Actinomycetota > Actinomycetes > Kitasatosporales > Streptomycetaceae > Streptomyces > Streptomyces sp. NPDC019443. The sequence goes on from NZ_JBIRYJ010000007.1 coordinate 206,854, forward strand.
CGCGGCTGCGCGGCTGGCTGGACCAGCTGCACACCAGGAACCTGCTGGAGGCGGCCGTGGTCTACGGCTACTTCCCCTGCGTGTCCAAGGGCGACGACCTGATCCTGCTGAACGAGGACGGCTCCGAGCGCACCCGCTTCTCCTTCCCCCGCCAGCGCCGCGGCCGCCGCCTGTGCCTCGCCGACTTCTTCCGCCCCGAAGAGTCCGGCGAGACCGACGTCGTCGGGCTCCAGGTCGTGACCGTGGGCTCGAAGATCGGTGAGGCCACCGCCGAGCTCTTCGAGTCTGACTCGTACCGCGACTATCTCGAACTGCACGGCCTGTCCGTGCAGTTGGCCGAGGCGCTCGCCGAGTACTGGCACGCCCGCGTGCGCGCCGAGCTCGGCTTCGCGGGCGAGGACCCGGCCGACGTGGAAGACATGTTCGCGCTCAAGTACCGCGGAGCGCGTTTCTCGCTCGGTTACGGAGCGTGCCCGGACCTGGAGGACCGGGCCAAGATCGCCGAGCTGCTGCAGCCGGAGCGGATCGGCGTCCAGCTCTCCGAGGAGTTCCAGCTCCACCCCGAGCAGTCCACCGATGCCATCGTCATCCACCACCCCGAAGCGAAGTACTTCAACGCACGTTAGTCGGCAGAGTCGTACACTGGTCGGTCCAGTGCAGGCCGGTCGCCTTCCCCATCTGGGAGGCGACCGGCCTTCTCGTCCCTCAGTGGAGGTGTGCCGGATGACCAGTACGGTCCCCGCGTCCTTGACCCGTTCGGCCGAGGGCTCTGCCCTGCAGGCCGTTTTTCTCGACATGGACGGCACCCTCGTGGACACCGAAGGCTTCTGGTGGGACGCGGAGGTGGAGGTCTTCGCCGATCTTGGCCATGAGCTCGACGAGGCATGGCGGGATGTGGTGGTCGGCGGCCCCATGACGCGCAGCGCCGGCTATCTCATCAAGGCGACCGGCGCGGACATCACGCTGGCCGAGCTGACCGTACTGCTCAACGACCGTTTCGAGGACCGCATCGGGCGCGGTGTGCCGCTGATGCCGGGCGCCGCCAGGCTGCTCGCCGAGCTCGCCGCCCACGAGGTGCCCACCGCCCTGGTCTCCGCCTCCCACCGCCGCATCATCGACCGAGTCCTCGCCTCCCTCGGTCCCCAGCACTTCGCGCTCTCGGTCGCGGGTGACGAGGTCTCGCGTACGAAGCCGCACCCGGACCCCTATCTGCTGGCCGCCCGGGGGCTGGGCGCACAGCCGGCGAGATGCGCCGTCATCGAGGACACGGCGACCGGTGTGGCGGCCGCGGAGGCGGCCGGCTGCCGGGTGGTCGCCGTGCCGTCCGTGGCGCCGATCGCGGCCGCCGACGGCCGGGTGGTCGTACGTTCGCTCGAAGAAGTGGACCTTGGTTTTCTACGCACCCTCATCACCACGATGAACTGATGCGCATACGGTCCGTGTTTCCCCCGTGCATCCGTCAATGGGTTTCGTAGGGTGATTTTCGTCACCCTGAGTGGTCACGCAGAGGTAAGTCCGGATCACTGCGCACCCTGGCCAGGGGTGCCGGGTCTGCCCTTGTGTCCGTATTGGTGGAGTGGTGTACGAATCGTTCCGTCGCATGCTCGTCCACTCGCGGGCAGGACTGATCACGGTGTGATTACGACCTCAACTCGGCCCTGGTCACGCTGTCCTGACGTCTCCGACTAATCTCGTCGCGAGTACTTCGCCGCTCACGGATGTATCCCGGCGGTTGCCCAAGCCATCCGGAACTCAGTGCCGATCGCTCTGTTTCCCCGGCCCGATCGCACCGCTCCGACCGGGCGGCCGCGGCGGAGTGCCCAAACCTTCGCTGTAACCCAGTGCCGGATGAGGAGAACGTCCAGGATGAACCGTAAGACTTTGGTGCTGTCGGCCGTGGTCGGCCTGCTCGCGCCCGTGCTGGTCGCCTGCGGCGGGACGGACGGCGGGTCCGGCGGCGGTGATGCCATTGTCGTGGGCACCACGGACCAGTTCATCGCCACCGCGGACGCCCCCGCGCCCCTCGACCCGGCCTACGCATACGACACCGGTTCGTGGAGCGTGCTGCGGCAGACCGTCCAGACGCTGATGCACGCTCCGCGCGGCGGCGGCGCGCCGGTGCCCGAAGCCGCCCAGTCGTGCAGCTTCACGGACAAGGTCAGCGAGAGCTACCGCTGCAAGTTGCGCAGCGGGCTGAAGTTCGCCGACGGCAGCGCCATCACCGCCGAGGACGTGAAGTTCTCCATCCAGCGTGTCCTGGACATCAACCCCGACAGCGGCACGGCCTCTCTCCTCGCGAACATCGACACGATCGAGGCCAACGGCGACGAGGTGGTCTTCCACCTCGCCTCGCCGGACGCGACCTTTCCGTACAAGCTCTCGACACCCGTCGCCGCCATCGTCAGCAAGAAGCACTACGACGGCAAGAAGCTCCGCGAGGGCCTGGAGGTCGACGGCTCCGGCCCGTACACCATGAAGACCGAGGCCAAGGGTGGTCAGATCGCCAAGGTCATCTTCACCAAGAACCCCTCCTACCAGGGCGACATCAAGCTCCGCAACGACAAGGTCGAGCTGCGGTCCTTCCCGGACGCCGACACGATGGGCAAGGCGCTCGACTCCGGCGACATCGACATCATGACCCGTGCGATGTCTCCCGACCAGATCAGGGATCTGTCCGAGAACCCCAAGGAAGGCATCGAGCTCACCGAGATGCCGGGTCTCGAGATCCGCTACCTCGCCTTCAACACCAATGACCCGTCGGTGAAGAACAAGGCCGTCCGGCAGGCCATGGCAGCCGTCGTCGACCGCGGCCAGATCGCGGGCCAGGTGTACGGTGCCACCGCCGAGCCGCTCTACTCGCTCATCCCGACGACCATCGCGGCGCACACCAACTCCTTCTACAACAAGTACGGCGAGCCGAGCCGCGCGAAGGCCGCGGACATCCTGCGCGACGCCGACATCACCACGCCGGTGAAGCTGAAGCTCCACTACACAACCGACCACTACGGCGCCGGCACGGCCAAGGAGTTCGAGGCGCTCAAGAACCAGCTGAACGCCACCAAGCTCTTCGACGTCACCGTCGAGGGCACCGAGTGGGCGAAGTTCCGTCCGGCCCAGAAGCGCGGCGACTACGCCGTCTACGGTCTTGGCTGGTTCCCCGACTTCCCGGACCCGGACAACTACATCGCCCCGTTCCTGGACAAGGGCAACTTCCTCAACACCCCGTACGTCAGCACCGTGGCGCGGCAGCTCATCCCGCAGTCGCGCCGTGCCGCCGACCGGACCGCCGCGTCCGACGCCTTCACGCGGATGCAGGAGATCGTCGCCACCGACGTGCCGTTCCTGCCGCTGTGGCAGGGCAAGCAGTACGTCGCCGCCCGCACCGGCGTCAGTGGCGTCGAGCGGGTGCTCAACTCCAGCTCGGACCTGCAGCTTTGGGAGCTTGGAAGCGGCACCGAATGACCCCCGCGGTATCCGGATGAAGCAGTCGGGGGGGGGGCCCCGCCCCCCCCCCCCCCCCGGGGGGGGGGCCGGGGGGGGGGGGGGGGCCCCGGGCGCCCCCGACCCCCCGCCGAAGCGGAAAACCCCGCCGGCACCCCCGCGGCCCCGCCCCCAGAA